>CAZJQQ010000061.1:0-38892 GCA_964548075.1 uncultured Clostridia bacterium | reverse complement strand
ACCGGCTTCGACGCGCCGATCCTTTATGCGATGTATCTGGACAAGCCGATGCGCGACCACACGCTGCTACAGGCAATCGCGCGGGTGAACCGGCCCTACGAAAACGAAGCGGCGGAGATGGTGAAGCCGCACGGGTTCGTGCTCGATTTCGTGGGCATCTTCGACAAGCTTGAGAAAGCGCTGGCCTTCGACAGCGACGAGATCAACGCCATCGTCAAGGACATCGCGCTGCTGAAGCATCTATTCAAAGCGAAGATGGAGACGAAGGCCCCGGCGTATCTGGCGCTGGTAAAGCAAGGCTTCAATGACAAGGATGTGGACAACCTCATCGAACACTTCCGCGACAAGGAGCGGCGCAAGGAGTTCTTCAAGGAATACAAAGAGATCGAGATGCTGTACGAGATCATCTCGCCGGACTTATTCATGCGGCCGTTCATGGACAACTACACCACGCTGTCCGGCATATACGGAGTTGTGCGCAATGCGTATGCCCGCCGCGTTTATGTGGACCGTGCTTTCCAGAAGAAAACTAACGAGTTGGTCCAGCGACACATCGGTGCGGTTGTTGAGCGGGTCAGGAATGAGGACGAATACGTCGCGATTGACCGCTCGACCATAGAGACGATCAAGAAGCATTTCGAGGGCACAGCGACCAAGGTTATCAACCTGGTCAAAGCCATCGAGAAGACCGCCGAGGAGAACAGCGATGATCCCTCCCTCGTCGCGCTCGCGGAACGGGCGAAGGTCGTGCAGGAGAGTTTTGAGGATCGTCAGACCAGCACTGCCGATGCGCTCGCGGAGTTGCTGACAGAAATCGAGAAGAACGAACAACGGAAGAAGGAACAGGCCAGAAAGGGATTGGATGGACTAACTTACTTCGTGCTGTGCAAGCTGACCGACGATGACATAACTAACCCGGAGCAGGTCAGCCGCAGGATTAGTGCGGAGTTCGCGAAGTTTCCAAACTGGCAGCGCAGCGAGGCCGAACTGCGCGAGTTGCGGAAGCAAGTCACGTTTGCCGTATTTGCTGAGGACGACGACTTGGAGAAGGTCACCGCAACGGTCGAAGCGTTGTTTAACCTGTTGCAGAAGAGCTTGCGCCAATGAAGAGATGGCGCGACAAAGAGGAATTCAAAACCCGCGTGCTGGAATGGGCAGCCAAGCTGGATGTGAAGGTGCGCGCGCTGTATATCCGCCCGATGCGCAATAAGTGGGCATCGTGCTCGACTGCTGGAACGCTGAGTTTCAACGACGAACTCCTGGGGATGGAGCGGGAGTTGGGAGACTACGTGATCGTCCATGAGTTGCTGCACTTCTCGGTACCGAACCACGGCAAGCTGTGGAAAAGTCTAATGCGAGCACACCTCGGGGAGTATGAGCAGCTCGAAGCAAGGATGAAACAAGACGCACAGCGATAGGGTGGCTATGAGCGAGCCGGGAAGGTTTTCGTCGAAGCTGCCAAGAATAGCGACAGGCAAATCAGCCTCGCCGCCCTTGTCAATTCGCTCGAACAACTGCAAACTTTCAGACCGAAGTCATTGGTCGCTGTTTGGGCCCAATCGGTGAGTAGATCAAGTGATTAGTATCTGGAGGAATCGATGAAGAGGCTGAGAGTGTCTCTGATGACAGGCATCATAACCTTCGCGGTGATGGGGTTGGCGAGCGCGACTTCGCCCAACGATCACCAGAACCAAGGCGTGTCGAAGGATCGCGGTGCCGGGCAATCTGCGGCGCCACAGCCGTCCAAGCCCGCAGACAAGAAAGAAGCCGACTGTGGATGTGAAGTGAAGGCTCCGCCGGATGTGCTCGCTATTGTCAACGGGGTGAACGTCGCCATCAAGGATGTGGACGAGCCGATCAAAGACAGCGTTCAGGAGCTTCAGAATCAGGTGATCGAAGCGCGAAAGCGCCAGCTCGACGTGCAGATCAATGCCCGGCTGCTTGAAGCGGAAGCGGCCAGGCTGGGCACGACCGCGGATAAGTTGCTCGAGCTCGAGGCACAAAAGATAAAGCAGCCGAGCGAAGCTGATGCGCAAGCGTTCTACACGCAGAACAAGAGTCGGATTCAAGGAGAGTTCAAAGACCTCAAAGACCAGATCATCAGTTACATCCGCAGCCAGTGGCAGGAACAGGAAGCTAAGAAGTTTGCTGACCGTCTGCGCGTTCGCGCACAAGTGAAAATGCTGGTTGAAAGCGCAACGCCGCCCGAAAGCGAAGCCGACCGCGCGCGGGTGTTTGCGACCGTCAACGGCAAACGCGTCACTTCGGGTGATGTAGAGGACGCGTTGAAGTCTCTGATCTTCAGCGTTCAGGAACAAGTCTACACGCTGCGCAAGCAGTCGCTTGAAGTGAAGATCAACGACTTGCTGCTCGAGGAAGAGGCGAAAAAGAAAAACGTTGCGGCCGCAGCCTTGTTCGATGCCGAAGTCATGCCTCGCGTCAAGCCGGTGACCGAAGAAGACGCTCGCAAGCTCTACGATGAGAAGAAGGCCACCGTTCAAGGCAGCTTCGATCAATTGCGGCCGCAGATTGTTCAGTACTTGCACAGCCAGGCACAGGCCAAAGCGGCGGAAGAGTATGCCGCGCAACTGAGGAACGGGGCTACCGTGGTTGTGTTCCTGAAGCAGCCGGAGCCTCCGGTGTTCGACATTGCGATCGTTGATAGCCCGTGGAAAGGCGGAGCTAATGCCCCGGTCACAATCGTCGAGTTCACCGACTACGAGTGTCCGAGCTGCGCGGCGACACAGCCGGTGTTGGAAGAAGTTGCGAAAGAATTCGGCGACAGAGTGAAGCTCGTTGTGCGCAGCTTTCCGCTCGGTCAGCACACGCATGCGTTCAAGGCAGCGGAGGCCGCGGAGGCTGCTCGAGAACAGGGCAAGTACTGGGAATACGCTGCGCTCCTGTTCGCTAACCAGAAGGCTCTGGAAGTTGACAATCTCAAACAGTACGCGGGCCAGTTAGCGCTCGATCGGAAGAAGTTTGATGCGGCGCTGGATTCGGGACGATTCTCCGGTAAGGTGAAAAGAGACCTGGCTGACGGGGAAAAGATCGGTGTAGATTCGACTCCGAGCGTGTTCATCAACGGCAAGCGAGCGCGAGATAAGACAAAGGAAGCCTTGAAAGCAGCTATAGAGGCTTCTCTCAAGGATGGAGCGAAAAAGTAGCAGCAACGTTCAGGGTTCGGGGTTCCGCGTTCAACTGTCAGGTTGCTCCGGGGGCATGTTAGGCTCAAGCAATGAACTCTGAACCCTGAACTCTAAACCCTGAACCGAAACTCCGAACCCCGTCAGCTTTGGGGGGACGACGCCTGCAACTGGGCGCGAAAGTCTTGAAGGTCTTTGCTGACTCTGGCGGCGTCGGGCGCGTTGGGCTGAGCCTTCAAGTAGATACTTAGCTCATCGACTGCTTCCTTGAGTTGTCCCTTTCTCCGGTAGGCATACGCTAGAAACTTGTGCGCGTCGACGATCCTGGGATCCATTTCGAGCGCGGCTTGCAAGAGACGTACGCCATTATCAAGGTCGCCCTTTTTTGTCAGCGTTCCGCCGAGGTGAAAGGTGATCATCGCGTTCTCGGGGTTGAAACTCAGCCCGCGCTGAAAACAAGCGATGGCGCGGTCGTAGTTCTTCAGACCCGTTTCGAACGTATGAATGGTGCCGAGCGTGTCCCACAACGGCGGGAAATCACTTTGTTTGGCCAGACCCTTTTCGCAAAGCTCAAGGGCGCGGTCGAGCCGGGCTCGATCGGCGGCGCCCGGATTCCCCGCCGCAACATTCTGGAAGATTATCACGTTGGTGGATGCCAGATTGCTAATGACTATGAGATTCTCCGGGGACAGCTTCAAACACTCCTCGAGATGCTCAGCGGCTTTTTCGTACTCACCCAAACTGATTAACTTGTGCCCTAGAATGTAATGCGACATCGACTGCTCGGAAGCGCTCTCGACGCCGTGGGACCAGAGCGTCAGATCGTCTTTCCAGGCGGTGTTCTGGGCGATGCTCTTTCCGCCTAGCAGCAACACGAGCAGCGCCGCGAGCGCGGTTTGTGCGAGCGGCCGGCTTCCAAGCGGCAGCCATTTTTCTATTGGAGCTTTCGCAACTGCGATCGCAACCAGCAGCGAAAAACCGATTGACGGGATGTAAACGTAGCGCTCCTGCACAAGAAAGTCCTCAGCAAATGCGCTAAGGTTCAGCACCGGGAGCAAATTGACGGCAAACCAGAGAATGGCGAATCGCGCGACGATTGAACTGCGCAGCCGCCATAGCCCGAATGCCAGAGCGATCAACGCAACGAAAGGCAGAATGAACTCTACGTCGAGAGGGTTTCTGATTATCGGGGTCGCGTGAAACAGCGACAGATGAACAGGCCATACCAGCAGTAAGACATACTTCCATATGACCAGCGGAATCGTCAGCAGGATTCCCACGAGAGGATAATGCTTGAAGTTGCTGTTGTTGAGCGCGAACCCGAGAGCGTAGTACCTCGCTATGAAATAGAGCGCGGACACGAGCAGAAAACACGACGAGTATTTGAATGCAGGTTTGATCCTCTCGCGAACGGTCTTGTCCTGGTTGATGACGAGCAACTCATAAGCCCCGATGAACAAGGGCAGCGCTACCGCGGGCTCTTTGGTGAATGCGGCAAAGAGGAACAGCAACAATGCCGTGGCCAGGAACGCCAGCTTTCCTTCGTCACGAAAACGCACATAGAGATAAAAGGACGGAAGAAGAAAGATTGCCAGGAATGGATCCGAGATTCCGCAGATCCAGGCAACCGATTCGGTTCGGAGCGGGTGAATGGCAAAAAGCAGAGATGCAATAGCAGACACCTTCAGGTCCTTTGTGATCCGTTCGAGAATCAGAAAAACAAAGTAGACGGCCAGCAGATGAACCAGAATATTAAGGAAGTGCCAGCCCGCCGCCTTGTCTTGGAACAGCAGCCAGCAGATCATTTGGAAAATCGAAAAGGCCGGCCGGTAGTATGGCGTTGTGGGCCCTGCGTCTTTGTTGGGATCCTTATCCTGCATCACGCGATAGAACCACAACTCCTTGGTGAGGACGACAGGAAGCTTCGAGATGGCTTCGCCCAAGCTGGAGCTTTGGACAATTTGGTTCTGGAGGATGAAGGTCTGATCGTCGTAGGCAAAACCGTTCTTCAGCGTGTTGGCAAACGTGAGAAACGTAACCCCGAGTATTAGCCCGAGGATCCAGTTGCGGCGTATCGTGGGTGCCTTGATCGGGCGCTCGACTGTCTTCGGGCTCGTGCGCTTATTTTTCCTCATGGAAGCCTATTCCCAGATTCTATGCGTTATGATCGAGTGAAAGTGAATAGCAATGATCTAAGTACAGAAAATGCTATCGTGTGCAGTATTCACTGTCAACCAACGGCCTCACCATTTGGGCTCGGTCTCGAAATTGACGCGGGGCACTGGCATACCTAGAATACAAAGCGTACCCCAACGCACGCTCAGGAGGAGATAGATGTCCGAACAGCGCAAGATGAAACGAAAGATGCGGGAATTGCTGCTCTTCATTCCCAACCTGGTGGGACTGTTGATCGGCTTGTTGCGAGATGAGCGCGTCTCTCAAGCTGATAAAGCGATCCTGGCAGGGATCATCATGTACGTGATCGTCCCTCTCGACATCATCCCCGACTTCATCCCATTCATCGGCCAGGTGGATGATTCCTACCTGCTCGCAATCTCGATACTGAGGCTGTTCAACCGCGCCGATCGCAGAGTTGTGATGGATCACTGGAGAGGTCAACGGGACATAAAGGAGCTGGTCGATAGCATCGCGAGGATCGCCGAGTTCTTCCTACCCAACCCGATCAAGAATGTCTTACGCGGGCGAATAGAGCGCAAAGGGCGGTTGAGCGTCGTCGCCGGCGCGCCGGCCTCCAGCAACTAATTTCACCGGCTTCCGGCAAGGCTAGCCTTCCGCGTGCGCGCTTGTCTCAGCGCTGCGAAGCGTCTTCAGCATCTTTTCGTGAATCCCGCCGAACGAACCGTTGGACATTATCACCACAACCTCGTCGCCTTTGAGGCGGGGCGCCAGATCGGAGACTATGTCATCGGGGGATGGGATGTAGTGAGCCGCACGGCCGCGAGCCCGGAGGTGATCTAACATCTCGGCCGGGGAGATCGCGGTTTCTCGCGTGTACCGCTCAGGGTGAAAAAGGCGGGCGATTATTATTTCGTCAGCTTCGGCAAGCGCGTCTTCGAATTGTTGCTGGAATAGCTTTATCTGGGCTGTGTAGGAGCGGGGCTCAAAGATAGCGACGATGCGGCGCCCGGGATACTTCGCCCGGGCTGCGAGAAGCGTTTCGCGTACGGCGGTAGGGTGATGCGCGAAGTCGTCGATCACAGTGATGCCGCGAACTTCACCGCGGACTTCCAATCTACGCTTGACGCTTTTGAACTCAGCGAGTGCTTCGGCCACCGCACTTCTGTCGAGGCCGAGCGCCTCGCAGGCCGCTATTACGCCAAGGCAGTTGCGCACATTGAACAGACCAGCCAGCGGACTCGCATAGCGGCCGAACTCGCGTCCTTCGACCCGCACAGTGAATTCCGTCATCTCGGATGAAAGATTGAGGTCGTCCGCGCTCCATCGAGCTTCATGACTCGTACCAAAGCTCTCGACGTGACAGAACGCGCGGGCCGAAAGCTCGGCGACCAGGCCCGAGTCCCATCCGGCTATCAATTGCCCGTTCTCTGGGATGAGATTGATCAACCGGCTGAAAGCAAACCTTACTGCTTCAAGGTCGCGGTAGATGTCGGCGTGATCGAACTCGACGTTGTTCAAGATCACCGTGTCAGGCAGGTAATGCATGAACTTCGGCCCTTTGTCGAAGTAGGCGGTGTCGTATTCATCGCCTTCGATGACGAAGTAAGGTCCGTTGGTTACGCGGAACGACGAGTTGAAATTCTCCGCGACGCCGCCGATCAGAAACGATGGATTTACGCCTGCCCGCTCCATCGCCCAGGCCATCAAGGAGGTGGTCGTCGTCTTGCCGTGCGTGCCGGCGACGACGACCGAGTGGTGGCCGCGAATGAAGTTGTCTTTGATCACGGCTGCCATCGACGTGTAATAAATCTTCTCGTTGAGCACGTGCTCGAGTTCGGGATTGCCGCGCGTGATCGCGTTGCCGACTACAACCACGTCGGGCCGCTCAACCAGGTTGTCCGGCCTATAGCCCTCGCGCACAGGAATCCCAAGCCGCTGTAACTCAAGGGACATCGGTGGGTAGACGTTTTCGTCTGAACCGCTGACTTCGTGTCCTTGTTCGACGAGCATGCCTGCGAGCGAGGCCATCGCTGTGCCGCAGATGCCAATGAGGTGATAGTGTTTCTTCTCCAGATGCTCTCCTTCAGATCGAATTGAGTCTGAGTATAACTGTGTGAAATCTCTTTGAAAAGTTGTGCGGACGCTATCACTTGCGCCGTTTCTTTGCGTGTGGAAGAATTCTTCGCGTAACACTCTTTGATTTGAATTCAACGCGAACCCTGCGAGCGAGATTTTGATTTCAAACGTGAAGCACATATCGATTCTGATAATCGCCGTTCTTATCGGTCCGGCCTCCTACAAGTCGTTCTTGACGAGAGCGGAGGGGGCGCCCACGCTCTTCGAGGTAACCGTGAGCCCCGCCACCGATCCTGATCCTCGCGATGAAACTTCGATTGCGGTCAGTCCGATGAACGATCAGATTATCGTGGGTGCATCGAAGGTGATCCTCGGAGGAGGAACAGCAGGGCGAGGCGACACGCTTGTGTCCTATTACTTTTCATCTGACGGCGGCCGCTCCTGGGGAACCGGGCTGATTGGGCTCGAAACGCCTGAGAAGACGTGGGGACGCGCGACGTACCCGTCAGTCGCTTCGGACCTGGACGGAAATTTTTATCTGTGTGTGCTGATGCTCGACAACTCGAGCTTCGATTCAGGTGTTTACGTTCTTAAGTCGACCGATAACGGCCGAACATTCACGACCCCGAGGCCTGTTGTAACTGATATTGGCAACGCGATACGCAAGCGAGCCGATCAGTGTCGCATGACGATCGATGTGTCGCCATCAAGCCAATACAAGAACAGCATTTACGCGGTATGGACGAGCACTGGCCCGGATGAAAACGGCCAGAATGGCACTGTGGTTCGATTCTCACGTCGCAGGCCCGCCGACGCGAATTTCTCAGCGTCAAAGGCGATCGGCCACGTCGGAGATATGCGAGGACCTTCATTGGCCACCGGGCCAAATGGCGAGTTCTATGCCGCCTGGGTTGGAATGCCCGCGCGAAGCTTGTTGTTCAACGCATCGACCGATGGCGGCGACACCTTCCTGCCTGGACTGGCCTCCATTGATATCATCGTCCACAACTATGTAGGCAACCTCGAAGGACCGAATGCACCTTTCTTTATCAGCGGCGTAGATCGCGCGAATAGCTTTCCTACGATCGACGTGGATCGAAGCACGGGGCCGAATCGAGGAATGGTGTACGTTGCGTGGGCCGAAACGACTAACAGGAGAGACACGGACATTTTCATCAGAAGAATCTCGCCGCGGGCCGGTAGCCTTCCAGATGTCAGCTTGCCTGTCAGGGTGAACAACGATGGCAGTGGGGCAGATCAGTTCTTTCCATGGCTGAGCGTTGATTCGTCGAGCGGAGCCGTCGAGGTGGCATTCTACGACCGCCGGGATGATCCCGGTACGATACTCATGAACATGTATCTCGCTCGTTCAACGGATGGAGGCGAGAGTTTCGGAGAGAATATCAGAATAAGCTCGGCCTCGTCTGATCCCCGGGTTCAGGCAAATGTCCTGGGTTCTTCTGCGAGCGCCATTGGTATCGGCGATCATGTCGGCGTGGCCGCTGCGCGAGACAAGACACACATCATGTGGGCTGACACACGCCGGGGCAAACAAGAGATATTCTACGGTCAGCTTAATTTCGGTTCATCGCTTCCGCCGCCGCCTCCGCCACCAAACGGATTCCCGAGCGATGATTGTCAAACCCCACGGGTCATAGCTTCGACGCCCTATTCCGATGCTCTCGATACCCGATCGGCCACCTCTTCCTCTGACGACCCCGTGTCGTGCACGGGTGACCGAGACACAAATACTGTCTGGTATTTAATCACGCCCGCCGTGAGTACGATCTACGGAGTCGACACGAGCTTGAGCGATTACGATACCGTGGTGAGCGTTTATACAGGCGCTTGCGGATCGCTCACACGGGTGGCTTGTAGTGACGATTTTGGGAATCCGCCTGACAGGGCCAATCGCTCGGTGCTCAAGTTCACGGCGACTGCTGGTGTGACTTATCTGATCCTTGCCAGCGGGAAGGGTAGTGGCGGCTCGTTGAAAATTCGCGCTGGCTATCCAACGATAACCGGCGTTGAATTCACTAGCGCGCCGGACGGCAGCGACGCCTTGATGATAACCGGCGCTGGGTTCTTCGTGCGCAACGCCGCGGTCACCGTCCAACTGGACGGGGAAGACATCGCGCTCCCGAATGTGTTCACTGCTGGTCCACCTCTACCCGACGGAACCGACACGATCTTCTACGCCACAAAAAAGAAGCTGAAGAAACTGGTAAAGCGCGGGAGCCTGCTTGTTCGCGTCGAGAGCCCAATCGGCAGCGGGAACATATCGAACTCGTTCCTCTTTACACGCTGATAGGATTCGAGTGTGAAAGCTCTTGCGTTTGGTGACAGTCTCAGATTCGTGCGCGATGCGCCGGTTCCACGGCGCGAAGGCGAGGCGCTTGTCCAGGTGATCTGCGCCGGCATTTGCAACACCGACCTTGAAATCGTGAAAGGCTACGCTGGGTTCCAGGGAACGCTGGGTCATGAGTTCGTGGGTCGCGTGGTTGAATCGCCCGATCTCTCGCTAGTCGGGCGGCGCGTGGCGGGAGAGATCAACGCCGGATGCGGTCATTGCGAACTGTGCTTGCAAGATGACCCGAGACACTGTGATGCGCGAACGGTGCTGGGAATCAAGGGACGCGACGGCGCCTTTGCAGAGTTTCTCTCGCTTCCGGTTCGCAATCTGATCGAGTTGCCGGATTCGGTGAGCGACGACGCGGGCGTGTTCGTTGAGCCGCTGGCTGCTGCGTTCAACATTCTTGAACGGGTTACCGTAAAGAGTTCCTACGAGGTTTCCGTAGTTGGTGATGGCAAGCTCGCTCAGCTAGTTGTACTCGTGATTGCGCAGATCGGTTGCTCGCTAACTCTCATCGGGCGACACAAAAAGAAGTTGGAGATAGCGCGAGGATTTGGTGCTCATCGCGTGTTGATGGATAAGCCCGCGCTCGGTCGCGAGTGGGCAGGGCGGTTTGACGTGGTAGTAGAAGCCAGCGGATCACCTTCGGGACTGGCGACCGCGCTCGCAATCGTCAAGCCAAGAGGTACCGTTGTCCTGAAGTCGACTCATCAAGGATCGACCTCACTGGAAATGTCTCAGGTCGTTGTTAACGAGTTGACGATCGTCGGCTCGCGCTGCGGGCGATTCCGCCCGGCAATCAACCTTCTTGTTGGCGGCCACTTGGATTTGAGCCCGCTGATATCGCGGCGATTGCCGTTAGAGGAAGGCTTGCGTGCATTCGAAGAGGCCGCGGCGCCGGAGAACATGAAGGTTATCTTACAGATCGGTTGAGCGTCACAGACAACGCCGCTAAAGAACTGCCGGCCTTGAATCCGGCTGCCAGAACCCATTCCAGGGGACTCAACAAAGAAACTTATTGACAGGGCGAAGTCCGGATGTTATAAACCCGGCGAAACGACTACTATATCTTGGGCCAAGGGGCTGAACACCCTACGATATTTAGGAGGCGCGATGAATCAGGGCGATTTGATCGAGAAGGTGGCAAAGCGGGCCTCGATCAGCAAGGCCGAGGCGGAGAGAGCGATCAATGCGGTGAAGGAGGCGATCGCTGACAGCCTGCGAAAGAATGACAAGGTGACACTTGTCGGCTTTGGTACATTTGGTGTGTCGCACCGAAGAGCGCGCCGCGGTCATAATCCCCACACGGCCGAGCGAATCAAGATACCGGCGACCAGGGCGGTCAGATTCAGCGCAGGTAAGCAACTAAAAGAAGCGGTCAACAAACGAAAGAAGTAGGTTGGCGCTTCACCCGGAAGCAGGTCAAGCTGGCCGCTGCCCAATTGCCTCGAATCCATCATCCGTCTTCAAATCCTCAGCAGATCTAACAACGCGAGCCGCCGATCCAGGCATCCGACTATTGCACTAAAAGGTGCGCAGCTAAACTGAAAGGTCTGACTAAGGCGGATGGAAGTCTCAAGTGTTCGATGTAAGCCGCGTCATTCAGCGATTTGGCGCACCGACATATGTGGAATAGCGGTTGCGGAGATCAAACCGGGACAAGGGCGAGCCCCGATCGAGGAGGATGAAAAGGTGTTTTGCACCGGGACCGATGGTGCTATTCTAACGAAGCTGGAAGCAATCGTATGAAGAAGTTGTTTCTCATAGTTACGCTCTCGCTATTCGGTGCGACCGCCGTGGTCACGGCTCCTCCGTGTGGTTCTGTTGCCTTCGCGCAGAAGAAGGACAAGGATGAAAAGAAGAATCCGCCAGGACCACCTGTCATAAAGGACAAAGGAAACCAGGAGAAGCCAAAGGAACCTCCTCCGAAGAAGGATAAGAAGCCCTCATAAGCTCAAGCTTGCTACTCCCTGAAGCTTGCCAGTGCTTCGTTCTCATCAGAGAAGATTTCAAACACGCCATCGAGTTTCGAAATCGCCAGAATGTTTCTCACCGACTGGGAGGGCGAAAGCAGCTTTAGGTGGCCCTTCTTTTTTAGCACCGAACGGTAGGCCTTGATTAGACTACCGACCCCGGTGCTGCTGATGTAAGTCACGCTCCGCAGATCGAGCAGAAAACTGACCTCATCTTCCTCCACGAAGCTCTGTACCATCTCGAAGAGCTGATCGGGTCCGTCGCCCGGGTCAAGCCGCCCGGTTATCTTGATGATGCGAACTGAGTCTGTCTTTCGGCTGATTACTTTAGTAGGGCGTCTCATCATAACCAATAAACTCGTTCCTGAAATCCACGCAGGCGGGTCAAAGTGGGCGCTACTGGACTCGAACCAGCGACCCCTGCGGTGTGAACACAGTGCTCTACCAACTGAGCTAAGCGCCCGTTGCGGGGAAAGAGATTAGCAGAAGCCACCAGACATTTCCACCAGCGCCGACGTCGGCGCCGACGTCGGCCACCGACGTCCTCACACGCTCAAACCACCACGGGTTTTCGGAGAGGCCCAGGTTGGCATTCGCTCATTTGTAAACTAAAAGATGAACGGCAGGGACCTGTTGTCGGTGTTGATTACAACCACGACGTTTGTACCTTGCGAGCCCAAGTTGAGTTTCCCTTTTGCGAGGAGCTGGCCAACGGATCCGTCTTGCGCGAATTGTACTGGCTCGAGCAAAAGGCCATTGATCACGATTACAGAGTTTGCATGGAAGTTCTCGCCGAACACCCAGAGCTTCTTAACCCCCTTCACTTTCACGCCGGTGATAGCGGGGAAACCCGGCAAGCCTCCCCCACCGCTCTCGCGTATCGTTAGCGAAAACAACCTCGAGTCCACCCGCGAGGGGTTCCCCGAGTCAATAACTTGTGCCACGAAAGAAGACGAACCTGCGAAATTGGGAACGCCGCCAATCGCCCCGTTCGTCAGAAGGCTAAGTCCGGAGGGAAGTGCTCCTCCGACCAGCGTCCATCTATACGGCGGAGTTCCGCCGGTGGCCGTCAGCGTATTGCTGTACGATCGCCCCACAACTCCGTCGTTCACGCTGAGGGTTGCGATGCTGACTGGGCCACCTCCACCCGGACCCGGACCACCTCCCCCGGGCGATGCCGGATAAATCGCCAGAATGCCGGCCTTGTCATCGGCGCCGAGCACAGCATCCCGTCCCCCTCCATGTGCTGTGGCCCACATCAACGCGGCTGGATCGCTAGAGTGGCCGAGCCCTATTGAGTGACCCAATTCATGGCAGGCAATCTCGGCTAGATTCGCGGAGTTCGCTAGAAAGCAATTCATTCCGTCGTTGAATACTGTGTCCGTTTCAAGCAGCCTGTTAAAAGTCGTTCCACCAATAACTCTTGTCTCGCGGATGAAACTGATAGCAGTGAGGGCCACTATGCCCGAACAGCCGATCGGCGGATCCAACTGATTCAGACAATCTCCGAACGAGATGGTGTTGATGTTGTCGAAGACAATCCCGCAACTGCCCGTCTGGCCGGCAACCTGGAGTTGAATCGCGGCGCCGCTCTGGTTCGTCCACGCAGCCATGGCGCGTGCAATCTCCGCACTGCCTCCTCCCGCAACCGGCGACCCATTCGGATTAACGAAATAGCGAACCGGCTGCCCCGAGTCTGCTTCCATCCAGCGCACTGGATCGGCGAAAAACGCAAACTCTGCCGTGAAGTCCCCCGTTTGCTTCTTCCCGCGTGAGAACTCGCCTGGCACTGTGACGAAAGGTTTTCCGCTTCGCGCGGCGTCTACTTCTGCCACGCGCGCCGCCTCTCGCCGCAACGTGCGTTTTATCTTGCCGACATAAGCGTCGTAGGGAGCGCGGTCGGTAACCTCACCGGGGCTGGTGCGGGCCAGAAACTCGATTTCGCTCGTGGTTGTTGAGCGTTCTACAAACTCGGCGCCGCCTGCATCTCTAACAACGGAGAACTTGCCCATGAAACCGTGAGCCACGTGCAAACTGCCATCCGCTCCCGTATTCAGGTACAGAAGGACGCGCTCGCCTGGCGCGAATCCCGGTTGTCCAACCACGCGCACGCCTGAGTCGCCGGCCGTCCCGCCGAGTTGCTTTAGAACAATCGTCCCTTCGTGAAAGGCTCCCTTCAGCACACGATCAGTGCGCATCTCCACATACGTCCACACCATCCCCGAGCCGTCCGAATCGCTCATCACGGAGATCACGCTGCCGCTTACGATGAGGCGTGAGTGGACGATCAACTCGACGTCAGACAGCATCACTGCGGTAGTCGCTTGAGTGGGCTGGGCGAAGACAAAAACCAGGAGCACAAGTACAAATAGCCCGCGCATTTTCCTACAAACCCGCTTCATATTCTGCAACTCTTCGCCTCGCTGGATGGAACAACGGGACAATCTTTATACCATGTTTTGCGTTCGGCGCAATTACGCCGGCGGACCGTTGGAACCAAGAGTCCGACTAAACACTAGCTCCTGAGGAAAACACAGAGGAGGCCGCCAAATGAAAAAACCACGCCTGCCAACCGGCGCGATTGAACCATAGCTGGATTGTCGTGTCAAGAAAGTGACGGATGAGTTTCAGCATCGTGCCGCTGCACAAGGCCACGCCCCGCCTCTGCCTACTGCACTAATAGCGGATTCGACCTCCGCTCATCGGGTGGATTCGAAACTGGCACGACGTTACCTGCGAGATCGTTCTTTCGTGGATGATTGCAGATCAGACTACCGCGGGAAGGATGATCTCAAAGGTGGTACCGACCCCAACCTGGCTATCGAAGCGTATCACTCCGCCGTGAAGCTGCACGGCGCGAAACGCCTGGGCTAACCCAATCCCCGTTCCACCCTTTTTCGTCGTGTAGTAGAGATTGAATATTCGTTCCTGGTCTTCGTCGGCGATGCCGATGCCTCGGTCGGTGATTGTGATTCGGGCTGACCCATCCTGGCCCCTGGATGTAGCTACCTTCAGCGGTCCTCCCTCCGGCATCGCCTGGCATCCGTTAATGATCACGTTCAGCAACGTCTGTTTGAGAAGGTCCGCGTCGCCTTTGATTACCGGCGCGCTCGGATCGAGTTGCTTGTTGATAGTAACGCCGCGCTCCTGCGCCTCGGTAGAAGCCAGCGCGGTCACCTGGGTCACTATCGTATTCAAGTCGATCGGCTGCAGGTGAACCTCAACCGGCCACGTGAAATTGAGAAAGGTCTGAACGACTCGATCGAGCCGTTTGATTTCAGAGTCGAGTATTTCGAGTTGAGGACGCGGATCCGAAGTACCGGATTCGAGCTTGGAACGAAGAATCTCAAGATGGATCACCATCGCGTTGAGCGGGTTCTTGACCTCGTGGGCTATGCCCGATGTGATGCGCCCGAGATCAGCCAGCTTTTTCGACAGATCCCATTGCGACTCGAATTTTTGAAACGATTCGTAATCGCGCATGCTGACCAATGCGCCGACGGGTTCGCCTGCGTCCTCAATGTACTGAACCGAAGCCAGCAGCTGTCGAGGACGTGGCTTGCCGGGAAGGTGGAGGGTCGTTCGCGCGACGGACCTTCTCTCCCTGAAGGCGCGTTCGACTGTCACGACCAGGGGATGGTTGGGGCCAAGCGTCTCGTCAATTGGCAGCCCGCTGATTTCAACATCGTTGAGGCCCAGGATCTGCTCGGCGTCGGGGCTGGCAAGAATCACACGGCCTTCGCGGTTGATCAAGAGCAGGCGCTCTTCGAGGTGGCTTACTACCTGCCGCAATCGGCCTCGCATAATTTCCAACTCGCTCCGCTCCCCTGCGAGCCGCTCGCCCAGTTGCCTCAGCCGCGACGTTACACCGGTCACCATTTGGTCTCGCGGCAGACCGCCCGTCGTTCCAGGCGCGTGCGGAAGCCCCAATTGATCGATGCTGGTCGATATCGCTTCCAGCGGCTGCAGAAGCAAGTTCGCCGAGCCGATCGCGACGATTGCGGCTACGACAATCGCCACCAGCCCGATGATCAAGTTGGTTGCAATCGGACCGAGCAACTCCTTCCCTACGGCTGAAGCGGAAACGCCGATGTGAAGCTCGGCAGCAAAGGGACCGTCGCTCCCCAGACGCTTCTGATATTCGTAGATCGGCGGGCCGAGCAGTAAGCGTGCTAGTTGAACATACCCACTCTGATCAGCCAATTGGTCAAGGTTCGGCCGGTCGGTAGGCACGTCGCCGATCAGGTACCGGTTAGCTGCCAACTCGCGCCGACCCTCCGAGTCGGTGATGATTTGCCCGCTGACGTTGGCGAGATACAGATAAGCGATTGTGTGCGAAGTGACGAGGGTTGATTCCATCAGCCCTCGCACGCCCGAGTGTTCGCTAACCAACGCAGTGTAGTCGTCGAGATGATCGACGGTGCTGGCGTGTGCTAGCTCCTGATTGACGGCATAGTCAATCTGGAGAGATACCTGACTGGCTTCCTTCGCAGTCCGGCTGATTATTACGGCCGTCAGATTAGCGATGTTAACCGCGGTGGTGACCACGACAACGAGGGCTACGAGCAGGGTTATCAGAGCGATCTGTCGCGCCCGGACACCCAGCTTCAGCCAGGGTGAACCGGCAGGCTGCTCGGTGACCCTTGCCTCAACTTCGCCGCCTTGCTGGAGTTGTTCCCCCGCCGTTGCTGTCGTCGCCATGTCAGTGTCCGACAAACTTCAGTTTGTCGCTCGCCGCAATCGGAATGACGCGACAAACTGAAGTCAGGCGGACTACCCTTCCTCTTTTGCCAGGCCCGCTTCTCTGTATGCCTTCAGCTTGTTATGAAGCGTCTTGAGGCTGATGTGCAGAGTTTCAGCGGTTCGCGTCTTATTGTGCTCGGTCCGCGCGAGTGTGCTGAGTATCACTCGCCGTTCAACTTCTTCCAGGGGCATACCGATCGGTATCATCACGGCGTCGGCGGTAGGTGAGGGTTTCTGGCCGGTGATGTTAAATGGCAGATGGCGTTTTTCTATTTGTTCTCCTTCGCAAATAACAACCGCGCGTTCGATCACGTTTCGAAGCTCGCGAACGTTGCCGGGCCAGTGACTACCCATCAGTGCCTCCATCGCGTCCGGCGATATGAGCCGCGCCGTCTTGCTATGGCGCTTGCTCATCTCCTCGATCATGTGTTGAACCAGCAACGGAATGTCGTCGCGGTGATCGCGCAACGCAGGAAGCTTGATTGTAATTACGTTCAAACGGTACAGCAAGTCCTCTCTTAGAGCGCCTTGCTGCACGGCTTTCAGCGGGTCCTTATTGGTGGCTGCGATCACTCGCACATCGACGCTTGTCTCTTTAGTCGAGCCGAGCCGCCACAGCTTCCCATCTTCAAGCACGCGCAGGAGCTTCGCCTGAAGGAGAATATGCATATCCGCGATCTCGTCCAGAAGCAGCGTGCCGTTGTTCGCCAGTTCGAAGCAGCCTATGCGCCGGTTTGCCGCTCCGGTGAACGCGCCTTTTTCGTGGCCAAACAACTCTGACTCCATCAGGGTTTCAGGCACGGCTGCGCAGTTGATGGCAATAAAGGGCTGGTTAGCGCGCGGACTCAGCTTGTGAATCGTGCGCGCAACCATTTCCTTACCGGTGCCTGACTCGCCAGTGACCAGCACCGACACTGCGCTTGGAGCAACTTGCTCGACAACCGTATAGACTTCGCGCATGGCGTCCGATGCGCCGACCATATCGCCGAACGCGCCGTACTGGCGAAGCTGCCGCCGAAGGAGTTCGTTCTCGCGCCGCGCGCTGCTGTATTCGGCGGCCTTCCTCAACACAAGCTGAAGCCTGCGCATGTCGATGGGTTTCTCGAAGTAATAAAAAGCGCCTTCGTCTTTGACTGAGCGGATTGCCGCGTCAACCGACCCTTGACCGGTCAGCAAAATCACAGAGACTTCGGGGTGTTCGGTTCTAAGATGAGCGAGCAGCTTGAAGCCGTCGAGGTTTGGCATGACCACGTCGGTGATCACAACATGAGGAGCGAAGCTCTCGACGCGCTCGACGGCCTGGCGGCCATCGCCGGCCGTCTCAGTGAGGTAGCCCCAGCTCGCCACTACTTCGCTGAGACCCTGCCGCGCCGGTTCTTCGTCGTCCACGATGAGCACGCGCTGGTCGGACATGTCGAAAGTCTAGCACAGAGGAGCAAGATGAAACGTATTGAGGCGGGTGAGATCCGCGGTGTTTGGGTTCAACAGTTTCGAACAACGCCGGGCGCTAATTGGCGCGCGTGTCCAAGCTAATTGTCGTCACAGGCCCATCTCTCGATTAGCACATCCATCTGGCCGCCGCAGACCATGCCTTCGGCGTCCGCGTATTCGTCGTTCAAGTTGAAATGATAGATGTCGGTTTTCCCAGTGTGTAGCACTTCGCGGGCTTCGGCCCAGATGTCCGCTTCAACGCAGCCGCCGCCCACTGTCCCAATGAATGTGCCGTCGTCGAATATCACCATCTTGGCGCCGGTCTGCTGTGGCGTCGATCCGCGCGTCTTTACAACTGTCGCCATTGCTGCGCGCGCACCCAGCTCGAGCCGCCGCTTCATTTCGATGTAGATCTCTCCCGCGCTCAACGAGCGTCCGGGGACATTGTTCACATCTTCAGTTTCGGGCATCGCCGAGAATCCTGAGCCTTGATCCGATCATAGTTGTAACGCATATCAGCCGAGAAAGCGAGCAGACAAAAGATCCGTGATAGCCACCATGACGTCACTTCCTCGTCAAGAGAATAGACCTCCGCTAATTATTTGAGCGTCCTCAGAAGAATTCTTGGTGCAATGAGGTCGCGATTATAGTAGAATGCCGCCCGATGGGGTGGCACACATCACCTCAGCCGCGATTGGTTGCGACACCACTTGAGGAATTTGTAGAGGCCTAGAATGCGGTTTGAAGGTTATGCCCGCAATCTAGTCCACAATAAGAAAGCAAGCGCCAGCATAAGCGCGCCCGAGCCGAAGTCGACGTCAGCCAGGCCTCTCGGTTTCGGAGGAGCACCGGGTTTCAAGGAACCATCCGTTTGAACCGATACCGAGTTGGGACCCTGGCCGGGCTCTTCACCGGGGTCGCAGAGGCAAGCCGGCGTACCGCACTCGCACCAAGTCCCGGCTGTTGTTCGGCCGGCGAGCGCAACGATGGCGTACGGACTTGGGTTTGTTAGCCTCGCCCTCTGAGAAGTGGAATACAGAAGCGGAAGAGCTAAGATGCAGACTGCAGCAATGACAAGTCGTTTTCTCATTGGTTATTCCTCCAAAGCGGGATTCGCTGACTCAGAAACCGTGGTCACCCATGGTGGATTGCTTCAGCATATTGTTGTGAGCCATTTGGCTCAGACCGTCCATTCACCAGTGGCATTTCTCAAACTCACCAATTCATTGATTCATCTTGCAGAGCACGCCTATATGCTGCGTGATTTGGATGCGCTCCAAGAAGTAAGCAAGGTATTGATGAATCTGCCCATAGCCGGTAGTCGGCAAACTGGGTTGTATTACCACGCTCTCGCTCTCAATCGTAAGGGCCAGAGAGATGAAGCCGAAGCCTTGATCGAAACAGTCGCCGATGATGCGCCGATTACCTACAGAGCGCGAGCAATTCAGACTTTGGGTGGAATTAACCGTGACGCAGGCCAGCTTGATGAAGCGTCGAGGTTTCAGCTTGAAGCGTTGCGGGTGGCCCCGAATAAGAACGCTCACGGTTTGCAGACCGCTCTGATGGCACAGCTGGAAATATCGCACGTCAAAAGCGACACGGGCGATCACGAAGGCGCATTAGCCATTCTCGAAAGCCTGTCGCCGCTTGTGCAGGTTGTGGGTCGCAAGAACCCACTCTACTTCTACTTCTACCACAACGAGTTGGCCGTTGAGTTCGCGGAATTAGGTCGCCTCGCCGAAGCAGAAGCCGCTTCCGCCATCGCACTGGGTTCTCCATTCGCACATGCATACCCAGAATGGAGCGCGACCCGCGAGGAGATTGCAGCTAAGCGCGACTCTGCCAGCCCGTCTGTTGTCGCAATCAATCGCGCCACGGAAGCAGGCGCCTCACGACAGGTTCAACCAGAACATGAGGCAGTACGGGTTAGCTCGCTTGGGGTCAATTCACCTGAACGCAGCCTTGCACGCAAAGATTGTCTTCAAAGATCGTTAATAGCGATCGCCCCACAGAGGGTGATCGCCCAGATTGGAATAACAAAGAGCATCCTTGAACGGGTGCTGTGCCGCATCGCGCCTCGCGCACCTCCAACACTTCCCCGAACAACCCGCAATCATCATTCAATCCAAATCGCGGGGTAGGCCGCCACCATTATTGACGGCCTACTCCCAACCGCGCACTAGGGTGCATAAGTAGAGGTGTGCTCAAACACCCCAATGCGTCCAAAAGAGGAACGCCGAGAGTATACCAAAAAAGGGCAGCAAAAGTGCAAGGAGTAATTGCCGAAGTGGAACTATCATTGACGGACGTTCGGGGTTGCCCTGCGAATTGCATTAAGACTCTCGTTCATCGCTTGCTGCGCGAGCGTGAACCTGGGATTCAAATCAAGCGACCGCTTTAAAGCTTCAATCGCCCGTTCGTGCCGGCCGTAGGCCGCTAGATAGCGCCCGCGGTTGTAGAGCATATTCACGTACACAGGCAGTACCTTTTTCTTAACCACGTCGTCGTCTTCGAACTTGATGGTGCCGTCCGCCAAGCCTCGCATGACGAGCTGGGGATCAGCCGGCTGCTGGAATTCGCGATCAGTTGTTACCTGAAAGACCAGACCTTGCGGAACAAACTGATATGAAGCCGCAAGCGATTTGGTCAGCTCTGCGTCGGGTCCTTCGCGATTCCCGGCGATGTCCAGAGTCACATACACCGCCGCCGCCTGAATGTGATTAGTGACGAACGCGAGGATCATTGCGTAGAATCTGGAGTTGATCCGCTGATTGAGCACTAGGTCACGCTGGTAAAGGTCCGGATCGTGGTCCCACTGCCGAAGGTCTTCCAGAAAAGCCTCGACCTGATCACTGGCCTGCTCGATCGTTTCCGGATACGCACGGCGTAGATAATCAAAGTACCACGAGCGTCGAAGTTGATTGATGTCAATAACGACCGCATCCTCGCGGCGGTGTTCGATCTCCTGAGAGTAGAGAATTGGCGAGTAGACCTGCCAGTCCTGTGTGAGCAACATGCCGCCCGGCTCGACCGTCGAGAGAATGTTGTCGACGTAATCTTGCGCAATGAAGTATCGGCTTCGGTTGTCATATGACCAGTTCCCTGCAAGCGCGGCGATCGGCACAAGTAATACGAGGGCTGCCGCGATCGATCGTGGCGCCTTCGAGGCAACAAGCGTTGATATGGCTTTGTTGATGAACCACTCTGCACCGAAGGCCGCCGCTATTGTCATCGCAATCAAGGCAGGCAAATAATACGCGTCTTTATCTTCTGCGATTTCATAGCCAAGCGAATAAGCAAGATCGGCGGCGATGACCAGCGCCAGAAACCAGAAAATCGCCTTGTCACGGCGAAAAACTGCCACAAGTCCGGCTATCGCCAGCGCAGGCACGGCGGGTAGCCACCACGGACCGAACTCGCGCGCCGCGAGTTTGATGAAACCAACGAACTGGCTTGCCATCGTCCCCACCGAATAGGAAAAGAAGACCTGATACTGTTTTCCGGTTACCTGCCACCACAATCGCTCGAGGGTTCTCGGGTCGCCCCAGTTCATGATCGGCGACCGCGAAGCCGCCAGCGGAAGGTACGCATACACAAGGAACAGCCCCGCGAACGCGAACAAGGCCGCGTAGATGAGTCGTCTGCTTATGAAGAAGCCGATACCCTCCGTTGCGAACACCAGCGCGGCGAAAGCAGGTAACATCAAGCCGACGCTCACGTGATGGACGCCGAGTGCGAGGCCAAATACGAATGCAGCCGCATACAGGGAACCGTGAGGGGAGGACCGGGCGACGGGGTGAGGGAACGAGGGGGCGATGAGGCGAGAGGGCGAGGGGGCGACGGGGTGAGGGGGCGAGGGGGCGACAGGCCGGGACAATCGATCGCTTGGGGTTGCGGCGGCGTCAAAGATCAGAGCGGATTTGCGGTCATCGTCCTGCGACCTCGCTTCGCTTTGTCGCCGCTGCCATTCGATGAACAGGCGGCGCCAGCGAAACATCAGCAGGAAAATGGTAAGGATCAGAAGTGAGTTGAGGGTATATACCTCCGCTATCGTCGCATATGCCCAGAGCGTGCGCGAGAAGGCCAACAACAGACCTGAGACCAGGCACGAAACAACGAGCACGAATGAACTCCGCGGCGCACCATCATTCAGGAGCGCGGGTGCGCCAGGCTTTCCTCTCTTGCTGCGCTCCAGTTTCCTTCGAGCCGCGCGTCCTGAAATCGGAAACCCCGTGGTGGTCATTGCTTCAATTATCGACAGCGCGAGAACCGCGGAGGCAAGCGCCGCGAAGAGCGCTGACGCAAAGTTGACCCTGACGGCCACGCTGCCTATCGGAACCAATGTCGCCAGATGGGCGAGCAGAACATAAAGCGGAAATCCGGGCGGGTGAGCTACGCCGAGCGAGCGCGCGGCCACGATCAACTCACCGCTGTCGACCAATGTGACGGTCGGAGCGAGAGTACATGTGTAAACGACAATCGATGCGATGAACACGACCGTCGCGCACGCAACGCGGATCCTCGAAGTCTGAAGCTGGTTGACTGTCGGGGCGGCAGCGCTCATCACCTCGCGCTCACTTGCATCAAGGCTTCTTTGGAGGCTTCTTCGCGTCGGGCTTGGATTGTTGAGGATCCGGCGGCTTTGCGCCAGGCGTCCCCGGCTTGTTCTTTTCCGCCGCCTTCACTTCATCATCGGTTGCCGCCTCGCCTTCGTCCGCTACGCGAATCCTGCCGCTGAACTTCTTGTAGTTCGCGAAGCGCACCACCATTTTGATGTGAACCGGCCCACTTTTGAATTCAAGCACATCATCGACGTAGATGTAGGTTGGGAACCAATAACGGCCGTCGATGTTTTCGCGATAGCTTTCAAAGTGCGGAAACTTCTGTTGGTCAACTTCGGGAACAGCCTGGCCTTTGACTTTCACTATCTGGAGGTCCTCATCATCGACCCAGATGCGGCCTTCCAGGTAGCGTTCGCCTTTGACCATTTTCTTCGGTTTGACGTCGAAGACGTAGGTGTTCAACTCGTCAATCTTCTCCTTGCCGACGTAATCAATCTGATACTTTGCAAGGTCCTCGGCCGCAAGCGCGAAAGGCTGCACACCGGCCAGGTCCTGCATGTCCTCGTTTGTGATTTGAAGGGCGGTTAGGGTTGACTGTGGGAAGAAGGTTATCTTCTCGATGCGTTTGCTTCGGTCATCGAAGACTATGTCGGAGACCCGGTGAAACCGCCCCGTCACCGAGCCGGCTTCTCCGATCGTCCTAACGTCAAAGTCCTGCGTGAAAGTGTAGTTGTTTCTGGCGATCCTGTTCTGCGTCTCGGCCTCCGCGAATCGTCGGATGACCTCGTCAATCCCAGGCTGTGCGTTTTGCGATGACCTGGTTTGAAAAGCAGAAACCGATGAGCACGCGATTGCTAGAGTCAGAGCTAGATAGACTGTCTTCGGAAGCATCTTACGTCCCCCTGTGAATGACTGAATTCTACTGTTCACGGGTCAACTCCACAAGCTAGCGCACGGGCGTTGGATGATTCGCGCGCGGTGTGTGTTTGCTCGGCAGCTTCATTAATCGCGCTCCCGTACTATATGATCCGTGGTGTGATGCGTGAATGTGATACCTGAAAGTGCAGTACATAACTTAGCTACCTCATTTCACCGATCACGAGCGAAGCGAATTGGATTAGCTATGAAATTGTTGATTTGCACAGACGGTTCAGCCCAGGCCGAGAATGCCGTTCGCTTTGGCGGGCTTATCGCGGAAAGGTGCGGAGCCGAAACCACCATTCTAGGCATAACCGAGAAACCGGGCGAAGAAGATGTTGCATTTGATTCGCTTCGACGCGCGCAGCACCTGCTCAAGGAACGAGGCGTAAACGCGGAGGTTATCACCAAGTCCGGTGAGCCCATCGAAGAGATAGTCAAGCGCACCGATGAGACCAGCTACGATCTCGTCGTAATAGGGGCGGTGCGCAAGGGCACCCGCGGGCCGTTCCTGATGTCGGCGAAGGCTTACAAGATAATCAAAGCAGTCGCGCCTCCGGTCCTTGCGGTCATCGGCAATCGCGAGACCATCAAACGCATCCTGGTTTGCAGCGGCGGCGAGAAGTACATCGATCGCGCCGTCGAGTTTTCCGGCGCAATAGCGAAAGCTGCGGGCGCGTCCATCACGCTCTTTCACGTGATGGCGGAGCCGCCCGCGGTCTATACGGATTTGATCAGGATGGAAGAGGACGTGAACCTGTTACTGCATTCGAGCTCGGGGCTGGGCCAGAACCTGCGCCGCGAGAAAGAGTCGCTTGAATTGATGGGTGTCTCGACCGACGTAAGGCTGCGGCACGGGCTGGTGATCAGCGAGGTGTTCAAGGAGATTCGCCGCGGCGACTACGATCTGGTGGTCACAGGCTCATCACCCGAAAGCGGCAACCTTCGAAGCTACATAATGGGAAACATCACTCGCGAAATCGTCAACCGCGCAGAGTGTCCGGTGCTGGTGGTTCGCGGCGGAGAGATGCCGGCTGGAATAACTAGCAGCTTGAAAGGCTTCTTCACACACGCGTTTGGTCAATCGAAGGGAGAGGAAAAGTGAGGCCCGGGAGCGCAGGCATCCCTGCCTGCACCCGTCTCACGCAAAGCCAGGCAGGCAGGGATGCCTGCGCTCCCAGGAAGTAGCATGCCGCGCATCACGGTTCCCGCGGATCGGGATGGGCGAGAATCGCCCGCGCCTGGTTCTCACGGTATTTCTTTATCTCCTCCCGAACTTCGGGGCGCTTGATTCCCAGTATCGCGGCCGCAAAGAGCGCAGCGTTCACGGCGCCGGCGCGGCCGATCGCCAGCGTGCCCACCGGTATTCCGGCCGGCATCTGGACCATCGACAGCAGCGAGTCCAGACCCTTCAAGGACTTCGACTCCATCGGCACTCCGAGCACTGGCAGCAACGTCTTCGCTGCGGCGACGCCCGCCAGGTGCGCCGCGCCGCCGGCTGCCGCAATGATCACTTCGAGTCCTCGAGCTTCGGCAGACTCTACGTATTCGAACAGTTGATCCGGGGTGCGATGCGCGGAAAGAACGCGCACCTCGAATGAAACGCCGAGAGCTTCGAGAGTCTGTGCGGCGTGCGACATCGTTTCCCAGTCAGACTTTGAACCCATTATCAAACCAACTAAAGGTTGCATGTTCTCCTCACCGTTAATATGTGATCATCATCTGTAGCAATTGTTTGAGAATTGACTTTGGATTATAGCTTGGGGGAGAGCTCATGGCGAATGACGGATGTTCATTTTCCATTTTCCATTTTCCATTTGATATTTGTCATCGACTGACTCTCCTCAATGAGAAATGAAAAATGGAAAATGAAAAATGGAAAATTAAGAATGGAACGGGGCTTCATGCCTATTCGTCGCTGGCCGTTCTTACAGCGCCTTGATAGCCTACGACGCGGTTCCTATAATCGTCAGGTTCATGACCTGCTCCGATTGGAGACTGGATGCCTATCACTAAGAAAGATGTTGAGAAAATCGCCGAGCTCAGCAGGCTCGAGCTTACGGCGGAGGAGACTGACCTTTTCACTGAGCAGCTCAGTTCGATCATCGGCCATATCGAAAAGCTGAACGAGCTTGACACTGCGGATGTGCCGCCGATGTCTCATTGTGCGCCGGCGGGTGACGACATGGAATATGCAAAACGCGACGACAACGTACGGCCAGGCATTGGTCAGAGGCTTGCAGTCGAGAACGCTCCGGATTCGGAATCAGGCTACTTCAAAGTCCCGAGGGTGATTAGTCAGTAGTCCGTGGTCCGTAGTCCGTAGTCAGTGGGCACTTGGTTCCGGTGGGCTACGGACTACGGACTACTGACTACGGACCAAGAGTGGAGATCATTTGGAAATCAGGGATTTAACAATCAGCTCTCTTCATAAGCGCCTCGCGTCAGGCGAGGTCAAGGCCGCAGGCGTTTGCCGCGCAGCGCTCGACCGCATCGAGCGTCTCTCCGAGCTCAACGCGTTCATTACCGTCACGGCCGACGCCGCGATGGCTCGCGCAGAGGAGATCGATCGCGCGGTGGGATGCGGTGAGCAACTCCCGCCGCTTGCCGGAGCGGTGATCGCCGTCAAAGACAACATGGTCATGCGCGGCGTGCGTACTACGGCCGGCTCGCGCATCCTCTTCAACTACAAGCCGCCCTACACTGCAACCGCCGTCGAGCGGTTGCAAGCCGCCGGCGCGCTGATCATTGGCAAGACCAATCTCGATGAGTTTGCGATGGGATCGTCGACGGAAAACTCGGCGTACGGCCCGGTTAAGAATCCCTGGGACCCGACTCGTGTGCCGGGCGGGTCGTCTGGCGGGTCGGCGGTCGCGGTCGCTGCCGGGATGGCGATGGGAGCGCTTGGTTCAGACACGGGAGGCTCTGTTCGCCAACCCGCCAGTCTCTCAGGTGTGGTCGGCTTGAAGCCTACCTATGGCCGTGTGTCGCGCTACGGGTTGATAGCTTTTGGATCATCCCTCGATCAGATTGGACCGCTTGCCAACTCCGTCGAAGATGTAGCGCGGATTCTCAGCGTCATTGCCGGGCGCGACCCTAACGATTCGACGTCGAGTGACGTCGCGGTTGACGACTACGTGTCAGCGATCAACGGCGACGTTCGAGGCTTGCGAGTTGGTGTCCCGCGCGAATACTACAGCGCGGGGTTGGACGCTGAGGTGAAAGAGAAGACCGAAGCCGCGATCAAGAAGCTTGAAGAGATTGGCGCAGAGATAATCGAAATCAGCCTGCCTCACACCGAATACGCCGTGGCTGTTTACTACTTGATCGCGACCGCCGAGGCCAGCTCGAACCTCGCGCGTTACGACGGCGTCCGATACGGGTTCCGCGCCGAAGGAGCTGCGGCTTTGAGGGAGATGTACAGCCGCACGCGCGATCAGGGCTTCGGCGCAGAGGTGAAGAGGCGAATAATGCTCGGCACCTATGCGCTGTCGGCGGGTTACTACGATCAGTACTACGGCAAAGCGCAGAAGGTGCGCTCGCTGATCGAACGCGACTTCCGTGACGCGTTCGCCCGGTGCGATGTGATTGCAACACCGACCTCGCCCACCCCCGCGTTCAAGCTGGGCGAGAAGACTGACGATCCACTCGAAATGTATTTGTCTGACATCTACACAATCACCGCGAACCTCGCGGGAGTACCGGCTCTGAGCCTGCCCTGCGGGTTATCGTCAAGCGGGTTGCCGATCGGCATACAACTGATCGGTAAGCAGTTTGATGAAGCCCGATTGCTGCGGGCGGCTAACAACCTCGAGCAGGCTCTGGGATTTGATTCCACCCCGCCGCTGGGTCTTTGAGGAAAAGCGACCGGTATGCAGTGCGGCGGCATATCTACCGCCATTCGGCTGCTGTGATGCACGCCGTGCGTTTTCGCTAACTTAGACTCTGCCTCCCTCGACCGGAAAGCCGCGCTCGAACCACGCGCTGAACCCGCCGGCGAGCGGACGCACTTTCTCGATCCCTCGCCGCTTCAACAGCAGCGCCACACGGGCGCTGGTCGCTTCGTTCGGTCAGGTGCAGAACAGAACGATCTCGCGGTCGCGTGGAATCTGACTGTGACCCTCTTCAACTTTGTCGGGCGCCAGGCGAATGGCGCCCGGAATTGTCCGCGGCTCGCCGTCGAAGTCCAGCGAATGACGCAAGTCGACGACGACGACTTCTTCTCCTGCTTCGATCTTTCGCTTCAGCTCCTCGGGAGTGATGCGGGCGATTCGCAGGCTGCGGATGAATCGCCGGCGCTGAATGTACTTCCACGTAATGTAAGCGCCTACGCCTCCGGCAAGGATCACAAGCAGAGAGAAACCCAGGCTCGCGACGCGCGCCGCAACTTGTTCGAGCTGGTTGCTGAACATAAACCCGAGGCCGGCGAATAGGCCGATGTAAAGCAACGCTCCTAGCGCATCGAAGATCAGGAAGCGCCAACGCCGCATCCCGATTATTCCAGCGAGCGGCGGCGCCATCGTATTCAAGCCGGGGACGAATTTGGCGATCAGCAGCGAGCGCGACCCGTGACGAACGAACGCATTCTCTGTCTTTCGCACGCACGAATCGGGTTCGAGCGAGATGCGGCAAAGGAGGTTCAATACCTTGCCTCCGCGGAGCCTTCCGAACTCGTACCAGCTCACGTCACCCAACAGTGAGGCCAGCACTGCGAGAGCGATCGCAAGCCAGAGGTTCATCTGACCCGCGCCGGCCAAGGCTCCGGCCGCGAGTAACAGCGGCGTCGCGGGCAAGGGCAGCCCCAGTTGTTCGGCCAGCACCCAAAGGAACAGCACCGAATAGCCATGACGAATCAGGAATTGAAATGTCTCGTCCATTTTTCTCCGGCGCGGCCGCGCTCTGTTCAACGCCGCGATGAGCGTCGTCATCTTAGCCACACGTCGCGTGGCGTGTCTACCGGGCGATTCAAATGTCATCATCGAATGAGAAACCGAACGACTACGCCGACTTGCGCTTCGTGACCAAACCGCCCTGCTCATAGTGGTTCGTAGTTCGGCCTTCAGGCGGAAGTTCGTAGCTTGCGGCGAGACTAACATACCAACTTCCGCCTGAAGGCCGAACTACGATCTCGTGATCTGTAGTGCGGTCTTTCGCGCAGCGTTATGGGGCAATTCGCTCAGGCGGCCTTGTGGGACGGCGCTGTCGCGCGTGTGGTGGCGCTGGACCCGTTAGGCATATCTGTTGCAACGAGCCTCACTGCTGTGAAGTGTGCCTATTAGTGAGAAGGGGACGCATGATCAACAAATTCGACCTGAGCATTATCAACGGACTCTCGGAAAGCGAAGCTGCTCAGAGGCTCAGCGCGGAAGGCTTCAACGAACTACCATCCACAAAACAGCGCAACGTCTTCGCGATCGCCTTCGAGGTCGTGCGCGAGCCAATGTTCCTGTTGCTAGTCGCCTGCGGAGCGATTTACCTGATACTCGGAGATGCGCAAGAGGCGTTCATGCTGCTCGGGTTCGTGTTCTTCATCATGGGCATCAGCCTCTATCAAGAGCGAAAGACCGAGCGAACGCTCGAGGCGCTCAGGGACCTTTCGAGTCCGCGCGCGCTGGTGATTCGAAACGGACAACAAAAGCGTATCGCCGGCCGCGATGTAGTTCGCGGCGATATTCTGCTGCTTGCCGAGGGCGATCGCATTCCGGCCGATGCGGTAGTCCTGTCGTGCGGTCATTTTCTTGCTGATGAATCGGTCCTGACCGGCGAATCCATACCGGTGCGCAAGATCGCCGCGGAGGGCGCGGTTGAGATAGGAGTGCCGGGCGGTGAGAACCTTCCATTCGTTTACTCGGGAACGCTGGCCGTTCAAGGCCAGGCGGTCGCGAAAGCACTGGCAACCGGTCAGGGTACCGAGATCGGCAAGATCGGCAAGGCGCTTCAAAAGCTCGAAACCGAACAGACTCCGCTGCAAAAGGAAACCAACACGCTCGTTCGCAAACTCGCGATGCTTGGCGTAGTGCTGTGCGTTGTCGTGGTGGTCGTTTACGGGCTCACGCGCGCGAATTGGTTTGACGGTTTCCTGGCAGGCATCACGCTGGCTATGGCCATCATGCCAAATGAGTTTCCGGTGGTGCTGACTATATTTCTGGCGCTGGGCGCCTGGCGTATCTCGCAGAAGAACGTTCTCACGCGCCGGATGCCGGCAGTCGAGACTCTCGGTTCGGCGACGGTGTTATGCGTGGACAAGACCGGCACGCTTACGATGAATCACATGTCGGTTGCGATGCTGAACGCCGGGGATGAGTTCTACAACATCCGTACTCGGGTGAACGAGGAGCTGCCGGAAGACTTTCACGAGCTTTCAGAGTTCGCGATCCTGGCGAGCCATCGCGACCCATTCGACCCGATGGAAAAAGCGCTGAGAGAACTCGGCAACTATTATTTGAGCGGCACCGAGCATCTGCACGATGACTGGACGCTGGTGCGCGAGTACCCGCTCTCCAATGAGCTGTTGGCCCTGTCATTGGTATGGCAGTCGCCCGACGGCGAGGACTACGTCATCGCCGCGAAAGGGGCTCCAGAAGCCATTTTCGACCTGTGCCACTTCGACGAATTGCAACTCGAGCATCTCTCCGCGCAGGTCACCGCGCTGGCGAACGAAGGACTCCGCGTGTTGGGCGTCGCAAGGTCGCGCTTCAAGCAAACGGACTTGCCGACCGAGCAGCACGACTTTGACTTTGAGTTTCTCGGGTTGGTGGGATTAGCCGACCCCGTGCGCCCCACCGTTCCCGACGCGATCAAGGAGTGCTACGGCGCAGGCATCAGAGTCGTGATGGTAACGGGCGATTATCCGGGCACGGCTCAGAACATCGCTGGTCAGATCGGCCTCGCGCCAAGGGATGAAATCATCACCGGGCCCGAGTTGGATCGAATGGACGACGCCGAGCTTCAGCGACGCATCAAGTCAGTCAACATCTTCGCGCGCGTGGTGCCGGAGCAGAAACTGAGGCTGGTCACGGCGCTAAAGGGGAACGGCGAAATCGTGGCTATGACGGGCGACGGCGTCAACGATGCGCCTGCGTTGAAGGCCGCGCACATCGGCATCGCGATGGGCGAGCGCGGGACGGATGTGGCCCGCGAGGCATCATCGCTCGTGCTGCTCGACGATGATTTCTCTTCAATCGTGCAAGCCATCAAGCAGGGCCGCCGCATCTTCGACAATCTCAAGAAAGGCATGGCGTACATTCTGGCGATCCACGTGCCGATTGCCGGGATGACCTTGATACCTGTGCTGTTGAAGTGGCCGCTGGTGCTTCTGCCGGTGCACATCGCGTTTCTCCATCTGATCATTGACCCGGCTTGCTCGATCGTCTTCGAGGCCGAACCCGAAGAGGCGACAGTAATGAGGCGGCCGCCGCGCAATCCGAACGAGCCTCTGTTCGGATTGCGCACATGGTCGGTGAGCTTGTTCCAGGGGCTCGGGGTGCTGGTGATAATGGTTGCGCTGTACGGCTTCGCGCTCTATCGCGGACAGCCGGATTCAGAAGCGCGCGCTCTTGCTTTCACGACGCTGATCATAGCTAACATTGGCCTGATCTTGATCAACCGATCGTGGGCGCATTCGGTCGTTACGACGCTACGCTCACCTAACGCGGCGCTGTGGTGGGTGATCGGCGGCGCGGTGGTATTCCTCGGGTTAGTGCTGTACGTGCCGGTGCTTCGCGAGCTTTTCCGCTTTGGCGAGTTGCACTGGATCGACCTCGGCGTCTGTCTTCTCGCTGGAGCGGGCAGCATATTGTGGTTCGAGGCGTTCAAGGTGCTGAGCCAGCTACGGGCGAAGTCAACGGCGCACTGATCAAATTGGCGCCAATCTTCGAGCCTCACCAAATTGAAACAACCCATCGCGCCTGATAACCTCAGCTGGTGGACCGTCTGAGGCGGTTCAGTCCTCGCAGAGCAAGTCGGTTTGCTAGACCGACTGGCCCCTGTGGATCCCCTCGCTTATTCGCGAGCGGTCCACAACCATTTCCGGATACTCTCGGCAAAAGGTCTCTGTAATATGGCAGTCCCAGCAGACGGGAAAGTGTGTGGCCAATACGCCAGGCACTTGTTCGGCCGGGACCTCGCTCCACTCGACAGTCTTGCCTTCCGGGCTGAGCAGCGCGGGCTTGCGGTCCAACCAGTGGATCTCTCCGATCTGCTTGCCGCACGAGACGCAGTGTTTGTCGGCATACCAGTTAGTCAGTATGTTTCGGATCAGGCAATCTTCAGGCGAAAGCTCGACCTGCAGCAAACACTCTTGCCCGCAGTCCTCGCGCTCGGGCCATCGCGAGCAGGACTTTAAGCGAAGATCTGGATGGCTGACCGCGGCGGTCAGCGCGGCGTGCCCGGCGTCCACTTCGATCGCCGCAGGCTTTCTTGTTTCCGGGCAGGTGATGACTCGCTTGCCGCGATACCTGACATAGGTTCCAACGACGAATGGAACTACAAAGTACAGGGCGGCGAGCGTTAAGAGTAGTAACACCAGGTAAAGCTCGATGGACATGATTCCACCCCCAGAACTCACGATTGAGAATCGATGATTGAGGATCGAAAATAGCAAATAGAAAATAGCAAATAGAAAATAGAAAGGTCCTTGCTACCACGATCTTCTATCGTCCATCTTCAATCCTCGTTCCTCAAGTTTTCTGCGTGGCCCTATGCTCCTCCAACTGCCTGATCGTCGAACGGAGCCAGTTCTTGACGGTTTCTTCCGTGTGGCGCTGGTCTTCTTTCCACTCCAGCTCGTCGAGGGTATCTCCCTTGGCGTTGAGCGGGATGTGATGGCAAGGCACGTCTTCAGCCCGGGCCTCCGGTGGAACGAAATCGATGAGCAGACATTCGTTACACGGATGCGTCCTTTCCAGGTCACCGAGGTTGATGCAGCTCGGAGAATCTTGAAAGATCGAAGTCGGCTGCCACGGTGTCTTGACCGAACGGCCGTAACCGCCCTTTTCCACGAAGTCGAGTTCGGCTTTCAGCACGTCGATTGTGTCGCGATCATCTTGAGTCATTGCATTCACCTCCGTTTTGCCGGGGCGGGCCGTCGATTTGACGCCAAGCTCTAGACGCTCCTGCAGTCGGTTTGACTGCAGGAGCGTACGGAAGAGCCAGCACCCGCCAAAGCTGAGCGGCTGTCCCAGAGGCCGCACGGGTCATGGGACCTGATGCGCTTCTGTGCTGCCGGCGAACTGAATCTCGATTACCTCGCTCAAGCCGGACGGATCCAGCCGCCTGGTCACCACCCTGAACCGGTCTGATTTCGGGCGCTCCACCGGCGTGCAATGAAAGGACACGACCAGCTTGCCTGACTTGTCGTAAATATAGGTGCAGTCCTCGCCCTTTGCCATCAGCGCCTCATCGTGTACGACGAGATACTCGCCCTTAAGAACGACGTTCAAGAGTTTAACCGTCTGAGTAAACTCGATGGTCGCTCTCTCGTTCTTTTTCGCCTCTGCCTTGGTGTGCGCCGCGAAGGCGCCGATGGTTACCATCAAGGCCGCCAACATTGACGCTGCTATTAGAAGTCTCTTCATGATTCCTCCTGATTATGCCTCTCGGTCTGCCTGCTTCGGGCCCCTGTTACACCCGCCACTACTACAGGCGATTACGGTTTGATACCGTAAACACACTATAAAGGCTCTGTCACAAGAGGGGCTATGACCGGGGTCACGCCTCGTTGTGACAGCCGTCACAACCTCCTCGTAACTTCAGAAAAGAATAGGCGTGAAGGGCCTGGCGGGTCTAAGTTTGAGGCCGGTTCGTCCTCGCCGAGAACCGAAGGGCACGGACGATATGCTGTTGTGAGGCGAGGTGACCGGCGTCGATCACTATCTCTCTCTCGGATGCAAAAGGCAGGACGTCCCGCAGGTTTGGGTAGCTCCTCCAGGTTTATCGGAGCGGCTGATAAGATGCCAGCATCTTCATATAGTTCGCCCGCTCAAACGCGGCTGTCTCGACAACGTTTTGCTGGCTCATGCTGCCGATCATTTGTTTGATCGAGACGTACTCGTGCTCCTCCATCCACCGCTTCATTTCGTCTAGAATCTCGCCGATTCGATTGATACCGTTCTGCAAAAGCTCTGACGCCATCATCGTCACCTTGGCCCCGGCCATCAGCCCTTTGAGCGCGTCTTGATGAGTATGCACGCCGCTGGTGATCGCGAAGTCCACGTCGACGCGGCCGTACAGCAACCCTACCCAGCACAAGGGGAGCCGCAGTTCATCAGAGTTGCTCAGCACCAGGCGCGAGACGACTTCGAGTTTTTCAATATCCAGGTCAGGTTGATAAAAGCGGTTAAACAACACCAGGCCATCGGCGCCGCCGTCGGCCAGCCTCTGCGCGATGTTCGCCGTCGAACTGAAGTACGGGCTCAGTTTCATCGCGACCGGAATCTCTATCGCGTTTTTCACGTCGTGAAGGATGTCGGTGTAGATGTATTCGACCTCGGCGCCCATCAAATAGGTGCTGGTGGGAATGTAATAGATGTTCAGCTCGAGGGCGTTTGCGCCGGCTTCTTCGATGCGGCAGGCGTAGTCGATCCAACCGCCGGTTGAGGTCCCATTGAGACTGCCGATGATTGGGATTCCGACAGCCTCTTTGGCGCGGCGGATAAGCTCGAGATACTCGTCCGGGCCGACGTTGTAGCTCTGCATCTCTGGGAAGTAATTGAGCGACTCGGCGTAGCTGTCGGTGCCGTGGCTGAGATAGTAGTCGAGATAGAAGCTCTCGGTAGTGATCTGTTCTTCGAATAGCGAATACATGACCACGGCGGAAGCGCCTGCATCTTCCAGGCGCCGGATGCTGTCAACACTGTGCGACAGCGGCGACGACGAAGGCACAATCGGATTCTTAAGGGTCATTCCCAGGTAGTCGGTTGTCATGTCCATTGTGAGTTCTCCTGTTCTTGATTGGCGAAACGTGATACGCATTTTCCATTTTCGATTTTCCATTTGTCATTTGTCATTGTTGTCGTTGCCGATTGACGGACGCTTCCAGCGATGGCAAATGACAAATGACAAATGGAAAATGACAAATGGAAAATCCCTCACGTTTCACCCATCACGCATTCATCTCCGAAAGCTGCTTGTAGTAGCTCCACCGCTCTGTCACGTTCTGTTGCGCCTGGCCGAGGAGGTGCTTCGCTGCCGCCGGATCGCTTTGCTGAAGTATGCGATATCGGCCCTCGGTGTAGATGTAGTCCTTCAGCGGAATGCTCGGCTCCTTGGAATCCAACTGGAACGGGTTCTTGCCCTCTGTTGTAAGCCGCGGATCATAACGATAGAGCGGCCAACAGCCCGAATCCACCGCGAGTTTTTGCTGATTCATCCCCTTCGACATGTCGATACCGTGGGCGATGCAATGGCTGTAGGCGATGATCAGCGAAGGGCCGTCGTGCGACTCGGCCTCGATGAACGACTTCAACGTATGGATGTCGTTGGCGCCCATCGCCACCTGCGCGACGTAGACATTGCCGTAGCTCATGGCCATCAATCCGAGATCCTTCTTTCCCGTTGCCTTGCCGCCCGCGGCGTACTTGGCCACCGCGCCCATCGGGGTCGCCTTCGAAGCTTGCCCTCCGGTGTTTGAATAGACTTCGGTATCGAGCACCAGCACGTTGACGTTTTGTCCGCTCGCGAGCACGTGATCGAGTCCGCCATAGCCAATGTCGTAAGCCCATCCGTCGCCGCCGAAAATCCACACGCTCTTATCGACGAGCGCGTCGCACACGGTGAGCAGATCACGGACCTCCGGTTGATGCAGATCGCGCAGCTTCGCTTTGAGAGCGGCCACGCATTCTCTCTGTATGTTGACGCCTTCGTCCGTCGCCTGATCGGTGCCCAGCAAACATTCTGTAAGCGGTCCGCCCACCAGCGCGTGCAGCCGCTCGATGAGCTGCCTTGCATAAGAGTTTTGCTGATCAAGCGCCAGCCGCATTCCCAGCCCGAACTCGGCGTTGTCCTCAAACAGCGAGTTGCTCCAGGCTGGGCCTCGGCCATCGCTGTTGACGGTGTAAGGAGTCGTCGGCAGGTTTCCGCCGTAGATGCTCGAGCACCCGGTCGCGTTTGCGATGACCGCGCGGTCGCCGTAAAGCTGGGTGACCAGCTTGATGTAGGGTGTCTCGCCGCAGCCCGAGCACGCGCCTGAGAATTCGAACAGCGGCTGCAGCAACTGAACGTTCTTGATGGTGTTGTAGCGCAGCCCGTCGTGTTTTGGCTTGTCGGGCAGCGTGAGAAAGTAGTCCCAGTTGACGCGCTCGCGTTCACGCAGCGGCTGCTGCAAATGCATGTTGAGCGCTTTGCGCGATACGTTACTCTTGTCTTTGGCGGGACAGACCTCGACGCACAAGCGGCAGCCGGTGCAGTCCTCGACCGCAACCTGAATCGTGTAGATCTGATCGCTCAACTCGCGCCACTTCGCGGGCATGGTCTTGAATCCATCAGGCGCGGCAGCAACCAGCGACTTATCAGCCACCTTGGCGCGAATGGTCGAGTGCGGGCACACCAGCACGCACTTGCCGCACTGGATGCAAAGGTCGGTTTCCCAGACAGGAACTTCGAGGGCGATGTTGCGCTTTTCCCATTGCGCCGTGCCGACTGGATAAGTGCCATCGACGGGGAAGGCGCTCACTGGCAGGCTGTCGCCTCTGCCGGCGATGATGGGCGCGGTGACCTGTTGAACGAAGCTCGGCGCTCGCGAGGGAACAATTGGGACGAGGTCGAAGTCGCTTGTGACGCTCGAGGGAACGCTCACCTCGTGCATGTTCTCGATCGCGGCGTCAACCGCTTTGTAGTTCTGCTTGACGACGGCTTCGCCGCGATTGCCGTAGGTTTTCTTGATCGAGTCTTTGATCTTTTGAATCGCTTCATCGCTCGGCAACACGCCGCTGATGGCGAAGAAGCACGTCTGCATGATCGTGTTGATACGCACGCCCATGCCGGTTTGTCGTGCAACGTCGTAAGCATTGATCACGTAGAACTTCAGCTTCTTGTCCAGGATCTCTCTCTGTACGGAGCGCGGCAGGTGGTCCCAGACTTCTTCGGCGGAGTACGGACTATTGAGCAGGAACGTAGCGCCTGGCTGAGCAACCGACAGCACGTCATAGCGCTCCAGAAAGTTAAACTGATGCACCGCGATGAAGTTTGCGCGCTGAATCAAGTAGGTGCTTTGGATCGGGCGCTGGCCAAACCGCAGATGCGAGATCGTGACCGCGCCGGCTTTCTTTGAGTCGTACACGAAGTAGCCCTGCGCGTAATTCGGCGTCTCTTCGCCGATGATCTTGATCGAGTTCTTATTGGCGCTGACCGTTCCATCCGAGCCCAGCCCCCAGAACACCGCTCGCACCTGGTCATCGGGCTCAGTGTTGAAGCTCGCATCGTAGGCCAAACTGGTGTGGCTGACATCATCGACAATACCGACAGAGAAGTGGTTCCTGGGATCGTCCTCTCTCAGTTCGTCGAACACGCCTTTGACCATCGCGGGCGTGAACTCTTTTGACGCCAGACCGTACCGGCCGCCTACTACGCGAGGGAGGTGCTGAAAGGGAGACTCTCCGCTCATTGTGCTCTCGGCGATCGCGGTGATCACGTCCTGATACAGAGGCTCGCCGGCGCCGCCCGGCTCTTTTGTTCGATCGAGCACGGCGATCTTCTTGACGGTTGACGGGAGCGCTGCGAGTAAATGCGTTGCGGAGAACGGACGATACAATCTCACTTTCAGCAGCCCGACTTTCTCGCCGCTCTCGCGGAGAGCGTGCACCGTTTCCTCGGCGGTCTCGCAGCCAGAGCCCATCATCACGATGACTCGGTCGGCATCCATTGCGCCGGTGTAGTCGAACAGGTGATAACGCCTGCCGACCAATGCGGCAAAAACGTCCATCATCTCTTGAACCGTCGCCGGAGTCTCCTGGTAATAAGGATTCACTCGCTCGCGTGACTGAAAAAACACATCGGGATTCTGGGCGGTTCCGCGAATCACGGGGCGATCGGGCGTAAGCGCGCGTTCGCGATGCGCGCGCACGAGGTTGCTGTCGATCATCCTGCGAATATCGTCGTCCGAGAGCTTCTCGATCTTCATCACCTCGTGTGAAGTGCGAAAGCCGTCGAACACGTGAAGGAAGGGGATTCTCGTGCGCAGCGTGCTCGCTTGGGTGATCAACGCGAAATCCATGACTTCCTGGATCGAGTTGGCAAACAGCATCGCCCAGCCCGCCGAGCGCGCAGTCATCACATCGCTGTGGTCTCCGAAGATCGACAAGGCATGCGTAGCGACCGTGCGAGCTGCGATGTGGAACACCGTGCTCGTAAGCTCGCCGGCGATCTTGAACATGTTCGGGATCATCAACAGCAAGCCCTGACTGGCGGTGAACGTCGTAGTGAGCGCGCCGCTTTGAAGCGTGCCGTGCACAGCGCCGGCGGCGCCGCCTTCTGATTGCATCTCACGAACAACCGGAGTCATGCCCCAGATATTTTTTTCCTTTGACGTTGCCCAGGCGTCGGCAAACTCGCCCATGGGTGAAGAGGGAGTGATCGGATAGATTGCGATGATTTCGTTGGTTTTGAATGCTACGTAGGCGGCTGCTTCATTGCCGTCGATGGTAACTTGTTCGCGGTGCATGGAATATCCCCCTATTCGATGTACGGAACAAGTTCAATGAAAATGCCGTGCCGCGATGTACCTGGGAGCGCAGGCATCCCTGCCTGCTTGGCGTTTGCGATCGAGGAGGCAGGCAGGGATGCCTGCGCTCCCAGGTATAGTCAGTCGGCGCCCGCGTCCCTGAGCAGTCGGGTGATCTCAGTGTTGCACCTTGCGGCCGTTTTCAAAGCCGTCCACCCGTTCCTGTTTCTGATGCGCGCATCTGCGCCGTGGGCAAGCAGGATCCTTACGAGATCAGCGCGGCCTTTGGACGCCGCTTCCATAAGGGCAGTCCAACCGTCGCCGTCTTGCGCGTTCACGTCGGCTCCTCGTTTCAACAACTCTTCGGCGGTATCGATGTGACCCCCGAAGACAGCCTCTATTAGTGCGGTGCGCGCGTTTGTGTCGACGGCATTAACTGCGAGGCCGTGGTCCAGGAAGCGGGTAACCGCGGTGGTGTGCCCGATCAATGCCGCTCTCATCAAACCGGCGAGACTATCTTCGGGCTTTGCGTTCAGGTTCGCGCGTTCCAGGCAGGCCTGTACAGCCTCCGTGTGCACTCGTCCGATGACATAAGCCACTTCGGTACACCAGTCCTTTCGCCTCAAGCGTCCTCGACAATTCTAGCGGCCCCGATACTGAACGGGCGGCGGCGTAGTTTCGCCGTGCTGGTGTTACTTTCTCTCAAGTTAGGCTTGGGATGCTATGACTGATGTCACCCTTCGAAGTGACGGCTGTCACAACCTGGATGGATGGCGGGACTGATGTTCAGAGGTCAGAAGTCAGAAGTCAGAGGTCAGAAGTCAGAGGTCAAAAGTCAGAGGTCAGAGGTAGCGTCAAGCATTTTGTGTAAACGATCATCTGTTGGTTTGTGTTGGCT
>CAZJQQ010000060.1:0-39044 GCA_964548075.1 uncultured Clostridia bacterium | reverse complement strand
GCAGAAGGCAGAAGGCGGAAGGCAGAAGGCAGAAGGCAGAAAGCGGAAGGCAGAAAGCGGAAGGCAGAAGGCAGAAGGCAGAAGGCGGAAGGCAGAAGGCAGAAGGCAGAAGGCAGGGGGCAGAAAGCAGAAGGCGGAAGGCAGAAGGCAGAGAGCAGGGGGCAGAAAGCAGAAGGCGGAAGGCAGAAGGCAGAGGGCAGAAGGCGGAAGGTAGAATGCAGAACACCGAAGGCAGAACACAGAAGGCGGAACGCAGAAGACGGAAAGCAGCTTGGTCTGCTGTCTGCCTTCTGCTTTCTGCCTTCTGCCTTCTGCCTTCTGCTTTCTGCCTTCTGCCTTCTGCCTTCTGCCTTCTGTCCCCCAGGGGCTGAGTACTAGCGATGCGGCAAGCGAAAAGCTCACCGTCAATTGAGAGCAGCGTTTCAAGCAGAGAACGGCTCATTGAATTCGTGACCGCCGCTGCGGTGTTGGCGGTAGCGGCCGTGGCTTATGCGCTTCTGTTCAATCGCTCGAACGTCCTGTCTCATTCGATCGGTTACAACCTCTACGCGTCGGAGCGGGTGATGGACGGCGCCGTGCCCTATCGTGATTTTCATACCCTCTATCCGCCGGCGACGTTTTACCTGAACGCGGCGTTGTTCAAGTTGCTTGGCGTCTCGCTGCACAGCGCGCTGCTAGGAGTGCTGATATTCAAGGTCCTGACGGTTGTAGCGATTTATTTGAGCGGCCGGCAAGTGATGCCGCGAGCGTGGGCGCTGGCAGCGGCGCTTACTTCGCTTCTGTGGCTGAGACCCAATGGACCTTTCAAATCCGTTCCGATGCACTATGGTGCGTTGTTGTTGGCTCTGGCGATGTGCCTGTTGTTGAAGTATGAGAATCGCCGGAAGCTGGTCTTGATATTCCTGGCCGGAGCATCGCTCGGATTGGTCGCGTTGTTCAAACACAATATCGGGGCATATGCGCTCACGGGGTCGGTTGTTCTGCTCATCTTCGAAGACCGCGGTGATGTCCGGCCAACTTCAGCTTCTCAGGGCGGATCGAAAGGGGCGCTTGAACGACTAAGCGAGAAACTGAAGTTTGCCGGACATCGTGACTATCGCCGTGCATTCATCCTCACAGCCGGCTGTGCTACGGTGATTGTTCCGGCTCTGGTTTACATTCAAATGAACCACGCGCTCGCGCCGATGATAAGAACGCTCCTGTTCGGGCCGGGCGAGTTCCTTCTGAGCAGACTGGCAATTCCACTGTCGCCGGTTGCTCCCGTTCTCCTGGTAGCGGCGCTGGCAGTGAGCGCGTACGCCTTGCACAAGCTGCGCGGCCGTTCAGCAATCAGAACCGGGCTCTTGCTGATCTTGATGGTGTCTATTTCTGTTTTCGTGTTGCGCGGAAATCAAGCGGACGTCAATCAGATCATCTTCTACCTGCCGATGCTTGTGCTCGCCTGCGGGCTGGTGATTGCTGTCTTCACCAACGCGGTGGCGGTAGCCGAGCGGCGCGCTCTATTGAAGGTGTTCGTCTTCGCAGCAGCAGCGTTGATGGAATTGTTCCCGCGCTTCGCCCGCGAGCAGTCGATTGCCGCAATGCCGTTAGTGATGCTGTTCCTGTTTTACCTTATCTACCTGTTAAGGCCGGCGATAAGAACACTCGCTGGAGGAACGCTGCAATATTGGTTAGCGCTGGCTGTGCTGCCACTGACATTCTCACTGATCGAGGGGCGGTTGTTCTTTGACACGTACTTCGACGGCGCTCTTCGATTCAAAGCCGGCACCGAAATCAGCATCGAGCGCGGCCGCGGCGTTTACTTTCCAGCGGCGACTGCAGAGGTGATTGACAATGCGGCCGGCTACATTCAGCAGAGTGTTCCAGACGGCGGCAATGCCTTTGCGCAATCGGATGCCGGAACGTCTCTGTTGTTCCTCTCGAATCGGAGGAACGTGTCCAACGCGCAGTTCTGGATCGGCGTCGGCGTGACGCAGGAAGAACGGGCCGCGACGCTCGACCGAATTGACAAGAGCCAGACTAAACTGATAATCACCAGCGACGAAGTTCTTGCAGCCGAGAAGTACGAACCGATGCGTGACTACATCGAGCGACACTTTAAGCCGACCGCGCGCTTTGACGACGTGCTGATGTTGGAGAGATGAGGACAAACGCAACCGTGTCTGTGATGACTGAGGAAAAGCAAGAGACGTTTGATGAAGAGATTCGGCTTGATAGTTTCTTCAAGTGGGTCTGGCGCGGCAAATGGTTAATCATCTTCCTTGTCGTGGTCGCGAGCGGGGTGGCCGCGGTGATGGGACTACGGCAGCCCGAGCTTCACACTTCCATCGCGCTGATTGAAGTTGGCCATGTTTGGGGCAAGCCGCTGAAGGATATTTACGTCGCTGTCGAGATTGCGAACAGTCCGGGCTTTATCCAGGACGTTGAATCTAAAGCGGGTGTGAAGCCTGGTCAGCTCGGCCGGAGCGTTCAGGTAGGCGCTCTTGAATCTGGCGTGCCGCACTCAATATATCCCATTCTGATTCGGGTGACCGCCAGGACTGAAAGCGCCGGCGAATCGGTGAGGTTCGCTCAGGCGGTCGCCGATGAGATAGTTGCGCGTCACGAGAAGCTTTTTGACGAAGCGATCGCGCCGCACCTCGCGCGGCAGCGCCAGCTCGAACAGCGGTTGAAAGAAATTGGGTCGCCGCCGTCAGATCGTGACTTTGCATTCAAGCTCGAAGCTGAACTCGACGAGGTGAAAGCGAGCAACTTATCGCCGACCTCGACTGAGAAGACTCACCTTATTGAGAAAGTCGTACCGGGTGCGACGATTCGTCCGGATATCTGGCGCGGCGCCGCAACCGCAGGGTTGATAGCGGGCATTGCGGGTATCGCGGTCGCGTGTTTGGTGGGCTACTACAAGAACCTATGAAGAGCCTGCTTAGAGAACTGCTGTTCCCGCTAATCGCCGTCGTCGCTGCGTTCCTGGTCGGTGGCATTATCGTGTGGATGGTCGGCGACAGTCCGCTGTTGGTGTATGAGCTGTTCTTCACCAGCGCGTTTGGCTCGATCGAGGGCATTGGGTACACGCTGTTCTACGCGACGCCGCTAATCTTCACCGGGCTGGCGGTCGCCGTCGCGTTCAGGTGCGGCTTGTTGAACATTGGCGCCGAAGGGCAGTTGGTCGTCGGGGCCTTTGCCACTGCGTGGGTTGGGCTGATGCTTCCGGGATGGCCCGCGCTGTTGGTGACGCTGCTGGCAATGATCGCGGCCGTCGTTGCAGGCGGCCTGTGGGCCGGGATCCCCGGCGTGCTAAAGGCGAAGTTCGGGGCCCACGAAGTCATCACGACGATCATGATGAACTTCATCGCGGCGTCGATTGTCAGTTACCTGACCCAGTATCATTATCGAAGACAGGGCGACCCGATTCTCGAGACATTGCCAATAGCGGAAAAGACCGGCGGGAGCGTGGTCGGTCCTCACATCCCGCGCATCAGCGCCCTGCTTGCTCCTCTCGGAATAAGCTTCCCGGCGCATGTGCCTTTGAACTTAGTGTTCCTGCTTGCGATTGCAGCGTGCGTGCTGGTTTATGTTTTTCTTTGGAAGACGAAGTGGGGCTACGAGCTTCGCGCAGTTGGAATCAGCCCGTCAGCGGCGGAGTACGGCGGCATTTCCATCCCGCGCAACATCGTGATGGCGATGGCGCTCTCAGGGATGCTTGCGGGAATGGTCGGCGTTAACGACGTACTTGGCTACAGGTATCGCTACTACGACGGGTTCTCGGCAGGCTATGGGTTCGCCGGCATAGCAGTCGCGCTCCTGGGTCGCAATCACCCTGTGGGGGTGCTGTTTGCCGCGATACTTTTTGGCGCACTCGACAGATCAAAGCTGTTCATAGACATTTTCACCGACAAGGTTTCAAAGGATTGGACGGTGATCTTGCAGGCAATAGTCATTCTGTTCGTTGCGTGCGAAGCGATGTTTCGACATTCGAAGAGGCCGGTGAGAGGGAAGGCCTAACGCGTTAAGACAAGGGTCAGCGCCGACGATTTCAGGCTATGGTCGATGAATAGTCTTAGGAACATCATCAATCTGTCACTGCTGGCATCGATGATCCGGCTCTCGACTCCGCTGATCCTCGCTGCGCTCGGCGGGATGTACTCGGAGCGCGGCGGGGTGATCAACATAGCGCTGGAGGGAATAATGCTCGCTGGAGCGTTCACCGCGGCGGCGGTGACCGTGTTCACGCAGAATCCCTGGCTCGGTCTTATGGCCGCCGCCTTCGCGGGATTGCTGGTCGCGCTGATTCACGCGCTTGCGTCGATTCAGTTCAAAGCAGACCAGGTCGTCGTCGGCACCGCTATCAATATCCTGTTTCTCGGCGTACCCGCGCTGGTTTCCGGAGCGCTATTTCAGTCAACCGGCTCGACACCGCAGCTTCCGCGAGAGCAGACGCTTCCCGATTGGAATATTCCGGGGATCGACAGCATTCCGATCTTGAGCCAGTTGTTGTCGGGCCACAAACCCATCGTTTACATTGCGCTCGCTGCCGTGCCGGCGAGCTATTATGTATTATTCCGCACGCGCTTCGGGTTGCGGTTGCGGGCTGTAGGCGAAAACCCGGAAGCTGCCGACACGGCCGGCGTGAGCGTGTCCGGGATGCGCTATGCGGGGGTGCTATTGAGCGGGGTGCTCGCGGGAATCGGCGGCGCTTATCTTTCGATCGGGCAGAATTCACTGTTCACGCGAAATATGACCGCGGGGCGTGGATTCATCGCGCTGGCGGCTTTGATATTCGGTAAATGGCATCCAGTCGGCGCGTTCCTGGCCTGTTTGCTGTTCGGGTTGGCTGATGCGATTGCGATAAGAATGCAGGGCGTCGTGGATATCCCGGTGCAGTTCATTCAGATTATTCCATACGTGCTAACGCTTGTAGTGCTGGCCGGCTTTATTGGCCGAGCGATACCGCCCCGGGCGATCGGCACCCCTTACATCAAAGAGAAATAGCCAGGTTCAGAATCGGGAATCCGGATTCTCGTGAGAGAGTCCGAACCGGAAGGGAAGCAGAGGTGACCATTTCACTCTACGACAGAGCATCCGAGGCCGCGCGCTACATCCTGTCAAAGGCGAAAGGGCGAACGCCTCGCATCGCCGTTGTACTCGGATCGGGCCTTGGCGGCGTTGCCGATGCTGTTCAGGATGGAGTCGAGATCCCTTACAACGAGATATCTCACTTTGTCAGTTCAACCGTTGAAGGTCATGCCGGAAAACTGATCATTGGTTCGTGCGGCGGCGTAGATGTCGTTCTGATGAAGGGCAGGTTCCATTTCTATGAGGGTTACTCGATGGAAGAGGTGACGCTGCCGGTGCGGGTCTTCAATCTGATGGGCATTCGCTCATTGATTCTGACCAACGCAGCGGGCGGCGCGGCCCCTCACCTCTCACCCGGTTCGCTCATGGCCATAACCGATCACATAAACATGATGGGTGAGAACCCCTTGCGAGGCCCAAACGACGACCGCTTCGGTCCGCGCTTTCCGGATATGACCGGGGTTTACACGCCCTCTTATGTAGAATCCGCGCACGAGATCGCGCGCGAGATCGGGGTCGTTCTGTTTGAAGGAGTGTACATGGCTCTTCGCGGACCGACTTACGAGACCCCCGCGGAAATCCGGATGATGCGCAAGCTGGGCGCTGACGCAGTTGGAATGTCTACTGTGCCCGAGGCGACTGTCGCGCGGCACTGCGGCATGAACGTGCTGGCGATATCCTGCATAACAAACGTCGCCGCCGGGCTGACGAGCGCCGAGATTAATCACAGCGAAGTGATGACCGTCGGCGAGCGCGCAGGGAAGCAACTCGCCGAGTTGATCGTGCGAGTGATTCCGCGAATCGTCAGCGCCGACGGATAGGTCCGATATGTACTATAGGCCCTATATGTCCAAAACCTGACGCCATTTGCGCCGGATGGTACAATAACCACGCTATGATAATCGGTATCAGCGGAGGCACAGGCTCGGGCAAGACGACCGTTGCGCAGAAGATCATCGGGCCGGTTGGCGCCGGCAACGTTGTCTACCTTCAGCAAGACGCCTACTATCGCAACCTCGGCGACATGCCGCTCGACCTTCGGCACCGAGTCAACTACGACCATCCGGACGCCTTCGACACCGACTTGCTGATAAACCACCTCGACGCGTTGCGCGCCGGCGAAAGCATAGAGCAGCCGATCTATGATTACCCCACTCACTCGCGAAGGGCCGAGACGATTCACCTCGAGCCGCGGCCAGTCATCATAGTTGAAGGCATCCTGGTCTTTGTGAACTCGCAGATGCGCGTGCTGATGGACCTGAAGATATTCGTCGACACCGACGCCGACATCCGCTTCATACGGCGGCTCGATCGCGACGTGCACGAACGCGGACGCTCGGTCGAGTCTGTGATCACCCAATACACGACGACTGTGCGGCCGATGCATCTTCAATTCGTCGAGCCGTCGAAGCGCTACGCCGACATCATTATTCCCGAAGGCGGTTTCAACGACGTCGGCATCGACTTGATCACCGGAAAGATCAAGTCATTCCTTGGGTCATCAGCCGAGGAGGACGTGATGCCCATTCGATCAGACGCGAGCGACAGCGGGCGCCCGGAGTTTCCGAGTTAATCGAGATCGCGATGGAAAAGGGAAGCAGTGTTGCAATGATAAGTGACGATGAATTGATCGCACAGGCCAAGGATGCCCGCCGCTGGGCTCACGCGCCCTACTCGAATTTCAGCGTGGGAGCCGCGCTGCTCAGCTCGGACGGCCGCGTCTTCACGGGTTGCAATGTTGAAAACTCGACCTATGGTCTCAGCATGTGCGCGGAGCGAGTCGCGATTTTCAAGGCGGTCAGCGACGGCGCCCACGAGATCAAGAGAGTCGCAGTGGTGACCGATCACGAACACATCGCGCCTCCGTGCGGGTGCTGCCGACAGATGATCTGGGAATTCGCTTCGGATGAGACAGAAGTGATTCTCGCCAACCTGTCAGGCGATGTTCGAACCTATCGAATAAGAGACCTGCTGCCCGAAGCCTTCGACGCTCGATACCTCGAGGGTGTAAGCTAGCGGGCACTTCCTGGGTATATTCCAGCAGGAGAGAATCGAATGAGCAATGAGGACTTCGAACGGCGGATGGAGTTCTTCCTGGAACAGCAGGCACGATTTGACGCGAACTTGGCGAAACAACAAGAGCGGGAAGCCGAGGCTTGGGCGAAACAACAAGAATACGACGCCCGGGTGAATGCGCGTTTGGACAAGACAGATCGCCAGATAGCGGAGTTGGTGGGATTCGCGGGCATTTTGAGAGACGCGCTCGTTGGTCTTACGCACCACGCCGAGCGTCACGATCAGGAAATGGCTGATCAGGTTGCACGGGGCAAGGAAACCGACGCCAGGCTGAACGCTCTCGTACTTGTTGTCGAGCGTCACCTCAGCGGTCACCAGTAGAATCATCATAGATGAATCGCCGCCGGACTAGCGGCCTGAAGATCGAAGCCTCGCGCCAAGCGGGTTCGGACTCTCGATGCCGCTTGCGCGTTTCTGCCGGCCGTGTGCCCTGACTGACGCTAGCTGAGAGGAGATCGCTTGAGAAAGACGCTCACTTTCACCATTCTGATTCTCATCCTGATTCTTGACGTTGTACCTTCCAGCGGACGAGCGGCTGAGCGAGTCGATATCATCATCCGCGGCGGAACCGTCGTCACTATGGACGGCTCGTCGCGCGTGATTGAGAACGGCGCGGTAGCCGTCAAGGGCGAACGCACAGTCGCCGTGGGGACCGCTGCGGAGGTCGCTGCGAAGTATGCCGCCCCGCGCATTCTCAACGCCACGGGCAAAGTCGTTATGCCGGGGTTGATCAACACGCACACGCACGTGCCGATGGTGTTGTTTCGAGGCATAGCCGACGACCTTCTGCTGATGGAATGGCTGCAGAAATACATCTTTCCCGCCGAAGCGAAGAACGTCGATGAGCAATTCGTTCGGTGGGGCACACGGCTTGGCTGTCTCGAGATGATTCAAGGCGGGACGACAACCTACGTCGATATGTATTACTTCGAAGACGCGATCGCCGATGAAACCGCTCGAGCAGGGATGCGAGCGGTGCTTGGCGAGACGCTCATCGATTTCCCGGCTCCCGACAACAAGACGTGGGACGCGGGCATCGCGTATACAGAAAAGTTCGCAACGAAGTGGAAAGGTCACGCGCTGATTACTCCGGCGATTGCTCCGCACGCGGCGTACACGGTGTCGACCGATCACTTGAAGCAGGCGCATTTGTTCTCGGAGCGGTTCGGGATTCCGCTGGTCATTCACGCTGCCGAAGACCCTGCCGAGGTCAAAACGATTCAGGAACGATACGGCTCAAGCTCAGTTGCCTATCTGGAGCGGATAGGTTTGCTGGATGAGCGAGTGATCGCAGCGCACATGATTTGGCCGACAAGCGACGATATCGGCACGCTTGCGAAGCGGAGGGTAGGGGTTGCGCACTGTCCGCAGTCAAACATGAAACTGGCTGGGGGAGCCGCTCCTGTGCCGCAGATGCTCAAAGCTGGAGTGGCGGTCGGACTTGGAACGGACGGCGCGGCTTCCAACAACGACTTGAGTTTGTGGGAAGAGATGGACACGGCGGCGAAGCTTCACAAGCTGACTTCAAAGGACCCGACGGTGATCAACGCTCGCGAGGCGCTGGAGATGGCGACCATACGCGGCGCGCGCGCGATTCATCAGGAGAAAGAAATCGGCTCGCTTGAAGCCGGGAAACGCGCTGACCTGATAGTCGTTGGAATGGACAGCGTTCACCAGACGCCGCTTTACAACGTCTACTCGCAGCTCGTATACGCGACGAAGGCTTCCGATGTTGAAACAGTGATGATCAATGGCAAGATCGTAATGCTGAATCGCCAGGTGTTGACGATCGACGAACGCTCGGTGCGCTTGAAGGCCAACGAGTACCGCGACCGAATCCGAAAGAGCGTTGCTGCTCAGTAGTTCGAGACGGCAAGATCAACGGTAAACGCGGGTATCCTGGGATCAACTAGGATGTTCGGTCTATAATGTAGCGGACCGAACCGAGGAGGATTGCCTTATGGAGTATCCCGTGATCGTCGAGCAGAAAAACGGTGTTTGGCGGGCTGTGATTCCTGCGCTCTCAGATCTCAGCGCCGAAGGCGCATCCTATGATGAAGCCGTCCAAAAGGCCCGGCAAGCGGCTGAGGCTTTTCTTTTGAAAGTCAGGATCACGACTATTGAATTGAATGAGCCGAATCAAGAATTGCGACGCGGCAGTCCCAAGTCGGTGCTGAAGGCAGCAGGAAACTTCAAAGGCGACGAAGAAGCGATGCGGCTGCACATTGAGGAAATCTATTCCGAACGAAGACGGCAGCGTGAAGAAGGCGAGCGCGAGGCTGAATAGGCTAACTTGATGAAGCTCTATGTGCTGGACACCGACATAGCCGGCTTCGTGCAGCATGAGCACGCGACTGTCCTGTCTCGGATCAACGCTTTGCCGGATGCCGATACTCTTGCGACTACCATCATTACGTTTGGCGAAGATTTGACTGGGTGGTTGCCCGCCTGTCGCCGTGCCCCTGACGGAACTGCGCGCGCGCAGGCTTATCAACGGTTGCAGGCTGGCCTTGAATTCTATCGTGAGATGATCTGCCTGCCGTTTGATTCGACTGCTGCCGCGATCTTTGATCAATTGCGCCAACAGCACAGACGTCTGGGAACCAACGACCTCTCCATTGCCGCCATCACTCTCTCAGTCAACGGCATTCTGGTCACACGGAATGTGGTGGATTTTGAGCGCATTCCCTCTCTGCGGATTGAAGACTGGACGCGGTAAACCAGCGGGTTGCTCCAAACAAGACTTGCTCGCACTTTCTAAGAGAACGTCGGCTTCCCAGCGGCATCAATCTAGAGTCCCAGCTTCGGCCAGAGCTGATCGATTCGGCGCTTCACTTCGTCGCTCATCTTGATCTCTTTCGGCCACGGGCGATCAAAGCCTTCCGACTTCCACTTTCGCGTTCCGTCTATGCCAATCTTCGATCCGAAGTTCGGCAGGCGCGATGAGTGGTCCAGTTGATCCACCGGACCAGCCATGAATTGAATGTCGCGTTCCGGATCGATGTTGTTCAGCACTCGCCACGCTACTTCATTCAAGTCGCGAACGTTCGTGTCGTTGTCCACGACGACTATACACTTAGTGAACATTGCCTGAGGCAGCGACCAGATTCCGTTCATGATCTTGCGTGCGTGTCCCGGATAGTCCTTTCTGATCGCGACGATCATCAGGTTGTGAAACACTCCCGCGAACGGCATGTGATAATCCGCGACCTCGGGGAACTGGCGCTCCAGGTTACGGCGATGGCCAGGGGCCAGTGCGGAGGCGTTGCCTACGATGATCGTCTGGTAGATCGGCTTTTTGCGATGAGTGATGCAGGTGACGTGAAAGACCGGAAACTCGTCGTCAAGCGAATAGTAACCGGTGTGATCCCCGAACGGCCCCTCGGTCCGAAGCTCTTCGGTATCGACGTAACCTTCCAGCACAATCTCCGCGTTAGCCGGGACTTCGACATCGACGGTTTCGCACTTCACCATCTCGACCGGCTTCTCGCGCAGGAAGCCGGCGATCATCATCTCGTCCAGGTCTTCCGGCAGCGGCATGATCGCGGAGAAGACCGTCACAGGATCGGCTCCTATGGCCACTCCTACGTCGAGGCGCCCACCGCCGCCCCGCTTCAGGTTGCGGAAGTGCTGCGCGCCGTGCTTGTGAATCTGCCAATGCATGCCGGTGGTCTTTTCGTCGTAGACCTGCATGCGATACATCCCGCAGTTTCGCTTGCCTGTCTCCGGGTTCCTGGTGAACACGAGCGGCATCGTGATGAAGCGGCCGCCGTCTTCGGGCCAGCACTTGATGATTGGCAGGTCCAGCAACGAGAACTTTCCTTCGCCGAGCACTCGCTCTTTGCACGGGCCGTCTTTGACTATCTTGGGAAACATTTTTGCGAGATCGGCCAGTCGCGGAATCATCTTGATCTTTTCGATCAGCCCTTGAGGCGACTTCACATCGGTGAGTTCAGTTATGCGCTCGGTTATCTCGCCGTAGCCGCTTATCCCAAGCGCGAGCATCATTCGCTCGCGACTGCCGAGCGCGTTGATGAGCAGGGGAATCGAATGACCGCGGACGTTCTCGAACAGAAGAGCGGGCCCGCCTTGTTTCGAGACGCGATCGGTGATCTCGGCTATTTCAAGCTCCGCATCCACCTCCGCGCGAATGCGTTTGAGTTGATTGTGCTTTTCGAGAAGGGAGATGAATTCTCTGAGGTCTTCGATAGCCATAGCTTGGAGGCCGTTTGATTCGAAAGGCAGAGTACCACGCGAATGGGATCGAAGACAAATTCGCGTAGCGGGGTATTCGCGTGTCGCAGGGCAGTCCTCCGCGTCCACAACGCCCTCTGCGGTTGATTTCCAGCGCTGATCCAGAGTGAACCGCAGAGACGCCGAGGACGCGGAGGGCGGCGCGATTGTGAGCTAGGAGCACACCATGACCACACTGCCCAAATTCGTTGATGCCGCGCGGGGATTGACGTATATTACACGCAGGGTTCAACGATCTGCGTTCGATTCCATCAGCGTATCAGGAGACGATGATGTCTTTTTCTTTCACTTTGACCAGGAAGACTCTCAAGCGCCTGGCCTTTGTTCTGATGGCTGGAGTCGCGTTTACTTTAATGTGCCGGCCGCAGCCTCGCAGTGTCATAGCCGAAACTTTGCCGTCCAGTTTCAAGAGCTTTGAAAGCCCGCAGGTTCATCCTCTGGCTCTCACTCCCGATGGCACGAAGCTCCTGGCGGTCAATACTCCCGATCATCGGTTATCAGTGTTTCAGTTGACCGGTCAAGGCCCGGCACTCGTTGCGGAGATTCCGGTCGGGCTCGAACCCGTAAGCGTGACTGCGCGAAACGACCGCGAAGCGTGGGTTACAAACTGGCTGTCTGATTCGGTCAGCGTGGTAGATCTCACCACGGGGAATGTTGTTCGCACGATCGACGTTGGCGACGAGCCGACCGACGTGGTCTTCGCGGGCCAGCAGCACGAGATGGCTTTTGTCTGCGTGTCGGGATTGAGCCAGGTGAAGGTCTACAACCCGGACGCGCCTGCGGAGAGTCCGCAAGTGATCAGCATTCGCGGCAAGCAGCCTCGGGCGCTTGTTCGCGATTCATCCGGCGCGCGCGTCTTTGTGTCAGTCTTCGAGTCCGGAAATCAAACTAGTGTTGTTTCCGCGAATGACGTACGGGACGCAGGCGGGCCACCGAAGGCGTGGCCGAAGATGAAGAAGCTTCCTCCGGCGCCTGCTGTCGGTTTGATCGTGAAATGGGACGGCTCGAAATGGTCAGATGAACGGGGCAACACGAAATGGAATGCGCTGGTACGGTACACGCTGGCAGACGTCGATCTGGTGGTTATTGATGCTACGCAATCGGCTCCGCGTATTCAAAGCGAAGTACGTGGGGTCGGCACTCACATCGGAAACGCGGCGTTTGATCAAGCAAGCAATCGCCTCTACGTTGTCAACTTCGAGGCCCACAACGAGGTTCGGTTCGAGCAGAATCTCAGCGGCCGATTCACAACCACTCGTGTTTCGCTGGTCAACTTCGGAACGCCGGTTCCGAACAGCACCGCCGTCAATCTGAATTCGCACATCGATCTTGATGCGCCCGAAGGATCGGACGCCGAGCGAGCGCTGAGTCTCGCGCTGCCTGCCGACATCGCGCGAGGCGCTGACGGCACGCTGTATGTTGCAGCAACCGGCTCGGCCAAGGTCGGCGTACTTGACCAGGCCGGCGCAGTTCAGACAAGAATCAACGTTGGTCAGGGGCCAACGGGATTGACCCTCGACGAAGCGAGGCAGCGGATGTACGTGCTCAACCGCTTTGATGAGACGTTGAGCATAGTTGATGTGAAACAGCGCTCAGAGATCGCCCGCATATCGATCGGCTTCAATCCCGAACCTCAGAGCGTGCGGCAAGGCCGCCGGTTTCTGTACGACGCCGGCCTGTCGGCGCACGGCGATCTGGCTTGCGCAAGCTGCCACTTCAACGGCCATCGAGACGGGCTGGCGTGGGACCTGGGGAACCCGCGCGGCAAGCTGCAGACTGTTGATGGCAACGGGCTTATTCCTTCGGTCTTCCATCCGATGAAGGGTCCGATGACCACGCAATCGCTGCGCGGCATCATTGGAAACGAGCCGTTGCACTGGCGAGGCGACCGCAGCAGCCTCAGTGATTTCAATCCGGCTTTTGTGTCGCTGCTAGGAGGCCCGCGCGAACTTACGACTGATGAGATGGCTGCTTTCACAGCGTTCACTCAAACCCTGACCTATCCGCCCAACCCACTTCAGAATCTGGATCGAACTTTTCCGAATCCCTCAACGGGTTCGAGCGCGGAACGCGGACGCCTGCTCTTTAATACAGCCGCGCTGGATGGCGGGCTGCTCTCGTGCAATGCGTGCCACTCGGCGTTCCCGGGCATCCGATCGGGGACCAACAACTTGATCATTCCCGGGTTGTTGCTGCAAGAGTCTCAGGACTTCAAAGTTCCACAACTGCGCGGGCTTTATCAGAAGGTCGGGTTGCAGAACTCAGCGGGTGAACAGCTTTCCGGGTTCGGCTTTATCCACGACGGAACCATCGATACGTTGCTGAGCTTTTTGAGACTGCCCGTATTCACTTTCAGGAATGACAATGACCGGCGCGATGTCGAGGCGTTTGTGCTGGCGTTCGACAGCGGCCTCGCGCCATCCGTCGGGCTGCAAGTGACGATCAATGGCGACAACAGGCTTTCGCCGGCCGTCGGCGAGCGCATAAGTTTGCTTATGGCCCAGGCGAATAGCGGAAACTGCGATCTTATAGTGAAAGGGATTTACGTCGGCGCGCATCGCGGCTTTGTCTATATTGGCAACGGAGTGTTCCAACCCGACAGACAGAGCGAAGCGCCATTGTCGTTTCAAGCGCTGATGCAAGCAGCCGATTCCGGATCAGAGCTGACGTTCACCGGAACCCCGGTTGGCCACGGGCGCCGGCTCGGCATCGATCGGAACGGAGATGGAAAGCTTGATGGCGACGATTGAGTCACCAACAAAAACTCTGAGATTGAAGGGAGAATACGACGATGCAGATGAGCGCAAATGGCCTCGAGTTGCTAAAGCAATGGGAAAGCTTTGAGTTGAAGGTCTACAAAGATTCCGCCGGGCTGCCCACGATTGGCGTCGGCCATCTCATCACCAAGGTTGAGCAAGCTTCGGGCAACATTGTGATCGCCGGCGTGCCGGTCCCATATGCGATTGGATTGACGGACCAACAGGTGGTCGATCTTTTGGGTCAAGACGTGCAGCCTGCTGAACAAGCCATCAATAACGGTGTGAAGGTAGCGCTCGATCAAAATCAGTTTGACGCTCTGGTTTCGTTTACGTTCAACACTGGGACCGGCGCGTTCTCGAGCAGCACACTTTTGAAGGTGCTCAATCAAGGAGAGTACGATCAAGTCCCGGATCAGTTGCGCCGTTGGAATAAAGCGGGCGGAAAAGTAGTGCAAGGGTTGGTCAACCGCCGAGAGAATGAAGTCAAGCTGTGGAATGGTCAGATCTAAGGTCGCCCAGTAGGGTGCTGAGAACCCGCTATGGATAAACAACCCGCGCACGGCCGGTCGCGACGAAAAAGTATGCAGGGGTTCACCATCAACAGTCACTTTGTGGGCAAAGACCCGGCTGTTCGCGCGATCTACGACCGGCTTCTGAATACCATCAAACGGTTCGGGCTAATCGTCGAAGAGCCAAAGAAAACTTCAATTCACATTGTGAACAGAACTGCCTTGGCCGGAGTGGCGACGCGTAAAGGCCACGTCATCTTGACCATCAAGAGCGATCGCAATCTCGCAAGCGCGCGCATCCACAAGTCGGAGCAGGCGTCGGCCAGACGGTTTCATCACCAGGTCAAGCTAACATCGCCGGCCGATGTGGATGAGGAGTTGGCAGGCTGGCTCAAAACGGCGTACTTAATGAGCGCTTGAGCATCATCGTGATTCGCTGCAAGAAAACGAGACGTGCGAGAGTCGGGGGCACACACCTCAACGAAAACTACTTGCGCAACCCATCGAAGCTGACTGAGAATTCTTTGAGCCGCAGCCCAGAGCCTGCACGCAAAGACAACTAAGAGGACGTGATCAACTCGACGACCATCAAGAGGACGCTATGAAAAGACTGACCACCGCATTGTTACTGCAAGCCACGCTGCTAATCACGCTGCTCGTGCCGTGCGCGCTTGCGCAAGACGGCAACAATTCGCCGCCCGTAGCCAAGAAAGTTTCGCACGAGACCCGGATTCACAGCTACACGCTGAAGGACGATTACTTCTGGCTTCGGGAAAAGAAGAACCCCGAAGTCATCAAGTATCTCGAAGACGAAAACGCTTACACCGAAGAGGTGATGAGGCCGACGAAGGAATTCCAAGAAGCGCTGTACAAAGAGATCCTCGGCCACATCAAGCAGACCGATTTGAGCGTCCCGTCGCGCATCGGCGAGTACTACTACTATTCGCGCACCGAGGAAGGCAAACAGTATCCGTATCAGTGCCGCAAGAAAGGCAGCCTGGAGGCCAAGGAAGAAGTGCTGCTCGACCTGAACAAGCTGGCCGAAGGTCACTCCTTTCTCGGACTCGGCGGATTCCGCGTCAGCGACGACGGCAATTTGTTAGCCTACTCGACCGACACGACCGGCTATCGCCAACACACGCTTCACGTCAAAGACCTGCGCACCGGCCAAACCTTGGGCGAGAACATCGAACGCACCGGCTCGATCGTGTGGGCGAATGACAACAAGACGCTTTTCTACACCACCGAGGACGCAGTCTCGAAGCGTTCGGATAAGTTCTGGCGGCACGTCGTTGGAAGCGACAAAAACGATCTACTCTACGACGAGAAGGATGAACTGTTCGACGTCGGAGCGGGCCGTTCGCTGGACAAGAAGATCATATTCCTGGGTTCGTATGCGAAGACTTCGAGAGAGATTCGCTACTTGCCCGCCGACAACCCAACCGGTGAGTTCAAGATCGTCCTGCCGCGCGCAGACGGCCACGAATACGACGTCGATCATTACAACGGCCAGTTCTACATCACGACGAACAAGAACGCGAAGAACTTCCGCGTCGTGACCGCGCCCATCAACGACCCGGCAGAAAAGAACTGGAAGCCGTTCATTGACCACAACCCAAAAGTGAAGATTGACGGGTTGACCACTCTGGCAAATCACCTGGTCGTCTCTGAGAAAGAAGGCGGGCTGAATTATCTGCGGGTGATCGATATGAAGACGAAACAGTCTCATCGGATCACCACCGATGAATCGGACTACGCTCTTTTCATTGGAGGCAATCCGGAGTTCAACACGACGACCGTTCGCTTCAACTATCAATCGATGGTCACGCCGAACTCGGTGTACGACTACGATATGAACACGCGGCAACGGAAGCTGCTCAAGCAACAGGAAGTGTTGGGCGGCTACGATGCGAAGAACTACGAAGCAAAACGCATCTGGGGCGTCGCGCGTGACGGCACGAAGGTACCGGTGTCGCTTGTTTATAAGAAAGGCGTGAAGTTCGATGGCACAGCGCCAATGCTGCTCTACGCTTACGGGTCTTACGGCGCGTCGATGGCGCCGACGTTCTCCTCGAGCCGGCTGGCGCTGCTCGACAGAGGCGTGATCTATGCGCTGGCCTATATCCGAGGCGGCGGCGAACTCGGCGAAGAGTGGCGCGAACAGGGCCGAATGATGAAGAAGCTGAACACGTTTTACGACTTCATCGACTGCGCCGATTATCTGGTTAAGAACAGGTACACCTCGACTGACCGATTGGTGATTCAGGGCGGAAGCGCTGGCGGTCTGTTGATGGGCGCGGTGGTGAATATGCGGCCGGACTTGTTCAAGGCGGTGGTCGCGCAAGTCCCGTTCGTCGATGTGATGAACACGATGCTCGATGCTTCGCTGCCGCTGACGACCAGCGAATGGATCGAATGGGGCAACCCAAATGAAAAGCCGGCGTTCGACTACATGCTCAAGTATTCGCCTTATGACAACATCGCGGCGAAGAACTATCCGGCGATGCTGGTGCAGGTCTCGCTCAACGACAGCCAGGTGCCGTATTGGGAGGGCACGAAGTTCCTGGCCAGGCTGCGCGCGACGAAGACGGACAGGAATGTGCTGTTGCTCAAGGCCAATATGGGCGCGGGTCACGGCGGCGCATCGGGCCGATACGACGCATTGCGCGAGACGGCGTTCACCTATTCGTTCATGCTCTGGCAAATGGGCATCGCGAAGTAAGCAATGCTTGGTCGAACGCAACTCTGGGTTGAGAAAGGAGATCCCATGTCGAGAAAGGGGCATTGCATACTGACAGCCGATTTCACGAAATCGAGTCTTGCGTTGCTTGCACTGGCGCTGCTGCTGGCCACAACCGCGCTGGGTCAAGGTAGTGAGTTCTGGCAACGGAAGGACTACCGGCAATGGTCACAGGGGGAATGCCAGAAGCTTCTCGAGAACTCTCCGTGGGCAAAGACGCACACCCTGGCCCAGGTGGTGATCGAGCCGCTCCAATCGCCGCAGCCAGCGGCGCCACCGGGCGGGACTGCGGTGCCGGATCCCACAATTGGCCCGGCCACGTCTTCGACTGCCGACCGCTCTCGCGAGCAGCGCCCCGAGATCAAGTACTCAGTGCAATTTCGCTCCGCGCTGCCGGTGAGGCAAGCAATGGTGCGCCTCATGCAGATCGCTCAGAAGTACGATCAAATGCAGCCCGCACAGAAGCAGGCGATCGATCAGAATGCAGAGCAGTTTCTGGCAAAGAGCTTCCCGGCCACTGCGGTGGTATTTGTCTCGGTCACCTCGAACGTGCACGAGTATCAGTTGGAGCTGTCTCGCTACTGGCAAGCTCAAACTACAGAGACGCTCAAGAACTCAGTCTTTCTTATAGGGTCCAACGGTGAAAGGATCCCGCCGATCAGTTATGTCTGGGCGGGGAATAACCGAGATTTCCAATTAGTTTTTCCGCGCGCGTACAAAGATCAACCGGCAGCAGTCCCCGGAGACAAGGCGATACAGGTAGAATTCATCCATCCTCGGATTCGCCGGCAAAGAGAGTCGCGGGTCTTACTGGAATTCAAGCTGGAAAAGATGATGATGCAAGGAGAGCTCGTATTCTGACTTATTCATTTCTCGAGCTTCGGTTGAACGGTATGCCGATTTGCCAGTCGAGGCGCAATTCGAGTCTACGCACAAGCGGCGCGTATAGAGCGAGCTGTTCGTTCACCTCGCAGATTGTTGCGGTTATCAGCTCGAACGTCACTGCGCCCGACCTGATTTGACGCCCCAGCGCGCGCATTCCGGCTTTCAGATAGATGTCCATAATCTCGTGCCGGCCGATCGCCACCATTCTCGTCCCGCCCTGAGCCTCGACCCAGCGGAAAGCAGCGTAGAGCAGAGCAGGAAGGATATGGCCGCCTCTGTGTGGTGGTATCACCGCTAGGAGCCGCAACTCATAAAGCCAATCATCAACCGGAAAGGGAAGCTCGGCTCGCGAAAGGTATTTGTCAATCGAGTAGCTTGAACCAGGCGGAGTGATGGATATGAACCCGGCAATCTCTTCGCGCAACGAAGCAGTGATATAGATATTGAATTCATCAAGAGCATCGGTAAGCCTTTGCTCTGTGTTCTCCTCATGTTGTGCCAGCTCGCGAGCGAAAACATCGTGACGCAGTTTGTAGATAACATCGCGATCGCGCGCTGTGGCCAGAGCAATCCTGAGCTTGTTCCGAATCAGAGGTGAATCAGGCACTTCGTTCCCCACTGTGAATCGACTCGATCAAACGGTGAGACGACGCTCTGCGCGGGAGAAGATATACCTCCTTCCATAGAGATTGCCAACTTGATCGCAAGCACGATTGCCTTCGTTAACGTCAACGCGCTACACTCGGCGCACTGCATTGACTCTAGCCCGGATCTTCGGAGGAACACTTGTGAAGCCACTTTCCTTGCTCCTCGCAATGGCCGCATCGTTGATCCCGATTCCTTCGGCATTGACGCAGACGCCGGCGAAGGCTGACTTGGTCTTGCTGAACGCCCACATCATAACGATGAACCCTCGGCAGCCCTCCGCCGAAGCTGTCGCCATCAATGATGGGCGAATCGCGTGGGTAGGCTCGACCGCCGAGGCGAAGACATTATTTGGGAATGCTGCTGAGACCATGGACCTTGGCGGCGCGACGATCCTTCCGGGGATCATCGATGCTCACGCGCATCTGATGAGCCTCGGCGAGAGCTTTCTCAAACTTGACCTCAAAGGCGTCGCCACTCCTGAAGAGGTAGCCAGGCGAGTGAAGGAGAAAGCCGCCACCGTCCGGTCCGGCGAGTGGATACTCGGGTGGGGTTGGGATGAGGGCAAATGGGCCTCGCACTATCCGACTCATGAACTATTGACCGAAGCGGCCCCGACGAATCCGGTTTTCCTCACAGGGCTTCACAGCTTTGCCGCGTGGGCCAACAAGCGAGCGTTACTGGTCGCCGGGATCAACAAAGACACTCGCGACCCGGAGAACGGAAAGATTCTCAGGGACGAAAAGACCGGCGAGCCTTCAGGAGTGCTGATCAATCGCGCGCAGGACCTGGTCGCAAGTCACGTTGCGCCGCTCGATCTGGATTCGGTCAAGATCGCTCTCGAGCTTGCAGCGCGGGAGTGCCTTCGCAACGGACTGACCTCCGTCCACGAGGCTCGAGTCACGCCCTTCATGCTCCAGGCGTTCAGAGAGATGGTTAAGAAAGGCCGGCTGCCGCTGCGCGTCTACGCAATGCTCGACGGCGCCAATCCAACTCTGATCGATGAGTGGCTCAAGCGAGGCCCCGAGATTGATCCGGGGCACCGGCTCACTATTCGCAGCGTCAAGGTCTTTGCGGACGGAGCTCTGGGCTCGCGAGGGGCGGCGCTGTTCGAACCTTACACCGATGCGCCCAATACCAAGGGCATGATAACGACGACGGAAGCTGGAATCTCAGACTTGACGCGGCGCTGTTTGGGAAGAGGTTTTCAGGTAGCGACCCACGCAATCGGCGATGCCGCAAACCATCAGGTGTTGGACGCGTATGAGAAAGCCTTGAAACAGGCTTCTGGAGCCACTCCTGGAACACCGGCTTCCGTGGCAGGCGTTGGAGGAAACGACGCGCGGCTTCGGATCGAGCACGCACAGGTGCTGGCGGCCGCGGACATTCCGCGTTTTGTGGAGCTGGGAGTGATCGCGTCGATGCAGCCTACTCATTGCACATCGGACATGGCGTGGGCAGAGAAGCGCATCGGCTCCGCGCGCATCAAAGGCGCGTACGCCTGGCGTTCGGTTTTGAAGACCGGAGCGCACGTGCCTATCAGTTCCGACTTTCCGGGCGAGACGTTGAATCCGTTTTATGGAATCTATGCGGCGGTGACTCGCCAGGACCCGCAAGGCAAACCCGACGGCGGCTGGTATCCGGAACAGCGAATGACTCTGGAGGAGGCGCTGCGAGGCTACACGATCGAAGCGGCTTACGCTGAGTTTGAAGAGAAGCAAAAGGGCTCCATCGAAATGGGAAAGCTTGCGGATCTGATCGTTATCTCCACAGACCCAACCAGAGTCGCGTCCAAAGAACTGCTGCGGACTACGGTGTTGAAGACCTTCATCGATGGGACGGTGGTTTATTCGGCTGAAAGAAGCAAGCCTGACCGGTAGTCTCCGCTCTATGCTTTCCTATTTCGCCGACGCGAGCTTCATCTTGGCTTCCGCTGCCTCGAGAAATTTCTTCAGCATTTCGACTCTGGCTTGTCTTGCAGCCTCCGGTGTTAGCTTCGGCGCGGTGTCTACCTCGTCGCTCGTGTCAGTGGTTTCGTCTTCGTTGGCATCTTCGTCTTCATCCGATTCGACGTCTTCGTCTTCATCCGAATCTGCATTTGCGGCCTCTCTCAGATCGGCTTCAAGGCCGTCAAAGGGATCGTTGTAGCGGTAGTGACGAGAGAGCGCAGTAAGTTTCCTGTCGCCAAGCAGCTCGGCAACCGTCTGCATTACTCGCGAAAGAGACTCGGGCGCCGTCTCTTCGAAGCGGTGCAGGTAAGGCATCAAGAACGGCAACAGTCGCGGATCGTTCCAACGCCGGACAAGCTCGATGAGCTCGGAATCGCCGTCAACAACAAGGTCTTCGGACTTGAGCAGCGCGTTCACCAGCCGCTGCTTCTGCTCGCTGGTGAGTAGGGCCGCAAAGAGGGGCTCCTGGTCATGCGTCTTGCGCCTCGAAGCCAAGGGCTCACTGGCGGTTGCCCCGCGGTCCGCTTCCTCCTTCTCGTACTGTTCCCTCCAGGCGCTGATGTTTAGTTCAAACGCCCCCTCGCGCCTCGTGACCGGATCCTCGGCGCAAGCCACAAGCCACTCTACGATATCGTTTGACGCAGCGTCCGGCTTGGCGACTATGGCTTTCAACTCTTCAAGCCGTTGAAGGTAAGTTTCCAGGTCAGACGATGAAAGATGCTTGGCCGAGGTCGCGCCGTAGATGAGCTCATAGCCACCTTTGTCGCCGCGAGCGTCTTCTTTGCGTTGCAGGAAAGCGAGCACCGTTTCACCTTCGGTGAGCGGGCCTCGCTCTCGGCCGTAAGCCCATTGGTAGACGTCAATGGCAGGCTTATGGCCGTCTCCTTTGATTGTCTGCGAAACAATCAGTGAAGTCTTGACGAGCCGAGAGCTTCCCTCACGCTCCGCATTTGTGCTCTTGCCCACCTCGGCCACGACGACGCGATCGCTTTCGAGGTAAAGCGTTCGAAGCGGCTGAGCCGGCCTGCCCGTCGCGCCCATCACCAGAATCAGCTTCTCCAACCCCACATCAAGCCGGCGGGCCTCGCCCTGCTGCAGAACAAAATCGTGATGCTTGACCGATTCGTAGTCCTTTGCCTGAATCGCGACTATGTAAGTGCGCGCCGCGAGTCCGTCAAAACGAAACTCGCCTTCTTCGGAAGTCAATTGCGAAAGAACCTCGCCCGACGCTTCGCTGGTCAGCGTCACGATCGCTCCCGGCATGGCCGCTCCGTTTTCATTCGACACGATGCCTGTGATAGCCGAGGTGGCGCTGCCAGGCAAGGGGCGATGCGCCTTGTGGCCAGACCCGTCCTGCAAATGTCCGGGCGCCGAAGAGACTTGACCGATCGCGAGTGGCGCCGCGGCGGGTGCGATGCTGATCATCGCGCTGACGACCGCGCTGGCGACGGGACCGGGCTTCCATCCGAGCAGCCGAACCGGAGGCAGCGACTCCACTGTTAGTGTCTGGCCTTCCAGGTCCCGAATCAACCGAGCGCACATTTGATTCCCGCGACTAAGGAGAAGCGCTTCAGCCTCGCGCCGCGTCATCTCTGAAAAGTTGTAAACGTATTTGTGACACTCCGAGCAGTATCGGATCTGGTCCGTGCCCTTCATCTCATCCCAATTGGCGGTGCAGGGTGAAGTGATCTCAACCCTCTCGAGCATGTTCTTTCGAGTGGTCATGTGCTTACCTCCGCAGCGAAGAAACTTGACGTAGGTCGCACGGGATGAATCGAGAGCAGTGGGTTACGACTCATGAACCATGAGCCCTCACCATCTTGCATAGATATTCGGCGCTTGGTGCGACCAGAAGCGTTTCGCGTGGCCTGCATATTAGACGCCGCCCAGAAGAATCGGTTCCCGTTTTGTTCCAAGGATGCCGGACGCGTACTCAGGTTCATTCAAGAAGCAAAGGCAGCTTCGGGGAAATGTGAGCTACCAAGAATACTCAAGTCCTGGAGTGAAAGAGCTGTCTTGAGCTACGCGCGGTGGAAAGGCACGCGAGCTTGTTAGTCCGCGCGCCTCTCATTTCAGGCTGGCTTACTTCGCGGGAAAGGAAATCATCTCGATGACTTGAACGGCGTGTCCTTCGAAGGTGCTCGGTTCAAATTCCCACTCACGTGCAGCGCCCGCCGCGGCGTCACCGAGCTTTCCCGCGCCTGCGAGCACTCTTGGAAGGCGAACTTTCCCGTCACGTCCCACGACTACTTCGATCACTGCTGCGCCTTCCTTGGCCGACTTCAGCGAATCGGGAGAAGTTTTCTTTGTCGCCGGCCCGAAATGCACTGCCGGCCCGAGGTCCGTCCCGTTTATCGCCGAAAGGGTAGGCACGACCCAAATATCGCCTGATGGTGGCTGAGGAGTCGCTTCGAAGATCTCGACCGATTTGCGCAATGCGTCATCGGCTTTCGCAATCAGGTTCGCCCGAATTGCTGCGTCCGGCTCGGTCGCCGCGCTCGCACGATAAAGCAGGTTTAGCAGGTTGAAACCCTTGGCGGAACGCGGTGCGATCGCGACGGCCTTTTGACCTGATTCGATTCCGGCCGCCAACAGCTTCTTCGCAGACGCGACATCCTCGGGTTTGACATTCTTACGACCGGCGGCGATTCGGATGGCAATATCCATATGCGCCTCGTCCCAATATAGCAGCGTTATGTCGGTGAGAACCTGCGCTTTTCTCGAAGCCGTTTGTCCCGGGATTTCAACTCTCCGCTTCATCCAGGACCGCGCCTGCTCGCTGTCGCGCAGCTTGTTGTAAGAGTATGCAGTGTAGGCGACTGCCTGATCGTTGTTAGGGTCGAGAACGAGCGCTTCCTTGTAAGCCTCGATGGCCTCCTTGAATTTGTTAGCTTTGAAGAGGTCGTCGCCCTTCTTTATCAACTCGTCCAGTTTTCCATGCGACGGCGTCTGCGGAGCGGGCGCGGCGAAGGAAGAGCTCGATATGATTGCTGCAATCGCGAGCGCTGATAGTGATGCGGTCAATGAGACTCTCTTCAAGACGGTTCCTCCTGATGGTGTTTCTCTTGGAGCGTTTCCTGGCCATTACTCGATTCGCGGTTTGTTCAAAGGCGCGGGGTCTGCGCGATGAATTCGAGTCCGTTCGCTTTCTCTCGGAACGAAGTTCGAGATTCAGAGTTTGATGCGCAACTCTAACAGCCGCTCTCGGAGACTGGCAAGCAGACCTGGGAACGCAGCCTGGGAGCGCAGGCATCCCTGCCTGAATCTTTCCGCCGGCGGCCATTCTCGCTCACGCGCAACACCAGACAGGCCCGTGCTCCTCGGATCATTGACTCGTCTGGAAAGCTGTTGTATACGGTGAGTGATCCATTATGTAGCCAATCGAATAGTTGTCCCCAGCAAGGATAGACAGGTTTTCGGGGTTTACTTCGTTATGAAAATCCGTTTGCTCGCCATCCTCTTTTTTGTAGCTCTGACGGTTGCGTCAGTGCAGTCAAACGATTATCAGCTTCAGGCCGTGCCCAAGAGTGTGCTGGCTAAGATAGATCCATGGGTGCTCGATGAGACTGCTGCGAAAGGACAAGCGGAGTTCCTGGTAGTGCTCGCCGATCAAGCCGATTTTAGCGGCGCCGAGAGGTTGCGTACGAAAGAGGAGAAGGGCTCGTACGTTTACCGGACTCTTTACGACAAGGCGCAGGCCACGCAGAAGCCGCTGCTCAACTGGTTGAAGACCAACTCGATTGAGCATCGCTCTTTCTACATCGTCAATATGATTTTGGTGAAGGGGAATCTCGACGTTGCGCTGACGCTGGCAGCGCGGCCGGATGTTGGGCGCATCGCCGGCAATCCGGTAATCCACAATAAGCTCCCGCAACCGTCTCTCTCTCCGGGTAAGGACGTGCCCGCCGATCCCGAAGCGATTTCATCGGGCGTCAGTTATTCGCGCGCTCCACAAGTCTGGGCGGCGGGATACAACGGTCAGGGAATGGTTGTGGGCGGCGCAGACACCGGCTACCAGTGGGATCATCCTGCGCTCAAACCACACTATCGCGGGTGGAACGGCACGAGCGCCAATCACGATTACAACTGGCACGACAGCATCCATTCGAGCTTCGGGCCTTGCGTCGGGAACTCACAGCAGCCATGCGACGATAATAGCCACGGCTCGCACACGATCGGAACCGCCATCGGCGATGATGGCAGCACGAATCAGATCGGCATGGCTCCCGGAGCGAAATGGATTGGCTGCCGCAACATGGATCAGGGGAACGGGACACCCGCGACCTACAGCGAGTGCTTCGAGTTCTTCATTGCACCGTATCCGGTCAACGGCACTCCGGCGCAGGGCGACCCTACAAAAGCGCCGGATGTGACCACGCACTCTTGGGGATGCCCACCCTCGGAAGGTTGTACTCCGACGACGTGGCTGACTATTCAGATGGCGATTCAAGCGAACCGCTCAGCGGGTATCGTTACTGTTGTTGCCGCGGGCAATTCCGGTTCGGGTTGTTCGACTGTTTTCGACCCGCCATCATTCTTTCCGGAAGTGCTCACGGTCGGCGCTTTGAACACAGGATCCGACATCATAGCTGGTTTCAGCAGCCGCGGGCCGGCGACCATTGACGGAAGCAATCGCCAGAAACCCGACATCACGGCGCCCGGGACAAGCATTCGTTCAAGCGTTCCGGTCAATTCATACTCGTCGTCTTTCAGCGGAACCTCGATGGCCACACCGCACGTCGCGGGTGCAGTGGCGTTGACGCTTTCGGCTCAACCTTCGTTGCGCGGGAAGGTGTCCACCATCGAGGACATCTTGAAGGACTCCGCTGTTCACCTCAATTCAGCGTTGTGCAGCAGCAGCGGCAGCTGGCCTAACAACGTGTTCGGTTACGGACGAATGGACGCGAAAGCGGCGGCCGACATGGCCCTGACGACGTTCTCGCCGCAGAGCTCAGCCTTCACCGCGACGGGTAACGAGGGTTCGTTGAACATTTCAGCTCCCGCGGGAGCGAACTGGACTGCCAGCAGCAACGACACCTGGATCACCATCGTCAACGGCGGCGGCGCGGGCAACGGCACAGTGGATTTCATCGTCCGCGATAATCCGAACGCGCAGGGCCGCATCGGGACGATCACTTGGACGCTCACTGTGGCCCATCGAGACTTCATCGTGCGCCAGGAGGGATTCGGTCAGAGCGGCTGCAGCTATGCGCTCACGCCGGCGTTTCAAACCTTCTCCGCTGCCGGAGGCACGGGAAACACGACTGTGGTTACTGCCGCAGACTGCATCTGGACCGCAACAAGCAACGTCCCCTGGATCACCATCACGTCGGATAACGGGGGGTTGGGAACCGGTCCGTTGACCTTCACTGTCGGCGTGAACAGCAGCGGCTCGGCGCGCAAAGGGACGATCAACATCTCGGGCGCCACGTTCTCGGTGAAGCAAAAGTGATCGCCGAGAGAGATTTCCTTTCTTAGAGTTCTTCGCAGCCTGGCGGCTTTGCGCGAACCGTTTCTCGCAGACCCATTTCGAGCAAAGCCGCTAACGCTTTTCGAATCCCACTCCAACCCTGTCACCCCGTCTGGGGGGCGTATGCGCGAGGAGCTGAGGCGCGTCCTCGCCGGCCGCTCAACTTGAGCACAATCAGAACGCGTGTTATATTCTGCGCGGCCTAAACCTAAGAGACCCTCGAATGAAGCTGAAGACGCACATAATGGACGCGGCGGGAATAAACCGCGCGTTATCGCGGCTGGCTTCGCAGATAGTCGAGCGAAACGTCGGCACGTCGGACCTGTTGCTTGTTGGCATTCGCCGGCGCGGTGTTCCGCTCGCCGAAAGGATCGCTGACAAAATCGAGCAGCTCGAGGGCACTCGCCCACCAACCGGGCAGCTGGATATAACTCTCTATCGAGATGACCTCTCGACGGTGGGGCCCCGTCCCGTAGTTAACAAGACTGAGATCCCCGCGGACGTCACCGACAGCACGATAGTGCTGGTTGACGACGTGCTGTACACTGGCCGCACCGTTCGCGCTGCGATGGACGAGTTGGTCGATTTCGGCCGCCCACGGCGGATCGAACTAGCGGTGCTGATCGATCGAGGTCATCGCGAGCTGCCGATACAGGCTGACTATGTGGGGAAGGATGTCCAGACGACGGACTCAGAAATCGTCAAGGTTATGCTTAAGGACTACGACGAAGACGAACAAGTCATTGTTGTGGAGAATGAGTAAAGCCGTGATGCGCGGTGATTCGTGATTCGCCGTCACGCATCACCCATCCGTATCGCGCAAGAGATGCCGTTCACAAGGAAAGACCTTCTAGGCATAAGAGAACTTTCAGTCGAGGAGATCACGACGATCCTCGACACGGCTGGGTCGTTCAAGGAAGTCTCCGCACGCGCAATCAAGAAAGTCCCCGCCCTTCGCGGCAAGACCGTCATTAACCTCTTCTTCGAAGCTTCCACACGCACTCGCACTTCGTTTGAGATTGCGGCAAAGCGCCTCTCAGCGGATGCGGTCAACATCTCAGCTTCGACCTCGTCAGTCAGCAAAGGCGAATCGCTGATCGACACGGCTCAGAACCTCCAGGCGATGGCGCCCGACGCGATTGTGATTCGTCACCCGTCGCCGGGCGTGCCTCATCAGCTTTCGAGAATGGTCAGTGCCTCAATCATCAACGGGGGCGATGGCGCGCACGAACATCCGACCCAGGCGTTGCTGGACGCGTTCACGATTCGCGAACACAAGGGCCGCATCCGTGGGCTTCAAGTAGCGATCGTTGGCGACATCATGCACAGCCGGGTCGCGCGCTCGAATGCTCACTTGCTGACAAAGCTCGGCGCGCACGTGAGGATCGCGGGGCCGCGCACGCTGATCCCGATCGGCTACGACACGCTGATCGAGAACTCCGAAGGATCGCTAACGGTCTGCGCTCATATCGACGAGGCCATATCCGGAAGCGACGTGGTGATGATGCTGCGCATTCAGCGCGAGCGAATGACCGATGCGTTCTTTCCGTCGCTAAAGGAGTATTCGGTCCAATACGGGCTGACGCTTCGCCGGCTCGAGCTTGCGGCGGGTGACTGCATCGTTATGCATCCAGGGCCGGTCAATCGCGGAATCGAAATCAGCTCCGAAGTCGTGGACAGCGCCCGTTCGCTGATACTCGATCAGGTGACCAACGGAGTTGCAGTACGAATGGCGATTCTGTTTTTGCTGATAGGTACGGAGGGATCGTAGCGCCATTGCCAGCTTGCGATGGTCTCGGTTCCGGGGAGCGCTCTTAACCAAACATAGACGCAAGCTGGCAGGTTGCGGTACGCCGCGGGGAGGGTCAGTGAAGCTGTTAATCAAAGGCGGGCGAATCATCGATCCCTCACAGCAGATCGACAAGGTCGCTGACTTGTTGATCGAAGACGGCAGGGTGAAGTCGATCGGCGATTCGCCGCCTGGGAGCGCAGGCATCCTGCCTGTTTCTGACGCGCAAGTCTTCGACGCGGGTGGCTTGATCGTCGCGCCGGGATTCATCGACTTGCACGTTCATCTTCGCGAGCCCGGCGAGGAGTACAAAGAGACGATCGCTTCAGGGGCATCGGCGGCTGTCGCGGGCGGGTTCACTTCGATCTGCGCGATGCCCAACACGAAGCCGGTGAATGATAACGCGTCGGTCACGCGCTTCATCATCGACAAGGCTCGGGAGGCCGGGCTTGCCCGAGTCAACCCGGTGGGCGCAATCACTCGCCAATCACAAGGCGAAGAGCTCGCCGAGATGGCGGAGATGAAAGAGGCGGGCGCCGTTGCAGTCTCCGACGACGGCCGTCCGGTGATGAACTCGCAGGTGATGCGTCACGCGATGGAGTACGCGCGTGACCACGGGCTCATAGTAGTCGACCACTGCCAGGACTTGCACCTGGCGGCGAGCGGCGTGATGAACGAAGGCCGCTATTCGACACTGCTGGGACTAAAAGGAATGAGCCGCGCTGCTGAAGCGAGTCACGTGGCTCGCGACTTAATCCTCGCGGAGTTGACCGGCGCACGAGTTCACATAGCTCACATCTCGACGGCTGGCTCGGTGGAGATGGTTCGGCGCGCGAAACGACAGGGGCTCGAGGTCACCTGCGAAGTGACACCGCATCACCTGGCCTTGACTGACGCGGCGGTTGTGGGCTTCGACACGAACACGAAGATGAGCCCACCGCTTCGCAGCGAAGAAGACCGCGCCGCGTTGATCGAGGGAGTTCGCGACGGAACGATCGACGCGATCGCTACGGACCACGCGCCTCATCACTCGGATGAGAAGATGTTTGAGTACGACCGCGCGCCTTTTGGAGTGGTTGGGCTCGAGACTGCGTTAGGCGTCGCGCTCACTGTGCTTTATCATTCGGGTGCTATCCCCCTCGCGCGCATCATCGAGATGCTGACCATCGGACCGGCGCGAGCGTTCTCTCTTCCATGCGGCACTCTTGCCGTAGGTTCGCCCGCAGACCTCACGGTCTTCGATCTTGGTCGCGAATGGACGGTTGACTCACATCGCTTCAAGTCAAAGAGCCGCAATACACCTTTCGCCGGCTGGCGGTTGCGCGGTTCAGTCGCGACGACTTTTGTCGCTGGACGCGAGGTCTTTCGCGCCGAATAGCGCGTCTATTCCATCCTCACAATGACCGATGACAACTTCAAAACCTGGCCGTCAACGCTACACGAATAGCACGCGATGAGCCGGGGGAGATGTTATTGTTGCCGTCCGCGTTTATGTAGTATTGCTTGTCGAGCAGGTTTTCAACGTTTGCCTGAAGACGCACTTTTTCAGTGAGCGCGAAGTAGATCGCGGCGTCCGCACGAGTGTAGCCCGGCAACGTAACCGTATTATCGACGGCAGCGAACATATCTGACCGATGAATGACACCCAGACCGGCCGCGAGCCTCGAGAGGATCTGATAGTTGTTCCAAAGCGAAAAGTTGTGATGCGGGACCTGAGCGACTTGCGCACCTGCTCGGGCGGCCGTTGTGGCGCTGGTAATGAATGCATCTTGATAGGCATAACCTCCCGCGAGTCTCCAGGCCCGTGTGATGCCGCCACTCACGCCGACTTCGTATCCGTTCGTGCGCTGGCTGCCGGTCTGCACAATCCTTGTGGGATCGTTTGGATCGGTCGCTCTCGTGTTCTTGCGTTCCAATCGATAGACCGCGGTCGTCAGCGCAAGAGAACGGCGAATGTCCCACTTGACGCCTAGTTCGCAGTTGTTGAACTTTTCCGGTTTGACTTGCTGGGTGATCGTAGTCAGGGAAGAGAATTGATCTCCCGAGCTTGGCAGATAGGACACACTGTAATTGCCGAAGATGGAGAGCGGAATGACAGGCTTGAAGATCACCCCGACGCGCGGCGAGACCCGGTTGTCTATACGGCGGAGATTCTCACCGTTGCGATTGTTGTGATACTGCAAGTCGAAATGATCGAACCGCAAACCGGCGACCACCTGAACATATCGGGAGAGGTCGATCTGGTCCTGGGCATACGCCGCGCCGATATTGGTCCCGAGATGATTGTCCGCATCGGTCGCGTTCTGGCGAAACGTCACCGGCGTACTGATGGCTGGGGTTGCGTACGGTGCGTTGATGGACGTCACCGTGTTGTTGAAGAAGCCGGTATTGCGAAAGTTATCCGTTAGCTGACGGGCTACTTCGACGCCAGCCAGAAGCGTGTGCCGGATTCGCCCGGTTGACAGGCCGTAGGTCAGGTCTGTCTGGTTGAATATGTTTAGGCGCTCAGTGGCGTTGTTATATGCAGAAATGGCGGCCTGGGTTTTGTCTGCAGTTACCGCGCCGGGCACAAAGTTCTGGTAGCCCCTGTCATAAGCGCCAAACTGTGTGTTGTTGAGAATGTTCAAGCCGCCCGCCTGGTGCTCGATGACCGCCGAGCCTAGATTCACCAGGGCCCTCACGTGACTCTCATTCGGATTGCCGAAGAAGGTTGAGATGTCGGTGTCGGCCGGTAGTCCCTGAAACGACGGAATGCCGCGATCGGCGGTGCGGTAGTCACGGAAGTGCTCGTAGCCGAGCGTGATCTTTGTCTGTTTGCCATGCGCGATAGTCAGAGTAGGGTTGATCCCGTAGCGTTCCAGGCCCACAAAGTCACGGAAGCTGCCGTAGTTTTCGTAAACCCCGTTTAAGCGGAACGCCGCCTTGTTGTTGAAGGGCTGGTCGATATCCACGGCTATCCGTTTGTGGTTGAAGGAGCCACCCTGCAGAGTTATTTCGCGAAACGGCGCGAATCCGGCGGTCTTGGTCACTCGGTTGATTACGCCTCCCCCGCCGCCACGGCCGAAGATCATCGCGTTTGGCCCTCTCAGAACTTCTATGCGATCGACGTTGTATAGATCGCGATAGTATTGGACGTCGTCGCGAACGCCGTTGAGAAAGAAGTCAGCGGACGAACTGACGCCTCGGATGACGATCTGGTCGCGATTATTCTCGCCTTGATGGGCGGTGACGCCCGGGACGTAACGCACAATATCGCCGAGGCTGGAAAGCAGTTGATCCCTGATCTGCTCTCGGGTCACTACGGTGATCGATTGTGGGATATCGCGCAGCGGCGTCAGCGTCTTCGTGGCGCTATTGATCGTCTGTGTTCGATAGTCCGTGCCGACTACCGTAATCATGTTGTGCAGTGAGGCAATCTGCAGCATTACGGTAAGGGGCGCACGGCCGGGCGTCGTGAGGTTCACGGTCTGCGAAGTCTCTTCAAAGCCCTCCGCGACAATCGTGACCGAATAGTTGCCCGGTTCAAGCGTTAGGGAAAACTCGCCCGCCTGATCGGAGAGCGTTGAAGGGCCCGAAGCGCGGCCCTCAGGCGTCGCTGTGATTGTGGCGCCGGCTATGGGTGCGCGGGCGGGATCAAGCACTTTCCCTTGAAGCGATGACCTCGGAGCCTGCGCCTGTATCTGGCACACAAGCGTTGCTGCGGCCAGAGTCAGAGAGAACAATCGGAAGATAAGGCTGGACGTGTCTGCGAGTAACATAGCGGCGACCCCCTTTGTTTAGACCGAAGCGAACCCCCGGCCTACTGCTGAAGTTGAAAGTCATTTTCAAGATAGTCATCTTATGATCGCCCGGACGGGCTGTCAAGAATTTTCTTTGACGGTGTCTCAGAGGAGTGATGAACATTCACTGTCGTTCCTGGGGAGGGCTCCGCATGAGGGACAGCGCCTGAGTACAGGGTTAGCAGTATGAGTCGTATAGCCGTCCGCGGACTAGCACTCCAGTTCGCCCTAATCGGGGTGGCATCTTTCGGTCAGATTGACCTAACGAAGGTTAAGAAACCTCTGCCTACGAAACAGCTAAATAATAGCTGGTATTGGCAACCAGCTTCCGGAGTGATGTATGGCATGCCCTTTGACTATATGGCTGCCGTGTTTCGATTTGAGAAAGACATCCCAATAGTACCTTCGGTAAGGCAATAATGCGGCGTTACCAAAGAACGTGTTGGGGTTTGAAGGCGAAACTCTGATTGGCTTTCCAAATAGTGATGCCCCCTCCGAACATGAGTTTGGAGCGTGCGCGATCTGTCGAGGCCCCTCTAAACAAGATTCTCGGTCTGCATTGCGGTCATCATTTTTCTGAATCATTTACATTCGACAAGGGACTGATATGAAAGAGAAGAAGACGATGCAGCCCAATAAGAAAGAAACCGTCCGGCAAGCCCAACTGCTTATTGATCAGGGCAGAGTGTCAGCAGCGATCTCTATCTATCAGAAGATTGTCGAGTCTGATACTTCAGATCTTGCCGCCATCACCGTACTCAGTGATCTCTATGTCAAAGCCGGCCGGGCTTCAGACGCTGCAGAGCATCTCTTGCGGATTGCCGAGAATTACGTGCGCAGTGGGTCCGCGAACACTGCGGCGCACATTCTCAACAAAGTTCTCAAGCTTGATCCAACAAATGCGCGAGCACATATGAATTTGGGCGAGTTGCATTCTCACGACGGGAAGATAGACCAGGCGCACGCCTGTTTCATTGAAGCCGGGGCGGAATTCTGGCACAAAGGCAACATCAACGCGGCTATCAAGATGAATAGGCGTGCGTTGGAAAGCATACCCGATAGCCGACAGGCAAAGACGGCGTTGGCCCTTCTACAGCGGGAGGTTGATCAACCTGAATTGCCGCAGCAGGTGCCAATAGCGATTACCGGCACGCTTGAGCCGATCCTGATTTCGATACCGGATGACCCAGGCAAGCCCTGCGTTGACGCATCATTGCCGGATAGTCAGTTGCAATCCGGATTCTCGCCCACTCTAGTCGACAAGACTCCGCGGGCGCCGTCAGATTCCGGCGTTTCGCCGGTGCCGCAGGGATTACTGGACGGTCTAAGTGAGGATGCAATAGTCGAGCGAATCGCCCGAGCCGAACTGCTCGTCGCATATGGACAAGCGGATCAAGCCGTCGTCCTGCTCAGAGAGACTCTGCAATACAGACCCGATCACATTGAAATACGCGCAAAGCTAAAAGACATCTACCTGAGATGCGAAATGCCCGACAGAGCCATCGAAGAATGCCTTAACATCGCAGGCATATACGCGGCGCGGGGCGATATCAGCCGCGCGCAGGATCACATCATTAGAGCACGCCTTCTCAGCGATCCGGACGACCAAGTCGCTCTCCTTGCGGTACTGCAGCAAAGCGGAGTTAACCCGCCGGAACAGGTTCAGGAATCGGGCTTGGAGTGGAGTCCTGAAATGAGACAACCGGTTACGGTGATGTAGTTGACGAGGTGTTGATCGGCGACCCCAGATTAATCACGGTTTTTGTTTCAGCGCGAGAACCTGATTGCCCACAGTTATTGTGCCTTTGCGAGGTTTGCCGCTGGCATTGGCCGCGATCGTGAAACTCAACTTGGTGTCGCCGATTCCAACTCTTGCCGAATTGATGGTGATCCACGATTCATCGCTCGGCGTCGCCTCCCACGCGCAGCTCGCACCAGTGAGCAGGCTGACGCTGCCCGCTCCGCCGGCAGCCGAAAAAGTCTGAAACAATGACGAGATGGTGTAGACGCAATCCGAGGCGGTCAAACTGTCCTGCACAACCGTGAAGCTTTGCCCACCGGCGCGAATAGTGCCCGTGCGTGGGATACCCGTCATGTTGTCACGAACGACAAAAAACACGTCTTTTGTGCCCGCTCCGCTGCGCGCGCTGAAGGTGATCCAGTCGACGTTTGCGGCGGCAAGCCAACCGCAATCGGTTGCGGTCGCTAGCGTGAGAGACCCTTTGCTGCCGGCTGCTGGAAAGAGATGGCTTGTGGGCGACATCAAGTACAGGCAAGGCGGCGGCGGCGGCGAGGTGGTCAGGCGATTGATTGTGCCGAATTGACCGACGACGTAGATCTCCCCGGCTTCGTCTTCCCCGAACGACGTGATATTCAAGGTCGTGTCGATCAATAGAGTGTTGACGCCGCTCAGCAACTGCCATATCTCACCCGTGCAATAGTCGGCATAAACGTAAGCTCCAGTTGGAAGGGTCGAACGGGGACCGCGATACACGTACCCGCCGGTGATCGAGCAGCGAGTGCCGCCGCCGGGAGAAACGGAATGAGTGTAGTCGAAGATCGGCAGGATGCTGCCCGCTGGCGGCGTGCAGACGCCGCCGTTGAATGCGGGATTGCAAATCATGCCTTCCATCACGCGCCAGCCGTAGTTGTGGCCGAGCGTGACGATGTCTATCTCCTCGCGCGCGCCTTGTCCGACGTCGCCAACGTAGAGCTGTCCGGTTCCGCGATCAAAAGACCAGCGCCACGGATTGCGCATTCCGTAGGCGTATATTTCATCATCGTGCGACGATCCTCCGAAGAACGGATTGCTGGGCGGCGAAGAATAGGGCACAGGGCCATTCGGAAGGTCAACATCTATGCGAAGCATTTTGCCGAGCAATTCCTCTCTATCAGACAGGTCCAAGAGGTTCTGCGCTCTGTCGCCCGGGTCGTTTGCCGAACCGCCATCTCCCATCCCTACATTAAGGTAACCGTCCGGGCCGAACTCAACCATGCCTCCGTTGTGATTCGAAAACGGCTGATTTATTGTAAGCAACACCGTCTCTGCGTTGTCTGCCATGTTCGGGTCGGCTGCTGAGACGTGGTACTCGGCGACCACCGTCGCGCCGTCGGTCTGCCGCGTGTAGTTTACGAAGAAGCGGCCGTTGATCGAATACTGCGGATGAAAGGCCAGTCCCAGCAAGCCCCGCTCGCCGCCGAACAACACTCGGCTGCTGATGTCCAGGAAAACTGTGCTGGTGCTCGCGCCAGGCTGCGCCACCTGGATGCGGCCTATCTGTTCGATCAGGAAGAGGCGGTTGGTACCGTCGTGCGCGTGCGTGACAAACACTGTGTTTGAAAGGCCGCTCAGAACGAGCTGGAGTTGCACGGCGGTTGGCGCGATTGTTTTGTCCTGCGTCTCCTGCGCCGCAGAATTCGCGCGGGTTTGAAATATCGCAGGACAGACAAGTAGAAAAGCGGTTATGCACAAGATGGTCAATAAGTTCTTCTTACACATCGAGCAATCCTCATTGCGTCAGGAGTTTGTTCATGGCTGACCGAAGTCCCAGGCTGTGAAATACCAACGGCTCGCTTTCGGGCATCGTGGTAAGAGCAGCAGTGACGCCGCAAGGCGGGGGCATTGATGGATTGCGTCCTGTCAATTCTGCCAATGATCGATTCGACGAAACCGTGAGGATGAGTATCGAACCGCGCTTCTGCCACAAGTATCTTATGCCGCTCGGAGCGGGCGGACAAGAGAATTTGTCGCGTCACGGTCACGCTCTCGCTCCAACCTTTTGAGGCTTGAGTGAATTCCTGTGCCCGTGGGTGTGTAGTCTTTCAATGCGGCTAGGCGGCGGAGCGAGCGGACGATGTCTGACTGGCTGATTGAACACTCGCGATGAACTTGGCCTTCGCCGACGGTTCTACTACATGGAGAAGCGCCGCGATTGATGTCTCACCATTCTTTAGAATTTGTCCAATGCACTCTTCGATCGCCGGCTCGGACAGTCCGTGGTGAGCAGTCAATCTAGTTAATACTGCTTGATGAAACTTGAGCTCAGCTTGCTTGACTGTGCGTGTGATCTGAGCCGGATGCACGTGAAGCATCTTAGCGATGTCGGCTGCGCGCATCTCGTCCTCGAAGCGCAGCGCCAGCACAAGCCGCTCTCGTTCACTCAACTGCCCGGCTGCCCACTTGAAGGAATCGGTGATCGCTTCGCCGTACTTGCTCTGAAACAACACGGCATCGAGCGCGCCCAAGGCGGTGGGGTTCGGAATGCCCAACAGCGATTCGAGCGGTTCTGCTTCATTCGACTTCAACTGGCGCTGGTTGATCGCTCGGTGCTTGATGATAGTCGAAAGCCAGGTGCGCAGTGAGCATCGCCCTTCGTAAGATGCGATGCGGCAATGCCCCTCACGGTCGCGAAAGAACAGATGGGCCAGTACAGTGCTTGCGAGCTCGCGCGCCTCCTGGTGTGTCGAGCAGACGGCGTGTGAGACCTCTTCGATGTGCTTGTCGTAAATTGCCGCGAGCTGGCTCCAGGCTGTCGGGCTGTTGTGAGCGCAGGCAGCAGCGAGACACAGGTCATCCGCGTGCAGGCCAGCGACAAACCTCACGGCAGCGTCTTGGCCGGAATTCGGTCCGAGGCGTTTAGCGATGATCGATTTCACGTGCGCGGTGAAGTCTTCAAGCGGGAATGTGAGATCACCGTGTGCGGCTATGCCCTCTCCGAAAGCATTCTCGATCAAAGACTCCAGTTCTGAATCCTGACCTCTGACTTCTGACCTCCGACTTCTGACTTGTTGTGGGCTTGCCATTGCGTACTCCTCCGAGATGTCAAGAGAGCGCCATTGAGCCTTGCCGCGTGGCAGCGGCGCTGCGATAGCGTCTGCTCGTCGCGACGTTGATTTCGGCGGAATCTGTTTTGCCCGATTGACTCGATTCGATGTAGTTAACGTTTCCGGTCTATTGAACGATTCAGTTCCGTTGTTGTTGCAGAAGAATTTTGGGTGCGGCAGCGGTTATTTTCAACCTCGTCTCAGCGTCACCCGCCCTTAAAATAACAGAGCCGAGTCTCGCGAACGCCCGTCGCGGGCACTAGAACGCAGTGGCACTTGCGCTGCACCTCCAACATCATCCCCGTGATCGTACGCCCCGGTTCTTCCTGGCGCTTGCAGCGGAAACTTCACCGCCGCCGCGCGCTCCGGTTCCTCCATTCTTTGCGACTGCGCCCCCGGGACTGGGGTTTTCCGTAGGACCGTGGCGACGCCTCTCACTGAAAGAGCGACCTTAATTGATTGAAGTAGCCGCTATGGTAAAGTTCTTCCACCGCAACCTTCATATTTTCGACTGTCACCTGAGGGATGATAATCATTCCGGGTTCAGCAATACAGGCTCTGCCCAATTTCAGATCTGTTTCCAAGTCCTGCGACAGCCGAACAGGATCCCAAAAACAGACATGCACCTTGCTGCCATCCGGTAAGTGAACAAGCGCCTGTTCAAACCAACCCTTCTGCTGAACTTCCCATTGCGTCCTTTCGTCAAAATCACAGGTAAATGAAAGTGCCACGTGATTTCCTTCTTGCATCGAGACCCTCTCCTTATCACTTAGGCGCCGGTGTCAACTTCACTTGTTTAAGCAGCTCTTGGTAGCGTTCGGGTGTCATCGCTTGGCGCGGAGCGATCTCGTAGTGTTTGGGATTCGCCCCGCGTTGGATGACCTCCAGTTCAGACAGCACTTATCGAGTTGCCCCGCGTTGGATGACCTCCAGTTCAGACAGCACTTATCGAGTTGCGCAGTATTTGGCCCGGCTTGTTTCGTACGAATCGGCGGCGGATCAGTAAAGCTGATACGGATAGATGTCTCTTACTCGGTTGCTCCAGCTCGTTGGCACCCAGAGATGTCCACCCTCACCACTTCGCGCGTCTCGCTGTCCACGTATAAACCACTTCTTGGAGGCGGGTAAGATCACATATTCATACCAGTTCGTTCCAACAGCATCCGCCGGGCTGTTCCCAGGATCCTCATTGAGTGCGGCGATATACACTTCCTCGGGATCATCAATCGATATTTCAAGTAGCGGATACCTGCCGAAGTGAGCGAAGAAGTAGCTGATTGGATCGGGGTCCAGCACTACGTACTTGAAATGTGAGTCGCTGCTCCATTCCAAAAGCTCGATTAGAAAATCGTAGAAACGCTCGGCCTCGAACTCGACACAGTCGAATGTAAGGTGAACGAGTTCGGAAGACGCTTGCTGGTTGTCGTCGCAAGCAACACACGCTTTAGCATCCCTCAGGATACGCTCGACTTCTTCTTTCTCCATAATCCATCGCATTTCCTTCATCCTTCACTTTAGCCTGATCTTCGCAATTGTTTTCCCATCCTTTATCACCTGAGCGGAAGGGCCTCCTGTGGAAGTGGCATTTGGGTAAACAGAATATTTGGTATTTCCCTTCGAGTAGTTTGTGGCCTTTCCGTCTGCACTGACTGATTTTGTAAACCCGTTCGATTCTAACGTCTTACCAAATTCATCAGGTGTTACGTTGGTTGTAATATTCCGAACGCTTCCACCCCTTGTTGTATCAATGTAATCGACAACCTGCTGTGGATTGATACTTCCCTGAACAACAGTTACTATGCCAAGTAGCTGTAGAGGGTCGAAAGGATCGTCTGCAGTTTTCGAGAAGGCCCCATTGTTAAAGGCCGAGAGGATTTGCTCATCCGAATACTTACTCGGATCAAAACCCGATCTTCGGTGTTCTTTGGCCCACTCGTTCGCGTAGAAGCGCGCTACTTTGACTCGGCGGTCGTGTCGTGTTTTCTCCGCTTCCTTATCATCATCGGTCCAGCCGCCATTCGTAAACCAGTTCTTGAGCTTTTTCAGGAACTGATGCCCATCAACGTCCGGCCGCTCAAGCGGATTGTTGCGAACGTAGCCGTAGAGGTTGAGGGTCTGGGGGTCATTCAAATCTGCGTATGGCACGGGAGTCGGACTTGCGGACCAGTCGGGGCTTGTGAACCTTCCTTGCGCCGACGAGTAGTACCTCGCGAGGAAGTAATCCAGACCCGATTCACTATCTCTTTCTTTTTGGGTTAAGAACGCGCAGTGACTCGCTCCAACCCGAGCCAC
>CAZJQQ010000059.1:3290-39175 GCA_964548075.1 uncultured Clostridia bacterium | reverse complement strand
CACCGAGCAGTAGCCCGGCGCGCCGGTGGCGATCTCGGTGATGCCGCCCATGCCGACGGAGTGGCAGTTGCGTCCCGTCAGCAGCGCCTGACGCGTCGGCGAGCACAGCGCGGTCGTGTGAAAGCGATTGAATTTCAGGCCGTTTGCCGCCAGCTTCTCCGCGGCCGGCGTCTGGCAGGGACCGCCGAAGGCGCTGGTCGAACCAAACCCGGCGTCGTCGATGAGAACGATCAGCACGTTGGGCGCACCCGTGGGTGGGCGCAACTGCTCGATCGGAGGGAACTTGCTGTCCGGATCCTTCGCGTCATAGGCGATGAACCGGGGCCGCTCCGTGTTTGGCATCGGCAGATGGGAACGGTGTTTCTTGTCTTGTGTACTCATAATTATTCTCCGTTCTCGACCGACCTTTTGTCGGTGGAGATGATTAGGTTTTCAGATGTACTCCACCGACCTCAGGTTCTGTGAAGTAATGATTGAGCAGCGAGCCTCTCGCGCAACATCCGACATCCTGCCGCACCGGCCTATGCGTTGGTGGAGAGACGATTGAGCGACTGATATGCGCCGAGGTTTCCTCTCATTGGTTGATTGTGTGGTCAAACGCCGGGCCTTCAGAAACAAGAAGACTACGCAGACGATCGCGAGAGCCAATCGCCAAGGTGCGTCGGGTGATTCTAGCAAGCATCATAGACCGTTATTCAGGGGCTAAAAGGGCCAAAGCGAAACACGAGATCGAAGAAGGCAAAGATCCTCATCGTTCTTTCGGCGGCTATTCGGCTGCGCTCAACGGCCAGGCTTGTGCGCTCTTCGGCCAGCAGTGTGCCTTCATCGGCTTTGGGTTTGGATGGCGCGGCAATCATATAGGTTCTTTCCTCCGGCGTCTACACAGGTCCTTCCTCTGTGGCGGCGCGGGGCTTGGCGCTTTCAGATTTCTCTTCTTCCTCTTTCATTTCGCGCTCCAGAAAGAAGTTGAGAGCTGTTCGCAGGACGGCTATCGCTCCGAGTTTCCCGAGCTGGTCCCAACTGGGCGAAATCGCAGTTCCCAGAATATCGGCGCCAAGCTGGAACTCCAGCGCTACAGCGAGAAACCGTGAAAGGTTGAGGCGGACTCGGTAATAAGCTCCGGCCCGCGGCGAGACAAGGTTGCGCACAATCTGAAAAACCGCAATCAACACTCCTATCCCGATGATGAGAGCACCAAAACCTTCGACGCCGAGCTGCAGCCACTTCACTGCCTGGGTGATTAGACCTTCAATGCCCGGCTCTGCCGATGAACGCGCGCCTTCTTGCAAAATCAGAAACATCATCTTCTAGACCTCCTCGTGCCACTGCCCTTACTAGAGCCCGTGTAACGGATGCAACCAAGAACCATTGCGCAATTCTGTTCATGTAATCTGCGATTTCCTGTTCACCAGCCTTTGTCTTGCTGAACGCTGTTGCTATCCCCTTGCGTTCCGGTCCTTATAGAAAGTTGGCAATTTCCTTATGGGATTGTATTGCTGGAGGGAGGCCGTTTAGTACTGTCAGAATTGACAGGTTCCGAAGAAAAAGCTGACAGCCGCGGAGGCAGGCAAGGTAAGGGGTGCACCTCGGCGGCCATGAGGTTTGTGTACTGCTTCGTCACTTACCTCCTCGAAATCACAACGGACCAAAATCTGCACTATCACCAAAACTCGCGCGACTAATCGCGTCGTACGTCAAGGACAGTTCAGAGACAGTGCCACGGCAGGGCGGTCACCCGGTCGGTGAGCGCCACCGGACGGAGCAGCGGCAAATGACGTAGCCATGCCGGGCGCGTTTCGGATGTTCGTCCAGAAACGTAAGCAGATGCCGCGCGTCGCCGGGCCTGGGGTGCTCGGTCCACTTGACTTCGATCGGCGTGAGTCGCCCGGTGCGGGCAATGATGAAATCCACTTCCGCGCCCGCTTTGGTGCGCAGGTAATGCAGCTTGCCGCTGCCCAGGTATTGAAGGCGTTTCCACAACTCGATGCCCACCCACTGTTCGAAGACCGGGCCGGGATTCGCCCGGATGGCGGCTGTTTCCAGCGGCAATTCGGCGGCGGCATTGCGCACACCGACGTCGAAAAAGCAGAAGCGCTCCGTGGACAGCAAGCTCTTGCGCGGGCTGCCGGAAAACGCCGTCACCCGAAACCCGATGAACATGTCTTCGAGCAATTGATAGTAGGTCTTCACCGTTGGCAAGCTCACCCCGGCCTCGCGGGAAATGCCGGCGTAGTTGATCATCTGACCGGCCTCGGCCGCGGCCAATTGCAGAAATCGGGCGAAGGCCGGCCAGTTCTTCACCAGCGCCTCGCGCCGCAGTTCCTCCTCCAGATATAGCAGCGTGTAAGCGCGCAGCAAATCGGTGCGCTGCGCGCGGGCGGCGGTCGCCACGCCGGGCAGCTCGCCGAAAGTCAGCCGTTCTAATAGGTCGGCGGCGGCAAACGGCGGCTCGTCCACCGTGCCGCGAGTGGGCATCGGCAGCGGCACGCAGGGCGTCGTAAATTTCCGTTTCCATACCGGCTCTATCCAGCGACCAAACATATGACGTCATTCATAAACGTCCGACTAATCTAAAGTCAACTATATAATTAGTCCGGTCTCGTCAGATGTTGGTCGATGATGATTTAGCCTACACAGAGGATTCTTGCTTCGCGCATACGCACGCCGGCGGCCAATGATAATGTGGAGAATACATCTCGCTCAACTACTGCTTTTAAGCTTTGATCATGATGCTGGTCTGACATACGTGGACACTCCTCATTCGCTAATGTGTCCTTGTCTCCTTAACCAATTCGGGATTCCTCTGGTCGTGCGATTCCGTTCGTCTCATTTTCTTCAAGGTTGCGAGGTGTCCTGGCACTTCAACTCAGCCTTGTTTCTTGAAGCTGTAAAATGACCCGTGCCAGTATTGGCATCGGTCGTTTGACAGGCATCGGCTCCGAACGCAACGCAGAGCTTGAGGGCTTCCATGATCTCCTCCATGCTCGCTCCGAGGTTACTTCCTTTCGAGTTCTTCCACCAGGATCGGCACGCCCTGGGCACAGGCTTGCACACCCATCGAAACGCAGATGTGCAGGACCGCCATGATCTCTTCCGGGGTCGCACCGGCCGCAAGCGCGCCTTTGATGTGCCGGCGCGTGCCCGGCGCATACATGTGCGTGATGGATGCGTCGAAGGCGATGCTGATCAACTCCATGAACCTCGGCGTGAAGCCGCCGCCACCGTAGACGGTGCCTCCGAAAGTAAAGAAGTCATCGGTCCAGCCCGGCGAAAGTTCGTAGAACGGATCCCACGCCGTGTTCCACTGGCCCATCTCGCGCATCGCTTCGCAGCCTGGGGTCGCAGGCTTCGGGCCACCGGCGGCTTTCACGCCCGCCGCCTTCATCTCCTCGAGGAGAATGGGCGCGCCGAGACTGCACGAATGGACTGCCATAGCGGCGCCACATTTGAGCACCAGGAGAATCTCGTCGCGCGTCGCGCCCGCGTCAAGCGCGGCGCGGATATGGCGGCGCGTGCCCGCCTCGTTGAGGTTCGTGCAGGCGCAGTGCAACGCGAGGGAGATTAGTTCGACTTCCTTGAGTGGCAGCACCCCGCTACGCCACGGGCTCGTTCCCACCCGCAACAGAAGTTCATATCCCTGGGGATCCCATTCCTTGACTCTGTCGAGTGACGAGCCCCACGGGTTGATACCCGATTCCTTTTCAGTCGTTTCCTTGTTCATGGTTTTTCTCCTTACTGGTTGGTTCCAACCTCGACAAGCACATCGCCGCCCTCGACCTTTACGGCAAACTTCTTCGCGCTCAAGCCGCCTCCAGGCGTCACGCCGGTCGTGACGTCAAAGCGCATACCGTGCTCCGGACACTTCACGACACATCCGTCCAGAGTGCCGTTACCCAGCAGGCCGGCCATATGCGGGCAACTGCCATCCAGCGCGTGGAACGCTCCGTCCACATTGAAGATGGCGATGTAGCTTTCGTTTACGACAGCGGTCATGCACTGCCCCGGCGATAACCTGTCAACCGTAGTTACCTTTTTGAATTTGTCCATGTCTGTCTTTGGAGTGCGGTCGCAGGGTCCCGCCCGCCAATATGCGGACGGGACCTGCAGAAACCGTTCGTATCGAAGTACCCGGAACTAGTCTTGACCTGCGAGGGGGTGCCCGTCTGATCCGCCCGCCCTGGCAGGCATAACTTTCCCGCCGCTCGTCGTGTAACCGACGAAGCCCGTTTGACCTTCGCGGTTTGGAGGCAGGCCAAGCTTGAGGAGCGTTTCCTCAGTCGAGTTGTAGGTGACACCGATCTTGAGTATCTCTCGCGCTTCGTCGGCGGTCGCGATCTTGCGGCCTAGCTCGTTAGCCATGCGGACGTGTTTCTCGATCATCTCAATCGAGGTTAGGCGCTTGCCGGGTGTCGTATCCCAGAGGTTCTCCTCGATACCTGCACGGGTGTGCTGTCCGAGGGCGATCATTATTGCCGCGAGCGGGTGGCCCAACCGGAACATTGACTGATAGGTAAACACAGAGCCATGCGGCGTCCGGCGAACCAGTTCCATCCAGTCAAAGGGATTTGCGCCGCACGAGCCGCCGCCGCCCATACTGAAGAAACCGTTCACCGGTCCCATGTAAAGCCCCCGGCGAATCAGGCGTTCCACGATCTCGAGACTGTGAATGCTGGCCAGCGCGAAGTAGGGCTGGATCCCGTGCTCCCTCAGACGCTTGTGGTGCTCGATGTAAAAGTCAGGCAGAGCATCAACGGTCATATTTGAGAAAGCCCACATCGTCTGTTCGTTCTGCAGACGGGTCGGCCAGTCCTGCATCTTGGTCAGCGACGTGACATCCCATTGGGTTGATCCGTGCGCGACCGTGATCTGATCCGGCTTGGGGTCAACCTCGGTCAACATGTGGCGAGTGTCGTAGGTCTGCCACTGAGCCTTCTCACCGTCTGCCGGCGGTGCGAACGAGATCGAGCCGCCAAGCTGCAGGATCATCTTCGGCACGGCTTTCCGCAAGCGCCCGATCTGGTCGTTATACTCGTTGAAGTTCTTTGAGATGTGGCCGGTCTTGGGATCGCGCACGTGAATGTGCAGCATCGTGGCCCCGGCGTTGTAGCAGTCCACAGCTTTCTGCGTCTGCGCCTCCCAACTTACGTCAACGTCGCCATTCGGTAGATCCTCGGGCATCCACATCGGCCCATATGGCGCCGCTGTGATGATCAGCGGGGCCTGGTTCTCTGGTAGTAAAGAGTCATCTGTGAAATACATTGTTCAGTCCTCCTGGTTAAGGTTAAGTTATCCGACCCGTGGCTTGATGGTTTATGAGCTGCTCGGCTCACCTGCCTGCCCGGCCTTCAGCTTAGGGTGCGCGGAGACTCTTGAGTTTTCTCCCGCGCAGTCCGTTCAACCTCCTTCAGCGTTTGCTCAATAAATTCCACGAGTTCTTCCACTGACTGGAAGCCATCCGCGTGGCCACTATCAACGTGCTCGACCCGGCCCGCAAATCTGGGCGGATAATGATCGGTCTCTGAATGAAGCTGTATGACAAAGGCCCGCCGCATAGCTGCGAGCATACGGAAGTCAGACAGCAGATGCGTGAAAGAGCGGTGAATGTTTGGTGAAATCTGCAGGTGGGAGGTAAAGAGCTATGACAAGAGACCGACGATCCCCATAACGAGGAAGATCGCGCCCCCGATACCGAACACGAGGGTCATTGTCGCGGCGTCATTTCGGATCAGCCAGTCCCTCACGACACTGAGAGCCTGCTCGGCCTTTTGGCCGGCGATGAAATAAGAGGCCACGGCGGTGATGATCGAGAGGCTGGCGCAGACGACGAACATGGCGAGCGCGATCCACCGTTGGACGCCGTCCAGTCCGGACTTGCCGATCATGGCGGCGGCGGTGATCGCAACCGGCAGGTTCTTGGGATTGATGGGCGCTGCCAGCGCCGCCGCTACGAAGAAAGTTTGGACCGCCGTGAAAGAGTCAGCCCTGGCTATCCAACGGGGCAGTGGCGGCTGCTCGCCTGCACGGGGCCGAGTTCGCCATTTGTGAATAGCAAACCAGAGCGCCAGAACACCCACTGCCAGCTTGATGATTTGCACGACGAGCGACGGCTTCTGGCTGGCGGAGGCGCCGCCAAAGACGCCGAATCCGAGGAGGAGGCTACCGGCCAAACCCAAACCGGCCATCCAGCCGAGCAGAAAGGCGGGGCCGTTCACCCGCGCGCGCGCGCTGAAGAGCATCGCGATCACCGCAATGATTGGCACTGGGCTGAAGGCGACCAAAAGCCCCAACGATGCGAGCGCGGCAATCACGTTTTCCATCTCTTTGCGTTGTCCTCTCATTAACACCTCACTTCAGTGAGGTGTTCGGGGTGGCGGGGTGCGCGCCCGGCTCCCGGCACCCAACTGAAGAAGTTGGGTGTTAATGAGAAGCCGCGATTTGCGGCGCGCGTTTCGAGATCGCGTCCAGGATGGACTGGCGTAGCGGCTCGTCTTCAGCGAGTGAATCGGCGAGGCCGCGTAGCGTCGCGTTTCGCAACTGGAGGTAGTGTTCGGCCTGATCGCTCCTGTCCATCTGTTCATAAAGCTCGGCCGCAGTTTCGTAAATCCGCCACGCCGCGAGCGGAGCGATTCGGCCCTCGATCAACGCCAGAGCCTCCGTGATCTCTCTTCCGGCTCGAGCCCAATCGCCCCCGCCCAGCGCCACCCGGGCGCTCGTTTGCCGCGCGCGCGCCTGCCAGGCTTGGTCGGCGTTGCGATCGCTTAACTCACGAAACCATTCCGCCTCCTGCCTTGCGGCAGCCACGTCACCCCGCGCCAGCCACAACTCGCTCAACGCGCCGTGCATGTAAATCCTCCAGTACCAGGCGAGAGGAGCGGCCGTGTCCTCGTACAGCGCGCGCATTTCCAACAAGGCTTCGAGCGCACGATCGTAGTTGCCCAGCCCCATCTCAGCCACGCCAATCGTCAGCAGTGACCGTTGCATGGCGAGCTTGACTTGCGTCGCGCGCACGAGGGGCACATTGATCTGGCAAAGCGCGCTCGCGCCGGCAAAGTCGAAGGCCTCGCAATGAATCATGGCGAGCACAATCCGGCCCAGGGCCGAACTCAACCTATCACCGTTCCGATCAACGAGCGCGAGTAATTCCCGGAACATGCGGAGCGCGTCGCCCACGCGTCCGAGCTTCATCAACGCCCTACCTCGATCCGAGTAAGACACAGTATAGGTAACCGCATCGCCCGCCTGGACCAGTAACGGCAGGGCCTCGGCAGCGCTGCGCTCAGCGCCTTCATAATCGCCGGAGACTAACTGAACAAAGCCGTATAAAGAGGCAATCGAGGCGAAGCGTTTAGGGTCGCCTGCCCGGCGCAGCCGTTCCAGTCTTTCGCTTATTGTGTCGGCGAGGTCTCGCCGCCAGCCGAATGCCGCGATGTGCAGGTAGCTGAGTCTGGCCTCAGTCTCGATTCGCAGCAGCTCGTTGTCCAATCGGCCGCTGATCCGCGCGGCGCGATCACAGAGCTCCACTGCCCGTGGTCCGTCAAACCACTTCATCACGTCTGACAAACAGATGAGCGCGCGCACTTCGACGTCGTGTTGCTCCAGCGCAGATGCGCGTTCGACGAGCGTCTCGTAAAGCTCCATCGCTTTCGACTTATCGCCGAGGTTGTTATGAACTCCAGCGAGCTGCTCCAGCACCTCAAGCTCAGCCTGTCCGCGAGTTGCCTCTGGCAGTTTGGCGGCGGCCTCAAGCGCAGTCTCCAGGATCGCGACGGCCTCGCGGTAGGCGCAACGCCGTACGTCGTTCTCCGCCGCCAGCCGCAGATACTGCACCGCGCGGGCATAATCGCGCCCTGCCTGAAAATGGCGCGCCAGCTCGGAAGCGATCTCGGCCCGATTTCCGTTCCACAACTGTTCGAGTGCCTGGCCGATGCGTAGATGGAATCTCACTTTGGCTGCCTGGCTACACAGGCGGTAGAGCACCTCCCGGTAAAGCGAGTGGGTGAACTGATAAACCCCGGAAACCGAACCGTCCGGTAACTCTACCAGCCCCACGGCGCGTAGCAGCAACTGCCGCTGCGCCAGTCTGTCGCAGCAGTCCTCGACGCTGGCCTGGTCCTGGCCTCCCCCGGCCACGGCAAAGGCAGTGAATTCATAGCCCACGACACTTGCCACATTCAGCCACTCTCGCTCGTCTACGGTGAGCCGCTCGAACTGGCGCTCGATGATTTGTTGCAAACTCTTGGGCACGGCTGAGCTGACTTGATCGAGCGTGACCTTCAATTGCCAAATGTGAGTTTCACTGGCCTCGCGGAGCAAATCGTGCCCCAGCAGATAGTCCACCACGGTAACCACAAACAGCGGGTTACCTTCCGTCTGCCGATAGATGAGTCCGGAGAATTTCGCGGGGAAGGAATGGCCGGGGAATCGCGCCGCCAGATACTCGGTCACAGCCGCCTCGCTCAGCAACTCCAGAGCCAGTTCCTCGCAGCGGTGGCGGATTTGCAGTTCCTGTTTTAACTGCTTGAGCGGATGCTGCGCGAGAATGATTTCAACCGGACGGTAAGTAGCCAACAACATCAACCGCGCCGGCTCCTGGCGTCTGGCTAACGTGGCGACGAGATCGACCGTGGAATAATCGGCCCAATGCAGGTCTTCGAGCACGAGTAAGAGCGGCGTCTCAGCCGTGAGCGCTTCCAGGGCTTCACAGAGCTCGCGCTGCATCCGCTCGCGCGTCGCCCCGAGGATTTCGCGTTGCAGCGTCGCACGGTGCGCGGGAGTGACGAGAGCGGGAAATTGCACGAGCCAGGTCGGCGCGTACTTCGCCAGCAACGCGACCATCTCATCCCTGCGCGGTCCGCGGCACAACCGGCCCAGAGCTTCAAGTATCGGGTAATAAGCTTCCTGCTCGCGGTAGCTCTCGATGCACTGGGCGCTGGCGATGCGCACCTGCGCTTGCGCGGCCGTTCGCGCTAGGAAAGCCTCGGTCAACGCTGTCTTACCAATGCCCGCCTCGCCGGTGATAAAGATGATCTGCCGCTCCCCGCTTCGAGCTTTCTCGTACCAGGCCTGGAGCTGCCGCCAGTCGTCTTCCCGGTCAAATAAATGGTGCGCGTGGCTATCGGCGCCAACTTGCTCGCCAGATGTCTCGCCAGATGTCTCTTCTGCCACCTCAGCGATAAAGCGATAGCCGCGGCCTTGCTGCGTCTCGATGAACAAGGGATGTTGAGCGTTGTCTCCAAGCGTCTTGCGGAGCATCCGGACGTAGGTCTTCAGGATCTCTTCCTGGACAAATGTTTCCGGCCACACGGCCTCCATCAACTCTTCCTTGGTGACCACGCGCCCCGCTTGCTCGACCAGATAGTTCAAAACTGCAAACGCCTTCCGCGTGAGGGCCAGACGTTGACCCTCTCGCCAAAGGCACTCGTCGTTGGTATCAAGTCGAAACGACTGAAACTGTTTCATGTTACTGCTATCGCCGGCTGGTCGCCGCTTTCTTCTTCTCCTTCAAAGCCACGATCTGACGATAGGCAATGTAGTACTTGTAAATGTTGCTGACGTACTGAACGGTCTCCTGGCCGATATCTTTGGCCGCAACATATTCGACGTTGCGGAACCAGAGGTTCGGATTGAGTCCCTGGGCCTCGGCCTGCTTGCGAAGCTTGGCGATACGGTTCGGGCCTGCGTTGTAGGACGCAAATGCGAACAGCAGCTTGTTGGTGCTGTCCATCTGCGCGTCTTTGAAGTACTGGTTGACGATGAATCGAAGGTACTTGACTCCGGCGTGGACGTTGTTGTCGGCATTGTTCTCGACATCCTTGATGCCGACAGTCGGGTCGGCAGCCGTGCTCGGTTTGATCTGCATCACGCCAACCGCTCCGGCGGCGCTGCGAACGCTCTGGTCGAGGCGCGATTCCTGGAATCCCTGCGCCCCCAACATCAAGTAGTCGAAATCGTACTCCTTGGCGTATCGCTTGAAGAGGGCGACCAGCGCTTGAAACTTTTTCATCTCCTGTTCGGTCGTGGAGTTCTTTACATATTTGACGTCCTTCAGATAGCGATTCAACATCTGGTTGCCGAACGAGGTCCCGATCTTATTCTCCTTGACGAAGGCATTGACTACTTCTGCAAGTCTCGGGCTGTCCTTGCGGAATGCCCACGCGATCTCGCCGCCGGTGTTGACCGCAACATCCTTGTGGACGGTGATCTTGTCGAATATCTGCGCCCAGAACTCTGCCTTATGGCTATCGACGATGGTTGTTCCGATCAGTCCGGCGTTGATCATCTCGAGGATGTCTTCATCTTCGAATATTTCTTCGGCTGGCAGTATTTTCACTTCAGGCTTACCGGATTGCTTGAACGATTCGTTGAGGCGAAGCAGGCTTGCGTAGTAGCTGCTCGATTTTCGGACGTTGATCTCTTTGCCCGCTAGATCATCAAGGCTCGCAATCGGTTCTGCCGCCGGGCCGGTCACGACAAGTTCCCGAACGCCGGTAAGAACCGGATCAGAGAAGTCCACCGATTCGAGTCGCTTCCCGGTGATGGTCAGATTCGCGGCGGCGATGTCGCCGCGCCCTTCGACCAGAGCGGGCAGGAGTTGATCGCGAGTGACCGGAATGAAGGCAACATGCACTTTCAGCGCTTTGGTCCCGAGCTGCTTGTTGATGTCAGTCTCGAACGTCTTGAGCGACTCGTAGCTCACTCCGCGTTGCTCCGCGCCGTCAAGGAAATAGAGCATCTTGCTGTAGACGACCAGGGCGCGGATGACACGGCGCTCGGCCATGCCGTCGAAATCGCCCTTCCACGGCTTGATCTGTTCTTCCGGAGGCATCACGCTGTCGGCTGTTGAGCTGTCCGTTGCGGGTGCGGTTGATGACGCGGTTGATGACTCCTGGCTGGAGTTGACGTTGGCAGGCGGCTGCTTTGCGCAACCCCCGGCGAGCAACGCGGCGCTGAGCAAACTCACAATAATCAGGTTCTTCCTCATCATCTATACCTCACTTTTTTATCGGGAAGAGCAGCGTCAAGCTGAAGCGCGCCCTCCACTTGGGCCCAATGCCCGGCTGGTCAACATAGTACCCAACCGTTGGTCCTACACTTAGAGGCTGGCTCCCAATCCGAACGAGTTTGGTGATACCGAAATGGACCGGCGCGGTCACTCCCTCGCCGTCCTTTGCCTCCCAGTTGATGGCAGTCTCTGTGTTAAGCGAAAAGGTCCACGCCGTCTTGGTCGTGTATGAGACAAAAGGCTGGATAAAAGTCTGATTTACTTTCGGGCGTTTGTCGTCACCGAGGACTGACCAGAGATGGTTCGCCAACAATCCGATAGTCGTGCCTCCCACCTGCTTGAGTACTATCACCGTAGGTCCAATCGCGAACTTTTCTGTCCCCAGGGTTGGTTCAGAGGTCATCGGAACCAGTATCGCGGGGCCTATGCCCCAGATGAAACCCTTCGGTTTGGCTGGAGAGAGGAACCCGGAGACCAGGAAGTCGCTAAGGCCAAACTTCGTCTCGCCTCCAGGAACCAGGGGCGGCTGGCTCACCAAAGGCATTATTATGCGGACGATGAGGTTCCAGTCTTGGTTAAGTTTGAAGGGCATTACGGGCTGAATGTTGAGAGTGGCGCGGGTCTTCCTCTCGGGACCGACGCTGGTGTCCCAGTTCATCTGAAAAGGCAAGCTGACGAGGCTGGCGATGGGGTTCGACAGTTGTTTCGCCAGGTCTGCGCTTTCTTCGGCCCCCTGCGCCGGGGCAGCTTGCGGCGCCTGGGCTTGAGAGGAAGCGGGCGGCTGCGTCTGAGATTGAGCCGTAGTGCCCGACGCCAGAACCCTCGTGTTTGGATCCAGGCTGGCGACCGCATGTTTGTTGAGCTGGATCGGGACGCCGGCGAAGTTGATGACAGGGTCCGTCAATTTCTTCTCAGGTCCGACAGTGAGCTTGCCTTCAGTCGACGATTCCTTCGCCGGTTCCGACTCTCGATTGTCGTTCTGAGTCTGGCGTGACGTGGACGGCTTTGCCTGACACAGCGCCGAGGCGTCCATGATCAAAACGATTGCGAAGACTGCCAAGACTGATCTTACTAAGTGTTTCATCATTGCCTCTCTTTTTCGTGCGGATAGTTTGCCTTGGTTGGGATCCCGTGACTCTTCGTGAACTTTCATCCGTTGGCACTGAGATGGCAGCCTCGTTGATCATCCTGGGTAGGATCTATTTGCGGCGACGCAGTATTCGATTCAGCGGTCCGCGAATCAACAGATAAGGCACAATAGCCAGAATAAAGGCGACGATCACCAGTTCCCCCGGGTACACCCATTTGATAACGATGACCTGGTAGACAGCGTCAATGATGATCGCGATTATGAAGACTTTGCCTACGTCCTTCCAGCCGCTTTGCAACAGCTTTCGTCTCTCCGCCGCATTGGTGAACACCGCCCAGAAATAGGGTGGATTGCCTTCCCTGGCATCCTTCATTGCGGCGCGAGTCGCAAAGATGATGGCCATCACCGGCTGGAGGACCAATCTGAACTTCATCGGCCCGTCTACTCTACCGATCAGGTTCTCCCACACGCGAGCAAGTATGTCATCCATGGATTTGATCTCCCTTCTCTTCGCGTCTCGGACTTCGCAACGCCCTGGTAACCGAGACTTCGTGACCTTCCCAGGGTGGATTGTAATTGACGGCGCGCGGGGGTTAACACTGTCAGAACTGACAGGCCCGCTCGAAAAAACTGACAGGCTGCCGAATTGCCATGGTTATCCTGTCGACTCCCAGTCGTTCGCTCTAGCTATTGCGGGATGCGATAGCGAGCCAGCGCCACGGTTACGTTGTCCCGGCCTCCGCCTTCGAGCGCCATCTCAATCAGAGCCTCACAGACTTCAGCAGAATTTCGCCCGTTGCCGAGTACGCCCGCTATCGCCTCGTCCGTGACCATATCCGTCAGTCCGTCGGTGCAAAGCAAGACCCCATCGCCATCGATCAGCCGCAACATGCCAAGCTCTGCGTGAGCTTTTTCACCTTTCGTCCCAATCACGTGCGTGAGCACGTGACGCATGGGATGTGAATCGACGGCCTCCGGGCCAATCGCTCCGGCGTCGGCCAGCGCCTGAGCGATAGTGTGATCGCGGGTCAATCGATGCACCCGGCCGTGGCGGAAGAGATAAGCGCGCGAATCTCCCACATGGCCGATCAGGAGGTCAGCGCCGAGGCTGCAGGCCACAGTCATCGTAGTGCCCATGCCCGAAAGCGAAGGGTCAGTCCGCGCCTTATCGAGGAGGATGCTTCCTATCTGCCCGATGCGTTGATCCATGCGCGCCAGCAGTTCTCGGGCTGACTCCTGGTCGAGGCGCATGATCCAGTCGGGAGTGCGCAACACCAGGTCCACAAGCGAAGTTATCGCCGTCTCGCTTGCAACCTCGCCGGCCGCTTCGCCGCCCATGCCGTCCGCCACCAGAATTCCGTAGGCAGTCTCGCCGTATCGGTCAGGGATGTGGCCGGCGGGGAGGTTGGTCAACAAGGCGTTCATCGAGCGGTCGAATCGCGCTACCAGAAAATGGTCCTCATTGTTTGGCCTGACCTTGCCTGGGTGCGAGAGCGCGCCCAGGTCGACCTGAACGAGCGATGAAGGGATTCGACCTTCCGCGGTTGTCGGTGTAGCGAGGTCACGTATAGACATAATCATCCTTGGGGGGCGACATCCGGCCCTTGCGGTTCCGCAGCCACGGGCTTAGTGATCGAGGATTCCACGCTTTTGAGGTGAATGTCTCTCTGCGGAAACGGAATCGCTATTCCCGCTTCCCGAAGCGCGGCAACGATGCGCACCGCCACGTCGCTTCTCAGTTGTTGATAAGTGCTCGCGAAAGGAGACCAGAAGCGAAGCTCGAAATTGAGCGCTGAGTCGCCAAATGCGATAAACAGCGCCACCGGAGCGGGCTCTCGAACGACGTCGGGATGGGAGGATGCTACCTCGACCAGCAGGTTGATGACCCGTTGCGGATCGGTGCCGTACGCTATGCCCACCGGTAGGTCGACTCTCCGATTGCGCTCGGACAACGTCCAGTTGATCACCCGGTTGGTTATCAGGTTGGTATTGGGAACGATAACCTCGGCGCCCTGGGATGTGCGAACCGTGCTCGAACGCAGTCCGATGCGCTTGACCACTCCGGTCATCCCCTCGACTTCCAGAACATCGCCGACATTGATTGGTCTTTCGACAAGAAGCAACACGCCCGATGCAAGGTTGTTGATAACGGTCTGCAGTCCGAATCCTACGCCCAATCCGAAAGCGCCCGTCATGATGGTGAATCGCGAAAAGTCGGTTCCGGCGGCAGCCAGAGCGAGAAAAAACACTACTGTAACGAGTGCGTAGTAGATCAGAGTCGAGAGCGCGTTAGGCAATCCGCGTTTGGGCGAAAGCTGCGGGATCACATCTTCCTGCAACAATGCGCGAATCGCTTTGGCGGCGATGACGCCCAGGAACAGCGTTAACACAAAAGCCAACACGTCGCCCAACGAAAGACTGATCGTGCCCGGCAAGATCGACGCCGAAAGCGTCCCGGCAACCCAGTCAACAACTTCGCTTAGGATCGTGAAGAACCCGAGCGCCAGATACAGCCAGATGAGGAGGGCGGCCATTTCAATCGCCCCCGAGACCCAGCGAAGTACTGTATTTGAGTGCAATCCGACTGATTTTATCTTCGCCGCCAGATGAGACCGCAGGAGGGTAGAGATTATGGCGATGGTGACCCGGTAGAGTGTGTAGAGAATGAGGGCCAGGAAAGATGCGAGAATCACGCCCGCCCTCAGCACGTGCGAAAGGGCCGCATAGCCAAAGACGTTCCCAACGAGCGAGGCTAACAGAATCAGCAGGCCGATTCGCATGGCAGCAAAGGCGAGCACAGCTCTCTTACGGAACCCTTTGCGAGCCTCGCCGCTTCGACGCACCAGCCAGACAGACATCACGACGAATGCAGCGTCGAGAACGGCCGCGCCCACCCGCCTCGCCGAATCCGACGCTCCGAAAGTTTCTACTGCAGGCGAAGCCAGCGCGAAGACCACAAGGATGTAGACGAGCGCGCGCCATGCCGGTCTTATCAGAGGCAGAAAGAGACGGACGATTGGCACTAGCGAGAGCAGCGCAATCAGGTTCCTCATCATCACGGGCACGGACGGACCAGCGGTCACACCCCACATCAGCGCCGCAAGCATGGCAAGCGAGAACGCGCGGCTGAAAAGATGTGCGCCTTCTTCCGGGATGAGGTCTGTCTTTGCCAGACGCGGGAGTCTTCGCTTGAATTCGATGGCGAAGAATAGAGCGATCACGAAGATTATCATCGCCCCGTAGATGACCGAGGGTTTAGCCTTGATGAACCGAGTGAAACGAGTGAGTTCCCGCCTGTAAGAGGCTTTGAATATTCTCGGCCCGCCGAAATTCGCCTTCCAAAGCGGGGGGCCGTCACGCACAAGCAGGCTGCGTTGCAGACGCCCTTTGGTTTCGGTGATTGTTCCCACCGTCTCCGAGACCATCTGATCCTGCAATGAGACCTTGTTCTGAAGGACTACGATCTCATTTGTTTCTTCTGCTATTCTCGATCTGATTCTTTGTATATCTGCGAGCTTGTTGCGGACCCTGTCGATGATTTCTTTGAGCGCGCTATCACCTTCAATCTGGTTGATGGTGGCTTGCCACTGCGCCTGGTGCGTGTCGAGTAGCCGGAGATCGCTCTCCAGCATTTTTATCCGTTCGCTCAACTGCTTCTGCCATTTTGCATACGGGGCTGAGCGGGCGCTCCAGTCACGCTCGAGGGCGCTCAGTTCGGTAAGACTTGGATCTTGGGCGATTGTCTCGTCCACTTCGCCCTTACGTTCGCGTAGTTCCTGTTCGAGTTGCCCGAGCGTCCGGTCGATGTCGGCGAGCGTGGCACCGGGATCAAGGCGTTGTTCAATATCCCGCAGCAGGCGGGTCAACGCTTCCGTCTGAGCAACGATCTGAGTGAGCGGAACAGTATCTTGAGGGTTTGGAGCTTCGGTTGAAGCGCTTGTCCCGGGCTGTTGCGAACTGGAGATTGGGATAGGTTTCGTCTGCGCAAGGGATGGGATCGGAAACGACCACAGGACCTGCAACGCAAAGAGCAGGGTGAGGATCCGGGCGAAGTTCTCCCGACCCCGCGAAACCGAGATGAGGCGCTCGAAGCTGGCCGACTGCAATCTCTTCATTTCACTAACCCGAATCCCACCAACGCAGTTGGTGGATCGTTCATACTCATCCTACGAGCAAGACCGCAGCGTGCTCTTGAATCCCACCAACGCAGTTGGTGGATCGTTCATACTCAGCCTAACTTGGATTAACTTTCCGCCGGATCAAAGGCAGCGCCGGATATGAACAATCCACCAACTGCGTTGGTGGGATTCCGGACCCCCGCCAGCGTTCCGTGTAGGCTCAGTATGAACAATCCACCAACTGCGTTGGTGGGATTGCAACCGAATGCTCTTGCGTCATCGACTTTTTCAGCAGCTTGCTGAGTGGCGCAGCGTTCGGGCTCCCTGCGGGCGCAAGCTGAAGCTCGCGCTACAACCCGCTACCGCTCAGAATCCGACCAACTTTTTGATCTTTGATGTGACGTTCTTTATCAAGCTGGACCTCATGGCCTCCATTCGGCTCCGGGCGTGGACGATCACATAACCATCCCCTCGAAAGAGCATCTGGATAGCTTCGCCGCCGCCGTGGGCCAGAAGCGAGCGCATCTCGATGTCGGTTTTGAGTTCAGGCCACAGAGAGCCTGTCCAGGCTATCGTGGCTGTAGGATCGGTCGAGACCGGATCATCGGGCGTGACGCGCATCGTCAGCGGATCGCCCTTTACACTGAACGCCACCAGACCGTTTCCCGACATCTTGATCATGAAGATGCCGCCCGCCAGCACGCCAACCCCTCCGACCATACGGACCTCGTGCTCGAGCGTAGGCTCGAAGGCCAGCAGGTTCGAGGAGGCTATGTAGACTGTTCCGCCTTCAAGGCGCACCACCTGACTGTGAGCTCCGTCGTCCGAGACGTAGAGGCAGCCCTTACCCTCAGCTTTCGCCAGCGGCACGATTTCACGTTTCAGCGCGCTCCGGACGGGACCTGACTTCGTCTGGACGGTTTCTGACTGCAGCACCTTCTCGCGGCGAAACTTCACGTCGCCGTGATATGCGATGACCGTTCCGCGCTTGATCCATGCGAAGCCGTCGACTTCGATGCGCACAAGACGCTTCTCAACGATGTCGAATCTGTCTCTTCCCGTCTCAGGCTCGAGGCTATCGACCATGAACCTCTCTCTTGAATAAAGCTGCGGCTTCGCATTCGTCTCTACAGTTTCTTTCGTGGGTTCTGAGCTCATAGCGACTATCCTCCGTTGATAGGGGCTCCTCTGCGCCGGGAGGCGCGATGCCTGGTCACTTCGGTCTGGTAATCCGCGGCAACTTACTTGCGAGCTTGAATGGTAAGCGAGCAAGCCGCGGATGACACAACTGAAATCATTGTTTGCCCAACAGCCCCTTTCGAATTGTACCGGCGGACTAGTTTGGCGGAATACTGTCACAATTGACAGGTCCGATTGAAAAAACTACTAGGGCGACCTATTTGCCGAATATCCAGCTCAGCCCGGTGCTGGAGCCGTAGTCGCTCCCCGACAGTCCGCGCGGTGGCCGGTTATCCCAGGTCCCATAGAAGGAGAGATTCCAAGACAGGTTGCTGAAAAGTTTTATGTAATAGCTCTCGTTTGTCCCGAAGTAGACGCGCCCAGGCTCGGAGATTGACGGGAAGAGAGTGGCGCTAATGTTAAGCTTCGTTTTCTTGAACTTGAACAATTTCACTTCCCCGCCGATCAGCGCCTCCGCGGAGTTCTGTGACCTCAGGGAGGCGCCGAATAGGTTGTAGCTCGTCCGCTGCAAGGCGAAGCCTCCGAGCACCGAGATTTTGGCGCCGTTTGTGTTCTTCAAGTAACGGCCAATACCGCCGCCTACCTTGGTCTCAAGGCCGATACCCTGCTCACTGCTCTGCAGGAAACTAGCGACTCCCGAGTAGAAATAGTTGTTCCAGCGCAAGAGACGCCGGGCGCTGAAGGCCAACTGGTTTCGGGCTGAGGCAGAAGCGCCGCTACTGGAAGACAACGTGGAATTGAAGCTGGCCTGAGCTGACCAGCGATCACGCGGATATTCGACTGATGAGCTAAGGTTGTATTGGGTCGACTGATTCCCTTTGGAGTAAAGCAACCCAGTGCTTACGTCGCCGTTGAATCGCTGCCAGAACTTGTCGGAGGTCCGGTCCAGAGTGACGATCTGCGAGCTGTCGATCACGACTTTCTCGTCCGGCGTTTTTGCAACCTGAATCTTTACCGGCTGGCCCGCAGGCGCTTCGACCGTGGAAACCCTCCCCGAGTACACTGAGCCGTTCTGGGTTTTTACGATGAGCAACCGGTTGGTTTCCAGGCGAGCCACTTGCGACCATTGCACCGAGATTGTTCCGTCGACGTAATCGAGTTTGACGTAGAGCACACTGGCTGCGAGCCCTATGATCTCACAAGTCATGCGATCGCCATTCTTCATGACCAGCACGTCGGTTCTCTGTTGCGCGAAGAGCGGACCAGCGAAAAGAAGGAAGGAAGCAACGACGACGGCTCGGATGCTCAAGATCTTCATGTTTCTACTCTCTTATTCATAGGCCTGCCAATCTCGCGAAGAGTTTCTGGGTCAGCTCGGCGATGGGATACTTCAACAGGAGCAGCGGCAGCACCGGCAGCAATGCGGCGATCGCCAGATTCACCAACATACGCACGCTCACCGGGAGCACGCGCATCTTGCGCACGTTCTTGATGCTACCGGACAGATCCGCCAGGGACTGCAGGTCGGGTGTGCCCAGCAAGCGCTCCTTGGGGGCGCCCTCCGCGCTCACCCACTTCCTGTCGAAGCCGCTTACGTAGCCGGCCGCGAATTCCATGTAGTCGCTCAGACCCTTCACCCGGCAGGCCCAGAGCTTGGGGGTGAAGATTAAGAAGGGGCCCAGGAACAGCGCCGCGATGACGGCCAGCATCAGCGCGACAGCCGGGTAGATCGCTTCGAAGGTAATCATTCCCGCCGAGATTTCTTCCGCCAGCGCCGCGGCCTGTGTTGCCGAGATCGCCAAAACCAGAGGTGTGAAATGGGTGTGCACGACTTCCAGATATCCCAACCCGGCTGCGCGGTCGGGATGAGTCGGCACGAGGTGGAGTTCCAGTTTCGCCACTCGCCACAGGAAGTACAACCAGAGGCCGAGCCGCCAGATCCAGCGAAAAATCAGGAAGCGAAAGAGCGGAAGGCAGACGATCCAATACCACAGGCCTGCTGTGCTCGCGCCGGCTGCTCCGCGACTCGGGTCGTATGCTGACGATGTCCCAGCAAGAACCAGGTGTTGCCCCGCCAGCGATACCAGCGCAGCCGCCAACAGGCACATCGCTTCCGCCACCCAGGAGTTCTTCCGGCGGGTTGTACGTGCGATTTCATATTCCAGGGCCGGCAGTGATTTGGTGGGCACTACGCCCGAACGCACGATCATCCTGACGAACGCGGTCATCCGGGGATCCACCCACGTTTCGCAGAGAAAGAAAAGGGGTATGACCACCATCAGGCGAACGTGAGCACCGATCGCCGCGAGGGAAAATACCTGGTGGGCGATTCCCCCTGCGAATGCCAGCGCCGCCAGAACGGTCCACAATAGCACGCCGAGCGCCAGCCCCAGCGCAACGGTGTTGGTGCCTACCCGGACCAGTCCCAAGCGGCGCCCCAGCCAGTGAAGCGGTCCGCCGAGCAGTGAGAAACTCTGAGGTATTCCGATCTCTTCCATGGTTCACTTCACTCGGGCCTCTTGTTGAACGAACCCAGTTCCAACACACAGGCTGTGATTCACTGCCGTGCCACGAGCACACACATCTCGTCTGCACAACAGCCCAGTCGATTGTACTGTCGGATCAGTTGGCCTGACACCTGTCACTATTGACAGGTACGATTGGAAAGACTGACAGAGGCAGGCTCGTGAACATCGACTCCAGGGTTGTCTTGCAGCTCTGGCAGGGTTGTAATACACTGCCCATATGAAAACTCTAACCGTACGATTACCCGAATCACTCGTAACCGAGATCGAGGTGGAATCGCGCGGGCGCGGGTGTTCGAGGTCCGACATAGTCCGCGAGCGCTTGCAGCGCGCTCGACCACGGGGGCGCCAGTCCACCCCGCTTGACGCCATTGCCGATCTCATCGGCTCGCTCGACGGCTTGCCGGCCGACCTGAGCGCGCGAAAAAAGCAATACTTGAAAGGCTCAGGCTATGGCCAGAAACGTGCTCGTTGACGCGGGCTTTCTAGTTGCTCTTCTCAGCCGCCGCGACTCCTATCACCAGTGGGCGGTGACACAAGCGCCTGGATACCCTCCACCCTGGCGCACCTGCGAAGCCGTCCTTTCTGAGGCGTTCCACCTTCTGGGGGCGCGCGGGACGCCTGGACTTGGCGCGCTGCTTCGCCGCCGGGCCTTGATAGTTGCCTTCGAGCTGGACAACGAAGTGGAGTCAGTACTCAAGCTCTTGCAGAAATATGCGGATGTGCCTATGAGCCTCGCCGACGCCTGCCTTGTCCGTATGACCGAAACGCTCCCTGATCCGATCATTCTCACCACCGATTCCGACTTCCGCATCTATCGCAGGCATAGCCGGCAGGTGGTTCCATGTTTGACGCCATCTTAATTACTAATGAAGACACAATCTCCATATCTGGATCTCTTTTCGTGCCTGCTAGCCTGCGCTCTGCCGGTCTCTGCCCAGGATAACCCGCCCTCGAACAACTCACAGGCTGCGAGCACTCAGCGAGGCATTGGCGCGAGAAAAGCGCGAAACCCTCTCGCCGATAAGGTCTCCTTCGCGATCGACAACGCGTTCTCATTCAACACCGGGTCTCTGCGCGGGACGGCATACGAGCTAGATGCGAGCCTGGTCGCGCCCAGCAGCCTCGGCAATGATTGGTTGATCCTGCACCGTCCGACTCTGCCGATCATGCATGACCCCGAGAGCATTCCGGGTCAGGGCGGCAAGTTTGGGCTCGGCGACTTAACCTATCAAGCGCTTGTTACGCGCAACAGGGATTCCAGAATCATTTGGGGCGTCGGTCCGGCATTGGTCTTCCCGACCGCCACCAGCTCTCGACTTGGAAGTGGAAAATGGAGCGCGGGGCCCGCAGCGGGCATTGTGAGTCAGCCGGGACATTGGACCTTCGGTGTGCTTGGTTTCAATACCTGGTCCTTCGCCGGAGACTCGGCGCGGCAATCGATCAACCAGCTTTCGCTGGAACCATTTGTCTCTTATGACCTAAAGGATGGCTGGTTCGTGTCCTGCCAGCCAGGAATCTCCGCCGACTGGACAGCACCGCGCGGCGAGCGCTGGACAGTGCCGATGGGTGGCGGGGGAGGGAAGGGTTTCACGAGGGACGGAAAAAGCGTTTTTCTCACAGTGTTCGGCTACTACAACATCGAACACCCACCCGGGTCCTCGCCATGGCAACTTTCCATGGGCCTTGAGTTCCTATTCGGAAAGTGAGGCAGGACTCATCAGAAGGTACTGGGTTGAGGTTCAGAGTACAAGCTTCAGCTCGCCACTGGCATTCCTGCGGCAGAAGAGCAAGCTGAAGCTTGTACTCTGAACCTCAACCCGACCCGCTGACCCATCAGAACAGGATCTTGATCAAGCGAGTAAGCACCTCTTCGAGCGAGAAGATCGTCAATGTCAGCGGCAAGAGAGGCGCGGCCGTTGCGGCTGCGAGTCGCGCAATATCATATATTCCGAAGGGCACGATCTGCATTTCACGCACAACCGAATAGCTGTTTCCCAGGTCGGCCAGCGATTGAATGTCTCCCGTACCGAGTAGTTCGCTCATATCCGGGGCGTCGCTTCGGATCCATTTCTCCTCAAACCCAAACACATACCGATTGGCCAGTGAGCCGTATTCGGCAGAGCCCTTGCGCTTGGTACGCATAAGCAGCGGGGTAAACATTGCGAGCGGTCCGAGTATGAACAGGACGAAGAAGCCGATCAAGCCGGCGGCTTCCATCTTGAAGGACACCAGCTCCCGTCCTTCATACAAGACTCGGCTGGCGATCAATCCCGACAACAATGCGCCCTGAGCAAAAAGGATGGGCCCGAAGGCGTAGGAACTCTTGCCCAGAAAACCAATCCCGCCGCAGCGATCCGGATGGGCCGCGCTGAGGTGCAGGTTCAGTCTCGAAACCCGCCACAGAAGCCAGAACCAGAGCCCGAGCCGCATGTACCATCGAAGCAGAGTGAACTGAAAGATCGGTATGCTGACAAAGGCGTACCAGTAACCTGCCAGGGTGAGATGTAAGCCGGTCTCCTCCGGTGCTGCATACCAGGTTGTTGATCCCAGAGCCATTTGGCTCCGCCATACCCAGAGCCCCAGCGTGTAGACCAGAATCAGCAGCGCCACCTCCACGAGAACCGAGTTGCGCACGCGCAGCGCCGAGTGGACCGCCGCGTTGAATCTTGGCAAGTCTTCGGCCACCACGATGCGCCTTTCCACGAACCGTTGTATCAGGGGACTGATGCGTCTATGGACTACCAGTTCGGCGGCGATGAGCACCGGCAGCGCAACCAGAAATCGAACGTGCGCTTCGATGTCACGAAGAAAGGGGATCTTGATGGCTCCGCCGACGGCTTGTCCGTCGAGCACGGACAAGAGCAGCAGAGGCAACCAGGCGAAAAGCGTGATGAACAGGATCCTGCGGTGCAGCAGCTCGAGCGCATCCCCGGTGAGGCGCGTTCTCCGAAAAAGCTGAAAGAGAGGTCCGCCCAGGACCAGGGAGAAGTCAGGTGACTTCGGTGTTTGGGTTGTATTCATCTCTAAACCTTGTTGCGTCACTATCTAACCTCTCTCGGTCAACACTGGCGTGAAATAAGCCGCGCTCCTGATTTTCCGCGCGGCGGCGGAGCCCGCTCCGGTATTGTTCGTCCGTCCGGCATTTTACTAGCGGATCGCCTGGCGATATACTGTCAGAATTAACAGGTGCGATTGAAAAACTGACAAAGGCGGGGTTGCCGCGCAACGGTGACATACGGATAGAGGAGGGCAGGGTTGGCGCGGTCTGGGCCGCTTAGGAATCACCCTAGCCTTCGAATCGTCGCTCCCGCCGACGCGGGGTTGGTGGGGCAGAGCGGAGCGATTAATTCCTTGACGAGACTCAATAGGGACTTTATAAAGTTCATATGAAGACTCTAACAATCACTAACGCCAAGAAAAATCTGAGCCGGTGGTTGGCAGCCGCCTCCCGCGGCGAAGACATCGGGATTATTTGTGGGGCGGACATCATCGCCCTGCGCAAAGTCGCGGTAGAATCCGCGGACTACGCGCAACGCGAATACGGAGCGACGCCCGAACAGGTCGCAGACTTGGAAACGGCCACCGGCAGCCGCTACCGAAAGCTCAAGCGCTCTGGGGAATTGGTTACCGTCACGACCGAACAACTGAGGAAGATGATTGGCTAAGGCTCTGACGATCGACCCCGCGGTAATACGACGGCTACGCGAGCTGCCTAAGACCGAAAAGATAGAGTGCCTGCTGGCGTTGTGTGACCTAACCGAGAACTTCGGCCAACCCCACATCCACACTGGGCTCGCGATCCGCAAATTGGGGAACAAGCTTTTTGAATGTCGCGGTAGCTTAGCGTTGCGGTTTATCTTCCAAGTCCGGGTCGCCGATCTTTACGTCTCATTTTTGGGCAACCACGACGAAATCAAAGCACTGCTCAAAAGCGGTGAGTATCGTTGAATCGGGTAATGGGTCAGGTTCAGGTTCAGAGTACAAGCTTCAGCTTGCTCTTCGGCCGCGGGAATGTCAGAGGCAAGCTGAAGCTTGTACTCTGAACCTCAACCTGACCCACTACCTTGAATCGATATCACTTCTTCTCATCACTCACGGGGTCTCGGCCTTTCTTGCGATGCAGCGAATCCCGATGTGGCTCATGCCGGTGTCGATCATCTGTGGCTGGCGCGCGGCCGGCCGGTAGCGCAAACAATAGTTGGGCGCGCACAGATGCGAACCGCCTTTGACCACCTTGCGCGGAATGCGAAACTGCGGCTGGTTTGGATCGTAGCTCTTCTCGGGCGAAGCGATGCGCGGATTGACCGGCGGACCGCAACAGGATTTGACGACTTCGTCGGCGTGGCGGGGCACGAACCAATCCGAAGTCCATTCCCAGACATTGCCGGCCATGTCGTATAGCCCAAATCCGTTTGGCGGGAACGAGCCGACCGGCGAGGTTCCTTCATACTTGTCAATGAGCAGGTTCTGCCAGGGAAACTCTCCCTGCCACGAGTTGACCATCGGCTTGCCGTCAGGGAATTCCTCATCGCCCCACGTGAATGCCGCGCCGTCGAGCCCGCCGCGAGCGGCTCGCTCCCATTCGCTCTCAGTAGGCAGCTCTTTACCCAACCATCGCGCGTAGGCCTCGGCGTCCTCGTAAGCGACGTGAACGACCGGGTGTTGCTCGATTCCTTCGATCGTGCTCCCCGGCCCGAACGGTTGCAGCCAACGTGTGCCGGGCACCCAGGCCCACCAGTTCGTGTAGTTGCTTAGATCAACCGGTCCCTGCGTTTTCTGAAAGACTAAAGCGCCGGGGACGAGATTCTCCACTGGCGCGCCAGGGAAGTCCGCGGGATTAAGCGGGCGCTCGGCGAGCGTGACATAGCCGGTCTCTTCCACGAATCTCGCGAACTGCTCGTTAGTGACGAGGTAACAATCCATCCAGAAGCCATCTACGGTGATCTCGTGGACCGGGCTCTCTTCGGGGTAGAAGTTTTCCGAACCCATGCGAAACGTTCCGCCCGGTATCCAGACCATACCGGGGTGCGGCGGATCGTTCGGCGTGTTAGTTGTTTGATCCGAGTTCATAAGTGTCATCATTCGGAGCGATCAAATAATGCTTGTTCGAGCATACCACCAAGTTGATGTTGGTGTGGCCCTCCGTAGCTGGGCCATGTTTAAAGAACCCGAGACGAGACGCGCCCGCCCTCCGCCAGGAGGGCCATGTTCTTATGAACGCCGCTAGCCCTCAAAAGCTGACATGGCCATCACGTGAAGAGGTGGCAGGGTGGCTGTTGTCATTCGATGACCTCTTTGAAATGTTTGCCGGTACGAGTTGTTCCTGCTGCTCTATCCATCACTCTGCCTCGAAAGCGAAGACCCGCTTCCAATCGTTTTTCATGCTCACCACTGTCCAGCCGTGTTTTGGCGCTTCGTCCAGGCCGCGGTCGAGTTTGCCAACGGCTGATGCGCGGTCGTATGCGAATTCGCGCGCGGCATCGTCGTGGTGAATGAGTAGCCCGAAACGCCGCCCGGTGCCGGACGTGACCCATTCGAGCATCTGAAAATCGCCGTCGGAATTGCCGAAGGCGGCGATGGGGCGGCGGCCGATGTGCTGGTTGATGCCGACGGGCTTGCCTTCCTTGTCGTCATTGAAGTTCAACTCGGGCAGGCGCACGAGCACCGGCTTACCGTCGCGCAATTCCAACCTCGTCTTGATGCTGCTGCCGACAACCTGCTCGGGCGGAATGCCATACACCTGCTCCGCCCACGGGCGCATGAACTCGATGCCGCCCCCGGAGATGATAAAGGTCTTGAATCCGTTCGCGCGCAGGTAGGCGAGCAGTTCGAGCATCGGCTGATAGACCATTTCGGTATAAGGCCGCTTGGTCGTGGGATGCTTCGCGGTGGCGACCCAATCCTTCACGATCTTCTCGAACTCCTCGGAGGTCATGCCGGTGTGGGTGGCCATGACGATTTCGAGCAAGGCGCGGTCACCGCCGGCCAGCGCGCCTTTCATATCGCCTTTGAGCAGCGAGGCGAAGGGCTCGTTGTCCTTCCACTCGGGATGCTGCGGCGCGAGGGCTCTCACGCGGTCGAGCGCAAAGAAGAATTGGAAATACATCGGCTGCTCGGCCCACAGCGTTCCGTCGTTGTCGAAGACAGCGATCCGCTCCGGTACATGAACGAAGTCAGGCGAGCCTTCCTTCGTCACCTTCGCGACGAATTCGATGATCGACTGCTTGGCCTTGCCGTCGTTCCACGAATGAAGCGGCCCACTTGCCTGGCTCTGCCAGAGCTTCTTCGCAGCGGTGCCGAAATTCCCGAGTTGATAGACAGCCACCCCGTCCGGCTTGAAAGTGAAAGCCTCAAAGGGCTGCGCTTTCAGTTGTTTCACAAAATCTTCCTTCGCAACGCCCGAAGTGACGTGGGGTATAAAGGCGTCCCCGCTGGACTTCGGAACGAACGTCTCAACCCAGCCAATCGTCTCGGCGTTCGCATCGGCGCCAACGAAGGCCGCCGCGGTCCCGCCGCTCACTGAAAACGGCGCAACGGCGTCAATTATTTTCTGATGCAGCCGCATCAACTCAGGCGTGCGCTCGACGACCAAGACCGTCACTGCCACTCCTCCCCAAATTACATAGTCGAGTCCCTTCGCATTCAGCCGCAACTCCGTCGGCCGTTCGGCTGCGAGAACCTTCGTGACCGCGGCGGTCACCTTGTCGAAGTCCTTCGTTCGAACGAAGCGCTGCAACAGGGTGACGTGCGGCGCATGCAACGCGTCCAGCTCATACCCGGCTGGGAAGCTCCCCCGCAACCGGGCGTTGACCGCACGGGCCTTTCCTATCATCATCTGATCCGGTTCGAGAAGTATGTCGATGGCGATTAGCTTATCGTCATTGGTTTGCATTGCTGTCTCCTTATCTTCTGGTGTCCGATTCGTGACCCTTGCGGCTGATTCGGTTCTCGATCTCTTAGCGCCGCCCTCGTTCCACGAGGGAAGCGGGCCGGCAGCCTGAGCAACAGTCGTGATCAAAGCCATCGCGCCAACGAGCGCGGCGGCGATGATGTTTTGGTTGTATGTGGTTTTCATGGTTGTGTACCTTTCTTTGTGTACTGGTAACTCTCCAGGCGCCACGCTCCATAGTCACGAAGTCTTATGTGGCGCGCGACGAATCAAAGACAACCTGGTCGTATTGCCAGAGCCGCTCGAAGAAACCCAGGGCTCGGCGCTCGTCACAGCCCTTTCCCGCAACCTGCAGAATCTCGGCCAGCGTTCGCTTCCCGTCGATCGCACCGAGAAGTGAATCTTCGGCGGCGTTGACGGTGAGAATGAGATCGGTAAACGTGTGTGCCCGGTTGATTAAGACTGCTACGCTTCCAGCGGGCACCCGCTCTCGGACACAGATTGTCCAAGGCAGCCGGATCGGGGCGTACTCCTTCCAGCGATCGCCGGCAAACGTGATCGGCTGGTTCTCTCCGGCGCGATCGTCGCGGTATGCGATGAAGTTGTGCATGACCATCGTTCCACGGAACAACTCGACGGCGGCGTGTTGCAACGGCGGTGCAAGCGACGCCAGGCGCGCGGCGTGTGTGGTCTTCGCTATCATCCCGCATGTGGCCAGGTAGGGAGCCTGGTCGATCCAACGGCCGAAGGACATGCCGCTCCGCTCGATCCATGCATACATCTCCGGGACGGTGTAAGCGCGATCCTGCGGATGAAGGAGTGCATCGGCCAGCGCGTCTGGATTCCTAAAGTCCTTCGCGCTGCGCATCACACTCGCGATCGGGTGGTCCGCCGCTAGCGCTTCGAGTGTCACGCCGAGATCTCGCAGATCAATCTCCGAGGTACTGATGCCGAGCATGCGGCAGTACTCCTGGATCATGTAGATCCCCGCCCGGCCGTAGCGTGCGTAGACCATCACGTTCATTGCGCCCTGCGGACTCAGGACACCGCGAAGGGCGCGGAGGCCAAGGTCCGGGTCAGGCAGATGATGGAGCACTCCAGTGCAAACGACCATGTCGAAGGAGCGTCCAAGCTCCCCGATGCGCTCGATCGGGAGTTGATGGAGTTCGAGGTTTTCCAGATTGTACTTTTGCTGAAGCTCGCGTGTATGGCGCAGGCTGGTCGCGCTGAGGTCGATGGCCGTGATATGAGCATCGGGCTCGCGAAGCGCATACCTCGCAGCCTGCGACGTGCCGCAACCGGCGATCAGGATCTCCTGGTGTCTGCGTGGTTGCTCGACCGGCCACATCCGATGGAACAGGGCGCGGCGACGGTCCGGGTTCTTGTAGAGCTCACGTTCCTTTTCCAGATTGGTGAGCGGCGCCGGATAGGGCATCCGTTCATAGAAGTCGCGGACTAGCTCCGAAGCGCCAGTCCGCGGCTCCTTGCTTTGCTCACTTGGGTTCACGTCGATTCTCCAATACGGTGTCTGTCGAAGCTGTCGTTCGGCGGGCGCGTCCGCAATAGCTTGAGCCCTTAGAGCCACTTCTTTTTTCGCGCGTAGATCAGACCGCCTATTACCAGTAAGATCATAGTCGCGACCACGATTGGAAAGCTTCCGCTCCACTTAAATGCAGGCATGTTCGGGAAGTTCATGCCATAGAAGCCGGTGATAAACGACAGGGGCAAAAAGATCGTGGAAATCACAGCTATGATCCGCATCAGGTTGTTTAACTGCGTGTTGATGTTATCTCGATAGATTTGGATCAACTCTGAGGTTCGATCGCGGAGGATAGAGAACTCTTTCTCAAGCCTATCCGTCTCATTGGCGAGAACCTCGGTGAAGTCGCTGAGGATTGCTGGACTGAGGACTTCTGGCTTTTCGTGGATCAGCACTGCCGCAAAGTCACTGGCATAGAGCAGACTCCTCTCGAAAGGACCAAGTTCTCTTCTCAGATTAACGACGTCTAGATACACAGCGGCATCGGTGGCGCCCTTGAGAAGAGCGTCCTCAACATCGTGGACCTGATCCATGAATTGCCTGAAAAGCGAAAAATAGTTTTCGATAAGCAGGGCTCTGGTCAGCCAAAAGAACAGGTAATCAACGCCATGCTGCTGAACCTTTGTTTTCCTGTTTAGAATTTTCGTCCTGGCGTTGTCAACCAAGTCTGTTGAATGCTGGTCTTCAAACAGTAAGAGGAACGTCTTGCCCAGAATAATCGTGCCGCTGACTTCTTCGAACCGATCTGTTTCTGATTCTCTGATCAGGACGCTCGGTTGTTTAAGCTCCCGCACGATTGTGTCCGGGGCTGCTGTCAGCGCGATGAGACGAAATTTCTTAAAGAAATAGCTTTCGGAGTCTGCTTCAAACTCCATCGGAAGTGAGTCTTCAATTCGCTCTGCCAGGGAGAGGGGCAGCCCAAAATGCTCCAGGATTCTTGCCGTCACTGCCAATTCATGCAAATTGACAACATGAATCCAGGTGTACTTCTCTCGGTCGACTTTAGAGAGGACATCATCCACATCCGAACTGGCATAGTCATTGAGACTCGTTTGTGAGAATGTCACCAGGTGAATTGTGGGCGTAGTTTCTGAAGTCATTGTTCCATCAGGCTGGGTTCGCCGCGCCAGTACCGCTCGCCGCATTGGGGGTTTCATTTGCCCGAAGCTCTCGCGAGAAGAACTCCAAAGCGGTCTTAGTCTTCGTGGGCTGCTCGCCCGAAAGGTCCATGCCGAGCGTCGAAAGGAAGGCCCGCAACTCTAATGCCACCTGGATGGCCAGGTCCGGAGTGGTCTTCGTGGACAACTCCAGGATCCGCGAGCCATCGGGGTAGTTCCACAGCTCGACCACGAGTTTCCTCTTGAATTCCTTCGGCGAGAACTTCAGCTTGAACACGGTGATGGGGCCCAGGATCGACAGGCTATCTATCGCGAGGCCTTGCGGCGCGAACGCCTCGTAGAACGCCCGCTGCTCCTTCGAGTAGAGTTTGTGGAGTTTCTTACCTCGGGACGTCACATCCTTCACATCTTTGGTTCCGAGCGTTCCCTTCATGGAAGCCGAGCAGACGTAGCCTCCCGGCATCGCATCCACCTCGATGCCCAGGTTGGGCGACTTCCGCAAGGAGCCTGGAATCTGGTCCAGGTTGCCGCCCCGCAGCTTCACCACCGTGTCGTGCTCCTTCGCCTGGACCCGCCGCGCTCGCACGAACAGGTTGCAAGAGTTCAGGGTGAGATCCGGGGTGTCGAAGAAGTAGACCTGCCGAATCTGCGCATACAGCGGATCCAAGTCGAGCGCAGCGACGGCGGAGCGATGCGACGTCTCGGGCACCGTGAACTTCAACTCGACGCTTTGGGCGTCCTTAATCGCTGCCAGGAAGCCTCTGAGTTGCTCAGCCTTCAGCGTGTCTCGTTCCGTCTCTGTTTTCGTCTCTGTTTCCGCCATTGTCTGGTCCTCCCTTTGTGAACCCTGCCGGTCGGCCGGTGGGCAAGGAACACTCGAACACAATCACTCTATAGGAAGGGTCAGCGGCTGCCTACTGTCAGAGTTGACAGGTAGAGCAGGGAAATCTGACAGGAGGTGGTGGTGTGTGCGTGTGGTCATGATTGTTGTCTCTGTTCTATGTGGCAACGGCCAGGCCGCGTTCTCAAAAGAGACAACTATTTGGTTGACACCTGTCAACTAAAGCATTTACACTGAAGAATGATCGGTGGCTTCAGACATAAAGGGCTTGAAGAGATTCACCTCACCGGCAAGACACGCCGGATCGGTGCCGATCATATCAGGAAGTGCGTGCGTATCCTGCAATTGCTGGACGTAGCGGGGCAGCCGGAGGACATGAACATCGCAGGTTTTCGCTTCCACGGCCTGCAAGGCAAGCCAAAACGCTGGTCAGTGCGCGTGACCGGGAATTACCGGATCACTTTCGGCTGGTCAGGCGAAAACGCCCTGGATGTCGATTTTGAAGACTACCATTAGGGAGGAAGTTATGGAGAGCAAGAACGGACTGCCGCCCGTCCATCCGGGCGAGATTATCAAGGAAGACATCCTGCCGTCTGTCGGCCTGTCCGTGACGGCCGCGGCGAAAGCTCTGGGCGTGTCCCGCCAGATGCTTCACGACATTCTGGCGGAGCGCAAGCCCCTGTCCGCCGTCATGTGCCTGAAGGTGTCCCGTCTGTTTGGCAGCTCGCCGGAAGTATGGATGCGGTTGCAGGCAGCCTACGACCTGAAGAAGGCTGAGCAAAACAAGAAAGTCATGAAACGCGTCGCGCGGATCGTGCCAGTAAAGCCGGTCGAAGAAGTTCGGGCCTGAATGAGGTTCAATATTTAGCCAGCTACGCTTCTTCAAGCGCAGTGACGTCGCACGATTCAGTGGTCGGGTGACGGAGCGCGTCGCGCCCCGTCACCGATTCAGTCGCCACTCACTGCCGCGCCATCGCGATCTTGAAGCGTTCCTCCGGCGAGATTCAGGTGGTCGTTATCGTCCTTCTCCAGGTCGATCTGCCTTAGCCTTCCAGCGAAAACCGGAGGCGATTGACGGCCAGCGCGTAAGCCAGTATCTTGCCCCGTATGAGAACCACTGTTTCCACCAAGGGCCAGATCATTCTCCCTGCCGAAATTCGGCGGCGGGATGGCATCGAGCCGGGGCAAGAGTTTGAGCTCGACCGCATCGACCGCGGCGAATACCGGCTGAAGCGAAAGGAGCGGCGGCGCAATGAAGGCCTGGTGAAGCTGCTGCTCGCTTGCCCGGTCAAAGGTTGGTTCAAGCCGATGGATCGCAGCAAAACGACCGACGACATCAATGTGCCCAAACTCGGATGACTTACCTGGTCGATGCAAACGTGCTCAGCGAGCCGACGAAGCCGGCGCCCAGCAGCAAGGTCATCGACTGGTTGAGCGCCAACGAGGGGAATCTTGTCGTGGACTCCATCATTCTGGGCGAACTGTGTATCGGCATTCTGGCGCTTCCGCGCGGGCGCAAGCGGAGACAACTCGAGCAGTGGTTTGAGGCGCTCGTGCAGACCATCGATTGCCTTCCGTGGGACGCCACGATCTGGTCGTAGGCGTCCAGACGGATGAAGCCCGCGCGTGGGTACTCGATATCGAGGATCACGTACGGATGGGAGCAGCAGCTTGGCGGCCCTCCACGTGAGCGCCGGGTTCACGCGTGGCGGCGACCGCCTGCGTCCAAATCTCGCGCTGAAGCGCTTCGTCGTGTCCCTTCTCTTCATTCTTCAGTGATCCCTCGTCACTCGTTCCCCGCCACCCGCCATAGTCCGCTGACGGGGACGGCATAAAGATTTTGGCCGAACGCCACCGTGGCGGAGCCGGCGTACAACAGGATGCCGCGGACGAACCGCTTCCCGGTCACCTCGCTGAAGTGTCGGAGTCCCTTGAAATCGCCGGCGTCCGGCGACGCCGTTTTCTTCACCTCGATGCCCACCAGCCTGCCGGCGGCGTCCTCAAGCACGAAGTCCACCTCCTGCTGCGTGTGCGCCCGGTAGTGATACAATGCCGGGCGGCACCGGCTCCAACTGATCTGCTTGGTCAGTTCGTTGGCGACGAACGATTCCAGCACCGCGCCCGCCATCAGATCGTCGGTCTGCAGACGGGCGGCGTTCAAACCGGCCAGATGACAGAGCAGCCCGGAATCGCCGAGCACCACCTTGCCGGTCTTGATCAGGCGTTTGCCGAGGTTCGCGCTCCACGCTGGCAGCGTGCCAACCAGGAACGTCGCCTCCAGCAGCGCCCAATACCGCTGGAGGGTGGTTTGCGGCATCGCTGCGTCGCGACAGAGGCCGGCGAAGTTGAGCAGTCCCATGGCGCGGGTCGCCGCCAGGCGCAACAGGCGCGGCATCTCGCGCAACCCCTGCACGTTGGCGATATCGCGCACGTCTCGCTCCAGGATCGTGGTCAAATACGAACCAAACCACGCCTGCCGGCGGGCCTCGCTGGGTCGCGTCAACACTTCGGGATAACCGCCCAGAACGATCCGTTCCGCCAGTGCCGCCCAGGCGGAATCACGAAACGAACCCGGCTGGAACACCGCCCCAAAGCACGCGTCCACAAATCCCTCCATGCGCCCCTCGATCTCACCTTGCGAGAACGGCCAGAGCGTGAGCACCTCCATGCGTCCTGCCAGCGATTCCGAGACTTTCGGGAGCACCAGGGCGTTGGCGGACCCGGTGAGCAGGAAGCGGCCGGGTTCGCGTCGCTGGTCCACGCTGCGCTTGATCGCGCGGAACAACGCCGGCACCCGTTGCGCCTCGTCCAGAATCACGCGCGGGGGCAACCCGGCCACAAACCCGTCCGGATCACTTTGCGCCGCCGCCAGCACAGCGGCATCGTCGAAGGTCAGATACTCGGCCGGATGACCTTCCCTGACCAGGCTTCGGACCAGTGTCGTTTTTCCCGATTGCCGCGGCCCCTGCAAGAACACCACCGGCGTGTCGGCCAGCGCCGCGAGAATCCTGGGGGTGACATGGCGTCGTTTCATGGTTGAATATTAACCACCCAGTGGGTGATTTTCAACCATGCGATACATGTGATCTGAATTTTCTCTGGCCTCCGAGCTTCGCGGCGACCCAGCTCATAGCGGCGAGGCCGCCCGCGGGGTAAAGCATTTCCTTTGAGAGGAAGAAACAATACTTACAATCTAGATTGCAGACGGCGCCCGTCGGCTTGGCCAACACATGAAAATAGGCTGGCGTGTTTTGAGTTGCCGCGATGGAGCTCTGATTTGTTGACACTTTTGTTCCACTCTTCAACTGGTCTTGTCTGCCTTCGACTCAAGTCATAACCTTCGCGCGGAAGTCACACCTCGTTAGTTTCCCGAGAACTTGGGTAAGTAGAGATTCTGATTGAGAAGGACGCCGAACTCTGTTCCGGATTCCACCTTTACCTCGTGACCCTTTTTCAAACGTCCCGTAATCCCGCCCGCAAGCGCGCCGACTCCCGCTCCAATCGCCGCCCCTTTGCCGCCGCCCGCAATCGCTCCAATCACGGCGCCGCCGGCGGCGCCACCGCCGATGAACTTGGCTTTGCGGTGACTGGTCTTATTTGCGGAGGCCGTGCCTTCGTTGTCACTCTTGCCTGATTTCGTCGACAAGTCGGTCAGCGAACCATTCAGTGCGTAGCGTTGTCCGTTCGGCAGTTTGATCGACACGAACCGCACATCCAACCAAGGTCCCTGGCTGTCCTTTCTTCTGCGCGCGCTGGATCTGGGTCACCGTTCCGCCAATGATGCTTGCTTGTGGCGCCAGCACCAGACCGCCGCTCGAATAGACCGGATCGACCAAGGTTGCCGTGAACTTGTCTCCAACCCGTGAATGCTCTGATCCGATCTCCGGATTGATCCGGACGCGCAGTACGTGATTGACGTGAACTGCGTAGTGGACGGGTTTCTTGCGGGGCGTGGCGCTCTTCTGTGCTGAAGCGGGCCAGTTGACACAAACCGCTATCAAGGCGATCGCTGCGACTCGCAAGAAAATTCGTTTAGCCGTTTTCGTCTCTGTTTTCGCCATTGTCTTGCCTCCCTTCATGAACCCTGCCGGTCGGCCGATAGGCAAGGAACACTCACACCAGTGAGCTTACTTCGCCGGCCTTCTTTCTATCGACGTACAGCGTGACCGTGCCGCCGCCGTCATAGGCGAACTCGGCACGGACCTCGTGCCGGCCCGGCGATTTGCAGATGTGCTGCACACGGTCACGAGCGGAGGATCAATCCTCACCACCTGCGCCAGCACAATTATCCGAGAGGAATTCTATTGGAGGGATCAGTGGCTGAATACTGTCAGAACTGACAGGTAGAGCAGGATAAACTTAGTTTCAAGCTCCAACATGGCCTGCTGACTGACGTTGACCAGTCCCCTGCGGCCGGTCGAGAATAGGTCGCCACCTGACTCGGGGAAAATTTCAGCCCTTTGGGTGAACACGATCAGCACCACCGAGAGTGGTGGAATGATCTTGAGGGCGGGGATGATGATCTCTTGCTTTGAATGTCCTCGTTCTCGATGTTTCGGTCAGCGCCGGTTAGCTTGGGCATGCAGCTTCAAGCCCAGCGCCCCGATCACCTTGAGGATGGTGTCGAAGCCGGGGCTACGCTCGCCGGAAAGCGCTTTGTACAGGCTCTCGCGGGACAGTCCGGCATCTCGCGCAACCTGTGACATGCCTTTAGCGCGAGCGATGTCGCCAAGCGCCTTGGCGATAAATGCGGCATCCCCGTCAGCCTCTTCGAAGCAGGCTTCGAGATAAGCGGCCATTTCCTCTTGAGTTCTGAGGTGTTCAGCAACATCGTAGCGAGTGGTAGTGGTCTTGGCCATTGGGGCTACTCCGAAAGGTCACGCGCGAGACGCAACGCGGCTTTGATGTCTTTGGCCTGAGTATTCTTATTTCCTCCGGCCAGGAGAATGATCAGCTCTCGCCCACGCTTTTTGAAATACACCCGGTAACCCGGTCCGTAGTTGATTCGCAGCTCCGAGACACCCTCACCAACTGGCTCGACATCACCTGGGTTTCCAGTGGCCAGTCTTTCGATCCGAGCTTGGACGCGAGCTCTGGCCTGAAGGTCACGCAGTCCATCGAGCCATTGAACGAAGGCGCCTGTTTTGCGAACTTCGATCATCGGAGCAAGCACTGTAGCCGCGCGGCTACATATTGTCAAGCGCGCGCGGCGACAGCGCGCCGTCCCCGCCTCGGGTCGCGTCGTCATTGAGTGTGAATGGGGTGTAATCCGCGGCCGGTCCCAAGCCGATGAAGGCCGAGTGAAGATCATTGGTGTGCAGAATGGTAAAAGTCTTCTTCATGTTCTTCTTTCCTGCTGTTGCCGTTCTCGGCGTACGGGGTCACGTGTCACGGCTCTCGAGAGCTGCTTGGCTGCGACGCCGTAGTTTCCGGGTTGGTAGTTCACGACTCCTCGTATTCTACAGCGGACGAATTGGCGAAATACTGTCACAATTGATCAGGTGTGATTGGAAAAACGGACAGGTGCGGGGCCAGGCAGGGGAAGGAAATCGACCAACTGCGTGGGTGGATTGTTCATACTCAGCCTACAACCAAGACCGCAGCGCGCTCTGTAATCCC
>CAZJQQ010000059.1:2677-3190 GCA_964548075.1 uncultured Clostridia bacterium | reverse complement strand
GCCTACAACCAAGACCGCAGCGCGCTCTGTAATCCCACCAACGCAGTTGGTGGATTGTTCATACTCAGCCTACAACCAAGACCGCAGCGCGCTCTGTAATCCCACCAACGCAGTTGGTGGATCGTTCATACTCAGCCTACACGGACGCGAGCCCCGCCCGGCTCCCGAATCCCACCAACGCAGTTGGTGGATCGTTCATACTCAGCCTACAACGAGAACGGCACCGCTCTCTTGAATCCCACCAACGCAGTTGGTGAATTGTTCATACTCAGCCTACAACGAGGCGGGCAGCGCGCCCTTGAATCCCACCAACTGCGAGGCCGTGTAAAAAGTCCGAATGTCAGCAGAAGGGGTGATCAAAAATCATCAGGTCCCCTGTGGGAAACGCGTCACGGGGCAAATACGCGCTGTACTATTCACCACACTCGCTATTCGCCCGACTTTTTACACGGCCTCTGCGTTGGTGGGATTCGGGGCGGAGCGTGCGCGAATCGTCCTGTAGGCTGAGTATGA
>CAZJQQ010000059.1:0-2577 GCA_964548075.1 uncultured Clostridia bacterium | reverse complement strand
ACGATCCACCAACTGCGTTGGTGGGATTCGGGACGGAGCGTGCGCGAATCGTCCTGTAGGCTGAGTATGAACGATCCACCAACTGCGTTGGTGGGATTCGGGACGGAGCGTGCGCGAATCGTCCTTTAGGCTGAGTATTTCACCTTCTCGATGTCTGGCAACACCCACGAGCGGTCGAAGAAGGGTTTCAGCGGGCCATAGGCGCGGAACAGCGCGAACCACGCTTTGCCCGGACTCGTCTTGACCCAGTTCTTTTCTTTGCCGACCGGAGCGGTGGGGCCGAAATAGAGGTCCACCGAACCATCGGGGTTGACCTCCAAAGGCAGATTCGAGCCGACGGACGGCTTGAGCGTATCCGTGACAACCATGGAACGCGTCAAAGAGTCGTAAACCGTCACGGACCAGAAATCCTTGGCGGGAACATTCACCGGAATGTGCAGCGTATAGGCGTGGTCGCCCACCAGCCAATTCCCGTCTTTGTCCTGGGTCTCGCCGAGATACTGCGAACCCTTGCCCTCCATCTCAAGGATCATCCCGGCGGCATACCAGATCCCTTGATACGTATAGTGTGCCCGCTCATCAATCTGGTCGTAGTTGGGCGTTCTCTGGTCGGGGTTGAGCGCCATCAGCTTCCCCCACCTGGAGCCCTTCAGATATTCAGACGCCGGCAGTCGTGACCCGAAACTGATGGTCTGATTCATGGCGTGGCCGACGACGGCGGCCTCCGTCAACAACGCCTTTTGCCGCGCGTCGGGATTGAACGGCTTGCCTTTTTCGATGCCGATAAAGCGCAGCCCGGCGAGGATGAGCCGGTCACGCTCATCCACCGGCTCGCGGTTCACGATCTCGGCCACCCGTTCCCAATACTCGAAACCAACCGGGGCCAGCAGATTGAGCGGCACACCGGAAACCGAAACGATTTTTGTCTTCGGCGGATTCGCGCGCTGGGACCAGGGGTAAATGTGGATGCCGCGCAGATTGTCCGCCGCCTCCTTGACCTTGCCCTCCTGCACGAGCCCCCGCAGGAGGAAGCCGAAAACCCGCGAGGTCGAGCGCACCACGAAGTAACCTTCCTTGGGAACCTCGCCCTGATAGTCCGGCGGCAGGATGAGGAACTTGCCGCCTTTACCCTTGTCGGGACCGAAAGGTCCGATGTCCGCAATTGGGCGCTCCCAAATGTCATCAATCATGCCGAGCGCTCCGGGCGGCGACTCGATGACGACAGGGCCGACGCCGGTATCAATGTGGGTGGTCGCGTAGATGGTGGTGTCGTTCGGAGTGAGTCCGATGGTTTGCGGATCGCAGAAATTGTCCCAAATCGCCACATCGCCGTAGCCAAGGTCCAACTGCCGCTTCATCTGGAAGGCCCACTCATTGAAATGAACGGCAGGGGTCGCCCAGATGTAGGCCTGCACCGCCCGCTGGAAATCCATCTCATCGTAGAGCTTGGTCATGGATTCTTTGGAAGGAATCCCGTTCTGAAAGCTGAGTTCACCGATACGAGTCTTGGATGTAGTGTTCATTTTTGTGATCCTTGTTTTCTATTTTCACAATTGTGTTCTTCCTTTGGTTGATTGCTTCGCTGGTGAAGTCACGGGCCGCCCACTCGGACAGCCCGTGCGTTTCACAATCGAATCACTTCACCTTCTCGAAGTCTCCCACGACCCAGCTCTTGTCGAAGAGCTTTTCGGTCGGGCCGTAGAAGCGGAAGAGCGCGAACCAGCCTTGGTTGTGTCCTTTTAAATGATGACCGGCAACCCTTTCGGGCTGCCGGTCCTGTGGTGACTACTGCCGCACCATCGCGAGCTTGAAGCGTTCCTCGGGCGAGATCAGGTGGTCGTGATCGTCTTTCTCCAGATCGATCTGCACCCAGTTCACCTCGCCGCTGAACTCGTTGCCGGTCGGACCGTAGTCCGGCGAGACCGGAGAGCCGCCCTCCTTGCCGATGTCGCAGGTTTCATCGCAGGAGTACAGCATCGGTATCGTCTTCTCGAGGCGACCCTCGCCGTCTTTCTTGCCGTCCACAAAGAGCGACACCGCGCCCCCCTTGCCCAGGCCGCCGCCGTCGTACTTGAACTCCATGCGCACCTGGTGCTTGCCCGCCGGGATCGGCTGGGACCCCTCTACGAAGGACAGATCGATGCCCAGGAAGTTGTAGCAGTACTTGAGCTTGCCGTCCTTGGCGTAGAGGCTCCAGCCATTGGTGTTGCCGCCCTGGGCGATGATCACGCCCTGGGCGCCCGACTTGGGCACCTCGATCTCAGCCGTCAGCGAGTACGACTTGTTCTTCATGACGACAATCGAGCTCTCAGTCAGGCGGCCCATACCGCCGAACAGGATCTGCGTCTTGCCCTTGATGAGCTGCGGCCGGCCGGCGAGGTCGGGGTTGAAGCGTTCCATCCTGCGATCGTCGAGCGGGAGCACGCTGTACTTGCCCGCCTCAATCAGGAACAGGCGCTGCAACTCGGCCAGCTTCTTCGGATTTTGCTTGGCAAGGTCCTTTGACTGGGTCCAGTCGGTGTTGGTGTCGTAGAGCTCCCAGATGTCGTCGTCGTAGGCCGGCATCGCCATCGTCAT
>CAZJQQ010000058.1:0-39888 GCA_964548075.1 uncultured Clostridia bacterium | reverse complement strand
GCACGCAAAGTCACACATAGCGCACCGCTTCTGAGGGGTCGAGCCGCGACGCGCGAACTATCGGGTAGAAGCTGCTGATCGTGCCGATGACCAACCCGGCGGCGACCGCGACGATTGCAAGCACGGGCTTGAACTCAAAGACGACCCTGGTCTCGGCGAAATAAGGAACCGCGACCCAGCTTGCGAGCAGCCCCGCTGCACAACCCAGCAAGCCGCCCAGCAGGCTGATCACCGCGACTTCGATCATCAGCCCCTTGATGATGTGAGCCCGCCGGAATCCGATAGCTCGAAGCACGCCGATCTCTTTAGTGCGCTCGATGACCGAACCCATCATCGTGGTGAAGATCATCAATGCGCCGATCGCGAGCACCACCGCCGAGACGACGGCCGAAAACCGAGTCAGCCGCTCGACCGTTTCTGATCGTGCGCGAACCGACTGCTGAATCGCCGAGACCTTTGCGTGCGGGATCCGTTCGCTGATCTGCGCGACGATGTCTTCGATGGGACAGTCCTTGCAGAGCGCGCTCACTTCGATGAGGCTCAACTGACCGGGCTTGTTCAACAACGACTGAACGTGGGCCAACGAACCAAAGATCATCGCATCCTCAGGCCCACCGGTCTGCGAGATCACTCCGGCCACTTGATGATCCTGGTCAGCGATCTTCACTCGGTCGCGAACGATCTTGAATTGAAACTGATCTTCGCTGCTTTCGTGCGAGCCTCCGTGTGAGACGTGTTGCTCTACGCCGGGCGAGGCCGGCTCGATCAGTGAGAGGGCGCGCGCCACTTCGTACCCGACCAGCAGTTCTTGCTCTCCTTCGGGGTTGCGCCCGGCGATGCGCCACCAGCGCTTGAGGGTCAGCTCGCTGTCGAAGTCGACGCCCGCGAGAAGGATTTCGCGGCCATCGACCCCCACTGCTCCGAGCAATTTGGGCGAGACGTTGCTGATACGATTGCGAAACGGAATGTCGAGGACGCTCGTCGCGTCTTCGTTCTTGAGTTGTTTGACGTCGAAGGAGACGCTCGAGACCGACAGGCCGCCATAGTCCAGCGACAAGCTATTTGACTGAGGCACGACGACTATGTTCGCGCCGAAGCGATCGAGTTGAGAGCCGATCTCTTCTTTGATCGAACTGCTCAAGCTAAGCAGCGCGACGGCAGTGCCGATGCCGATCGCGATGCCGATTGTTAGGAAGACGGCTTTGCCCTTGCGGCGCTTGAGATTGGCAAATGCGATTGTGCTTATACGCATGTTGGGTTGCGGTTCCTCAGCTTTATTAAGTCAGAGGGTCGATCACGTTTCATTGCCACAGCACTTCCAGTCTTTGTATAAGCTCGGTCGCCATGCGCGAGCCCATAGACTGATGTCGGAAGATGAGTTCGCCTGGCACGTCAGACCACACTTCGAATCGCTCGCCTCGAAAGAAGCCGATTATTCCGGCAGTCACTAAGACCCCTGGGACTCTCCGGTATCCATTGTCCACAACTTCGAAATCAGGACTTTCAGCGATATTCGACACGAACGCGATGACGCGCGCGTACCAATCTGAGAACTCAGCATCGGCGGTGAGGCAACGGATCACGGTGGTCTTTCCGCCGATAAATCCCCAACCCGGCAAGTTCGGCATGGACATCTTGTGCACCTAACGTCTGCATAAAACAACCGGGAGGTCTCTCTAGAAGTAGTTCCCCCGGCTTTCGAACTCGCTCGCCTTGATCACGAGTTGATTCCCCTCGATCGTTCGTGGAAGCCCAATAGGATTGCACCCGCCGTGCACTTCGTTGATCTGCGACGAATGAAAGTGCAGCCCGCAGTTGTTGCAGATCATGTCATCGCCTTCCTGATGATAACCCTTCTTCGCGTGATAGCAGGTATCGCACGCATCGAGCGCCGCGCGATACACACCGTCGGAACTCTTGATCACGAAAAACCGAACCGGTTTGTTGTCAGACAACTTGTAGTCGAAGAACTTCGCGGTGCCGCTGAGCTCCGAAAGCGAGATTCTTATGTCGCGCGACTCCGGAGCGCTGGAAGCCGTGTTTGTCGCAACAGCGGTCGCCGTTGGGTTATCGCTTGAAGCGCTGATGACCAGGTAAATGCCCACTCCGGCCAGTACCAGCAGCACGACGATCAGAGCGAACGTCGATTTGCTCTTCCGTTGAGACGGTTCGGAAAACTCTGCCTTCTTTCTTTCTCTCGCCTGTGACTTGGTGTCCATTCAGAATGCCTCCGGCCGCCCCCATCGAGCTGCGTCATCTCATGCTGCAATAGTCTCCGCGAAACAGAGGTCATTATACACGCTCACTCCGTAGGAGTGTCATGTCTATAGAAGCGACGACGGCGTGGAACGATTACTCCGTAGGAGTAACCTTTCGTAGAGTGGTACTTTACGATGAAAACCAGATCGTGTGCTTAGATTCTGCACAGGTAACTCCTACGGAGTTGGGGACGCTCCAGCGCGCTAAGCATCTATAGACAGGCAACTCCTATGGAGTTGCTCCCCACAAGCCGTGTGGGATATTTCACCATTTGACTCTGGAGCATCAAGAGCGGTCGGCAACAAATGAGGCGTTGCTCTCAACGACCAGGCGAGCCGCCGGCGCAAAGAGGTAGCTGGTCAATTCCTCGTTGCTGTGGCGAAGACAGAACTCCTGAAACGTCTCGGCGTCGACTCGCTGCTCCTTGTAGATATGAAACAACCGCGCGAGAGACTCGGCCAGCTCGTCGGATGGAATTCGAGCGCCGACTCTGCGCCCAAAAGTCTCGTGCGCGCCGACGCCCCCTCCGAGAAAAACCTGGAAGGTCTCTTTTTTCACGCCGTCGATCGTCGTCAACGAGCCCTCCAACCCCACATCGCAAATGTGATGTTGCCCGCAAGCGTTCGGGCAGCCGGTTACGCTGATCCGAGGACGATCCTCCAGATCAACCTGCTCGGCCAGGTACTGGTCCAACTCTCGAGCGCGGTTCTTTGTTTCCGCGATCGCCAGCTTGCAAAACTGTATGCCGGTGCAGGCAATCAAGCCGCGCTTCGCCCACGAAGGCTCGTAGTCGAAACCCGCTGACTTTAGATCGTGCTTGATCGTCTCGAGATTCTCGCTGTCGATGTCCAGCAGAATGATGTTCTGCGTGTTCGTGGTGCGAAGCCGCCCGCGGCCGTGCTTCAACGCAAGCTCAGCCAGAACTCTCAACTCATCGCTGGACGTTCGGCCGCCTACCAGCGCCACGCCGACGTAGTGAAACGAGTCGCCTCGCTGCCGATGAATCCCCAGATGCGACCGGTCGCGAGCAGTAACCTCAACGGCTTCCGGCTGGTCAGCGCGCCGAAGCTTCCATCCAAGCTGAGCTTCGACCTCGTCGCGAAAACGCGGTATCTCCCACTGCTCGACAAGGAACTTCAACCGCGCGCGCTTGCGATTCTCGCGGTTTCCGTTATCGCGAAACACCGCCGCGATAGCCGCGCACAAATCAACAACTTCGTCAGGCTGGACCAGCACGCCCAGGTCTTTTGAGAAGCGCGGCGAAGTCGAAAGCCCGCCTCCAACCCGCGCGCGAAACGCAACGGCGCCGCGCTCGTGGTCCTTCACCGCGAACAGGCCGATGTCGTTGATCTCCGGATAAACGCAGCGCACCGCGCAGCCGGTGATCGCGATCTTGAACTTGCGCGGCAGATTCGAGAAGTCGCGATTGCCGACAAAGAAATCATTCAAGCGCCGAATCAGCGGCGTCACGTCGTACAGCTCATCCGAGTCGACTCCCGAAACCGGACAACTGATTATGTTGCGAACCGTGTCTCCGCAGGCATCGGTGGTGGTCAGGCCAACGCGATCGAGCGTCTCGAAGATCGCGGGTATGTCGCCGATCCTGACCCAATGAAGCTGGATGTTCTGCCGAACGGTCACGTCAGCGAGGCCCTTGCCGAACTTCTGAGACAGCTCCGCTATCGCCAGCAACTGGCTCGCATTCAACTGGCCCCCCGGGATTCGTATGCGAACCATAAAGTAGCCGTCTTCGGCCGGGCGTTGAGTGTACACGCCATACCATTTGAACAGAGCTTCGTCTTCGGAGGTTATCCGGTGTTCACCTTGCGCGGCATATCGATGAATGTCCGCGAGCACGTCCAGCCCGTCTTTGCGCTTCTTGATGTCTTCAATCTTGTTCATAACGTACTCCTCACTTGAGCGTGTCCAGCGGGCACCGGACAAACACTTCGAGGAAGCGCACGCCGTCGCCTTCAATCGAACGTCTAACATCGTCGCGCGACCGCTGGTATGGAGAGATAGCAGCGCCGAGTACTACTACCCTGTTGCGCGCCAGCAGTCGCGCGACGAAACCGATACGCCGGATGTTTTTCTTGTTCACGTTCTTTCTGCTCCGCTCTTACGTCAGTTGTTTGCCTGGCGCCATTTCGATCCGCGGCACGAAGGCTATCGGGCGAGCCGGCGCGTGCAGCCCGCATTCCCTCTTCACGCGGCCCGACCATCGGCCGGCACGGTCGTCGTCACCTTCGCGAACCGGCTGAGTGCAATGCGTGCAGCCGATGCTGGGATAACCACGATCGTGAAGTCTGTTGTAGGGGACGTTGTTTCTGGCGATGTACTCCCAGACTTGCTGCTTGTTCCAACGCACGAGCGGGTTGATCTTGACGAGCCGCCATTGGCAGTCCCACTCGATGACGCGGGCGTTCGACCGCTCGAGCGTCTGGTCCTGGCGAATCGCGGTTATCCAGGCCCGGCGACCTTGCAATGCGTCCTTGAGCGGTTCGAGTTTTCTCAGCCGGCAGCAAAGATCCGGGTCGGTGGACCACAACTTCGCTCCGAATCTGACTTCTTGTTGCTCGGGTGTGATATCGGTCTTGAAGACGCGGATTTCAATCTGATAGCGATCTTCGAGGCGGCGGCGCAACTCGTACGTTTCAGGGAATAGGAACGCAGTGTCGAGGAAGAACACATCAGCGCGTGGATTGATCTTTACAGCCATGTCAATCAACGCAACGCCCTCGGCGCCAAAGCCCGTGGCGAGGGTCACGCTCTCTTGAAACCATTCAAAAGCCCATCGAAGCGTTTCTTCGGGTGCGGCTTCCTCGAGCGAGGATGCGGCCGTTTCAACTTGCTCGAACTCGCGAAGCGGCGGCCCCAGTCTGACAATCTCACTAATGGCTTGCGACATCTGATTCTCCTTTGTTTAATCGCCGACTGCGGACTCGGCAGCTTCCGACAATGCGCGCAGCTCATATCTAAGCTCGTCGCTGCCAAACCAGTTAAGCTTCGCCCCGAGAGTTGCGACCTCTCCGACTATTGCTATCGCGGGCGGTTCGATCTTAAAGCCGCCTTGCTCGTCCCCCGCGATCAAATCATCAAGAGTCCCCGAGTAGACCTCTTGATGCCGATAGGTGCCCCAACGAACAATTGCAATCGGCGTTGATGGCGCTCTCCCGCTTGCGATGAGCTCGCGTGCGATGCTCGCGATAGTCTCAGCGCACATGAAGATCACGAGCGTGTCGGCAGCGTGCGCTATGGTCGACCAATCGACTTGCCTGTTGCCGTCGCGTGCATCGTGACCTGTTAAGAACGTGACGCTGGATGAGTAACCTCGGTGCGTGAGCGGTATGCCTGCATAGGCCGCCGCGGCGACGCCCGATGAAACACCGGGAATGACTTCCCATTCGATGCCGGCTTCGACAAGCGCGTCGGCTTCTTCGCCGCCTCGGCCGAAGACGAACGGATCGCCTCCCTTGAGCCGAGCGACGACCTGGCCTTCACGAGCGCGTTCGATTAGCAGGCGATTGATCTGAGCTTGAGATATTGACGGTTCACCCGAGTGTTTGCCCGCGTAGATCAACTCAACATCCCGGCGCGAATGCGCGAGCACCTCGGGATTAACGAGGTAGTCGTACACGATAACGTCGCTTTCGCCGATCGCTTCAGCCGCCTTGATCGTGAGCAGCTTAGGATCGCCCGGCCCCGCGCCGATCAAGTAGACCTTGCCTGTTGATCTGTTCGCGTCGTTCATCGCCAATGCAACTCCAAAAAACGAAAAACCCACCACCGGCAGAGCCGATAGTGGGTTTTTCTAAACTCTATGTGAGCTTAAAGCTCTTTGTTGAGCTTTACATCTCAGGTTCCATGACAATGGACTCCACCAAAGGCTCTAGGTGAGATGGGCGCGGCATCGCCGCGCAACAACAGATGCAATAGGAATCGCGCATCATGTTTTCCATAAGCCTGTAGAGATCCATAGTCAGGTTCATACGTATACTCTTGGTCGGCCGTGAGGTCAAGCACAATTTTTTGAATCGCAACCTAGTGAGCCTCAATTCCTTCTGTTGATGCGAATTTTCTTGACACACCAGAGCTCCCGGTAGTATTCTGCCAACCTCAAGTAGGACGTGGTGATTTAAAGCAAATTGCTCCACGTTAAAAATGTGCTAAACCGCAAGCGAGATTCAAAAAAGCCTGCGCTGTTTAGCGCGGGCTTTTTACTTTTGCTCTTTCAATAATTGGAAACGTGGCGATTTAAGGTAACTTGCTCCACGTTAAAAACTGCTAAACGGCCAGGAGAGAATCGAAGCCTCGCGCTAGTTTGGCGCGGGGCTTTTTTCTTTTTGGGCCCGAAAACACGGGAGGAAACCATGAGCTTTGTGAACGGACTGAAGTGCCGTGAATGCGGACGTGAGTATCCGAAACAACCTCTTGCCGGATGCGAAGAATGCTTCGCGCCGCTCGAGGTTGATTACGACTATGAAGGCATATCTCGCGTGCTATCCCGGGAGGTGATCGCTTCGCGCCCGAAGAACCTCTGGCGTTATCGCGAGCTGCTGCCGATCGACGAAGACCCAATCGTAGGTCTGGCCAGCGGCGCGACTCCGCTGGTTCGAGCGCCGCGACTCGGCCGCCTGCTGGGTATCGACGACCTTTACATCAAGAACGACAGCGTCAATTCTCCGACGCTTTCATTCAAAGACCGAGTGACCGCAATCGCGATCAACAAGGCGCTGGAGTTTCGCCTTGAAGCCGTGGGCTGCGCTTCAACAGGCAATCTCGCCAATTCAGTGGCGGCGAATTCTGCTTCGGCTGGACTGCCGGCGTACATTCTGATTCCTGAGAACCTCGAGCCTAACAAGATCGCGGCGACTTCCATCTACGGTGCGCGAGTGATCGCGGTGCGCGGGAACTACGATGACGTGAACCGCCTGTGCACCGAGGTGGCCGAACTACATCCCTGGGGTTTCGTGAACGTGAATCTCCGCCCGTTCTACGGCGAAGGCTCGAAGACGTTCGGCTACGAGATCGCGGAGCAACTCGGCTGGCGCGCGCCCGCGGCGGTGGTCGTTCCGATGGCTGGCGGCTCGCTGATCACCAAGATCCACAAAGGACTGAAGGAACTCGAGCGTCTCGGCTTGCTTGAAGAAGAAGTGCGGACCCGGTTGTTCGGGGCGCAGGCCGCCGGTTGCAATCCCATCACCGCAGCGGTCAAACGCGGCTCGCAGGAGATTCAACCGGTCAAGCCCTCGACCATCGCAAAGTCGCTCGCGATAGGGAATCCGGCGGACGGCTATCACGCCGCCGGGTTGATCGCTGATAGCGGCGGCTGGTCCGAAGACGTAACGGACGAAGAGATCGTCGCAGGCATAAGGCTGCTCGCAGAGACCGAGGGCATCTTCACCGAGACTGCGGGCGGAGTAACGGTCGCAGTGACGAAGAAGCTCGTCGAGCAAGGTCGAATCAAGCCGACCGACTTGACGGTCATTGCCATCACTGGGAACGGGCTTAAGACGCCCGAAGCCGTCGAGCTTGCGCCGCCGTTAGTGATCGATCCGAAGGTCGCTCAATTCGAGCTTGCGATCACAGGGCTTGCGGCAAGAGCGTGACCAAGGAAGTGAGCATCAACTCTGAGTTCGTAGTTCGGCCTTCAGGCGGAAGTTCGTAGGGCGGAACTGCAACAACGGCCGGTTACAAACTTCCGCCTAAAGGCCGAACTACGAACTCATTCAAAGGAGAAATCAAAATGTCACTCAAGCTAACAATACCGACTGCGCTTCGAAGGATCACCGGGAACGCGGATGTCGTAGATGTCGAACCCGGAACCGTCCAAGAGATCATCGCGCGTCTGGACGAGTCTTATTCAGGCTTTCGCTCGCGCGTCTGCGAAGACGACGGCAAGCTGCGGCGCTTCATCAACATCTACGTCGACGGTGAAGACATACGCTTTTTGGATAACCTGTCGACTCGAGTTCCGGATGGAGCCGAGCTTTCAATCATTCTGGCCATCGCCGGAGGTTAACGTAGTCCGACAAATTCCGTTTGTCGCCGGCTTTCGGCTCGACTTTCGCTAGCACCGACAACCTGAAGTTTGTCGGACACTCTTAAAGGGAGACAGCGATGAAAAGTCTAATAGGCAAGGTTGCGCTGATCACCGGCGCGTCAAGAGGCATAGGCGCGGCAACAGCAATCCGGTTCGCCGAATGCGGCGCTCACCTGGCGCTGAACTATTTCAAGCACGAAGCAGAAGCATCACACGTGGCGGCGCGTGCTCGATCTCACGGAATCCGCGCCATCGCAATTCAAGCCGATGTTTCGCGCTTCGATGACGTGCGCGCACTGTTTGACCGCACGGTTGATGAATTCCGGCGAGTGGACATAGTGGTCGCAAATGCAGGCATATGGACCGGCGACGCTGTAGATGAGCTTGACGAGAGCAAATGGCAACAGACGATCGATGTGAACCTCAAAGGTGTGTACGCTTGTTGTCACTTTGCGGCGAAACTCATGAAGCCGCAGGGCTCCGGCTCCATCGTCACCGTTTCATCGACTGCCGGTCAGCGAGGCGAGGCTTTCCATTCACACTACGCCGCGTCGAAGGGAGGGATCATCTCTCTCACTAAGTCGCTCGCAAGCGAGCTTGGCCCGCACGGCATAAACGTGAACTGCGTAGCGCCCGGTTGGGTGGACACGGACATGTCGGCGGCACCGTTGCACAAGCGTCGCGAGTTGGAACGAATCGTCGCCGACATTCCGCTGAGGCGCGTGGCGACCGCGGACGATATAGCCGGGCCAATCTTGTTTCTCGCTTCGGACCTGGCTCGTCACATCACCGGCGAAGTGATCAACGTCAACGGCGGCTCGGTGCTGTGCGGGTGAGAGTTCACTCGCTGCCGCTCGCGGTACGACCCAACGACAAAAACTGCACTCGGTTCAGCGCTGGCTTCGTAGTTAGCTGCGATGGGGTAGCATCAGCAGATGCATCGAGAGGCGCTGAATGGCAGTGATAACGTTGTTGACCGCGTTGGCTCTGCTCTTGCCGGCTACCTGGCAACAGATTCCAGCCTCAAACGTGTCGAGGCGAGACGAAAGCGCCACACGGCTCAACGCTCGCCTGGTCAACCTCAACATCAAAGTTGTAGACCCGTCGGGCAGACCCGTGCCGTTACTCAAGCGCGAAGACTTCCTGGTCCTTGAAGACAACGTCCCGCAGGAAGTCACCTACTTTGAGCCGGTCGCCGCGCCGGTGAATCTCTTGTTGCTGCTCGATCTGAGCGGCAGCATCGGGAGCAAGCTGCAAGCAATGAAGAAGGCAGCCAGGAAGTTCGTCGATTCGCTTGGACGCGATGACCGGGTGGCAGTCGCGACTTTCACGACTCGTTTCCGGGCTGTATCCGACTTCACGACCGACAAGAGCCTGTTGAAAAAACGCATCGACCGCATAGTGAATCCCGGCGGTGACACTGCGCTCTACGACGCGGCGTGGTCGGCTCTTGACTCGCTCGGCGCAATCGCTAATGCGCGAAGCGCCCTTGTCATTCTCACCGACGGCGTCGATAGCGCGTTCATTCCCGACGAGCAGGGATCGAAGCACGGCTTTGATGAATTGATGACGCGTGTAGAAGAAGAAGACGCGACGATCTATCCGATTTATTTCGACACGGAGCCCGAGGTCGTCGGTGGCGCGTATACGCCGCACATATTCGCCAAGGCTCGCAAGCAACTCGAAGCGCTCGCGGAACAGACTGGCGGGAGCTACTTCAGAGCATCCCGCGCCGAAGACCTCGACGGAGTCTACAAAAGCGTCGCCGCCGAGCTGCACTCGTTCTACAGCCTCGCGTATCCCGCCAAAGACGCCAGGAACGACGGGCGCTGGCGCAAGATCGCCATCAAAGTAAATCGCGCAGGGGTGAAAGCAAGGACCAAGCGCGGCTACTACGCCAGGTGATCGGCAAGCCGATGACCCTCCTCGGCCTTCACGAGAATCAGTGAACTAAGCTGGTTCGTCTAACGCAATAACAGAGTGGAAACTTCAGAGCGCCTGGTCTAATGTGCACTCTGAGGCGGCTTTGTCATATGGAAAGCGTCCCAACGCGACTAATAGACTGCGAACAGAGGTCATCGCGCAAATCGGAGTTGATGGAGAGCGAAGAACTCAAAGCCGTGCTCGAGCAGCATCACGCGTCCAGCTTCGGTTGGGCGATGGCGTGCTGCCGGCGCGATCCGGCTGAGGCGGAAGATGTGCTTCAGATCGTTTATTTGAAAGTGCTCGAAGGCAAGGCTCGCTTCAACGGGACAGCCTCTTTCAAGACGTGGCTGTTCGCGGTGATTCGCAAGACAGCGTCGGATCAGCGCCGGAAGAATCTGTTGCGCGCATTGACGATGCTGAAGGCGGCTGAGCGAAGGCCTGTCGCGGACAGGGCTGAGTATCCTGACGAATCGGCGTATCGCGCTGAGATTCAGAGCATGTTTCGGCGCGCGCTCGCCCGGCTGCCGCGCCGCCAGCGCGAAGCGTTGGAGTTGGTCTTTTATCATGAGTTGAACATCCAGGAAGCGGCCGCCGTGATGCGTGTCTCGCTCGGATCAGCTCGCACACACTACGAACGTGGCAAGAAACGTCTGCGTCAACTGTTAGAGGAGTCAGAAGCGCTTTATGAATCTGAATGGGGACGAAAAGAAAATCCAGCAACTGTTCCGTGAGATGAGCCGTGACGACCAGCGGCGAGCGCCCGAGTTCGCCGGCGTCCTCGCAGCGGCCAACTCCGGAATGACGCGCTCGAAGACCCGCACTCGGTCTTTGAGGTTCGCAATGGCCGCCGCGATGTTGTTCGCCGCTTTGCTGATCGCTATGGCTATCATCGTGAGGCCTTCGAGGCCTCAAAGCGCGGCGATCAACAATGATCAAACTTCGCCTCCACCAGTGCAATCGGGAGCGCCGCCGGGCGTCGAAGGATCTCAGCGGGAAGCGGGAGATGCCAACGTTGAGCCGCATAAGGCCGTCATCAAGCGCGCTCGCCATCGGCGGCCCTCGAACCAAATTGTGATTGCGATGAAATCTCTGTTTGCGTGGCAGTCTCCGACGGCCTCGTTGCTGCAAACTCCCGACGACGTGTTGTTGAGATCGCTGCCGCGCCTTGGCGAATCATTGCGAACGATCAAATCTTTTTCACCTGATGAATTCAACTAAACGGAGGCTGATCATGAAATCCAGAGTCATATGGTTATGTGCAATCTTGTTAGTCGCAACAGCCGTTGCGCTTTCGCAGCATCCACCGCAGGAGCCGGGAGCGGCGCCTCAGCCGCAGCAACCCGGCCAGCCCGGTCCTCGGCCATCAGGTCCGCCGCCCCAGGCGGTCGGGCCACACCAGCCGGGACAACCGCAGCAGCCGCCTCAACCACCACAGCCATCTGACCCCATCGCTCAGAACTTTTTTCCGCCGGAGTTGGTGATGCAGCACAGACACGAGTTGGGGCTGACCGACGAACAAAAGGCGGCCATCAAAGACGAGGCGATAAAGGCATCCACGCGATTCAACGAGTTGCAGTGGCAGATGCAGGACGAAATGGAAACGATGGCCGGTTTGACGAAAGGCGACACCGTCGACGAGCAGAAAGTACTGGCGGAGCTTGATAAGATCCTGGCAATCGAACGAGAAGTGAAGCGGACTCAACTGGCACTCTCGATCCGTATCAAGAACAGGCTGACCTCGGAGCAGCGAGCGCGTCTCCAGGAGATTCAGCGAAACAGGCACGGTGTAATGCCCAGGCCGCAGGAGAGGTAAAGTCAGACAAGAAGTGACGCGGCACAAACACCGCGTCACTTCCTCGCCCTATCGAGGCGATGCTGGCGCAGGCGTCCTTGCGTCTTGCAGCAGCGCCGATTCACTTCCTTCTCATCCTTGACCCACCCAGCATGTGACCGGCGGCACAGCCTTTCCCTTTCGAGTGCGTGACAATAAGACGCGAGGTGTCTCGCCGACATCCGTGTCACGACCGGGTTGCTTGCTTGCCCACCTGAACCGTGCGCCATATAATCCAGCCGGACCGGAAACGCGAGTGCACTTATGCCAGTAAACGAAGAATATCTCGATTACGTCCTCGACCAGCTTGAGTGCATTGGCGAGGTTACCGCAAAGGGAATGTTCGGGGGAGTCGGGCTGTACCACGATGGCTTGTTCTTTGGCTTGATCGCTTCGGGCGTGCTGTACTTCAAGGTGGACGATGAGAATCGTCCAGAGTACGAGGCTGCGGGGGCGAAACCATTTCAGCCCTACGGCGAAGAGTCGTATTCGATGGGCTACTACGAAGTGCCGGTCGACGTGCTCGAGGATGTGGATCTGCTCAGGACGTGGGCCACGGGAGCAGTCTCCGCCGCAGCGCGAAAAGCGTCGTCGCGCAAAAGGACGAACAAGAGTTCGTAGTTCGGCTTCAGGGTTCAGAGTTCAAGCTTCAGCTTGCTTCCAGGGCATTGCCCGAACGAATCACGCAAGCTGAAGCTTGAACTCTGAACCCTGAACGCTGAACTACGAACTGGCTGGAGTTAGCCATGTCACGATTGAGAGACTTTCAAGGAATCGAGGGTCAGGACTTTTTCGAGATGGATCTCGGGTTCCAATCCCTGTTGAAGGACCTGCTGCCTGAAGACGAACACGCGCCGGTTTTCAATTCGCTTCATCATTGCGCGCGGATGGTCGCCGGGCGCTGGAACGATCTCGCGCGCGAAGCGAGCACCCGCGACCACCTGCCCAGGATAGTCAAGTTCGATCGTGTCGGCGGCCCCGTCGAGCAGGTTGATTTCGGTTCGCTAACTCGCCACCTGCGCCGCGAAGTCGCTGAATTCGGCGTCCTGACCGACGTACGAAGCGAAGTGCACAAGTTCGCGATGGTCTACCTGCTCGCTCACAACGGCGAAGCGTCGGTGAACTGCGGTTTGAGCTGCACTGACGGATTGATCCGCGCCGTCGAAGCTCGCGGATCGGAATTCCTTCGCGAGACCTACCTTCCGTTAATGCTCTCAGTCGAGACACCGCTCGCGGGTGCGCAATTCGTCACCGAGCAGGACGGCGGGTCGGACGTTGGTGCTATTGAAACCGAAGCGAAACCGAATCCGGACGGCACCTGGTCGATCACCGGCGAGAAGTGGTTCTGCTCGAACCCCGACGAGTACTTCCTTGTCGCGGCTCGCCCGGCGGGCGCGCCTCGCGGGACGGCGGGTGTCGCGATTTTCTTTGTGCCGCGAGTGTTGCCCGATGGCCGGCTCAACAAGATATCGTTCAAACGACTGAAGGACAAGCTGGGCACTCAATCGCTGCCGACGGCCGAGATGGATTTCGATCAGGCGACCGCCTGGGCCATTGGCGACCCGGCCGAGGGCTTCAAGACGTTGATGAACTACGTAATCGATGCTTCGCGGATTCACAACGCGGCGAACGCGTGCGGCATCCTGCACCGGGCGTTTCTTGAGGCGCGCAACTACGCGGGCCAGCGCGAAGCGTTCGGGCAAGCGATCATTCAGTATCCGCTCATTCAGGAGACGCTCGTTCGTCTGCTCGAGAGACTCTGGCGTTACCGGCTGCTAACCTTCAAGCTGGTTGCGCTGGTGGATCTGCACGGCATCGTGGCTGAAGACTCGAATCAGGCGATGTGGCAGCGCTTCCTTGTCAACCTGGCGAAGTACCGCACCGCAGTTACACTGACAGACTCAGTTCGTGAGGCGGTGTTGGTTTTCGGGGGAAACGGCATCTGCGAAGACTTCACCGTGCTTCCCCGCTTGCTTCGCGACTCGATGATCATCGAGACGTGGGAAGGCGCGCACAACACGCTGTGCTTGCAGATCATGCGCGACGCCGGGCGCTCCGACTTGCTGGACCGATGGCGCTCGGAGGTAGGCGACACGCTCGAACGCTGGCCGGCCGATTTCCTGTCGCTTACCCGCAGGCGGTTTGAGCGGGCGCTCGCACGACTCACTGCAACGCTGACCAGAGAGAGACTCACTCATCGCCACTGGGCCGAAACCCATGCTCGTCGAACGGTTGATCGATTAGGTGAACTGCTCGAGCTGGCGTGGATGGCGGATGCCGCCGCTCGCTGCGCAGCGAGTGATTCTAGCGCGGCGCTGCTGACTTCAGCGGCAGGCTACAACTTGTTGCCGGGTGAGGATCAGTTTGAGCATCCGATCCTGGACGCTATCAGCAAGCACGGCCTTTCGTTGATTGAAGAGCGCCCGCTCCACGTCGACGTCCACAACCTATAGCGAAGGACCTCAACACAAAGGCACCAAGACACGAAGGACGTAACGCCCACTTTGTGACGTCGTGTCTTTGTGGTTTGAAAGCAGACTATGAAAAAGAAAATCCTCATCACGCTCGCCGTGATTCTCTTGCTATTGCTCGGAGCGTTCTTTTTTGTTGTGCCCGCGCAGCTTGAAAAGAGGCTGAACGTTTCGCTCAACCCGCCCCCGTATCTCGCTTCCGAGCGAGCCGTCGAGCTTCATAAGAAGCTGCTGGTCGCTGATCTTCATGCGGATTCGCTGCTCTGGGACAGGGACCTGCTGGATCGCGCGACTCGCGGCCACGTTGACGTCCCGAGGCTGATCGAAGGCAACGTCGCGCTCCAGTCTTTTACCGTCGTGACCAAGACGCCTTACGTGTGGAAGATGAACATCGAGCGCAATGACGACACGACCGACAACATAACAATCCTCGCAATCGCCCAGCGTTGGCCGACGGCGACCTGGAGCAGCCTGACGCAGAGAGCTTTATATCAGGCGAAGAAACTGAAGGACACGGCCGCCCGATCGGGCGGCAAGTTCACGCTGATCAGAACATCGGCCGAGCTTTCGAGCTACCTTGATCGCCACATAAGCGAGCCTCACATCACAGCGGGGTTTCTGGGCATTGAAGGCGCTCAGGCTCTGGACGGCAACCTCGACAACATCGACGTGCTATTCGACGCGGGGTTTCGAATGATGTCGCCGTCGCACTTCTTTGATACGGATATCGGCGGCTCTGCTCACGGCGCTGAAAAAGGCGGCCTGACAGACAAGGGCAAAGAGATGGTCAGGCAAATGGAAGCAAAGCGCATGATCGTCGACGTTGCGCATGCTTCAGCGAAGACGATCGACGATGTGCTTGCGCTCGCCACTCGGCCCGTTTTCGTTTCGCACAGCGGCGTCAAAGGCACTTGTGACAATCAACGCAATCTAAGCGACGAACAACTAAAAGGCATCGCGCGAACCGGGGGAGTGATTGGAATCGGCTACTGGGACACTGCGGTGTGCGGTACGGATGCGAAGGCAATCGCAAAGGCGATCCGTTACACAGCGAACCTTGTTGGCGTCGATCACGTGGGACTTGGGTCGGACTTTGATGGCGCCGTGGTTACGCCCTTCGATACGAGCGGGCTCGTTCAAATCACCGAGGCGCTTCTGGCAGAAGGATTCACCGATGAAGAGATCGGGAGGATCATGGGCCGGAATGTCCTTCGGCTGTTGATTCAGAATCTTCCGTGAGGAACGGTCTGCGGTTCTTGGCGGCCTTAGTGGCTGTGCGTGACCATTCTCGGGGCGGTCTTCGTGTCTTCCGAATGAACAGGTTTTCACGCAATTACGCAAGAGGACGCTAAGGCGCTAAGCACGGATCCCGGTCACTGTGATCGGTAATTTGTGAACTGCATGTCTATGCCGAAGTCTTTTTCCTTCAGCAGCGCGATCACCTTCTGAAGCATGTCGCGGTCCTTCCCCGAAACGCGCACGAAGTCGCCGTTGATTGAAGCCTGCACTCTCAGCTTGGTGTCCTTGATGGACTTGACGATCTCGCGGGCTTTCTCGATCGGAATACCCTGCTGAAGGCTGACCGTTTGCCGAACGCTGTCCTTCGCCGCCGGCTCGATGTTGCCATACGAAAGCGCCTTCAATGACACGCTGCGCCGCACGAGCTTTTGCTGGAGCACGTCGTTCATGGAACGCAGGGTGAACTCGCTTGCGGTCGCGAGCACCAGTTTGTGTTCCTTCTCGTCGAGCTCGATGCTCGAGTTGGTTCCTTTGAAGTCGTACCGTTGAGTGATCTCTTTGGTGGCTTGGTTGACAGCGTTTTTTACTTCGGCCATGTCAACCTTCGAGACCACGTCGAATGTGTTTTGTTGTGCCATGTCGAGGCGTAACTATACCAGCCACGCCCCCGTTCAATCTAACCGGAATGAAAACCGTGTGTGACTTCTAATCGCGCCTGTGTTTGAACAGGTGGTACAGCGCGCCGCCTCCGCCGCCAATCAGTGCGCCGATTCCTGCACCCTTACCGCCTTTAGCAATCGCGCCGATGCCCGCTCCTACGGCAGCCGGTCCAGCAATCGTGAGTATCATATTCCTGGTCGAATGACCCCGGCGAGGCGCGGCATAATACCTGGCGCTGGCGACTCTTGTGCGAGGCGCATAGCGCGGGGCGTAGGAACTGCGCCTGACACTGGATGTGTTTTGGGTGGTCGAGCAGTCCTGGTGACCGTCGCGGTATCCTGCCCTGTATCCATCCTCGTAGGTCGTTTGACCCGCTGTGGCGCTCGTGTTGCCGGATGATTCGTACGATTCCGGCTGCGGAGATTGTGTCTGCGCGCTCTGATTTGTTTGAGCTAGCGTCGTTGGTTCGTTCTTGCGGCTCCCGCTTGAGAGCAATGCTAAGCCGCCCAATGCCAGCACAACCGCAATCAACGTCGTGATGAAAGTTTTACCTGTTTGTACGTACATAATACATTCCTCCTGTCATGGAGTTGCCCTAACTGCTTGATGATAGAGTCCGACAAAAAGATGCCTCAAGTCCAGAGTTAGAAAAGGGCAAGCTGAATGCCAGAACCAGCGCTTCGCGTAAGCAAACCCTGCAAACAAAAAGCCCGAAGCCGCAACACTGGTTGATATGTAAACCAGTTTCGAGCTTCGGGCCGTCACCGAGCAAACGTTAGTCTTTGACGCGAGCTGTCTTGGATCTCCCTTATTTCGCTCTCGGTCTCACGATGACCGCAGGAACGTCTTGATCTCGAACCATTTTGTTGAACGCCGGCAGATCACTGCGCATCGTCTCTTCAAGCCTCTTCAACTGCGTGTTGATCCTTGCGACCAGTTCCTCATACACCGCGTAAGTCTGGTCAGTTGGCGCCGAGTCCGCGCTACCCACGACCCCCGTCAGCGCCGCAAGTTTGTTGTTCAAGCGGATCGGATAGTTCAGCGGGTCCTGACTGCTCTGGTTCTTGGTTTGATACAGCTCCTCTTCAACCGCGGTGAGTTTTGCCTTCAGAGCCTTCGCCGCATCGGCGATGGCCTTGCCGCTCGGCTGATCTTTCAAGCGATTGGTTATGTCGTCGATCTGTTTGCGCGCATCGCGAATCTCCAGGATGGCTTCGCTCGTCTCGCTGAACTTGTCGCGAATCTTCAAAAGCAAGTCGAGCTGTTTTGCGAAGTCCGCTTGAGTCGTTTCCAGGCGCGGGTCTTTTTTCACTTCGAAGCTCTGCGTCATCGTCTTGCCGTCGACCGTGAGCTTCACCTGGTAAGTGCCTGGCGCCGCGCGCGGACCACTGGTGTTCCCTGCCCACATTATCAAGCCCGGGAATCGAGTCGCGTCGGGATATCTCAGATCCCAGACGAAGCGGTTCAGTCCAGCTTCGGCAGGCAGCCGGCGCGGGCCTCCTCCCCCAAAGAAACCCTGTTCCTCGCTCGCAGCGGGTCCGGCCGGGCCCTCGCTCGCTCGGCTCGTGAATTTCTTGATCGACTTTCCTGAAGCGTCCAGTACCTCGATCATGACTTCGCCCGCAGGCTTGGTCTTACTGTAATAGTAAATCACCGTGCCCGATGGCGGGTTCTGGCCGACGGCCCCGCCGCTCCGGCCCCCGCCACCTCCGCCGCCGCCTGGCATGCGATAAGCATCTTCGGGTTTAAACAAGTAAAATTCGGCTTTCGCAGCATCCGCGAGTTGATAGAGCATCGGCAAATCATCAAGCACCCAAAAGGCGCGGCCTTGCGTTGCGGCGACCAGGTCCTTGTCGCGTTTGTGAATAGCAAGGTCTGTTATTGGCGACACCGGCAGGTTGAGTTGAAGCGACTGCCAGTTCCCACCGTCGTCGAACGAAACGTACAAGCCCGTCTCGGTTCCAGCGAACAGCAAGCCGCGATGATTTGGGTCTTCTCGAATCACGCGAGTAAACGCGTCATCGGGAATGCCGTTGGTGATCTTCTTCCACGTCTTGCCGTAGTCATTGGTCTTGTAGAGATACGGCTTGAAGTCGTCGAGCTTGTACATCGTCGCTGCAACATAGGCCGTGCCCGCATCGATCGACGAAGCATCGATCGAGTTGATTTGAATCCACTCTGGCATTCCGGGCGGCGTGACGTTCTGCCAGTTCTTGCCGCCGTCGCGTGTTACGTGCACGAGACCGTCGTCCGAGCCAGCCCAGATTGTGCCCTTTTCGACCGGCGACTCCATCACGGTGAAGATCGTGCAGTAGTACTCGATGCTGGTGTTGTCTTTAGTGATCGGACCGCCCGATGAACCCTGCTTGGATTTATCGTTGCGAGTGAGGTCTCCGCTGATTGGCTGCCAGCTTTGACCTTCATTGGTGGATTTGAACAGTACGTTTGCGGCCGCGTAGAGCGTGTTTGCATCGTGCGGCGAAAACACGATGGGGAAGTTCCACTGGAAGCGATATTTCAACTCGCCCGCGCCCCAGCCCATCGGGTTCTCGGGCCACGGATTCACGTTGCGCTCCTGACCGGTGCGATGATCGTGACGCGTTATCAGCCCGCCGTACGAACCGGCAAAAACGATCTGTGAATCCTTCGGGCTCGGCGCGATCCAGCCGCTCTCGCCGCCGCCGACCTCGTACCAATCGGTTCGATCAATGCCGCCCTCGGTTGTACGGCTGGCTATTCGCACGGTCGAGTTGTCTTGCTGCGCGCCGTAGATGTGATAGGGGAAGTCATTGTCGAGCGCCACGCGATAGAACTGAGCAGTAGGCTGGTTGTTGATCGAGCTCCAGCTTTTCCCGCCGTTGAAACTCACCTCGGCGCCGCCGTCGTCGCCTATCATCACTCGCATGGGATCGTTCGGCGCGACCCACAGGTCATGACAGTCGCCGTGTCCGACGGCGATGCTCGAATAAGTTCGCCCGCCGTCGTTCGACTTATAGAATCCGGTGTTGAGCACGTAGACCGTGTCGGCGTTCTTCGGATCAGCGTAGATGCGCGTGTAATACCAGGCACGCTGCCGAAGGTTGCGTTGCTCGTTCAGCTTCGACCACGTCTTTCCCGCGTTGTCGGAGCGAAACACGCCGCCATCCTCTGCTTCTACAATCGCCCACACTCGATCGGAATTCGCGGGAGAAACCGTAATTCCGATGTTGCCAACCATGCCCTTAGGCAGGCCTTGATTACGAGTGATCTCCGTCCAGGTATCGCCGCCGTCGGTGGATTTGAAGATGCCGCCGCCGGGCCCGCCGCTTTCGAGGGTCCACGGCTGACGATACACCTCCCACATTGCGGCGTAGATGATGTTTGGATTCGTCGGATCGAGTATCAGGTCGGTAGCGCCGGCTTTGTTGCCGCGATAGAGCACCTTCTGCCAGGTCTTGCCGCCATCAGACGAACGAAACACGCCGCGATGTTCATTAGGTCCGAAGACGTGACCAAGCGCCGCGACGTAGACTATGTCGGGGTTGCGCGGATGCACGCGCACGCGAGCAATCTGGCGAGTGTCGTCGAGCCCGGTGTGCCGCCACGTCTTGCCCGCGTCGGTTGATTTGTACACGCCGTCTCCGTGCGAAACGTTTCCGCGAATGGGAGTCTCGCCCATCCCGACGTACACAACGTTCGGGTCTGACTCTGAGATTCCTACGGCTCCGACTGAACCAGTCTTGAAGTACTCATCGGAGATAGGTTCCCAGTTGATGCCGCCGTCGCTGGTCTTCCACAGGCCGCCGCCGGTCGCGCCAAAATAGAAGACGTTCTGTTGCAATGTTACGCCGGCGACGGCGGTCGAACGCCCGCCGCGGTAAGGCCCGATGCTGCGCCACTGAAGTCCCTTCAGCAGGCTTTGATCATAACCCTTCTGTTGAGCTTCGATCCTGGCGTGAGGAACGAAAATCGAGATGATAAGGAGCACAAAGCACACGAGTGCATGGCTTTGCCTTGAGTTCTGCCTGTAGGTCATTCGCGATTCTCCTTGTGCACATCGACGGCGATAGGTGTAACCCAAGTCGTCCGGCTGTTGGCAATCGAGATTCAACCACTGGAGTGCTGCGAATGATGTCTTATCACGGAGAGGCTGGGAGTTTCAATCAGCGGGTAGTGTGATATTCCTGCGTTGCTGCTTTTGTAGAGCCGGGACTGACACCAGTGATGTGCGTCGCCGTCATCTCCCTTGCGCCTATATTCCAAGCCGTAGAGGGCACCGTGCGCTCGATGTATGCCTACATAGTGCGTTGACCACGGCGTGATGCCAGTCCCTAAGACTGCCTGAAGCAAGGCACCGTGCGCTCAATGTGTGCAACTCGATATATGCATACAAAGGGCGTTGGTCACGACCGTGCCCAAAGCAATCCTTAGGCGCGACGATAGATTAATCAATCAGGTTCGGTCAAGGACGGTTGGTAAGTGTCTTAAATGCGTGTGGGCAGCCGCCGGACCGCGGTGGTAACATACGCCGCATGACCAAAGAACAAAAACCCCAAGATGGTTATATACGACGAGTGACGATCACGATACATGGTCCAGATTCCTCGACTGATACGGAAATCCCTAGCACCGATCATCATCCCGTGAGCGATCTGCCATTCCTGAAACAAGAGGCCGATGCACATAACGCGGACAGCTCAAAGCCGTGGAACGTGGGCGTTCAACAATATGATGCAACCACAGATGAATGGAAGTGGATATACCAGAAATACAAACGAAAGCAGATTAAACGCTAAGTAGTTCTGGTAACGTCCAAATGTGATCCGTGATTCCAGCTTCCATCGCTGGCGTTACGCGAAGCGACCCATGCACTCGACAGAAATTATAGTGAGCGAAGTAGAGCGCAAGCATCGCGTGGAGCTTACTCCACTTCTTTGAGAAGGCATTCGTCAACCGCGTCATTCTTCGCATACCCATTCTGATGTTCAGATTCATTCTCTCAACGTGAGACGTACAAACTTTTGTTGGGTCTGGGTTGCCGTAGATCACAACCTTTTTCGCTCCGGTGCATTCGGCTGGCGGGTAGCGGGTTTCGCCCTCTGGATCAGCGCGCTTTCGAAAACAAATCGGGCCGGCTGTGCGATGGGTGCACGGCCGGCCCTTCAGCTTACGGGGGAGTAATTTTCTAAAGCTTACAGTTGATCAGGCGGCTTGGTCTCAGGCGGCTTGGTGTCAGCCGGCTTGCCGTCGCTATCGCGTCTCTTCAGCGTCGGCTTGTCTTTAGGCTGATCTTCACCAGTGGTGCTTGGCTGCGAAGGGTCTTCGCCTTCCTTACGACGTTTGAGCGTCGGGCGCTTCGGGCCGCTATCGCGGCCGGCTTCAAGCGTCTTCGAGTTAGTGATCGCCAGCAGCCGCGACTTCACTCGATTGAACTCTGAAGTGCTGACTGTGTATTCATCGCGATCAGGGAATCTTGCCAGCAAGTCGTGAACCTTGACGATGCGATCGGGCGTTGGAGGATGAGTACCAAACAACTTCGACAGAGTGCCCGGCTTGTGCTTCTCTTTTTTCTCGAGCTTCTCAAAAAAGCTGAGGAAGTTATTCGGGTCGTAGCCTGCGGCCCACAGGTACTGCGCGCCGAGCTTGTCCGCTTCAGTCTCGACGTTGCGGCTGAATTTGAGGAAGGTCAGCGGCACGCCGATCTGCGCAGCCTGGTAAGCAATATACCCGAGCCCGCCGGTCATAAAGATCAACGGTATCATCGCGTAGTTTGCGAGCGTGGCCTTCGAGGCCTGCTCGACGCCGTGACGCGCGGCTACGTGTGCGATCTCGTGGGCCATCACTCCCGCGAGTTCCGCCTCGCTGTCGGCCGCCAGTATCGCGCCCTTGTTGACGTACAGGAATCCGCCCGGCAGCGCGAACGCATTCACGTCATCTGAATCAAGCACCTTGATCGTAAACGGGATCTTCGCATCCGAGTGGAGCGCGAGGTTCTGGCCGACTCGGTTCACGTATTCATTCACAACCGGGTCTTCGACGAACTTGCCCTGTCGATCGACGTCAGCGGCAAGCTGCCGGCCCATGTTTACCTCTTTGTTAAGCGAGTAGAAATTGATCTGATGGCTATTGATGTTGCGCTTGCCGATCATCAAGGGATTCTCGTCGTCGTTGAGCTTGCCCTTGGGTGCACCGACGCCGCCGCTGTCGGTCGAGGTCTGCGCGGGCGCGGGATCCTGGTTAGCGGCGGGTTTCTTATCATCTGCGAGCAGCGTGGTCGGCGAGACGATCATCGCCGCCAGCAGCAGAACGGTCACGCGTTTGAATCGGATCGATTTCATGGATTAACTCCTCTTTGTAAGCTGATGCATGCTGGAGCCGCCGGGCTGCTCCCGGCTTTTAGCTTAGCACGACGCTGATTTGCGCCGGAAGCCCTTCACTAGTGCCGCGCTATTATAACCCGGCGAGATTAGACAACTATTAGCCCTTAATTATAAATCGCTAATTGAGGAGCGGCTTTGCATCGATCCGGCTATCTGGTGCCAGCCATCGTTTTGCTTCGTCGGACTTCGTCGGTGACGAAGTGGCCACGCACGAGATCGATTCCAACAGCCGAGCCGTGTGGCGGCCGCAGTGTAAGTGAAGGGTTGGACGTAGCTTCGAGCCAGATCTGGCGATTGCCGGTGAGAATCAACACTGCCTTGTCGCTTGTCCAAAAAGCGGTCTGGTGAAGCGCTTCCACCCTGCCAGCCAGTTGACTCAGAGCTTGATCCAGTCCATCGTGCCGGGTTGAAGATGACTGGGTAGCGAACTCGTATGAAAGTGCATTCGCTCCAAGTGCGCGCTCGCTCCGTTCCGCGAGGGCGGTTGCCAACTGTTCGAAGAGCTCGATCGAGCCCTTGCCGATTATGTCGGCGAACTCCGCCAGATAAGCGGCCAGGCTCATTTCGTGTTCTGCCTCGAGGTAGAGCACCGACGAGCTTATGCCCTCGTGAATCCCTCTCAGGCGGACCTCGGCATTAGTCGGATGGGCCATTTGAAACGCGCACAAATGAGCGAGTATGACAGCCCACACGTCGTCGCCGACGCGGCCTTCTACCAACAACTGCGCAAGGGGTTTGCCGATGATCCCGACGAACACCTCTTCAAGAGAGGCGCGGTCCTCAATTCCGTCGATTGCCATGTCCACCCATTCGGCCCACGCATCAGTTAGCTTCACGCCGGAGAACTTGACGTCGCGCAGTTTTGCCCCGGTCAAATTGCATCCGGAAAGATCCGCTCCGGTCAGGTCTGCGCTCCGCAAATCGCACCCATTCAGAGTGCTGCCCGAGAGATTCGCACCCATCAAGTTCGCGCTTATCAGGCAACTTCCGTCGAGGCGAACCCCGGACAGATCGGTGTACGAAAGGTCAGCGTTTTCAAGCGACGCTCCGGCAAGATTGCTTCCCGCCATCTGAGCCATGCGCACGAAGGCTCCTGTCAGATCGGCGCCGCTCAAGTCGGTTTCGTTCAGGAACGTGCCAACTAGATATGCCCCCGCAAGCTGCGCGCCATGAAGGTTCGCACCGGTTAGATCGGAACCGCTGAGGTCGGCACTGCTTAGGTCGGCGTTCTTCAATGAGGCGCCGATCATGCTCGATTCGACCATGTTGGCGCCATTGAGGCTGGCTCCGTCCAAAAGGGCCCCGCTGAGAAAACAACCCGTCAACCTCGCTTCTCTGAGGTTCGCACGGTTCAGGTCGGCCATTCTCAAGTTCGCTTCGGCGAGGTCGACTTGGGCGAGGTCCGTAGCGGAAAGATCGATACGCACAAGGTTGGCCCCTCTTAGCCCTTCACCTCGCGCAACGCGATCTAGTATGTCACCTCTGGATAACTGCTGCATCGTTTGTTCTTAAAGGGAGGCGCCGAGCGAAGGGGCCGTCGGTTGATAGACAAATATCACAAGGGGGTTCACGGAATGCGAGTGATACGGAGCTACCCACGGCCTCGATTCACACGGTTATCGTATCCGGTATCAGCAGGTCCGTAAATACAAATCTAGGCTTGGAACATGTTCACAAGCTCAACTTTGCCCGCCGGCCAATTGACCAACAACGCGCCCGTGCCATAAGATTGCGCCTCGAAATCATTATTGGGGGTAAGCGTGATGGTCGAAGCTGGCCTTGCCGGCATCCAATCCAAGGCAATTCAGCCGGGCACCGAAAAGACCGGCGAGTACCACGCCCTCTTGCCCGGGCAAACCGTTTGCACCGTCAAAGACGAAAAGGAAAAGAACTGCTGGGGGCACGTAAAGCAGTGGCTCACCGCTCCTCCTGAAGTTGTCAGCAAGGCGGTGTCCGGGAACACGATTCATCGTTGCCAGCGTTGCTTCACAATCTACGAAGGCCCGCCGCAAGAGTACCTTCATCCTAACCCGAAGAAGAAGTAAGAACCTGACCACGCTCGAAGGAAGCAACTATGAAGACAGAAAAACTCGCCGTTATGAATCGACTCATCTTGGCCGCGCTCCTGACCGCGGTCATCTGCTTTTGTGCCACCGGCCAGCACAAGCCAGCCGTCAAAGCCGATGGCAACAAGAAGGAAGCGAAGGCGCCAATGTTCAAACACGAATACGCCGATGTGAATGGAGTCCGCCTGCACTATGTGACTGCGGGCAAAGGGAAGCTGATCATGTTTGTTCACGGCTTCCCCGAATTCTGGTACGAGTGGAAGAACCAGCTCGCGGAATTCGGGCAAGACTACCAGGCGGTGGCTCCGGATATGCGCGGCTACAACCTCTCGTCGAAGCCTGCCGGCGTCGATCAGTATCAGGTGAAGTACATGGTCGAAGACCTGCGCGCGCTGGCTGAGAAGCTCGGTCACAGGAAGTTCATTCTGGTAGCCCACGACTGGGGCGGCGCGATCGCGTGGGCGTTCGCAATAGCTCACCCCGACTATGTTGAGAAACTCGTCATCATCAATGCGCCGCACCCGGGCGTGTTCCAGCGCGAGCTCCGCGATAATCCTGCTCAGCAAAAGGCGAGTTCATACATGCTGACGTTCCGCGGCGAAGGGGCTGAGCAGACTCTTTCCGCTAACAACTACGGCCTTCTGGTGCAGATTGTGTTAGGCGAAGGACTGAAGAACGGCGTGTTCACTGAAGAAGACAAGAAGGCATACATAGAAGCCTGGTCGCAACCCGGGGCTTTGACCGGCGGGTTGAACTACTATCGAGCTGCGCGGGTCGGGCCACCGGCTCAAGGCGATACCAACGCCGCGAACTTTGCCGCAGGCATGCCGTCGCTCGAAGTGAAGGTGCCGACCCTCGTCATCTGGGGTGAAAAGGACGTCGCCTTGCTGACCGGCAACCTCGACGGGCTCGATAAGTACGTCTCGAACTTGACGATCAAGCGCATACCGGACGGAACGCACTGGGTCATTCACGAAAAACCGGCGCTGGTAGACGCGTACATACGTGAGTTTATCAAGGGCAAGTAGTGAAGAAGTCTCCGGCTCCCCCGCCTCGCTCGCACTCTCGCAGCGGTCGCGCGTTGCTCAGGCGTCTGCTCGCGGTCCGCAATCAGTTTCCTGAACGCGGGGATGAAATCGACGACCAGCTCCGCGACGCGTTCCAGCGTAACGTGGCAGTGCTTGCGCTCGATATGGTTGGGTTCTCCCGGTTGACGGTTGAGTGCGGGATCATTCACTACCTTGCGATGATTCATCAGATGGACGAGGCGGCCCGTCCGGCCGTCACAGGAAACGGCGGCGTGGTAATCAAACAAGAAGCCGATAACCTCTATGCTATCTTTGACGATCCAGCTCTCGCGCTTGAATCGGCACTCGACATCTTTCGAGCCTTTGACGCAGTCAACAGCGTCGTACCGCCGGGACGCGACATATTTGGCAGCGTCGGCATCGGCTACGGCGCGACTCTGGTGATCGACGAGAAGGATATGTTCGGGGCCGAGGTGAACATCGCCTGCAAGCTCGGCGAAGACCTCGCTGGAAAGAGTGAAATCCTGCTGACCCAGTCCGCTTATGCCGCGTTACCTCCCGATCGGTACATTTGCTCACCGGCCACATTTTCAATCAGCGAGATGAGGATTGATTACTACCGATACGAGAGATCGCTGTTTCTGAAGAACGGCGCTCTTATCTGAGGCCGACGCGGTGGACTAACTCTTCGAAGCGAGGGTCCATACGGATGCCGTCGAACATAGGCTCAACGTCCAGATAGGCGAGATAGCCGTACCTCTCATTGCAAGCCTTTTCGAGCAGCTCAAACATCCTGTCAATGTCGCCGAGACCAAGGTAGATCCTCGCGGCCAGGTACGACGGAACGTATCTGGATTTGGCAAACTCCTCCAGTTGCGTCAGAACCTCGTGCGCCTCATTTGTCTCTCCCACGACTGCGTAAAAGTGGCCGCGCGCGGAGAGCAACTCGATGTCTTCACCAGAGAGCGCGGCCGCCTTTTGAAACTCCGCATCGGCTTCACTGTACCTCTGGTTCTGCTCGTAAGTCTGCGCTAGCCTGCGATGAGCAAGCCTAAACCCCTCGTCCAGATCAATCGTCTTCAGATATTGTTCGATCGCCTCGTCGTAGCGGCGCGCCAGATACAGAAGCCATCCGAGGTTTGTGTTTATCGGGAGCGAGAGCGGATCGAGCTCGTGCGCGTTCTTGATGTGCACGAACGCTTCGTCGAATCGACCACGCGCCGAGAGCAAAACGGCGTAGAAATTATGGGCAAAAGCGTAGCCGGGGTTGAGTTGGATCGCTTGTTTGAAGCCTCGCTCGGCCCCTGTCCAGTCCCAATCGTATCCAAATTTCACGAAGGCCAACGACGTGTGAGCCTCAGCCAGCTTGCCATCGATTTCCAGTGCGCGGGTCGCGGCCTCCTTGGCCTTCGGGAACGCATCGTGCGGCGCGAGCGCGCTGTAGCTGACAAGGATGTTGTAGGAATCGGCAAGCCCTGCGTACGCGAGCGCGTAGCCGGGGTCGCTCTCGATCGCTCGCTGGAAGTATTCGATTCCCTTCTTGAGCCCCTCGGCGGTCCGCTTGTTCCAGTAGAATCGGCCCTTGAGATAAAGCTGATAAGCTTCGGTGTTATCGGTGTATCGCTTGGTGAGTTGTTTCTTCTCGGCGCCGCTCAACTTCAGCCGAAGCTTGGCTGAGATCTCTCTCGATATCTCTTCTTCGATCGTGAATATGTCCGACAGCTTGCGATTGTATTGCTCGCCCCAAAGATGTGATCCGTCTTCGGTGTCGACCAGTTCCGCCTTGATGACCAGTAGATCGCCGCGCTGAAGCACTCGGCCGGTCAGCACCGCGCGCACTCCCATCTCCTGGCCGGCTCTCTGCGGATCGACCTCCTTGCGTTTGTACCGGAATACCGTGCTGCGCGCCATGACTCTTAGCTTGGGAAGCTGCGAGAGGTTGTTGATGATGCTCTCGGTAATTCCGTCCGACAGGTACTCGGTGTCGGGATCTCCGCCGCCGTTTATGAGCGGCAAGATGGCAAGCGACTCAATCGTCTTGCGGGAACGCCCGCGCCGCGTCGATTGAGTTTTGCGAGACGCTGTTGTGTTGGTGGCCGCGCTCGAGTCACTGTCGCGCCTGAGGTTCCGCAGGTCGATCGATACCTCACGAGCTGAGTGGTAGCGCCGTTCGCGGTCCTTTTCCATGCACTTGCGCACGATGCGTTCCAGCTCAGGCGGTACGTCATAGTTGAAGCGGGCGATCGCGATGGGTTCCTTGTGGACAATGCAATCGATGATCTCGGTGGCGCTTGCGCCTTCAAAAGGCAGCCTTCCGGTCAGCATTTCGTAGATCACAACGCCGTGCGAAAAGATGTCCGAGCGCTGGTCCAACTCACGCCCCAGTGCCTGCTCCGGTGACATGTACGAGACGGTGCCAAGCACTATGCCAACCGCGGTCTGCCCACCGATCGCTACGGTAGGATCGGCGCTATCGATCGAACTGCCCGCCTGAATCATCTTGGCCAGTCCGAAGTCGAGCATCTTCACCAGCCCGCGCTCGGTGACTATCAGGTTCGAGCTTTTGACGTCTCGATGAATGATCCCCAGCGTGTGAGCTTCATCAAGCGCATCGGCGATCTGCATAGCGATATCGATGACGTCGCTGGTCGGCAGCGTGCGCCGATCTATGCGTTGTGAAAGCACCTCCCCCTCGACGTACTCCATTGCGATGAACATCGCGCCGTCGTGTTCACCGATGTCGTAGATGGCTGCGATGTTCGGTGAGCGCAGCGCCGACGCCGCGCGGGCTTCTTTCAAGAACCTGGTGCGTCGCTCGGAGTCGTATTGATAGGAAGATGGAAGAAACTTAAGAGCGACCTGCCGCCCGAGGCGAGTGTCCTCTGCCAGGTACACCTCTCCCATTCCGCCGGCGCCGAGCTGTTTTTGAATACGGTAGTGGGAAACGGTTTCTGAGATCACGGTAGTCTCACCCAGGAGTTGCTCGCTATTGCGGTAATACGCATCCGCGGCTGCTTTCAGTTCTCAGATAACACGATCCGAGATATGAGTCAGGTGTGTGCTAATCATCATCCTTCTTCTCCGTAGCGAAGAACTCCTTTTCCTCCTCGATGACTCTTCTCTCAAACCTGCTGATGACGTAGACCGTCGCAATAGTGATCACGACAACCAGCAGTATGATCTGTATTCGTTTGAGGTCGCCGACCAACGTTTCAATTCCGGTCGCGAATGTGAAGCCGAGGCCGGCAAGCATGCCAACCCAAACAGCACAGCTTGCCAGCGTCAAAAGCGCGAACCTCAAGAATCCGAAGTGGGCAAGCCCGTAGAATATCGCGCTCGTGGTCCGGAGGCCGTATACGTACTTTACGATGAATACCGACAGCACTCCGAACCTTCGCATCAGCTTTTCGACGCGAGGCCGCGCGCGAACAAAGAAGTGCCAGGTTCGCGCCCTTCCTCGAAACCGCGCTCCGAACATGTAGCTGAGCGAGTCGCCTACGAAACCGCCTGCGGTGCCTACCACGAAGGCTTCCTCGAACGTAAAAAGCCCGGCCCTGGCAAGCACACCCGAAAACAGCAGCGTCAGATCGCCCTCGATCATCGTCCCGAAGAACACCGCCCACAACCCATATCTTTGGAGCAGCTCGTACATTCGTTAGGTTCTGGTTCTTGGTTCCGGTTTGCCCGTTTCCGGCGGGTAAGTGTAGCCAGAAACTAGAAACTACGGAACAACTTAAGCCGGAGGATTCTAGCGCACTTTGCTAAAATTGACATCCCTTTCAAGCCTTTGCTATCCTCAGAAACTAAGCTTGATACCTTGTCCGCGGCGGCGGCGCGGGGACCCTCTTATGACAACGAACGGATCAGTCTTCATCGGCCTCGACCTCGGCGGAAGCACTCTCAAGGGCGCGCTCATCAGCCACACAGGTGCGATCATTCAGGAAACGCGATTCGAGGCTGAACAGCAGGGCCCCGATTCCCTGTTTAGTCAGGTCGTCCAGTCGGCGCTCAGTCTTCGTGACCACAAGAACTCCAGCGGACATGTTGGGGGAATCGGAGTCGGGATTCCCGGCCTGGTCAATCGCAAGACGAACCGCATCGAAGTCATGCCCAACCTTCCGGCACTTTCTCAGATAGACATAACCACCGAGCTCTCACGCGAGACAGGGCTGCCGGTGATACTCGACAACGACGCCAACGCCGCTGCCTACGGCGAGCTTCAGGTCGGAGCGGCACGCGACCGGCACGAAGTCTTTTTCGTGACGCTCGGGCAGGGCATCGGCGCGGGCTTGATCATCAACGGCCAGATTTATCGCGGCGCAGCCGGGTTCGCCGGCGAGTTCGGGCACATGACGATCGACCCTGAAGGCATCGAGTGCGCTTGCGGCAATATCGGATGCCTCGAGACGATTGCTTCGGGACCCAACATCGTGCGCCGGACGCGCGAGCGGCTTTATCGTGATCGGACCTCGTCGCTCTCGCGGCTTGCGATTCCACGCGACCGAGAGTTCACCGCGGAAGACATCGCTCACGCGGCGAGTGAAGGCGACGAGATGGCTCAGGTGATGATGGAACGCACGGGCATGTTTTTAGGGATCGCTCTGGCGGCGGTGATCAACTTGCTGAACGTCGAGATGGTGGTCATGGGCGGAGGAGTGATGGAAGCCGGTGACTTGATACTCAAGCCCACGATCAAAGAGACCCGCCGCCGCGCCTTCCCGCCCTCGTTTAATAGCTGCGAGATCGTGATCGCCAAGCTCGGCGCCACGGCTGGAATGATCGGGGCCGCGCTGATGGCTCGCGATCAGGCGAGCTGACTCTACCGACTTGGAGGTTATGGCCTGACCGTCAACGCCTCAACCCATCTTGAGATCATAAAGAGCCGTCTGTAAGGTACAAGTACCTGGAGAGCAATATGAGCTTCCCGATTTTTGTAGAAGCGGTCAACGGTCAATTCGCGGCGTCACTCATTGGCGCGCCGAACGTCCGCGTAGTGAAACCAAACCGCGCTCAAGCCATCGCTGGATTGAAAGCCGAGATTCAGCAACGCGTGGCACTCGGCGAGCTGCTCTCGCTTGAGATCGACGCGGTCAGCGTTTCGAGTCTTGCAGGCAAGTACGGCTCCGATCCAACCTTGCGCGGGATTCGCGATGAGGCATATCAGCTTCGAGACGCCGAGCGCACTGAATGAACGCGTTCGAAACCGACGTATTCTCAGAGATTCTATTGCCGCTGGGGATCGTTTCGCCGGGCTAGGCGGAGAAAGAGATTTGTGTCGAAAAGGTAGGCCATCAGTCATGATCGAAGTAGATGTCCGCGCGCGAGTAGCTCCCCGAGTAAGCCGGCAAATGCTCCGTCCCTTCGGAAAATGCCTGCATGTCGAGTTCAAACTCAGCATCGCTCGCGGGAGCGGGCGCCGGTAATTCATCAACCGACTGAGTTGCGGTGGCCTGCACGAGGCTCTCAACGAAAGTCTTCACATCCTGGCCGTGAGCCTTAGCCCGTTGCTCCAAAGCGCGTCTCGTGTCTTCTGAAACTGAAATTGTCAATTCCATAGTCGCACTCCTGTCTCGATCGAGGTTGTAAGTCTATCACGAGGGCACGCTGCTGTGTATCTTGCTCCAGTTAATGCGGGCGTCGTGGTGAACTCACTGGTTGTTCCCGAACGTGTTGTTAGCGTATATTTCGATCGAAAGATGAAAGGGAACTTATGAAACTGAAAGTTGATCCTGAGGCTGATGCTCTGTACCTGCGTTTAGACGACTCTCAAATCATCGAGTCTGAGGAGGTTGCTCCCGGCGTGGTGTTAGATTTCAACGCGCAGAACCAGGTAGTGGGCGTTGAGATTCTGGGCATTTCCAAGCGAGCGCCGAATCTGAATCCGCGCGAGTTGCAGTTCCAGACAGCCTGAGAAACCACACTGCGAATTCCCCACTCCATACCTCAAACCTAGCACTCCGAGTCCTGAACTGTTTTGTCGGTTACGCTTGAGAACATCCCATTCGACTTCTGGCGCGAAGAGCAGTTCAGCGGCCATATCGACTGCGAACTCTGCGCTGGATTTCATGCCAGCTTAGCGCTGAGCCCGGATTGCTGAGAAGATTCTGTTTTCGCCGCGCCAGTTCTTCTCTTTGCCAATCGTGTACCGGCACGTCTTCAGGCGTGGACGCGATGTCATACCAGAGATCTTCCACCAACTGGAGTTTCTCCGACAGACTCAATTCGAAAATGGATTCGGCTGAGGAACTCATGGGGGTCATCGTACCATTCCGGCCAGTTCGGTTCAACGGAGTTCTCTCCTCGCTCCTGCCGCGGTACCCGTTCCAGTTCCAGCGTGGTAGACTTCCGCCATCACAATTGTTAGAGGTCCCGAATGGACGAGATCCTGAAACTGGTCTACAACGCGTGCGATCCACATGAGGCGGCAACCTCGCAGTATTACCTCGACTGCGGCGAAGCGCGCGGAGATAGCGCCCTAACCGATCAGTTTCTAAAATACCTTGATCTAGCGAACGACTACCTCAAAGTTCTCTTTTCCGGACATGTGGGCTGCGGGAAATCATCCGAGTTGGTGCGGCTCCGGGACAGACTCAAGGACCCGGGCCCTTATCATCGGCGCTATTTCCCGATCCTGCTGGATGTGAGCGAGTATCTTGATGATTTTGACGCCTCCTTGACTGACATTCTGCTCGCCATCGTCACCGAGCTTGCTCAAACGCTGCGTGACGATTTGGGCATCGAGATCAAAGACAACTACTTCGCCAAACAATTCGACGAGATTAAAGGGCTTCTCGGCGACGTGGAAATCAAGGAAGGCGAAGTAGGACTGTCTTGGATAAAGGTTAAGCTTCAGCGCTTAAAGCGGGATCCCGACGCCCGCGAGAAGGTGCGCGCAGCACTCAAACCTCGATTGTCGAACATTCTCGAAGAGATCAATATCGTCTTCGCGAAGGCCCGGCTTGAGGTTAGGAAATTCGATGACGCGATGGGGAGGCAACCCTACGATGATATAGTCCTGATCCTGGACAACCTCGAAAAGATAAACACGTTCGACAAGCAGACCGAACAGACCGATAGTTTCCAGTCGCAGCGCGAGTTTTTTCTCGAGGGATACACGCGGCTTACCGGTTTGGACGTGCATGTCATCTACACCGTCCCGCTTCGGCTGGCGCGATCCATCGATGGCCCAAAGTTGCAGCAGCTGTATGACCGGCTCATGGTGCTCCCGATGATCAAGGTAATCGACCGCGACACCGGGCAGCCCTTCGAGGCCGGACTTGAATGCCTTCGCAAGATTCTGCAAAAGCGAATCGGCGGCCACGCGATTGGTGAGGTCTTCGAGCCCGACGCGCTGGAGTTTCTTCTCAAGTACAGCGGCGGCCACGTTCGGAACCTGATGACCTTCGTGCAGAACGCCTGCACATACACCGATGAGACCCCAATTCCGATAGCCGCCGCGCAGCGAGCGGTGCAGCAAAGCGTACGCACTTACAGCACTGCGATTCAAAAGGACCATTGGAATAAGCTGGCGGAGCTTGACCTCTCAATCGACAAGAAGATAGACAACGGGGACGAGGCGTTCCTCGCGATGCTCGAGAACTTAAGCATACTCGAGTATATGAACGGGGGCCGCGAGGGACCGTTCGAGGCGGCAGAGCCCTGGTGTGCTGTGAACCCAGTCGTGCGAGAGTTGCAGAAGTTCAAGGCTGCGATCCAGCACCTCTCGACTGAACAAAAGCAATGAGTGTGAAGGATGTAGCTGTCGCAGAACCCTTCGCCCCGAGCGTTGCGGACGAAGAGGTTGAGTTGCGCGCACTTTGCCGCGCACTTACTCTGGGCGACGGCTTCTCACTGCTGTTTGCCCGCTGCAATCAAGCCGATCATCGCCGCGAACTCATCGACAAAGTCAGAGAAAAGCTTCCGAACCTCAACGTTCAGGTAGTCGATCTTCGCGAGCCGATCAATCACTTGTTGGATGAGCTGCGAGATCGTCTTACCGACACTATGCCTGATGCCGTCTTCGTGCTCGGGCTTGAGTACTCGCTTCGAACGTCTGACGAAGCGCGCTCATCGCCGCTGATTGCCAACTTGAACGCCTCTCGCAACTCGTTCCCGCGGGTCGTGCGATGTCCGATGGCGCTGTGGGTGCCGGAATATGTCGTGACGGCGATCGCCCGCGGGGCAACGGATTTCTTCTCGATTCGCTCCGGTGTGTATTATTTTGACGCTGTTCCAAAAGACACCACGAATATCGAGAGCGTCTTGTTTGGCGGCGATTGGATGGCCATCTCAAATCTGTCGCTCTTTGAAAAGCGGCAACGTATAGAGTCCATCAGATCCTTGCTCGCGGACTACGAGGCGCTCCCCGCTCATCAGAGGGACGTCCGTGTTGAAGGCTCTCTTCATTTCAGGCTAGGCCATCTCTTCGCAGCAACTGGTTCCTTCAGTGATTCGCTGGCCGCTTTTGAGCATTCGCATAGACTGGCGGAGAGAATCGGCTACCGGGCCGGAATGGGACGCGCGTCGTACGGCATGGCGACTATCCACCAAGCCAGAGGAGAATACGAGACGGCGCTAAGCTACCTGAAGGCGACCCTTGAGGTAGCAGACGAACTCGGGCCGCGCGAGGATATGATTGCACCCTTGCGACAAATAGGCATTATTCACCAGCTGCGAGGCGAGTATGATGAGGCGGTAGCATTCTATAAGCGCTCTCTTGCGATAGCAGGGGAACTTGGCGACCGAGAGGGCTTGGCCGGCGCGCTGCATCAGATCGGCTCGATTCACCATGGGCGAGGCGAGTACGAGGCGGCGCTGGAGAACTACAGGCGAGCCCAAGCAATTTCAGAGGAACTCGGATACCGAGCAGGCGCGGCGAGTTCGTTGCATCAGATTGGAATGATCCAGCAGTTCCGAGGCAACTACGATGCAGCCCTGGAACAGTATCGGCGCTCCCTCGCCATTGCTGAGGAACTCGGGGACAAACTCGGCGTAGCTCGCTCGCTGCACGACATCGGGATTGTCTACCAACATCGAGGTGAGTACGATGCGGCGCTGCAACATTATCAGAACGCTCTTGCGATTAGAGAGGAAGTCGGAGATCGTGCGGACGCGGCCATGTCGCAAGGACAGATGGCGAATTTGCTTATTACAACTGGTCAATATGCTGACGCCTTTCGGTTATTGGTGCGTGCCCTCGCGACGTTTGAGGAACTGCGCTCGCGTTACGCACAAGTCACTCAAAACAACCTCAAGAATCTGCGCGCGAAATGGGGCGAGGGAACCTTCGACGCTGCGTGGCAGCAAGAACGCGGCGAACACCTTCCAGACTGGCTGAAGTGATTCCCATCCTTGTTTCCGGCCGACTGTCACCTCTCTCGCAGCTGGCGGGCCTCACCAGCGACTGAGTCACCCATTCTCACGGCGCTCTGCTCATTAGTCTCTTCATCCGAAACACCTGCGGTTTGCCCACCCCGAGAGCGTTGCTGCTATACTTACCGCTTAGATTTTCAAATCTTAACTTCGGAATCCGAGGCTTAACTAGAACTAATGGTAGATCTCCAGCACATCCGAAATTTCTCGATCATCGCTCATATCGATCACGGCAAGAGCACGCTAGCCGACCGCTTGCTCGAAGTCACCGGAGCGCTCTCGCAGCGCGAAATGTCCGAACAGGTGCTCGACGCAATGGACCTCGAACGCGAGCGCGGCATCACAATCAAAGCCCACGCCGTCAGGCTCGACTACACCGCGCGCGACGGCCAGCAATACGTACTCAACCTGATCGACACTCCGGGCCATGTTGATTTTTCTTACGAAGTATCGCGCTCGCTCTCGGCGTGTGAAGGAGCGTTGCTGGTCGTGGATGCATCGCAGGGGGTCGAAGCTCAGACGCTTGCGAACACCTATCTGGCGCTCGATCACAACCTGCATTTGATTCCGGTGATAAACAAGATCGATCTGCCGGGCGCGGAACCCGAACGCGTTCGCGTAGAGATCGAGCAGACCATTGGTCTCGACACCGCAAACGCTTTGTTGATCTCAGCCAAGATGGGAACCGGAATCGACGAAGTCCTCGAAGCAGTCGTGCGCGAGGTCCCGCCTCCCGCCGGTGACAAATCCGAGCCGCTCAAAGCGTTGATCTTCGATTCGTGGTTCGACAGCTATCGCGGCGTGGTCGTGCTGATGCGCGTGATCGACGGGGTCATCCGGCCGGGCATGCGGGTTCGCTTAATGGACGCGGGAAAAGAATACGAGGTGGACGCGCTCGGAGTGCTCACCCCAAAGCCGCGCGAGATCGATGAGCTGGGCGCGGGCGAAGTAGGATTCTTCACGGCTCAGATCAAGACGGTTAGCGACGTCGAAATCGGCGACACGGTGACCGAAGCCGCGCGTCAGACCCTCACGCCCTTCCCCGGCTTCAAGCGCATCAAGCCGATGGTGTTCGCCGGCCTCTACCCAATCGAGTCGAACAAGTACGAAGAACTGCGCGACGCGTTGGACAAGCTGCGCTTGAACGACTCGTCATTCTTCTACGAGCCTGAAGCATCGGCCGCGCTCGGGTTCGGCTATCGTTGCGGCTTTCTAGGGCTGTTGCACATGGAGATAGTTCAAGAGCGGCTGGAGCGCGAGTTCGATCTCGAACTGATCACCACCGCGCCGACCGTGCGTTATCGAGTGACCACAACGTCCGGCGAAGTGACTGAGATCGACAGTCCGGCGAAGCTTCCCGACCCCGGAAGAATCGAGATGATTGAGGAGCCGATCATTCGCGCGATGATAATGAGCAACGACGACTACGTCGGCCCGCTGTTCGCGCTGCTTGAAGAGAAGCGCGGCACTCAGCTTGGATTCGAGTACCTGACTCCAAAGAGAGTGCTGCTCACCTATGAATTACCGCTTGCGGAGATAATGCTCGACTTCTACGACCGCTTGAAATCGCTCTCGCGCGGCTACGCGTCATTCGACTATGAGTTGACCGGCTATCGCAAAGGCGATTTGGTTAAGCTCGACATGCTGGTCGCCGACGAGCCGGTCGATGCGCTATCGCTGATCGTTCACCGAGAATTCGCGTACGCCCGGGGACGCTCGCTGGTAGAAAAGATGCGCAAGCTGATCCCCCGGCAGCTCTTCGAGGTTCCGATTCAAGCTGCGATCGGCAGCAAGGTAATCGCCCGCGAAACAGTGAAGGCGCTTGGCAAGAATGTCATCGCCAAGTGCTACGGCGGCGACATCACGCGAAAGCGCAAGCTGCTGGAAAAACAGAAAGAGGGCAAGAAACGCATGAAACGAGTCGGCAAAGTCGAGATTCCGCAGGAAGCGTTTCTTGCCGTCTTGAAAGTCGATGACTAAAGCCTGATCTGGACTGCGCCGCCCTCGGGCAGCGCATTTGTTCGACTCCTACTCGGCGGCGCTTTGGATTCGTTCGCCGCAGATTGATACTGCTAGCTTTCCAAGATCTCAGTCACCCTGGACCAATCCAAAGCGCCGCTGATGACACGTTGCCGAGATTGGCACACGAGGGTTGCGCACTTCGACGCTACTGCCTCCTCGCACCCCTCCAGAGTTTGAACACCGCCGCGGCAAGCGACCCGGCGATCAGCATCATCACCCCGCCGACATAAAGCCACTTGTCGCCCGGAGCCTGGTCCCACAGCATATGATTAGAATCGCCCACCCCAAGGTTTAGTTGTGAGCCAAGATGGTAGAGCGACCAACCGGCTCCCAAGAGTATCAGCGCGGACAGCAAGAGTATTCTTTCCGTATTACCCATAACCACCTCCGTCATTCAGCCTGTCTGATGCATTCCTACTCGTTCAGCTTGAACACGAACGTGATGACTCCGGTCACCCGCACCGGCACATTGTTCAGTAACGTCGGTTCAAAGCGCCAGCCCAGCGCGGCTTCTCTGGCGTATTGAGCAAGCATCCAATTTCCGCTAACAACTCGTGCAGTCTCGACCCTACCGTCCGGTGAAATGATGACTTCCACTGAAACGTCCCCTTGAAGATGAATCTGCTTGGCTAGTGGCGGATAGATCGGCGTGCGTCGCTCGATCGCTTTTCCCTGAAGCACGACAGACGTAACTCGTAGAGGCCGGTTGTCTTCTTCCTTGGTTCGCACCGGCAGTTTCGGTGGATCCGGCGGCCGAGGTGGCGTTTCACTTGTTCGTGGCTCTCCGCCGATGAGCCCGACGCTATTCGGCGGAGCGTTTGGATCTCCTCCTACAACTCCTTCGCCGGCACGAATGTCCGTTCCTGCAGGGATGTAGATTCGCGCCGCGATTGTCTGCGGGTGCTCCATGAGTTGTTCAAGTCTTTGCAAGTTAGTAAGGTCCGGCCGGCGAGCACCTCCAGGGTCTCGATGATCTACAACGACTCCGGGATCTCGCGGCGTGGGCGAGGCCGCCAATACCCGGCAAATCGGCGCCAGGCCACTATCCGCAAGCTGCGGAGTCGCGAGCAAGATCGAAAGCGCAAACGCAACCGCTACGGCCGATAGATAAATGACTGAGGTGCCCACAAAGAACTTCGCCGTTCTTCCCCTGCGCCTCTGAGCGGTAGACACAACTAGATTGTCGAACATTGGTTTTCTCCTTGGCGCAGCTCGGCTGATCACTCGCTACAAGACAGCACGATGCCGCATCTGGCGCTCTGTTAAATTGTGGGGGCGCTCTCGCGAATCAGGAAAGGAAGACGCTCTTCTCGTGTCGGTAGTCCATTTTCAGTTCTCAAAAGGAAACGACCGGCAACTGACGCTGACAAGTTCTCAACCACTCACATCGACCTTTTCAACCAGCAGGATTATGCGAGTAGGGACCGGGTGGCCCGAGACGGTTGCCGGCTGAAAAGTCCTATTGCGCAGCGACCACCATAGCTGCTCGATCAGGTACGGGTCCTTCGGCGCATTAAGCACATCCACCAGTGTTCCGCGGCCGTCCGAATCGATTTCGACCAGCGCCGACATACCCTGATTGCCCGCTTTCTGATAAGCGATGTGGCTGAAGCTGACCAGCGCGCTGTTGTCCAGCACCCGTGGCAGCTGATAGTAGTTATTACTCTCCGCTGAGCTCGCGTCCTGAGGCAGATTGTTGTAGCTGTGATATTCGCGGTCTGAGCCGCTGATGACCGGGAATATCGCCGCCGCCTGCTCGCTTCGGGTCTCGCCCAGTGGAATCGGCCTGAAACTCGAGAACAGGGCCGCAAACGACAACAGCGAAATCACGAGCCCAGTGCCATAAGCTACCGGCTGAGGATTCAGCTTCAGCAGCCACGCAAACAGGCTCTCGGCCAGGCTGATTTCTCTTCTCGCTCGCCTCGTTGCTTCAGTCATGATGTAGCTGCGAAGCTCGCGAGGGACCATTGGCTGATCGGTCTCTCTTAGAGCGCGGGACACTTCTTCGATCTGTTTAAGATGCAGCCGGCAACCAACACACGTCGAAAGGTGTCCCCGGTACTCGACGGCTTCATTCTCATTGAGCCGCCTGTCTATGTAAGCCGAGGCTGTCAGTTCAAACTTCTTGCATTCCATAAATTTGCCTGGTGATCCGTGACGCGTGATCCGCGAAGCCTGCTGACTCCGGTCACGAATCACGCATCACGTTTCATATCAAGTCCTTCAATCGGCGGCGGAGTTCTTCGCGTCCGCGCGCAATGCGTGATTTAACGGTCCCAATCGAGATCGCCAGCGTCTCGGCGATCTCCTCGTACGATAGCTCTTCGATCTCGCGGAGCATCAGCGCGATCCGATACTCCTGCTTGATCTCGCCCAGCGCATGCATTATGCAGCGCTCGCGTTCGCTGGATATCGCCTGTGCTTCAGGCGAGCTAGCGCGGCCGGGAAGCAAGTTACCAAGCGTCGTATCCCCCTGGCGCCGCGTTATGTCCAGCGATATTGTCTCGTCGCGATGGCGCCGCCGCCACCAGCGTTTCTGATTCATCGCCTGGTTTATCGCGATGCGATAAATCCAGGTCTTCAATCCGGCCTCGCCGCGAAAGCCGCTCAAC
>CAZJQQ010000057.1:36655-41157 GCA_964548075.1 uncultured Clostridia bacterium | reverse complement strand
AAGGGAGCGAGGGGGAGCCTGCTCCTCTTCCCCCCTCGCCCCTCGCCCCTCGCCCCTCGCCCTTCTCACCCTTTCTCCCAGTCACCTCGTCTCTTCCCGGAAGGCTTCCTTGTTCACCACATAAGGCATCCTCGCCGGATCACCGCCGTAGGCGCCTTCGATGACATCGATCACCGCTTGCACGCAACGCCCGGCCATTCCCACTTGCGGGTCGGGTGAGAGCCGAGTCTCCCGAGTCCCCGACGCAAAATGATGAAACAACCTCAACCGGTCTCTTAGCCTCGAATCGCGCAACGGGCTATCGAGCGGAAGCGGTTCTATCTCGTACACATCGAGCGCCGCGCCGGCGATCTCCTTGTTCAACAACGCCTGGCAAAGCGCATCTTCGTCGACGACCGGACCCCGCGAGGTGTTGATCAAATAGGCGGTCTTCTTCATTCGACGAAACGCTTCCGCGCTCATCAAGTGATAGGTGGGAGTGAGGGTCTCGCCTCGCATCAACAACGGCACGTGCAGGCTCACGTAATCAGCTCTTGCCAGCGCCTCCGAGAAGGAAACGTAGCGGGCCTCTTTCCGCTCCCTCGAGAATCCGGCTTCAAACCTCAACTCCATTTCGCGGCCTGCATACTCGACAAACTTCTCATCTCGAACATCGGGATCGTAGAGCAGAAGGTCTGCGTCCAGCCCGATGCATTTCTTTGCGAATGCCTTTCCAATCCGGCCGCTACCGATAACGGCGATGGTTTTGCCGGTCACTTCGTCGCCAAGGAACGGGTGAGACGGATGCCACGAGGTCCATTTGTTCTGTTCGACAAGCTTCTCCGACGAATAAAGTTTGCGCGAGACTGCGCCCATCATGAAGAACGCGAATTCGGCGGTGGCTTCAGTGAGCACGTCAGTAGTATTGGCGAACGGTATTCGGTAGCGATTCGCCGCGGCGCGATCGATGTTGTCGAAGCCGACCGCAATCTGCGCGACGATCCGAAGTGTGCCCGCGCCGGCAGCAAGGACTTCTTCATCGATCTGATCGCGCAGCGTTGTGATGAGCGCATCAATCCCGCTTCGAACCTTTTCTACGATGAGCGATTTTGGCGGAGGCTCGATGTCCGGGTAGACTTCAACTTCGTAGCCACGCTCAAGCAGGCGACCGAGCGCATCGCGCCCGATGTCCGCAGTCATAAACACTCTGACTAGTTTCTCCGTCATAACCACTCGAGCCGAAGAAGAGCTGGCTGCTCAACCTGCCGAATCTTATGCCTCGATCCCGATGTGATCAAGTTGACAGGCCGTGACGTGTTTGATTCGAGTGGACTTTGTTTCGGAGTTCTTTGACTAGTTCTTTGATTAACACCTAACTTCAGTGAGGTGGCTGTTCGGTGTAAGCGCTCGCGACCCGGGGACCTTCGCCGGAGTCGCGCTGCTGCTGGCGTTGGTTGCGCTCCTGGCGTGCTACATTCCAGCGCGCCGCGCAACGAAGGTCGATCCGATGGTTGCGCTGAGATACGAGTAGGTTGCTGGTTTCTGGTTTCTGGTCTCTGGTTGGTTGGTGGTTTCTGGTTTCCGCAAGCGGACCGCCTCGACATTCAGCACACAAACCAGAAACATAAACCAGAAACCAAAAACTCCAATCCTCGAACTCCGAACTTCTCATCGATGCTTCGAGAGCCAATCCGCTATCGCCTCTTTGAACTGAGGCTTGATGATGCAATTCAAATGACCGGCGTCCTTGATCTCCACCACCGGCCAATCCTTTCGCACCTGATCGAGAGGCGTCACGTAAAGCCGCTTCGTCGGATCGCGATCGCCGACGATTATTTCAACCGGAACATTGATCGCTCTCAGCTCCGCTTCGGTCAAAGCCAGCTTGCCCAGACTGCGCGCGCAAGCCGATGGAGCGCTGCCGCCTTGCCGCTCCGGCATTCGCCCCCAGAACTTCTGCAAAGCGCTGCCTTCGCGCAGCCATCCCATCCCACCGGCTATCCCGCTGAGCACTCGATCTTGATGCGTAGCCATGAACTTCATCGCGATCATGCCTCCCATCGAATAGCCGACTATATGGGCTCTTTTGATGTTGAGGCGATCCAGAAGCCTGACAACATCTTCGACCATCTCCGCTCCGTATGCCGCTTCGTTTGTTGGCTTGTCAGACTCACCGTGCCCGGGCAGATCCAACGCGATGACCTGATAGTTCTTCGACAGCATGCTGATGATGCCGGGCATTTGCCAGTTCATCCTTATGCTCGAATGGAGCCCGTGAATAAGCACGACCGGCTGTCCTTTGCCTTCGACGATGTAATGAAGTCTGACTCCGTTGGCGTCAAACGTCTGCGCTGACGCGGGCCGGCTTGCAGACGCAACCAGAAACAAGAAACCAAAAACAAGAAACCGTTTTCGTATTGGGGGCATCGCTCGCTCTAAATGGTATTTGCTCATGGTTGGAGATAAGACGGCGCGACGACCAGGTCAGTTTGTTTATCTTGTGGGAAGCGTCTAAGCGTTGCTGTATCCTGAATTCTGGAGGCACTAGACACGATCGTCGAGCGGATCCTGTTCGTTCGAATTGCAGTTTACACGCTTGACCGTCTGACATGCAGAGGGGATTGTTGGGGTTCTTGACGGCGGGTTTGGAGCTTGATAGTCTCCGCCCAAATCGAGCCCTTCCTACTTGATTTGAATGACTCGTCGAATGGGAAGCGCCACATCGAGCAGTGCAGATCGGAGGAAACAATGAATACACGTCAACACACTGTCGCCTTCGCCATCCTACTGATGGCCTCAACGTTGATCCAGTCAGGGTCGGGTTTAGAAGCCGCGGCTTTCGGGCAGTCGACTCATCCCTATTACAAGCCTCAGAAGACGTCGGGGGTGGCGACCTACGTGGGATCGGGTTCGATTGGAAACATGATCTTCACTCAACAGCCGACTACGCCCGATCAGAAGGACTACACTTCGGGGCTCTTGGAAAAACTGGAGTTCAAGAAGGGCATCGCTCCCGATTTCTATGGACGCAGGTTTTTCCCGTGCACCTTGAAGGATGCAGTGGGCTATGTACAGACGAAGCAGCCCACGGCTTCCAACTTCAAGCTACAGACAAACGCGAAGATCTATACCAAGAGCGGAGACATGCAAGGACAGGAGGTGGGGGTCACCCCGGTAAGCTCGGCCATGCTAACCCCGTCGTGGAACACGGCTCACTTTGAAGGAAAAGAGAAACTGGGCGGCAGGCTCGCGTTGCTCCAGGCGGGCGAGTACATCATCTACGTTGACACGTACTTCACCTATGACTACGTAAAGGACCGGCTGACCAACGAGAAAGCGCCCTCAAACATACTGCTGGCCGCTGGAAAACTGCCGGTGATCATCAAGTGATCGTCTGGTGGTAGCGACGCTGGCATCCCTAGATGCCACCGGCTCGCCCTATGGAGTCTCACGCTCGCTAGCTACGGAGATCGACTACGCCTGCTCCCCCTCTTTGGTCCAGTTGTCGATATACGCCCGAATCTGACCGCTTGCCAGATCGCCGTAACTGCTCAAGTAGGCGCTGGGCTGCCAGAGCCGCTCCACGCCCGCTTCGATCACCGATTGTGCAAGCTTCGAGAACGCAAACTCCTGCGCCGCATTCATCAGCTCGACTGAAAGTGCGGCCGGCGAAACTGCGGGATGAAGGCGCACAGCGATGTGAACGTGATCGGGAACGAATGAGACTTTGATCAACCTGAATCGAAGCCTCGTTTGCATATGCTCCCACTGTTCGGCGACCGCGCTCGCGTCTGCCGAACCAAAAACGCCGCGTCGACGCCACGTCGAAAACACCAGGTGGAACCGCGCAAGAACCCAGGCGTGTCGCGGGGCCACAATCCGATCATCATTGGCTGCCGGCTCGTACTCTCGCAGATATACCGGAGGCAACACGCGGCTGGCGTAACCGTGATGCTCGCTCTGCTTGCTTAGGTAGGCCTCAACCGCCGCGCTCGTGCTGTTGCCCACGGTACACGCGAAGTAGCCCTTGCTCAGAAGATCGGTTGGCGTCTCAAGCCCGAGCTTCAAACGTAGCCATTTGCTGATCTGTCCCTTAAGTTTGCTTGCGCAGGTAGAGATCGACTCGTCCGGTTTCATGCTCACCTGTGCCATCAATTCGTTCTGGCTTGAGGCGGACTCCAGTATTTCCAAACTGTATTGCGCCGCGATCTCACTCAATGTGCATTGGTCCAACGCAGCTAAGGCCAGGATTGGACGGTTGCGATGTGTCCGCCAACGCAGAAAGATCCGATTGCAGTAAGCGAACTGAACCTCATCGAGACTGTAGGGGGCGGCGAACATAGCGGGTGTGATTCTAGCAGAAGAAAGACGCCGCGGTGATCTTCACGGCTCACAAATGTTCGTGGCCGGATGCCACGGGCTTGCCCCGTGGAGATTCACGTTGACAGCTACCGCAACATGGAGTGGTGTCTTCGAGATGCCACGGGCTTGCCCCGTCGAGATTCACGCTGTCAGCTACGGAA
>CAZJQQ010000057.1:14936-36555 GCA_964548075.1 uncultured Clostridia bacterium | reverse complement strand
GCCACGGGCTCGCCCCGTGGTGATTCACGCTGTCAGCTACGGAAACATAGAGTGGGGTCTTCGAGATGCCACGGGCTTGCCCCGTCGAGATTCACGCTGTCAGCTACGGAAAGATATAGTGGGGTCTTCGAGATGCCACGGGCTTGCCCCGTGGAGGCTCACGTTGTCAGCTACGGAAACATAGAGTGGCGTTTTCGAGATGCCACGGGCTCGCCCCGTGGTGATTCACGCTGTCAGCTACGGAAACATAGAGTGGCGTCTTCGAGATGCCACGGGCTCGCCCCGTGGTGATTCACGCTGTCAGCTACGGAGACATAGAATGGCGTCTTCGAGATGCCACGGGCTTGCCCCGTGGTGATTCACGCTGTCAGCTACGGAAACATAGAATGGCGTCTTCGAGATGCCACGGGCTTGCCCCGTGGAGATTCACGTTGCTTTCCTCGTGTGAGACCGCCGAGACTCGAGAGCGTGAAGAACTCCACGGGGCAAGCCCGTGGCATCTTGTGGGGTGCAAGGTCAAGCGCGGTAGCAACCATCGTGAAGACTCCACGGGGCAAGCCCGTGGCATCTTGTGGCGTGCAGGTCGAGCCCGGTAGCGACCATCGTGAAGACTCCACGGGGCAAGCCCTTGGCATCCTGATGCCGCCACCGCGAGCCTTGGTATTCGCAAGACCTTCGGCCGCCCGCGCCCTGTCTGTGCAGGTACGTGGGAAGGCCTATTAAGCGCAGTAAATCTCCGCTTCGATTCATAACAGGCAGAGAGAAGATTGACGATCGTGAAGTGTATGTCGTTGAGGCTCAGCCCGCCCTGGGAGCGCAGCCCCCGGCAACGCAGGCGACATCTCCTCCTACTGGGCCTTCTCCGGGCCGTCGAACCGAAAAGTTATTCTTCGATACACAGAGTGGATTACTCCTGCGCCGGATTGTGTTGACCGGAACGGCATTGGGACTCGATCCGGAGCAGACGGACTTCAAAGACTATACCGATGTGGACGGAGTAAAGCTGCCGTTCACAACCATCGTGTCCTATTTGGACGATAGCCATCTCGGTACGACTCGGAAGTACATCGAGGTCAAACAGAATATGCCGATCGATGACGCAAAGTTCGAAAGGCCGGGGAAATGAGCAGGTCAGAGGTCAGAGGTCAGGAGTCAGAACGTTAGCGGAATCATGCTCAGCCCGCTTGAGACTGCGGAAAGTCCTACGAGGCATCGCGGTCCTTGAGGTATAATCCGGCTGGCAGGAAACCGCCGGAGAGAATCATGCAGACCATTTACCAAATAAACGCTGACGACCTGAACGAGGACTTCCTTGAAGGCCTGAGAACAACTTTCAAGCACAAGGAGATTGAAATAGTGGTCTATGAACGCGACGAAACCGCTTACCTGTTAAGGTCGCCCGCGAACCGCGCGCGGCTGATCGAGGCTGTCGGTGATGTCGATCAGAATCGGAACATCGTGGTGCCGGACCAAGAGCAGTTTCAATGAGGATCGTTGCCTTTCACCAATCGGCATTCGAGCAATACAACATTGGGCCGCGGTCGATAGGAAGATGTTCGAGCGACTGCGTCGCCTCATCACGGAAGCCGCCAAGACGCCGTTCGGCGGCATTGGCAAACCTGAACCGCTTAAGGGCGACCTCAAAGGATATTGGTCGCGCCGCATCACTGACGAGCACCGCCTGGTGTATAAAGTCACCGATCAACAAATCATCATCGCTTCTTGCAAGTACCACTACGAATAGTCGGTATTAGTGCACGGCGATTTGCAGGGAAAGCCCAGGCCCGGCTCGGCCCCAGCGCATCCTGACACGTCCTCGGCATATTCTCACTGCCCGGTTCAGGTTCTCTTAAGGTGACCGCCGCGCCAGCCAATGTTGATGAGCCAAGTTTGAGCGCGTCCTCGTTTGCAAATCAGAGCTTCGCGGTAGTGGGAAACTCAAGTCCCGCAAGCGGGCATTAGCCGCAAGACGGCGAGCGGCCGCCAGTGACCCAACCCTCGACTCTTCAACAACCTGCGAGTACTGTCGGCTTGGCACGGCGATTGGTAGGAGGGCAATGGACCGCAGGCAATTTCGACGCGCGAATTTCGAATCTGGAATTGCCAATCCAAGAGGAACAGAGAGCTATGATTCGTGATCTTCTGCAAGACACCAGGTACGGCGCACGCATGCTCAGGAAGAGTCCCGGGTTAACCGGCGTTGCCGTGCTTTCGCTGGCGCTGGGCATCGGGGCTATCAGCACCATCTTCAGCTTTGTTAACGGAATCATGCTCAGGCCGCTTCCTTATCAGGAACCTGAACGGCTGGTGCTGCTCGATGAGACCGCGTTCAAGCAGGGCGTCGCCTCGATGGGCATCTCGTTCCCAAACTTTCTCGATTGGCGCGAGCAGAATCACTCCTTCGAAGACATCGCCTGCTACAACGCCGGCGGGTTCATTGTCGCCGGCGGAGCCGAGCCCGAGCTACTCCAAGGCGCGTTCGTCTCGCAAGGACTCTTCGAGATACTCGGTATCGCTCCGATCCTGGGCCGGACCTTCACCGCCGACGAAGATCAGCCCGATCACGATCAGGTTGTCATTCTGAGCCACGGTCTGTGGCAACGACGTTTCGGGGCTGATCCAAATGTCATCGGTCAGACCGTCATGCTTAACAATCGTTCGCGCACGGTGATCGGAGTTATGCCGAAGGGCTTCCAGTTTCCTGAAGTCGCGGAAACGTGGGGCCCGTTGGCGCTCAACACCAAGATCTATACGCGCACCGACCACGGCTTGGAGTCAATCGCGCGCTTGAAGCCCGGCGTCACTCTCGATCAAGCGCAAGCGGAGATGATCAGCATCGCCGCCGGCATCGAACAACAAAACCCGGTCACGAATGAAGGTCTGAGCGTGAGCCTCACCAGTCTGCGCGCGGGGTTGGTCGGTGACTACAAGAAGGCGCTGCTGATTCTGCTCGGAGTGGTCGGGTTCGTGTTGCTGATCGCCTGTGTGAACGTAGCTAACCTGTTGCTTGCTCGCTCGACGGCTCGACAAAAAGAGATCGCGATTCGCGCGGCGCTCGGGGCGAATCGCAGACGCATCTTTCGACAACTGCTTACTGAGAGCTTGCTGCTCGGTTTGATAGGCGGGGCGCTCGGGTTGGTGCTGGCGTTGTGGGGTATGGATCTGCTGCTCGCCGCGATACCCATCGATATTCCGTTCTGGATGAAGTTCGATCTCGACGGCCGAGTGCTTGGCTTTACTGCCGCGTGCTCGCTGCTAACGGGCTTTGTGTTCGGCACGGCTCCGGCGCTCGAAGCGTCAAATCCCGACTTGAATGAAACACTGAAAGAAGGCGGGCGAAGCGGGGCCGGCGGCGGTCGTCACCGTCTGCGAAGCCTGCTGGTGGTCGCCGAGATTGCTCTTTCGCTTGTGCTGCTGGTTGGCGCGGGGCTGATGATACGGAGCTTCATAAGCTTGCAGCACGTCGATGCCGGAATTAATCCCGAAGGCGTGCTCACGATGTACATCGCGTTGCCGGGCGCCAAGTATCGCGCGCCGGAAAAGCGCATCGCGTTTTTCAGTCAGTTGCTCGAGCGCGTAAGAGCGATTCCCGGCGTTCAAAGCGCAGGAAGCAATTCGGGTCTGCCTTTGAGTGGCAACAACTGGGGTCGAAGCATGACCGTCGAAGGCTTTCCGGTGCTCTCGGTTGGCGAAGCGCCGACCATCAACCACTGCGTGATCAGTCCCGGCTATTTCAGCGCGATGGGAATTCCAATCCTGAAGGGGCGTGACTTCGACGAGCGAGATAGCCGCGATGCGCCGAAGGTCCCGCAGCTTGCGGCGCAGGACCAGGTCATGTCGGGCCCGTCACCGGGCGTCACGATCATCGATGAGCGGCTCGCGCGCGAGTACTGGCCCGATAGCGATCCGATTGGCAAACGAATCCGCTTCGGACCGCCCGAGGACAACGAGCCCTGGCATACGATCGTCGGCGTCGTCGGCGATGTGAGGCATCGACGCCTGGACGCATCAACAGGCGAGTCTGTCTACTTGCCTTTTGCTCAGATGCCGATCGGCGGCTCGGGTCTCGCGATACGAACCTCGGGCCGGCCGGAGAGCCTGATCACGGCGGTGCGTGGTCAGGTGAAGCAACTCGATCCCGACTTGCCTCTCACTCGCGTGATGCCGATGACAGAGGTCGTCGCGAGATCCGTCTGGCAGCCGCGACTGTACACCGCGTTGTTCGGAGTGTTCGCGGCGGTGGCTTTAATTCTGGCGACGGTTGGAATCTACGGCGTCATGTCCTATGCGGTGACGCAGCGCACGCGAGAGATCGGGCTTCGGATGGCGTTGGGCGCTCAGCGGCAAGATGTGTTAAAGCTCGTGGTCGGGCAAGGAGTTTTGCTCGCGACGATCGGGGTTGGAGTGGGGCTTGGGGCAGCCGTTGCGTTGACTCGGTTGATGTCGAGTCTGTTGTTCGGAGTCACCGCGACCGACCCGATCACTTTCGTGGCAGTTTCGGTGGTGTTGGCAGGAGTGGCTCTGGGAGCCTGTTTCGTGCCAGCTCGGCGAGCTGCAAAGGTTGATCCGATGGTTGCGCTGCGGTATGAGTGAGAATCGAGGATAGAAGATAGAGGATAGAAGATAGAATGTTGGATATGTTTAACAGGTAGCCATTTGTCATTTTCCATTTGCGATTTGTCATTTGTCATTTGCTCTAATTCGCTCTCAATGACAAATCGCAAATGGAAAATGACAAATGGAAAATGAACTGGGATTGAAGATGAAATGCGGGCGTGAGATCGATCTTCGATCCTCTGCAGCTTCAGACAATCGATGAAACTTGAGGAGGTGATTCATGATTCCAATGATCTGCATGGTTGTTCTATCGGTCCTGCCGTCCGGTTCAACGGACGAATGGACGAAGAGTTTCAAGCTCGAACGCACGGCACAGCTGCGGGTCGAGACCAGCGATGCGAACATACGCGTGACGTCTTGCGAATGCTCGACTGTCGAGGCGCGAATCACGACCCAGGGTTGGAAGATCGGCGGGGACGGCATCAACATCGTTGACCGCCAGACCGGTGATCAGATCGACATCGAAGTCCGCTTCCCGCGCCACGCGTTTCAGATAAATTGGGGCAACAGGCGCGTCGATATCGAGATCAAGGTGCCGCGCGATGCCGACCTCGACTTACACACGGGTGACGGCAATGTAGATGTGCAAGGCGTGAAGGGGACGGTCCTCTTGCGAAGCGGTGACGGCAACCTCGAGCTGTCCGAGTTGCAGGGAACGCTGAAGGCCGATACCGGCGACGGCAATATCGACATGCGCAATGTGCGCGGCGACCTGACCCTGCATACGGGCGACGGGAATATCGACGTGAGCGGGATCGATGGTTCGCTTCGCGCGGAAACAGGCGATGGCCGGGTTCGCGTCAATGGGCGCTTCGATGTGCTGGATGTAAAGACCGGGGACGGCGGCATCGAGGCGGTGGCGGCTGAAGGCTCGAAGATGGAGGCGAATTGGCGGCTGAACACAGGCGACGGCAATTTGACTTTGCGGCTGCCAGCAACGATCGCCGCGGATGTCGAGCTGGAGACCAATGACGGAAGCATCGACTTCGATATGCCGGTGACGGTTTCGGGCCGCCAGGGGAAAGGAGAGGTTCACGGTCAGATCAACGGGGGCGGGAAACTGCTTTCCTTAAAGACCAGCGACGGCACGATCCGGCTTGAAAAACACTAGGCAAGCGCAGCTGAAGATAAGCGAAGCTGAAGATAGAGGATGGATGTGGAGCTCCTTCGAAAGGTGAAATATGAGAAACGTTTTGCGGCTCGGCGTTCTAATGACTTTGATCAGTCTGCCCGGCGGAGTCGCCGGCCCGCAGGCTAATTCGGCAGTCACATCCGGGACTCTGATTCCTCTGGTAGGGGAGGCGCTGGCGCCGGCCGAGACGCAGGCCGATTTCGACCTGATGCGCAAGGCGCTCGAGGAGGCGCACTCGGGGCTTTATCGGTATTCGTCGAAGGCCGAGATGGATCGAGCGTTCGACGCCGAGCGCGCGAAGCTGAGCCGCCCGATGCCGAAGACGGAATTCCTGGTGGTGTTGGCGGAGACGCTCGCTCATATCCGATGTGGGCACACGGGACTCACGCCGGATGAGGAGACGCAGAAGGAGTTGGCCGGCGCCCGGATGTTTCCGCTACGGATCATGGTCGAGGGGCGGCGGCTGATGGTTCAGTCCAATGACACACCCGATGATCGGACCATTCGTCCCGGAATGGAGATCCTAGAGATCAATGGTCGAAAGCCCGCCGATATTCTCAACCGAATGTTGCCTAAGATGCCAGCCGACGGCGATATCGAGACGGGCAAGCTCGTGAGACTTCAACGTAGCTTCGCGCAGAATTATTGGCTTTTAGTCGAGAAAGCAGAAGCCTTCACGGTAAGGGTACGCGACGCGGCCGGCACGACTGTTACTTCGAAACTTCTTGGGGTGTCGGATTCCGACCGCAAGACGAACTTGACCAACAACCCTTTGAATGCCGGCTTCCAAGCGAGCATCGCGAGGCTTCAGTGGTCGAGCGAAAACCTCGCGCTGCGATTCTTGAAGGACCCGGACATCGCGCAAATCCGCATCGGCGGGTTCGGCGGGAGCAAGTATCCACAGTGGCTGGAGGACACGTTCCGAACTCTGCGTGAGAAGGGGACCAGGGCGCTGATTATCGATCTGCGCGGAAACGGCGGCGGCGCCGATATGTACGGGGCGATGCTCGTGTCTTATCTTACGGACAAACCGTTCCGCTACTTTGATCACATCGACGTCAAGACAATCAACCCTTCATTCAAAGAGCACTCGGACTGGAGTGGAAATGAGGGCCGGTTGCGCGAAGGCATGACGGTCAATCCGGCAGGAGGCTTTCTCGTAACCGAGAAACTTCATCCGGGAGTCGCGGAGCAACCGCCCGGGAAATATCCGTTTCTGGGGAAGGTGTTTGTACTCATTGACGGCGGGACTTTTTCGACCGCGGCGGATTTCTGCGCGGTGGCGCATCACCTCAAGCGCGCAACGTTCATCGGCGAGGAAACGGGCGGCGCCTATTACGGAAACAACTCGGGCATGCAGACGATCGTGACGCTGCCAAATTCGAAGATGCGGGTCAGGGTGCCGATGTACGAATACTGGAACGCGGTGCCGGGCTACGATGGAAAGCGCCGCGGCACGCGGCCGGATCATCAAGTGGAGACCAGGTTGGCGAACCTCCTGCGGGGCGTGGACGAGCAATTGGACCTGGCGCTGAAGGTCGCGGCCGAGAATCTTAGCCCAACCAGGAAGTTGCTGGTCATTGTGGTTCCTCCACTGGAACATCTTCGATTCTGACCCGAAGCTCCGAACCAGTAACCGAGAGAGGTGAGCAATGAATACCCTGTTTCAAGACCTGCGCTACGGCGCGCGAATGTTGCTGAAGAAGCCTGGCTTCACTCTGATTACCGTGATCACGCTGGCGCTGGGTATCGGCGCGAACTCGGCGATTTTTAGTTTGGTGAATAGCATCTTGCTGCGCCAGCTTCCTTTTCGACAACCGGAGCAGTTGGTGTGGGTATCGTCGCGCCGTCCTGATCCCGGGAAACGCCCGTTCAACCTTCCGGATTTCATCGACTATCGGGATCAAAACGAAAGCCTGGCTGGAATTGCCGCCTTCGCCAACTGGAGCGCCAATCTAACGGAGACCGGTGATCCCCAGCGATTGCAGGGGCTGCGGATGTCTGCCAATGCCTTTCAGATGTTGGGAGTAGAGGCAGTAGTCGGTCGCGCGTTGCGCCCCGAAGATGACACGCCAGGGCAACATCGTGTGGTGGTCTTGAGTTATGGCCTCTGGCAAAGGCACTTCGGAGCTAATCCACTACTGGTGGGAAAGCCACTGACACTCAACGGCGCCAGCTACACAGTTGTGGGCGTCTTGCCACCGCAGTATTTCTTTCCAATCAGAGAAGCTGAGCTGGCGATTCCGCTGGCTCCTGATGCCGACCCATGGCGGGCGGTGCGCACGTCGGTGAATTTTCTGCGCGCGGTGGCGCGGTTGAAGCCGGGCGTGACGCGCGAGCAGGCCGAAGCCGATTTAACCTCGGTGGCCGAACGGGTCCGGGAACAATACCCCGTCCCCAATGGGCAAAAGCTGGGCGTGACGCTCAGTCCACTGCATGACGAGGTCGTGGGCAACGTCCGCCTCGCTTTATGGGTACTGCTCGGGGCGGTCGGAGTGGTGTTGCTGATCACCTGCGTCAATCTGGCTAATCTGGGGTTCGTGCGTGCTACGGCGCGTCACCGAGAGATGGCCATCCGCACGGCGCTGGGTGCTACACGCCGACGTTTGATTCAGCAGCTTGTGACCGAGGGTCTGTTGGTCGCGTTGTTAGGTGGCGTAGCCGGGCTGCTGCTGGCCTTCTATGGCATTGACCTGCTGCTTGCGCTCAGCCCGGAGGTCTTGCCTCGCGCCGCTGAAGTCGGCGTGGACTTCCACGTGCTGGGGCTTACGCTCGCGCTGTCGCTCTTGGCGGCAGTGATCTTCGGGCTGGCCCCGGCCTGGCAAGCCACGCGCGTAAATCTCAACAATGAACTCAAAGAGGGCGGGCGCGCAGCGGCCGGCGGCGCGCGGCAAAGTCGCGGGCGAGGGCTGCTGGTCATCTCGGAAATCGCACTCTCACTGGTGCTCCTTATCGGCGCCGGCTTGCTGGTCAAAAGTTTTCTCCGCCTGCAGGCAGTCAATCCTGGCTTCGACGCGGAGAACGTGCTGGCCGTCCGGCTTTCGTTGCCCAGGGCGCAATACGCCAACCGCGCCGCGGTCACCGCGTTTTATGAGAAGCTGCGGCCGCGCCTTGAGAGCTTGCCCGGAGTCGAAACAGTTGGCTTCGTCTCCGCGCTTCCACTGAGCGGCATTTTGGCGGCCGTTAATTTCACCATCGAGGGGCGGGCCGCCACGCCTGACAAAGCGATGGTGGCGGACTTTCGTGTGGTCAGCACTAGTTATTTCCGCGCTATGAGGATTCCGCTGATTGCGGGCCGCGAATTCAACGAACGCGACACAGAGCAGAAAGCGCCCGTGGTTCTTATCAGCCAGAACCTCGCTCGCCGGTACTGGCCAAACGGCAGTCCGCTCGGCGAGCACATGCGCATTGACGACAGCGATGAAGCCCCGCGGCTGGTCGAGATCGTCGGCGTGGTCGGAGACGTCAAACACGTCAGTCTGGACGGCGAGCCGACGCAGCACATTTACCTGCCCATCCATCAAACTCATGAAGATGGCGTGGTATGGCTGACTAATAATCAGTACTGGCTGATCCGCACGACGGTTGATCCGCTGACTATGTCGGCTCACGTGCGGCGCGAGATACAGGCGGTTGACCCGGACGCACCGACTTCCAACATCCGCACGATGGAGCAATATCTGGCTGCTTCGGTAGCTCCGCGGCGCTTCAATCTCTGGCTGCTCACGGTCTTTGCGGGCGCGGCGCTGGTGCTCGCTGCCACGGGACTCTACGGAGTGATTTCGTATGGGGTGACGCAACGCAGGCACGAAATCGGCATTCGCATGGCATTGGGCGCAAGGCAGAGCGACGTGCTGAAGATGGTGATCGGTCGGGGCATTGCGCTGGCAACTATTGGCGTAGGCGTTGGTTTGGCGGCTGCGTTCGCGCTGACGCGGCTGATGAAGAACCTGCTCTTCATCGTGAGCGCAACCGACCCGCCGACATTTGCTGTGATTGCATTGCTGCTGATGGTCGTGGCACTGCTGGCTTGTTACTTACCGGCGCGGCGGGCGACGAAGGTAGACCCGATGGTCGCATTGAGGTGCGAGTGAACGACCAGTGGCTCGCGGGGTGCCGGCGTGAGTCCGGCTGATCCGCTGACCTTCATCACGCTCATCTTGCTGTTCAGTCTAGTGGCGCTGCTGCCTTGCTGGTTGCCGGCGCGGCGGGCGACAAAGGTCGATCCGATGGTCGCGTTACGCTGCGAATAGTTTCCTTGGTTTCTGGTTTCTAGTTTCCGATTACGGTCTGCTTTGTTCAACCACAAGCCAGCAACCACAAACCGGAGACCACAAACCAGAAAGCACCCCCGGAGGTGATCTTATGAATGGATTCTTGCAAGACTTCCGATACGGCTGGCGAACGCTGGCTAAGAGTCCCGGCTTCACCGTCGTCGCGGTTCTCACCCTGGCTTTGGGAATTGGCGCCAACAGTTCTATCTTCAGCTTGATTAACGCCGTGCTTCTGAGACCGTTGCCTTTCAAGGAGCCTGACCGGCTGGTGGTGATATGGGAGAGACGGGCCTCCTCCAACGACGCCAACCTTCCGATTTCCGGACACGAGTTCGTCGCCTGGCGAGAACAAGCTCGCAGCTTCGAGAATCTGGCGATAATCCAACCTGACGGATTCAACCTGACAGGCGCCGGCGACCCTGCGGCGATTAGCGGGGCACGGGTTTCGGCTGATTTCTTCACCGTCCTTAGCGTTCCTCCGGTGCTCGGGCGCACGTTCTTGCAGGGTGAAGATCAGGCCGGCAGCAACAACGTCGTTGTTATTAACGAGGGACTCTGGAAGCGGCGCTTCGGATCAGACCCTGAGATCGCCGGCAAGACCCTCAGCCTGAACGATCAAAGCTACACCGTGGCCGGCGTGATGCCTTCCGTGGATTTCATGCCTGACGTGTGTATTCCAATCAACCTGCCCCTCGAAGCCCAAAAAGTCGGCAAGCACAGCCATCAGGTGATTGGCCGCCTTAGCGCGGGCGTGACCCTGAAAGAGGCGCAGGCGGAGATGGCTCAGATCGCCGAGCAGCTCGAACGGCAATACCCGAGTAATAATGTCGGACACGGCGTGCAGATCGTCTCTCTGCACGAAAACACCGTAGGCGATGTTCGCCTCGCGTTAGTGGTCTTGTTCGCAGCCGTCGGGTTCGTGCTGCTGATTGCCTGCGCTAACGTGGCAAATCTGCTGCTCTCGCGCGCCGCCTCGCGGCAGAAAGAGATCGCGATCAGAACAGCGCTGGGAGCGCAGCGAGTGAGGTTGATCCGCCAGTTGTTGACCGAGAGTTGTCTGCTGGCCGCGATGGGAGGAGGCGTCGGTCTGCTGCTCTCGCTGTGGATTGTCGACCTGCTCCCGAAGATCAAGGCTGTGAGCATTCCGCGCATCGAACAGGTGCACGTTGACGGCCAGGTTCTGGCGGTGACCATCGGGCTTACGCTGATTACCGGGATCATCACGGGACTCGCGCCGGCCTTGCGAAGCTCCAGGCAAAACCTGATTCAGTCGATGAATGAAGGAACCCGAACGTCAGCAGGCGCCGGCCGCCGCCGAATTGGAAGTGTGCTCGTGGTGGCTGAGGTAGCGTTGGCGTTGGTCTTGTTGGCCGGCGGTGGACTGATGGTCAGGAGCTTCGTCCGGCTGTTGAGCGTCGATCCGGGCTTTGACCCGCACGGGGTTTTGAGCCTGGTTCTCTCGCTGCCAGGGCCGCGCTACCCAAAACCCCAGCAACAGATTCGGTTCTATCAAGAACTCCTGGGGCGCTTTAAGACGCTGCCCGGCGTCGAAGATGTGGGCGCGACGACTCAGACCCCGCTGAGTCCGGGCGACAACTGGTCGTTCTTTTTTGTCGAGGGCCGTCCGGCTCCGGCCCCGGGGCAGGAATCCAACGCCGCGATGCGCAGCGTCAGCTCCGGCTACTTCCAGGCCATGAGGGTTCCGCTTCGCAAAGGACGATACTTTACAGAAGCGGATGCCAGGATCGCTCTGCCGGTGATGCGTTGGTTTGATCAGCAGCCTTATCCCGAACATTACAACGAGTCACAGCCGCCGCCCGCTATCATCATCAACGAAACGATGGCCCGCCTGTTCTTCCCGGGTGAAGACCCGCTTGGCAAGCGACTCCGAATCGTCGCGAGCCCCTGGTTGACGATTGTGGGAGTGGTGGGAGATATCCGTCACACCGGCTTGAACACGCGGCCAAACCCGGAAATGTATCTGTCCGATCTCCAAGAGCCTTCAGGTTCCATGGCGGTGATGGTTCGAACTTCGGGTGATCCGTTGACGCTGGCCGCCGCGGTTCGCGAGCAAGCAGCCGCGGTTGATAAGGATCTACCGGTCGCAATCACAACGATGGATCAGATATTCTCAGACTCGGTTGGCGGACAGCGCTTCAATATGCTGCTGCTCAGTATCTTTGCAGCGCTGGCATTGGGGCTGGCGGTAGTCGGCGTTTTTGGCGTGATCAACTATTCCGTAGCGCAACGCACTCAGGAGATTGGTATCCGCATCGCGTTGGGCGCCCAACGTAAAGACATTCTCAGACTGGTCGTCGGTCAAGGCATGGTTCTCGCGCTGTTGGGGGTTGGCGTCGGCTTAGCCGGAGCCTTTGCGTTGACTCGTCTGATCTCGGGTTTGCTGTTCGGCGTGAGTCCGACTGATCCGGTTACGTTGTTGGCCGTCTCGCTGCTGCTTGCGAGCGTCGCGTTGTCAGCCAGTTACATTCCAGCGCGGCGGGCGATGAGGGTGGACCCGATGGTTGCGTTGAGATGCGAGTAGGTTCAGGGTTCAGAGTTGCGGGTTCAGAGTTCCAGGTTCAGAGTCCAAGCTTTAGCTTGCTCCCCTATCCGGTGCTCCGCGTACCTCGACGGCAAGCTAAAGCTTGGACTCTGAGCCCGGAACTCTGAACCCGGAACCCCGAACCTGAGAGATGCTATGCCAAACTTATCTTACATTTCACCCAAGGCGGCTGTGAAAGAGAGCTCGATTCACGGACGAGGTCTGTTCGCGGTCGAACCGATCAAGCTGGGAGAGATTGTTTGTATCAAGGGCGGCCATATCTTCAACCGCGAAACGCTTCAACGGGTGACGAAGGCGCTTGGCCCGGCCGAGATCCAAATCGCTGAAGATTTCTTCATCGGTCCGCTTAACGAACAAGAGAGAGAAGGCAGCATGATCTTCAGCAATCACTCCTGCGAACCAAACATCGGCGTGCGGGGGCAGATTGTTTTTGTCGCGTTGAGAAGGATAGAAGCCGGTGAAGAAATTACTCACGACTGGGCGACAACAGACGATGACACTTATGAGATGGATTGCAGGTGCGCCACGCCGACTTGCCGGAAGATCATCACGGGTCAGGATTGGCGTAGGCCTGACTTGCAGGAGAAGTATGCCGGGTACATGTCTTTGTACCTGACGGAAAAGATAAGAGAGAAGCTTGGAGGTCGAACTTTGGAAAACCTGCTGCACGATTTGCGATACGGCTTTCGAATGTTGCTCAAGCGTCCGGGTTTTACGGCCGTTGCGGTGGTGACGCTTGCCCTTGGAATCGGGGCGAACACGGCGATCTTCAGCGTCGTCAACGCCGTCTTGCTCCGGCCCCTGCCGTTTACCGATCCTGACCGGCTCGTGCTCTTCTACGGCGCCAATCGGCAAATGGGTTTCTCAGGTCCGTGGGCGGTGTGCGATCCCGACTATCCCGATTGGAAAACTCAAAGCGAATCGTTCGGTGAGATCGCGGCGCACCAGCGAAGGCCATTTAACCTGACCGGCGTGGGCGACCCGGAGCGGCTTCAAGGATCTGTGTGTGACGCCGGACTGTTTTCGCTGCTTGGAGTCCGGCCGGTTTTGGGACGAGCCTTCACTGAAGAAGAGGAGAAGCCGGGACACGATGACGTCGTTGTCATCGGGCATAAGCTCTGGCAACGCCGATTTGGATCCGACCCCTCGGCGCTCGGGAGCATGATTCATCTCGATGGCAAGGGCCGCACGGTGATCGGAGTGATGCCATCGGGTTTCGAGTTCCCGGGTCAAACAGAAGTGTGGACTCCGCTTGTTCTGACGTCTGATTGCTCAAACGCTTTTAATCAAGTCGTCGCCCGGTTGAAGCCCGGCGTTCCGCTGAAGCAAGCCCAGGAGGACGCGGGCGCGATCTTCCGGCGAATGGCCGAGCGGCATCAACAGCGTGACGCCGAGAGCGAACTGACGCTGATGCCGCTGCAGGAGTTTGTAGTCGCAAAGACGCGGCCCGTTCTTCTGATTCTGCTGGGCGCGGTCACTCTGGTGTTGCTGATCGCTTGCGCCAATGTCGCCAATCTGTTGCTCGCTCGCGCAGCCGGCCGCCAACGTGAGATGGCTATTCGCCGGGCGCTCGGCGCCAGCCGCCGGCGAATAGTCTCGCAGCTTCTGGTTGAGAGCGTGATCCTGGCGGTGTTTGGCGGAGCGCTTGGGGTTCTGGTCGCCGTGTGGGGATTGGAAGGGTTGCTCGCCTTTCTGCCTCCCGGTGTGCCTCGTGCCGAGAGCATCGGCATCGACGCCTGGGTTCTCGGCTTTGCGCTTGCGGCGTCGCTTGTGAGCGGGATCATTTTCGGTCTCGCTCCCGCGCTTCACTCGTCGAAGATAGACCTCAGCCGCTCACTCAAGGAAGGCGAGCGCTCGGTTTCCGAAAGCGGAAGCAGGCGGCATGTTCGGAGCGCGCTGGTGATTTCCGAGTTCGCGCTGGCGATGGTGTTGCTAGCCTCGGCGGGATTGTTGATCCGAAGTTTCATCAACCTGACCGAGATCAAACCGGGATTCGATCCGAAGAACGTGCTCACTATGAACGTCCTGTTACCTCCGTCGAGGTACTCGAAGCCCTCGGACATGACGAACTTTTACAGAACGGCGATCGAGCGCTTTCAGAACGTGCCCGGAGTTCGCGCCGCCGGAGCAGTCTTCGGGCTTCCTCTCGGAGATATGAGTGTGAGAGGTGATTTCAGTATTGAGGGGCAGCCGCCGCCCGCGGCGGGAGTGAACGCAGGCAAGCTAGTTGTCAGTTCCGCTTATTTCAAGGCGATGGGAATCCCGCTGGTGAGCGGCCGCTTCTTTACCGAAGCGGACACTGACAAGAGCGCTCAGGTAGTGATCATCAGCGAGAACCTGGCTGAGATGTTCTGGCCAGGAGAGGACCCGATCGGCAAGCGGCTGCACCCCGGTTTCAGAAGCAAGCCAATGTGCACGGTGGCCGGCGTGGTGGCTAATGTCCGTCAGAACGGCTTTGCGAAGGATGCACCGCTGGCGATCTACATGCCGCAGTCGCAAGCGCCGATATTCCTCGCGAGCGCCGCAGCCTTCGTCGTGCGAACCGACGCAGATCCTCAAACTCTGGTGAACACCTTTCGCCGCGAGCTTCAGGCAGTCGACAAGGAACTCCCTCTCTATGATGTCCGCACGATGGATCAGCTCGTCTCGAGCTCGGTGTCCGAGCCGCGATTCAACATGGTGTTGCTCGCGCTTTTCGCCGGCCTCGCGCTGGCGCTGGCGTCGATAGGTATCTACGGCGTGATGGCTTATTCAGTAGCGGAGCGGACGCGCGAGATCGGCATCCGAATGGCGATGGGCGCGCAAGCCGAAGACGTCCTCAGATTGGTTCTAAAACAGGGGACGACGCTGATCCTGATGGGTTTGGGTCTCGGTTTGGCCGCATCGTTCGCGCTCACGAGGGTGATCTCGAGCTTCCTGTTTGGCGTCAGTGCCACGGATCCCGCAACCTTCGCCGGGATCGCGTTGCTGCTGGGCGCCGTAGCATTGATCGCTTGCTACATCCCGGCGCGGCGGGCGACGAAGGTCGATCCGATGGTCGCGCTGAGGTACGAATGATGACCGACTTTGCTCTTCGTGATTCTCGTTTCGCAATTCGAATGCTGTTGGATCCTATTTAGCATATTTCCTAGCGCGCCATGAAGCACTCCTGTCGGTTTCCTTCCTCAGGGCAGAGGTTCCGCCCAACTTTTCGGCCACCCGCGCGACCCAGTTGAGGAAGGCTCGCGCGCCCTTTTTTAGAGAGCGCGAGGCAGTCGTCACTGACACACGCAACTGTTATCCTGCGTGTTTCTGTCGGTGATCGTGCATCTGATCGTCCCCGGCGGTGCGCTGATGCTGCCCGAGCCTTTATGGACTCCCTCGTCGTCCTTCACTAGCACGCGTCTGTCTAACGGATTGTGCTCCAGGGTGTACGCGCTTCCCCTTATGGTCATCGTGCCTCTGCCCGTGTAGGTCACTCCGTTGCAGCAGAAGCGATAGTCGCCTGTAAAGGAGTTGATCAATGCGACCGTGCTTGGGTTGCTGTCATCCTGCAAGCAGAGGTCGAACACGTTCACCTTGAACGTGCATGTTGCAGTGTTGCCTGATGTGTCTGTTGCGGTGCAAGTGACTGTGGTAGTTCCAAGGGGGAAGCAGCTTCCTGACGGCGGTGTGCAAACTACTGTCGGCGAGGGACAGTTGTCGGTCGCTACTGGCGTCGCGTAGTTCACAACCACGCAGGGGTTGCCCGCTTGCGGAGTCTTTGCGGTTATGTTCGGCGGGCAGGTGATTGACGGCTGCTGCGTGTCGTTTACCGTAACCGTGAAGCTGCAGCTTGACTGGTTCCCCGACGCATCCCCCACGCCGCAAGTCACCGTCGTCGTTCCTTTCGGGAACGTAGACCCTGACGCCGCGTTGCACACCGGCGTGCCTACGCCCGGACAGTTGTCGCTCACAACCGGCACTGGGTAGGCGACCACCGCCGAACAGAGATTTGGATCCGTGGCTTTCACCACGTTCGTCGAACAAGCAATCGCGGGCGGTTGCGTGTCGTTCACCGTCACGGTAAACGAACAACTCGCCTGGTTTCCGCTGGTATCGGTCGCCGTGCAGGTCACCGTAGTCGTCCCCTTCGGGAAAGTGGCCCCGCTCGCCGGACTGCACACCACGGAGCACGAGGCCACGGTCGGTTTGCCCCTAACAGGCGCGCCGACGCCGCACGCACAGTTGTCGCTCGCCACGGACGTTATATACGTAACCACGGCAGCGCAGAGGTTCGGGTCGGTCGGTTTCGTTATGTTCGCCGGGCACATGATTGTCGGAGGCTGCGTGTCGTTCACCGTCACAGTGAAGCTGCAAGCCGAATCTGGCGGTATGCCGTTAGCAGCCGTACAGTTGACCGTCGTGTTGCCTTTTTGAAACACGCTTCCTGACGGCGGGACACAGGTCACGGTTGGGTTTGGCAGACCAGTAGCCGTCACGTTGAACGTCACCGTAGCCGAGCATTGACCAGGCGCTGTGTTAGCTACGACCGGACTTGCTGGACAAGTTATCGTAGCCGCTATGCCAATTTGGATCGTTACATCCGATTGTGAAGTTGGACACGGTGGATTGGCGATAGTCCATCGCAGCACTACCTGGCTGTTGCCAGTCGCATGCGTCCACGTAGCATTCGGTGTTGAGGCATTTGGGTTGAACGTGCCAGTTGCTCCGGCGGTGACTATAGACCACATGCCAGTTCCCGAAGATGCGGTGTTGCCGCCAAGCGGTGTAGTAGTACCGCCGGGAGGAATGATTTGATTCGGCCCAACCGTCGCCGTTGTAGGCGGCTGATTGACGGTTACCATCACTTCCGCGACGCCATTCGGGCATGGCGGATTTGAAACTGTCCATCTTAGAGTTATCGTGCCTGTTCCGCCGGTGTGAGTGAACGTGGCGTTCGGTGCGCTCGCGTTCGGGTTGAATGTTCCGGTTGCGCCAGCAGTCACGATTGACCACGTGCCTGTAGCCCCACCTGACGGCGTGTTGCCGCCAAGCCCCGCAGTCGTGCTCAAAGCGCAGATGGTCTGCGGCCCGCCCGCAGTCGCAGTCGGGTGTTGCTTCACGGTGATTATCGCGTCTGCTGTCGCGCTCTGACCGCAAGTGGGATTGGTGACTGTCCACCTCAGTGTTATCGTGCCGCCTACTCCGCCGCTTGTGTGAGTGAACGTGGCACCGGGCGTATTGGCATTCGGGTTGAAGGTTCCGGTCACACCAGCGGGCACGATTGACCACGTGCCTGTCTCACCCGCAGCAGGAGTATTGCCACCAAGGTTCACCGTTGTTCCACTCTCACAAATCGTTTGGGGGCCGCCTGTGCTTGCGGTAGGCGCAGGCGTCGGGTTAACCGTTACGGTCAGCGTCGCCTCGCTGAACAATCCACCGCTATCAGTCACGCGGAGGGTGAAGTTGGCCGTGCTCGCGGTGCAGGCAGCAACGACATCGGCGAAGACCTGGCCGCTTGCGTTGGGGGCGGTCGGGTTGAGCGTGACGGTCACGCCGTTGTCGGTCACGCTGGTGCCGCCGTTGACGGTCACGGTCAGGGTGTTCGTGGCGTCTTCAGCATCATTGGCCGTTGCGATCTGGGAGTTAGCCGCAGGATCGCCTGCGGTTTGGCTGACGGGAGTGGCAGTGATGCCGGGTGGGGTGTTGCTGCATGCGTTCACCAGAACCGAGACGGTGTTGGAAAGATTCGTTACCACCAGATCGAGTTTGCCATCGGCATTGAAATCGCCCACCGCGATCGAGAATGGAAGGTAGCCCGCGCTAAAGTCGGTCTTCGCCCCAAAAGTGCCCGTGCCCGTGCCCAGCAGAATCGAAATGGTGCCACTATGGTTCGCCACCGCCAGATCGAGCTTGCCATCGCCATTGAAATTCCCAACCGCGACTGAGCGTGTACGTTCGCCCGTGCCAAAATCGGTCTTCGCGCCAAAAGTGCCTGTGCCCGTGCCCAGCAGAATTGAGGCGGTGTCGCTACCGCTATTCGTCACCGCCAGATCAAGCTTCCCATCGCCATTGAAATCGCCGACTGCGACTGAGAACGGCTGGGTACCCGTGCCGAAGTCGGTCTTCGCCCCAAAGGTGCCCGTGCCCGTGCCCAGCAGAATCGAGATGGTGTCGCTACCCTCATTCGCGACCGCCAGATCGAGCTTGCCATCGCCATTGAAATCCCCCACCGCGACTGAGAGTGGATGGATGCCTGTCCCGAAGTCAGTCTTCGCTCCAAAAGTGCCTGTGCCCGTGCCCGGCAGAATCGAGACGGTGTTACTAGTGAAATTCGCAACCGCCAGATCAGGCTTGCCGTCCCCATTGAAATCGCCCACGGCGACTGAGCGTGGAGTTACACCCGTGGCGAAGTCGGTCTTCGCGCCAAAGCTGCCCGTGCCCGTGCCCAACAGAATTGAGACAGTATCGCTGCTAAAAGAGTTCGCCACCGCCAGATCGAGCTTGCCATCGCTGTTGAAATCACCAACTGCGACTGAGAATGGTTGGCTCCCCGTGCCGAAGTCGGTCTTCGGTCCAAAAGTGCCTGAAACCGTGCCCAATAGAATCGAGACGGTGTTGTCATCGCGGTTTGTCACCGCCAGATCGAGCTTGCCATCATTATTGAACTCTCCAACCGCGACTGAGGCTGGATTGAGGCCCGTGCGGAAGTCATTCTTGGGACAAAACACTCCGCTAGGTGCAATTGGCGTGGTGTTCAGCAGAATCGAGACGGTGGAGACCCCCTCATTCGCCACCGCCAGGTCGAGCGTGCCATCACTATTGAAATCGCCAACCGCGACTGAGCGTGGCAAGCCACCCGTACCGAAGTCGGCCTTCGGCCCAAGGGTGCCGATGCCCGTGCCAAGCAGAATTGAGACCGTATCGCCATTGAAGTCTGCAAGCGCGAGATCGAGCTTGCCATCGCCATTGAAATCACCCGCGGCGACGGAGATTGGAGTTGTTCCCGTCCCAAAGTCGGTCTTCGCCCCAAAGTCGCCCGTGCCAGTACCCAGCAGAATCGAGACGGTGTTGCTGTTCTGGTTCGCCGTTGCCAGATCGAGCTTGCCATCCCCATTGAAATCGCCCACCGCGACCGAGCGTGGAGCGCTGCCCGTGCCGAAGTCCGTCTCCTCCCCAAAAACGCCCGAGCCCGTGCCAAGCAGAATCGAGACAGTGCCGCTACCATAGTTCGCCGTTGCCAGATCGAGCTTGCCATCGCCATTGAAATCGCCAACTGCGACTGAGACTGGACCGCCCCCAGCGTCGAAGTCCGTCTTGGCCCCCAAAGTCCCCGCGCCCGTGCCCAGCAGAATCGAGACGGAGTCGGGGCCGTAATTTGCCGTCGCCAGATCGAGGTTGCCATCGCCATTGAAATCCCCCACCGCAAGCCCCTGCGCACCGCCGTCCGTGCCGAAGTCGGTCTTCGCCCCGAAGGTACCCGTGCCCGTGCCCAGCAGAATCGAGACGGTGTTGCTGCCCTGGTTCCCCACCGCCAGATCGAGCTTGCCATCGTCATTGAAATCGCCCACCGTGACTGAGAATGGAGAGTTGCCGGTGTCAAAGTCTGTCTTCGCGCCAAATGTCCCTGTCCCCGTGCCCAGCAGAATCGAGACGGTCTGGCTGTTGCTATTCGCTATTGCCAGATCGACCTTCCCATCCCCATTGAAATCACCCTCAGCGACTGAGTGTGGCTGGCTGCCCGTGTCAAAGTCGGTCTTCGGGCCAAATGAAACGCTTAGGGCCGCCGCCTCCGGTTTAAGCAGCCCGCCCGGCATAACCACGAGCAGGGAGAGCGACAGAAGACCCGAGACGCGAATCAAGCTGGCGAAGTGTGCGCGTTGCTTTATCGATCCTCTGGTTGTCTTACATATAAGGTCGTGAGGAGGTTGTTCACTTCTCGCTGCACTCGAATCAGCCTTTGAGAACATCATCATTAGATCCTCCGAAGGTCAACCTGCGCCCGATCCGAGGGACAACGACGACAGTAAGGCGTGCACAATCTCGTTCTGGCTTTTTAAGATGTTGGCTATCCGCTAGATTGATTTGCGGTTTCCCTGAACCAGCGCAGGCGATGATCTGCAAGGTGCGGTCAAGGCTGTTAATAGCAAGAGGTTGATTACTCTTGTACTTCATCCGCGACCCTCATTGGGTTGTTCAGCGTCCGATTGGCTGGCCCGCCATCGCGTTCCAATATCTGACTTTCGCTAGATTACCAAGCGACGCTTTTCGCCGAGGCCCAGATTTGACTACAATCACAATCTTTCTGACAGCAACCTTGACAGCAAACGGTGCAGCACGCAATAGGACAACACGAACAACTGTGGACCCAAAGCACTGATTTCCGAAGCAGCATAACGCACTGAAGAACGTAGTGGTCAGTACTCCGTCGAATTTGTAATCAGAGGGTCGGGGGGTTCGAGTCCCTTCACCGGCTCCATTGCTTTCAACCGGCCAGAACCTTCTTTCCTGACGAGGACCCGATAAACAGGGGAATAAACCTCTCACAGGGTCCAGAGCGGTTCCGTGAGATCGTCGGAATCGTGGGCGGCGTGAAGCAATATGGCCTGGCTCAACCGGCCACCTTGCAAACCTACGAGCCGTATCAAACAGACCCTGTGACTTTCGCGGTCATTTCAGTGCTGCTCACAGGAGTGGCTCTGGTAGCCTGTTTGGCGCCTGCTCGCCGAGCGATCAAGGTAGATCCGATGATGGCGCTGAGGCACGAATAACACACACAGCAAAACTGCGTGAAAACCCCAACCGGGAGGTTGGGGATGCTTCCTTCCAGCCTACAAGAGAAACGGCCACGATCACGCAAATCCCCCAACCGGGAGGTTGGGGATCGTTCACGTCAGCCTACGTACGAAGCGGCTCGGTCCTCGCGTCTGTCTGTCGCGTTCCCGCGCTTAGGCTAAAGTGAAGCATCCCCAACCTCCCGGTTGGGGGATTGCGCGGAAGTCGCCGCCCAGTTCCTGTAGGCTAAAGTGAAGCATCCCCAACCTCCCGGTTGGGGGATTGCGCGGAAGTCGC
>CAZJQQ010000057.1:0-14836 GCA_964548075.1 uncultured Clostridia bacterium | reverse complement strand
CGCCCAGTTCCTGTAGGCTGAAGTGAAGCATCCCCAACCTCCCCGGTTGGGGGATTGCGCGGAAGTCGCCGCCCAGTTCCTATAGGCTTGAGTGGAGCATTCCCCAACCTCCCGGTTGGGAGTTTCACACCGCCTCGGCGGTGGCTCGGATTCGCGCAAGACATTTCATAGTCGTCCCGCCTTGGAATCACGCCCGTTTGGAACCCTGCGCTGTTACACCATTGACGAAAACCAACTGAAGAAATCATCCTGTATCGCCGTCTAATGAACGCCGGGTAAGTGGATTTGGAGACCTCCTGATGAAATCGCTCTGGCTAGACTTACAGTTCGGCATGCGAATGTTGCGGAAGCAACCGGGCTTCACGCTGCTTGCGATCTTCACGCTAGCGCTCGGCATCGGCGCGAACACCGCGATTTTCAGCGTCGTCAACGGCGTATTGCTCAAACCGCTGCCATATCCCGAACCTGAGCGCCTGGTGATGTTGTGGGAGCGCAATCCGCAAAAAGGGATGGAACAGGAATCTGTCACGCCGCCGAACTTCGACGATTGGCAGGCGCAACAGAACGTGTTTGAGCATCTGGCATTCTGGACGGGCGACACGGAATTCAATCTTGTTCGGGCTGACGGCAGCGAAAAGATTCGTGCCTCGTACGTTTCCGCCAACTTATTTCCCGCGCTTGGCGTGCCGCCCCTCGAAGGCCGCGCCTTCTTGCCGGAAGAGGACCAGAAAGAAGGCAGTCGCGTGGCTGTCATCAGCTACGAGTTCTGGCAACATCGATTTGCCGGGGCGGCCGACGTGTTCGGACAAACGATGACCTTGGATACGTATGGCCGGCGCGACTACACCGTCGTAGGCATTATGCCGCCCGGTTTTCAGTTTCCGGGGAAGTCCGAAGTCTGGCTGCCTGCAGGGTGGAACGGCATTCCGCGAAATCGGCGGGGCGGGCATTGGCTCTCAGCGTTGGCGCGGCTCAAAGCCGGCGTAACGATGGAGCAGGCACAAGCCGAAATGAATGCTATTCAAACGCGGATTGAAGAGCAGTTCCCAAATCTCAATCTTGGATCGCAGGTCGCGGTTGTTCCCTTGTTGGAACAAACCGTCGGGCGCAAATTGCAAACGGCATTGTGGATTCTGTGGGGCGTGATTGCGGCGGTGTTGCTGATTGCATGCGCCAACGTCGCCAACCTGACTTTGGCGCGTGCGTCGGCGCGCCAAAGAGAAATCGTCATTCGTTTGGCGCTGGGCGCAAGCCGCTGGCAAGTGGTGCGGCAACTGCTCACGGAAAGCTCGTTGCTGGCGCTCGCGGGCGGGTCGTTGGGCTTACTGTTGGCGGTTTCCGGGATTGCTGCTTTGAAGACTATCAGCGCCGAGCCGGTTCCGCGTTTGCAGGATGTACGACTGGATCGGTGGGCATTGGGTTTCACGTTGTTGGTTTCACTGGTGACCAGCGTGCTATGTGGTCTTGCGCCCGCGCTGGAAGCGACGAAACACAATTTGAGTGAAGCGCTCAAAGAAGGAAGCGCGACTGCAACAGCAGGATTGCGACGCAACCGCCTGCGTAGTGGGTTGGTGGTTGCCGAGGTCGCGTTATCGCTGCTGCTGTTGATTAGCGCCGGGCTGATGCTCAACAGCTTCGCGCGTCTGGTAAACCTCAATCGAGGCTTTCAAACAGATCATTTGCTCGTAGTGAAATTGGATTTTTCGATTTCCGGCTATACGACTTGGATGCGAACGACGACGACGCGCCCTCAAGTCACGTTGCTGGACTTACTGAACCGGCTGCAAGCGCAACCCGGCGTGCAATCCGTTGCTGCGGTCAGTGCGTTGTCGCGCAGTGCGGAGCCGCCTCGCCAGGGCGTCGTGCTCGAACAGGGGCAGCCCAATGAAACGCCGCGCGCAAATTACCAGGGCATCACGCCCGATTACTTCCGCACGATGGGCATTGCGTTGTTGAAAGGCCGGACGTTCACTGAACGCGATGTGCTTGAAGCTCCCCCCGTTGCGATCATCAATGAAACAATTGCAAAACGTTATTTCCCCGATGAAGACCCCGTCGGCAAACGCCTCGCAATGGAAGGACGCACTCCAGGCCAACCCGCCGGTCCGAATCCTGCCACGGGGTCGCCGTGGAGTGAAATCGTTGGCGTGGTTGCCGATACCAGGAAGCTCAACTTGAGTGCCGAAACCGTGCCGGAAGTCTATGTGCCCTACTGGCAATACCCAATGCAAACGCCCGAACTCCTCGTGCGCACGAATGTACCTGTGGTCAGCGCCATCGCTGCAATTCGCAATGAGGTCAAGGCGGTGAATAAGAACATACCAGCGCCCAGCATCCAAACGATGGACGCGATGCTAGCCGATGTGGTCGCGCAACCGCGTTTTCAAACGATGTTGCTGACCCTGTTTGGCGTCGTTGCTTTGTTGCTTTCGGCAGTCGGGATCTACAGCGTCATGGCGTATTCCGTCTCGCAGCGAGCACGCGAGATTGGAATTCGGATGGCGCTGGGCGCGGAACCACGCCACGTGGTCAAACTAGTAGTTGGTCGCGGAATGCTGCTGGTGCTGATAGGTGTGGCGATTGGCTCGGCAGGGGCGTTCGCGTTGACCCGTCTGATGTCCGGTTTGCTCTTCGAGGTGAGCGCGACCGACCCTCTGACGTTCGCCGGGATTCCGATACTGCTCGCCGGAGTGGCTCTGGGAGCCTGTTTGGCGCCAGCCCGCCGGGCGACGAAGGTAGATCCGATGGTCGCGCTCAGATCAGAATGACCCCGCTGCGCCCGCCACGAGATTTCAAGTGCTAGAACTGGTGGAAAGGGATGAGACGCTAGGAGGCCTTAGATTCCAACTCTTCAATCCGGTGAAGTAGATTGAAGTAGTCCGCTTCTGTCTGGAGCCTACCACGATTTAGAGCATCCATCTTGTATCCGAGCGTACTAAACCCATTTTTCATCTGTGACTCAAGCTCATTCAGACGAGCAGCGTTACTCTTCAGCTGTGACTCAATGTCACCGAGCCGAGCGGCGTTACTCTTCAGCTGTGACTCAATGTCACCGAGCCGAGCGGCGTTACTGTCTACTACTCGCTTTACATACTGAATAAGCTCAAACACGGCCGTTATGGAAGGATGAGTGGTTTTAACCTCGTCATCAGGCGGTAACTTCTGAGTCAAGTCATCGCTCATTTCGTTTGCCTCTCAAATGCAACAACCTCATTTGCGGACTGGGCATTCGCTCCGGCGCTGATAAAAAACAGGTGTCAAGAGTTATTCTTGCCTAGTGCGAATACCTTGTCAACGGGAATCATGGCAATGCGACTCGCGACTCTTCAAAACCTCGCGCCCTTAGCAACACAGGAATACCACGCTACCCTATCGTCTCGCTTCGTACAATGGCAAACAGGACGCAGCCATCGCATATATCTCCTCCTCGGTTTGGTGAGTTTGCTGCTCGGAGCGATGTGTCCTCATATTCGGCGGCACTATACATTGCTGGACCTTAAGAGCAAGTTACGCGTGAGTAAAATCTTGAAGAAGAGAAATCCTGGGAGCGCAGGCATCCCTGCCTGCCTGGCGTTGCCCTAAAGAAAAGGGTCGTTAGCGAAAAGGGGCAGGCAAGGTATGCCTTCGTTCTTAGGGTCGAAGTGCGGAACAACGCCGTTCCCGCTCGCGTTCTAATAGCTGTCAACATCATCCTCGGCGTTCCAGCATCGCGGCGAACGCAGAGGCAACTCTTGTTCATCGCAAGACAGTTATCAATAAGAGGAGCGCAACGTTATGGCAGCGACTGCAGAGGCTTCCCAGTTCTACGGCGTTCGCTCTGCCGCATGGCAGCACGGCGGGTTGACGCTTTCGGAATCGACCTATCCAGCCAATCTAAAGATGCCTTCGCACGCGCACGAGCAGGCGTATCTGGGGATCGTTCTGAGCGGCGCCTACACCGAGAGAGTTGAGAGGAAAACCCGCGAGTGCAGCTCACTGACCACTGTCTTTCATCCTCGAGGGGAGTCACACTCGGTTGCTTTCCACAACTCGCGTGTGCGGATCTTTCGCATCGAGATCACCGGGGAGTGGCGCGCGCGGGCGGGTCAGTACGTGAAACTGCCGGACGAGCCTGCCGAGTCCAATGGCGGTCCGCTGGCTTCGCTTGTCCTCCGGCTGCACAACGAGTTTCGCAGGCGCGATTTGTGGTCGGGTCTGGCGATAGAGGGTCTGGCGCTCGAGATGATGGCTGAACTCGCCCGCTCCTATGCGAAGAAATCTGACGGACGAGCGCCGGCGTGGCTCGACGAGGTGAGGCAGAGACTTGCTTCTCGAATCGCCGAGACGCCGACGTTGGCTGAGCTGGCCGCAAGCGCCGGTGTGCATCCGGTGCATCTCGCTCGCGAATTTCGGAAGCACTTCCGTTGCACGATAGGTGATTTCATCCGGCGCGTGCGCGTCGAATTCGCCTGCCATCAGATTGCCGAGACAGATGCTCCCCTCAGCGAAGTCGCGTTAGCCGCGGGGTTCTACGATCAGAGTCACCTCTCTAACATATTTCGCCGGTTCACCGGAACGACCCCCGCCGCCTACCGCATGATTTGCCGGGCGGGTTAATCTCATCCAAGGGTGCTTTGGAAATCCAAGACATCATCAGCCGGTGTGTTCTACAGTCCGGGACGGTGAATTGTGATTGTGATTCGCGCGACCTGGAAACACTCGAGGGGGAATCGAAAAAATGAAGCTCACGATGAAGCTCACGCTTCCAATACTGTTGATCATCGGCGGACCGTTGCTCGCCAAGGCTGACTCGCCACCGGCGCTGTTCGGACGGCTCACGGTCAACCAAACCCACATCGTTTTCTCGTACGCCGGAGACCTCTGGTCGGTAGAACGAAGCGGCGGCGAAGCAAAGCGGCTCACCACCCATCCGGGCGAAGAAAGCTTCCCGGTGTTCTCACCCGACGGCTCTCACCTTGCCTTCTCGAGACAGATCGGCGGCAACTGGGATTTGTACGTTATGCCGGCTGCCGGCGGCGAGGCGCGTCAGATCACTTTTTGCCCGCGCAATGATTATGCGAACAGTTGGACGCCGGACGGAGCCAGCATTCTGTTTATGTCGAACCTCACCGGAGCGCCGCGACTCTACACGATTCGTGTGGGCGGCGTGTTGCAGAATGAGCTGCCGCTGTTGCCCGAAGCGATCAACGGCTCGTTTTCGCCCGACGGCAAGCGCATCGCTTATGCGCCAACGTCGGCGATCGGCGACTGGCGATTCTATCGCGGCGGCAGCAAGGGGCAAGTCTGGCTCGCGAATCCGGTCAACGGCGAGATCGAGAAACTGCCGCAGGGAAACTACAACGACGATTTTCCCGTGTGGGCCGGCGGTAAGATTTACTTCCTTTCAGATCGCACCGGAATCTACAACCTCGTGTCCTACGATCCTTCATCGAAGCAGACCAAACAGCTTACGAGCTTTGAACAATACGGCGCTCGATGGATCGGCGGAGGAGCCGGCGCCGTCGTCTTCGTTCGCGACGGCCGCATTCATCTACACGACACAGCTACCGGTCAAACGCGAGTCGTTGACGTGCGAGTCAGTGCTGACACAACGGAATTGAAGCTTCGCTCGGTCAGTGCTGCTCGATCAATCGAATGGGTCATACCGAGTGCGAGCGGGGATCGAGTCGTTTTCGGCGCACGCGGCGAAGTCTTCATCCTGGATCCGGCGACAGGCGACGCGCGCAACATCACCAACTCTTCCGCCGCAGAGCGCTTCCCTGCCCTTTCGCCTGACGGCAAGTCGATCGCCTACTTCTCGGACGAATCCGGCGAGTATCAACTTCACGTCCGGCCCGTCAGCAGCGAGGGGCCGGTGAAGAAGATTTCGATAGAGCCGAAGCCTACGTTTTATCGCGAGCTTACCTGGTCGCCTGATTCAAAGAAGATCGCATTCACAGACAAGCGCCTCACGCTGCGGTTAGCGGACGTTGCGAGCGGCTCGGTCGCCCCTGTGGACACTTCCACTTATTCGTATCAGCAGGAATGGTATCCGGCGTGGTCGCCAGACAGCCGGTGGCTTACGTATTCGAAGCATCTTCGGAATCGAGTGCGAACCGTCTTCATCTACGATCTCGAATCGAAGCGCGTGCACCAGATCACCGATGGCCGGATTCACACCGAGTTGCCTTGCTTCGATGCGAACGGCAAATATCTGTACTTCGCATCGAGCCCAAACGCCGGCACCAGCGAATTCGGATGGGGCGTTCTCAACGGCATTCTGGCCCGCCCGCTTGTCGTGCGCCGGTTGCACGCAGTCGTCTTGCAGAACGACGCGCCGTCGCCGGTTCTTCCAAACACCCAATCCAACCCGGAAGCGAAAGCCGGCGAGGCTCTTTCTACGGTGCGCATCGACTTCGAAGACATCGGGCGCCGGGTTATTGATCTGCCAACGCCCGCCCGCGATTATTCGTCGCTTGCGCCCGGCAAACCCGGCGTGCTGATCGCGCTGATCAACGAATGGCCGGCCGCTCCGGGCTTTGGCAGCAATTCTTCATCGGTGGTTTACAAGATTGATCTCGCGCAGCCTGCGCGCCTCGAAAAGCTTGTGGAAGGGATTGGCGGATTCGAGGTCTCGCGCGATGGTGGCCGATTGCTTTTCGCTAAGGCAGGCAGTTGGTTCCTGGTCTCAGCCAATGCCGCGCCAAAGCCGGACGAAGGCAAACTCGATCTCAACAAGATTGAAGTCACGATCGACCCGCGCGCCGAGTGGAAGCAAATGTACCGTGAAGCGTGGCGCGTAATGCGCGACTGGTTCTATGACCGGAACCATCACGGATTGAATCTCACCGGACTCGAAGCGCGTTACGCCGAGTACTTGCCTACCGTCACGCGGCGAGCGGATTTGAACGCGCTGATGAATCGAATGCTCGGCCACGTTTCGGTGAGCCATCTTGGAATCGGAGGCGGCGACTTGCCTCAACCCGCCGGGCCGCCGGTGCGCATCGGACTACTCGGCGCTGATTACGAGATCGCCAACAATCGTTATCGGTTCAAGCGCATCTATCGTGCGACAAAATACAACAGCCCTTCAGGCTCGGTGCAGGCGCCGCTGGACGCGCCGGGAGTCAGCGTGCGCGAGGGCGAGTACCTGCTGACGGTTGACGGTCAGGAGATCGATGCTTCGAAGAGCATCTATGCGTACTTCGACGGCAAGACAAATCAAGCGGTGAAGATCACGGTCGGCCCGAACCCGACTCAAGACGGCGCGCGAACGCTGACAGTCTTTCCGATCGCGAATGAAGCGAATCTGCGGCTCGCCAATTGGGCCGAAGAGAATCGGCGCCGAGTCGAAGAAGCATCGGGCGGCAAGCTCGGGTACATTTATGTGAACGACTACGGCCTTGGGACTATGGATGTCATTCGAGGCCTTACGGGCTACAGCGATCGCCCCGGGGTGATCATAGACCAGCGATACAACGGTGGAGGCATCACGCCTGACTATCTGATCGAGTGGTTGCGCCGGCGGCCGATCTACTATTACACCTTCCGCGAAGGCGATGACATCGCAACGCCGGTGAATCCCGGGCCGTCGGCAAAGGTGCTGATAGTCAACCAGGAGAATTTCTCGGCGGCCGAGACATTCGCTTTCATGTACAAGCTCGCAAAGGTGGGGCCGATCGTTGGCATGCGAACCGGCGGCGGCGGCATCGGGCCTTACGTGTACACGCCGAGATTCGTTGACGGGGGAAACATTCAACTGCCGAATCGCGCGGCTTACAATCCAGACGGCACTTCGTGGGGAATCGAGAACGTGGGTGTGATTCCGGACTACGAAGTCGAGATCTTGCCAAAAGACGCATTGGCCGGCCGCGACCCTCAGCTCGAGAAGGCGATTCAGGTCGGGCTTGAAGAGATCAAAAAGAATGTGCCTGTGCGTCCGATCAAGCCGAAGTATCCAGTGCACCCGTGATCTTCACGATACCCGGTAACTGTGATGTTTGAACTGACGAGGCGCGAGAGTGGCGACAGCCTCGTGCGTGAAGATCATTTGCGCTGGGCGCGGACTTCCTGTTTGAGATCCTCGAAGCGCGCGGTGATGTTCCTTTCGGATTGCTCGATGCGTTTTTCCACCTGCTCGATACGTTTCTCAATCATGCTGGTCTGGTAGGCCAATCCCCCACCAATAGCCACCAAGAGGGTGACGATCAGGGCAATCAGTTGCCAGATGGACTGACGTACGGAGGCGCTAACGATCTTATTGAGTTGATTGACAGTACCACGCATTTCGGCGAGTTCCTTGACGCAACCCTCAACCTTCTGCCGAAGGTCCGCAATCTCAGGATTAAACGTTGTGCTCATGTGGCTCCTTTGTGCGAGCCCAGGATCTCACGCCCATTATAGCACTGCGATTCTCAAAATCAGAACGCGAGAGAAGGCAAGCTTCGATTCCGCAAAAATGGCTCGATCATCGAACTGTCCCAAGAACCATCCGCGTTCGATCTCTAAGCTCATCTCGACAAACCTGCTTTGACTCGGTCCGGTGATCTGAGGCTATAATCTGGCCTCTGCAAAGCAATGACGCAGAGTCGTCGCAAGCGCTGTCGCACCAGCGTAGGGAAGGATTAATCAGTCGGTCAAACATAGGGAGGTAACTCGAAATTGAACGTGATCCATTTAGCCATGTTGTTAGGCTTCGCGATGTTCACGGCGCAAGATGATTGGCCCCAGTGGCGCGGGCTCAACAACGACGGAATGGCCTGCGGCGATGCGCCCCACGAGTGGAGCGACACAAAGAACATCGCCTGGCGCGTGGGCATTCCCGGCCGAGGCAATTCTTCGCCGGTCATTTGGGGAGACAAGATTTTTCTCACGACTGCCGTGCCCACGGACGGCGCGACGGCATCCGCGACTCCGCAGCCGCGCAGTCAGGGGCGCGGTCCGGGAGGCGGCGCTAACGCCGGGCGCGAGCATAGGTTTGTCGTGATGTGCCTCGATCGCCGAAACGGCAAAGTCCTGTGGGAGCGCGTCGCCAAGGTCGCGACGCCGCACGAGGGTTACCATCACCAATACGGAAGCTTTGCGTCCAACACTCCGGTGACCGACGGCAAGAACTTGTATGCCTTCTTCGGATCGCGGGGCATCTACTGCTACGACCTCAATGGCAAGCTCGTCTGGGAGAAGGCGTTTCAGCCTATGCGCATGAAGCTCGGATTCGGCGAAGGCGTAGCCGCGGTCCTTGACGGCAACGCGCTCTATCTGAAGTTCGATCAAGAGCAGGGCTCTCACCTATTGGCGCTCGACAAGCAAACCGGCAAGGAAATCTGGCGCGTGGCGCGTGACGAAGGCAGTTCCTGGTCACCGCCCCTGATCGTCACGCACAACGGACGCAAGCAGATGGTGGTCACCGCCTCATCCAAGGTGCGCTCGTATGATCCTGCGACGGGTAAGCTTATTTGGGAGTGCGCGGGTCTGGGCAGCAACGTGATCCCGGCGCCTGTGATCCACGCCGGTGTCGTCTACGTGATGAGCGGCCATCGTGAACCTAATCTGCTCGCCATCCAACTTGGCCGCGAGGGCGACCTCACAGGCACGGATGCCGTTCTTTGGGCCAACAATCGAGGCAACGCCTATACCGGATCGCCCGTGCTGCACGACGGCAAGCTCTATTTCGTTAGCGACAGCGGCCTGCTGAGCTGCCTGGATGCACGCACCGGCAAGCCGCACTATCAACAGCAGCGCTTGCCGAGATCTTACAACTTCAAATCCTCTCCCGTGGGCGCAAACGGCAAGCTATATCTCGCGACCGAAGAGGGTGACGTGGTAGTCGTCAGGATGGGTGAGAAGTATGAGGTGCTCGCGGTGAACACTCTGACGGACCAGATGTTCATTGCGACGCCGGCGATCGCCGGAGGCAGCATTTATCTTCGGAGTCAGGAATCGCTCTACTGCATCAGGAATTGAACATCGCTGCGACGAAGATTGAGTGGCACCCAAGGCCCGCAACATCGTTGCTATCAAAGATAGGACCGCCTCTTCGCTCGCTCGGGATGTTGAGCTAGTACGTCGGCAAAGCTTAGCGCATAAACCGGCACAGATTATTTCCGCTGAGCACGGACTTCCTGTTTGAGATCCTCGAAGCGCGCGGTGATATTCTTCTCGAGATCCTCGAAGCGGGCGGTCATATTCTTCTCCGATTGCTCGATGCGCTTTTCGAATTGCTCGAATCGCTTGTCCATCACGCTGGTCTGGTAAGCCAATCCGCCAGAGATCGTTAAGCAGAGACTAACGATCAGCGCAATCAGTTGCCAGATGGACTGACGAACGGAGGCGCTAACGACCTTATTGAGTTGATTGACAGTACCACGCATTTCGGCGAGTTCCTTGACGCAACCCTCAACCTTCTCCCGGAGGTCCGCGATCTCAGGATTAATCGTTGTACTCATGTGGCTCCTTTGTGCGAGCCCAGGATCTCACGCGCATTATAGCATCGCGATTCTCAAAATCAGCAACGCGAGAGAACGAAACTTCGATTCTTCAAAATGAGAACACCCTGGCTATGTGTAGTAGCTAGTTCGTTGTTTGGCTCGGTTGCCCGATGGTAGACTCATCAAGGTCGTCCTTAACGAATCGGGAGAAACACCATGGCTGCCAGGAGACGAAAGGAGTTCGGCGACTACATAGTTTCCGATCCGGAGATCTGCGGAGGAGACTTGACCTTTAAGGGCACGCGCGTCCTTGTCAAAGACGTGCTCTACTACGCGGGTCAAGGCAAGGACCGGAACTGGATTGTCTCGGCCTATCGAAACAGCATCAGCCGTGAGGCAATCGGAGAGGCAATCAATCTCACCAGCGAGGCGCTCACCACCAAGATTGAGAGGCACCCGCTAGCGCATCATCGTTGCGCTGAAGACAGGAACCCTCTTCGCTCGCTCGCATAGTGAGCTAGCATAGCTCCGAGGCTGAGCCTTTGAACCTTCCCAGATTATCTTCGCTGAGCCCGGACTTCCTGCTTTAGGTCCTCGAACCGTGCGGTCATATTCTTCCCGAGATCCTCGAAACGGCCGGTGATGTTCTTCTCGGATTGCTCGATCCGTTTTTCGATCATCTCAAACCGCGTATTCGAACTCTTCTCCATTTGCTCGATGCGCTTGTCTATCGCGCTGGTTTGGTAGGCCAATCCACCAGCAATAGCCACCAAGAGGGTGACGATCACAGCAATCAGTTGCCAGATGGACTGACGAACGGTTGCGCCGATGATCTTATCAAGTTGGTGAAGGTTACCGCGCATTTCGGCAAGTTCCTTGCTGTGCTCTTCAACCTTGTCTCGCAAGGCCGCGATTTCAGGATTAAACGTTGTGCTCATGTGGCTCCTTTGTGCGAGCCCAGGATCTCACGGGTCCATTGTAGCATTGCGATTCTCGATATCGGAACATGAGAATCGCACAACCTTTCAAAATCGGGGCGTCCGTCTGAGCTGTGGATGTTCACGTTTTCCTATCGCTTTTCGACGAGCCGAGGGTACAATGCGCGAAACGGTTTAGGAATGAAAGCAAGCACACATTATGTCAAGATCGTCGAATGGTCCGATGAAGACCAATGCTATGTCGGCAGTTGCCCAGGACTGTTCTACGGAGGCTGCCATGGCGACAATGAAGAAGCTGTCTTCGCAGAGCTGTGTGAACTGGTTGAGGAAACTATCGAGCTTTACCACGCGGAGCGAAAACCGTTGCCACCTCCGACCGCGGGAAGAGATACGCCAACAAGATGTTGAACGTTGCCTAAGCGCCAGCTGATCAGAATTGCACGATTGCGAGCCTGACCCTCTGACTTACACAACCAGGGTGCTCATGCACGCAGCGTCGAGGGCGGTAACCAATCCGCTCCGCACGGCTGCGAATAAGACAAGTTTGTGGCGCGTTTGATCATGTAGTAAGAAGCAACCCGATGAATACCCTCTACTACGCAACAGAACAGAAACGAAAGATGAAAAAGAATCGATTTTGGTCTAAATTCGGGTGAGAATGACCCCGTACTCAAGGCGCCTGTATCAGACCGGCACGCTGCCAAAAAAAGTCATTGTAGTTGCCAGCCTCACTATGCTATCCCTATCGCATCCGATCCTTTTCTGTCGAAAGGAGGTGATGCCCAATGCCCGAAAGGCCAAGTCTTCTCGGAAACAAACCAGAAGTGATACTCCGGGGGTCGCATCCGGCAAAAACACGCACCCGCGTCTGTCCAAAGTGCGAGTCGACCGTCCGGGACGATGCTGCGTGTTGTCCTGGAGTGCGATTTTTCTTTCACCGTTGAGGTGCCGGTTAACGAGACGGTTTGAAGTGCCAACCCGCAAACGCGTTTCCGCACAGAGAGGTCCGCTCAAGACCTTCATCCTGAGGTGTTCAGTTGGCTGCTTTATCGCCGTAATGTTACTCGTCGCGTTAGAAAAGATTATGGGGATCAGGCCAGCGCCACCAATGCCCTTCGGCTTCACGGTACTTGCGGTGGTAGGCATAATCTGGGGAATGCAGAAAGATAAACCGAAAGGAGAATAACCATGTATTTCGATGATTTTATTGACCGGGCACTAAACATCATACCTTCGTCCGAGAACGATCTATGCGAGCGCCTCTTAGACGCTAAACAGGGTAATAATATACTTGACAAATCAACTTGCTCATAGTAGAATCGCCTCACTATGACAAGCAAAACCAACAGCCCAAAAACTTTGCAACAGGCAATCCTTTACTTTTCCGACGCTGACAATTGCCTTCAATACATCGCGGTTCGCCGCTGGCCGGATGGTGTCATTTGCCCGACTTGTGGCCGCGAGGACGTTTCGTTTCTGGCGAAGCAACGCAAGTGGCAATGCAAGAGCGCGCACACACAGCGCCAGTTTTCGGTCAAGGTTGGAACGATCTTTGAGGACTCCGCGCTTGGGCTCGACAAGTGGCTTGTCGCCGTCTGGATGATTACCAATTGCAAAAACGGCGTTAGCTCGTATGAGATTCATCGAGCGCTTGGCGTCACCCAGAAAACCGCTTGGTTCATGCTCCAGCGCGTTCGCCTCGCGATGCAAACCGGCTCTTTCGCCAAGAAGATGGGCGGTGAGTGCGAGGCTGACGAAACTTTCATCGGCGGTAAAGCGCGAAACATGCACATCGCAACCAAGAAGCGTCGGATCACCGGCACTGGCGGAAAAGATAAAGCAGCGGTCATGGGCATTCTTGAGCGAGGCGGCGAAGTGCGAGCGATGGTAGTTCCAGATCGACGGAGAACAACCTTGCAAGCGGCGGTCAAGAATCACGTTGAAGCGGGTTCTGCGCTTTACACTGACTCGCTTCTCTCGTACAACGGCCTTGAGGGTGACTATGTGCATCAGGTTATCAACCACGCCATCAAGTATGTCGATGGACGGATTCACACCAACGGCCTTGAGAACTTTTGGAGCCTTCTCAAGAGAAGCATCAGCGGCACCTATGTGAGCGTTGAACCGTTCCATTTGTTTCGATACCTTGACGAGCAATCGTTTCGCTACAACAACCGCAAGGATATGAACGACGGCGACCGCTTTTCCAAAGTGGTTTCGCAGATCGCAGACAAGCGCGTTACCTACAAGGAACTGACCGGCAAGACCGCCAGTAGCGACAACACATCGTTCTTCAATTAAGACTTTCGGACGGCGGAAGCGCGGGAAGCGGGCGAAGTCTTAGCCCGCTTCTTCTTTCGCTCTTTCTTTCGCTTTTCGTCGTCGAGCTTTTGTTGAAGTTCTTTGTACGGCACTGCTAACAGCCCGCGCATAGCCTTGTCGAACGTGTCAAATTCTTCGCTTGTTTTACCCTTCATCGCACTTAACTTTAGTAGCTGCTACTAAGGCAAGAGAGCAGCCGGTGCTGCCATCGGCAACGGCGGCGTCAAAGCAGCATTGTGGGCGTTAATTTGTTCTGCCATTGCTATTATCGCATCCTTTGCGATATCAAATAGCCGCAGGGCTGCCTTCACGTCCAAAAATACGTCTGGGTCATGCGCGAGTTCATTTCGGTGCAGATCGCGAATTTGATCTACGACAGCGAGGGTCTTCTTATCCGCACCAGCCTTACGAAGTTGCTCGACGCACTGCGCCCAATTCGGCTTTGCTACTGCGTTTGGGACTACGAGTGCATACCATGTCCGAAGTACAGACTCGGTCGCTCGTAGAATATGGAATCCCGATGCTGTGCTCAGCTCCAACGCCAAGCACCTACCAGCTTGTCTGAAGTCATTAATGGCTCCGGTCGGAAGAACCCTTGCTGTATCTTCATCGAGCGCGATGTCGGCTCTCTCTAATAAATCGGTCGTTGAATAGAGTCCTTTCTGCGCTACGAAATAAGCATCAGCGATTCGTAGTTCCGCGCCCAACACGGTCTCGAACTCGCGCGCTTGGTTGGTGATGCGATAAATCTCATAGCTGCTTATTTCCTTCTCTAGCTCGGGACCCTCAGGCCCTGGATTCGTGTAGCTCTCAAGAGTCGCCAGCAAAACACGTCCGCCTTCTAGGCTGGCCCTGAGAGGAGAGATATAACTGCTTATCGTCCCGCGCAGTGCCCCTTCGGCCTCATATAGCTCAAACAGCACATCATTAAGCAGTTTGATTTGACCGTTGGAATGGCGCTCTGATAGCGTCGTCAATGGATGAATCTTGCTGCCAATCTCATACCAGTATTTCAGAGATATGCGAATCATGGGGATACCCTCTAGCGCTTGAATTACACCAGCGCTATTATGACTATCGCACGTTGATTCGTCAAATATATTATTACCCAAATTAGGGTAATAATATACTTGACAAATCAACTTGCTCATAGTAGAATCGCCTCACTAT
>CAZJQQ010000056.1:0-45370 GCA_964548075.1 uncultured Clostridia bacterium | reverse complement strand
AGAGGGCGCAGCGGCCGTTCCGGTCGGGGGTGTTCACCGCCCGGCGCACGCGGTCCTCGTAGTTGCGCATGTAGCCGTAGGTCATGCCGATGGCGTCGATATTGGGGTTGAGGAAGCCCGGGTCCCACGACATCGCGTCGGCGACACTGTTGATGTAGTCCCACCGTCCAGTGTTGAAGCCTACGAAGTGGAGGCCGAGAGCAGCGCGGATCTCCATCAACTGGAAGGACGCCTCGATCTGCTCGACCAGGACGTAGGCCTTGATCGTGCCTATCGGCAGCCCGAGGTGCTGCTCGAGCGCTGCGAGCAGGTCGTTCCACAGCGCTGCCTCCTCGGCGGTCTGGATCTTCGGCAGGTAGAGGACGATCGATGCCCCCGAGTCGCGCAGGGGCTGGTGGTTGTTGACCACGTAGAACGCTAGGTCGACGATCGAAGCGGAGAAGCCGGTGCCGTCCTCTTCGCGCGCGTGGCGGTCGTCGAGGTGCAAACCCCGCGCGCGGAATATCTTGGTGGTGAAGTCGAGCTGTTGGCGCCAGTCGGCGACGATGGGTCGCCCGAAAAAGCCTTGCGCCCACCGGTTCATTTCGGCGGCGACTTCTTCGGCGACGCGCAGGAAGCGTGGGTCTCTGGCGATCGCTAGCCGGAGGTTGCGCTGGTTGTCGAGCGACATGGTATCGACTTGCCCGAGTGCGTCCTCGCCATCGAACATCCAGCCGTCGGCGCCCGAGAGAAGCGCGTAGGCGACGTTGCGCAGGCCGTTCTCGGCGCTCGCCCTCGGCCTGGCGGCGGGCCCGGTGCCTTGGATCCACTGACGCTTCAGATCGGTCGGGATCTCGCTCCCATCGAAGTTGCCGTCGCGGGCGTCCTGGACCCGGATGCCCGTGCGCGGGATCAGCGCCTGGGGATCGAGGAAGTCGATGCGCTGCCGGCCGCACTCCCGCGTCAGTCGCCGCGCGACGCGCCTTGCCATCAGCTCCCGCCGCTCGCGGTTGAGCGGTGCCAGGACCTCCAACGCCTCAAGCGCCGACGGTGTGTAGACCTCGGGGTACGTCTTAATCACGCTGTTGCGGTAATCGAGTCTTCGAGTCATCTGCTTCTCGTACGGCAAAACTATGCTACCGAGGGATCTGACACATTGCGGATAAACGCGCGTTGAACCAGGGATCTAGGATGAGGCGTGCAATCTGCCATTCGTCGCTGGATGGCGCGCAGAACCTACGGACTTACGGTTACTTTGAGTGTATTCGAAGTCTTCCCTGTTGAGTTGCGAACCTGCACACTTAACTCCCCTGCTGCTTGGGTCAACGCATTGACGAGCTGGCCTACAAGTTCCGTCGCGCTTGAGCTCTCAAGTGAGAGCGATATGTTGTTCACCAGCAGTTGAGCCCCCGTGTCGAAGTCGGTCCCGCCCACTACCACCCTGAATTTCTTTACGTTCATCCCGACAAAAAGCTGATCCCACACGTTGGCCCGCTTCTTCTTGTACACGAACATCGACGTGAGCTGAGGCGTCTTGTCGGGAGGAGGCGGAGGACCCACGTCGCCTTTGGTCACCGTGAACGTCTGCTGATTCGAGCGCGTGCTATCCGGGTTTCGCACCTCGAGTCTGATCGTTCGCTCGGCAGCCAGCGCGCTCGTCGGCAGATCAGCGACAATCTCAAAGCTCGACGAACCCTGACGCGTCGCGAGCGCTACATTATCAGTCACATTGAAAACAACAGCGCCCGGTTTTACGTGATGAGTGCCGACCGAGATCGTCAGTCCAGCCGAACCCGCTTTGATCGCGGACGGCAGAGGCTTGCCGATGAACGGCAGCGAGTCGCTCCCCGCGCGGTGGATTCGGTAGATGAAATGATGGTGCTCGTCCCGATCGCGATGCGTTACCGGATCGAAACGCGCGACGTAGATGTCGCCGCTGATCGGATCAATCGCGGTATCAACCGGACCGTCGTTTGGATCTATCAAGCCAAAGTCGATGATTGACGGCTCGACCTTAGTCGTTTGAAAGCCGGTCGCCGCGTCGCCCATGAGAATGAATCGCTCCAGGTCGCCGCCCCGGCCGGGCAGATGCTTGAACAGCGTCACGAGCATTTGATTAGCCGAGTCGCCCGCTTGAGGACCGGTGTAAAAGGCGATCGACGTGGGCGTCAGGTGAGGAGAGAACGTCGCAACCGGCCCGCGCACTCCGGCGCAAGCTGGGTTGCCGGCAACCGGCGGGCCTTCGCATCCGGGAAAGCCGTAGTGATTGCCTTGAACAATCCAGTTGATCTCCTCCAGTGGAGAGTTGTCGGGCAACTGGCCCAACTCTCCCGAGCCGCCGTCAGTAGTAAAGAGCTGGCCGTTCTCAGGATGAAACGCCATCCCGAACGGATTGCGAAGTCCCGTTGCGACCACTGAGATGGAAGGGTTGTCGACGTCGATCCGCAATACGCTCGCATTGTAAAGCCGCTCGCCCGGATGACCCGGATCTGGCGTGCCGGCGTCGGTCGAAGATCCCTGACCGAAGTAGAGCAACCCATCAGGACCAAACTTGAGACGGTCGGTCTGGTGATCGCCGTCGCTTGGCAGGCCGTCGATTATTATCGCGCTCTCGTCGGCGACGTCATCGCCGTTCGTATCGCGCAGCCTGATTATTCGCCCGGCGCTGCCCAGCGGATTGCTTGTGAGAAACAAATCGCCGTTGGCGCGGAACTCGAGGCCTAACGGCTGAACAAGACCGGTTGCGAAGGTCTTTATCTGGTCCACTCTTCCATCGTCGTCGGAATCGAGCATTATCAGAATCTTGCCAGAATAGGTCCCGACAAAAAGCCGGCCCCGCGAGTCGAACGCCATCGACACCGGGCCACTGAATGCCGAAGCGGCGAACTCCGGCACCCTCGAAGGATCGGCGAAGAGGTTGAACTCAAAGCCCGGCGCTATGGTGACCGGATCAGTTTGAGCGATTGAGCGAGTTGATAAGCTGATGGACGCTAGAAGGAGCGCAACAGCGGTGGCTGCGCCAAGCGAGCGCGCGCGATGTGACCTCAGCAAAACTCCTACCCCCTTGACGACTGCGGTGCTGCGAATCTCGACCGAAACAAATCCGTGCAAATCTGTCGAATCGGTGTCATCTGTGGTCTATGAGTTCGAAAGAGTCGCCTTGCTAGTCTAGCATAGACCACGGATGACACTGATCCGACGGATTGGCGCGGATGCTACACTCGCGGACGCGCGTGCTCGTCGGACTATTACTTTCTCTTTCCAGTGAAGGTGCCTTCACCCAATTCCCCGAGCACAACCTTGCCTTTCATGCTGTCTTTGTTCTCAATTGTCCCGGTGTAGACGATGGTCAGGTCCTGTCCTTGCGCATTCACCTTGATCGTGAAGCTGATGTCGGCGCCTTTGACGGTCCCGGTCAGTGGTCCTTCGCCGAGTTGACCTTTGTACATTCCGGTGAGTTTCTCGCCATCTTGCTTGAATGTGAAGCTTGGATTTCCGGAGCCTCCGGACGTTTCAACCGCAACGCTCCAGTCGCCGGTGATGTTCACACCGCCCGCTTGCGGGGCTGACGCGGGCACTGCGGCTGGAGCAGTGGCGCCTTCCTTATGAGGAACCGCTGACCAGGTGCCGGTCGCGAAGCCACCGAAGTCCGCGTCGCCTTTCATCGAATCCTTTTCGACCTTGCCTTTGTAAGTGAAGACCATGTCCTGTCCCTGGACGTTGGCTTTCATCACAAAAGTAATATCGCTACCTGTGAGGCTCACGCTGTCGAGCGGACGCTCGCCGCGCGCCCCCTTTATCATACCGCCCAACTTATCCCCTTCTTTCTTGATCGTCAGCAGGGAAGTGTTCTTGCCTTGCGGCGATTCTACAGTGATGTCCCAACTGCCCACGATGTTTGCGCCCTGGGCGGCTAGCGAGGACGTGCCGATTAGCAGCGCAACGACCAGGATGAGTGTTACTGCGAGGGCTCTCTTCATTGGTTCTCTCCTTCTTTGAAAGTAAAGCGGCGTAAAGTCTTTTTTCGCGCAAAGACGCAAAGCCGCCAAGATCGCAAAGCCGTTTCCGGACGCCTAGGTCACCTCATCAGGTTCTTGTTTGGTTTCGGCGTGGTTGTAGCTCTGCAGTTTACGATAAAGGGTCTTACGGCCGATGCCCAGGATCTGCGCCGCGCGCGTCCGGTCGCCGCGAGTGTAAGCAAGCGTTTGCAGGATCATTCGCTTTTCGGCTTCGTCGATCGTCGTGCCTACTTCCACCTCGATTGTCTTGCTCGCCTCGGCGCCGCGAACGGCGTGCGGCAGATCGTCGATCGCGATCATTCGCCCTTGCGCGATAATCACCGCGCGCTCCATCGCATTCTCGAGTTCTCGCACGTTCCCGGGCCAGTCATAACGCCGCAGCCATTCGAGCGCCTTCTTGGTGATGCCGGTGATGTTCTTGTTCGAGCGCTTCTTGTAGATCTCGAGAAAGTGGGTGGCAAGAAGCGGAATGTCCTCGCGGCGCTCTCTGAGCGGCGGCAGCTTTATCGGATAGACGTTCAGCCGGTAAAAAAGGTCGCGGCGGAAGCGGCCGTCGCTGACAGCTTGCTCGAGATCGACGTTCGATGCGGCGATCACGCGTACGTCTGTCTTCACGATTTCGTTGCCGCCGACGCGAGCGAATTCTCCGTTCTGAAGCACGCGGAGCAATCGCACCTGGGCCGACAGTGACATCTCGGCTATCTCATCCAGAAACAGTGTGCCGCCGTTCGCTTCTTCGAACTTTCCGATGCGCCGGCTGCGCGCGTCCGTAAACGCCCCCTTCTCGTGCCCGAACAGTTCCGACTCGAGCAGCGTCTCGGGGATCGCGCCGCAGTTGATCTTGATGTACGGCTTTTCCACTCGCGAGGAGCGCGACTGGATCAAGTCGGCCATCAACTCTTTGCCGGTGCCCGACTCGCCTTGAACCATCACGGTGGTGTAGTTGTCCGCGACGTAAAGGGCCATCTGCATCGAGCGCATGAAGTTTTCGCTCTTGCCCACGAGACCGCTGCCGCTGTGCTGACTGTGCGCGTGTTCGAGTTCACGGCGTAATCTCAAGACTTCGGCCGACAGCCGCGCCTTCGACAGTGCAATCGCGAGCTGGTCGGCAATCCCCAGCGCGAGCGCGGTTACCTCTTTGGCGAACGACTGTTGCGCTTCGGACCACAGCAGGATCAGCGCGCCGAAAATCTTGTCGTCGATCAAGATAGGCGCGACGATAGCGGCTCCGGCGTTGAAGACTTCGGTCAGGAACGAGCGTGCGTATTCGTGCTGATCCGGGCTAAGAATCTTGAGCATCTGGCCGCGGCCGACGGTCTTGGGCATCAGATCGAGAATCGGGAACTTCAACGACGGCCGCTTGAGAATCTCTTCGGCCTTGCCGCCCGCCGTGCGCAGATTCGTGAAATGAATCTCGCTGCTGTTGGCGTCGATGATCGCCAGACACGCAGCCTGGATCCGAAGCAGGTCGACGGACCTGTCGAGTATGCGCTCGATGACTTCGGTGAAATCGGAACCGGTGTTGATGTCGTTTGCGATCTCGAGCAGCACCTTGTTGATTCGCGCTTCCCGTTCCTTCTCGGTGTAGATGTGCGTGTAGCGGTAGCCGATCGCGATGTGCTGCGCCAGATTGCGAATGAAATTTATCTCGTCGTCGTTCCAGTGGTAGTGCTCGCGGCAGTGATGGAGTCCCAGCATCCCAAGCAGTTGCAGGTTGAATGTGATCGGCACGACCAAAACAGATTTGCTGCCCAGTCCCTCGATCAGCTTCTGAAGCATAGGCGCCACGTCAGGCGACGAAGTGTCCTCGATGGCCTGCGGGCTGTAGAGATCAACGCCCTCCTGCAGCCGTTCGAGATCGACTCGCAGTTGCGCTCCGAGCAGCGAAGGCAGTTCCTCCTCGACATTCGCGCGATATTCGTGGGTGATGCGAAGATGATTCTCTGGCGTCAGCGTCATCACGTCGCAGCGGTCGGCGCCCATCATCTTGCCTACCTCTGTGACTGTGGCTTGAAGAAAATGGTCGAGGTTTATGACGGAAAAAGTTTCCGAGCCGATGCGGTTGAGGATCGCCTCGCGCGCTTCGTGCATCTTGAGCTTGCGCTCGAGCGAAAGTGTGTCCCTCATTTATCTACCGTGTGAATGAAATTGCCAGGCTCTCGCCGCCGTCGGGGTTGCGTAGTTTGATCTTGACCGGCGCGCCGGGCGGGAACGCGGCGGCAGGCACCCCTTTCGCCATGAAAGCCGTACCGTCATCGCTTTGGGGCCTGCCGGGATATGCGGCCGTTCCTACCAGAACGCTTACGCCCTCCTGCATGCCAAATCCGTAGACAAAGAGCTTCTGCTTCTTCGCTTTGTAGACGACCTCTCGCAGGGTTGGCGGAGTTATGTTGACCTGGCTTGTCAGCGCGCCGATTGCGCTCAGCCGCCCGCCTCCGATTACATAGCTTCGGAGATTGTCCATCACCTCCACACCTTCAGTGATTCTCCGCTTCAAAAGGATCGCGCTGTCACCCGGATTCTTCGATTTTGCGAGAGCCGCCACTCCTGAGACGCAGGCCGCCGATATCGAGGTCCCACTCGCCGCCGTGTACCACTTCAAAGGATCGGCCTCTTGAGTACACAAGAAGCAATTCCCGCGAGCTTGTGTTGTTAGAACCGAGACGCCGGGCGCCGCGAGGTGCACTGAATTGGGTCCGAACCCGGTTTGGATCACAAACGGATTGTCTAGCGGGCGCCATATGTCGTCATTGAAGTCTGACGCCGCCACGACGATCTGGTTCGGCAGCCGATAGGACGAAGGATAGATCTTGCTGAAGTCGAGGTTGTACCCTTCGTTTCCAGCTATGCAAACCAGCAGGACCCCAGCATCGTTTGTGGCCTTGACCGCGTCCGCGAGCGCAAGCGCTGCTTCCTCGGAGACCAGATCGGAATCCAACACCGTGGTCCAGCTCGCGTTGATGATCGAAGCCCCTGCAATAATCGAATAGAGCAATGAGCGCGCGGCGTCGGCTACAGTCGCGCTGAATTGGGTAGGGTCGGGACCGTAGCGCTTATAGAATCGCACCGGCAATATCTTTGATTGACACACCCCCGAGATCCCGATGTTGTTGTTCATCTCGGCTGCAATGACGCCGGCCATCTGTGTGCCGTGACCCACCGCGTCGGTCGTGTCGCCGTTTTGGTCCGCCACGTTGAAGCCGTGAACGTCGTCAACGAACCCGTTCTTATCGTCATCGATTCCGTTGCCCGCAATCTCGCCCGGGTTTGTGTATATGTTTCGCGCAAGATCAGGATGAGTAAGGTCAACGCCCGTGTCGGTGAGCGCGACAATCACGTCCGGGCTTCCCAGCGTGATGTCCCAAGCCATGTACGCTTTGATGTCAGCGTTCTGAGTAGTTGCATAATCGCCGACGAAAATCCCGTTATTAAACAGCGCCCACTGCTGCGAGAAATCGGGGTCGTTAGGTATGACGGTGCCCAGTCGTATCAGATAGTTCGGCTCGGCATACTCAACTTCCTCGCGCGCTCGAAGCTCACTCACAGTTGCGTTAACATCCGAGCCGGGGTTGAGCTTAAGCACGAACACGCGGTCCAACCCGCGCTCGGTGATTATTTGACCGACCCGCCGATTTGAAGTGCTTCCGACAAGCTGCTCGGCCGGCGAAACTAGGTCTTGTTCGCCTGCCAGTTGTGCGATAGTCATCAACTTTTCATCTTGAGCGGCAGACCGCAACTGTGGCGCCCCCGCCTTAAGCTTGACTATGACCTCGTCAGGCGCATAGTTCGTCGGGCGGTGGGATTTTGTCGCGGAGACCCGCGTAGCCGGCACAGCTATTACGAGGGGCAAGACTAAAGCACATGTGAGGAAACGGGCTTTGAACATAGAGCTAGGACCAGCCTAATCTGAAAAGTCGGGAGTTCTTGCTTATAACCTAATGGCGCGCCATTTTCAATGCAAATCAGGTAGGACCGCAGGACCCATATGGACCAGTCTCAGGTCAAGGAAGCCAACTCCTGCTCGATCTCGCGATGCGTTCGCTGAAGCTCGAGCAGATGAGGCGGCGCGGCCCGGTCCCGGCATTCCTCTTTGGTGAGCCGGCAGCGCTCACACGTGCCATCGATGTCCAGCCGCGTTATCGAAGGATCTTTAGCAAATCGCACGGTTCGCTCAAACTCCTCATCGCAACGGAAGCCGAGCGATACCGACGAGGTCGCCGAACGGTTCAACGCCAGATGACGGGCCATCGCGACGCATAGATACCGTTCGTTTGTGTCGACGAATCGTGAGAGCTGCGCGCCAACGATCGGTTCAGCCGGCTTCTTCCGGCTTGCGCCCTCGCGCTCCAGATCGTGAAGGATTCGGATCGCAAGCCAGCGTCGGCAATAGTGCTCGTTCAACCCCGTGCCGCCCGGGATCAGCACCTGCGACATGTTCAAGTGCTTCACCAGCCGGTACTCGCCCGCTTCGTGATTGAATCGCAGAAAATGAAGCTTGATCCCTAGATACTCTGGCAGGACTTCGGTGAGCCGATACATGAAAATCTCGGCGGTGACTTCGTACCTCTCCAGAAATTCGCGGAACCGGCGCGGCTGCCAGCGGGCAAGCGCGAAGAACTCCCTGATGTCCGCCAGCAGGCGCTCGCGATTGAGCAACAGCGCACCCGCGAAATAGGAAGCTTTGAAATCGTTGAGCACTTGCTCGAATGAATCGACTCGCTCGGGAGCGGAAGTCATCGCGCGGTCCTTGAGCCCGAGCACTTGATAGCCGATCTCGCGCGCGAGGATGAATTTTTTCTGCCGCTCGCTTAGCGCCGGATTGATCAGGAGCGTGGGGGGATTGCCCCTCTTCGTGACCAGCACCGATCGAAACTGCAGGAGCTTGGCGTGCTTGCTCAACTGCTTCTCGTCGAGCCGGTAGTCGAAGCGCTTCTCGATAAGCGCTCGAAGCTCGGCGAAACTCGGAGTCGGATCGGACTTGATCTTCGCATCGTGTGCGAATTCATCCACAGCGCGCTCGATCTCAGGAAAGTAGTTCTCGTGCAGCTCCTGGTAAGACCTCAACGCGGAGCGGTAGAGGTGCTCGACGCCAATGTTGTAACTCTCGGCTATTCCAATCAGCGCGCTGACAAGCGCGCTTGCTTCCAGAGGTTGACGAGTCATCAGCTCGACGACCTGAGCGGGCGAGATACCGAACAGATGAAACGGAAAGTTGTGCAGGACCGGTGAGCCGAGAAAATCAGAGAGGGGACTGAGTTGTTCGTCGAGCCTTATCGAAACCAGGTCGTCGTAGTTTCGTCCGAGCGCTTCAGCCATGCGCGCGATCTTTTCAGCTTTTGGATACTTCTTGCCGTGCTCGATCTCGGTGAGGTAAGAAGTCGACAGCCTGATACGCACGCCCAGATCAGTCAGCGAGAGCCCGGCCTGTTCGCGGAACTGCCTGAGTTTCATCCCGAAAATTACTTTATGATTGAGACCCATAAGCCCGTGCCAACACCCACACCGTTACGCGGCCGGCTCCAATCGCCGCTCATTCTGAATCACCACGGTCGGATTCTTATTCGGCTCCGGGACGGGAAGGTCATGTTCGCGCAAAACAACGACGTGCTCTTCCATTCCCCACTTTGCCTTGTAAAGACAATCTTCAACGGAATGGCCGATCCCCGTGAATCCCTCAAGATCGGGCGAGTAGAAACCAAAGAAGGTAGGATCAGTCGTAGCCTCAATGACCAGCGAGTACTTCAAATCAATCATGGTGTTTCAGTCCCTTCTCTTATCCCAGCGGCCTTAAGGATAGCATGACACGTTCCGGTGGGAACCTCCTTTGTCAATCCACTCAAGGTTGGTCGGCTTCATACGCCACCCTTCCACGCTCAAATATCTCGCGCATGAAACCGTCCTGCAGAGCCAACCGCTCTCTGATTTGCTCACGGGTGCGAACGATAACATCGACGCCGATCTTGGGGTTGACCCGAGTTATGATCCGAGCCGCCTGCTGCAGTGGGCTGCCCTCATAGGGCATCACTATCAACAGGTCCAGGTCCGAAAACGGTCCAGCGGTTCCGTACGCATGCGAGCCAAAGACAATGATTTTTTCGGGATTGAACTCTCGTGCAATCGCGTCGCATATCTCGCTGATTTGCTCAGATGTAGTCATCTGCTCAGAGTTTCCCACCGAACGTCCGGGGCCGCAAGAGCGCAGGGAACCGGTGAGAGTCATCCTTTAGGTCAGACTAGGCGACCCTCCGGGAACTTCAGTTCAACCAACCTGTATCGGCAGCCCTAGCCAGGTCTTCTGACGACGCGCCGCCTTTATCGAGCGATCAACTTCCTGTTTCTTTCGAAGCCTTCCCTTTCGCCTTCGGTGTTGATTGCTTAACCGAAATGATCTCGAGGAACGCTCGCGCCGCTTGCGATTGATATCGGTCCTTGTTGTAGATCAACCCCAGCTTGCGCTGGAACCGCGCGTCGCGGATCGCGAGCGCTTTCAGGCTTCCCTCCTCGATCTCTTTCGCAATGCACAATCGCGGGACGATCGAGATTCCCATCCCGATCGACACGAATCGCTTGATCGTCTCGATTGAAGCCAGTTCCATCGTTACCCTGATCTTCACGCCGCCGTCATTGAAGTGCTTCACCAATCGCTCCCGCGTGGTCGTGCCGATCTTGTGAAGGATGAACGGTTCGGCTTCAAGATCGTTCATCTTAACCGAGCGCCGCGAGGCCAGAGCGTGTCCGGGACCGACTATCAAGGCCATCTCGTCGCGATGAATCGTGAGCGCCTCGAGCCGAGAGTTTTTGATTGGCAGCGTAACGATTCCGAAATCCAGCTTGCCCTCAATAACCCGTTCGGTGATCGAGCGAGTGATCGCTCGATGAATGTCGACCTGCACCTGCGGGTAGGCTTGGGTAAAGGCGGACAGAACTTCAGGCAGCAAGTACAGGCACGTGGTTTCATTCGCGCCCAGGCGCAGCGTGCCGCCCTGAGCCCGCGCAGCTCTCCAATCGCCAGCACGGCTTCTTCTCGAAGACCGAGCAGACGCTTCGAGTACTCTAGCAGCAACTCGCCCGCGGCGGTGAGTCGAATGCTCCTTCCCATACGGTCGAACAGCTGCTCGCCTAGTTCGCCTTCCAGCAGCTTGATCGCTGAGCTGATCGCCGGCTGCGTTCGCCCGATCCGCTGACCGGCGCGTGAAAAACTCTTCTCCTCGGCCACCGCCGTGAAGACCTCGAGCTGCCATAACTCCATAGGCTAAACACTTTCCTCTGATAAACAGACGTTATAGCTAGCATAAAAAGAATAGATTTTACAAATCCAAACCGTTGGAGTAAAAGATGTAAGTGTCACGGCGGTCAGCCTACCAATTTCGGGTTGCAGGTTTTGGATTGGATAGCCCCCGCAATCTAAAACTCGAAATCGGCAAACCGAAATTGGTAAGCTGACCGCCGCATATTTTTTCCAGGCACACACAACCAAACCCAAAAAAAACGGACCCCGGATATGGAGGACCTATGAGCGCAGAAGCGGCATTGAAGTTCGCGGCCGAGCACGGAGTCGAATTCGTGGATGTCAGATTCACAGACCTGCTCGGCCAATGGCACCACCTCACAATCCCGATCGAAGTGTTCGGTCTGGACGCATTTGAAAACGGAGTCGGATTCGGCGCGTCGAGCCTCCGCGGCTGGGCGGCGATCAACGAGTCAGACATGCTGTTGATCGCGGACGCGTCACGCTACTGGATTGATCCATTCATGAAGCCCGCGACGCTTTGTTTGATTTCTAGCGTCTTCGACCCGATTACAAAAGACGGCTACTGGCTTGACCCCCGCGCCGTTGCGCAGCGGGCTCAAAACTATCTGAAATTCACCGGTCTCGGCGACGTGGTTTACTTCGGGCCGGAAGCCGAGTTCTTCATATTCGATAAAGTCTCATTCCACAATGAAGGTCACACGTCGGGTTACTCGGTCGACTCGATGGAAGGTCCGTGGAATACCTCGTCGGAGCGCGGGGGCTCGAACGGGCACGGCTATCACATCAGACCGAAAGAGGGCTATGTACCGCTGCCGCCGCTCGATTCGATTTCGAATCTGCGATCTGAAATCGCCACGCTGCTCAGGCAAGCGGGAATCCCGGTCGAGTGTCATCATCACGAGGTCGCGACCGGCGGCCAGTGCGAGATTGACTTCCGCTACAACACGCTGCTGACGACCGCCGATAATCTGATGGTCTTCAAGTACACGGTCAAAAATGCCGCGCTCGCCGCGGGCAAGGCGGCGACCTTCATGCCCAAGCCCATCTATGGCGACAACGGCAACGGCATGCACTGTCATCAGTCGATCTGGAAGGAAGGCAAACCGTTGTTTGCAGGCGACGGCTACGCCGGCATATCGCAGATTGCACTCTACTACATCGGTGGCCTGTTGAAGCACGCTCGCGCGATTGCGGCTTTCGCCGCGCCGACGACCAACAGCTACAAGCGCCTCGTGCCCGGCTTCGAGGCGCCGGTCAATTTGGCTTACTCGAGCCGGAATCGTTCGGCTGCCGTGCGCATTCCGATGTACTCGCAGAGCCCGAAAGCGAAGCGACTGGAGTTCCGCCCACCCGATCCGTCGTGCAACGCTTATCTGGCGTTCTCGGCGATGCTGATGGCTGGCCTTGACGGAATTCAGAATCAGATCGACCCGGGCCCGCCACTCGACAAGGACATCTACGATATGTCGCCCGAAGAGCTGAAAAATGTTCCGTCGATGCCGGGCTCTTTAGAGGAAAGTTTGCAGGCGCTCGAGAGCGACTGTGATTTCCTCCTCGCGAACGAAGTGTTCACCGGAGACCTTGTCGAACGTTGGATAGAGTACAAACGCGGGCACGAGATCAATCCGGTTCGGATGCGCCCGCACCCAATCGAGTTCTCGATGTACTTTGACGCGTGAGCACCGCTGCTTGCGCAACCTTAAAGAGGGCGGAGTGATCCACTCGCTCCGCCCTCTGTCATTACTCCAAGGGAACAGTTCAGGCGGCGGAAGATTTCCTCGAGCGAGCGAGTTTCGATGCCGTCACAAGCACCACCGCGAGCACCACGCATGCGGCTAACTCCCATTGCAGATAGATTGCCGAGTCGCGGTTGCCCACCAGGTGGATCCTGCCGAACCATCGTTGGTCAAACAGCTTGAAAATCTCAAACCAGCAGCACAGCCCGAATGCCGCCGTCGTGACGAAAAACATCAGTAGGTCGGACGGCATCGTCTTCACCAGATTGCGCAATCCAACCGGAACAAGCTCACTGCTGGGTTGCTTTGCGACGCGCTCTTTCATCGCAAACAACAAAGCCGCGACCGCGATGAACGCGATGACTCCGAGAAAATCGTAGAACAGATCGTTCGCCGTGTCGTACCACCAGTGGATCCGCTCGAAGTGACTCCAAAAGTACTCATCCCACAACTCTAGGATCTCGTACCAGCCGCAATAGGTGAACGCGACAGAGGTCGATAGAAAGCCGAGCAGACCGTTGGAGAGCTTGAAGCCCATCCGCCGTGTCCCGGCTCGCAGAATCCAGAATGCAGCGACGGCCGAAAAGCCCGACCCGGCAAAATGCGCAAACTCGTCGTAATCCCGCAGCGGCCCGAACGGATGTCCGTAGAGTCCCAACTTGTTGCCTAGGATGTCGACAGCCACTGCGGCCGCGAGACAGAAGATGACGAAAACCGGCGCCCGCAAGCCTTGGCGAAATCTGAAGAAACAATAGAAGAACAGTAACAACGAGCAGGTGTAAACGGTGTTCACTGGCCACTCGCGATAAGGAAGACCGATCAACAGAAGCGATTTGGCCGAAAAGCTGATAACGCAGAACGCGTAGAATTCAAATTGTCTGTAGATAGGCTTGGTGCTGGCGGTCGCCACATCCTCCATCTGAACACTCCTGTAAAGAGTTCGTAGTACGGCCTTCAGGCGGAAGTTTGTATGATCAGCGAATAGGCTTAGACTTGACCGTACAAACTTCCGCCTGAAGGCCGTACTACGAACTCCACTTGTCCCAGCGAGCATACCAAAACCGACGTGACCGCGCAGGGCGTTAGAGTGCGAACCTTCGGCTTTGGTTGCTCTGCTCATTGGTCATCCATCAGTCGTTCGTGTTAGTTTGTCGGCTGCCTCGATTGAACGGACCTTCGCAGAATGACAGCTACGATCGCTGACAACACAATCAACAACCAGCATCTCGTCGATCAGCTCAAGCGCTTCTCTACGTTCGAGCAACTCCGCCGATCTGAGTTCTATAGAGAGCACGAGACTGAGCTTCGCCGGTTGCTCGACGAACCGCGAGTCTATGAGTTACCTGAGGCGCATCCGCGCTTGCGATCGTTCCTGCGAGTTGTCGAGTGGAACATCGAGCGCGGTGCTCGCCTCGAAGGGATAATCGAAGTCCTGAACGCTCACCCGGTGCTTCGGTTCGCTGACCTGCTGCTGCTCAACGAGCTCGACGACGGGATGGTCCGCTCTGGTAACTTGAGTATCGCTCGCGAGCTGAGCCGCGCCCTCGAAGCTCACGCGGTCTTCGGCGTCGAATACCTCGAGCTCACCATGGGAGTAGGTAAAGAGATCAAACTGACAGGCGAGAACACCAGCGCGCTGCACGGCAACGCCATACTAACCAGGCATACGTTCTCGAAGCCTCGCATAATCCGGCTGCCGAGATGTGAAAACAACTTCGAGAGCAAAGAGCGGCGAATCGGCGGCCGCATCGGCATACTGCTTGACCTCGAGATCGATGACACAAGCTTCGTTGTCGGGAACACGCACCTCGATGTAGTCAACACCCCGCGCTGCCGCGGAACGCAGATGCGCGCGATGCTTCAAGCGGTTCAGACGCGACTCGAACCAGGCTCAACCCGGCCTGCGATCGTCGGCGGCGACCTGAACACCCATACCTTCGCGCGAGGCACCAGATTTCGCGCAATCAGGAACACGGCAACGATTCTCAACAGCAAACGTGACAACCTGAGTCAAAGGCTGAGTCACCCCGAGATAAAGGAACCTGCAATACGAGAGTTCGCGAGGTTCGGCTACGAGACGGAGGACTTTAACGATCGCAGCGCTACAAGCCGCACGATTGTTTCGAATCTGGATGACCCAACTCGATTGCCTCGCCCGATGAAGTGGTGGGTTAATCGTCGAATCCCGCCCGAGGGTCTGCCGCTCGAGTTTCGCCTGGACTGGCTGGCCGCGCGCGGATTGCGAGCGCTCAAGACCGGTGAGGTGATCGACGAACAGACCGGCGCGGCGAGCGTCAACGCGCGAACGTTTACCGGTCTCACACACAACGGGTCGCCGCTTTCGGACCACGACCCAATCGTCTTTGATGTTTCGCTCAAGTCAATCTGACCGATTCGAGGGAATCAAACTGACCGAATGGTCCCAGCGATGATTCACCGCCAAGGCGTTCTCGCCATAGTAAGTATCGACTTAACCACACGTTAAGGAACTCTGAGGCCTTCATCTTTCCCTCTGGTATCGGGCTTGTATGTTCACCTGCCGCGAACAGCCTGTCTGTTGAAGCGCGAAGTTGGCGCTCAGTGCAAAGGCGAGATCACCAAAACGCGGAGGAGCTACATGAGAAGTCCTGGCATATGTCGCGGAGTCATCTGGGAAACCGATTGCTAACAACCTCGACGAGGGTTTGAGCGATACACCCGCACACCAATTCCGATCGCCTCGAGCGAAGCTGACACACCTCCCGATCTCAGGGCGGCTCCGGCTGAAGTTTTCCACCGGGCTGCCGCCGCACGGCAGAACTCAATCGACGAATCACGAATCGATCTCGCCCGGGCCACCTGCATTCAAACGGCACCGGACTGCCGACCGGTGAAGCTCATTCCGACCCTCTACATAATCCACTCTTCTCCAGCCTGATGGGCTCACCGTTCTCCGCAGTCGAGGCGTTATGATCACGTTGCGAATGATTGTGGAGCCTTTGGTTTCTGTCGTAGTATGAACGAGAGCTGCACGTATGGTTGACATTCATAGCCACATCTTGCCCCAGGTAGACGATGGTTCGCACAGTCTCGAAGAATCGGTGGAGATGTGCCGATTATCCGCCGACGACGGCATCCGCGTGATGGTTGCAACGCCGCACGCACACGACGGAATGCACCAGACACATGAACCCGACTTCCTGCGCCAAAAAGTCGCCGAGTTGAATGAGGAGCTGGGTGGAAGGCCGAATATAGTCCTTGGCTGCGAGCTTCGCTTCACCCACGCGCTTGTGAAACAGATCTGCGAGACTCGCAGCGCGCCCACCATTGCAGGCGGGCCGTACGCGCTGGTCGAGTTCCCTCACGCGGTCGTGCCGCCGGGAAGCGAGCACCCGCTGTTTGAGCTGATGAGCAACCAGATCACGCCCATAATCGCGCATCCGGAGCGCAACATGATGCTCATGTCCGAGCCCGAACGCTTCTACGACCTGATCTCGATCGGAGTGCTTGGCCAGATGGATACGGGGTCGATCGCGGGTCAGTTCGGCAGGAAGGTTCAACAAGCAGCGCGAGTGATGCTCGAGAATGGACTGATACACTTCATCGCCAGCGACTGTCACAACACACGCAACAGGCTGCCTGGGATGTCGGCCGCGGTAGCTTCGACGGCGGAAATCGTCGGAGAAGAGTACGCCCACGCAATAGCCGACGACAACCCGGCTGCGGTTGTGGATGGAAAGCCCATCCCATCGCGCCCGACCGCGACATTACCACAAAAGAAAAAGAGATGGTTGTTGTTTGGTCGAGGATGAAGTCGCAGAGGAGCGGAGGAGCAGAGGAGCAGAGGAGAAAAGGAGCAGAGGAGCAGGCGCTCCTCTGCTCCTCCGCTCCTCTTCTCCCCTGCTCCTCTGCTCCTCTTCGCCTCTGCTCCTTTGCCGTCCTCTCTAGGTCGACTGATTCGTGAACGCGATCAACTGCTTCAACTTGTTTACCGCCTTTCCGCTGTCAATCGATTGAGCAGCAACCCCGACCCCTTCTCTCAGATCACCGGCCTTGCCGCTCGCTACGAATGCTGCGGCCGCATTCAGCAACACTATGTCACGTCGCGGTCCGGGTTCTCCCCGCAACACTTCACGGATGATCTCGCTGTTCTGATGAGCGTCGCCGCCTTGAATCTCCCCAAGCGCTGCACGCTCGAGACCGAAGTCTTCGGGCGCGACAGTATAAGTGCTCAGTTCACCGTTCCTAAGCTCGGTTATTTTGCTCTCCGCGGTTATCGTTATCTCATCAAGTCCGTCACTGCCGTGCACAACAAGCGCTCGGGTGCTGCCCAACTCGCCTAGCACGCGCGCGAGCAATTCGGTCAAGTGCGCGGCATAGACTCCCACCACCTGGATGTTGGCGCCGGCGGGGTTCGTAAGCGGCCCCAGGATGTTGAAGATCGTTCGAATGCCCATCTGCCGGCGGGCCTGGGCCACGTACTTCATCGAGTCATGAAGCAGTGGCGCGTGAAGAAAGCCAATTCCAACCTCGTCGATGCACCGCCCGATCCTGTCGGGTGGAAGCTCGATTCTGACGCCAAGCGCTTCGACCACGTCTGCGCTTCCACACTGCGAAGACACAGAGCGATTGCCGTGCTTGGCCACTCGAACGCCGGCGCCTGCGACAACAAACGCTGTTGCGGTTGAAACGTTGAAGCTGCCGCTGACGTCGCCTCCTGTTCCGCAGGTGTCGATGAGCGCTTCGCGCTCAGTGTCTCCAATCTCGGCGCTCACGGTTGTGTGCGGATGGACGCGCGCGGCCTTGCGGCGCATGACTCTCGCGAAGCCTGTCAGCTCGGCGACGGTCTCACCTTTCATTCGAAGAGCGGTCAACAGCGAAGCGATCTGCGCGTCGGTGCACAGCCCGGTCATTATCTGATCGAGCACCGACTCGGCTTCTTCGGCCGCGAGGTCGACCCGGTCGACGACTTTCTTGATTGCTTCGGTGATGATCATGCGGCTTACACCCCTGGCGCGATAGCTAGACACTCATACAGCACGGAAAACAAACTCGGCGATCTCGCTCGCGGACAGTGAGCCTCTTAAATAAGCCGGCCGCGTCTTATCGCTATAGGCGCTCTCGAACAACTCGTCGCACAACAGATCAATCTCTCGTTGGAATGCGGCGTCGGTCGAGCGGAATCCGTCGGGCGCTAGAGCTTCAACCACCGGCAGCCGCACTAACAAATCGTAAGTCCGAATCCACGAGCGGCAATACAGACCGAGAGCTTCGCCCTCCTCGCTTTTGCTGCCGTACCGCCTAACGAAGTAGGCAAAGTTGTCGAGCACCGAGCGGTCGCAAACAAGCACGTCGGCGCGCGGCGACTTCTCGATCTCGAGCTGTACCTGCCGCGCAATTATCCATTGATAAGCCTCGCGAGTCGCCTGCTCGTTCAAAGGGAAGGGACATTCGCGAGCGATCTCAGTGAGCAACTCCACCGTCCGGCCTTTGCGCTTGAGCACTCCTGCGAGCTCGTACGCAATCGTTGTTTTGTTAACGCCGTGCGTTCCGACCAGTGCGACCTTGAACAACCTGCTCCTCCTATGAATGTTTGATTCGAGTCTCACCCGCCTGAGTCTGTCGGCGAGCGACATTGTAACAACGCCCGACCGCGATTCAAACCAATGGCCATGCCCACCGCGGCTTCTGGGTAGCTTGTCTTATCCATGTGCAGCCAATAAACTAGACCGCCGTGATGATAGATCGTATCCATCAGATCGCTCGCGAAAGCATCAACGCTAAGAAGGTATTCTTCGACTCTCATTCAGAGTCGGTTGCCCGCGCTGCAGAGCTCATCATCACCTCGGTAAGAGCAGGCGGCAAGGTGTTGATCTTCGGAAACGGCGGTTCCGCGGCTGATGCTCAGCACATCGCGGCGGAGCTTGTGAATCGGCTCAACTACGACCGCCCGCCTATCGCGGCGATTGCCCTCACGACCGACACTTCGATTCTGACGTCGGTTGGCAACGATTCGTCGTTCGATGAATTGTTCGAGCGCCAGGTGCGCGCGCTGGGCCGCAGGGATGACGTTGCACTGGCAATTTCGACAAGCGGCAACTCGACGAACGTCTTGCGTGCGGTCGGCGCGGCTCGCGAGCTTGGCATCAAGACGATTGCGCTTGCCGGTCGCGACGGAGGCAAGCTCGCGGATGCAGTTGACTTAGCGCTTGTCGTAGAAGCTCGTTCGACTCAGCGTATTCAGGAAACTCACATCACGATCGGACACATCCTGTGCGAACTGATAGAGGATGCGTTGTACGGCGCCAAACCATAGGACGGACAGGAGCAATTGGACCAATACCACTATGTCGCGATACAAGACCGAGCCAATTGATCTCTCTGGTATTTCCACTTATCCGCTGGCTTCGCGGCCGAGCAAGGTCACGGCAGATGACTTCGCGAGGCCACTCGCGAGCGAATCATCGCTGAGGGATTTCCTGGAGAGCCTGCCAAACATCCTCGCGGCTCGTGAACTGCGCGAGCTTACCGGGCTAATCAAGGCAGCAAAGCACAAAGGCCACGCGATCATCGTGGGGCTTGGCGGCCACGTGATCAAGACCGGTCTCGCTCCTATAATGATTGACCTTATGCAGCGCGGTTCTGTTACTGCGTTTGCGATGAACGGCTCGGCGATGATTCACGATTTCGAGATCGCGCTGGTGGGTGCCACCTCTGAAGACGTGGACGCGACACTGGGCTCGGGCAGCTTCGGGATGGCTGAAGAGACGGGCCGCCTAATCAACGAAGCAGTCCGCGCCGGAGCAAAAGACGACATCGGGATGGGAGAAGCGATCGGCCGCGCGCTTCAGTTGATGCAGCCCGCGCACCCGGGCAAATCGCTGCTTCACGCGGCATACGAAGCTCGCGTTCCGGTCACGGTTCACGTTGCCGTCGGCACGGACATCGTTCACATACACCCTTCCGCAGACGGCGCTAGCATCGGCCAAACGACTCAACATGATTTCCGCCTGCTGTGTTCGTTAGTGCGAGAGCTTGACGGCGGCGGAGTCTACTTGAACCTCGGGTCTGCCGTAGTGTTGCCGGAGGTTTTCCTTAAGACAGTGACGGTCGTTCGCAACCTCGGATTCAAGCTGCAGGATTTCCACACCGCGAACTTCGATTTCATTCAGCAATATCGCCCGCTGACGAATGTCGTGCGGCGCCCGGTTGCCGGCAGCGGACGTGGGTTCTCATTCACTGGACATCACGAGATAATGATTCCGCTTCTCGCCGCGTGCCTTGTTGCGCAGCAATAACATCAAGCGCGCGAACATCAGCTCTCAGGGTGGAATTCGAGCACCATCCAAAGTCCTCGAAGCTTCATGATCAACTCATTGTTCATCTTTAGGGCGTCAACCGTTGCTCGCCCGATCGCGCTGATGCCAACAATTCGAATGCCGTCTTCACTCCAAGCGAAGTGCTCCTCCCACGTTTGCCGGCGGGGATGGAATAACTGCGTTTGTCGCCCTGATTGTGGGTCCCGCGCGTGGGAGCGCTTCCCCTTATGGCCGTTGCATGATCGGCAGCACAGGCACAGGTTGCTCAGATCGGTTTTGGCGCAAACTGCATCGGGATTTATGTGATCCACTTCCAGCGGTATGCCCAGCAATATTTTCGGACTGTGGCAATAGGCACAACGTAGTTCCGCAAATTCCGCGCGCACCCTATGGCGCAGGGAGTTGGGGACGCGACTCAACCACGTTCTCCTTTGGCGTCCTGCCCGTTCACTAGTTGCCTAAGGATGAATCGCGCCTGCGCCTTGTTCTGCGAGACCCGTAGATACTCGCCTTTAAGCGCGTCCCACTCCTCTTTCTCCCTCGCGCTCAAGCGCCGGGCTTGTTCCTTTCTCAACAGGGTCGTGAAGCGGCGCTGCCGCTTAGGCGGCAAAAAAGCATCAGCGATAGCCCTAAGCGCTTCGCTGTCGAGCAGCATCATTCGCGCGAGATCCTTCGCCGATTCTGGCGCAAGTTTTTTAGGCAGCGGCGGGAGGGTTGCCTCGATAGCAGAGAGGATCACATCTTCAGTACCACACTCAGCCAGACGTGCAGTGTCCTTAAGCTGCTTATACAACCGAGGTGGTATTCGTACCTTTACTTCTGTTGCTCCCATTGCGAACCATCATACGCTACTTCGGCGAGCCCTCACAATTGCAACGCTTGTTGAGGCGAAACTGAGACACAATCTGTTGACCAGTCCGAATTCGGCAACTTCCTTGCCGCCTTGCGTGGTTCCGAGCCTTGCGTTATTTTCCGCGCGACAATGACAAAGCCCAAAATCGCGATGTTGATATCTGGCCGAGGCTCGAACATGGCCGCTCTGCTTGACGCGATCCGCGAAGGCCGGCTCGATGCCGAAGCAGCTGTTGTCATCAGCAACGTCGAGTCGGCGCCCGGCCTGGCGCAAGCTCGCGAACGTGCGGTTGATGCGCTGGTGATCAGCCACAAAGGCCGAGCCCGAGAAGAGCACGACCGCGAGATCGTAGTCGAGTTGAAGCGTCGGGACGTTTCGCTGGTGTGCCTGGCCGGCTATATGAGACTGCTCAGCCCTCTGTTTGTGCGCGCGTTCGAAAATCGAATACTGAACATCCACCCTTCGCTGCTGCCCGCTTTTCCGGGCATCGACGCTCAACGGCAAGCGCTCGAGCACGGCGTCAAGATAACGGGTTGCACCGTTCACCTCGTCGACGAACAACTCGACCACGGCCCGATCGTGATGCAGCGAGCGGTAGACGTTCTCGAAGACGACACGGTCGCGACTCTAACTTCGCGAATACTCGAACAAGAGCATCGCCTGTATCCCGAAGCAACCGCGCGAGTCCTGAGTGCAGGGTTTCGCGTCGAAGGGCGGCGGACCTTCTTCTGAGAGTGGAATCTATCTTGAGCTTGAAAAGATGATGGCAACGACCCGCGTGTCGGACTGCCTCGAAAGGACGATTCTACCAGCGTTATTTAGTCGGGTCGTTGCCTGTCGATTAGATTCGCGAAGACCCCGGTACGGGTTGCCTTGGGCAGGTATGAAATCACCAATGCCGCCGACCCCGCTGAGGCTGCCTTCCGCTTGCCTCAAGGGATCAGCGCGGCACGCATCGATCATTCGACAAAGAACTGGAACGTCACTGATTGTTTGCCGTCGGGATTGACCACGTAAACCTGGTGCGCTCCCGGCTTCTGTTTTCTCTTCTGGGTTATCAACATCGTTCCATCGAGCGTAGCTGACAAGCCTTCGCCGTCGACGTAGACTATCGCGTCGGCTTCAAAGTTGTCTCCGGTGAGAAAGACTTTCTTCTTCCGGTACTCAGCGCCGATGATAGCCGGGGCAAGACCTGGCTGCTTCACAACTAGGGTGAAGGAGCTTTGTGATGTGTCGCCCGAGGAATCCCGAACCTGCGCGACGAATGGATAGTTTCCTGACACGCTCGTCTTGCCAAACAACATTCCGCTCATCCCGAATTGCATGCCCGCAGGCAGTTGCCCGCTAACCAGCTCCCAGTGGTAGCCTCCAGCTCCGCCCGTCGCTTCCAGGTACACGCCGTAGTCGCTGTCCAGGCTGGCTGGAGGAAGGTCGGCGGTTATGATGCGCAGATGGCCTCCGCTTGATCCTCCGGGATAAATAGTCTTGATGCCTTCAACGTCGTCCGGCGTCAGCAAAGCGCAGCGGTTGTCGAAGTGCGCATAAGCCGACATCGTCGCGTACGCGTCGGATGAATGACCGAGGCCCAGGGCGTGTCCCATTTCGTGCGTGATCACTTCCTGTATCTGGCAGCGATTTGCAAAGTTACAGAGTCCGTACGGATTGAAAGACATGTTTGCTTCGACAGCCTTTGCATATCTGGTGCTGCCGATGGTCGTCGTCTCACCCGGCATGTATCTTACGATGCCTGACACGGCCAGGAGCCCGGAACAGCTTTGCGACACAGAGAAGTAGTTGTCGCAGTTGTTAAACGACATCGTATTCTCGCCATCCGCGACCTGAATCCCGCAGCCGCTCGTAGCGCCACCATAGGTCACTAGAATCGAACCGCCCGCTTTCGACCACGCGTCCATAGCCGCTTGTACGTCATCTTGCATTTGCAGGAAGCTCGGAGCACCCGTTGGATTGACGTAAAAGACTACGGGCTGATTGCTGTCTGGCTCGAACCAGCGCGACGGCGTTGTAGGATTGAGAAATACCCACAACGGCGTCATCTCGCGACCGGACTCTTTAGACTGATACTTGGCCGGCTGGGCTAGTAGCGGAACGTCCGAGTAGTATGTCTGCTCGAACGCGAGCATCTTCTTTCGGTTCGCTTCCATCAAGCCGCTAACCATTCGCGTGTATGCGTCGAGTTCGCTGCGATTGGTTCCGTTATTCGCCGAACCAGCCATGATGGAGACGTTTTCGCCTTCCAACTGGCGTTCAACAAAAACCCGCCCGGTCGACGCATCACGGTTGATGTTGAACTTGCCCAGGAATCCCTGATGGACTCGAAGCGATCCGTCGGGCCACGTGTTGAGGTACACGAGCACGTCCTGGCCAGCCTCGAATCTCGGCGTTCCCCAGATCAGCGTTCCTCGATCGCGCGTCTCCCCGCCTAGCTCCTTAAGCACTATCTCGTGTTCGGTGATCTTCCCTTTCAAGACGGTGTTCACTTCGAGACGAATGTATGTATAGACAAGATCGGTATTGGCGTCGACGCCGGTCGAAAGCCCCACCACTCGGCCCGTGACAATAGCGCGGGATTCGACAACCATCTCGTCGTCCCTCGGTACGATAGCGGTTGTAGCGAGCGCTGCTCCGCTACCGGCCATCACCAGGAGGCATCCCACTATTGACAGAATGTGAAGTCTTCGTTTGTGCATTTGCATTTCCGCTTGTAGTTTTTTGCGAGAACACCGTGGGGGGGCAGACAGAAATCGACCAGGGGCTGCTTCGTCTGAGGCAAGGACCATGCCAACCCAACTGAGAGGAGCCGGTTAAACGACGGTTCATTTGAGCGGAAGAATGCGTTCCCGTTTTAGGGACTATCACCGGGAGTGAGTGGCGAAGCAGTGCGGTGGACCGGGGCAGATGTAATCACCCTAAGGCAGGTAATCTAGCCACAGAATTCTCTTTGGATGAGGCGCGTCTGTGTATGGTGAAACCAAAAACCGCGTTCTGCTTGTATGACAGAACGCGGCGTCATTTTTTGGCGCGAGTCAAAGTGACTGGGTGCTTTCTCTTAATCGATCATCGAGGATCAGCCCTGACCGTGAACGTAATGGGCCGAACCGTAACCATCCCTATCTCGGTACCGCTCCTGAGCTCTGCTTCGTTTCCCTTCGTGAGCATAACACCGGCAACACCGGCTCCCGCGCCGATGATTGCTCCGATGCCGGCGCCTTTCCCGCCGCCGATCGCGCCGCCGATCACTGCGCCGCCGACTGTCCCGCCGCCGACATACACAACGTTACGCTTATCGGATGAGTTACCACTCACTTCGTTTTCAGCATCGACCTTGCCTGCGCGAGCGTCTTGAAGCTCGGTGAGCGCGCCATCGAGTTGATGACTGGTTCCGTCAGGCACTACGACCGAATCGAATTGCACTGCGAGCTGTCCTTCGCGGCCCCGCGTGCGCGCCGGAGAGACTGCGATCACCCGGCCTTCGACGATCGAGCCAGCAGGCACGACTTCCACTCCGCTCGCATATACCGGAGTCACGACCGTTGCCTTGAATCGATCGCCCACATGCGAGGTGCCCGAATTGAGGGTCTGGTTCATCCTCAGCCGGAAGTATTGGTTTTGAGGCAATGTGTACGTAGCGAAAACTGGTCCAACTACAGCCGCGTTGGCTCCACCGTTTTGGACGGCGACCGCGTTGGCCGTCTGCGCCCGCGCCTTGCTTCGAGTCTTGCGGCGCAATGCTGGTTTACAACTGCAGGCTCGTTTCTTCTGCGCGGCTAGCGCGACGGATTCGGAGAGCGGCGCTGCGATTGCAATCAGCATAGCGGCCACTGCGACGGCGGTGATGATGCGTCTGGTCATACTCCCTCCTGGGCGTGGTTCGTGTTAACAGTGGAAAGATGATTTTTCGGCGGTGTTGGGATGACGGAGGCGAACCCTTGTGTTGCCTGGTCGCGAAACTAAGATAGGTCAAGGATGGGGAAACAGCGAAAAACTGAGAGTTGCAAACTCAATTGAAAATTGCAAATTGAAAATCAGAAATTGCAAATCTCGCAGAGACCTCGGAGGTCGTTCCCAATTTTCATTTTTCAATTTTCATTTTTCAATTTTCAATCCCCGTCCTGCCAAGATCGGCGAGAATTCTTCTACGCATCCAACTCGTAGGCGTGTTGCAGCCACCGCTTCACTTCATCGTCAATGTCCGCAAGCGACATTATCGGAATTCGATGCGTAATGCGATCCTTTTTGGCAAAGCCTCCGGTGTCTATCAGCCGGCCGGTCGACTTCATATCCTTCAACGCGAAGCCCATGTCGATTCGAGTCTGAGTTGCAGGTTTGATCTGCGCGAACACGTGATTTCGATACAGCGGAACGATTGTCTGGCAAGGGCAGGCCTTCACGTCCTTGCCGATGCTAAGTCCCACCTTGAGTAGCGCGTCGTAGATCGGACGCAGCGATTCCTTCGGGCCCGCGAACATTTTTCCCACGTATGCTTCGGCGGCTCGAAGATAAGCCTCAGGGTCGTCGTCTTCGCCGCCCTTGCCTTCAGCTCGTTCCGCCAGCCACCACGCCGAGTTGGTCCCCAGCCCGTGTTCCGCCTTCAGCCACTCGCGGCGCTCCTGCTCGGTCTTTGGGCCGCACTTCTTGATGAACTTCAGCCACGAATCCAGGCTTCTGCCTGTCTTCGCCGGCAAATCATCAATCCACTTCCGAACCATCGCGACGCCAGGATGTACGCCGTAGATGGATTTGCTTTTTGTTTTCGCAGCCCCGCGCGCCACAACAACAATCCTCTCTTCCTAATATTTATTGGAATGCATTGGAATGCATACCGAATCTCGACGGCTCTTTACCACAGAGCGTCAGCTCGGTCCAGCAAGCCTTCCCTAGTCTCATCTGATAGACACTACGTGCGCCTCAATCCTCTTTGTGTTGCGTGAGGCTGAACCAGTTCCCTGAATTGTCCTTGAAGATCGCTTCGATTCCGTAAGGCCGTTCCGCCGGAGGCGACAAGAACTCGACGCCTTGAGCTGACAGTTCTTCATAAGTGGCCTGGCAGTTCGGCGTGTTGAATACGCCTGCTCCGAGCTTGCCGCCTGTGATCAGCGCTCGCAACGAGTTCGCGGCCTCCTCCTCAAACATGAACCCAGGCTTAGGTTCCATCAAAACGATCTCGAAGCCCTCCTGCTCCTTGGGCGCGACTGTCAACCAGCGAAAGCCTCCATCCATCGTGACATCGGTTGTGACTTTGAATCCGAGCTTGTCCCGGTAGAACTCGAGCGCCTGATCCTGGTCCGTGACATAAATAGTAGCGTGTGACATCTTTGAAATCATTACGAGTCTCCTTTTCTGTGGTGACGAGAGAATAGATCAAGCGAGGGGATTCTGGCTTCTCGAAAGTTGCTAAGTTTTAGCCGGGGCGAAATTCTCTACGCGATGCATCATCAGGAAGCAGGCGGGAACCTTTCGTTGCCGCTCGAGCCGGCGCTCGAAAACAATCGCGCGAAAAGTGATAGGAGGGTGGCCGACGTGTTTGTGGAACAAACTGCTAAACGACCCCAGACTCTCGAAGCCAACCTCGAAGCAGACATCGGTGACCGTCAATCCGCTCGATGAGAGCAGCTCCTTCGCTTTTTCGATGCGCCGCTGAGTCAGGTACTGATGCGGAGTCTTGTTGAAGGCGCGGCGGAAGAGCCTCAAAAAGTGATAGCGAGACAGGCAGGCTTCGCCGGAGATTTGCTGAAGATCGAGCGGCTGACGGTAGCACTCGTCTATGAACTCGCGAGCGCGCATCAACCGCCGATAAGTATCAGCATGAAGAGACGCCAGTTCACCGCCCGCTAGTTGTTCTTCTCTCTCCATCGATTGTTCCTGGGAGCGCAGGTATCTTGCCTGCCGCATTCTCATCCGCGCTCCGGGAGTACAGGCAGCCTCTGGGTCAAGCAGAGGGAACTTTCAAACGCGAAAGTGTACCCTCGAGCATAGGACTCCGCGTGAAGCGGGCGCGAGGATCCCCAACCGGAGTGGTTAGGGTTGTGGGCCGCGTAGCCCCACCTATCGATAACACCACGGCGTCAGGCGCCCGCCGGGCAGCGTAGCAAGCCATTCATCGCGTCTTGCAAAGCGTCCTCTAGTCACTGACACACACAACTATTGTCTTGCGTGTTTGTGTCAGTGATCGTGCACCTGATCGTCCCCGGCGGTGCTTGTATGCTCCCCGAGCCCTTATGCACTGCCTCGTCGACTTTCACTAGCACGCGTCGATCTAACGGATTGTGCTCCATCGTGTAGATGCTTCCCCTTATCGTCATCGTGCCTCTGCCCGTGTAGGTCACTCCGTTGCAGCAGAACCGATAATCGCCTGTAAAGGAATTAATCAACACTACGGTGCTCGGGTTGCTGCCATCCTGCACGCAGAGGTCGAAGACCGTAATCTTGAACGTGCACGTTGCTGTGTTGCCCGACGTGTCCGTCGCCGTGCAGGTGACCGTCGTAGTTCCCAGCGGGAAGCAGCTTCCTGACGGCGGATTGCAAACTACTGTCGGCGCTGGACAGTTGTCGGTCACCGTCGGCGGCGGGTAGTTCACAATCACGCACGGGTTCCCTGCTTGCGGAGTCTTTGCCGTAATGTTCGCCGGGCAGATGATCGTCGGCGGCTGCGTGTCGTTTACCGTGACCGTGAAGGTGCAGCTTGCTGTATTACCGGAGGCGTCGCTCGCCATGCAAGTAACAGTAGTCGTGCCCTTCGGGAACGACGACCCTGATGGAGGGTTGCAAACCGGCACGCAGAATGTCTGAACGGCCGGACCGTTCTTAATCCCCGGGCCAACGCTACACGGACAGTTGTCGGTCACAGTAGGCGGCGGGTAGGTCACTACCGCAGAACATAGATTTGGATCCGTGTTCCGCGTGATGTTCGCTGGACAAGTGATCGACGGCGGCTGTGTGTCGTTCACCGTCACTGTGAAGCTGCAAGTTGCATCGGGCGGTATGCCATTAGCCGCTGTGCAGTTGACTGTCGTGTTGCCCTTCGGAAATACGCTTCCCGACGGAGGCACGCAAGTCACGGTCGGTGTTGGCAGGCCGGTTGCCGTCACTGTGAACGTCACCGTAGCTGTGCATAGACCCGGCGCTGTACTCACAACGACCGGACTAGCCGGGCAAGTTATCGTAGGCGGTATACCAATCTGAATGGTGACTTCCGCGAATGAAGCCGGGCAAGGTGGATTGGAGATCGTCCAGCGCAGCACAACCAGCCCGCTGCCAGTCGCGTGCGTCCACGTAGCGTTTGGCGTCGTTGCATTCGGGTTGAATGTGCCCGTTACGCCGGCAGTCACTATTGACCACATACCCGTTCCTGAAGATGGAGTGTTGCCGCCAAGCGGTGTAGTTGTACCGCTCGGAGGAATGATTTGATTCGCCCCAACAGTCGCGGTCGTAGGCGGCTGAGTGATTGTGACCATCACATCCGCAGTGGCATTCGGACACGGCGGATTTGATACTGTCCATCTCAAAGTTATCGTGCCCGTGCCGCCGGTGTGAGTGAACGTCGCATTCGGCGTGTTAGCGTTCGGGTTGAACGTGCCCGTTGCTCCGCCGGTAACTATCGTCCATGTGCCCGTAGCCCCTCCCGCCGGAGTGTTGCCACCGAGGCCCACAGTCGTTGCCCCAGCGCAGATGGTCTGTGGCCCGCCAACGGTCGCGGTAGGTTGTTGCTTGACGGTGATGATCACTTCTGCGAATGAATCAGGACATGGTGGATTGGAGATCGTCCACCTCAGCGTGATTGTGCCTGGTCCGCTGGTAGGCGTGAACGTGGCGTTCGGCGTGTTGGCATTCGGATTGAACGTGCCTGTGCCTCCGCTCTGCACCGTCCACGTTCCTGTTCCGCTCGCCGGAGCGTTGCCTCCAAGCCCAGCCGTCGTGCTGCCGTCGCAGATTGTCTGCGGCCCCCCTACAGTTGCAGTTGTAGGCGCCTGACTGATCGTGATGGTCACTTGCGCGAACGAGTCAGGACAAGGCGGATTAGCGATCGTCCATCGCAACACTATGGGTCCGGTGCCGGTCAGGTGAGTGAATGTAGCGTTCGGAGTGTTCGCGGTCGGGTTGAATGTGCCTGTTCCTCCGCTCTGAACCGTCCACGTCCCGGTTCCACTCGACGGAGTGTTGCCGCCAAGCCCTGCGGTTGTACCCAACGCGCAGATGCTTTGCCCCCCACCGGCAGTCGCGGCCGTCGGTGATTGAGTGATGGTGATCGTCACCTCCGCGAATGAATTAGGACAAGGCAGATTCGAGATCGTCCATCTCAAAACTATCGGTCCGGTCCCGGTCAAGTGAGTGAACGTCGCGCCCGGGGTGGTCGCGTTCGGGTTGAACGTTCCCGTTCCTCCGCTCTGCACTGTCCACATGCCAGTGCCGGAAGTCGGCGTGTTGCCGCCCAGACTCGCAGTTGTACCCAAAGCACAGATGGTTTGAGCCCCACCCACCGTCGCCGGTGTAGGCGGTTGATTGATGGTGATGGTCACTTGCGCGAACGAGTCAGGACAGGGCGGATTCGAGATCGTCCATCTCAAAACTATCGGTCCGGTCCCGGTCAAGTGAGTGAACGTAGCGCCGGGCGTTGTCGCGCTCGGATTGAACGTACCCGTCCCGCCGCTCTGCACTGTCCACAGACCTGTTCCGGTTGTTGGAGTGTTGCCGCCAAGCCCCGCAGTTGTGCCCAAAGCGCAGATGGTTTGATTCGACCCGACCGTCGCTGTTGTCGGCGGCTGAGTGATGGTGATAGCCACATCAGCAGTGGCACTCGAGCAAGGTGGATTGGTTACCGTCCACCTCAGAGTTATCGTGCCCGAACCGGTGAGGTGAGTGAACGTGGCATTCGGAGTATTAGCGGTCGGGTTGAACGTGCCCGTAGCTCCGCCGGTCACGATCGTCCACGTTCCCGTAGCGCCACCTGCCGGCGTGTTGCCTCCGAGCCCAGCAGTCGTTCCCAGAGCGCAGATCGTCTGGGCCCCGCCCACGGTTGCAGTAGGCTGCTGCTTCACCGTGATTATCGCGCCTGCTGTGGCGCTCTGACCGCAAGTGGGATTGGTGACTGTCCACCTCAGAGTAATGTTGCCGCCTACTCCGCCGCTTGTGTGAGTGAACGTGGCGCCGGGCGTATTAGCATTTGGGTTGAACGTCCCGGTTACGCCAGCGGTCACAATCGACCACGTCCCTGTCTCACCCGCAGCAGGCGTATTGCCGCCAAGACTCGCCGTCGTTCCTAGCTCGCAAATTGTCTGTGGTCCGCCGGTGGTTGCCACTGGCGCAGGAAGCAGCGTGATCATCACGTCGGCAGTAGCGCTCGTACACGGAGGATTCGAAACTGTCCACCTCAGCGTGAACGGTGAGGTAGCGCCCGTCGCGTGAGTGAACGTGGCGTTAGGAGTGTTAGCGTTCGGATTGAAGGTGCCGGTTATTCCCGCAGTCACGATTGACCATGTGCCGGTCGCCCCTGCCGGAGGAGTGTTACCTCCAAGCGCTGCAGTCGTGCCGCCGGCACAGATTGTCTGGGGTCCGCCTACAGTCGCCGTTGGCTGCGACTTGATTGTGATCACTATATCCGCGGTAGCATCCGTGCACGGCGCATTGGACACCGTCCACCGCAGAGTTACGGTGCTGCCTATTGCACCGCTTGTGTGAGTAAACGTAGCGCCGGGTGTCGTCGCATTCGGATTGAATGTGCCGACAACGCCTGCGGTCACTATAGACCACATCCCGGTTGCGGGTGGAGTCGGTGTGTTGCCTCCAAGCCCCGCAGTCGTGCCCAGAGCGCAGATTGTCTGCGCTGCTCCAACAGTTGCTGTAGGCTGCGCCCTCACCGTCACGGTTACTTCCGCGAATGAATCAGGACAAGGCGGATTTGAGATCGTCCAGCGTAGAACTATCGGTCCAACTCCAGTCAGGTGAGTAAAGGTGGCTCCGGGTATTGTCGCGTTCGGATTAAAAGTCCCCGTTCCCCCGCTCTGCACCGTCCACGTCCCTGTTCCGATGACTGGTGTATTGCCTCCAAGGGAAGTAGTCGTGCCCAGAGCGCAGATAGTCTGCGGCCCGCCTACTGTTGCTGTTGTAGGCGGCTTCTTGACGGTGGTCGAAGTAGCCGCGCTGGTGTTATTGGCGCTATTCGGATCGGGTGTCGTGGAAGTGACGCTCGCAGTGTTCTGGATGACAGCCCCATCGGCTACGCTGGCATCGATGCTCACCACGATCGTGAAGACGGCCGCGTCAGCATTGGGCGAGGAAGCCTTGGAGAAGGTGATAGCGCCATTACCACCGACCGGGACTAAATCTGTGCGGGTCCACGTCGGTGGCGTCGTCACAGACACCAGGCTTGTGCCAACGGGCATCGCATCGCTGACCAGCGCATTCACGGCGGCGGCAGGCCCGGCGTTGTTGTAGTTGATCGTGAAGGTGATGTTGCTTGTGGAGCAAACAGGGCTTGACCCGGCAGACTTGGTCACGCTCACGTCGGCAACGTTGAGTGTTGTGCAGGTCGGGTTATTCGCGCCAGCCACATCTGGATCATCAGTAGTGAAAGCGGGGATACCGGTGGCGCTCACAGAGCCCTGATTGCAAACCTGCGACGTGCCCGGTGGCAGGGTGTTCGCCGCATTGACCGTCACCGAAAACATGATGACGACTTTCTCGCCCACCGGGATAGTACCGAGCATCAGATTGATGGTTTCCCCGCTCTTGGGCGCGTCCTTCGACTGGACGACGGACCGGGTCTTTGGCGCGAAGCTCATGCGTCTTGCGCTTCGCTCGTACGAGCCCGGCATCAAGTCCGCACTCGGATTGAACACCGCCGGCTTGAGATCCAACAGCGACGCCGGAGATTCAGTCTTCGGTTGAACTGGAGTAGCCGCCGCGACTGTACCGGCGGAAACGCTCGCCGCCGGAGCCTTCAGCGACGACGTTGACCGCTCCGGCACATTGAACGCCGGCATGCGTCTCACAGACGGTGAAAGCGTTGGCTCCAGCAGCGGCCGCAGGTTCTCTGGTATCCGCTTCTTGCCTTCGAGATACACTTTACCTAGCTCGCGCATGATGACCGTCAGCAGATCCATCTTCCCATTTGCCGGGCTAATTTCAGTTGTCTGACGCTCCCTCTCGGGAACCGGCACTTCAAACTCGGAGTCTTCTGACGGCGTCTGGTCGAAGAACCACCCGTACCCTCCACCTGTCAGGTCGATGCGAACGTGACCCTTCTCGGCATATGCGACCTGACCCGTTGCCAGGTCCGCCAGATCGAAGGTCACCCCTTGCAAGCGCGCCATCTCTTCGGCAGACGCGCCCGTGAGCTGCCATCTGTCGAGCGCCGCCCGCACCATCCAATCAAGCTCTTCCCGTCTGAGTTGCTGGACCTGTTCGTCCTTCGGCGCCTCTCCTCGAGGCACTCGCAAATCCAGGTCTTGATCCTCCGCCATTTCCGGCTGATCCGATTTGGGTCCGCCGCTCGCAATCGCTGCGTCACCGGTCGTGAGACTGAGTCCCGTCAGGTTCGGCGCCGTGCACGCCAAGCCGCCCGAGTACCCTGCGCCCGATATGCCTACGAACACAGTGGTCGCGGCTGAATTCAAGTTGCGGGCTTTGAGGTAAGCGGTTATTGCCGCCGTATCCATAGCGGTACCGCCGTAGCCCGGAAGACGAGTTAACGCGCTGCTTGCCTGGCTCAGATCGATGTCCTGAAAATTAAGAGGGTCGCCCGCGGAGAAATCATTGGCCAGCGCGCCGGCGCCGCCAATGTCCAAACACGCGAACGTGGCTTCTGCGTTTACGCCGGTGCCAATATCACAGAAGATGCCCGCGAAGGTGAGCGCCCCCGGCGTGTCGACGGTGTTGCCGGTGATGGTCGCGTGGAAGGCGCCATTATTACCCATAATGGCCTGGTTATTAGCGAGCACCCAAATGCCGGCTGCATTGGTTTGGTGTACGTGATTGTTGGTAATTGCCGCCGTCATTGATCCCGCGCCGCCGCCGTCACAATAAATTCCGGCCGCTTCCTTTGACCCGGAGAGCAACGTCGCCGCTACGCCGATTGTATTATTGTTGATCGTCCCGTTCATCACCCCATGCAGAGCGCCCTTGCTGAAGTTTATCGCCACGCCCCTGGCGCCGGTGACCGTGTTACCGTCAATGTTGGCGGTAAATGTCCCATCGGCCTGGAAAATCGTGCCGCCGCCTCCGCTGAGGGTGTTCGCCTGCGTGTTGAGGCACTGGTTGTTGGTGAAGATGACTCCCATCGTGGTGCCGAGCTGGCTGGTGGCATCGAACATATCGCCATGCGCCCCAGTGAAAGAGCAGTTGTCAATCGTCGCTTTTACGATCGCGCCGCCACTGTTGGCTTCGATGCCGATGGCGTCGTTCCCGGTAGATGCAACACCCTGTCCGGTCTGACCAATGCTTGAGTTGGTGATGTTGACCCGGTTCAGAGTTCCAGTCGTGTTCGTTATCCTGATATTGTTCGACCAACCTTTGTCGATGATGCAGTTGTCTATCGTGGCGCTGCCCAGCAGGTTGTCAAAGCGAACAGAGTCTTCGAGGTCGGCTGTGCTGTTGCCATTAGCGCCGTTGACGGTCGCGTACTGCAAGGTGAAACCGGTAACGTTAGCGCCGCGCAGACCGAAATTCTGATTCGTCCCGTTGATGGTCATCCGCCGCAGCGTGATGTTAGATACGTCGTTCAGATAAACGCCGATGCCCGACGTGGTGCTCCCGTTCGCCCCGCTCTTGTTGGCAATCGTGCCCCCTGAGCTGTTGCCGCCTTGGGCGGTGTTAGCCCCGTCGCCAACAACGGTAAAGCTTCCGGTCGTGTGCTGAATGCTGATTCCATCGTTGGTGCCCCCGCTGGATGACACGCTGGTAAAGGTCATGTTGAGCGGTGTCGTGCCCCCGGTCCGCGTGATATTCACCGCTGTCCCGGTGCCCGAGTTTATTGTCCCGCTTGTTGTCGTGATCGTGTTGGTGTTGTCAGTCGCCGCCAGCCCCGCGATCCCCGCGTCCGGCGCGATGTCGAGGTCCGCGAACGTGATCGTTCCTGTATTGCCGGTCCCGCTCCCGCCCAATACCACCCCCGTGCTTCCCGAAGTATCCGCCGTCGTGTTCCCAAAGTTGAGCGTCGCGCTGCAACTCGTCGCCGAGATTCCATTAGTCGCAGGGTTGGTGATAGTCGTCGTTGTTATTGTCAGGCTCCCGCTCGCGCTCGTCAGGCTTATGCCAGCTCCGCTGCTGTTCGTTGAGCTCACGCTCGTAAACGTCATCCCAATCGCCGTCGGATTCACCACCAGCGCTGGGCCTCCGGTCGCACCGATCGAGCCGGTGGTGACGTTGACCGTTCCGCTGCTGGTCGCCGACACGCCTGTTCCATTCGAGGTGGTAACAGCGAGTGATGAGAATGAGAACGTTCCGACATTTGAGTTCAGGTTCACACCGGTTCCGACTGACGCGCCCTTGTTCACCGTCGTACCGCCGAAGCTGAAGCTCGTTCCCGCAGGCGAGCTTTGCACGTCTATGCCCGTCCCGGTCGGATCCACAATGTTCGTCGTCGTAGCTGTGAAAGATCCCCCCACGGTGTTGAGGCGCACACCTTCGGCGGGGCTCCCTCCGTTTGACTCGATCAAATCGAACGTTGACCCTGACGCCATAGTGCCCGTAGCCAGATTCAGCGCGCGGCCTGTTCCGTTCAGGGTTATCTTCATCGCGGTCAGCGTGCCGAAGCTCGTCCCGCTGATGTCGGTCCCCGCCGCGCCAGTGTTGCCCACCGTGAATCCGTGAAGTCCGTTATTCGCGCCAAGCGTAATTGCAACGGCGCCTGCTGTCGTGATCACAGGATTCGCGCCTCCTGTTGCAGGCAGGAGGTTCGTGCCCGACGGCGCGGTGAATCCGGTGATCGTCAGGATTGACTGGCTCGCGCCCTGTCCTATCACTTTCTCCGCGCTGTTCAGCGTGATTCCGCCCGTGTAGTTCGTGCCAGAGGAATACAGAAAAATGACATCGTTGGCCGCGTCCACGGAATCCGCGCTTCCCGCACCCGTCAGAATGTTGAACGGCGTGTTCAGCCGCCCGTCCCCGTTCACTCCCGCCGCGCTGTTGACAAACCATATCCTCCCGCTGACCGTGATCGTCACGGTTGCGGTGTCGGTCTTGCCCGGTGTCGCTGAATTGCCCAGCGTGTACGTGAACGTATCTGTCGGACCGCTAAACCCGGCGTTCGGGGTATAAGTAAAACTGCCGTCGCTCGCCATCGTCACGCTGCCGTTCGCCGTAGCAGCCGTGCCGGGGACCGCGGTTGCGTTTACAAGCGTCACCGCCAGCGTGCCGCTGCCGTTGGGGTTGAGGTCGTTGGCAATCACTCCCTGCCCAACCGGAATTGTGATATTGACGTTCCCGATTGTGTTATAGGCGTCATTCACTGCGATGGGCGCGACCGCAACCGAGCCGGCCACAAGCGTGGTGTTGGCGTCGATCGTGTCCGTGAAATTCACATTGGTCGCATCCATGGCGCCGGTATTTGTGATCTCGACGGTATACATGATCGTGTCGCCTGGATTGACGGGCGTGCTGATATTGTCCGTCTTGGTGGCTGTTAGGGTTGTTGCAAACGGGCTGGCAAGGCTTACAGGACGCAGACCTGCCCACGGGCTAGTTGATCGTTTGTCAGGTGAATTCAATGGTGAGTTGAAAAGAGAACTGCCGCCGTCGAGCTTATCGCTGACCGATGACGGGGGGCTCAGCTTCTGCGAGTCCGGCTTCGCTGCTTCAGCTCTTGAGACATCCGAAGAAGGTGAGGCTACGAAGAACGAAGAGCTGGACAGCACGTTGAAGCAGTTGCTGACCGCGATGAGCGCCAGCGAAACACCAATCAGGTATTTGACGGCGACGTTGAGGCAGTTTCTTTTCATGGTTTACTCCTTGTGAGCGGACAGGACAGAGATTGCGTGATGCATTGCTTTCGGTTCGATCCTCCAACCGGGTAAACCGTGGAGGTTCAGTTTCAACCTGCGCTAATACCCCTAACTGAAGTTGGGGGTATTGCAGAACTTTTCACACAGTCTCTTAAGCCGGAGCGGAAGGCTATTAAGCCATCAGCTCAATTCGCATGATTCACGAAGGGCACTTTCAACAAACTAGCTAAGCTGCCGACTTCCAACCTTGGGCTTCTCGCGAGCACATCGCTTTGAGACCGTGTGGTCCATATCTCGGATATTCCTCATTCAGAATCGGGATGACTATACTAAGACCGATTGGAGTTGGCAAATAAGACCCGGTCGCGCCAAGATTTGATCAGACCGGGCACATTAGAAAATTCGGAGGTTGGGAAGAGGGACTTGTCCCCGCTGGTTATGGTTCAATCAAGTGAAAAGACCGGAGCGGGGACAAGTCCCTCTTCCCAACCTGCTAACTGGCCTGATGTGAGCAGCCATTTTTAGTGGCGCCCGCGCTCCCCGGCGGACTGACCTCTGGCGTCTGACCTCTGACCTCTGGGCTGCCACGCTCACCTAAGTTCGCGGTGGGAAGACCCCTTGCAGCGCGATGTTGAAATTGAGCGTAAGGTACGGCTGCAAGTTGTTATGCGGGGCGTCTCCGCCCGCTGGCCCGATCGTCTGATCGGACAGCGCCACAATGTTCGCCGCTGGCGCTATGTATGCGTTCCCGAGGGCCGACCTTGCAAAGGCGACACTGGGAGACGGAATCTTCACGTTTCCAGGATTCGTCTGGGCCGTGACCGCGTGGGAATGCGAAGGAATCTCCGATTCGAGCAGCGTTACCGTCTCGGAACCGCCCGTCTCACCCAGATCGTGGAGCGACAGGCCCGGTCCCTGTCCCGGATGCATAGGCGCGGAGCCCTGCAGGTTCGGCAGTGCGAAGTTCGACTTGCCGTCGCCTCCGTATGTGGTTCCAAGCAGCGAGAACAGCGCCGTGTTTTGCGAGATCGGCAGCAACTGGCCGTTGCAAAATGCCCAACCCCTCGGGGCAAAGTTGAAAGGAAAGATTCTGATTTCAGCTACAAAAGGATCTGCCATGGTAATCTCCTTAGGCTTGACTTAAGAAAAACCGAAACACGGACAAAATCAACCTTGGGTACATGCGACTTCCCATCTAGGGGCTCGGGAAAATCCCGAACAGTGAAATGATGAAGTCCACGCACAGGTAAGGCTGGAAGTTGGTATGAGGCTGGCTGCCGCCCGTCGCTGTCAACGCCTGCGTGGCCATCGGCGACGCTCCTGCGCCGGCCCTATAAAGGGTGATCGAGTTTGACTGGCCTGGCATATTGCCCGCGGTGGTGCTCAGGTTGGCAAGCGCTGTCGTCGCAAGGAACGGATGGCTGTGCGCCGGAATCTGGTTCACCGTGAGCGTCACCTCTTCCGCACCCCCGCTTTCAGCCAGGACGAAGCCGTTGCCCATGTGAATGGGGATCCGCCCTCGCAGGTCCGGAAGCGCGAAGGTTGATTGCCCGTCACCGCCGTAGGTTGTGCCGATCAGTTGAAACAGGGTCTCGTTTTCAGAGATTGGAAGCAACTGCCCTTCGCAAAACATCCAACCCGCCGGCGCGAAGTTGCCAGCAAACATCCTAATTTCTCCAACATATGGTTGCGCCATTTTTCTCTCCTTAATTTGGGCTCGGGAAAATCCCTTGCAGCGCGATGCTGAAGTTGAGCGTAAGAAACGGCTCCATGTTCAGGTGCGCTTGCGATCCGCCGACGTTTCCCACGGTCGAAGGGATCAGCGACGTAAGTGACTGGGCGGGCATATAGAGGTTGTTGGCATTCCCCAACAAGTTGGGGGACGGGATCGGATTGTCCGCGTCCAGACCCGATGCCTGCGCTACGTGAACATGCGTCGGCAGTTCCGAAATCGAAAGCGTATGCGCCTGCTCGCCGCCCTGCTCGCCAAGCGTGTGGCTGCTGCCGACATGAATAGGCGTCCGGCCTTGCAAATTGGGCAGCCCAAAATTGACTCGCCCGTCGCCGCCAAAGGTAGTTCCGAGCAGCGAGAACAGCGCTTGATTTTGATTTATGGGCAGCAACTGCCCATTGCAAAGCGCCCATCCTCTGGGCGCAAAACCGAAACTCATGATTCTGATCTCAGACAGAAACGGTTCAGCCATTTTTCCCCTCCTAAGGCTCTTTTTGACTCCAAGAAATCAACAACAAAAGAAACACCCGCTGGGACATGCCCGACCTGCTCCTTGATGAACTCCCTACCGAAATGCCCGGCTCCTGAGGTCTTGATTCCAACCGCGGAGCTGTGATTCTCAATCCAATGGCGCGTGATTGTATCACAAGTACTAGACATGTCAAACCACCAGTGAGGACTAATAGGGTTGAATGCTAGGAGTTCGCGCCTTAGACTCGCAGCTACGCAACAATTTGGGAGGGAAAATCAAAATGTGGAGGGAAGAATGAATCTTTCACGACGCAGTTTTTTAGAGACAGGAAGCAAGTTGGGATTGGCCGCGATATTCTTAGGCCAGATCAGCTCGATAGTCTTGGGACAGAAGAAACCTTCGCAGCCACTCGATTTGGGCCTTGGCGCTACGATTCCCAAAGAGGTGTTCAGTGACACTCTCTATAACATCACCAGGGTCATGTTCGCTGAGAACCTCAGGACGAAATTCACCTTTTCGCTTGGGGGTGTGAAGCTCACCGACGTAACCTTGATCGAGGTGAACGATCTAAACCCGCCGTTTGTCAAAGGCAATGGGACAACCAGCAGAGAGTGTTTTTCGGTGGTCTTCCAGGGACCGCGTAGTCTGCCGCTGCGACAGAACACCTACACGGTTGAGCACAGCAGGCTGGGAAGATTTCAGTTGTTCGTAGTGCCAGGCGACCCAGGCAAGGGGTCGGGGCTGCACTACGGAGCTCTTATCAATCGCGTGTATCCCTGATAGGCGGCCGTTCATCGCTTATCTCCCGGGCCGCGTAGCGGCCAAGGGCCGCGTAGCGGCCACCTATCGATAGGTGGCCGCTACGCGGCCCCGCTCTACGCGCGCCACTCCATGAGATAGCTGTAGCCGCTTTCCTCTGACTTCACAAATCCCAGTCGCTCGAACAAGCCCAGCGACGGATTGAAGCTCTCGATGTAGATTCGAAGCGGCTTTCCGATCGCTGCAGCTTCTGCCATCAGCTCTCTTATGATCGGCTTTCCGATTCCCGTGTTTCGATGGTGCGGAAGGATGGTTATGTCGAGGACGCGCACCTCTTTCTCTATTTCTGCGACGTAGAGCCGGCCGACCGCGTCTTCATTGACTAGAATGACGTACTGTTCGCCTTCGGGATAATGCTCGCGGTAGTGAGATTGTTGCGCGCTGAATTGCATCCTCAGGAATGTCTCGCGCTGCGCTTCATCCCAGTTCGTCAGCGCCAGTTCTTCCGTGCGCGTACTCCCGTAAACCCCAAGCAGAAACGGCTCATCATCCGAGCCGGCCGGGCGAAACGTTACAAGCCGCGAGTCAGCAAGCGAGATTTCCTTCGATCCGATTTCCATTTTATTCCAGCGCGCGGTTGAAGATCGCTTCGTACCTGACGCCGATTGTGTCCCTGCCAATGGGAACCAGGAACAAATCCAACGTCCCCAGCTTGTCGTGGCCGATTCTGTAGATTCCCTGTGCGATGGGCGCCTCGGACGGTCCTAGGAACACAAGCGAGAACTGAATCTGTCGAGCCGATGAGCCGACATCAGTCACGCTCAGCAGCTCGAGCTCGGCCGTTTGTGAATCGCCATAGTGCATCAAGAACTTCGTGTTCACATGACCAGAGAATGTGTCTATCGTAAAGAACTCTGTCATTGTTCGAGTCTCCGATCGGATGATGATTCATCGGGCCGCCATTCCATCTTATGGTCCGTGCCCGTATCACCGGTTATCGAGAATCCAAGCCGCTGATAAAGACGAGCGGCACGGTTGAGCTTGTCAACGTGAAGCGTCACCGGCTTGCCTTCCGCCTTAGCCTCTTGGACTAAGCCCCTAATCAGCGACGATCCAATACCGCAGGCGCGATGCTCAGGCAGAAGGGCTATGTTAACGAGCCGAATCTCGCGCGCTGTCCTGAAAACAAGGATTCGGCCGATGGGGCGATTGCCGGAAAGGATGATTTGGTGATCGGCGCCGGGGAACGCAATATCGTGATGCCGGCGCTGAGCGGTGAACTGCAGTTTCAAGAACATCTGCTCTTGAGCCGAATCCCATCCCCACGCGTCCATCTCCTCCCTGCGAGTGCTGCCGTAAAGCTCGTACAGAAAAGCCTCGTCGTCGGGGACAGCCGAACGGAGAGTGCAAGGCTCAGGATTGCGATCGCCGGTCATCGAATTCAGCCTGTCGAAGCGCATCATTCTAACCACTAAGACGCCAAGAGCGCCAATAGCGGCCAGGCACTAACGATCGCGTCGCCGCGCGTTATCGATAGGTGGCCGCTACGCGGCCCGAACGCGACGATCGCGGCGCCGCGTGCTATCGATAGGTAGCCGCTACTCGGCTCGGGCGTGATGCGGGCCGGCGGGATCAATCATTTCCAATCACCAATTCGTCGTCACTCGCGCGCACAGCAGCAAAGTGCTCAACGATCCGACGGGCCCCGGCTGGGCCGACAAACGGCTTCAACTCGTCAAAGCTCGCCTCGGAAACCCGCTTCAAGCTCCCAAAGTTTCGCAAGAGGCGCGCCTTCAACTTGTCGCCCACGCCGGGTATCGATGTCAGCTCGCTCTCGAAGTCGCGCATCGTCCGGCGCTTTCTGTGATAAGTCACCGCGAACCGGTGCGTCTCGTCGCGAATCATTTGAATCAGGTGCAACACAGGCGAGTGATGATCGATGCGAATCGGCTCTTCTTTGCCTTTCACGAAGAGCAGCTCTTCACGCTTTGCAATCGAAGCGGTCGGCAAGGCTTCGAGTCCCAGCTCATGAAGCGCGCGCGCCGCGGCTGCAAGCTGGCCTTTGCCGCCGTCGATCAACACGAGGTCCGGGAGCGGCCTGGTCTCCCGCAGCAAACGCGAATAGCGGCGCCCGACGACCTCATACATCGACTGGAAGTCGTCGGCCCGGCCTTCCACCGATCGCACTTTGAATTTGCGATAGTCGGACTTCTTCATCGCGCCGTGCTCGCACACGACCATCGACGCGACGTTCTCCGCGCCTTGAATGTTCGAAATGTCGAACGATTCGATTCGATCGGGAACTGTCGGCAATTCCAGCGTCTCGCGAAGCTCATCCAGCACCTTCTGCATATCGGGCCGCTGCATGCGGAAGCGCTGATCGAAATTCAATCGGGCGTTCTTCTCGACCAGGTCGATCAAGTCCCGCTTTACGCCGCGTTGAGGCGTCACGATGTGAACTCGGCGCCCGCGTTGACTGCTCAAATACTCTTCGAGCAGTTCGCGGTCCTCGAATTCGACCGGGACGTAGATCTCGCCCGGCGCGTAGTCCCCCGCCGTGTAGTATTGCTTGAGCGCTTGCCCGCTGAATGCGCCGGGGTCGAAAGGATCGGCGATGCCTTCCCAGTAGAACTCGCGCTTGCCGACGACTTTTCCTTCGCGCATCGTGAACAGCGACAGCGCCAGCTGCGGGCCTTCGCGATAGTAGCCGAAGATGTCGATGTCATCCCGCGAGATGACCATCATCTTCTGTTGCTCGCCAAGCTTCACGATCGTTTTGAGTTGATCACGGGAGCGCGCCGCGGCTTCGAACCTCAGCTCCTCCGATGCCTCTTGCATTCGGCGTTTCAACTCGCCTTCGAGGTCCTCGGTCTTGCCTTGCAACAGCAGGTCGACGTCTCGGACAGCCTCGTTATACTGCTCGAGCGAGCACAGGCGGCTTACGCACGGGCCGAGGCATCGCTTGATGTGATACTCGAGACACGGCCGGTCGGCTTTGCCGTCGATCTCCATCGTGCACGTGCGAAGCTGAAAATTCTTGTTGATCAGATCGAGCGTGTTCCATGCGAGCGAGATCGGCAGGAACGGACCGAAGTAGCTCGCGCCGTCCTTCAGTATTTTTCGCGCGATCATAGCTCGCGGCGCGTGCTCGTTGGTGATCTTGATGTGCGGGTACTGCTTGTCGTCTTTGAGAAGCACGTTGAATATCGGCTTGTGCTTCTTGATGAGATTCGATTCAAGCGCGAGAGCTTCGATCTCGTTGTCGGTGACGATGAGGTCGACGTCGTGTATACGGGCGATCAGATCGCCGGTCTTGAACTCGTTTGCTCGGTCGGAGTGGAAGTACTGGCGGACGCGATTGCGAAGGTTCTTCGCCTTGCCGACGTAGATGATCTTGGCTTTCTTGTCGCGAAAGAGGTAGCAGCCGGGCTGTGTTGGAAGGTTGGAGAGCTTTTCCTCAAGAGACATATCCTGCATTCGAAAGTAGCATAGACTTTAGTCTGTGTCCGTCAGCGAGCCGGATTTTCCGAAACACACAGACTAAAACAGTCTATGCTACGGCACACAGACTAAAGTCTATGCTACTCGAGCTTGAACAGCGGAACGTATTTGCCTTCTTCAAATCTGAATCTGAAACTGCCTTCGAATCGGCGAATCCCCGACACCCCGGCGCCGCCCGCAAGCGTCGGCATTCTCAACGTGCCTTCGTATTGACTGTAGTCGATCGTCGCGTTGAACGATTTCATCTTGCTCGCTTCCTTGTCGAGCGTCTCGAGGTTATGAAGTCCCTCGATCTTGATCGTCAGCACCTCTCCGGTCTGAGGGTCCAACTGGGCGACGCCCGACGCCAACGCCTTGTCGGTCACTTCAGCTTTGGGCACAAAGCGAAACCACCGCTCGTTCTTGCGGTCGGCGACCACCTCTTGAAAGTTGTAGTATTTCACGCGCTCTGGCAAGAGAGGAAAGAACGCCACGTCCCATACAGCTCCGAACGTCAGCAACGTGGGCTCGTCCTCTTTTATCCTGTCCTTCGGATTCCCCTTCTTGTCAGTGTCGGCTATGACTCGGACGACGACTGGAACATCGCCCGTCTTGTCTGGCTTCTTCGCAGGCTCGACGATTACGGTTGTGTCCCGCGTTTCCTCTACCGACTCTTTATCGCCCTTAGCCTTGAACCGCTCGACGTGAATCTTTTGTTCGTAGCGGCAGTGATCTCGGAAGTAAAGCGATCGGTCCTGATTGGAGGCGGCTTTGCAGATCAACTCCGGCGCGTCGCAGGTTTGGGCTCTCACATTGGCGGCTGCGAACGCGATCACGGCGAGCGAGACTGCGGCAAGGTGTTTCATCGACTTCTTGACTCCCCAAAGGTCTTTCGTGTATTAACTCTAAACGTCGGCCAAAAAAAGTATAAGTTAGCCGGGAACATAACAGCAAACGTCATCATCTCTAGCGCAGCGAACCTCAGCCCGTGCTGATCGCGCTAGCTTTTGCCTCGACCCAAAATGGCACATCAACCTAAGGAGGCCCCTATGAAGCTTAAGGCTATGACTGTGGCAGCTATCGTGGCCGCAGTCCTGCTTGGCAACGCCTGCGCGACCAAGAAGTATGTTCGTAATCGAGTAAACGAGCGGGCGACGCCACTTGAAAGCCGCACCGGCGAGTTGGAAGAGACCTCGCGGCGCAACACCCAGGACATCGGCCGGCTTGGTAAAGACATCGAAGACGTACGCCAGCGAACCGATCGCGCTCAACAGCAGGCCGATCGCGCCGCCTCGTCAGCCGAGCAAGCAAACACGCGGGTGACCGGCGTCGAGCAGACAGTCTCGGATCTGCGGAGCAACCTCGACAAGTACACCGTGCAGAAGACGGTGACCATTCGGTTCAATGCCGCCAAATCGGAGCTGCTTCCCGAGGCGATGGCTTCGCTTGACGAGCTTGCGAGTCAGATCAAAGACCGCAATGGTTTCCTGCTCGAGATCCAGGGCTTCGCTTCAGCCGAAGGCAAACCCGAATTGAACGAGCGCTTGAGTCAGGCGCGATCGGAAGCCGTTAAGCGATACATGGGCGAGCATCACAACGTTCCGTTGTTTCGGATGTCGATCCTCGGCTTCGGCACCAGCCGTCCCGTCGCGGATAACGAAACGAAGGAAGGCCGGGAGCAGAACCGCCGCGTCGAAGTCCGCTTGCTGACCAACAATGCGGTCAGCCAGTCGCACTGAGGATCAGAAGGCAGAAGGCACAAGGCAGAAAGCAGTAGAGAGCAATTAGCCCGCCGCTTTCCGCCTTCTGCTTTCTGCTTTCTGCCTTCTGCGTTCTGCGTTCTGATTATGGAGTTCGGAATTGATATACCCGCCGCGAAGCCTTTCGACGCCGTAGCTCTCGGGCTCAATGCCATCGATCACCTCATCGTCGTTCCACACTATCCCGGATTCAACAGCAAGGTTCCCCTAATCTCACACACGCTCGCGCCCGGAGGCCAATGCGCGACTGCCATGGTGACCCTCGCTCGCCTGGGCATGAGGGCTCGCTACATCGGAAAGATAGGTTCAGACGACTTTGGCCGTTTGCAGATTCGGTCGCTTGAGTCTGAAGGGGTCGAATCAACCGGTGTGATGGTAGTCCAAGGCGCCGACAGTCAAATTGCTTACATAGTAGTGGATCAACCGAGCGGCGAGCGCACGGTCATCTGGCATAGGGATGATCGGTTGATGATCGAAGCGGACGAAGTTGATCAGTCGGCAGTCACCTCGGGCAGAGCGCTTCTCCTCGACGCTCACAATGTCGCGGCCTCAATCGCGGCCGCACGATTCGCTCGCGCTGCTGGCATTCCGACCGTGCTCGACATTGACAACCTTTACCCGGGATCAGAAGAGCTATTGCCGTTGATTGATTTTCTAATTTCGTCAACCAGCTTCCCTCTGCGAATGACCGAAGAATCTGACCTGCGCGCGGCGTTGAAGAAGCTTAAAGACATGACCGGTTCGCTGTTTGTCGCGGCGACGCTGGGACGCGAGGGAGTCCTCGCATATTTTCAGGGAGAGTACATCGACTCGCCCGCTTTCACTGTTGAGTGCCGGGACACTACTGGTGCGGGAGATGCCTTTCACGGCGGCTTCATGTATGGGTTGCTCGCCGGTCTTTCCGTTGAAGAGACTCTGAGATTCGCAAACGCTGTTGCGGGTCTGAAGTGCCGCGCTATTGGAGCGCGAACAGCGCTGCCGACTCTTGAGGAAGTAAACCAATTGCTTGCTAGTCCGTAGTTCTTGAGTGCCAAGACATTGTTGACACCGAAGAGTGCCATGACATCGTTGACACA
>CAZJQQ010000055.1:0-47326 GCA_964548075.1 uncultured Clostridia bacterium | reverse complement strand
CTGGCGTGTCGTACTCGAAGCCCGTTCGCGAGATCTTCACATCATCTGAATCATCATTAGGAGTACCGTTCGGATCCCACACCTTGATATCTGTCACTAACTGATAAAGCGAAGCCGATGTGTAGGGGGAGGTGTCCAAGTAGGTGTACTCCGTTCGACGGCGCTTCTTAAAATCTCCGTCAGTGGGGAATCCGAATTCAGTCACGGTGATCAATCGCCCGTATGGACCGTAGAGAAAATCCGTTCGGGTTTGATTCGCCGGGGAAGCGTCATCGGTCGTGATCACCTTATTGCGCTGCAGCCCGATCGAGGCTTGAGCAGACGACGGATTATCATAGAAGAATTCCTGTTTCAATTTGACCACCGCGGCAGCTTCCTGACGCTGCTCCGTCAGCAACCCGTATTGGGCCGATGTTGTATCGTTGTTTGACACCATCACAGCCGTTACGCTGTTTGGCCCCGTTGGGCCCGCAACCGTGCTGGTCATCGTGGCGCTGTTGGATGTTCGGCTGTAGGTGTAGGTCGCAGGCGATTCAGGTCCGACGTCGTTGCCCGAGTCATCGGTCTTGTGCAACCACCACTCTTTCCGTTGGGTGAATTCCGGCGAGTCTGATAGTTGCCCGCTGGTGTTGAAGACGTACTCGGTGTAGGCCGTCTCCGTGCCATCGAGCGTATCTGTCATAGCCAGCCGCATCGACGCGTGGGTGCACATACCGTATACCGGAGATCCGGTTTGCTCATACTTATCAAAGACATACCCCCTGCCAGTCTCAGGGAAATAGACCCTTCTCAGCACGTCCACCTGCCCGTTACCCGGCGCGCCCGATACCGTCAGAGAGAAGTTGTACGACAACGTGATCGTTTGGTAATAGAACTTTGCCAGCACGCGATCGGGGGCGCCGTTGGTGTAACCGGGCGCGCGCACCTCGGCCAAGTGCCCGTCGGCGTAGTAGTAGAAAGTTATCAATCGGCCAAGCGTGTCCGTAATGTAGTTTATCGCCTGGCGTGCCGGCGAGCTGCAGCCGCTGTTGCAATCACACGCCTCTACTCTTTGAGCGTCCGAACAACCGCCGGCGTTGCGATCGACGTAGGTAATGGAAATGGAGTTGCCGTTCATGTCTTTGACTGATACCGGCAAGAACCTGGAGTTGTTTAGCGTGTACCTGACAGTAGTACCGTTCGGAAAACTCAGAACATGATTAGTGAACTGGAGATAGCGCCCATCCTCACTGCGATAAACGCTGGTGGCACCTTGTTTGATGAGCGCAGTGCGGGTACCGTCGGCTTCTATAAGCAGGTAATTGCCTGTAGACCCGCTTGGCACGTTGTAGTTGCGAATAATCCATCCATAGTTCAAACGGAAACCAGGCGCGGGCCATCCCTGATCGTAGTCGAAGATTATCTCAGATGTGTCAGGGTTCTTTGTCCACATTCGGCTGTTGTAGCTCAGGTTCAGGCCGGCTCCAACCCCGCGGCCGCCCGAGCCGAAGATTGGTATCGAAAGGTGGAAGTTTGAACTGCCCAGTTGATTATCATCGCTGCCCGGGGCAGACTGAAGCGCGAGGTTCGGGCTGAAGCGAGGATGGCCAGTGGCGTTGAACCGAGAACCCGCTGCGGCAACGTTAGGAGGCTCGTCAGGATCGGGCGGGGGAAGCAACTGCACTCCGAATTGCGGCTCACCTTGCTTAGAGCCGCTCGTCGGCTCGGGATCCGCCTCAGGATCGGCGCATTCGTTTCCGTGTTCAACGTCCCACTGCGCGTTTGTGAGCCTCGGCCTTGTGCCGTCCCGTACTTCCACTCTGACTCTCGCTTGCTTTTGCGCCAGCGATGCCGTCACCAAGCATTGGCCGCTCCTTGCCGCCGCAACGTTTCCATCGGACGCGACTGTGGCAACTCCGTTGTCGCTGCTTACCCAGGAGAAAACCACGCCGTGTACAGGTGCGCCGCTGTTGTCGAGCGGCAGCGGTGAGATTCTGAATTCCTCGCCCACGTACATCAACAGCCTTCGCGGGCACAAACGCACGCGAGCCACCTGAGCCTCGCGCTGGCCAGGGTTCTCGATCTGCTTAGGTTTGATACGCGCGTCGGAGCGCCCGGGCGATTTCGTCATTGGCAAGAGGCCGGTGGCTGAATCCAGCGCCCGCCGCGTGAGCGTTCCAATTCCCTCAGCCTGAGATGGGGAAAGTGGAAAAGCCATCAGCACGACTACCAGGGTTGCTACTGCCGACCGCTTGACGGAACCTATCGAATGCGAGTGTCGACTCGAAGATGCCATGGTTGTTCTCCTGTGTTGCGCGGCTACGGTACAATGAGCAGCACCAGAATCTCACCCGGTGCCTCTATCCGGCGGATCAAGCGCCTTGCCGATCAGCGTGCTGGGCGATGGATCGGAGTGCCGCCAAGATCGAGCGGCTGTGAGCGCATAGCGATTCCTTCCCTAGTTGCTGGTGACCAGTAGTTGCCAATGACGTTGCCTTCGCCGCGCTTCGTTCAAAACCGGCGTGAGTGTCCCTGTCCCACACTCCCTGCGGCCTGCTTCCCCTCACAGTCCATCCCAATCTCCTGCGATCGGCTTCCACTGAGTTCCGCCTGGTCCATACGTAAACGTCAGGTCTGCTGCGCCCGCCGAGTTCGAGTTCCTCATGTAGATAAGGCCTGTCGGCGGATAGTAGAGCCCAATGGTATCGACTCCATCACCATTCCAATCTCCCGCAATCGGTATGAACCCGTTGCCCCCGGCTCCAAATGCAAACGTCAGGTCAGCCACTCCTGAACTGTTCGTATTCCGGAGATAGAAATTGCTATAGGGATAGGGTTCGTAATAAAGTCCGATGGTATCGGTCCCATCTCCATTCCAATCGCCGGCGATCGCAGACCATCCTGATCCTCCTGTCCCGTACGTGAATGTCAGATCGGCTACTCCGGTTGTATTTGAGTTTCTCAAAGAGAACGTTCCATTAGCGGGGTTGTAGAGTCCAACCGTATCGACACCATCACCATTCCAATCTCCCGCAATAGGAGTCAACGCCGCTCCTGCGGGGCCAAAGGTGAATACAATGTCGGCGGCGCCAGGTGAGTTGGAGTTTCTCAAATAAAAGCCCCCGGTTGCCCGATCATAGACCCCGATGGTGTCAACGCCGTCAGCGTTCCAATCTCCCGTGATAGGGACCCATGAAGCGGCGCTCGGCCTAAATTCAAATGTCAGGTCGGCAAAGCCATTAGTGTTTGAGTTCCTCAGGAAGAAGTTGTTGCCGCTGGCGGAATCATAAAAGAGTCCTATCGTGTCCGAACCCGGAGCGGGACTTTGTTCGGTCGCCACGAGCCTGCTGCCAGCAAATATGTATTCCTTCGACGGGCTGTTTGAATTGAAGTTGGCAATCGAGACGGTTTGGTCGTTCTTGTCATTGTGCTTGAACGCCGAGTCAAGCGCGCCCGAGGAGGCCAGCATGGTCCAGGCGGCGAACAAGCTCACTACAATAGTGACCGCGACAACGATCTGGGTCTTGCGCCGTGGCGCTAAACCTCGGCGATCTGGTTGGCTCGTTCTCTTCCTGGACATCGTCTCTCCTTCGCCTCAAGACACACCCGAACCCTTGCGCCGAACCTAAGGTCAGACGCAGGCCTCGACTGTTGGGCTATCCGGAATTCTTGAGCTGCGCCGGGCGATAAATCTCACTCGCCCTCCGGCTAGACTGGAGCAGCGCGCAGACCTTACTGCAAAACGCAAAAGATGTCTTGCGTCAATTGCGCTAATTGCGTCAATTGCGTCAATTGCGTCAATTGCGCCAATTGCGTTAATCGCGCAACCGTGCGCTCGCGCGAGGGTCTTGCAATCTCTCGGCGAACTCATTCTTACTTCGCGGGTCGTTCGCGTATTCATTGACACTGCGAGCATCGCCGGTTAAATTGGAGTCTCGAACTCAACGGAGAGAGCACAACAGTTGATCAAGCTTCATAAGCTCAAAAGAAGTCAACGCTCGCGAGTTACCTCGATCGCGATGCTCTGCCTCTTAGCGCATGCGTTCTTTGTCAGCGTCACCCATCACCACAACTCGCAGCAGTATCTTTCGGCGAACGCGACTGCGAGCGTAACGGCGGACAACAGCGGCGGGTCAGGCGCCACGCCGGGATCGGCCGGCGACGCCCACTGTCTCTCGTGCCGGCTCCAACGCAATTTTACTTCAAACGTTCATCCCGCTTCCGTAGTTGTCCAACCGCTCCAAGAGCCCTTGAGCCGCCAGACCACTTTGTCTGAACCGCGCTCGCCGGGCTCCTGCTTCAGTTTCTCCGACCGTGCGCCGCCAACCGCCTGAAGATCAGGCGTAGCGGACTGCCCGCCTTCTTCTTAGACCTCCGGCGAACTTTCTAGCGAACCCTGTATTGAGCCATTGAGTGGACGATGGCCCACGAGCCGCACACGGCGCGCTCGGGCAACTGCATAGCCGAACGTTCGCAACGCCCCGACCGGGATGACCGGACGACCGCGGGCCGTCGGTTGTTGCGGGCGGTCGATCGATTGAGCGGTCTTCAATACCTGGATGGTGTCACTTGGCTGGAAACCTAAACACTTCACTCCCGTTCGCATCTCGAGGCGACCGGCTTAAACTCACGCGCCGATGGCCCGCAACATTCGAAGCGTGCATCGGCAAAAGGGCAACTCTATGAGATTCCTTGCATGCCTTGTCCTGTTTTCACTGGCGTCTCCGCAGATCATGGCGCAGCAGCCATCGCAGGAGCGGAAGTCTCCGGCGGGACTGAACAGCTATCTCTCCGAACTGGTCAATGAGCAGCAACAAGCGCGACAACAAGCTCAAGAAGCGGCTCGGGCCGCCACACCGCCAAAGAAGGACCTGACGCTGGCGGATGCGGTGGACTTATTCCTTCAGGAGAACCTCGAGATTGTCGCCGCGCGCTACGATATCGATTCTGCTGACGCCGAAAAGCTCACCGCGCGAGTGAGGCCGAATCCGGAGTTTGGCGCCAGCTTCGACGACTTGCCGCTGGATTTCAGCGGTCCGTTCTTCGCCGAGCAGGAGATTGCATACGGGGTCTCGCAGACCTTTGAGCTTGGCGGAAAGCGGCGAAAACGGATCAACGCCGCGAACGCGAATGCGGAATTAGCGCGAGCGAGTTTTCAGGTGACGATGTGGCAACTGACCAACGATCTAAAGCGAAAGTTCTACCTGGTGGTCCTGGCGAGCGATCTGCTGAGACTGGCGAACGAGAACCAGAAAACTTTTGAAGAGATTCTGAAGCACACCACCGAGCAGTTTCAACAGGGTGAGATTTCCGGGCTCGACCTTCGCCGGTTCGAAGTCGAAAAACTGAAGTTCGATACTGACGTTGCCAATTCGCGCCGGGATTATGAGGTTGCGCTTCGTGACTTCAGGTTGGTGCTGGGCGGCGACTACCGATCGATCGACGTGGCGCCTACCGGCACCCTCGATTACAAACCGTACGGATTTGTGCTGGCGGACCTTCGCGACAAATCGCTCGCGTCGCGGCCGGACTTGAGAGCCGCTCGGATTAGCGAGCTGGCGGCGGATTCGAGCATCAAGCTTCAAGACGCGCAGCGGATCCCGGACCTCAACGTCGGCGTTGGCCTCAAGCGAGTCCTCGTCGATAACGTCTACAGCTTCGGACTTGGCATAACGCTGCCGGTCTTCGATCGCAATCAAGGCGAGCGCGTCAAGGCTCTGATTCAAAAGAAGAGAGCTCAGAACGACCAGAAGGTGCTCACCAACCTTGTGTTGAGCGACGTGGACAAGGCGCTCGCCTCGTTCGAAAGCCAGAAGAGCCGGGTCGAGCTTTACCGCACCGGAGTGCTCACCAAAGTGGAAGAGATACAAAACCTCACCGACTTTTCTTTTAAGGCCGGCGAGGGAACGGTGCTCGACCTCCTGGACGCGATCAGAACTCGCCGCGAGACTCTGGCGAACTACTATCAAGCTCTCTTTGACTATCAGACGGCGCTGCTGGATCTCGAGCTTGCGACCGCAACGCCTCTTCAGAAGTAGCACGCCCGATGAAAGGAGACAGGATGTCATCTCCAAGATTGATGAAGTTCATTTTGCTTGGGCCGCTTGTGCTCGTGTCAGCGTGCGGCAAGCCCGCGGACTCACCAGTGGTCAAAGCAACCCAGGAATCCTCGAGCTCGGCGCAGTCGTCACAAACCCAGGGGCTGGAAACCGAGACCGTGCAGCCGGTCGCGATGGCGGCAACAATCCTGGCGACCGGGACCGTCCTGGTTCCCGAAAATCGTATCGCCATGATCGGTCCTGTTCACGAGGGCCGCATCGTCCACCTTTACGCAGGTCAGGGCACGCGGGTAAAGAAAGGCGAGAAACTGGCGGATCTCGAATCGGCCGACATCGACGAGGCGAAGTCCGCCTACCTGAAGGCCGTCGCCGATTACGAGAACGCGCGGAGGACGACCGAGGCCGAGATCAAGCTCGCGCAAAGCAGCTTCGACCGCACCAGGCTGCTTTACGAAAAGAGCATTGCGGCGCAAAAGACATTTCAGTCGGCCGAGCACGATCTTGAGGTCGCCAAGGCCGCCGGTGAGAGCTCGGTTGCGTCAACGAAGGCGGCGCTGTCCGCGGCCCGGCGCAAATTGCTGATACTCGGATTGACGCGTTCGGACATAGACGCGCTCAAAGGCGATCAGGATCTCGGCGCTCTTTTCTCGCTCACATCGCCGATCGACGGGATTGTGGTCGAGCGCAGTGCAACCATCGGCGCAACGGTCGGGCCGGATGCAAGTCTGTTCAAGATCATCGACAGCTCGAGCGTCTGGATCGACGCCAATGTGTTCGAAAAGGACCTCGATCGAGTGAAGCTTGGACAGGGAGCGAAAGTATCGGTTCCCGCGGTTCCCGGGACGGTCTTCGCAGGCAAAGTAATTTTTGTATCAAGCGTGGTGGACCCGGAGACGCATACGGTCAAGGTCCGGACCGAAGTTGCGAATCGAGACGCCAGGCTAAAACCGGACATGTTCGCCAACGTCCGGATCATCACCGAAGCTGATCGCTCAGCCATTGCGGTTCTGCAAACCGCGGTGCTCAGCGACGGCGGCCAATCCGTAGTCTTTGTCCTGACCGCCGGAGGTTATGAGAAGCGGGCGGTGACCACCGGTATTCAGAGCGACGACCGGATCGAGATTCGCGAGGGCCTCAAAGCAGGCGAGAAGGTAGTCGTAAAAGGAAACTACTTGTTGCTCGAGCAGAGCAAGGCCGCCCGCTAGCCTGGGAGCGCAGGCATCCTTGCCTGCTTGCAGTTACGCGAGAAGAGCAAAGGATGCCCGCGCCCCCCGGGTTTCGACATCGAAGAGGCAGGCAAGGATGCCTGCGCTCCCAGGGTTTTATGACCGACAATTTTATCGCGTTCTTCTATAAAGAACGGCTGCTCGTCGCGGTCGTTTCGATGCTGATCGTCGGAGGGGGCGTGCTCGCGCTGAGCAAGCTTAATGTCGACGCATTTCCGGACGTCACTCCGGTCCAGGTTGAGATTGACACCGAGGCCCAGGGGCTCGCGCCGCAAGAGGTCGAGCAGCTAATAACATTTCCGATCGAGAACGTGATGAACGGAATCTCGGGCGTCGTCAGAGTGCAGTCGACCTCCAAGTTCGGGTTGTCGGTAGTGACGGTCTACTTTCGGGACGACGTGGACATATACTTCGCTCGTCAGCAGGTCTTTGAACGGCTCTCGCTCGCCAAGGACAGGATCCCGCAGGGGTTCGAACCCGGGATGGGCCCGATCACCACCGGCACAGGGCAGATATACCTTTTCCAGGTCGTTGGACCCGGCAGAAGCAACCAGGAACTGCGCACGATTCAGGACTGGATCATCAAGCTTCAACTGCGCACGGTCCCGGGTGTGGCCGACGTTCTCAGCTTCGGCGGCAACGTCAAGCAATACCAGGTCATCGTCAATCAGGAGGCGCTGGTCAACTACGCCATTCCGCTGAAAGCGGTCTTCGACGCCGTTCAGTCAAACAATCAAAACACCGGCGCCAATTTCATCGAGCACGGCGACAGCCAGTACATAGTTAGAGGGATCGGGCTGGTAAAGGACGTCTCCGATATCAAAAACATCGTCCTCGACTCTAAGAAGGGCACGCCCGTCCGCGTGAGCGATGTGGCCACCGTTGAGATCGGAAACGAGATCCGCCAAGGGGCGGTCACCAGGGACGGCGAGGGCGAAGTAGTCACCGGGATCGTTCTGAAGAGGATCAATGAGAATACCGAGCAGGTGATCAATCGCATCAAGGCGAAGGTCGTCGAGATCAACAAAGCGCTGCCAGAAGGCGTCAGCATCGTCGACTACTACGACCAGGGGGAGTTGGTGAGCAGCAGCGTGCACACGGTGGTCGAGTCGCTGATTGAAGGCGAGGCGCTCGTTCTGCTGATTCTGATCCTGCTTCTCGGAGACATCCGCAGTTCATTGATTACGGCGGCCGCGATCCCATTCTGCATGCTGGTGGCGTTCATTCTGATGTGGTACGGGGGGCTGTCAGCGAATCTCTCTTCGCTTGGAGGACTCGCGATCAGCATTGGGATGATGGTGGACGCCACCGTAGTGATGGTCGAGAACATCTATCGCCATCTCGAGGAGCATCAGGAGACATCCGTCCGTGAGGCTATACTTGTCGCCGCTCAGGAGATCGGCCGGCCGATATTCTTCGCCATACTCGTGATCATTGCTGTCTTTCTGCCCGTGTTTACACTGCAGGGGATCGAGGGCAAGCTCTTTAAGCCGCTCGCCTACGCCGTCACCTTCTCGATGATCGGTTCGATGATGATGGCGGTTTGCATCGCGCCGATGATGTGCGCGCTGTGGCTCAGGCTCAAGAAGGGGAATAGGCGTCCCAACCCGATCATTCGATTTGTGAAAGGCGTCTACGTCCCGGTGATCGAGTGGGCCATCAGAAACCGATATGCGGCGATCACCATCGCGATATTGCTGATCGCTTGGAGCGTCGCGGACGTGTTCATTCTGGGCAGCGAATTCCTCCCGACCATAGACGAAGGAAACATGCTTGTGAGGGCGACGATGCCGGCGAGCATCTCGCTCAATCGCGCGATCGACGTGTCGACTCAGATCGAACGCGCATTTCGAGAATTCCCCGAGGTTGAAACCGTTGTCGCCAAGATCGGGCGCGCCGAAGTCGGCGGCGATCCCGAGAGCGTCAGCAATGACGAGTTGTATATCAGGCTTAAGCCGAAGAATAAATGGACCACCGCCAAAACAAAAGACGGCCTGGTCGATGCGATGCGTCATCGGGTCGAGGGTTTTCCGGGCGTCCGATTCAACTTCTCCCAGGTCATTCAGACGCGAAACGACGAGTTGATTTCCGGAATCAACTCCCAGATAGCAGTGAAGGTTTTCGGCGAGGACCGCGATGTTTTGAAAAGGCTCACAGACGAGATTCGAACCGCGATGTCGGGCATTCGCGGTGTGGAGGACCTCGCGGTTGAACAGGTGGCCGGCGAGGAGCACCTCGAGATTGTGCTGGATCGGGACAGGATCGCGCGCTACGGACTGAACATTTCGGACGTGCTGCAAGCGATCAAGATCGCCATCGGCGGCGACGAAGCGACCGATGTGCTGGAAGGCCAGCGCCGATTTGCGATCTTCATCCGGATGAAAGAGAGCTTTAGGGACCAGATCGACAAGCTAGGCTCGATTCTCATCGCCGCTCCGGTGGCCGGGAGCGTGCCGCTTGGACAGCTTGCTTCGTTCACCCTGTCCAGTGGCGATTCGGTCATCAGCCGCGAGAACTCGCTGCGACGAGTAGTGGTCATGTGCAACGTGGCCGGCCGCGACATCGGCAGCTTTGTTCATGACGCGCAGGCGGCGGTAGCGAGCCGGGTCAATATGGAACCCGGATACTTCATCACCTGGGGCGGGCAATTCGAAAACGAACAACAAGCCGTCCGCCGGCTGCTGATCGCAATCCCGATCTCGCTGTTGCTGGTGTTTGTTCTGATCTTCGCCTGCTTCAATTCTCTGCGCAACACGCTGACGATCATTTTCAACATCCCCATAGCGCTTGTAGGAAGCACAACGTTCCTTCTGATTTCCGGATTTCCTCTGAGCGTTCCGGCGATCGTCGGTTTTATTGCGGTGTTCGGAGTCGCCGTCCAGAACGGGATGGTAATGGTGTCTTACATCAACAAGCTCCGAGATCAGGGAATGGAGTTGCACGATGCGGTGGTCACGGGCGCGACGGTCCGGCTGCGAGCGGAATTGTTGAGCGCGCTGATCGGGAGCATAAGCCTAATCCCGTTCATCGTGTCGTCGGGAACGGGAGCAGAGATCGAGAAGCCGCTGGCGATCGTGGTGGTGGGAGGGCTTGTCACTCGGCCGATCAAGATCGTGATTCTGCCGATGGTGTACGAATGGGTCGAACGCCGCGCCGCCAGGCTAGCCGCGGATTAGCATGGGAATTTCGAGATCTGGCGTTGCGACCCCGGCGGTCGGACGACAAGGCGGGCGGCTCCTGATTTGGCGCGAGTAGAACTTGCACTTGGAGACTCTTGTTTTGAAGACGCGAACAAAACTGATAAGACCGGACATAGTGCGATCGCGCGTCGCGCTAGCGCTGCTCGTCCTGGTTGCGTACGCGTCCTTAATCAGCGCGACTCACCATCACGGCCAGCTAAGACAGCCGGCGTCCGATTCAAGCGTCTCTTCCGGCGAGGACAGAGACTCGCGCGGGATGCCGCCGTCAAACGACGCTTCGCACTGCGCCACGTGTCGATTACAGCGAAGCTTCGATTCGGCGTTGCGTGCGCCGTCGATATCGTTCGACCTCTGCCCGCAATCGTTGGGCTATGAAATCTGCCCGCGTGACCGGCATCTGCTCGGCGCGTGCGTCGTCTTCTCCAGCCGCGGACCTCCCCTCGTCTAAGACTTGATCGCCACCCACGGCGGGTCGCTTGATCGCTTTGCATTTGAAGGATTCGCACGAGGAAGTGTTTGCGAATCCTGGTTGCGAACTGGCGTCGCCGCATCGATCACAACACCTGAAACGATGAAGCGTTCGTAGTTCGGCCTTTAGGCGGAAGTTCGTCGTTCAGAGTTCAAGCTTCAGCTTGCTTCGAAGACTCTAGGCCATCGAGTCTCGCAAGCTGAAGCTTGAACTCTGAACGACGAACTACGAACTCTTCCCAAGGAGAGTTGACTATGAGAGGGAGAAAGTGTTTTTCACTAACATTAATGCTGACATTTTTCATTTGCGGTCTTCCGGCCGCCGGCCTGAGTCAAACTACCGGAACGCTGAAGGGAACGGTCACGCTGGAGACCTCCGGCAAACCTGTCCATAACGTCGTAGTGACAATCATGCAACTGAAACTCGCCGCGGAGACTGACGACAATGGACTGTATCAAATCCAAAACGTGCCGCCCGGCACCTACAATGTTGTCGCGCACCTGGACCGCGTTCCAGATGTTGTGCAAACGGTCCAAGTCACAGCAGGCAACCCCGTGACTGCCGACTTCCAAATGCGGCTGAGGGTTGTAGGAGAGCAGATCAACACCACCGCAAGCGGGGAAGGGCAGACCTCTTTCAACTCGATCCAATCGGTCACCTCGCTAACCGCTGTCGAGCTAGCTGAGAGGAATCCGCAATCGCTTGGCGATGCTCTTGACCATGAGCTTGGTGTGGCGAAACGTTCGTTCGGTCCCGGCACGTCCAGACCGGTCGTGAGAGGGTTTGACGGAGAGCGCGTGCTTATCTTGCAGGATGGCAACAGAATCGGGTCGCTCGGTTTTCAGTCGGGAGATCACGCCGAGCCAATCGACGTCTTGAATCTCGAGAAGCTGGAAGTAGTCAAAGGCCCCGCTACCTTGCTCTACGGCAGCAGCGCAACCGGCGGCGTCGTAAACGCGATAACAGGCCACGAGTCCGCTCATCCGGGACTGCGAGGATACTTTACCGGCATCGGCGGCACGAATAACTATCAGGCTGGTGGCAGCGCGGGCTTTGAGTACGGCACCAAGAATTGGCTTTTCTGGGGCAGCGGCGGAGGTCAGCGGGCCGGCGACTACGAAACTCCGATTGGTAGGATTACGAACTCCTACACTCGGGAAGGAAACGGCGCCGGGGGCCTTGGCTACTATCCGGCGAAGGGATTCTTGAGCGTTGACTATACGTTTGACAAGAGGCGCTACGGCATTCCGTTCGATCCTGCCGAGGAGGATCCTGAGATCGTGTATTTGAACCCTCGCCGCCACAGCATTCGCCTCAACGGCGGCTTGCGCGACCTCGCCTCGTTTGTGAGCGGGGCGCAATTCTCTCTGCAGTACAACGACTACCAGCACCAGGAGATCAACCCCATCGACGACGTGATCAACACTCAATTCAACAACAAGACGTTCAACTACCGCGGCGTGTTCGATGAGCGAAAGTCTGGACGATTGTCGGGCAGCTTCGGGTTTTGGGGGCTGCACCGCGATTACCAGTCGAGTGGGGAAGAGGCGCTCGCGCCACCAACCAGGCAAAATGCGTTTGCGGCTTTCGCTTTAGAGAAGCTTGATTTCGAGCGGATCGGCTTTCAGTTCGGAGGGCGAATCGAGCACAACGGCTACAACCCCGATCAGATCCTCGATCGTCCCACGCCGGACCGCTCTTTCAACGGGTTCTCCGGCGCAGTTGGTATGCGGATTCCTACCTGGCGAGGCGGGGCATTCGTCGCCAACTTCTCTCACTCGTATCGCGCGCCCGCACTTGAAGAGCTTTACAACCTCGGCCCGCACGGAGGCAACGCGACCTTCGAGATAGGCGACCCCAATCTGAAGCGCGAGCAGAGCGATGCAATCGACGTCTCGCTGCGCCACTCGACAAATCGAGTACGCGCCGAATGGAATTACTTCTACTACCACATCAAAGATTTCATCTTCCTGGCTCCGACTGGACAGGTGGATGATGAATCGCGTTTGTTGATAGCTAACTATGGGCAGGGCACTTCGCGGTACACGGGCACTGAGGCCAAGCTCGATGTGGGATTGCACCGGAACATCTGGTTGCGATCGGAGCTTGACTACGTCAACGCGAAACTGACCGAGTCAAACACACCGCTGCCGCGGATCCCGCCGCTTCGCGGCCGGATAGGTGTTGAAGCGACGTACAAGAGCTTCCGATTCTACCCCGAGGCGGTTATGTCGAAAGACCAGAATCTGGTATTCCCGACCGAGACTCGCACGGCGGGCTACACCACGTTCAACGCGACTGGTTCATACACAATCGCGCAGCAGCACTTTGCGCAGATCATATCAGTTACCGGGTTCAACCTCGGCGACCGCTTGTATCGGAACAATCTCTCGTTTATCAAGGAGTTCGCCCCAGAGATTGGCCGCGGCGTGCGGCTTAGCTACACGGTGAGATTCTTCTAAGCCCGAGTAGGAACGATTCGTCTCCGGGCCGGACAGGGCATCCGGCTGGTCCGGGTTGGAGATCCGTATTTGTGACTTTATGATTTACCGACGACAATGACCACAAATGATCCCGGCTTGATGCCATGCTGAGGGCGCCGTCGATATCGTTTGACCTCTGCGCACAATCCTTGATCTATGAAACCTGCCCGCGCGTGCATGACTTGCCCGGCGCTTCCGTGGTTTTCTCCGGCCGTGGACCTCCCGTCGTCTAGGCCCTTTTAGGCGACAGGAGTCAATCTGGTAAACTGGACGACATGGAATTCAGATTGGGTACAGAAGGAGACATAACCGAGCTTGCTCACCTACGATGGGACTTCCGAATGGAGGGCGGAGACGAACTACCCGCCGTATCAAAAGAGGAATTCATTACTGCCTGTGAAGAGTTTCTGAAGCGAGGGCTGGACAATTGCAGCCGGGCCTATTGGGTTGCAGTCGACAATAGCGAAATAATCTCACACATCTTTGTCCAGAGGGTTGATATGGTGCCCCGCCCTTGCAAACTCCAAGATCAGTTTGGGTGCGTGACCAACAATTACACTAAGCCGCAGCACCGTAATAAAGGAATCGGCTCACAACTCATGCAAAGGGTGAAGCAGTGGGCGCAAGAGCATGACCGGGAACTGCTGATCGTGTGGCCTAGTGAAGAGGCAGTGAGATTCTACGAGCGAGCAGGGTTCAAAACGGGGAACGATATAATGGAGTTGCGGCTGAGGGAGTACTACTCAGCTTCTTGGGTCAGTGCGGGAGATAGATGAGAGAAGGTGTCGCGCTCGACAAGCTGTCTAAGAAACGCATACAGCGGAGGCCGCGACGCGAGTTCCCTTAAATGATCTGAGCAAGGCGCCGCTGCGCGATCAGTGTACGAATCGGCGCTTATCTTGTCTTGGCGCGCCTCAAGGTTGATGCTTCACTTCCTCGGCTGCCGACGTGGACTTAGGCATAAGCTCTCTTAATTTTTCCTGAATGAATTCCTTTGTTGGTGTGGGCGTGATCTTCCCGCCTATCTGATAAATTCGACAGCCGTAGGAATGCCCTTCGTTTCTTCCGTCTAGGTCTTTTCCGTTCACCCGAATAGAAGGCGAACCCTGGAAACCTACCTTCGCGGCCTGCGCTTCCGAGGTGACGTTGATCAGGACGAGGTCTGCTCGTATCTTGCTCTCTTGCAAGGCGGCCTTGAGATTGATTAAAGCCTGCTTATGGCCGGGACAGGATTTGAAATATAGAAACTCAACCTTTGCTTTGTCGCTCGTGTCACCCGTAGTCGGTTGCGCTTTCATCTCTTCTAGCATCCCCTTCAGTTTGGCTCTGAACGTCGGTTCATCGAACGTTGGCGCTTTTGTGACGCCGCCGAGTTGGTGCATCCAGAACGCCGGCTGTGGCGGTTCTTCCTTCCAGTTTGCGTCAGCCCCGTACAAGAGATACACATCCCAGGCAATGAAGCGTTCGGTCTTAAGAACGCGCTCCCATTGCTTGCCGGTCAAAGATTCCGGGTCTAGGAAGTAAGAGACCCGTTTGTCACGAAAGCTATTTGATAGCTTCCGCGCTTCGCCTTTGAAGTCTCCCCCAAAAATCGGAAGCCAAACAATGTAAGCTCTCACCCTGGCATCGGTAACACTCTTTAGCGTCTTCACTATGTTGGAGAACCCCCAACGACACATCGGTCAAGTGGGAGAGATCAGAGCAACAAGGCGCACCTTGCCGTCATCGTTCTGAAAGGCTTCTCTGAACTGGTCAACGCTGCCGAGTTCCGGTATTCGAGTCTGGCGGCTCACTGCAGCCGAGCGGCCACGTTTCTGCGCGGCATTGCTGATATCCGCGCTGAGGGCGAATAGCGTGACTGCCAGGAGTATTAGTGCTGATTGCTTTTTCATTTCTTCACCTCTGGCCTGGTGGCATGACTGATCTCAACGACGACCGGACACTTTGCGGCGGCTCCGTGTCTCGCTAGTTCGGCCTCGCACGCTTGCAAATGACGGGTAAGCGTTACCTTGAATGTCCGCAGCCCTTTCATCCGCTGGCCAATCTCTTCTAGTTTGGCATGGAGCAAATCCCGCATCTGTCCGCACGCGCCGACACCGCCGCCGGTTAGTAGCGTTCTGATCTCATCAAGAGAAAAGCCCATCTCTTGCGCTTGCTTAATGAACCGGACGCGCTCTATCGTCTCACCGGCGAATAGCCGGAAGCCGCCTTCGGAGCGCGGCGAGGGAGGCAACAACTTTCGCTTTTCGTAATACCGAATCGTGTCGACGCTGACGCCTGCTCGTTGTGCTACCTCACCGATACGGAGCCAGGATTGAGCCACGAGAAGAGTCTACACTGTGGAGCTAGGTCTAGAGTCAAGAAAGAAGTTTTCCCGACAGCGAAAAACCTACCGACACAAGATTAGAACGCTACGACTTGCCTTGATATCTTCTCAGGGGCAAGGCAGCGTGATACTGGGCAGTTTCTGCCAGCCGTCTTTCTACTTCCATACTCGAAGGAGTCTTAGCCATGAACTTCGCGAAAAAACCTATGAATCCTCGCCGTCTTTGCCTCGCTGTCGTGCTGGCTTCGTTGCTATCGGTTACGACCCAAGCGCAAAGCCCTGCTGCGCAAGCAGACAACGAATACCAGACCGGCGCGGTACTATGGCAACAGTCATCCGCCGAAGCGCGAGCGCTGCAATATCAAGCGTATGCGCTCGCTCGTCTGATGCTCGATCGGGATCTGCGAGTCAACGCCAGGTTGAAGCGCCAACGCGCGGTAGTCGTCGATGTGGACGAAACCGTGCTGGACAACTCGGCTCCTCAGGCGGCGTTGGTGATCAATCGACAAGCCTTCAATTCCGCCGGCTGGACAGACTGGTGCAATCGCGCGAAAGCTTCGGCGATCGCCGGCGCGGTAGAGTTCCTGCGATACGCAGCAGGCCGGCATGTTCGCGTCTTTTATGTGACCAATCGCCGCGACGCAGAGAAGGTGGGCACGATCACTAATCTAAAACAACTCGGCTTCCCGGATGTCAGTGATGAAACCGTGGTGGTGCGAACAGATTAGTGCTGCCGCTTGGCGCCGGAGGCTTTATTTACATCGCCGGATCTGACTTGATCCCCGAGCTAAACAAAGAGCTGAAGCCTTCAAAGTCATTACTCCAACTCATCTCGATGGGCCTCGGAGTCGGGCTAATGCTGCTGTTGTCATTGCTTGACTAATGCTCTCAGCAATGAGCTGGTTTCCTCAATCTTGTCCGTGAGTTCATCCTGTTTTAATTCTCCAGGTGATAGACTGCCTGCTCAGACTTCGCAGAGAGTAGCTCAAGCCGGATAGAAGAATGAGAGTTCTACTTGCCGAAGATGAACCGCGAGTCGCGCACTTTATTGCCAAAGGGCTTCGCGAGCAGAGCTTCGCCGTTGACATTGCGGTGGATGGGGAAGACACGCTCTACAAATTGAACATAGGCGAATACGACCTGATCATTCTAGACGTGATGATGCCGGTCAGAGACGGGTTTGAGGTTTGCAGAGAGTTGCGCCGGCAGGACATCAGAACGCCCGTTCTGATGTTGACGGCAAGGGACGCTGTCGACGATCGAGTGAATGGACTGGACTCAGGGGCAGATGACTACCTGAGCAAGCCGTTCGAGTTCAAGGAACTGCTTGCACGGTTACGCGCGTTGCTGAGGCGCGCGAAAGAACTGAGGCCGGAGGTCCTTCAAATCGCGGACCTCACCGTTAACACCACAAGTCATACGGTTGCACGCGGAGGGCGCAGCGTGAGGCTCACCGCCAAAGAATACTCGCTGCTGGAGTTCTTCATCCTCAAGGCTGGCAAGCTCGTTGGTCGCGCCGAGATAGCTCAACATGTCTGGGACGAGAACTTCGATCCGTTTTCAAACGTCATTGACGTGTACGTGAGGCGGCTCCGAAGGAAAATTGACGACGGTTTCAGCAAGCCATTGATCCATACGCGGCGCGGCGAAGGTTATTTTTTCGCCGCTGATCCGGAGAGTGAGAATGTTTAGCAGCGTCCGCCTTCGCCTTACATTGTGGTATGTGGTCGTCTTCGGATTGCTGCTTGCGGGCTTCAGCGCATTCGTTTACCTGGGGCTCTCCCAAACCCTGTATGCGAGGCTCGACCAGTCGCTGTCGCAATCGGCGCAGGTAGTGGCCGGCGAGTTTCGTAGTGAGGTCGCCGAGAATGAAAGAGGCGCCGCTTCTGGCGCTGCTCAAGCGTTGACTGAGCTGAACCTGCCTGGGGTCTATGCGGCCATATTCGATGGCGAGCAACTTCTGGCGTCGAACTTTGACGGGGATCAGTCTCTGGCACGAGGACTTCTGGCTTCGACCGCAACGGGCGGCCAGGCTACATTTCGCACGGTTCAAGGCTTCGGCGAAGAAGGCGCGCGGGTCGCGGTCATATCCGCGCAGGCAGGCGACAAAGCCTATCGCGTTGCGGCGGCCGAGCCTTTGCACAATCTGGTCGAACAGCTTGAATCCATCAGACGAATCTTCTATCTCGGCTTTCCCACCAGTCTGCTTGTTGCCGGGATCGGCGGGTTCATCCTGGCGAAGAAAAGCCTCGCTCCGGTTGTCGCAATGTCGAATCAGGCCGAGCACATCAGCGCCCGGAATCTGCACGAACGATTGAGCATCGGAAATAAGAGCGATGAGCTTGGACATCTAGCGCGCGTATTCAATGATCTGCTTTCCAGACTCGACGGTTCTTTCGAGAGCATGCGGGTGTTCATAGCGGACGCGTCGCACGAGCTTCGCACCCCACTCTCGATAATCAGAGGCGAGGCCGACGTTGCGCTATCGCAGGACAGAGACGCAACCGAGTACAGAGATGCGCTCGCGATCATTCAGGAGGAGGCAACGCGGCTGTCGTGTATAGTTGACGACATGATGGCGCTCGCTCGCGCCGACGCCGGACAACGCCGGCTACAGATCGAGGAGTTCTATCTGAACGACCTGGTCGAAGAATGCTGCAAAGCGGCCGCTGTGCTTACCGTCCGTGAGGGCGTTTCTTTGACAAAGGAACCTACAGCGGACATCGCTTTTCGCGGCGATCAAGACTTGCTGAGGCGGATGCTTCTGAACTTGCTGGACAACGCAATAAAATACACTCCTTCGGGCGGCTCTGTCTCAGTAGAGCTCGCGTGCGAGCCAGCAAACGTAAAGATCATCGTATCCGATACCGGAATAGGCATACCTGCAGATCATGCTCAACATGTTTTTGAGAGATTCTACCGTGTCGATAAGGCGCGTTCGCGCGCTGACGGCGGAAGCGGGCTCGGCCTTGCTATTGCGAAGTGGGTGGCGGAGGCTCATCAAGGATCCATCCGCTTAGTGAGCCGTCCCGGCCACGGCAGCAAATTCACTGTGTCGTTGCCAAAATAGAACCTGGAAGCGCGGGCATCCTTGCCTCCCGGGACGCAGTGTTAGAAACAACCGTCGTTAGCCGTAGGCGCGTTTCCAAGCGCTGTTGAGAACGTGAAAATGAAGAAGCTTATCGCTCTGATTTCGCTAGCCGTGATTCTCATAGAGGTCTGGGCGAACGCGCCCTGTGTTCATCGTGAGTTCATCTTTGACGACTAGACTCATCGAGGTGCTCGGCGCTAGTCTTTCAGTTCCTGTCAGACCCTTGAGCGCGATGGGCAAACTCTGACCTAACGGAGATTCAAACCTATGCTGCGTGTAAAGAATGCAACCGCGTTTCTCTTCAGCCTTAGCTTGGCGTTTTCTGCAAACGCGTTCGCTCAGGATTCCGAGAAAGCTGTCAGGATGAAAGACCTTCCTGACGCTGTCCGCAAGACCGTACAGGAACAGAGCAAAGGCGCGACTCTGCGCGGTCTCGCAAAGGAGGTCGAAGATGGAAAGACGTTCTATGAGGCTGAGCTGAAGGTCAAAGGTCACAACAAGGACGTGCGTATAGATCCGTCGGGCGCAGTAATAGAAATTGAAGAACAAGTCACGCTGTCTTCGCTCGCCGCGGAAGTCAAAGCGACCATATTAAAGAACGCAGGCAAGGGAAAGATCACACTCGTTGAGTCAATCACGAAGAACAACACCCTCGAAGCCTACGAGGCACATGTGAGCAGGGCCGGCAAGAACTTTGAAATCAAGGTATCGCCAGACGGCAGGTTGATCACTAGCGAAAAAGAGCAGGTCAAGAAGGACGAAAAGGAAGAGGGCAAAAAGGCTCCGAAGGAAACGAAGAAGCCTTAGTTCACCGTCGCACTTCGGTGTTGGATACGCGTTTCAAAGACGAATGTGAGAGTGCCAAATGCTGATTTGTGACAGAGGAGAGGTATTCGCCCGGCGGATGTTGGCGTGTTTTGCGCTAATGCTCATTGCTGCGATCGCGGTTCCTGGCCAGAGTCCGGCCGGGTCGTTTGAGGTGTCGGGCGTTGTGCTCGATCCAGCCGGCGCAGTGATCGCCGGCGCAAAGGTTATGCTTCGGCGAGATGGCAGCCGTTCGGCGGAAACCAAGACGGCTAATCAACGAGGCGAGTTCCATTTTAGCCGGATAATGAGCGGCGACTACGAGGTTGAGGTGCGCAGGGATGGGTTCAAGCCGGCCATAACTCAGGTTACGGTTGGCGCAAGATCGCCGACTCCGCTGGAAATCGTCTTGTTGATTGCCGATATGCATGAAGAGATTGCTGTAGCTGACAGGCCTAATCAAACGAACACCAATCCCGACGAAAACCTCGATGTCATCAAGTTGGACAGCGATGCGCTGAAGAATCTGCCGGTCCTGGGCAACGACGTTATCGCGGCCCTGGCAAACCTTGTTGATCCCAGCTCGATCGGGTCCGGCGGCCCGACCGTTCTCGTCGATGGCCTGGAGACGACCAGGAAAGTTCGCGCTTCGACGATCAAGGAAGTGCGGATCAATCAGAATCCCTACTCGGCTGAATTCGCCCGGCCGGGACGAGGCCGGATCGAAGTCATCACCAAGGCCGGGGAGTCGGAATATCACGGCGAGTTTGACTTTCTCTTTCGCGACTCTTGGCTCGATGCGCGGAACGCCTTCGCGCTCGAACGCGCGCCTGAACAGCGCCGAATCTATGAAGGCACCTTGACCGGCCCCATCGGCCACGGCAAAAGGACCTCGTTCCTTTTCAGCGTCAATCGTGAAGAGGAGGATTTACAGTCGCTAGTCTTTGCCATCACACCGGCCGGCGAGGTTGTTGCAAATGTCGCCAACCCAAACCGGGATACCGAATTGTCTCTTCGGATCGACCATCAGATCAGCAAGAAAACGACGTTCTCGATTCGTTATGAGTATACCTTTGACTCAACTAAGAACGGTGGTGTGGGCGGGTTTAATCTCCCGGAAGTGGCTACAAATTCGAATGGCCGCGAGCATCAGCTTTTTTTCACCCATCGCCAGATCATCTCGCCCAGCCTGGTCAATGAATTCACTCTGCGCCTCGGGAGCGATAATAATGTCACGCGCAGCGCGCGGCCGGGCGTTCCGAGGCTGGTCGTAACCGATGCCTTTACCGGCGGCGGCAGCCAGGCAGATCGGCGATCGAGCGAAAACCACGTTCAGCTTAACGAGATTCTTTCGTGGAATCACGGCAAACACTTTGTAAAGGGCGGCGTGAATATCCCGGACATCAGCCGGCGCGGATTAAGCGACCGGACCAACTTTGGCGGGACGTTCACTTTCTCCACGCTCGACGACTTTGAGAACAATCGACCCTTCTTGTTTTCCGTCAACCAGGGGGATGGCTATCTGGCTTTTTGGCAGACAGAATTCGGTTTTTTTGTGCAGGATAATATTCTCGTGCGGCCGAATTTCTCGATCGCGCCGGGCTTGCGTTATGATAAGCAGAATTATTTGGGAGACAGGAATAACTTCTCGCCGCGCCTCTCATTCGCCTTCGCGCCCGATAAGAAACGCAAAACAGTTTTGCGCGGTGGCGCTGGGTTTTTCTATGACCGAACCGGCGCCGGCCCAATCGGGGATAGATTACGCTTTGATGGGCAGAGGCTGCGCCAGGTGAATATTACAGATCCCGCTTATCCGGATCCCTTTTCGTCCGGGGGGACATTGGCCACACTCCCCAGTAGCATTGTACGGTTCGCGCCCGATTTGCGGTCGCCGTATACGTTCCAGTTCAGCATGGCGGTGGAACGACAACTCGCCAAATCGCTGACGGCAACTGCCACCTACTTCAATATCCGCGGCATCAAGCTTTTTCGTTCACGCGATATCAATGCGCCGCTGCCGCCGTTTATTCAGCGGCCCGATCCGGCCATCGGCGTACTGCGTCAAGTGGAATCGTCGGCTCATTCACAGACACACGCGCTGGAGTTGATGTTGCGCGGCGCGATCAGCCGGTTCTTCAACGGGACAATCCTCTACAACCTGGGACGAGCCTACAACAACACCGGAGGAATCAACGCGCGGCCGGCCAACAACTATGATTTGACGGGCGAATGGTCGCGAACTGATTTCGATGAGCGGCAACGCTTCAATCTGCTCGGCACGATAAAGGCCGGCGAATGGTTCAATCTGGGGTTGACGCTGGCGCTCACCTCAGGCCGTCCCTACAGTCTCACCACCGGACGCGATGACAATCGCGACAATCTGGCTAACGACCGGCCAGGAGGCGTGGCTCGCAATAGCTTGCAAGGCCCCGGCTTGGCTACGCTCGATGTGCAATGGACTAAAGAGTTCCGCTTGAAAGAGACGAAGAAGAAAGACGACGAAGGTCCGGCGATTACCATCGCCGTCGCGGCTTTCAATGTGTTGAACCGGACTAACTACGCTGGGTTCGTGGGAAACCTCAGCTCGCCGTTTTTCGGTCTGCCTGTAGCGTCACGACCGGCCCGGCGCATGCAACTTACATTGGGTTTCAAGTTTTGAGTGCTGCGCGCACGCCTGCTCTAGCAGAGACGCTGCTAAACGTTCTAGACAGCAACCTATCTGTAACGTAAAGTCAGAGAAGTTGGGCGCTAACATCCTCGATGCCATACGTAATCTTCGGTGCGAGACTCAATTCAAGCCCAATGATAAAACCGATGGATCTACCGATTGAGGGCAGCTCTCATCCACATTACATACTGCGGTTCGTCTTAGCGGCGACGGTGCTCATTGCAGTCACGTCCATCGGGCGTGGCCAGGGACCGCTTGATCCCGGATCAAGATCCAACGACCCGGCCCAATCGCCAAAACAGAACGCGCCCGATCAGAATCAACCGCCCGCAAAGGCTGACCTCGACGCCTCAGCTCAGCAGCCTGGTGCTACGGCGACTCGACTCACGCGCGACGAAGCCGTGCGGCTTGCGCTTGCTCAGGCGTCGACGTTTCAGCAAAGCAAGCTTGCCGAGTTGATTGCCGCCGAAGACGTGCGACAGGCGCGCGCGGCGTTTCTCCCACGCATCACGATTCCGTCGACAGTGATATACAACTCGCCCAGCCTTGGCCCGACCATAGCTGGATTTGACAGGTTCAGCTTCATCTCCTCGAACGGGGTAGCGGAGTACCTGTCGCTGGTGAGCGCCACGGGCGAGTTAGACGTCGGAGGCCGTTTGCGCGCGACGTTGAAACGCGGGATCGCGTTGCTTGAAGCCGCACGCGCGGGAACCGACGTCGCCCGGCGCTCTTTGATCCAGGCGGTCGATGAAGCTTATTACGGACTGGCGCTCTCAACTGCCAAGCGTAAGTCTTCGGAGTTGAGTTTTGCCGCGGCGGAAGATTTCGCGCGCATTACTCAATTGCTGTTCAACGCCGGCGAGGTGTCCGAAGTGGACGTGACACGGGCCCGGCTACAGTCGTCCGCGCGCCGCGACGATCTGGAACAGGCGCGTTTGGGCGAGTCGATAGCCGCCGGTGGATTGCGCGTTCTGGTCGGCTACGATTTCGCAATGCCCATAGAGGCCGTCGATCTGACAGACGCATTGCCTGCCGCGGGCGAGATAGATCGATTCGTGGCGGCGGCGATCGCGAACCGCCCCGAGTTTGCGCAGCTTGATGCCGAGCGCCGCGCGGCCGACCAGGAAGCGAAAGCCGCGCGCGCCGAACGCCTTCCTCAGTTCTCTTATTCGGTGAGCGGCGGCTTTGATACACGGTCGCTGGGGCTCGATCCGCTTCACGATCACACGGGGGTGCTGGCTACGGTGAGCGTTACGATTCCGATCTTCGATTGGGGCGCAAGCAAGAGCCGCGAGCAGCAGGCCCGCTTGCGCGCGCAGAGCGTTGCGTCTGAACGCAATCTCGCGCTGCGCAGTTTTGCACAGCAATTCTACGCGGCGCGAGCGCAGGCGCAGTCGGCCGCCTCGCGCTATCAGCTCCTGAGCGCGAGCGTTGGCGACGCTGAACGCAACGTTCAGGCGTCGCTTGCGCGCTACCGTGGAGGCGAAGCCGCGATAATCGAAGTGACCGACGCTCAGAGCACGCTTGCGGCGCAGCGCGCGGCGTTGTATCAAGCTCTGTTTGATTATCAAGCGGCGAAGGCTCGATTGGCTCAGGCTACGGCCCAGTGAGATAGAAATCATGCCTGAACACAACAAAATAACGGGACCCGGCGACGAAGCGCCGCCACGAAACGGGCTCACAGAGCCGATTCTGCGTCTGGGGACTCGCGGGATTGTTCTCGCGCTGGTCCTGATCGCGTCCATCGCGATCCTCATCTTCTGGCTGTTCGCTGGTAAGAAACCGTCGAACGCGGCGGAGGAGACCGAGGAGATTGTCGTCAGCGTCCGAGTCGCAAAAGCCGAGCGCCAATCCATCGCCGCCGAAGTGACCGTGCTCGGGACGATCTTCCCCCGCAAGGAAGCTACGGTCAGCGCAAAGCTCGCCGCCCCGATTAAGAGCATGCCGCTGATGCGTAACAAGGCTGTTCGCGAAGGCGACGTGATCGCTACGCTCGAATCACGCGACATTCAATCGCAGCGAGCCGAAGCCGCCGCCGCGCTCGAAGAAGCACAGCTCAACGAGCGCGCGATTACGACCGGCTCGATCCCGCAGACTCGCGCGCAGGACGAGAAGGCGCTGCACGACGCGCGGGCGAATCTCGACAACGCGCGAGCGATCTACGAACGGCGCAAGACGCTGTTCGATCAAGGCGGCATCTCGAAGAAAGATCTCGACGCTTCGCAGCTTGCTCTTACGACGGCCGAGAGCGATCTGCGGCTTGCCGAAAGCACGGCGCGGTTGCACGCGACCGCGACTCAACCCAACGATCGCGCGGTTGCGGCGTCACGTGTCGCTCAATCTCAGCAGCGGCTCGCCTCGCTCGACACGCAGCTCAGCTACGCAACTGTTCGCGCGCCGTTCTCGGGTGTGATCACCGAGCAGTTTCAATTCGAAGGCGAATTCGCTTCGCCTGGCGGCAAGCTGTTCACAATCGGCGACGTGAGCGAAGTGATCGTAAAGGCTCCGGCCGCTGACACCGTCGCCGCGCAACTCAAGGCGGGAGATACCGCGCGAGTCTACCCGCAGGACCTGCCCGGCGAAGAGATGATCGGCGTGATCTCGCTGGTCAGCAAGGGAAGCGATCCACAGAGCCGCTCGGTCGAGATATGGGTGAGCTTGAAGAACGAAGGCGGCAGACTGCGGGCCAACAGCGCCGCCAAGGTCACGCTGACGACCGCCAAGGCCGAGGACGCGATCGTGATTCCTTCGGCGGCTGTGACGCTTGATATGGCGACCGGCGATACTGGCACTGTGATGGTGGTTGACGCGGAGTCGAAAGCTCACGAGACGAAGGTGACGGTCGGCATTCGCACGCTCGATCGAGTTGAGATCACCTCGGGTTTGAAGGGCGGCGAGACGGTTGTCGTTGAAGGCAACTACGCTTTGCCCGATGGGGCGAAGGTCGAAGTGAGCGAAGCCGAAAAAGAGGAATCGCCGCAGAAAAAAGACGACTAGCCGTTCTCGCTCAGTAAACTTCCGTATGAGTGCCTATGTCAACAAACACAGCTCGCTGGGTATCCACGAAGTAAAAAACCACTCTTAAGTCATATTCGACAGTGAAGCCCCAAAGGTCCTTCAGCTTGCCGGAAAGCCTGTGAGTTCTGAGCTTGGGGTCGAAGGGATCGCTCTTGAATACTTCGACTCTTTCCCAGAATCGCGCCTCGGCATTTGCATTCCCTGCGACTCTCCTTTTGAAAGCTCTCTTGAAGGACGAACTGAAGGCGATCTCAATCATTGAATAACATTCCTCTGAGCTCGTCTGTATCGCGTGAGAATTCTAGCTTGCCTTGGTCCAGTTCACTCACGCTGGATACATAGCTGTCGTATATCTCGTCTCGCCTTGCTTCAATCAGATATTTTTCGATTAGCTGATGAAGGTCCTGCTTTTCTTGAATCGAGAGAGTCTTCACTTCCTCGACAATGTCAGCGAAATTAGTGCTCATCTGGCGTCCTCCTTCGGCTACCTTGTTCAAAATACATTCCTTCGTCACTGGGTGCAACTCGGTAGACGCGCACCTCCATGCGTTAGGTCTGGCTGTCTTGAACGGGCGGACCGTTGCACGGAGGGCAATGCGATCGTTTTCAACTAAGCTCCCAGTAATCAACTGATCAAAGGCTGTTCTGAAATAGGGATACCGCCAAAAAAACGGCGGTCGAAATTGAACCGTCAATGTTCTTGATTGTCCCATCTGACACAGGATGCCAGCACGGCGCTTGAGCGCAGTGTCGGACTTTCCTTATCACCGAAGCGTTTCATTGCCTCGTAGAACTGCGTATCAGTTTGGTTTCGCAGCGTCGCACGATAGTTGAAGAGGAAGGATACGAGGGCAACGAGAGCAGCGACGACCGCGCCAACGGCCGCCGGGTTGTCCCCAACCTTTTGCCAAAAGGTCTTATCCTCAAGCTGCTTCCTGTAGTACGCAGCCTGGGCATCTTGATTGTTCTTTTGAGCGTTACTGACCTCATCATTCGCCGTACCCGGTTGACCCAATGCGAAGGAAGCAGTGGCGACAATCACTGCCGCCGCAAAGATACCAATGACCGATTGGGTGAGGAGTTTCGACTTCATGAGATCTCTCCTGGATGCCAGACTTTCGCGTTGTCCTGGCTCCGTTAAGTTGTGGATGAAGCTACAGGGTGCTTGCTCTCACCTGCGGAGTGAGCGATAGATGCAAGCTAAGTCACGATACATAGGCGGGCGAATGATAGCGCCGCGCTTACAACCAATCAAGTTGACTCTCTCGTCTCTACCAAGTATATGAAGAAGAGTCTTCAATGAGCGTGTATCCATTAATCAAGGCGAGTTTCAACAAGGGGTGAATGATCAACCTAGAATTGCACACCCAAGCGAACGATCGCGTACGGCCATCGGGAGCGCGTAGCAGACATATTGATGGGTCATCAGAGCATTCGTCTTTTCTAGGACCAATCGTACGCGTCCTGGGGCATTATCGACTACGCATAGGAGACGAACGGTGAGTCTTGCGGGGGTCGTCTCCAGTCAATCACGCGCCGTCATCGTTTTAGTCGCACTGCTTTGCGCGGCCGGGCTCTACGCCGCGTTTCAACTGCCCGTAGCTATCTTCCCTCAAACTGATTTTCCACGCGTCGTGATCATAATCGACGACGGAGTAGTACCCGCTCAACAAGTCCTCGTATCAGTCACGCGCCCGATTGAAGAGGCGATGAACGGGCTTCCGGGCGTCACCCGCATTCGCTCGACGACTCAGCGCGGCGGTTGCGATGTCAACCTCTTCTTCGATTGGAATGTCGACATACTCGAATCGCTTCAGATGGTTCAGGAGCGGCTCGCGCAGATGGCTGCGAGCTTGCCTCCAACGGCTTCGATACGCCGCGTCGAGCGGCTCACGTTCGCGGTCTTTCCGGTTGCGGGCTACAGCCTGACATCAGACGAGCGCGATCCTGCTAGTCTGCGCGACCTGGCGACGTATGTTGTCAGACCGAGACTCACGCGGCTGCCGGGCATTGCGGCGGTGGCCGTTGCGGGCGGACAGACGCGCGAGTTTCACGTCACCGTCGAGCCGGGGCGGCTCGTTGCGCGAGGCGTCTCACTCGAGCAGGTTGTGGATGCGGTGAACAAAGCCAACATCATCGCGTCGCCCGGACTCGTGGAGGAAAACCACCAACTGGAACTCACGGTCGTCAGCGGCCAGGCGAAAAAGCCCGAAGAGCTGAACTCGATTGTCGTCGCCGTTGTTAATAACGCGCCTGTGACAATAGCCGATATCGCGACGGTCGGCGAAGGCGTCGCGCCTAACTACACGATCGTCACCGCCGATGGCCACGCGGCGGTGCTGCTCAACATTACTCGCCAGCCTGATGCGAACACGGTCGAGGTCGTTGACGAAGTGAAGGCCGAGCTGGCGGCGCTGCGCTCGCAGCTCCCAAAGGACGTCAGGGTCGCGCCTTACTACGATCAGTCATTGCTCGTGAGAGCTTCGATCAATTCCGTTCGCGATTCGATCCTGATCGGCCTTCTGCTGTCAGTCGCTATTCTCTATGGCTTTCTGAGAAACGTGGGAACGACCTTCGTTGCGATACTTGTGATTCCTGTGACGATACTGGCAACGTTTCTGGCGATGTGGCTCGCGGGTTTGGGCTTCGATTTGATGACGCTGGGGGGAATGGCCGCGGCGATCGGTTTGGTCATCGATGACGCGATCGTGGTTGTCGAAAACATCTACACCCATCGCGCGCGGGGAGAGTCTCTCCACGATGCCGTCCAGCGCGCCGTGTCGGAGATAACCGTTCCGATCATCGGCTCGACCGTCACGCCGGTGGTTGTGTTTTTGCCGCTCACGCTGCTGACTGGAGTGACAGGCGTATTCTTTCGCTCGCTTGCGCTGACGATGGCCGTGGCACTGCTGACCTCGCTCGTGCTGGCGCTCTCGTTTACACCGGTGCTCGCGGAGCGTTTCATCAAACCGAAGCGCCGGTCTATAGGCGAGGAAGACAGCCTGTCGGGGTTGGAGGTGGAGGGCGAGCTTGCCGCAGAGGAGCGGGAAGCGAGCAGGGAGCAGGGGAGATTGTTGCGTGCGATCGTGCGGCGCTATGAGTGGTTGCTTGGAAAAGCGCTCGACAACCGCGCGGCGGTGCTGGGCGTGTGTGTCGTCGTGGTTGCGTTGTCGTATTTCGCCTATCTGAATCTTGGCTCGGAGTTTTTGCCCGAACTCGACGAAGGCGCGTTTGTGCTGGACTACTTCACCCCGCCGGGGACGTCGCTTGCGGAAACGGATCGCATACTAAAGCGCGTCGAAGAGATGTTGAAGGACACACCTGAAGTCGAGAGCTATTCGCGGCGTACGGGATTGCAGCTTGGGCTTTTCATCACAGAGCCAAACACCGGCGATTTTCTTGTGAAGCTGAAGTCCGATCGCAAACGCTCGACTGAAGAGGTGAAGGATGACCTTCGAAAGGAGATTGCCTCGGCCTTGCCTCCCCCGGTCATGGATCGCGTCGAGTTGCCCGGCATCCTCGGAGACCTGATCGGCGATTTGACCAGCGAGCCTCAACCCGTCGAGATAAAACTTTTCAGCGAGGATGCGAACGCGCTTCACAAAAAGGCCGCCGAAATTGAGGAAGTCATAAAGGAGATTCCCGGCATTGTGGACACGTTTGACGGCCTCGCGGTTAGCGGTCCCGCGATCACTTTCAAAGTTGACCCGCAGCGCGCGGCCGCTCTGGGCGTCACTGCGGCAGACGTTGCGAACACGGTGACTACTGCGATGACCGGCGATGCGTCCTCGGTGATCATTCAACAGGACCGCCTGATAAACGTGCGCGTAGTCTTGCCGAAGGAATCACGCGCGTCGCTTGACGCATTGCGCGCGCTGCCGATTCGCTCACCGGTGAAGAACACGCTCTTTCGACTGGATCAGGTCGCCGACGTTGAGTATGACAAAGGCCAGACGGAGATTGCGCGTGACGGGTTGCGACAGACTGTTGCAGTCACCGCGCGCCTGGAGGGAATCGATCTTGGTTCAGCGATCAGCGAGATTCGGGCGAAGCTTGCGAAAGAAGTGAAGCTTCCGCCGGGAATGACGCTCGAGTACGGAGGTTTGTACCGCGAGCAACAGTCAAGCTTTCGAGAGATGACGTTGGCGTTGGCGCTTGCGGTGGCGCTGGTGTTCGTCACGTTGCTGATCGAGTTTCGTTCGTTCTCGCACCCGGCGGCGATCGTGACCGGCGCAGTCCTGGCGTTGAGCGGCGTGCTGGCCGCGCTTCTCATCACGCATACGACGCTGAACGTAGTTTCGTACATGGGCATGATCATGGTCGTCGGCATCGTGGCGAAGAATGGGATTCTGATGCTGGATGCAGTTGAAGATCATCTGACGGCTGGCGACACGTTGCGGGAGGCGCTGCTTCGATCAGGCAGGCGTAGGTTCAGACCGGTGCTGATGACGTCTTTGGCGGCGATGCTTGGAATGATGCCATTGGCGCTGGCCCTGGGACAGGGAGCGGAGATGTTGCAGGCCCTAGCCATCGCGGTGATCGGAGGGTTGATGGTGGCGTTGTTGCTGTCGCTTGTTGTGACGCCGGCGGTTTATGCGATGTTGAGAAGGGGCCGCTCTAGTTAGAAGCTGATAGCCAATAGACCACGGATCAAACTGATTCGACCGATCAGCACCGATCTGATCAGCGAAGATCCGTTGCATCTGTTTGATCCGTGGTCTATTCTCCGCAGGTTTCCGGAGATGCCTCAACTCACACACGAAGAAATCGAAAGCTACCGCGACCATACGTGGCGCCGCCTGCCCGAGCTGCGCATCGAAAACGCCGCTGACGCCGAGCGGTTCATCGATAGCGTTGGATTCTGCTCGACGCTAACTGATGCGCGGCGCCCCGGGCCATCGCTGTACATAGCCGTATGCGGGAGGCGCGATGCCTACATGCCCCGCAATGTTCAGAAGGATCCCGAATCGAGTCTCGCCTGGGTCGTCAAAGACGAAGTGATGCGGCGCGGCCGAGTGTATTACGCGAAGCTTGTTCGCGGACGCTCGACGTTCACAGCGCCGCGGTTGATCCCGCATTTCAACGCGCTGTGGGGCGTCCCCAGAAGAAAAGAGGTTGAGCTGCTCTCACCGAATGCCCGGGCCATTCTCAAAGTCCTGCGTCGCGAGTGGGAGATGGGGACTCGTGATCTGCGAGTCGAGTCGGGTGTGACAGACCGGGCGCGTTTCACTCGCGCGATAGATGAGCTTCAACGCGCGATGAAAGTGATACCGTCCGAAGTGCTGTACGAGCCGGTGTTCACTTACATCTGGTCGCTCGCTGAAGGACGCTTTCCGCAGGAGTTGTCGGCCAGGGTCACGCGCCGCGAGGCGTTGCGTGAAGTAGCGCGTACCTACTTGCAGGGCGCGGGTCTGACTGCTGTTGGCGAGTTGTCGAGAGTGACTGGGCTTTCGCGTCCGGAGGCGGGATTGGGCAATCACGCGCTCGTGGATGAAGGGTATGCCGAGCGGATCGAAGTTGGTGTCTATAGAATTGCGGAGTCTCCGGAGCAAGCGCGCGGCTAGCAGATATTGGGGGAAAGCTCGGAAAAGTTTAGTCCCTAGATTATTAGTTCTGCCAAGCCCGTTGGCAGAGGTGCGCCAATTGCCGTCCCATTTTGCGTAACGGCGATTCCTACACCACTTCCGGCAATAAAGTTGCCCGAGAGTATGTTTGTACCTACGCGAGTTTCCCACTGTCCTATCTGACACTCCGGAAGCCCTAACGAAATGCTTGTAAGAGTCTTATGTCTTGGGTTGTATGTGTATAGCTCTTTTCGGTTCGACAAGATTTTGAACCCGTCACCGGTGGGCAAAAACTCTATGTTTGGAGCCGGTTCATCACCAACTATTTCAAGTTTGGCGCTATCACTGTTTAGGTCGACTACCGACAAACGGCCTTGTTGATCCTGCAATATGGCCCTTGTTCCCCATAGTAAGGGGATCTGAACATCCCGAAATATTTGACTTCCCATCTTTATGTTCATAGTTACCCCTCAATGATTTGTTTTAATGCGTTTAACCGATCTGTGTAGTCATCAATTTCTTTCCCAAGCTGCTTATTGGGAGCAATCTCGAGGGCGATGCGCTTCTGAAAAATCGGCGAGAGTTGGTTCAGCCACTTCAACCGCAACCCCCGTCCGCTTGATAAGCTCGATCAAATCGGGCTGCTTTACGGCTTCGGATGGTTCCACCCTATCATACGAGATTCCGTATTTATCAAGGTGAGCATATGCGCCTTCGAGACCTGCGATCGCCCGCTGTACAAACTCAGCTTGATACTTACCAAATTCAAGGAGCGTAGTTGATGGAATAACAACAGTGATGCCAGACTCGCAACAGACGTGAAGAAGCCTCTGCAAACTGCTCGGAGCTCGCCGGTTATTAACTGGGACTGATATAGCACATCTGAGTTAAATATGAGCCGCATTCTCAAGCCTCGCCCAGGGTAACCGTATCCTAGCCGCTAATGAAGGTGACGTGCTTCTCACTGAAACCGCTCCTTGCTACTTTCCGGGTAAATGCCCCGCGAGCCTGGTGGCGCTTCCTCCTCACTCAGCGCGGAGAATATTTTTGCCCGTGTCAACTCCATCAGCTCGACGACGTTTTCCTTTGAGTATCCGGCGGTGCTGATGGGCTGGTGAACTGTAATGCGCACGGTCGAGGGAAACACTTTGACCTGCGCCTTTGGCATGATCTTCGTCGCGCCCGATACGGTCACCGGAACTATGGGCACGCCGGCGTCGATCGCCATCATGAATGCGCCCTTCTTGAACGGCAGCAGGTGGCCGTCGCGAGAGCGCGTGCCTTCGGGATAGACGACGTACGACTTGCCACGCCGCAGATTCTCTGTGGCCAGCTTAGCGCTCTCGACTGCGGCGGGACTGTTGCTCCGATCGACCGGCACCACTCCAATCAAACGTATGCCGTATCCAAACACTGGGTACTTGAAGACTTCTTTCTTGCCGAGATAGGCGGGATTCCGGCCAAGGTAGGTCACAAACAGCGGCACTTCTATCAGGCTCTGATGATTGGGTGTAAAGATGTAAGTCTGATTTGGATCAAGCCGCTCGACTCCGGTCACTTCCACTCGAACACCGACCATCGCCAGCCCGGCGCGAATGAACAGCCGAACGGGCGAGTAGATAAAGTTTTCGTTCTTGGTGATGAGAACGAGAGCGATCAGCAGCGGCGCCAGGAGCGCAATGGATGTGAACCAGAACCCAAGCAGAAAGATTCCGCGCAATCGTGGCATCATTCGGGGATAAGACCTCGTGTCACTAGTATCTCCCGCCCGGCTTGAAGTCTTCGTTCAGTGTTTTCAGGAAGGCAACGAGCGAAGAAATATCCGCGTCTGTGATTCTGATCCTGGTCAATTCCTCATCGCCCGAACGCACTTGCCCGGCGCGCGCCAATTCGCTCAAGCGCATCAGCTCGGTCAGCGCGCTTTCGATCGTCGTGAACCCGCCTGTGTGCATATAGGGTTGAGTGAAGGCCAGATTACGCAGTGTCGGTGTCTTGAACGCCGCGATCATTCGCGTCAGGAACTGGTCGTCGCTTTCGTGGGTTCGACGGAGCGGCGAGCCTTTGAGATCGACAAAGTTCCAGTGGCCCAGATCTGCAAATCCCGGCCTCCGCTTCGAAGGAATCTCGCGAAACTGCGGAGAGGGCCGGTGGGCCTCGGCGGCAGCAGGAATCTGCAACTCGGCGAAGCTCCCGTCCCCATTCACGCGGTCATATTCGCTCTGGCTGATTCCCATGTTGTGAAACGAAAAGTCCGTGAACAGCGGCGGCGTGTGGCAGGCTACGCAGTTACCGGCCGAGCCGGCTCCGTTCGTGCGGAAGAACACCTTCAGCCCCTTGAGCGCGGATGGACCGAACCCGCCCGGCAGCTTTAACGCGCGCTTCTTTTCCAGCGCAGCGACATTGCCGAGCAAGCGGCCCGCGAAGAGCTTAGAGTCTTCGCCTTGTGCCGGAAGCGCATCAAGCCCGTTCGCCTGAACGAATCGATCGTATGGAGTTGTTCGTGCGCTCTTCTGCGTTCGCATATAGTCCGCGATGGCTTTCGCGGCGCCGTCGATTACTTTGGCTTTGCCGAGATCCTGGGGGTCGACGCCGTATGCCGCCTTGAAATCTGAACGATAGTTGCCTGCATGATCGGAGCCCTCATCGGTGTCCTTTAGAATGATCCCGTAGACGCGATCGAAAGCCTGGTCCTCTTCGCCCGGCAGCCAGCCCATCGGCCGGCCCGCGAGCGTCCCCTTTACTAGATCCTCGAGCGAGCCGAACTCGCCATCGAAGTGAAGCCGCGGCATGAGCGCAGAGTCGAGAATCGTCGGCGAGTTGCGCAACTCTTCTCGGCGAGGGTCTCCGCCGCGCCAGGGCACCCAACTCCGAGAGAAGAAATCGGTGTGCGCTCGCATGCCCTGCGGGTCTTCGTCGAGGAGGTGGCACGAAGCGCAACTGTTTTGAAGATCACCCTGGGGCGACGAAAAACGGGCGTCCCGAAAGAGTCTCAAGCCAAGACGGACTTGAGGGGAAGGTTGCTGGCGTGCGGGGCGCTGGCCGTACGCTGCAAAGGCAAGGACGCTGACGATGCCGACCGCAGCGAGTTTGGACCAGCCAACTCGAGAGGAGACAGTTGAACTCAACAGTAAGCGCCTTTCTTTCACAGTTCTGTTCGGATCGAATCGAATGCTAGCTTGCTACGCGCGAGCGCTGCTTCATTCGCGCCACACATTGCTCAAGCTGCTTGCGCATAAGCGACGAGCTTAGATGAACGCGGCGGCCGTGTCCAGGCAGCACCCACTCGAACTGGTAGTCCAACAACAACTCCATTGACCGAGTCTGCTCCGGCCACGAATACCAGCACACGCTATCCGACGCATAAAGCGACTGGTACGCTTCGGACCACCAGACATGATCGCCCGAGAAGAGATAGCGATCGCGATACAAAAGCACGGTGTGACCACGAGTGTGCCCGGGAGTTGGGATAGCCAACAAGTCTTCGTCGACCTTAACGCCTTCGCGTTCCGTCAACACCCGCTCAATGCCAGAGAGAGAGCGGCCGATGTCATCGCGATGCATCACACGCTCGGCGTTGAAATGTCGGGCCCACTTCTCGTGATCGGCTACGTCGTCGCGATGAGTGAGGAACATCAACCGCACGCCTCCGAGTTTCTCGATACGCTTGACCAGCGGGCTTGCGAAGCGAGGCGAGTCGATCAGCACGTTCCCTTCGGGGTGCGCGATCAGATAGCTCGATGCTCCGTATGACGACTCTGACGCGAAGCCGCAGAAATAGACGTTCTCGGCTATTAACTCAGGATAGGCTGCCACAGCCGGTTTCGCGGACCGATGGCTGAGCGTGCCGATTGAAGCGGTCGGGCAAGTGACCAGAGCCTTGAGCGCCGCGAATTCCTGTTGCGCGGTCTCCGGCTGGTGATGAACTGCCGATTGATCGCCGACATCCACGAAGGTCTCAGGCGCAATTTGCCGGCATAGATCGCAGTCGATGCAGGTGCTGTCGACGTAGAAATCACCGGCGACATTTTCGGCGAGTCTTAGTTCCGGTAACGCCATGAAGGTTCAGTATAGGAGGACAAACACAAAGGCACAAAGGCACAAAGCCAGGACTTTAAGAACGCTTCTTTGTGACTTTGTGTCTTTGTGTTTGAGGTGCTCAATTGAGGTACCGCGACTCCAGACGAACATACGCACGAAGCTCCGTCATTATCTCCGTGAACATTGGCGGCGTCAGCGATTGTGGGCCGTCCGACCACGCCTCTTGCGGGCGAGGATGCACCTCGATAAGCAGGCCATCGGCGCCCACTGCCACCGCGGCCTTTGCCGCTGGGCGAACCAGGCTTCTGCGGCCGGTCGCGTGGGATGGGTCGACAATCACCGGCAGATGACTCAACTCTTTCAACAGCGGGACGGCTGCAAGGTCCAACGTGTTGCGCGTGGCAGTCTCAAAGGTTCGAATGCCTCGCTCGCACAGGATTATTTGATCGTTGCCGTGAGACGCGATGTACTCGGCCGACAGCAACAGTTCTTTGATAGTGGAGCTCATACCTCGCTTTAGCAGCACGGGGCGCTTGACGCTGCCGAGCCTTTTCAGGAGCGCGAAGTTCTGCATGTTACGGGCGCCAACTTGGAGTATGTCCGCGTACTCGGCGACGACCTCGGTGTCCTCGGTGGTCACGACTTCAGTGACAATCTTCAAACCGGTTCGCTCGCGCGCTTCGGCCAGCAGCTTTAGACCTTCGACTTCTAGTCCCTGGAAGTCATAGGGAGAAGTACGCGGCTTGTAAGCGCCGCCTCGCAGCACCTGCGCGCCGGCCAGCTTGACGGCGTCGGCGGTTTCCATCAACTGTTCTCGGGTCTCGACCGAGCAAGGCCCGGCCATCACGATGAACTCCTTGCCGCCGATTTCAAGATCCCCGACGCGCACGATTGTTCGTTGAGGCTTCAATTCGCGGCCGACGATCTTGTAAGGTTGCAGGATTGGGACGACGTCTTCGACCCCCGGCACCGAGCGGAGGTTCTGAAGATGGTCTTTGTTGTCTCCGTGACCGACAGCGCCGATGACGACCCGCTCCTCGCCTCGTATCACGTGAGGCTTGTAGCCGTAGCGGCGTATGCTCTCACAGACCTCTTCGATCTGTTCTTCTGTTGCATTTGATTTCATCGCGATGATCATTGTTGGTTCTCCTAAAGTATGTTCGTAGTTCGGCCTTCAGGCGGAAGTTTGTACCCGTGCACAATCTCGGCGCTACAAACTTCCGCCGGAAGGCCGAACTACGAACTGTTCATCACTCCTCACTTTTCCAATAACTCCCCAATACTCGAACGCTTTCGGCAAGCTCGGCCAGATTCGCGAGCGCGCGCTCGACGTGCGGATCGAGCTGATCTCCTATCAGGTCAAGGTAAAACGAGTACTCCCACGGACGGCCTTCGATGGGCCGGGATTCGATCTTTGTCAGGTCGATGTCGCGGAGCGCGAACGCCGCTAGCGAGCGAAACAGCCCGCCGGGCTTGTTCGCTACGCGAAAGACAATAGATGTTTTCCGCTGGTGCTGGTTCGAGATCGTCTTGATCGACGGCGCGCGCTCAGAGCGAGCAAGCAGAAGGAACCGTGTGAAATTCTGGGCGTTGTCTTCGATGCTTTCGGCAATGATCTGGGCGCCGTAGACCGCGGCGGCCGTCGCGCCGGCGATCGCCGCGTCCTCCCCTGAGTTGGTTTCGACAATCATCTTGACGCTGCCGGCAGTGTCGTAAGCGGGCGCGACTTCGATTTGCCGATTTGCGCGCAGAAACTTTTCGCACTGCGCGAGCGCAACCGGATGGGAATGGACGCGACGGACATCCCTGAGCGCAACGCCGTGAGGCGCGATTAGGTGATGAACGATTCTCACGTTCGTTTCACCGATGATCGTAAGGTCGTGCTCCATCAGCAGGTCGTAGTTCTTGTGCACAGAACCCGCGAGGCTGTTCTCGATCGGGGCTGCCGCCGCAGCGGCCGCGCCCGTTGAGACTGCTTCGAACATTTCCTCGAAGGTTCGGCAGGGAATCGTCTCGACGCCGGAACCGAGGAGTTGTCGCGCAGCGTCTTCGCTGAAGGCGCCGCGTTCACCCTGGAATGCGACCGTCGCTTTCCCCGTTGTGCTTTCCATCGATTGTCTCCAAAACTGTGAGGCCCGCTGCCTTCGTCGGAAGGAGCGGGCCTCAGAAAACTTTGATATCCGTTCTCGGACTAGACCCCGGCGCCCTCCGTTATAGCTGCGGTGCTAAAGCTAAAAAAGCTAAACCGAAAGGAGTTCCGTCGATTGCGGCCTCTCGGCGCGTCGTTGTCAGCTTGTGAGTTTTCCAATGTCATTTGCACTCTCTGGTTGTTTCCAGCCTGGCCGGCATTATCAGCGAGAGCCTCGAAGACTGTCAAGCGATCATTGAAAACGCTCACCGTGGAAATGCAAGTCCGGAAAACGCGCGCGCATCACTGCTCAGAACACATGGGATTCTTCAAGACCGTCGAGGTGCCTCAATACGCTGGCTTCTGACTATCCGCTTCCGAATCGCTCGCCGCCGGGACGGGAATGATAACCGTCACCCGATCGACCCCCGTGTTGCCGGTCTTCTGCTGAAACGCAAATACGACTATCTCGTAGATCTCGGGCTGGCCGGAGTTGTTGGGTGATATGGGCCACTTGCCGGCAAACTGGCTCGGCGCTCCGAAGGGCTCATCTCCCTGGTACTCGAGCGGAACCTCGATAGTGCTCGTCGCACCTTGCTTGATCACGGCCTTCACTTCGAATTGTGCGGGATGCCACGGCGGATGGCCGACTCCGATAGGGCAGCCGCACATCATCGTCACGTTAGCCCTGATCTGGATGTGCTCCGGCGCGGTCTGCGGCAAATAGTGAGTTGGAGGATTCAATACTTGAACCACGAGGCCGGGTATCTCCAGCAGGAACCCTCCGCCCTTCGCGCCGCCGGTTATGTCTTTCCCCGGGTAGACCCATTGAGTTTGAGACACTGTGTTGGCCGATTGCTGCGCGGCCTGCGGCCCATACGCTGTCACTCTAATCAGTTTGGGCTGATCCAGGTCCAGCCTGGCTGTAAACACGGACGCCTCATAGACGGGCAACACTGCGAAACGCGGGAGAGAAATATCCATTAGATCAGCCACGCCGGATCCGCCGGCGGTGGCGCCGCGAGCGAGCAGCTCGCCTGTCGGGACTTCGTGGATAGTGACCAGCGCTCCCCCGATGTCGTCACCAAGATACTTGCCGTCCTTGGCGATCACTCTTACGTCTATCTGGGTTGGTATCCCCATCACTTTCGCCTCCGGAGCCCTTGAGTTGCACCAGTATCGGCGAAAGTTATGGAAATAGCAAAGAGGATTCTGTATCAAGAGCGCGTCAAAGCTCAATCAAACGCGCTCCAGGCCGAACATCTTCTTGTACTGCCGGTACCAGTCACTTTGGAACACTTCGTCGGGGTCGTGATCGAGCTTGAGCTCGAGAAACCGTCTGAACTGGGGATAACAAGCTTCAACCTGCTCCTTCGTCGCGAACCGGTGATAAGTCAGGTAGTAGCTCCCGCCATACTTGATCCCTAGATCGATCAAGCTTCGGAATGCGTGGCCGGCATTCTCCAGTCCTTGCGTGTCGTGAGTCACGTGCAGGTTGAAGATCACACACGCGAACGACTCGCGCGCCCAACAAAGGAAGCTCTCCTCGTCTTTCTGGATCAGACGAACCGTTCCATAGATCACGTTGGCGTTTCGGTTTCTCAACGCAATGCGCGCGTCTTCCATGAAGCCGGCCAGCGAATTCCTTGGAACATAAATCTCGGTGATCATCTCCGTAGCTTTCACCTTCGCGCCGAGCTTGCGATCAAGGTCTTCGTGATAGTTGTCGACGTACGCAGCCGACAATTGAGAATCGGCCCAGTAGACCTGCCCCGATGTTGCGAGATAGCGCTTCGTATACACCTCGAACGCGAGGCGCTTGTACTTGTGCGAGTAGTACGTCAGCCGAGCCCAGTCCTCCGGACGAAACCGAGTAGGATTGACCGTGAGCGGCGTCGCTGGATCGACCGGGAGATAACAAGAGAAGACTCCGCGGCGCAGAAAGCTGTCGCGGCTGCTGTCGGTCGCGAACTGGAAGTCTCCGTACAAGTACCCGTCAGCGATTCGCTGGTCGAAGGACTGAATGATGTCCTTCGTGCCTCGAATCTCGACTATTCGCTGAACCTTTCTCCGTTCCCACAACCGCAGCCGCACCGAAGTCACGATCCCGAACAGACCGTAGCCGCCGATGACCAGCCGAAACAGCTCTGGATTTTCGTCGCGGCTGCATCGCAGGATCGCGCCGGTGTGCTCCATCAGAATGAAAGAATCAACCTGGTCGATAATCGGCTTGAACTTTAAGCCGCGGCCGTGAACATTCGATGCGAGCGCCCCGCCGATCGAAAGCCGATCCGCGCCGGTCTGTTTCTGCATTATGCCCCACTGCTTCTCTCGTCCGGCTTGGGCTTTCATCAAGTGGTCGAGCAATTGAGGCCATTCGATTCCCGCCTCGACTTCAATGATCCCTCGCTCGGCGTCCAGGTTCAGTACGCGATTCATAGCGGTCATATCGACCAGGATTGTCCCGGTTCCGAACTGCTGCGTGCCCATCGAATGGCGGCCGCCCGCAATGCTCACGGCTTTGCCTTCGGATCTGGCGGTGAGGAGCGTGGCGCGCAGATCGTTATGGGAGAGCGGCTTGATGATTCGGTTGACGCGAGTCGCGTTGAGCTGAGAGTGAATGTCGTTGACTATGGCCTCCGAGCTGTCGGGCGTTGGTGGCGCTGCAGCTAAGAGCGTCTGTGCTGATGCCGGGCTGGTCAACGCGCTGGGTAGTGCGGCAACCGCGCAAGTGGCTTTCAGAAAATCGAGAAACTCTCGTCGTGATAACGTCATGGTTGTCCTCTCAACGCCTTCGCGACTGCGTGTCTAAAGTTCCGCGGCGTGGTGTTCGACCTTCCTGGTCGCCGCGGCAAAAGAACCGGCATCACTTCTTCGATTTGGCCCCGGCTGACGTTCGCGCCTTTTGCACCTGCTTCATGAATCCTTTGGCGATCTTGCCGGCGGCGGTGCCGAACAACGAGTTCACCTTCCCGCTGGCAACTATGACTTGCGTTCGGGAGTCGATTACGACGTACGGGTATTCAGTCGTAAAGTTGGACCGGCGCACTTCCATCGTGAGATCTGCCGACAGCGGGTTCTTTGTTAGGACCAAACCAGACTGTTGGAAATCCGTCCGCTTGCCGAGCGCGCTTTCAATCACTTCTGACTTCACGAGCACCGTACGCGAGTGCACGTGGAGCGTCCGGGCAGCCGCCAAAGTCCCGGCCGCGTCTGTTGGCGGTTCGGTGGCTGCCTGCTGCGTCGAAACGAGCCGCAGCCGCATGCTATCTTGAAACCTCACGCTTGCCGCGCTCGCGGACAGGTCCAGGGCTGCGATGAGTGTGAACACCATCAGCTGAGTCATATGCGATTTCCGATAATCTTGGCTGAAGCATAAGCATCCAGCGGCGACAGCAGAATGATCATCAGCCAGATCGGAACGGCCATCAGCGTCAACAACATTCTCTTAGAGAAGGTGCTCACCGGCGAACGCGACCCGCTCGCAGGCACGCCGGCGACCACTGCGTTGACTAACGGGCCCGATACCGGATGATAGAGCTTCTGATCCGAGAGCGGCCTCGTCGCGTAGTGCTGGAGCGGTTCGCCCTCGACGTTACCCACTGAGATTGGCGTTAGGGAATCCGGCGGCAATGAGTAGCTCTGGGCTGCCCCGCACGATCGACAGAACTTGCTCTCGTCGATTAGTCCAGCGCCGCAGTTTCGGCACGGCTTGATTGCTATGGTGGTTGTCTCGTCCGATTCGTACATAAGCTTGTTCGTGCCTCCTGATCTGAGGGGATTGTAGACTCACGGGCAGAAAGGCACTGGCAGGCGTGTGACACTTCTTCAATTGTCACAGTGTCAGGCGAGAGGTTTTGCGAGGAACTCTTTGAAGTTGCGCAGCTCATCGAGCGATGAGTCGGCAATGATTCGAAACACGCGAGTCCGGCAACCCGATGGAAGCCGCGTCGCAGTCAGCGCGTCGGTTATCACCATCGCGCTGGAGCTTAAGCCCTTCTGCCAGCCTTGCTCGCGTGCGTCACGAAAGTCCATCGCGTCAGGGTCGAGAGCGGCGGCGACCAGGATCGTGCGCGCCCACTTCAAGAAATCCGGCCAGCGCGAGACGACCGTCACAAGCTGCTCCGCCGAAGGGCGCTCTTGACCCGCAATCGTTCCAGGCACCGAGCGCAATCGCAAGAGGACGCACGAGGCATCGGCTGGAAGCGCCGCTCTTACGGCCTCGGCTTGGCCGTACATTGCAACTGGCGCGGCTCCGGCGAGCACTCCAGGACTCGAGCATTCCTCGATCCCGGCGCCCGAGACTCGAAAGCCGCACGCTTCTTTGATCTCGGCGATCAGGATGTTGCGCATCTCTGCGTCGGGCTCGATGACCAGGAAGTGATCGGGCGGTTGAGTCTCGAGCCAGCGCTTTATCCGCGCTTGAATCTCGCCAAGCGAGTGGCCTCGTTCACGCGCCACTTGAAGCAGCGTCGAGATCAACTGATCGAGCTCGAGCTTCGGATCGATTGCAGCATCGACATTGCGCTCACGAACGTAGACGCCGCTTCCTTTGCGAAACTCGACCCACCCTCTCCGTTCCAGATCCTGAAAGGCGGCGCTCACGGTATTCGAGTGAATGTCGTAGCGTCGTGCGAGCTCGCGGGTGCTTGGGAGCTTCTGGCCGGGCTTGAGATCGTTGCTTACTATTCCGAGAATTATCTGCGTCGCGAGCTGCTCGCGCAGAGGGACTTCGCTGCTTTTTGAAAGCCAGATTCGCATCAGTAGAACGGTTGCGTCAGTAGCGAAAAGATCAGGGCGCGAACATCTCGCCAAGAACGGCTAACACCTGCGACTGCGTTCTGGTGTCGACTCTTCCAAGCTTTCTAACGAGTCTTCGCTTGTCGACCGCACGAATCTGGTCGAGAACGACTCGCCCTTTCTTGCGTTGAAACTTACAAGCCACTCTGGAGGGGTAGTCATGACCTCGGGTGGTCATCGGCGCAATGATCACCGTCTTGGCGAAGCGATTCATGTCGTCGGGCGAGACTACGAGGCAGGGGCGCGTTTTCTGAATCTCGCTGCCGAACGTCGGGTCGAGGCTGGCCAGAAAGACGTCAAAGCGTTTCACTACCACTCCCACTCGTCCTCATCCCAACTGGTGTGGGAAAAGCCTTCGTCTAGCAACTCGTCTTCTCCGCGCGCCGCCATTGCTTTGAAAGCCTCGGCCCAGCCTTCGCGGGGAGGTCGAGCGGAACGTATCACGATTTCGTTGTTCTGGACCTCAAGCAATACCTGGTCGCCGAGATGGCTCTGTTCCAGATAGAGCTTCGGAATTCGTACCCCCTGCGAGTTGCCAATCCTGATGATACGAGTCTTCATAGCCTACAATGTAATTACAGGGGCTTGTTCAGTCAAGCAGCGGTAGTGTCCTAATCTGGGACCAGCCTTGCGGCCATTCTATCGGAGAAATCCGGCCTGTTCTTTCTGAACGAACATCCATCCAGTGCCTTTGCAGTGCAGGCAGCGCGTCGCAAGTGACCTGCCTGTTCCCCCGCATTGACGACACTTCTGCGCGGGCTGAAGGACCAGCACGAAAGCTTTGCCGCCGCAGACTACGCAATTCGTTGAGCGATCTGCGAGTTGTTCTGCGACGGACTCACGATGCTGTGCACTCAGCGACTCCAGATTGAGCTGATCAGAAAGGATGCGACCTTGATGCTTCCCTGTGCCAGTGCAGGCAGCGCAGGGTTCAGGCCAGTAGTTGTCCGCTGGTGAATCCACCTGCTTTCTCGTTGGCTTATTGCGCCGCCGGAAAATGCTTCACGTACCAGTTAATGCATCGGTCGATCGAATCGACGACGTGTTTCGATTCTCGAATACCGTGACCTTCGCGCGGGTACCTCACCATGATCGCTTCGACGCCAACGTCTCGAAGCGCGATGTAGTACTGCTCGGCTTCTGCGATCGGCACGTCGTTGTCGTTCTCTCCGTGCATAAGCATCGTCGGCGTCCTGGCTTTCGCAACGTGCTTCAACGCCGAGCGCTCCCACAACACATCCATCATATTGCCCTGGTGCGGAAAGATCCCGAATTCCATCTGCTCATACTGATTGTAATAAGTCATGTAGTTGTAGCTGATCAGATTCGAGATCCCGGCGATAGGAATCGCCGCTTTGAAGATGCTAGTCTGGGTGATCAGCCAGTTGGTCAGTTGACCGCCGTAGCTCACGCCTTCCGCGCCCAATCGGTCGCGATCGATCCATAGAAAGCGGCGCATCGCCGCGCTCAGACCGTAGAGTACATCTTGTGCTTCGTTGCCGTTCTGATCTCCGAACACCGCGTCGGTGAGAGCCTGGCCGTAGCCCGTCGAGCCTCGATAGTTCACCAGCAAAGTCGCCCACCCGCGCGCAGCGTAGACTTGATGCTTGAAGTTGAAGGCCGGGCCTTGCTGGCCGTGCGGACCGCCGTGAATGTTGACTATCAAAGGGTGTTTCGAGGTCGCCGTCATCCCGAGCGGCTTAGTGAGAAAAGCTTCAATAGTGTACTTGTTGTCGTTGCTGATGAAGGTAAACGACTCGACCTCGGCGATCTGTTTGGCGGCGAGGACGTCTGTGTTCAGGTTGGTGATCTTCTTCGATGCAGCGTTCCCGCTCTTCAAGTAGAGCTGTGCTAAGTCAGTTGGACTCGCGAACGAGTAAGCGAATGAATTGTCTGTTGACACCGACCACGCGCCTACCGTCCCGCGCTCGTTGATGACGGCTTCGGGAGTTCCGCCCGCGACCGGCAAGCGATACAACCGCACATTGCCTCGGTCTTGCACTGTGAAATAGACAGCTTTGCCGTCGGCGGACCATGCAGGCGCGCCCTGCCGGTTATCGATCATCGAGCTGATCTCGCGGCGGTTGCTTCCATCCGCGTTGATCAACCAGATGTGCGTGTCTTCCATCGTGGTCTCGAGATCGGTCAGCCCGCGTTTGGTCGCCTGGTGGACGATCGTCTTTCCGTCGGGCGACCAGCGCGGGCGATACTCGGCGCTCTCGGTTGAGGTCAATCGCCTTATCGATCCGTCGGCGAGCTTGAGCGTGAAGATATCGTAGTTGAAAAACTGGTCTTCGTTTGGCTCTCGGTTCGAAATGAAAACAATCTCCTCGCCGTTTGGAGACCAGTCGATCGAGTGTTCGTAGTGATCGCCGGTGGTCAACTGCCTCACCTGACCGCTGGCGACATCCACCACAAAGATGTGCAGCCGGCGATCGTCGTTGAATCGAGTAAAGCCTTCGCTGTCGTCAGGCTTGTACAGATAGCGCGTGATCACGATTGGATCGCCGGTCGCGTCCTGGGTCTCGGGACCGGGAACTGAAGAGACGAAGGCGATGCGTTTGCCATCGGGTGACCACGTGATGCTCTTACCGGTCGAAGGAAGCGGGTTGTTGGTCCCCTGAAGCGCGGCGAGGAACTTCGGGTTCGAACCGTCGGGACGTGCCACTATCAAGCCCGACTTGTCGCCCAACCTTCCGTCATAAGCGATCCATTGCCCATCCGGCGACCACTCAAGGCTTGACGAGGTGTCTTTTTCGTTGCCAAGCCTGATCGACTTGCCGTCGGCAACCGTCATTATCCAGAGCTGCGAGTAGGGCCGCGCGGGGCCGTCGTTGTTGATCACCGAGTAGGCGAGACGCGAACCATCGGGCGAGAATTTCACTTCGCCAACTAAACGAAGCTTCAACAGGTCGGTGCTCTGAAGCCCACGGGTCTGGGCTTCAGCGACGCCGATCATCAACAACAGTGCGGTGAGCAGAATCGTTATTCGAAGTGTTCGCATTCGTCCCTCACTTGTTTTAGTTGGCAGTGACATAGTCTGCGAGGGAGGCGTTCAGAGAAGGGAAGCCCCCGCGCGGCCAAGACCATCCGGATGCAAGCAGGCAGGAGTCAGGCGTTTCTTGTGCGTAGAAAGGCGGCCCGAACTTTGGCACGATGTTTCCTTCCGAGTCTCAGGCCAGCCCCTCTGATGTGAGCAATGTCAGTGTGCGAGACAACCTCGCCTTTGGATGCATCGATCAGGACCTCGCCTACTTCTCCAACTGTCACACCCGGATAAGCCAGGACTACGGGCACTCGCCAGATTGCTCCCTCTCCCTCAGCATCGAGCGTAGGATCAGCGGGGCCAAAGCGATCCGGCAAGCGCTCCCAAAGCCAGCCCGCCGCGATCCGCACCGCATCCTGCGCCATCACACTCAGAGGCTTGATCCGACGTTTGTTCTGCTTCATGGGTTTCATCTCCTCGCGCTATCGTAATGCTCCGAATTGTAAAGAGCAAGATATGAGACGGAAGGTTGGCGGACCTCTTTCTTACCACGTGATCTTATTTGTTGGACCTCGCGGATTCTTAGCCCTTAAGTTTGCGCTTCTCAATGAGCATATTGAACGTGTAGGTCTTCTCGGTGATTTCCTTCTTGAGGCGGCTCTTCAGCTCTTCGTCGGAACAAGCTTCGAGGCGCTTCTTCACCGCTTCGATGTCTTTCAGCAGTTCCACTTCTTCGGGCACAAAGTTGTTGCTCTTCAAGATCGAGTAGGCCATCCTCAGGTCCTCGGGTGTTTCGAAGTAGGCTCGCAGGTCGAGAGGCTTGCCTTTGCCGGCGAGGTCGTCAAACTCTCCGGCTTCGATGGCTCTTTTGATTTGCTCGTCGACGAACTTCTCGATAGACATTCAGCCTCTCCGGTTTGCGGCAACCTCACGAAGACCGTCCGAGCCGGCAAGGTCCGATCAATTGCCTTGGCGTTCTCTAGTTGAGAGTTTGGCGAGGTTGATGGAAGCACGCAACTAGACGCTAGATAACGGTACCATCCGGAATCAGACCGGTCTTGGGGACTATGACTATCCCGTCGCGAATGAAGTAGCCGTCGCCGTCGAGCTCTTTGTGGCCAGCCTCATTCAGAATCTGAACGCCCGCTCCGATGCGCGCGTTCTTGTCGATGATCGCGCGGCGGATGAAGCAGTTTGGGCCAACGCCGATGCGCGGATAGCCTCGATTGATGTCCGCTTGCAGCTCTTCGAGATTCTGGTAGAAGTCGGCTCCCATCATCAGCACTCCCTCGAGCCGCGTGCCGTGCTCGATGCGGCTGCGAATCCCGATGATTGAGTCCGTGATCGTGGCGCCGTTGATGATGCACCCTTCGGTTATGATCGAGCTTTGGATGTGGCAATCAAGCAGCTTCGAGCCGGGCAAGTAGCGCGGCCTTGTGTACATCGGAGCTTCGGAGTCAAAGACGTTGAAGGGCGGCAGCGGCAAGGTCATCTCGATGTTCGCGCGGTAGAATGCCCCGATCGTTCCGATGTCCTCCCAATAGCCGTCGAACAAATAAGCCTGAACGTTGTGACGCGACAGAGCTTCCGGAATGATCTCCTTTCCGAAGTCCGCCGCTTTGGGCATCTCTTCGTCCAGCAACTGCCGGAGCACTTCTTTGCGGAAGACGTAAATACCCATCGAGGCCAGGAACGGCCGCCGCTCGGCCTGTTCAGGCGAGAGTCCGAGGCGAGTAGTGTCGACCCGCATTGGGTCGAGCGCGTCGCCCTTCGGCTTCTCGCTAAACTCGATAACCCGGCCGGTGTCGTCGATCTTGACTAGCCCGAATTCGGAAGCTTCTTCCGCGCGCGCAGCGGTAACCGAAATGGTCATGTCGGCCTGGGTCTCGAGGTGTCGTTCTATGAAGCCTCGATAGTCCATGCGATAAAGGTGATCGCCGGACAGCACGAGTATCGTCTCGCCCTTGTAGTCGTCCAGGTGGTGCAGGCTCTGGCGCACGGCGTCGGCGGTCCCCTGAAACCAATCGGGCCGTTCCGGGGTAATCTCAGCCGCGAGAATCTCGACGAATCCGTTTGTGAAACGGCTGAATCGATACGTCCGCGCGATGTGCCGGTTGAGCGACGCCGAGTTGTATTGCGTCAATATGAAGATGCGATGGACATCCGAGTTGATGCAGTTAGAAACCGGGATGTCGATCAAGCGGTACTTGCCACCCAACGGAACGGCAGGCTTGGCTCTCTGCCTTGTGAGTGGATACAGGCGCTGGCCGGCGCCTCCGCCCAATATCAGTGCCAGCACCTTTTCCGCCGCCATCCACGTGCCTCCCTTAGAGTTGCCCCAATTCTGCTCCTGCGTGGGAGCAAGAGTATAACCGTGCTGACACTTGGTGTGGAAGCGGGATGAGCGACGGATTTTCCATTTTCCATTTTCTATTTGTCATCACTACTGTCCGGTTCAAGAATTCTCAACTCGTTGTAAGTACATGT
>CAZJQQ010000054.1:0-50956 GCA_964548075.1 uncultured Clostridia bacterium | reverse complement strand
GTACGCACGGTGGTGTGACAGGGAAAGCCTGCGAGGGCCTACCTATGTCGATTAGCATGCGGTGCGGCCGGGGCGCTGGGACTCCGTAGGAGTTACCTCATACCGCGGAAACCCGATTGAGGAGCGCAGGTAACTCCTACGGAGTTACTCCTACGGAGTTACAGCGCCATGACGCACGACCCTTCTATCGACAGGTCACTCCTACGGAGTTTGCCTTTTTGTCACCGTTGGCGGCTAAGTATGTCCATCAATCTATCAGCACTCCGGGGTTGAGCATCCACTTCGGATCGAATTCGCGTTTCGCCGCGCGCAAAGCTTCGGCGAACAACTCGGGACGCTGGCGGTCGTACTGCGGACGATGCATTCTGCCCACCGCGTGATGATGAGTGATCGTTCCGCCGTGCTTGATCAACGCGTCCGAAGCCGCGCGCTTCACTGTGTGAAACTGGTCGAGCAGGTTCTCTTTGTTGCCCATCGAGACGAAGGTGAAATAAGGCGCCGGCCCGTCGGGATAAATGTGAGTGAATCGGCAAGTCACCCACGCGCGATGACCCGTGACCTCGCTGATGACCCGTTGAACTTCGTCTTTGACGTTCGAATGGAAATCGGCGAAGCGCTCCCAGGTGATCGCGGTTTCGAAAGTATCCGAGAGGACGCCTCGCGGGACCAGATTCTCGCGCAGGTAACACGCGCGCAGGAACGCGTTGCGCCACGCGCCCGCAGCCCCTTCACGATGCGAAGCTGACTTCTCGAGCGCAGTGCGATCCCACTCGCCGCTGTGATCGCCGCAGATTTCGAGAGCGCGGTTCATCCACGTGTCGAGTGGGTGATCCGCTGATTCGAAAGCCAGCACCAGGAGCGAGTGACGGCCATCGCTCGCACCCGCCATAGCCGCTTCCTGGGCGTCGAGCAAGCGGCAGTTCGCCGGGTAGAGGCCCGACTGCGAGATGACTCGCACTGCATCGGCCGCCTTGTAGAAGTCAGCGAACTTCACTGTCGTCCCCGCGCGAAAAGCCGGCCGCTTGCGCAAGCGCATCCACGCTTCAGTGATGATGCCGAAGATCCCTTCCGAGCCGATGAACAACCGATCCGCGCTTGGGCCCGCGCCATCTCCCGGCAAGCGCCGAGTTTCGATGACGCCTCTGGGCGTCACCACTCGAAGCGATTCAACTAGCTCATCGATGTGGGTGTGCAGCGTGGCGAAGTGACCGCCGGAACGGGTCGCGATCCATCCGCCGAGCGTTGAGAACTCAAACGACTGCGGGAAGTGGCGCAGCGTCAGGCCCGCCGGCTTCAGTTGCGCTTCGAGAGCCGGCCCGTAGGTGCCCGCCTGTATGCGAGCCGCTTCGGAAACGGGATCTATCTCGAGTACTCGATTCAAGTTTCGCAGATCGATTGTGACGGTTGCGCCATAGCTTTCTGAGCGCGGCGGCTCGACTCCGCCGACAACGCTCGATCCGCCACCGAATGGGATCGCGGCAGCGCCCGTGCTCTCACACCAGTCGAAGATGTCCACGATGTCTTGTTCGGTGCGCGGCAGGGCCACGACGTCGGGCGGATTCGAGAAGTCGCGCTGAAAGATGCGGACGCTATCGGGGAACGATTTGCCGTAGCAGTGAGCGAGCCGTTCGTAGTGATCGGTTGTGCAAACCTCTTTGAGAGAGTTGGGGATTGAGACGCGCGATGGCCGGAGGTATATTTCTTCGGCCGCAGGGGGCGGCGTGACATGGAACTCAGAGACGCCGAGCCGCTTCGCCCACACCGGGTCGAGCAGCTTCAGCTCGTCACGGCTAAGCCCTTCGCCTTCCCAACCCCAACCCCAGAATTTTCTGCGTCGTTCGTGCATGATCTGGTGATCCTCTACTTCGTCTCTGCGAGCTTTCTTTGGATTCGGCTCGCCAGGGTTTGGCCTCGACGTGCCGGGCGAGGTGTCCATGACCCTTATGGCTGGATTTCCCTATTCCATTGTCATCAGCCAGATGTCCGCTTCCGTCGTGACCAGACTAAAATAGATCAGGCGATTGTCCCGAGAGAGTGCAAAAAAATGAAAACGATGCGGAGCGACCGACAGCACCTCGTGAAAGTTTTTTGACTGGCCGTCCACCAAGTAGAGCTTCCCTTGGTAGTCAAATAGCAGCCTGTGGCTATCACTAAGCCAGACGGGACCACCGCCGAAATCCGTGAGTTTCTCATATTGCTGAGACTCAAAAGAATAAACAAGAATGCCGCCAGCAGCAGGCCAACCAGCAAGTTTCCGTCCGTCGGGGGACCATGAACACGGAGCCCAGCCATTTGAATGACTCATCGGGGGAAGTCTCTGCGGCGACTGCTCCTGCCAGGGCTTCCCGACCTCCATAATGGAGGGGCTGCCAACACTCTCATTACCGTATGCGAGGCGGGTACCATCCGGTGACCAAACAGGGTGGTTGACTGTGCCCGAGGTGTAAGTGAGTTGTTGTAATCCGCTGCCGTCTGAGTTGATCGTCCAGATCTCCCACTTGCCGCTCCGATCGGAGTGAAAGGCAATCCGTTTACCGTCCGGTGACCAGCGTGGCCTACGGTCCTTATAGATGTCATCGGTCAACTGGCGCAGCCCGGTGCCGTCCTGCCTGATGACGAATAGATCCTCTTGCTGGCCTCCCAGAGAAGCAAAGGCTAACCATTCACCGTCCGGCGAGAGGTCTGGAGTACTTGCCGGCCTCGAACCTTGAGTGATCCAGACCGGTTGACCCGTGACTGTTTCCTTAGCTGGATCAAACCCGACTTGCTGAAGATTGCGTCTGCTTACCGTCTGCACATATACCATTCGTCGCCCGTCCTGCGAAAAGCTCAGGTGCGCGCTATAAGAGGATGGGGTGGTGACCGCCTCGGGCTGGCCCAGCACTTTCCCCGTTTGCTCCTCAATGGGTACGCGCCACAGGTTCATACTTCCGCCGCGGTCGCTGGCAAAGTAGAGATACTTGCCATCCGGCGACCAGACCGGGTTCCAATCCGTCGCGGCATCATTTGTCACCGGCAGCGGCTCGCCCCCGCCCGCAGGTATCGTCAAGATGTCGCGTTGTGCTCCGTTCGGTCTGCCCCAATAGGCAATCCTAAATCCATGCGGAGACCAGTGGGGCTGCACCGAATCTTCTTTCGTGACGACGCGTCTCGCTCCCGTGGCGACATTCACGGCCCAGATTCGGCTGTTAGGGTTGCCGCGGTCTTCGGGCTGCACGATGCTTTCGTCAGCACAGGCTATCTCCTTCCCGTCCGGTGACCATGCGGGGTTGTAACCGAAATTCGTCAGCCTCTTCACATTCTCGCCCGTCGCGCCCATCAAGAAGATGCCTCCGCCTTCTCGGTGCGAACGAAACGCGATGCGTTCGCCGTCGGGTGAAAAGGCCGGCTGCGTGTCGTCCGAAGGGGAGTCCTTCGTCAGGTTGACCGGATTCTTCCCGCCCACACGTTGCAAGTAGATGTCCCTGTTTCCGGAGGCATAGCTGGAGTAGACGAATGACTTGCCGTCTGGTGAAAGAGAGGGGAAGTATTCTGGACCAGGCTGGTCGGTGAGTTGGGTGAAAGTAGCGTTACGCAGTGAGGTGGATCCTTCTTTAGTTCCCGCGCCAGGTCGCGTCAGCAGATACCACAGGGCCGTTAAGACCACCAGTGCACCCAAAACCAGAGCGGCTTTCAGACCCCATCCACCCCATCTCGGTTTGTGAGCCGCTTCAGCCTGCGCCGTTTCAGCGAGCGCCGGCGCCCGGCCGCTTGTCACTGCGCCTCCACCACTCATCTCTGGCTGGGCAGGGCGCTCCAGTTCCGCCTCGAACTCGAGGCGCTGTCTGAACCGCTTCAAGTCAATCTGCAAGTCTTTGACTGTTTGATAGCGCTCCTCTCGATCTTTCTCCAGTCCCTTGGTCACGATCCGCTCTAATTCAGCGGGCGCCTCTCGTGCGTATCGTGAAAGTGGCGGCGCTGTCTTGATCAGAATCGAGCTAATAACATCACTGGGGGTTGCTCCCTCGAACGGGACTTTGCCCGCGATCATTTCATAGAGCACCACAGCGAAACTAAAAATGTCTGTGCGCGCGTCAAGCTCTTGCCCCCGCGCTTGCTCCGGCGACATGTATTGAGCCGTGCCCATCACCGTACCTGGATCGGTGTGCGCATTGAATGCGGTAGGTGCGCTTGTATCAACGGTGGACCTTTTCTCAGTCAGCTTCGCCAGACCGAAATCAAGGACTTTGACCAATCCGTCCGGCCGCACCATGATGTTTTCCGGTTTGATGTCCCGGTGGATTAGGCCAGCCGCGTGAGCCGCGGCCAGCGCGCTCGCTATTTGCGTCGCGATTTCCAGCACTGTGTGCAGCGTCTGGCTTGCGTTCGCCGTCCGCTGGCGAAGCGTCTCGCCTTCGATGAACTCGGTGACAATGAAATGCCGGCTGTCGTGCTGTCCGATCTCATAGATCGTCAGGATGTTTGGATGATTGAGCGCCGAGGCCGCGCGCGCTTCCTGCTCGAATCGGCGCACTCGCAGAGGGTCGGTCGTATATTCGTCCGGAAGCAGCTTGATTGCCACCTTGCGATTCAGACGAGTATCAAGCGCCAGATGCACCTCGCCCATGCCGCCTCTCCCCAGTTGTGCGAGCAACTTGTAAGGTCCGATGCGCTCAGGTGCTGATGACGGTACTTGACTGAACGAATCGCCTGCCATCTGTTTGGCGGCGATTTCAAGTGCGGGTGACTCAATGAAGCTACCGGCCTGACCATCCTCAGCGATCAGCGCTTCAACTTCGCGGCGCAGTTCCTCATCGCTCTCGCAGGCTTCGTCAAGAAACGCGGCGCGCGCTTCGCCCTCACGCTCGAGCGCAGCGTGATAGACTCTCTCGACTAGTTGCCAGCGTTCCTTGCTCACCGGCCCTTCCTTCGCTTCGATCCGCCGCAAGCTAATTGAAATCAGTGATCAGGACTTCTCTGCGTCGTTCGGTCACTTCTCTTTGAAGCCGCTTATCAGCACGACATCACTATTCACCACGCCGCGCGACAAAGCGAGTTGTTTGCCATCGCGTGACCACGCAAAGTTGAAGATGCGCTGATCCTTGAAGTCGGTCAACTGTCGCGGCGGGCCGCCATCGAGCGGCTGGCCCCAGAGATTCGAGACTCCGCCGCGATTGACGATATACGCCACCGCGTGTCCATCGGGCGTCCATTGAATGGGCCGATTAAATATACCCGCATCATCAGAGATTTTGGAGGGTGTTCCCCCTTCAAAGGGAATGACCGCGATCTTGTACTGCGAGGTTGTTTCATCATAGAAAGTACAGGCGATCAGCTTTCCGTTGGGTGAGATGCGGGGCACCCAGGAGCGTTTGTCGGTCAGTCGCACCGGGGTTCCGCCATCAATCGGCACCTTCGAGAGGGACAACATGCGAGCCGCAGAATCAGTCGCTCCGTAAACAACCCAGTTCCCATCGGGCGAAACGTGCGGAAAGTATTCACCGTCCCCGTTGGTTAATTGTTTGGGATTGTTCCCGTCAAGGCCCATCCTCCAAACATGCATGGTCTCTGTGTCGCAAGAACCCCAAACAAGGTAACGGCCATCGGGTGAGACGGCCAGCGTATAGTTGCAGCGAGAGGTAAGTGTAAGTTGTTTCTTCCCGGAGCCATCTGTTGCTGCCATTATCCAGACATAGGTATTGCTACCCGTAATGGAGCGATAGACAATCCTTCCATCAGGCGTCCAGTCCAGGCCACCTTGTCCATCGTCGTTGCCAGCCCCTGTTGTAAGTTGCTTAGCGCCTCTAGCGTCTCCGGCGGGCGCGACCCAAATATTGATCAGCACATCCCCGCCAACTGCGGCCAGAATCCCGGAGTCTGCTGTCAGGCTGATGCCTGCATAGCCATTCAAGTCATTGGTAATTCTTTGCGCCCCATTGCCCGGATAGGAAAGCCTCCAAATCTGGGGCAAGTATCCTCCTCCTCTTTGCTGTGTCACGACGAGGCCGCTGCCATCTGACAACCATGCTACCCGTCCAAACCAACCATCCCAACGCTGGGAAGTAATCAGTTGTTCTGCTCCATCGGCGACCCGCAGTCCAATTACGCTGGAGTAAGAACCGCCTGTATAGTTCGTGTAACCACAAGCGATGGTCTGGCCATCCGGCGACCAGGCGGGTCCGCTCAGACTGAACGAGTCAGGGTCCTCGCGCGTGGCAAGCTTCTTCTCCTCAGTGCCATCTGCATTGGCCACCATCAAGGCGGATTCTTTTTGGCTCAGAGTACCGCGCACAAAAGCGAACCGTTTGCTATCAGGAGAGAGCGTTATGGGGCTGCCGATATTGACGAGCAGCTTTCGCGCCTCGCCTCCGAGGACGGGCTTTTGATAGAGCGCCCCAGTGGGGTTATTTTGATCAACTCTCACGTAATAAATAAAGTTGCCGTCGCGCGAGAAAGTAAGTCCCCGGTAATCGACCTCCGCGGCGGGTACAATTCGTTCCTCGCTAACGGTGGCCACCAGGATGAGCCAGAGGCTTTGTTGCCCCGCTTCATCCTTCACGTAAGCCAGATGCTTGCCATCCGGCGAAATGCTAGCGTGCGTGGCTTTGCCGGTGGTCGTCAGCCGCGTGATGTTCAACCGGAGCGGTGTAGTCGACTTCTGACCGATCCACTTGTACAGCCCGAAGGCGATACCCGCGATGACTACAATAAGCGCCACCATCACCGCCAGCGCTCCGCGCTTGTGCCGTTTGATCTCGGAGATGATGATTTCAGTGCTCGAGTTGGTCAATATTTTGCCCGCATCCCCGGTGCGCATTGTTGCCTGCTGTGCGGTCGCATTGCTCAGTTGCCCGCCGCTCGTTTCAATCGCCGCACCAGCCTGCGCTGCTGAGGCTGAGCGCTCCAGTTGCGCCTCGAACTCGAGGCGCTGTCTGAACCGCTTCAAGTCAATCTGCAGGTCTTTGACTGTTTGATAGCGCTCCTCTCGATCTTTCTCCAGTGCCTTGGTGACGATCCGCTCTAGTTCAGCGGGTGCCTCTGGTGCGTATCGTGAAAGTGGCGGCGCTGTCTTGATCAGAATCGAGCTAATGACATCACTGGGGGTTGCTCCCCCGAACGGTGCTTTGCCCGCGATCATCTCATACAGCACAACAGCGAGACTGAAAATGTCTGTGCGCGCGTCAAGCTCTTGCCCACGCGCTTGCTCCGGCGACATGTACTGAGCCGTGCCCAGCACTGTACCCGGATCGGTATGCGCATTGAGTGCGGTTGGTGCGCTTGTATCAACGGTGGACGTTTTCTCAGTCAGCTTCGCCAGACCGAAATCCAGGACTTTGACCAATCCGTCGGGCCGCACCATGATGTTTTCCGGTTTGATGTCGCGGTGGATTAGGCCAGCCGCGTGGGCCGCAGCCAGCGCGCTCGCTATTTGCGTCGCGATTTCCAGCACTGTCTGCAGCGTCTGGCTTTTGTTCGCCATCCGCTGGCGCAGCGTCTCGCCTTCGATGAACTCGGTGGCGATGAAATGCAGACTGTCATTCTGTCCGATCTCATGGATCGTCAGGATGTTCGGATGATTGAGCGCCGAGGCCGCGCGCGCCTCCTGCTCGAATCGGCGCACTCGTAGAGGGTCGGTCGTATATTCGTCCGGCAGCAGCTTGATTGCCACCTTGCGATTCAGACGAGTATCAAGCGCCAGATGCACCTCGCCCATGCCGCCTCTCCCCAGTTGTGCGAGCAACTTGTAAGGTCCGATGCGCTCAGGCACTGATGACGATACTTGACTGAATGAATCTCCGGCCATCTGTTTGGCCGCGATTTCAAGTGCGGGTGACTCAATAAAGCTGCCGGCCTGACCATCCTCAGCGATCAGCGCTTCAACTTCGCTGCGCAGTTCCTCATCGCGCTCGCAGGCTTCGTCAAGAAACGCGGCGCGTGCATCGCCCTCGCGCTCGAGCGCAGCGTGATAGATTCTCTCGATAAGTTGCCAGCGTTCCTTATTCATTCGCTGCAGTCTCGGTGAGTTTGCGGCGAAGCCAGGATTTGGCGAGCCGCCAGTCGCGCCTTACCGTCTCCTGCGACACGGCGAGCGCTTCGGCAATCTCTTTCTCGCTCAGCCCGCCGAAGAAGCGCATCTCGACAACCCGGCCCTTTCGTTCATCGAGCTGAGTTAGAGCACTCAATGCTTCATCAAGTGCGACAAGATCCTCACCGCGTTCCCTGCTGAACACCATCGTTTCTTCGAATGTGACCTGATGTGCGCCGCCGCCGCGCTTCTTATAGCTTCGCTCGCGGGCAAAGTCCACCAGAATCCGGCGCATCAACTGCGCGGCGATACCGAAGAAATGAGCGCGGTTCTGCCATCGCACCTGCTGAGCATCGATCAACCGCAAGTAAGCCTCATTGATAAGAGCGGTGGTTTGGAGCGTGTGGCCCGAGCGTTCATGTCGCATGTAACGCCGCGCAATACGGCGCAGCTCTACGTGAACCAACGGAATCAGCCGTTCGAGCGCGGTCCGGTCGCCCTGGTTCCAGGCCAGCAATAGTTGGGTAACTTCGTGCGATGCGGCGGTTGGCATAGCTTCCTGATCACATCCAGCAAATCAGAAGGGCCGAGCCGGATTATACGCCCGTCCAATGCAGCTTGTTGAGCTAAATAGCCACGCTTGAAAAAACTTGCAGGAGGCTTTGCCGCTTTTCTCCTCGTTTCCCGCATTCACCGCCGAACACGAATCGGAGGTGAAGGAATGAATTATCCGGTCCACAACTCGTTCGCTCAGCATACAGGTTACAAATCACTCGCCGCCCACTGTATGCAGGCCGCATTCATCCTCGCGCTCGTCTGCGCGCTGAAATCAACGGCGCCGGCAGCGACTAAGGACGAACTGTGTTTCCGCGGCGGATTGCGCAACAGCACGAGCCAGCCACTCAGCGCGTCGCAGCTTCAGACGCTGCTGGAAAGCCTACGGCACAAGACGGGATTGGCAGAGATGCGGTTTGATGAGAACGGCTTTCTCACAACCGACGGCCACACACATATTGAGGGTGGTTCGGGGGTTGCGCGCGAGCTAATACTCTCGACGGTTCATGGGAACCGGACGTTCGAGATGGAAAGACACGATGGTTCGCCAGGTGTTGCCTTTGCGCAACTCGTGCCCATGGAATACAAAGAGGGTAACCAAATCCGGCATCGAGTCGGGCTAATACAAATAGATTTTGCGGACTTCACTCGGTTAGAAGGAAGTCCCGAAGTGCTGGATGCCTTCGACCCGGGGATCGCGGTGATCCATGAACTGGTGCATGGAATACTTGGGCTGAGGGATGCCGTCGGCAGCAAGACGCAACTCGGTGAATGTGATGAATACGTCAACCGAATTCGCCGTGAGCTGGATCTGCCTGAGCGGCAGCATTACAGTCCACAGGTCACACAGCTAACTCTCGCGAAACGAGTGCTGCTGGCCCAGGTGTCTTTCGTTCGGACAAGCGACCGCCGGAGATTCCATCTGATGTGGGAGGTAGGCAGCGTTTCTGCCAATAGTGTTGCGACGCTCTATGGTAACCGGGCCGTGGCTGCGTCCGTGCGATGACCTTCGCTTCCTCCGCATCGTGTGCCCGGGAGAGTCTAATTCGCCGAACTCACGCTTAAGCGTGGATGAGAGTAACGAAGATCAGCCGTCGCTCCTCCGCCCGCAGCGGATCATCACGCTAAAGGCGCCCAGCTTCGTAGTCTTCTTTCTCGGTCGTGATACGCCCGTCCGCGAGGTCATACCAGCGCTGCAATCCAGCCGCTATCAAGGCCCAGAACTCCCTGCCGGCGGTCGCGATGATCTTTCGGCGAATCACGCGCCGGTCGGCCAGGCCCTTCTGCTTGAGCAGGTACACCGCGTCTTGTTGATCTTTGAAGCGTCCTGCAATGTACTTCAAGATGATCAGCCATTCGGGTGTGACGATCGGCAAGCCACGCGGCAATTGACACGCTTCTTTGAGCGCTTGCTCATAGAACTTTCGCGCAGTATCGTCGCGGACAATCCAATACACGGGCACGACTTTTTTGCCGATCTTGACGTGGTACCGTGCGCCGCCGAAGCCCAGACGCTTCTGAGGATCGAGCGGCAAGATGGACGACGCGATCACGTCGACGTCTTTCGTTAAACGGGGACTTCCGTAAAGGTGCATCGCGATGCCGCCCACCAGAGCGTGTTCTATGCCGTTGCGGTCCGCGACTTCAGCGACTCGCTCCAAAGCCTGCAATCCCGTTTCGGTATCAATCATCGGGTGCGGGTTCTTCCGCAGGTTTTTCTCGACGAGTCTTTGAAGTTCTTTCTTCGTCACACCTTCTGCCTCCGGTCAGACCCTTATCCAAGCGTCGGGCATCCATAATGGAAACCGAGGTCGAAGGCAGCCAAGCGTTCTCACTGCTGAGCCGCGAGCGCCGCCCTGCGAGTCAACACGTACGCGCGAATCGCATCGACCTCCTCAACAGTCAGCCACCTCTTAAGCGAAGGCATCCCCATGCCCTGATACTTTCCTTCCAGAACGATCTCGCGATACTTGTCGAAAGTCGTTGGATGAGAGTAACGAAGATCAGCCGTCGCTCCTCCGCCCGCAGCGCCGAAGCCGTGACAGACTGCGCACCGCTGGGCAAACAGCGCCGAGCCCCTTTCGACCGTTTCCGGCGATGCGGTCACTCCGATCGGAGTAACGGTCCGTTTCTGCGCGACGACTTCAGATAGAGGCTGCTTCCCGTTCAACACGAAGGTGAGTAGTTTGCCCGCCGCGGGCGAGGCGCCTTTCCCGTCACCGCCAGTCAGAGCGAAAGCCCCGCCCCAGCCGGCCATGACCGAAACGTATTGCACGCCGTCCAATTCATAAGTCACAGGGGAGGCGATGATACCGATCCCGATTGACGCTTCGAAAAGCTTCTCGCCTTTGTCTGCGCTGTAAGCTACAAAGCGCCCGTCGGCCGTGCCTTGAAAAACCAGGTTGCCCGCCGTTGTGAGCGTGCCTCCGTTCCAGAAGTTTGCGTACGGAACGCGCCACCGCTCTTTCTGATTCACCGGGTCCCACGCCAGCAGGAAACCGGGCATAAGCGGCGCCGGGTCTTTGAAGATCGAGAAATCAATTCCAAGGTTCCAGGTGCCGGGCCTGTATTCAAACTTCTTGTCCGGCGAGTAGATGAACAGCGTGTCTTGAGCCGGTATGTAAACAAGCCCAGTCTGCGGGTTGTAAGACATCGGCTGCCAGTTGTGACCTCCCAACGGACCGGGCTTGATGAAAGCAGCGGTGTCCGGGTAACGCACGCCCGGCATCTCGACGGGCCGTCCCGTTTTCTTATCAACTTCTTTCGCCCACGAAATCGGGACGTACGCCTGAGCTGAAAGCAACTCGCCGCTCGCTCGATCCAGCACGTAGAAGAACCCGTTCTTTGGCGCCTGCATCAGCACCTTGCGCCTGCGGCCTCCGACATCGAGATCGGCCAGGATGATGTGCTGAGTTGCGGTGTAGTCCCACGAGTCACCGGGAGTCGTCTGGTAATGCCAAACAAGCTCGCCCGAATCGGGCCTGAGCGCGAGGATCGACGAGAGGTAGAGATTATCACCGCCGCCGGGACTGCGAATGTCGCGGTTCCACGGCGAGCCGTTGCCCGTACCAACGTACAGGAGATCAAGCTCAGGATCGTAAGCCAACGAATCCCAGACGGTGCCTCCTCCGCCGATCTTCCACCACTCGCCCTTCCAGGTCTTTGCCGCGCGTTCCATCGCCGGTGACTCGAACGGCTTCGAAGGATCGCCGGGCACGGTGTAGAAGCGCCAGGACAGTTTGCCGGTTGCGGCGTCGTAAGCCGAAATGTATCCGCGAACTCCCAGTTCAGCGCCGCCGTTGCCGATCAGCACTTTGCCTTTCACAACACGCGGCGCTGCAGTGACGGTGTAAGGCCGGCTCTGATCGACGGTGACTACTTGCCAGATCAACTTGCCGGTAACAGCATCCAGCGCGGCCAATCTCCCATCGAGCGTGCCGACGTAGACCTTGCCTTTGTAGACGGCCACACCTCGATTGACCACGTCGCAGCAAGCCTTCTGACCGAACGTGCGTATCACCTGCGGGTCCCATTTCCAAAGCTGTTTGCCTGTGCGAGCATCGATGGCAAACACGACGCTCCAGCTTCCGGTCGTATACATCACACCATCGACGATGATCGGCGTCGCTTCAAGCCCGCGAGTCGTATCGGTGTCAAAAGACCACGCGAGCCCCAGGTTCTTAACGTTGGCGGCGTCAATCTGCTTGAGCGGCGAGAAGCGAGCTTCCGAGTAGGTTCGTCCGTGGGTGATCCATTCACCGGCCCGGGCATCCGCATTGCGGAGCGCGGCATCATCGATAAGCCTCGCGCCCTTCGCGGCCGGCGTTCGAGCTTTCTTCTGTGCGAGCGGCGTTTGAAGAAAAGTAGTGCAACCGAGAAGCACCATCAGCAACGCAATCTTTATTCGTCTAGTCATGTCGAGCTCCTGAGTTTGAATGATGTGTGAGTTGGGTAGCGCTTCACCGAGCCGTCTCAAATGTCGCCCATGGCTTGTCGAGGTAGCCTGCCGGCGGCGACTCGCCTAAGAACTCCAATCCTGTTATCCAGTGCTCGTCTGATGTGGGTCTGACATGACACACAATGCCATACACACGGTAGAAGGGCTCAGCGTAGCCATAACACCGCAGTTTCACAGGCAACGGCAGCATCAAAAGTAATATCATCCCCTGCCGCACTGCTTTTTTCATCCGTAACGCAACGCCACCTTTGCTCACGTCAACAGTTTCTGCCACTTCATCCCATTTGCAATTCACACTATCGTAACCCGTGACTCGCGCCGGAAAACGTGATTTGTATCTTCTGAATCTGCGGCGCTCGGTATCCCGCGTCTGTTCCGCGGGTTTTGTGTATATGGCCTTGTGCATTTGTGAGCGCCCGATGTTGGTCACTTCTGAATCTGTCGCCTTATGCATTCCTGAGGGCTCGATGTTGGGCACTTCTGAGTCTGTCGCTACGCCTGCCGGTCTCTTGAAGTCTGCCGGCTTTGTCTTAGTAGCAGGACTTGGTTTGGTGGCTTTCGGCACATCTGCTGATTGGCGTACTGGGGCTCTGTTGACTAGCGAGTTGTCATATTCAACCCTCTTGCCATAATTGGTAAGTACGGAAAAAGCATTTGCAACCTTGTTAAGTGCTCGCTTCATTCGCGTCTGCAATTTCGGATCAACGGGACCGTGCTTTTCATCCGAAGGGTTGAGCAAAGTCACGGTTTGCCGGTAAGCACTTTTCATACTTTCGGCGGTGGCCGACTGTTTGAGGGCCAACACTTCATAGAGTGTTGATGCGCATTCTACCCGCTGCAGAACACGCTCCAGTTCCAGAAGGTGTGCTTCCAGTTGAGGACTGCTGTATTCGGAGTTCATGTTGTTACCTGATGTTCAGAGCGTAAGCTTAGCTTGCCAGCTAACGCCAGCAACCTGAAGGTCGAACTCTGAACTTTCACGGTTGCAACTTATTCCTCACCGGAAACGGCGGCCGCTGTGGTTGCTTGGGCGGATTCTTCTTCAACTCCTCCATCACCACTTGAATCGCTTTCTCCAGTTGAGGGTCACGGCCGTTGATAACATCGGCCGGCATTTGCTCGACCTCGATGTCCGGCGGGACGCCGACGTTCTCGACTATCCAGCCGTCTTCCGGGGTCCAGATCGCAAGGTTCGGCGCAGTCACTCCGCCGCCATCCATCAGTACGGGGAAGCCGAGTATGCCAACCAGACCGCCCCAGGTGCGCTTGCCGACGAGCTTGCCTAAGCCAAACTTGCGCCACATCCACGGCAAAAAGTCGCCGCCCGATCCGGCCGTCTCGTCTATCAACATCACCTTCGGACCTTGAATCGAAGCGGCTGGCGTCTTGAGATCCGCGCCGTAGCGCATCGCCCAATACGAAGCCAGCGGCCGCCGGAGAATGTCAATGTAGTAATCCGCCGCCTGACCGCCGCCGTTGAACCGCTCGTCTACAATGATCGCTTCTTTGTAGGACTGGGGGTAGAAATAACGCTTGAAGTAGGCGTGGCCCTGGTTGGTTGTGTTCGGGACGTAAACATACGCAACGCGACCGCCGGTTGCTTCGTCAACCTTCTTCAGATTCCCCTCGACCCAGTCGCGATTGCGAAGCGCACCCTCGTTGGCGATGGGAACGACCTGAACAGTTCGCGAACCCGACCCATCGGGATTGGGACCGACAGTGATCTCGATCAGCTTGCCTGAAGTATTCTCGAACAAGCTGTAGAGATTCGCGGGTGGCCGCAGGTCCAGGCCGCCTACCGACAACAGGTACTCACCCGCTTTGATGTTGACGCCCGGTTCGGTCAGCGGCGAACGAAGCTGAGGGTTCCAGTTCAAGCCGCCGTAGACCTTCTTGAATCGGTAACGCCCGTTTTCAACGGAATAGTCCGCGCCCAGCAGACCACCGGGAACGTTCTTCGGCTGGTACAGGAAATCGCCGCCTCCGACCCGGTGATGACCGACCGCCAGCTCGCTGCACATCCACTGGATTACTCGATTCAGATCGAGGCGAGTGGCCAGATGCGGAAGGAACGCGGCGTACTTTTGCCGCGCCGCATTCCAATCAACCCCATGCATATTCGTCGCGTAAAAGTAATCGCGATTAATGCGCCACGCTTCGTTGAACATCTGCGTCCACTCGACGGGCGGGTCTATGCGCACTTCGATGTCGTCGACGTTGATCTTGCCCTGGCCGGGTTGCGGCTTGGGAATGACCGAAACTATCGACCAGACGTTGTTGCCCGTGTAGAGGATCTTCTTCTTGTCGGCGGACACCAGGTAGTCTCTGACCCCAGGAATGAACACCTCGTCCTTGCGTTTGGTCAGGTCGTATTGGTGAAGCGAAGATCTCTCGGGGCCGCCAACAGGAGCGTCGCCTGCGGGACTCTCGATGTAGTAGAACTGTCCGGCTGCGCCAGCCGCCAGCTCGCGGTAGTTGCCCGGCGGAAGCGGGATCGCGAGAATCCGATTCTCGATTCCCTCGAAGTCAATCGAGAAAGGGTCAGGTGCAGTCTTTGGCGGCTCTTTGGGCTTTTCTTCTTTTTGTATGCCCTTCTCTTCGTCGCTCTCTTTGGCGAGCGGGTTCGGGAGGTTGTTGCGAAGCACGGCGAGATAGAGCGACTGCGTTAGGCGCATATCGGCGTTGGACATCGCGAACCAGTCTTTGACCGGGCCGGCGTCGGTGGACCCGAAGAAGTAAAGATACTTGCCGCCCTCGTCGAACACCGGCTCGCTGACTTCGCTTAAGCCGTCGGTGATCTGAAACGACTTGTCATTCTCGATTGAATAAGCGTGGACCGCTTGAATGTAAGCCTTGGTGTTCAGCGTGTACGCGATCCACTTCGAATCAGGCGACCAGACGTGGTGGATCGTCTTCGCGCGGGATGGACCGTATTGATACTCCGATGCGACCTTCTTTGATGCGCCGGTTTTCAGATCGAGCCAGAAGAGGCTCCATGAATTATCTGCATACGAGATCTTCTGGCTGTCGGGCGACCACACGGGAACATCATAAAAGCCCGCGCCGGTCACTTTGATCTTGCGGACATCGCCTTTGCCGTCCTGGCTGCGGATGTGCAGCTCGTATTCGCCTGACTCGTCTGAGAAGTAAGCGATGGACTTGCCGTCGGGCGACCACACGGGGGAGCGTTCGTTTGCGCCGGTGGTGTTGGTGAGGTTGCGCGCATCGCCTTTCTCGGCGGGCACGGTGATGATCTCACCTCGAAACTCGAACACCGCGCGAGCGCCGGTCGGCGAGATCGAGGCGTCGCGAATGTAGCGCGCGCCTTTCACGAATCGCGCCCGCGTTTCCACCAGATCAGCAGACACCCCGATCGTGAGCTTCGTCGAGCGCGATGACTTCGGGTCGAATATGTGAAGGTAGCCCGCTTGCTCGTAGACTATCTGGCCCGCGCCCGCCGATGCGCCCATCACGGGAAAGTCCTTGTGATCGGTGAGCTGTTTGATCGCCCTGGACTTCAGGTTGTAAGAGAACAGGTTGAACTCGCCGTTGCGATCCGAGCGAAAGTAGATAGTATCGCCGATCCACATTGGGTCGACGTCGTTCGAGCGGCCTTCGGGCTGAGGGAGCTTATCGGCGGAGTTGTCATTGAATTTGTAGAGCCATATCGTCGAGGTGAGGCCGCCGCGATAATGCTTCCACTGAGTGAACGCCTCGGACAACGGGTTGTAAGCGAGCCTCGACCCGTCAGGTGAATAAGTCGCCTTGGACGCGTTTGGCAGCTTGAGAGGTTCTTCGATGCCGCCTTTGACTGGAACAGTGAACAACTGCGAATACCGTCCGGTGAACACCGCGCGTGGCGATGTGAACAGCACCGCCGATCCATCGGGAGTGAATCCCTGAACGATGTCCGGGCCCGGGTGCCACGTCAGCCGCGTGGGCACACCGCCCGCGACCGGCACGACGTACACGTCCGGATTGCCGTCATACTGTGCTGTGAAAGCTATCAGCGATCCGTCCGGTGAGAACGCAGGGAAAGCCTGCTGGCCTTCGTCGGCCGTCAATCGTTTGACGTTCTTGCCGTCGAGGCCCGCCACCCACAGATCACCGGCGTAGGTGAATGCGACGTGATCTTTGCTGATCGCCGGCTGTGAGAGCAGCCGTGTGTCGTTAATGTCCACGCCGTTCGCGCCCGCGCCGAGAGGCAGGCCGGTCAGCATGCCGATCAGCATGAATGATAAGAATGCCGCGCGAAGAAACCGTTTTGGAAGCTCACAGGTGTTGATGTGCATGTTCCCTCCTGGTCGTGGAAAGTAGCGCCGCCGCGCTATAGCCGTTTCCGCCTCTTGATCTCAGTTTCGTCAACGAATGGATGGCGCGGAGAATATCAGAAGCCTCGCTAATACGACAAGCAACAGGGTGCGCGTCGGAAGCCTTCGGCAATACCACTCTCGGGAGAGACTGCCTGATATGCCAGAGCAAAGGGGGCGTTGTCGAACCTCAGCACAATGGCAGGTAGGGAAGGTGGGCTTGCCCCCGCTGCTTGTGATTCTCAGGAGACTATACCGGGCTAAGGTGTGCCAGCGTTGACACTATCAAGCAGCGGGGGCAAGCCCACCTTCCCTACCTGTCATCGCTTCAAGTCAAACGTCGCCCCCTGAATCGGTTTTCAAACAGTCTCTCACGAGGTGGGTATGCAGGAGCGGATGTGCACTTCCCGATGATTCCCCGTATAATTCGCTCACTCGCTGCTTGCTTTCAGTGGCTGCGAGGCGGTTCTCACATTCAGAAAAACTCCGAGGTGGCTACTAAACAATGAACAGCATTCCTGAAATAGGCCAAACGGTTCCGAACTTCATCGGCGGGAAGTGGGATCCTTCCGCGTCGGACAAATGGACTGACCGATACGACCCTGCCGATCAATCCATACTCGTCGCGCGCGCGCCGGATTCGTCGGGAGACGATGCGCGGCGAGCGATCGAAGCCGCGTCGCAAGCGTCTGCGGAGTGGAGCGCGTTGGCTGCGCCAAGGCGTGGCCGATTGCTGTTTGAGTGGCTCAACTGGATGGACGCGCACAAGGATGAACTCGCGAACCTGCTTACACGCGAGGAAGGAAAAATACTTCCGGAATCCGTCGGCGAAGTGAAGCGCTCGATGGACATACTCGAGTTCACCGCAGGCATGGGACGCAGGCTTGCCGGGCGCGTGTTCCCCGCGGAAGAAGACGGCGTGTTTTGTTACTCGAGCTCGCAGCCGCTCGGCGTAGTCGGTTTGATAAGCCCGTGGAATTTCCCGGTGGCGATTCCCGTATGGAAGCTCGCGCCTGCCCTCGTCGCGGGGAACACCGCCGTACTCAAGCCGTCGCCGCTCACGCCGTTGACCGCAACCGCACTGGTTCGAGGGCTTGAAGAAGCCGGCGTTCCCAAAGGCGTGGTGAATCTTGTTCACGGTGACAGCGCGCCGGGGATCGAGTTGATCTCAAACGAAACGGTGAAAGGCGTCTCGTTCACCGGCTCGACCAAGGTAGGAAAGATGATCGCTCGCGACGGCGGCGAACGAATGCTGAAGCTGCAGCTCGAGCTTGGAGGAAAAAACCCGCAGATCGTGCTTGACGACGCCGATCTCGACCTGGCCGTGAACGGCGTGGTCGCCGGCGGCTTCGGCTCGACCGGTCAGCGGTGCACTGCTACGAGCCGCGCGATCGTGACTGAAAAAGTTTACGACGACTTTCTGAGCCGCCTTATTGCGCGCGCGTCTTCGATTCGCATCGGGCCCGGGATCGAGGCGGGAGTCGAGATGGGACCGCTGGTCGATTCGCGCGCGATGAATGGCGTAGCTCACTACGTCGGTGTTGGCGTGAACGAAGGCGGGAAGCTTTGTGCTGGCGGCGCGCCGGTGAAAGAAGGCGGGCTCGAGCGGGGACACTTCTTCGCGCCCACGGTGATCGAAGCAGAGCAGGGCATGGAAATAACTCAGGAAGAAGTATTCGGTCCGCTGGTGGCTGTGATTCGAGTTCGAGATTTGGAGGAGGGGATCAAGATTGCGAACTCGGTGCGCTACGGCCTTGCTTCGACGATCTTCACCCGCGACGTGTCGAAGGTTTTTCGTTTCGCCGAGCGCGCGCAAGCCGGGCTCATCCACGTGAATCGCCCGGGTGTGGGCGGCTTCTCGCACGTGCCGTTCGGGGGGATCAAGGACAGCGGCTACGGCGGGCGCGAAGTCGGCGACGAAGTGATGAGCTTCTACACTGAGACCAAGGTGGTCTACGTCAACTACAAATAACTCGTATCAACCGGTCTTTGTCGCGATGATGACTACCAGACTTCCGTAAGATCGAGAGTGAAGCCTTCGAGCAGCGCCCCGCCTGAAATGCTTGTCGGATTCTCCAGGCATTCAACTTCCGTCTGCGGACGATAGACGTATACCTTCTTTCCCATTGGATCGATGAGCCAGCCAAGCTGCGCGCCGTTAGCAACGTACTCCTGCATCTTGTCCTGCAATGCCGAGAGAGAATCAGTGTGGGAACGCAACTCGATCACGAAATCCGGACACAGCGGCGGGAAGCCTCTGCGTTGCTCAGCGGTGAGAGCGTTCCAGCGCGACAGCTTCACCCACGCGAGATCGGGTGAGCGCTTGGCGCCGTTTGGCAGCGAGAAAACGGTCGATGAGTCGAACCCTTTGCCTGTTCCGTCGGCCTTGGCCCAGGAACCAAAAAACACGATTAGATCAAAGTTCCGACCCCCAGTTTCTCCTCCGGTTGGCGGCATGATGATGATGTCTCCATCGCTGGTGCGTTCGATGCGCAAGTCCTGATTAGCTTGACACAGTTCGTAGAAGTCGGCGTCGTCGAGCTTCTTGGACAGAGCGCCGAGGTGAAAGACGAACGGGACCTCAACGGCTGGCATTATTGAAGTGCTCATAGCTCGCTCCAGTTACATCTAGCTTACTTGAACGCAGTCGATTATAACAACTCACGCTGGTTCACGAACACCTAGCTGCATCTCAGCTCTCGGCTCTACCGTCCGGCCAAAGATCAATAACGTGGGGTGGGTTCACGGGGTCATACGCTTCATTGCACAGGCAGGCGTTCACAAAGAGCGTCCTGCCTATCTTCTTTTTACCGTATGAGCCGTGAATGTGCCCGAAAATGTGAACGCGCGGGCTTACCTGTTCCACGCGCTTTAGCAATAGCTCGCAACCGGCAGGCTCGCCCTTGCCGAAAGGCAGATCGAGGATCCCGTAAGGCGGCCCATGCGTGATCAGCACATCGGTGTCGTTCGGAATCAAACTCCAGTAGTGCGCCAGCGCCGGCCCGCTCCGCGGATGGTTGAACGCCCAGTCGAAGAACCACGGCTGATGAGGCGAGCCCCAGAACTTCAGGCCATCGATCTCTGTCCCGCTGTCTTCAAGGTAGACAATGTTCTTCAACACGCGATGCGCGGCTTTGTATCGCTCGAAGACCCAGTCGTGGTTACCCGCGATAAGCAATACGTGTTTGAAACCGAGTTCGCCGCAGAAGTCATCAAGCTCGCGAATCGCGTTGAGTTGAAAAGCAGCGTCAATGTCAGGATCGCCAGAGCGATTCGCCAGAATATCTCCGGCGAGAATCAGCACGTCGCCCTTGGGAATCCGAGCCTGGCTCAACCTGCCGTGACAATCTGAAGTGACTACGAGTTTCATCCGCGATAAGGATAGTCGCCTGACAGGTTTTCGTCACGCGTGAAGACTCCCAGGATGCCACGGGCCCTGATTCCGATGAGCATTGACTCTCGATCGGCTCTATTGTTCTAATAGTGCGTCCTTACAGCTTGAAGCTTAACCCTCTGGAGGTCCTGCATGACTGCTCAAAACCCAAGCCCGCAATCCTCAACGGCTGCTCTGATCGCAAAACAAAAAGAGTACATCTGGCCGTGCGCGGCGACCTATTACGAACATCCGCTGGCCCTCGAACGCGGCGAAGGGATGCACGTGTGGGACTCCGAAGGGAATCGCTATCTGGATTGTTTCGGCGGAGTGCTCACGACTTCCGTTGGTCATGCGAGACCCGAAGTCGTGAAAGCAGTAAGCGAACAGATCGGGAAGATTGCGCATAGCTCGACGCTTTACATCAATCAGCCTCAGGCCGATCTCGCCGAGAAGGTTGCAAGCATAACGCCCGGCAAACTCAAGAAGAGCTTCTTTACCAACAGCGGCACCGAAGCTGACGAGACCGCGATGGTGCTGGCGCGAATCTACACCGGCCGCACCGAGATCATCGCGCTGCGTCACGCCTATCACGGACGCTCGGTGACGAATATGACGGCAAGTGGGCATGCGCCGTGGAAGCACGGGCCGTCGATGCCGGGCATCGTTCACGCTCACGCGCCATACTGCTATCGTTGTCCGTTCAATCTCAAGCCCGAATCGTGCGCGATGGAGTGCGCGCGCGATGTCGAAGAGCTTATTCAGACTTCTACGACCGGACAGATCGCGGCATTCATCGCGGAACCGATTATGGGGGTGGGCGGGTTCATCACGCCGCCGAAGGACTACTTCAAAGTCGTGACCGACATAGTCCGGCGGTACGGTGGCATCTTCATCTGCGACGAAGTGCAGACCGGTTGGGGACGCACCGGTGATCACTGGTGCGGGATCGAACACTGGGACGTTCAGCCCGAGCTTATGACTTTCGCGAAGGGAATGGCCAACGGCGCGCCGATCGGGTGCACGACTGCGATACCCGAAGTCGCCGACAAATATCCCGGGCTGTCGTTTTCGACGTTCGGCGGAAATCCGGTCACTTGCGCGGCAGCGCTTGCGACGATTCGAGTGATCGAAGAGAACGATCTGCCTCGCAACGCGCGCGTGGTTGGCGATTATCTGCGTTCGAAGCTCGAAGTGTTAAAAGACAAGTACTCGGTGATCGGCGACGTGCGCGGGATGGGGTTGATGCAAGCGATCGAGTGCGTGAAGGATCGGGCGACAAAAGAGCCAGATTCTCAGTCGGTGCTGAGGGTGTTTGAGGAGACACGCCGCCGCGGAGTCTTAATCGGAAAAGGCGGCTTGTATGGCAACGTGATTCGCATCGGCCCGCCGCTTGTTGCAACCAGGTCAGATATTGACGAGCTTGTTGCTGCGCTTGATAAGTCATTCGCATCCTTGTGAAGATCGGCGGCTTCTCGGCCTCACACACCAGCGAAGACATTGAAGCGAATTCCTTAGCTTACTGTTCACTGTGAAGGCCGCGTGTAGCGAAACTCCGGCGACAACGCGGCGTCCGAGTTTTGGACTTGCAGCGTGACTGTCTGGCCGGGGCCCATCTGTCTGCCGGCCTTCTTGCCTGTCAGCGAAGTCGCAGGGTTTTGCGGATCATTAACGGTCTTCTGTGGTTGGCCATCTACGAGTATCTTCGCTCCAATATCGAAGCCGCTGCCTGTGATGATCAACTTCTTGCCGCTGATACTGGCCCCTGTGATTCTTGGCGCGGACAATGTGGTCGCAGGTATCTTACTGATAAAAACGTCTGAGGTCCCGCCTCCATAAGCCGGTCGAACCGGATTCGCTGTCGGGAAGTTGATCGAATCGGTCTGGCCCATCACATAGGCATTGCCCGCAACGTCTACAGCTATGGCAAAGCCTGCATCAATGCCGCTGCCGCCAAGATAGGTTGAATAATCGAGTTGATTTCCTTCTGCGTTCAACTTGGTCACAAACGCATCAAATAAAGCGGTTCGGCTGCCTTGCAGGTGGTTCAGTATTGGGAAATTGTCTGATGCGGTAAAGCCTGTCACATAGGCTTCGCCCATTGCGTTCACCGCCACAGCCGTCGCTCCATCTATGCCGCTGCCGCCCAGGTAGGTCGAATAAACCAACGACGTGCCTGTCGGATTGAGCTTTGATATGAAGCCATCTGCAACTCCCGCGATGCTTCTTTGAAAGGGATTTGCGGTTGGAAAACTCGACGAATCCGTGTCACCTGCAACATAAGCATTGCCTGCCACATCAACCGCGATTCTGAAGCTGCGGTCTTCGCCGCTCCCGCCCAAGTAGGTCAGGTAGACAAGTTGATTTGTCGTTGGATTCAATTTCGCTACGAACCCATCGAATAAACCGCCTCCGTGACTTTGTTGCAGTGCGTTTACGGTTGGCAAATTCCGCGAGGTCGTCACCCCTGTCAAGTAGAGATTGCCCGATGAATCAATCGCCAGGCTCATAGCCGCATCGCTGCTTGTGCCCCCTAGATAGGTTGAAAAAAGAAGTTGATTGCCCGAGGCGTTGAACTTGGCAACAAAGCCATCGGCCGCGCCGCTCAAGGCGTTTTGTGTTGCGTTCATCATCGGAAAATTCGGCGACGTAGTGATGCCTGCAACGTAGAAATTGCCCGATGAGTCAACCGCAATGCCGGTTCCCGTATCGTTTGCGCTGCCGCCCAAAAGTGTCGAGTAAGTCAACGCACCCGCCGCGTTCAACTTCATCACAAAAGCATTGGAGGAACCACGATTGGCGGCTTGCAGAGCCTCTTTCGCCGGGAAGTTGGTCGAGCCGGTGAAGCCCGTGACATAGGCATTGCCCGATGAATCAACGGCGATGCTGCTTGCCGTCTCCTGCCCGTCGCCGCCGATGTAGGTTGAATACAGCAATGCGGTGCCGGAAGGATTCAACTTGGCGATGAAAGCGTCTTGTTGTCCGCCGCCCGAAGTTGGTTGTGAAGCGTTTGCAGTGGGGAAGTTGGCCGAAGTCGTTAACCCTACAACATAAAGATTGCCCACCGAATCGGTTGTTATCGCCGTGCCTTCATCGGTACCGTTGCCGCCCAAGTAGGTTGAATAAGCCAGCACAGGGTCAATGACAAGCGGCAACGATTTATCGTACTCGCCCAACTCAAAGCGAGTTCGGAGTTCGGAGTCCGGCGTTTGGAGTTGCGTGCTGCTCTTTGTCTTTCGTGAATTTTCTCCTTCGTCAAGCAGAAGGTAGTTGCACGCTACAGGCTTTCGTGTGCCGTTCAACTCTTGATAAGCGATGGGTTTGTGTTGACACACTTCGCCGTTTGCCGCGCGAATAACGAGGTCGCCTGCTGCATCAATCTTGATTGACTCTGCGCCATCGAATTCAAGAGCGATTGCCTTGTAATCGGCTCCGGCAGCCAGTTTAAAGTCATACTCAAGCGCGCGCCCGTTGCCGTAGTAAATCACATCCACCCCGTTATAGACATTGACGCATTTGACCTTTGAATAATTCGCCACGCCCTCGCGCCACTTGCTCGCGTCGTTGCCGATGAGATAGTTGCTCATGCCGATGAGCTTATCAACACCCTCAATGCGCGCGGATGGGTTCGCGCCCACAAGTTTCATTCGCAGTGTATCAGTGGCCGGTAGTTTGATATTTGTTGTTGACTCCTGCTGTGCTCCAATCCGCAATCGGCATTCTGCATTCCGCAATTGCAACGCCGCTTCAGTGGCCTTCAACGACAGCGCGTAACCGTCGCCGCGCGCGATGAATTTTGCATCGGTGTTGGCTTGCCCCAAGTTCGGCTCGAAGGTGAGCGGGAGTTTTGCACAAGGGTTGTTAAATTGCTTCTGTCTTTGAGCTTTGACAAATGCAAAAGAAGCGTTGGTTGGCGCAAAGTGAGCTACATTTGAAATGGCTAGAGCCAACCCGGCGATGAACATAACCTTCGCGCCTTTGAACATTTTTCGCCGGCGTTTTTTGTTCAAGCCAAAAAGCGAGAAAGCGCAGAATCCGAATAGGGTCACAAAGCCCGCCGCAAACTTGCTCGGCCAATTGCTTGACGACTTGTCAGATGAAGATGAGTTTTGCTTTTCTCCTTGGACGACCGTGATATTGAATTCGGATTGCACTTGCGGGTTTCGCAAATCCTCGCATAAACCTTTGATAGATTCACGCATCTCTGCGCTGCCCTTTTCGGCTAAGACATTCAAGAAGCTGTCAATCTCTTCAATGTCGTTTTGCGTGAAGGTGACGCGCTCGCCTTTGACGATTGACTCCAGCACTGGCTTGTACTTCTGCATCATTTCGCTTGAGCGCAAAATGAGCAGAGGGTTGAGGGCGAGGATTTGCACGGCTTCTCTGGCAAAGTGATAGTAGAGCCGCGTGTAGTTTTGCCCGCGCGAAGTTTCCGCCAAAACTTTATCGCGGAACTCGCGTGATGCGCTCAAGACGCTATTGGCTCTTTTCATGCAAGCTGACGGAAAGAAATGGCAGATGAACTCTTGAGGACAACCCACCGGGTCTTGATAAACAACAAACTGCCCCGTGCCGACACTGATTGTGCCGGAACGAAAACTGCCCGGATTGCTTTGGACGGAGTATGAAATTTTATTGGCAGCCGGCTCCTTTACGTTTATCCAATCAACATTGCTAGTCGCCGCTTTGCTACATCCGTCCTGTGTCGTTATCAAGAATTCGCCCGTTCCGGCATCCGGGTCAAAACTTTGATGGATAGGCGAGAATGCATAAGTGCAATTCGACGCGTCGCTGGCTTCCTGAGTCAGCGCAAAAACTGTCGCGTCCGTGACGTCGCGGCGGTTGCTAACTCGAATCCCACCATGGCGCTCAAACGCGTTGAAATTCGGCGGCACGGAAAAGCTAACCATTCCGTTCCCCCTGCCTGAGCTCCCTGATGAGATAGAGAGGATAGATCCTGTTGATGACAGTTCGACAATGGCTTCCCATTCACAGTGATTGGGCGCGTTCACTTGAAAACTGTGCGTACCGCCGCTTGCCGCAACGGTCATGCTTGCCGGACGAAGCGAAAATTCACAACTCGTCCCGTCTTGAGAAACGATGAAGGCTTTATTGGCAATCGTGATGATGCCGGTTCGAGACCGTGTTAAAATACCACCATTTGGCTCCACCCGATAGTTGACCGTGCCAGCGCCTGAACCGCTCGCCCCGCTCTCAATCGTTATCCAAGAGGAGTTACTCGATGCGCTCCAATTGCACCCGTCGGGCGCTGTCACCGAAACACTGTTCATCCCTGCGCCGGAGGAAAAATTCTGACTCGTGGGAGAGATAGAAAAAGCGCAAACAGAGTCGTCGTTGAGAATCGTACAGACGCCCTGCCCGTCTAAGATGGTTACGTCGTCGACCGTTGTCAGGTTGACGAAGAACCTCTCATCCGGCTCGTTCGTGGTGTCGCCGTTGACCGGTACATTTATCGTCCTGGTCAACGGCTGTCCGGCGCCGAAGTTCACAAACCCGCTTACCAAAACATAATCGTTATCGGCAAGTGTGGCCGTGCCGTTTGCAGTCAAGTAGTTGATCGCTACAGGGAAGTCGATGGCCCGAGATATGGTCACCGTGAATGTCGCGTTGATCGTTCCAGTGTTTCCCTCTGTCACCGTCACGTCATTGATTGACACGGTGGGCCGCTCCTGGCCCGGCGACATCGGAACCACTTTGCCTAATGAAGACCAGGCTTCGATGATGGCTGTGAATCCGAGTAAGCCTAAAACAGATAGTAATAATGCGAGCAATAGAACAGTCCTTTTCACTTTCTCACCTCCAGATGTGGGCTCTTCAATTTGAGTCGGTCAGTCTCTCAGACAGGTGCTTCGATATCTCCATTTACTCTGCCGGACTCGGGAGACGGCAAAACGAAGGCGCCCCTGGCATCCTCTTCATTTGTCACCTGCTTGTTCAGGCTCTAGCAGCTTTGCAATGGGCGGCCGACCGTGTCAGACTCGGTGCGTACGGATAGAAGCAAATGCACGTGGTTTACTAGAATCCGTGTTCCTCGATCGCCCCGTCGGACTCTGTTTCGGGCGAGGGCTGCTGTAAGCTCGCGCCCTTAGATAGAAACGCAGCAGGCGGGCAATTCCTCTCACCAAGCCTAGAACATGGCTGAAGGACTACCAACCACCGAAGTAGAAGCCGCGTTTGAAGCTATAGTGAAGGAGTATGGGAGATTCTTGCGCAACACAATCGCTCAGGTTTGTCCAAAGGACCTCGGGATACAGATCGATGACATCGAGCAGCAAGCGCGCCTTCGACTCTGGCGTGCGCTCCAAAGTGAGACGATTCTGACCGATGCTGCGTCCTATATCTATAGAATCGCAGTGACAACGACGATTGATGCGGTGCGGCGGGTGGTGGCAAGACGCGAGGAACAACTCCGCCTGGCGGCGGAAGGGCATGAGGAAATCCAGCCCGAAGTGAGTTCACTCGCAGTCGATTCGGAGCGGTCACCTGATCGTTTGGCGGAGCGCCATCACTTGATTCTCAAAGCCGAAGCTGCAATCGCTCGCCTTCCTGAGAATCGCCGTGTTGCAGTGGAATTCTATCTAGAAGGGATGACCAGCCACGAGATCGCAGACCTTATGAACTGGAGCGAGCCGAAGGCGCGCAACCTTGTCTATCGAGGGTTGAATGATCTTCGCAAGGTCCTGCGAGACGAAGGAATCGAGTATAGCTGCTAGGCAATGAGAATATGAGATTGTCTGAAGAAGAGTTGAAGGAACACTACCGGCAACGCACCGGCCGCTCCGCTGGCGAGCAGGAGTGCTTGACGGAAGAAGCTCTTCTTCGAGCAGCCTCGAGGGTATTGACAAGACAGGAGCGCGCACGGGTGGTCCGTCACCTGAGGGCTTGTTCGGATTGCGCCCGAGAGTATCGTATCGTGCATTCAACTCGGGAATGGGTGGCCCAAGTCTCGCCGGCCCCCGGCGGCTCGCCAGCCGCAACAGCCGTTGGAAGACTGGGCAAGTGGCCTGCTTCACTCGAAGCGCTCTGGAACCAGATTCTATCCACACACAAGGGGCGGGCGGCCGCGCTGGTAGCCATGATCGTCGTTGCAGCCGGAGTTGCGCTAATCGTCTGGCGCGGTACGCAAGAGGGCAGCAAGCTGGTTCTGCGCGAGCGTGGCGCCACTGGGCTGGTGATGAAGGTAGATCCATCAGACGGAACAACGCTTCGTGAAGCTCCCATCCAACTGTCCTGGTCTGAAGTGGAATCTGCGGAGAGCTACCAGGTCGCGCTTTACGACTTTGAACTGACGCCGATCTGGGAGAGCTCACCTGGGACCGGAACATCCGTTCGGATTCCAGAATCTGTTCGCGCAAGCCTGGCGCGCGGCCGGTTCATCTATTGGCGGGTCATCGTTACTATCGGCATTGAGCGCCGGCAGTCGGGGGTGTTTCGGTTCATATTGACCGTGGATGAACAAAGGTGAATGCGGATGAGGTTGTTAAAGAGAAAAAGGGGCGTTGGCATCTCAGCAAGAAGATGTGCACATCTGGCTCTCTCCGTTGCGAGTCTCTTAGTGATTGTTATTCAGCCCTGTCCAAGCCAGCCGGCCGGCCAGGCTCAGTTTGACGAGCTTTATCGCCGCGCGCGGGAATGCCTCCACCGAGGCAAATTCGAGACTGCGCTGCGCCTTGGCGAGCAATGCCTTTCAGGCGCGCGCGGGGCAGGCGATCGGCGGCAAGAAGGAGTTGGCCATGCCCTGATGGGCAATGCTTATTTCTACACGGATCGCTACCTCGATGCCCTGAACAGTTTTCAGGCGGGGCTTGTGCTTATGCGGGAGGCCGGCGACCAATCCGGAGAAGCCACGGGGCTGAAGGATGTTGGCATCACTCTCAGTCGCTTTGGCCGGTTTGATGAATCGTTTGAATCACTCCACGAATCGTTGAACATCTTCAGGAAACTGAGTGAAAGCCGCGAGATCGGATCGGTCTTAGAGAATATCGGGATGGACTATGCAAACCTTGGCGCCGTTGATCTGGCCTTTGATATGTATGAGCAAGCGTTCGAGATCGCGCGCGAGAATCGGAACGCCCAACTCATGTTTGGGTCGCTCAGCCGGATGGGAGAACTCTACTTGAGTGCCAACCCAGGGCGGTCGCTCGAGTATTTCAGGGAGGCGCTCGCCATTGCGGAGGAACGGAGTATGTCTCCCATCGATCGGGGTTGGGTATTGATGAATACCAGCATAGCGCTCTCTGAGCTGGGTCAGGTGGAGGCTGCCACCGCGATGAACCGGCGAGCTCTCACTCTCAGCCGCCAGATTGGGTGGAAGGGTGGAACGGCGCTGAGCCTCCAGGGGTTGGCGCAGCTTTATCTGGGCCGCGATCCGGCGGTCGCAGTCAAGTATTATCAACAATCGATTGCTATTCTGGAACAGATCGATTCCGGGAATCCCTGGAGGGCTTACGCTTATCTGGCCGCGGCACATCGGCGTCAAGGCGATCTGGATTGCGCCATAGAGTGTTACCAACATGCGATCGACTTGCTTGAATCGTCTCGCGACCGGCTGACTGCCGGTGAGCACAGGGCAACCTCGATTGAGAGCCGTCAATTCATCTTCCACGGGATGATTGAGGCTTTGATGGAGAGGCACGAGCGAAATCCTGAAGCCGGGGATGATGTTCGGGCCTTCGCCATCTACGAGCGGGGAAAGGCCCGTGCCCTGCTTGCGGCAATCGCCGAGGGGCGCCTCGACATCGAGCGAGACCTCGAGCCAGACCTTCGCGGGAGGCAGGCGGAACTCAATGCTCGTATAACCGAACTGCACAGGCAACTGATCGCCCCCGATGTCACCGCAGAGGAACGCCGCCAGTTACTTGAACGGTTGAGAGAGACCGAAGCGGAGTCTGATCAGTTGATCGTCGAGATCAAGCGGCAAAATCCGCGTTACGCTATGCTGCGGTATCCACGCCCGCTGTCGCTCGATGAGGCGCAGGCGTTGCTCGACGAGTCCACCGCCCTGCTCGCCTATTCGATCACGGAAGATAAAGTGTTCGCGTTTCTTTTGACCACCGGAGCATTCCGCGCCGAGCGACTGGCCGTTTCGCCGAAGCTGGTGACGACGCGCGTACCGAGCTACGTCGATCTGGTTGCTCAGGGTGACGGGGACAGTTGGCAAGACGCCTCCTTACGACTTTACGCCGATCTGGTAGCGCCATTGCGAAAGCATCTGCCGCCCGGAATCAAGCGGTTGATCCTTGTCCCGGATGGCGTCTTGCACCATTTACCTTTTGAGACGTTGCGATTTGTTGGAGAGGATTCGATGGGGCCAGATAATGAAGCGGCAGACCGGCGCGCGCGCTTTCTACTGGAAGACTTCGTGATTTCTTATGCTCCTTCAGCAACAGTGTTGGCGGAATTGAGTGCGTCCCGCAAGGAGTGGTACGCAATGGCACGCGCGGACCTGCTTATGCTCGCCTACCCTGCAATCGTTACGGGCCCGCAAGCTCACAGTGTGCCTCACCGCGCGTCTGATTTCACTCGGGCACTGTATGACGACGAGGGTCTGGAAGTCGCGCCAATTCCCTTCAGCGCGTCCGAAGCTAAGAACATTGAGCGGTACGCAGCGGCCGGAAGTGAGGTTTACACAGGCGCTCAGGCCAGCGAACGGCGTATCAAGTCGACTAGGCTGGATACCTTTTGCGTAATACACTTCGCCACACATGGACTTATCAGCCAGCGGAGGCCCGCCCGTTCTGCGCTGGTGCTGGCATCGGGAGATGGGGATGACGAGGATGGTTTTTTGCAGGCTCGAGAGATCTGCCGTTTGAAGCTGAAAAGTGATCTGGTGGTGCTATCGGCCTGTCAAACGGCGCGCGGGCAGATACTGGGCGGGGAAGGGGCACAGGGTCTCGCGCAAGCTTTTTTTTACGCCGGGGCACAGTCTGTTGTCGCGAGCTTATGGAACGTGAGCGACGAGGGAACGGCCGAGTTTATGGGGCGGTTTTACAGGCATCTTTCGGAGGGCAGACCCAAGGCCGAGGCCTTGCGCGCGGCAAAACTCGAACTGATGCGGGAGAGTTCCTTTTCTGCGGCCCGCTACTGGGCGACGTTCATCTTGATAGGGGAACCGCAGGAGCGAGTCTCGATCAGCGGCCAGCCATTGTGGCTGCGATATGACCACTGGTTGCAAATCGGAGGTGCTCTCATCTTATTGTTCGCTGCTCTTTTCTTACTGAAAGGAATCAATCAGGGCCGGTTCCGTCGGCGGTAGGTAAGCTTAACTTGGCGAACCTGGCGTTCCAGGGGTTAACCGAAGAAGAGCTTCTTTACCAATAGCGGCACCGAATCCGAGCAGCGCGGATTCGTCGATCGAGAGAAGCAGGAAGAATCCGCTGCAGGCTCGCAAGAAGCGTCGAGACGGGCGCTGAGTCGCTCTGAAGCGCGCGGCCAGCGCCCAGAAAGCGAATGCGATCAGCGCGAGCTGAAAGGATGAGAACCACGCCGGCAGATTTCCTTCGGCGTCAAGATCGATCAGGCTGTGCAGTTGTCCTGCCGAGCCTTGAACCCAGGCATCGGTCCCATAAATCATGACCAGCAGCAACTCTAGGCAGATCAGAGTGAGGAACAGCTTCCGTGCTTGCTGACGCGAATGGATCATAGCGCACCTCTCAAGGCATATTCTTGAGGCCATCAGTCTCACACGCGCGGGTGCTGGGCATTCGGATGTGAAACCTCACGGGAAGGTTGGCCGAGAATGCGTGACGCACGATGGATTGACCACCGCTGGATCCAAGGAGAAAAAGCCATGAATGATGAAACGATGCCAACGGAGAGTGGCGCGAAGTAACGCCAGAAAAGCAATCCGCTCGCGACGACTAGCGACACAATCAAGCTCCCGGTCAAGAAGAGAATAGAACGGCGTTGTCGGAAACTCTTTGCAGCAGTTTCGGGCAGCGCGTTCAGCGTCAAATCTGCTGCATCAGCTCATCCTTGTCCATCACCCGGCCGCTGTTTCGCACCAGCACCCGCAGCGTCTCGAAGACCTTCGGCTTGAGCGCGATCGCCTTGCCGTCTCTTAGCAGTACTCGCCGGACAGGGTCCAGCTCGAACGCGTCAAACTGGTAACTCGGTTCGTTTTGTTGGCTTACGTGCTGCATCGAGATCCCGCCAAAGAAAGTTAAAGAAAATTCAAGGCGTCGTAAAAGACTTAGCCACGCCATCTGCGTTAAGGTCTGCCGCGTTGTCAACACGAGTGAGGGTGAGCGGTCTGGACGACGTTCATTCAATCCCAAGCCGGTCGTTGACAGAAGAAATAAACAACCGGGCGTCGGCTATTCAGTTGACGGCCCACAGCTCGTTGAAAGGAAGGTAACCATGATCAAGACCATCTCGTGTCTCGCAATCGCCTTGTTTCTGATCGGCTCTGCCGTCGCCGGACCATCCGCACAAGCGCGCGCTGACCACGGCGAAACGTTTGCAGTCGAGTTTTCCGACTGCGTCGAAAGCATCAGCGTCGGTTTGATTCCGACTGCACAAGCGCAGGCGCTCGTCCCCGCCGAGTTTCACCCCGTCGGCGAGGGCCAACCCGTCACGCCGATAGTAGTTCGAACGGCGCGCTGTGGCGGCATCGCTGTTGATGGGAACAGAGCAAAAGCCGGTTCGGTAGTTCAGATCGGCGTAGTCATCGTCCCGCCTGATTTCAGCGGTGACATCAATAACTACACGCTCTGGTACTACACGTCGGACGCGAAACTCGCGCACCACCTTGAAAGGCTCGGCGTTGCGGCACAGCACGTACCGACGATTGACTACGATTACGAGCCCAGCGGAGGGAGCAGCCCGTTATTCGTGGCCGTCCCTCGACCGGGCAGACCGCGCCTGTCGCTCGACGGCACAGTGATCGAGTCCACGACGCTGGCTGGTTCCTTTGAAGCCATCTGGTGGGCAAAGGTCAATGGCGGCAGCGTGAGAATGGACACGCTCGTGCCTGCGATTTTCATCGGAGGCGCGAATCTCACGCTCACTACTGACGCGAGCAGCGCGCTTGGCCATCTCATCGGCGGCTCTTCGGCGGGCTTCCCTGTGCTTCAGCAGTTCAACACCATTGCAAGCGCAAACATGGGAGTCCGTATCGCTTTGCGGTGATGCACGGGTCCGAGATCTACGATTGCCGCCTTAAACGGCGAGGAACTAATCAATTCTGATTGAAGGAGAAGATATGCAAACCAGGAAAAAACTCATGAACATCCTTCCGCGCATAGCGGCAATCGTTATGGCGATGCTGTTTGCTGCGGGCAATTTGAATCCAACCTCTACGGCGGCGCCGGCTCTCACGGTCAAAAAGTTCCCGGCTCTCGCCGCGGTCCTGGATGATGAAAACGGTCCTGTTCATCGCCCTCTTGCGACTGTCGGCGTCACACTGGGTCAGACGGCACGCATCAACGTGGTCAACTCGCCGGATCCCAACAGCTCGATTCCGCCTGGCCCTGTCACCGTGGAGATGTGTTTTCACGACAGCAACGGCGACCTCATACTGGATCGCTCCCGGCGCCCGGTTCAAAAGACCGCGACGATCGATCCTCATCATGGCGATTTTCTGGATCTGAACGGGAATCTTGTAGCCGGCCCCGGTGCGCGCGTTGTCATCATTCCCTGTGTCAGGATCTTGAGAATCAGTGAAGGCACGCTCGCGATCCCCACCATCGAGATGTTCAACAACCTGCTCAAGACAACCTTCGTACTCAGTCCCGGAACCGCGAGAGGTTTCGACCCGCAGCCGGATCCACCCGTGCCTCCCGAAATCGCTTTCGGCCTTGTGGGAATCACACAGGGAGTGACTGCCCGCCTGTATGTGCTCAACGCGCAGAATCCGAACGTCGGCGATCCGCACGAACCCGTCACCGTGGAAATAGAATTTCACGATGCAAACGGCAATAGCTTCCTGGATCGCACCGGGCGTCAAGCCCGAAAGATCGTGATCCTTGATCCTAATCAAGCCGATTTTCTCGAGCTGAACGGAAATGACATAACAGCGCTCGGGTCGCGAGTCGGCATCATCCCCTGCATCAAAGTGCTGAGAGGATCGCGAGGATCGCTCGTCGTTCCCACGTTCGAGATGTACATCAACTTCACGCAACAGACACTGCTACTCAGCAACTTCGTCAGTGATCCGCACACGCCTAGTACGCCCGCACCGCGGTAGAGGCGAGGTTCGTAGTCCCAGTTTCGTGCGGTGTTTAGTCGATTCCAATCGGCGCTGTCCGACGAGCTTTGGTTCGTCCCGGCTCTCGCCGTCGGCTTTGTCTGCAACCTGCAACAGACTTCACAGTTTGTTCGCAGATATCAAAAAGGAGAAAAGTCATGAGCATCAGAAACAGAATCTCGTGTGTGTTCGCGGTAGCTTTGCTCGGCGCGGCACTGGCAGTCGTTAACGTCGGTAGCCCAGTCGAGCCTGTGAATGTTTTAGCCAACCCTGAAACCACAGTTGTTATAGCCGCATGCTTGAACAACCCGCGCGGGCTGAATTTCGGGCCCGAAGGCGCGCTCTACGTGGCCGAGGCGGGCAGCGGCGGAGCGGGTCCCTGCGCGGATGGGCCGGAAGGCATTCGATGCTACGGGACGACCGGCTCAATCACTCGGATTGACCTGCGCAGCGGAGCAGTAACACGCGTCGCGACGGGTCTGCCATCCCTGGCCGGTGAAGATGGCAGCTTCGCTATTGGCGTCCACGACATATCGTTTCAGGGGCGGGGCAACGGCTTTCTTACCATCGGCTTCAGTGGAGACCCCGCCGCTCGGACGATTGACTTCGGGCCGGCGGGCGCGAGTCTTGCCCGGCTTGCTCGCATGAACGCCAGCGGCAACTGGAAGCTCCAGGAGGACCTCGGCGCTTATGAAGCGGCGGCGAACCCTACCGGCGATGAGGTGGACTCCAATCCGTACGGGATCCTTGCTCTGCCCGGCAAACAGGTGGTCGCTGACGCCGGCGCCAACGCTCTCAATGAAGTGGCCGCTAACGGCGCAATAAAGACGCTGGCGACCTTTCCCGACGGGATGGCCGAAGCGCCGCCCTTCCTTGATCTGCCGCCGGGGACACTGATCCCTATGGACACCGTGCCGACCTCGGTCGCCCTCGGATGGGACGGGCATTACTACGTCGGCCAGCTCACGGGTTTTCCCTTTCCGGTTGGCGGGGCGAACATTTATCGAGTGCCGGCGAAAGGCGGGGCGCCCGAGGTTTATGCCGAAGGATTCACCGCGATCATAGACGTGGCCTTCGGGGTGGACGGTTCGCTTTATGTTCTGGAGATCGCCAAGAACGGTTTGCTCGCTGCCTTTATCTTCAATGACTGGACCGGCGCTCTGATCCGCGTCGCCCCTGACGGCGCGCGAACGGAGATAGCCGAGGGCTCGCTCTTTGCGCCGGGGGGAGTGGCGGTCGGCAAGGACGGCGCTCTCTACGTGACTAATAACAGCATCTTCAGCGGCATCGGGCAGGTCCTCCGAATAGTACCTTGAGATGTCTCTTTCTATATTGAAAGGAGCTGAAGTTGGGTGTTAACGAGAGCGTGAACACCGCCAACCGAGCAAGCCTTTCGAATCAGTCCGGGAAACCGACGCGGCGCAGCAGGTTGGTGAATCGCGGATCTGATCGCAACGGATCGAACATCGGTTCGACTTTCAGCAGAACCACCATGTTATCCCGTTCGGCGTAAGCCTTCTCGAGCAACACGAAAGCCTGGTCTTTGTCTCCAAGCAAGAAACAAAGGACGGCTATCGTACCCGGTGAGACATACTTGCTCTTTGCTTGCTCCTTCCACACCTCGAGGATCTTTCGCGCCTCCGTCCTCCTGCCAGACAGCGCATAGGCCTGCGCGAGGGAAGCGGCTTCATCGGGACTATCTCCTGAGAGCGGTATCGACTTTTGCAAAGCCAGAATGGCCGGCTCATAAGACCCTTTGTACATATAGGCGAGGCCAAGCAACCAATGAGCAAAGCCGAGGTCCGGATCCATCTCCAGCGCCTTCCGGCATTGTTCCAACCCCTCGTCATAGCGCCGCGCTATTAACAGGACCTGTGCCAGTCCGGCGAGTTTTACCAGCGAGACCGGATCAAGCTCCTGAGCCTTTCTCATCTCTGCGATCGCGTTATCAAACTGCCCCAGAAAAGCCGAATAATATGAATAATAGTAATGAGCATCCGAATCGCTCGGGTTGAGTTCTATGGCTCGTTTGAATTCTCTCTCAGCGCCCGCCCAATCCCAGTCAAAAGTAAGATTCACCGTAGCCAGCTCGGTGTGAGCCTGGGTCAGCAGGGGGTCCAGATTCAAGGCGGTCAGCGCTGCCGATCTGGCTTTTGGGTAGACCTCTTTGGGCGGACGGACATTGAAACCGCCCAGTGCGTTGTAAGAGCCCGCAAGGCCCGCATGCGCCAAAGCAAAGTTCGGATCTTTTCCAATCGCCTGCTGAAAGTACTCAAGGCCTTTCAGAAACCCATCGTCTGTCAGTCTGTTCACGTGGTAACGGCCCTTCAAGTACAGTTCGTATGCTTCCGTGTTCTCGGTGTGCTGCTTCTTCAGCCGTTCCTTTTCCTGGCCTGTCAGCGTCAGCGACAGCATCCCCGCCACTCGTTCAGAGATCGAGTCCTGCACCGCGAAGATGTTGGTGAACTTCTCATCGAACTGGCCGGCCCAGAGCGCTGACTCGTCGTGGACCTGGATGAGGCGAACGGTCACCCGCAGGTTTTCGCCCGACCGCTGGAGATTGCCTTCCAGCACCGCATCTACTTTCTGCTCTCGCCCGGCCGCAAGCGCGTCCTGCTCCAAGCCTGCATACTTGCGCACTGCGCTTACGGGCCGCACGCTGATCTCTCTTATGTTGCTCAGCCTCGCGATCAACGTGTCCGCCATCCCCAGTTCCAGCGCTTCATCTCGGCTCTGTTCTACCAGCGGCTTGAACGGCAGCACCGCGATTGATTTGATCCCAGCGCCAGCTATGCCGACTCTACCGCTGTTATCTCGAACGAGGAAATAGATTACGGCGACGCCGGCTAAGAGTATTGCAATCGCGACTGAGGCCCATCCCCAAACATGATTCTGCTTACCGCTGAATGCTCCCGCGCGAATCACTCCGTCCGAACCACTGTCTCGCTTCAGGTTCTTCAGATCGACCAGCAACTCTCGCGCGGTTTGATAGCGCCGCTCACGATCCTTCTCCAAACACTTCCTTATTATCCGCTCGAGGTCCGCAGGCACTTCATAGTTAAACCGCGCAATCGCCTCCGGCTGCCCATGAGTGATTCGCTCTATCGTCTCGGTCGCCGTCGCGGCGCTGAACGGCAATCTGCCCGTCGCCATTTCGTACATCACCACTCCAAACGAAAAGATGTCTGTGCGGTGATCCAAGTCCTTGCCCAACGCTTGTTCCGGGCTCATATATTGAACAGTGCCCATCACCATTCCAGGTTCCGTCAGCCTTTCAGTTGGGATGTCGCTGATCAACCCTTCCGAGCGCGCCGGGGTGAGCTTCGCCAAACCGAAGTCGAGCACCTTTGCCTGACCTCGCGGCGTGATCATTATGTTTGCCGATTTTATGTCGCGGTGGGTGATCCCTCTTGAGTGGGCCTCATCCAATGCGTCCGCCACCTGCGAGGCGATTTCAATGATCTCAGTCGAACCAAGAGCCCGGCCGCTTACCCTCGCAGTGAGAGTCTTGCCTTCGACATATTCCATCGCGATGTAGCCTATGCCTTCGGCTTCACCTGTCTCGTAAATCGTCGCTACGTTCGGATGATTCAACGCCGATGCGGACTTCGCCTCTTGCTTGAAGCGCGCCACTCGATCCTGGTCACGGCTGAAGTCTTCGGGGAGTACCTTCAGAGCGACCTTGCGGCCCAACCTTGAATCCTGCGCAAGATATACTTCGCCCATCCCGCCTGACCCTAACCGCGAAAGTATCGTGAACGGCCCAACAGCCTTCATCATCAGAGTGCTGCCTTCATGGTTTGCTATTTTCGAATCACTCCGGGAAACCTACGCGTCGCAGCAGATCGGTGAATCTCGGATCTGATCGCAGCGGATCGAACATCGCGTCCACTCTAAGCAAAATCAAAATGAAATCCCGCTCGTCGTAGGCCTTGTCGAGCGACGCAAAAGCCTGATCTTTCTCACCAAGCGCTGCGTGAAGGCCTGCTATCACGGCTGGCGAGAGATACTTGCGCTTTGATCGCTGGTTTAACTCCTCCAGAATCTTCCGCGCCTCAGCGCTATTGCCTGACCGCGCGTAGGCGAGCCCGAGTGACGCCAGTTCGTCGGGACTGTCTCCTGAGAGAAGTATCGATTTTTGAAACGCGAGGATGGCTGGCTCATGAGTCCCCCTATACATATAAGCCAGGCCAAGCAACCAGTGAGCAAAACCGAGGTTCGGATCCATCTCGAGGGCCCTCTGACATTGCTCGATCGATTCGTCATACCGGCGAGCGATGAGGAGGACCTGTCCCAGTCCCGTGATTTTTACCAGGGAGACCGGATCAAGCTCCTGGGCTCGTCTCATTTCTGCAATCGCTTCATCAAACTTCCCAATGCAGGTCAGATAATTGGCATGCCAAAAGTGGGCGTCTGAATCGCTCGGGTTGAGCTCGATGGCTCGTTTGAATTCGCGCTCAGCGCCGGACCAATCCCAGTCGTAATCGAGTTTGACGACCGCCAGCGCTGTGTGAGCCTCGCCGAGCATGTCATCCAGATCGAGCGCCTTCTGCGCTGCCGTTCTGGCTTTTGGATAGACTTCCCTTGGCCGAAGGACATTGAAGTCCCCGAGCGCGTCATAAGATTCTGCGACTCCGGTATGCGCCAACGCGAAGTTCGAATCTTTCTCTAGAGCTTGTTGAAAATACTCTAAGCCCTTAAAGAACCCATCATCTGTCAGCCTGTGCAGGTGGTAACGGCCCAGCAGATAGAGCTGATGGGCTTCCGTGTTCTCAGTGTAATGCTTTGTCAGCCGCTCCTTCTCTTCGCCGGTCAGTTTCACCGCCAGCACTCCGGCCACTCGCTCGGAGATCGAGTCCTGTACTCGAAATATGTCTTTTATGTCCTCATCAAACTGATTTGTCCACATTGACAGGCCGCCTTCTACCCTTATCAGCCGCACGGTCACTCTTATCTTCTCGCCCGATTTCTGTATCTGCCCGTCAATTACTGCGTCTACTTTCTGCTCCCGGCCAGCGGCCACGGCATCCTGCTCTACCCCGGCATACTTGCGCACCGCGCTTATTGGCCGCACGCTGATCTCCCTTATGTTGCTCAAGCGCGCGATCAACGTATCGGCCATCCCCATTTCAAGCGACTCATCTCGACTCTCCGCCACCAGAGGCTTGAACGGCAGCACCGCGATTGATTTGATCTGAGCGAAAGGCTGTGGCTTTGGCGCCCGTGTGTTAGATACCAGCAGCCCCACCACGATAAATATCACCACTATGACCAGCGCCGCGCCGAAGACAAGGCCTTTGTGCTCTAGCGCCCGCGCGACCTTGCCCTTCGCCTTTCTTGCCGGTAGCAGCCGGGCATTTGCGCCGTCAGCATAAGTTTCGTATGCACGCGGCAGATCTGTCTCCTCTTCTACCACCAGGCGCGAGCGAGTCAGCTCGTACTCGGACACCGTCATGGAGGCGGCCGCGTTGCGTTGAATCTCCTTCACCTCGGCTACAAAGCCATAACCTCGGCCAGGCACTGTGATGATGAACCGGTTCTCGTCTGCCTTCTGGCCGAGAGCTTTCCTTAGCACCGAGACGTTATGTGCAAGGTTGACCTCCTCGACCACGGTGTCGGGCCAGACCTGCTGCATCAGCTCATCCTTGTCCATCACCCGGCCGCTGTTTCGGACCAGCACCAGCAGCGTTTCGAAGACCTTCGGCTTGAGCGCGATCGCTTTGCCCTCTCTCAACAGCACCCGCCGAACGGGGTCTAGCTCGAACGCGTCGAACTGGTAAGTCGCTTCGTTTTGATGGCTTACTGGCTGCATTCAACTCCGCCAAAGAAAGTTAAAGAAAATTCAAGCCTCCGTAAAAGACTTGGCCGCGCCATCCGCGTTAAGGTCTGCCCCGTCGTCAACGCGAGCCTTCGAGGGCGGGCGATCTGGACGCGTTGAAATCTTAACGCAAGCCCCTCGTTGAAAGAAGCAATAAACGACCGGGCCATCGAGTTGCCGGCCCATCGAAGGTTGATGAATTCGCCAGAGGGAGAAGGGACCAGTCGATGAAGCGAAGAAGAGAAATAACTTTGGAGACAGAAAAGATCGTCATACGCGGCGATCTGCTCGAATTCAACCGGTGCGACGCGTGCGCGGCATCGACCCCCAAGGTCACCGTCGAGCAGGCCGCAATACTGATAGGAGAAGGGACGGAGCATCTCTATCGCCGTGCTGAGTGCGGTCAGGTTCACTCGACCAGAACGCCCGGCGGGGTGCTGATGATCTGTCTGAAGTCGCTCTCGGCGCTGCCCGGGAGTGAATGGCGAACGCAACTCAGGCTCGGTCCTCGTTGACGCCAGGAGAGAGGAAATATGAAGAGCTCTTTAAGACCGCCGTCCGCGCCCTGCTTGTTCACATAACTCACCTTGTGCCGAAGCAGTGTCATTTCCCGTTTCGCGTAGGAGATTTGAGGATATGTCTTTTCTAGTTTTCAATCGCAAAAGATCGTTATGGCTCGGATGTGTTCTGCTCGCTTTGAATACGGGCGTCGCTTCGGCGCAAACCACGGCCTTCATTTATCAAGGTAAACTATCCGATGGAGCCAATCCCGCCAATGGCGACTACGATGTCCAGTTCAGGCTGTTCGATACTGCGACTGTTGGCACAGGCATCCAGCAGGGACCAACCATCACCAATCCTTCTCTGCTGGTGACCGCCGGTAGCTTCACCATTCAGCTCGACTTCGGTGCGGAGGTGTTCAGCGGGCAGCCACGCTATCTCGAGATAGGCGTGCGCCCCACGGGAAGCCCCGATCCTTACACGCTGCTTTCGCCCCGTCAGGCTGTGACATCCACTCCATACTCTGTCCGCAGCCTGAACACGTCTGTAGCCGATGCGCTTTCATCGGCCTGTGTTGGATGTGTGACCAGCACGCAGGTGGGCAGAGTCTCGGGATCGGCTGTCACGGGAACGATTCCCGTAGCGAGTATGCCTGCCGGCAGCGGCAACTATGTGCAGAACTCTGCCCTGCCGCAAGCCTCAACCAACTTCAACGTTGACGGCAACGGCACGGCGGGCGGTACGCTTTCCGGTAACGTCGTCAGAGCCACGACGCAATTCAACATCGGTATTAACCACGCATTGAGTCTCGGCAGTTCAACCGGAGTTTTTGCGGGCAGGCTGGCAGGAGCCTCCAACACAACGGGCAGCGGCAATTCGTTTTTCGGCGACAGTGCCGGACGTTTAAACGTGACAACCAGCAATAACTCTTTCTTCGGTCGAGAAGCTGGGACAGTGAACACGGCGAACGACAATTCGTTCTTCGGAGCGTTCGCGGGTAATAGCAACACAACGGGAACAAGAAACTCATTCTTCGGAGTTTCAAGCGGAGACGCCAACGTCTCTGCCGACGACAACTCCTTCTTTGGCTACCGATCGGGTAGAGTCAACACCGCGGACGGCAACTCTTTCTTTGGCAGCCAAGCGGGCGAATCGAACACGCTGGGCGACGCCAACTCCTTTTTTGGCTACCACGCGGGCAGGGCCAGCACCGTCAGTACAAACAATTCCTTCTTCGGCTACAACGCTGGTGCATCGACAACTACCGTCGGCGGGAACTCCTTCTTTGGCGCGTACGCCGGCGCAGAGAACACCGGCACGAGGAATTCATATTTCGGGACCGATGCAGGAAGACGTTATACCACTGGAGTGACAATACGTTTGTTGGCTACCACGTAGGAAGTGAATCGTCTTCGGAAAGCTTCAACACATTTGTCGGGAGTAAAGCCGGCGAATTCAACACAGGCGGGCAAAACTCTTTCTTCGGCTACAACGCGGGCAATAGAAACACGACGGCGATTAATAACTCATTTTTCGGTTCCAGATCGGGTGAACTGAACGATACTGGTCAACACAACTCATTCTTCGGCTCATTTGCGGGCCAGAGCAACACGACCGGCGGCAACAATACCCTTGTTGGTGATGGCGCCGGGAACACAAACACCACCGGAGATAACAATACGATCATCGGCCGTAACGCGGATGTGGCCTCAGGCAATCTCAGCTTTGCTGCCGCCATCGGATCAGGCGCTGTCGTTTCAACGAGCAACAGCCTCGTGCTCGGCCGAGCCAATGGCAGCGATGTGGTGCGTATTCCTGGCGCCGTGCTTATCGACGGCAGTCTCGTAGTGGGAACTCTGGGCTCTGCGGGCAGCACCCAGCTTTGCCTCAATGCTGCTGACCGGATAGCCGGTTGCTCATCGAGCCTGCGTTACAAAACCGATGTTCAACCATTCATCGGCGGACTTGATGTCGTTCGTCGTCTACACCCCATCGTTTTCAACTGGCGCGGCGGAATGCGCGATGTCGGCTTCGGCGCGGAAGACGTCGAGCAGGTCGAACCGCTTTTGACGACACGCAACTCCAAAGGTGAAATCGAAGGCGTCAAGTATGGACAGGTCACCGCCGTTCTCGTCAACGCCGTTCAGCAACAGCAGGCACAGATAACCGAACAGCAATGCACCATCGAACAGCAGCAACAACAAAATCAGGCTCAACAGAAACACCTTCGGCAACAGCAGCAGCAGCTTGACGCTTTGAAGAAACTGGTCTGCTTGTCGCACCCGCACGCCAACGATTGCAAATAAGAATGAGGGGATGAATTGAAATGAGAGTCAGAATCCTAATCGCTTTAATGTTGTTTATTGTCAGCGTCAATACGACGTTGGCGCAAACCACTGCGTTCACCTATCAAGGCAAACTGTCTGATGGAGCCAATCCCGCGAACGGCAACTATGATATGCAGTTCAACCTGTTTGATACCGCTACGGTAGGCACAGGGACGCGACAGGGACCAACCATCACCAACTCTTTTGTGCAGGTGACCGCGGGCATCTTCACCGTGCAACTTGATTTCGGTCTGGGGGCGCTTAGCGGGCCTCCACGGTTTCTCGAAATAAGCGTTCGCCCGACGGGAAGCCCGGATTCCTACACCGTGCTCTCGCCCAGGCAGCCGGTGACGTCCGCGCCATACTCAGTGCGCAGCCTGAACTCATCGGTCGCCGACGTTCTTTCATCGGCCTGCGTCGGATGTGTGACCAGCACGCAAGTAGGCAGCGTGTCAGGATCGGCGGTCACGGGGCAAATTCCGGTAGCCAGTGTGCCTGCGGGGAGCGATAACTACGTTCAAAACACAAACCTGGAACAGGCGCCGGCTAATTTCAACATAAGGGGCAACGGCACGGTGGGCGGCACGCTCTCGGCGAGCACTGCAAACATTACAAATACGGCTTCGGCCAATATTTTCAATGCCACAACCCAATTTAACATCGGCGGCAGCCGCGCTTTCACCGTTTCGAGTTTTTCACAGAATGTTTTTGCGGGCGCAAACGCGGGCGCGGCGAGTGGAATTGGCGGCAGCAATTCATTCTTCGGACACGGCGCGGGCGAAGTGACCGCTTCGGGAGGAAACAATTCATTCTTCGGGAAGAGCGCTGGAAATGCGAACACGGCGAGCAGTAATTCATTTTTTGGTTCGGAAGCCGGTTTTGGAAATACAAGCGGCACGCGAAACTCCGGCTTCGGATTGAGCGCGGGCAGAAATAACCAGACAGGAAATGACAACGCCTTTTTTGGCTTTCGTGCCGGATTGAATAACACCGCCAGCTTCAATTCCTTTTTTGGGAGCGGCGCGGGCGATTCGACCACAGAGGGCGCGAACAACTCATTCTTCGGCTACAACGCGGGCTCCGCAAACTTAACAGGCGCAAACAACGCATTCTTTGGTTATAACGCCGGCGCAGCAAACACAGCGGGCCTTAACGCCTTCTTTGGTGCGTTAGCAGGCGAATCGAACACCTCGGGCACTAGCAACTCCTTTTTCGGCAGAAGCGCCGGCGCATCGAATACGACCGGCGATTGCAATTCCTTCTTCGGCTACAACGCGGGACAGGCTAATCAAACCGCCGATGGCAATTCTTTTTTCGGCAGGAGCGCCGGCGCATCAAATACAACTGGCGATGGCAATGCTTTCTTCGGCTATCATAGCGGAGACTCAAACACCACCGGCTTTCAAAACGCCTACTTCGGCTACAATGCCGGACAAGCGAATCAAACCGGCTACGGCAATACGTTCTTTGGTTACCAGGCTGGAAACTTAACCAACTCTATTTTCGGCAACAATTCATTCTTTGGCAACAATGCCGGCGCGTCAAATACAAACGGTTTCGTCAATGCATTCTTCGGTTCATCCGCGGGTTTAAGCAACACGACCGGTTTTGCCAATTCTTTCTTCGGACCTGACGCGGGCTCGCAGAACACGACGGGCGGCTTCAACTCTTTCTTCGGCCAAATCGCAGGCAGCTCAAACACGACAGGCGCGGACAACTCTTTTTTTGGACGTGGCGCAGGCCTAAGCAACACCACCGGCAGCAACAACACCATCATCGGCGAAGTCGCAGATGTCGGTTCAGGCAATCTCACCTATGCCACCGCCATTGGCTCCGGGTCAACAGTCACGACCAGCAATACCATCGCGTTGGGCAGAAACAACGGCAGCGACACCGTTCGAATTCCCGGCAATCTGGTTGTCACAGGCTCAGTTTCAAAAGGCGGCGGCTCGTTCAAGATAGATCATCCCCTCGACCCTGAGAACAAAACTCTCTCGCACTCGTTTGTCGAATCCCCAGACATGATGAACATCTACAACGGCGTCATTCGTCTCAATCGCGGAGGCGAAGCGATAGTCACTCTGCCCGATTACTTCCAGGCGCTCAATCAAGATTTCCGCTATCAACTCACTGCTCTCGGAGCCCCTGGGCCGCGTCTGTACATCGCGGCAAAGATCAACAACAACCGATTCAAGATCGCGGGAGGCAGACCAGGCGCGGAAGTCTCGTGGCAGGTGACCGGGATCCGTCACGATGCCTATGCCAACGCTCATCGCATCGAGATCGAACAAGTCAAACCCACAAATGAGCGAGGCGCTTACTTGCATCCGGATGCTTTCGAGAGAACTGCAGCGCAACACTCGACCAACGCCCGGCGAAAGCAAAGAGACTCTAATCTTTTCTACAAAGAGCCGCTCCATCGGTAAGAAGTTAACACCTATGCATAATCGAATCACACTCATTGCCATAATAGTCAGAATTCTACTAGCTTTCGGTTTGTTCACGGCCTGCGTCAATGCGACGTTTGCCCAAACCACCGCCTTCACCTATCAAGGCAAGCTGTCAGATGGCGCCAATCCCGCCAGCGGCAACTACGATTTCGAGTTCAGACTATTCGATAACTTGAGCGGCGGCGTACAACAAGGCGTGACTGTGCAACGGCTCAATGTCGCGGTGGTGAATGGCATCTTCACGGTGGAGATTGATTTCGGCACTCAGTTCACCGGCGCGAGTCGCTGTCTCGACATCAGCGTGCGGCAAGCGGGTGGCGGAGCGTTCACCCAGCTTGCGCCGCGTCAGCAGGTGACCTCGAATCCCTATGCGATCAAGAGCTTGAACGCGACGACGGCAGACGGGCTGTCGGTTGCGTGTGTGAACTGCGTGACCAGCACTCAGATTGCCAGCGTCAACGGCAGCGCCGTCGTAGGGACAATCCCAGTTGCGAGCGTGCCGGCGGGCAACGGAAACTATGTTCAAAACACTTTAAGTCAGCAAGCCGCGAGCAATTTCAACATCAGTGACACAGGCACCGCGAATATTTTCAATGCAGCATCGCAATTCAATATCGGCGGCGCTCGAGTGTTGAGCATTGCCGGAAATCTCAATGTATTCGCGGGCTCGCGCGCGGGAAGCTCAAACACAACGGGACAGAATAATGCCTTCTTCGGCACAAACGCGGGCGATGCAAACACCACGGGCGGAAGCAATTCCTTTTTCGGCTACAAAGCCGGACAAGCGACCACAACGCAGGGCCAAAACTCTTTCTTTGGCGTCAATGCCGGGCGCAGCAATACCGCTGACGCCAATTCCTTTTTCGGAGTCAACGCCGGGTTTGAAAACACGACCGGTACTTTTAACTCATTTTTTGGTATCGATGCAGGACGTTTCAATACTGTGGGCAACAATAACTCTTTTTTTGGAAGGATCGCCGGCTATAACACGACGACTGGTATACAGAATACCTTTATCGGCAGGCAAGCGGGATTCACCAACACTACGGGCAGCAACAATACCGCTATCGGTTACAACGCCGAGGTAGGGGCGAACAATCTAGATCACGCGACGGCTATCGGCGCCGAGTCGGTCGTCTCGACCAGCAACACGATCTTGCTCGGCAGAAGCGGCGGGCAGGACACGGTTCAGGTGCCGGGCGCGTTAAATATCGCCGGAACCTTCGGCGCAAACATTCTCAATGCGACAACCCAATTCAATATCGGCGGCAACCGCGTGATGAGCATCGCGGGCAATCTCAACGTCTTCGCTGGCGTAGGAGCGGGAAGCTCTAACACAACGGGCCAGAACAACGCCTTCTTCGGCTCGAACGCGGGCGACGCAAACTCAACCGGCGGAAGCAACTCATTCTTTGGCTATAAAGCCGGTCAAGCGACCACAACTCAGAGCCAAAATTCTTTTTTCGGCGTAAACGCCGGGCGCAGCAACGCTGCCGATGGCAATTCCTTTTTCGGAGTCAACGCCGGATTCAACAACACGACGGGCGCGGGGAATGCTTTCTTCGGACTTAGCGCTGGACAAGCCAACACGACCGGCGCGTCAAATTCCTTCTTCGGTTACGAAACGGGCAGAGCCAACACGGGAACCTCTAACTCTTTCTTCGGAAGATCTGCCGGCCTAAGTAATGTCGCGGGAAGCTTCAATTCGTTTCTTGGCACAAACGCCGGACAGCAAAACACATCGGGCAACTACAATACATTCGTTGGCGTTAGTGCCGGGCTTGTCACTATTGCAGGTGACAGTAATTCCTTCTTCGGAGCGCTGGCGGGGGTTAGCAACAGGACGAGTGGAAATTCTTTCTTCGGTTACCTATCCGGCGGAGCAAACACCTTCGGGATGGAAAACTCCTTCTTTGGTTTCCAGGCCGGAAAGACAAATGACGGGAGCCTGAACTCGTTTTTTGGCGGAGGCGCAGGCGAAAGCAATACGACAGGATACAATAACTCTTTCTTTGGAGCCCATGCCGGGATCAGTAATACAACCGGCTTTTTCAACTCATTCTTCGGTGTTGGCGCGGGCAGTTCTAATACGACAGGAGAATTCAATACATTTGTCGGCAACATTGCGGGTGCTGCCAACACAACAGCGAACAGCAACTCTTACTTCGGGTCTCAAGCCGGCCGAGCGTCGACAGGAAATGACAATTCGTTCTTTGGAGCCGCCGCCGGCTACACGAATACCACCGGGTTTTTTGACACCTTCTTTGGCGCACAAGCCGGATACTCTAATACAACAGGCATAAACAACGCCTTCTTTGGTTACATCACGGGATCTAACAACCTGAGCGGCGATAAGAACTCGTTCTTGGGCAATCAGTCGGGACTCACCAACACCACTGGCAATAATAATACACTCGTCGGTTATGACGCGGATGTCGGTGTTGACAATCTCAACTTTGCCACTGCCATCGGTTCGGGCGCAGTTGTTAGCAGCAGCAATACCGTCGTCCTAGGGAGGATCGGCGATAACGTGATCGTCCCGGGCAACATGTTCGTGCAATCGCTCGGAACCGGCGGCACTACAATTATCTGCACCACTGCCGCCGGCAAAATCTCCACTTGCTCATCAAGTCTTCGTTATAAGACTTCGGTGCAGTCATTCAATGGCGGATTGGAAATCATCCGCCGCCTGCGCCCGATTACTTTCAACTGGAAAGACGGCGGAATGCGCGATGTCGGCTTCGGCGCGGAAGAGGTTGAGAAAATCGAACCGCTGCTGACGACGCGCAATTCGAAAGGCGATATCGAAGGCGTGAAGTATGGGCAAATCACCACCGTGCTGGTCAATGCGGTCAAACAACAGCAAGACATCCTTGATGCTCAACAGCAAAGGGTCGAGCAGCAGGAACAGCGATTCAAGCAACAAGAAGAGCGAATCAAGAGTCAGGAGCGGCGCCTCGCCGCGCAGCAGAAGATACTCCTACGCCAACTGCACGAGATCGAGATCTTGAAGAATCATTTCTTTGCTGCGCGCCATGCTGCTTCTCGGCGCTCAACGAGACGCAAGTGAGCGCCCGTCAAAGAGGCAGAAGCTCTGCTGGAATGAGTGAACAACTCTCCGACAAGCAGGCAGGATGCCTGCGCTCCCAGGAGTGAGACGATGAAAACGAATAGTGAAACATCAACGCGAAACGTGATCGTAGCCGCTTGTATTCTTCTGTCGGCAGCTCTCGTCTTTGCTCCTTCCGCTTCCGTGCAGCAACAAGGCGGCCCCTTCATTCTCAACCCCTCAGTCGTTGCAGGCGGCGGAGGCACGAGCGTGAACGGCTCGACTCAGCTCGCGGGCACTATCGGGCAGGGGATTCTGGGTACATCAAGCGGCGGCACGTTTACGCTCAATGGTGGCTTCTGGCAAAACACGCCCGCCTCGAGCATCGACATCACCGGCCTCGTTTCTTACTGCGTCGCGGCGAGTCCTACGGGAGTACCCAACGCCACCCTGAACTTGACCGGCGATGCCTCGGCCTCGACCTCGACAGATGCTATGGGCAACTTCCAGTTTACCGGATTGTCATCCGGCGGCCTTCTTATGTATACGGTTACACCAACCAAGACCGGGGCCGTCAGCGGCATCAGCGCCCAGGACATCGGCCGCGTCAGGCGGATCGTCGCCTTCCTGGATACTCCCACCGCTTGCCAGTCGATTGCCGCCAATGTCGACAATACAAATCCCGCCGTCAACGCTCAAGACGTCGGCGTGCTCAGACGCTACGTTGCCCTGCTGCCTGGCACCGGCGATGCCGGCACCTGGAGGTTCAGTCCCACAAACCGCACCTTCGTTAGTCCGGTCGCAAACCAGACGGCCAACTTTGACGGCGTCCTCGTCGGTGATATCGACGGCAACTGGACCCCGGCCGCTCCGCAAAAGGCCGGGGCGCCTGCGAGTCCGGCGGTCAATCTCACGGTCTCCTTCCCGAATGTTTCGGCCAATCAAGGCGTCACGGTCTTTGTGCCGATCACCATCAACGGCACGCTCACGGCCGGCGATAACGTCCTTGGGTATAGCCTCGATTTCACCTTCAACCAGAGCGTCATCACAACGGTTCCTGATCCGGGAGTGTCCTTCTTCACGACCGGGACGATTAGCGCCGCCGGGACGGTGACTGAAAATAAATTGATCGCTGCCAATCGCTACCGTGTGGTGGTGGATTTCTCCGCTCCGCTGCTGTCGAGCGGCACTCAGACGCTGATCTTTCTAAAGTTCAATGTCGTCGGGGCAGCGGGCGGACCATCGAGCCCGTTGACCTGGAATGGCTCGCCGCTGACGGATTTCGGCAACGGGCCGCCAGCCATCACGACGACGCTCGTCAATGGCAGCATCGCGGTGAACAGCCCGACGGTGGCGCAGTTGAGCGAGTTCGCCGTCACCAGCTACGACAAGGGCGCCTACGTGCACTGGCAAACCGGATACGAGCCTCATAACCTCGGCTTCAACGTCTACCGAGATGAAAACGGAACGCGAACGCTGCTCAATCCGCAGATCGTCGCCGGATCAGCGTTGCTTTCAGGAACGGAAACGGTCCTTAAAACCGGTCGTTCTTACGGCTGGTGGGATGCCAGTACGCCGAGCAAAGGAACGGTCCAGTACTGGATTGAAGACATCGATCTCAATGGTCAAAGCAACTGGCATGGGCCCGTCTCACCGCAGCTCGTTGGTGGAACTCCTCCGGCGCAGAGCGACGCGGCGGTTCTCAGCCGCATCGGCAACTCCCAGGCTCCTCACGCAAGTACACCGGTTGAGCGCAGAATACCCGCTCGCGTGAGTCCAGGCCAGGCCGTAATCCAGCCCGTTCCACTCGGCGCGCCGGCAGTGAAAGTTTCCGTGCGACGCGAAGACTGGTACAGCGTATCGGTGACAGAGTTAGTTGCGGCAGGGTTCAACCCGAACCCCGACCCCGACCGTCTGCAGATGTACGCCGACGGCCAGCAAGTCCCGATCAATGTGATAACCGGCGATAAGAAGCAGCTAACGGCCATAGAGTTCTACGGCGTTGGGCTAGACGCCGCTTACACCGACGCCCGCGTGTACCTGATAGTCGAAGGCAAAGAGAAGGGCTTGCGGATAGAGCAGGTCAAAGCAGACGCGCATCCTTCCAGTGCACGCAGCTTCAGCTACTCAGAAGAGCGAAGAGACAGGACGATTTACTTCTCGGGGTTGCGCAATGGAGAGCGGGAGAACTTCTTCGGCCCGGTCGTCGGGCGAGAGGCGGTTAATCAGTCGTTTGCTCTGCAGCGCATTGACAAGTCCGCAACTACTCAGGCGCAGGTGGAAGTATCGCTGCAAGGAGTGACGGCGATTCCTCACAGGGTCTGGGTATATGCCAACGGGACGTTTGTAGGAGAAATGCCCTTTAACGGACAGGAGCTAAGGGTCGCGAGCTTCGCGCTCCCGCTCTCACTGCTGAGAGAGGGAGACAATGAGGTGCGGCTAGCGGCGCAGGGCGGTCCGCTTGACGTCAGTCTCATAGACTACATCCGGCTCAGCTACCCGCACACCTTCACCTCGGAAGCTGACCAATTGCGCTTCGTGGCAACTGAAGGAGCGGCGGTCACCGTAGACGGGTTCAGCAGCGACGCCATTCGAGTATTCGATGTAACCAATCAGGACAGGGTGCAGCAGTTGGTTGGGAAGATAGAACAGGGGAAGAACGGCTACGCCATAACGGTGGCGCCTGCGGAAAAGGGTGAGAGGATACTGCTCGCGATAGCAGGACAAACGACAAGCGGGCAGGCTGGAGTATCTGCAAGCGTTGTATCGGACTTGAGAAGCAACAACCACGCAGCGAATCTGCTGATCATAACTAATCGAGACTTCTTCTCTGCGCTGGAGCCGTTGAAGAACCTGCGAACAAGTCAGGGCTACAAGGTCGAGATGGTGGACGTGGAAGCTATCTACGACCAGTTCAGTTTTGGCAACAAATCGCCCTATGCCGTGAGGGAGTTCCTGGAGTACGCGCGGGCAAATTGGAAGATAGCTCCGCAGTATGTGCTGGTTGCGGGCGATGCCAGTTACGACCCGAAGAACTATCTGGGCTACGGAGACTGGGACGTTGTGCCGACCAAGCTCATAGACAGCAATCTGATAGAGACGGCGTCCGATGACTGGTTCGCGGATTTCGACCGCGACGGGGTGCCTGAGATGGCCGTAGGAAGACTGCCGGTGCGAAGCAAGGAAGAAGCAGCAAGCATGGCCGCCAGGATAGTTGGTTACGAACATTCGAACGGAGCCGCTGAGTTAACGCTGGTCGCGGATGCCAACGACGGATACGACTTTGAAGCTGCAACCGCACAGTTAAGAGCGTTGGTGCCGAGCGACACAAGGGTTGTCGAGATTGATCGAGGCCGAATGGGGACCGAGGCGAAGGCTGCGTTGATAGATGCGATCAACCGCG
>CAZJQQ010000053.1:11109-52453 GCA_964548075.1 uncultured Clostridia bacterium | reverse complement strand
AGAATAGATGCGGTCTACTATTGCCCCCATCATCCCGAAGTCGGAGACGCGCGATACCGGATCGCGTGCGAGTGCCGAAAGCCGCGAAGCGGTATGCTTGAGAAGGCGGCGCGCGAGCACAAGATCGACCTCGCGCGGTCCTTCGTGATCGGAGATAAAGCCAGCGATATCAAACTTGCAGGAAACGCCGGGCCGCGCGGCGCGCTGGTGCTTACGGGTCATGGCCGCGAGACCTTTGCACATCCCGACCGCTGGCCTTGCGCACCGGAGATCGTGGCCGAGAACTTGCTGGAAGCGGTGAAGCGAATACTTGACAGTGAGTTGATGCAAAGATAAGTTTCGGGCGCCTGGGAAGTCAGTACCGCGAGCGGTTCGTAGTTCGGCCTTTAGGCGGAAGTTCGTAACGCGGTGAGAGACGAAAGCATCGAAATACGAACTTCCGCCTAAAGGCCGAACTACGAACCGCTTGCGGTACTGACTCGCGCCCGAATAGATCTCTTGAATCGATGCTGACATTCCTGAATATCTCGAACATCGCGCTGATCGATGAACTCAATGTCGAGTTCGATCGAGGGCTCAACCTGCTCACCGGAGAAACCGGCTCGGGCAAGTCAATAATCGTCGATGCGCTCGGCGTGCTCATAGGCGGACGGTTCACATCGGACCTTCTCAAGGCGGGCCGCGACCGCGGGTTCATCGAGGGATTGTTTTCAGCCGGACCCAACAAAGAGCTGGAACGACTGCTGGGTGACGCGGGCATCGCAGCCGATAGCGCCGACGACACCGAGATCATCATCAGGCGCGAGCTTGCGGCTAACGGCCGAAACAAGATCTTCATCAATCATCAACTCGCAACGCAAGCGCTGTTGCGAGAGCTTCAGCCGTTCCTCGTCGACATACACGGCCAGGGCGATCAGCAAACGTTGTTCGATTCCACTACGCACCTCGAGCTGCTCGACACATTCGCGGGCGTCACGGCACTGAAGGAGGAAGTGGCCGCTAACCACAAACGATGGGCTTCCGTCAAACGTGAGCTTGAAACGCAGGGCAAGGAAGAAGCCGAGAAGTTTCAGATGATCGACATCCTTCGGTTTCAGATCGATGAGCTCGAACGCGCGCAGCTCGTGGTCGGTGAAGATGACCAACTCGAAGAAGAACGGCGGCGGCTCAACAACGTTGAGAAGCTTACGACGCTTTGCGCCGAGAGCTTTGGCCTCACCTATGAAGACAGCGACTCGGCGATCACGCGCATACGTCAGACAGCTCGGCGAGTCGAGGAGCTGGCCGGTTTCGAGTTTAAGTTTCGCGAGTACCTTGAAGGACTCGAAACCTCGCGTGCGCTGCTGGAAGACCTCGCGTTTTCGCTTCGCGACTTCGCCGACAAGTTGGAGTTCTCGCCTGGTCGCCTCGAAGAAATCGAAAACCGGCTCGCCGAGCTTACTCGATTGAAGCGCAAGTACGGAGGCTCTACCGAGAGCGCGCTCGAGCACCTCGCGCGTTCGCAAGACCGCTTGCGCCAGATCGAGCGATCGGATGAACGTGAAGCGCAGTTGCGAGCCGAACTCGCGGCCGCGCGCGCAGCTTACGTTGAGCGCGCTCGAAAGCTTCATCACGAGCGTGTGCGTTCGGCTAAGAAGTTCGAGCGGGCCGTCGAACGCGATCTCGCGGAAGTGGCGATGGAACACGCAAGATTTCAGGCGCAGATAACGGCGCCAACCGACTCAGAGCTGAACGCCTTGGACTCGGCGGCCTCGTTCACCGCAAGCGGGATCGATCGAGTCGAGTTCTATTTTTCAGCCAACATCGGCGAAGCAATACGACCTTTGGCGAGAGTCGCGTCGGGCGGAGAAGCGTCTCGGCTGATGCTTGTGTTGAAGACGGTCGCGGGCGCGACGGAGTTTCCTCGCACGATCGTGTTCGACGAGATCGACAGCGGCATCGGCGGCCGGGTGAGCGAAGCCGTCGGTGTCAAGCTCAAGAAGCTTTCGGAAACCAACCAGGTCCTTTGCGTCACTCACCAGCCGCAGATCGCTCGATTCGCGGACTCGCATCTTCTGGTTCGCAAGGACGCGGTCGCCGGCCGGACCGAAGTCAACGTCGATAGGCTCGATCGCCGCGGCCGCGTCGAAGAGATCGCCCGCATGCTCACCGGCGCTGAGATCACCGAAACCGCGCGCCGCCACGCCAGGGAAATGCTCAAGACCTGATCAAAATATGACCTATACGACCTATACGACCAATGATATGAGTCTACCCTTGATATGAGTCTACCCTTGCAACCTTCGCGCTCTGTGATAGACTAGCCCGTGCTGCGGGACGCTCCTGGTTCCCAAGGTCAAGCGGTTGTCGATGACCCACCCGAACCCGGGTTAAAACATTACTCGCTATGGAGAATGAGATGGAAGACGACGATTTCAACCTGACCGCCGAGGAACGAAGGAGCGAGGAGCGCCGAACAGAAGAACGCCGCACGCAGGAACTCGGCCCGCCGCCCAGTGAGTCCGAGCGCCGCACTGGGAGCGAACGGCGGTTGTTTGATCGGCGCATTCAGGGCTCGACTACCGGTCAGCTCCTCGTAGAAGTCGGACGGTTCGCCGCCGAGAACATGGTCTTTCGTCAAAAAGGAAACAAGGCGGCAGCTCGCCGCGCCCGCAAACACCTCTCACAGATAATGAAGCTCGCGAAGTCACGGCGAGCGGAAATCTCAGCCGAGATAAAAGGTCTCTCGCCCGGTGACGGTGCAGCCAACGAAGGCGCCGACGCCGACGAATAACCGCGTCGCGTTTCGGGGCGGCAAAGTTCCGCGAATTACTTTGAACGGCTGGTTAGTCTGCTAGGGAAAAAGATAGCACCCTTGTTCTTTATCACAAGCATCTCGGAGCGATCCGCCTACCCCGGGATGCTATTGGTGTCCTCGTCAACTCAATAATCCCAGCGTCTTTATTCTTCCGCCCGCAGTCTTGCTTCCAGGCGCCGCCTGATGTGGTAGTAATCCTCAAGACGGTTGTTCAGCATCACGATAAACGGTATCTGAAGCGCCGCTGCGTCGTCTGCTCGCCGCTCAAGCTCTTCCGCCCCGGGTGAACCGGGCTGAACCCGCTCGAGCAGCTCCATCACTTCGTGAACGTTTTCGCCGCGTGGATGCCGGTGATAGCAGAAGCTGATAAGAGAGAGAGTGAGCCCATCGATGACCGATTGCACCTGATCCGCGTCGTCGAGGGACAAACGCCGCATCAAGAACGATTCTTCAGGGGCCTCGGTAGCTTTGGCGAGTTCAAGGACCTTGTTCTTAAGGTCATCTGGTCCGGCGCTCATGAATCGAATCATCGAGCCTCGCCCGCGCCGTTGTCAACTGGGCAGCGATGGGTGATGATTGATGCGGGAACCGTGATTCGTGATCGGCAATAGACACTCGCGAAATGTAGGCCATCGCGAATTACGGCTCGGAGTCTCAAAGGTTGAACCTGGGTAAGATGGGCTTCAGTCCGTCTATCAACCGCTACGTGGTTGTGCAATGTCCCAGGTTCTCTTCCGATCAAAACTATCTCCCCGCTGCCAACCCTTCTTGTACCTCACCGCTGCGCTTGCCGCCGGGATCCTGATTGATCGATGGCTCGAGCCCAAGGGCGTGATCGTTGCTGCTCTCGGGCTGGTTTCTGTCGTAGCATCCGCCACGCTCTTGCTCGGCAAAAGGGACGCCGGCGCAGCCGTTGCGGTTCTGATTAGCTTTGCGGCAGCCGGTGCTCTGCTCTCCCTCACCGAAAGAACCGACGCAACAGCCTCAAGACTTGAGAGTCTCTACGCTTCAAAGGTCATCAGCCCGGATGATCCGGTTGAGTTGACCGGCACTCTGGCAGCGCCGCCCGAACCCGCGCCAGGCATGTTCTACCTGGATCTCGCCGCCGAGCAACTCCGCGTGAGGGATGAGGTGATGTTCGTCAGCGGACACGCGCGGTTGGTGATCTCTCCGTCCGGCGACGAGGCACAAACGGAGTTCGCCCGTCTTGCGCTCGATTATGGATCTCGCATCAGAGTGCTGGTCAGGCTTGAACGCGCGCGCGAATACGTCAATCCGGGCTCGCCCGACTTCAACGATTTTCTCGAACGTCGAGGCTACGATCTGAAGGGTGTGATCAAAAGCCCGCTTTTAATCGAGCGCCTCGGTGTCGCGTCAACGAATCGGGCGCTGGCCGTTCTTTACCGTCTGCGGTCGCGAATGATGTATGCGCTTGATGCGACCTTCAAGCCGCCTGTGGCCGGAACGTTGAAGGCGATGCTCACCGGCAATCGCTATTTCCTGGATCGCGTCACCGTCGATCGTCTTCGTGAAAGCTCGACGTTTCACACGCTGGTGATAGCCGGCTTGCACATTGGCATCATTGCCTGGGCGCTGCTCGGCGGGCGGTCCGCGCTCAAGCGGCGGAAAGCGTGGCGAGTGATCGCATGTCTGCTTGTGCTGTGGGCGTACGCGATTATGGTTGGGTTGGCGCCGCCGGTCACCCGGGCTACGACGATGATAACGATCGGGCTGATCGGGCCGCTGCTGTTTCGCCGCTCGGCGTCGATCAATACAGTGGCGTTGGCGGCGTTTGTTATGCTTGCCTTGAAACCGTCTCTGGTGGCCGATCCGGGGTTTCAATTGAGTTTCGTCGCGGTTGGGGGAATCGTAGCGCTCGCCCTGCCGCTGGCGGACAAGCTCCGGCAGATCGGCCAGTGGCGTCCGACCTCACGCACGCCGCACCCGCCTTCTTGTTCGCGAACGGTTCGGTACGCCGCCGAGACTCTGTTCTGGGACGAGCGGGCGTTCTACAACGAGATGCGTCGATCACCTGTTCGCTATCGGCTTAAGAAAGCCGGCGCGGCTCGAGTGGTTGGCCTGCTGCGCATTCAGCCGATAGTCAGGGGCGTGGTGTTGCTGATGATCACGTCCGGAGCGATTCAGCTCTCGACACTGCCGCTGATGGCGCTGTACTTCAATCGCGTCGCTCCGGTGGGCGTGTTGTTGAACGTCGTAGCCGGGTTATTGACTGGAGTGCTGATGCTAACAGCGATTGGCGCGATCGCCGTGAGCGGCCTGAGCACGTGGATTGCGGCTCAGCTTGGGCTGGTGGTGAAGGCCGCGCACTATGTGCTGGTCAACGCGATCGTGCCTTTTGCTGAACTCCCGTTCGCGACGTTCAGGGTGGCCCATTACGAAGGCTGGCACGCGATCGTCTATGCGCTGTACTTCGTTCCGTTTGCGATGCTGGCTGTGTTGATGGATCGCTGGCGGCCAATCGATCACGTTCCGGCTGTCGATCGAACCCCGAAACCCCGCGCCGCGAAAAGAGGACAATCAGATAACAAACTAGCATCGCGCCGTCTCCGGTTCGCCCCGTCGATCTTCTGCGCGCTGGCGATGACGGCGGCGCTGGTGGCTGTCATCCGGCCTCCCATCATTCAAGCGGACGGAAAACTGACGGTCCACTTCCTCGACGTAGGCCAGGGCGATTCCGCGCTCGTGGTATTTCCTCGAGGCAAGACGATGTTGGCAGATGGCGGCGGCGAGCTTCGTTTCGACCGGCGAGAACGAGATAAGCGAGGCGTGACTCAAGCGGAGGAGATCGAGCCGGTTTTCACCGACAACGCGTTCTCAGTTGGCGAAGGCGTCGTCTCGCGGTTCATCTGGTCGCTGGGCCGCACGCGCGTTGATTACGTGCTTGCGACGCACTCGGACGCGGATCACATCGGCGGGCTATCAGATGTAGTTGGCAATTTCGACGTAGGCCAAGCGATCGTTGGTCACGCGCCCGAAGGTGATGCTGAGTACGACAGCTTCGTCGATGCGCTTCGTCAGCGCCGGGTGCCGCTTTCTTCGGTGAGCGCGGGCGAACAATTCGAGATTGATGGCGTGACGATCGAAGTGCTCTGGCCGCTGCCTGCATCCGGCTCGCCGGTGACGTCCGGCAACAACGATTCGGTCGTGTTGCGGCTTGTCTATGGCTCGGTTTCGATATTGCTTGCGGGAGACATAGAGCGGGCCGCTGAAGCCTCGCTAGTCGCATCGGGCGTGGACCTGCGCGCCGATCTGCTGAAGGTGCCGCACCACGGCTCGAGAACTTCTTCCACCGAAGGATTCATCAATGCAGTGAATCCTCGATACGCGGTTGTCTCAGTCGGCGAGCGAAGCCGCTTCGGCCATCCTCACGAGGCAGTTGTTAACCGTTACCTGGCGCGGAATGTAAAACCATATCAAACCGGTCGCGACGGAATGGTGACGATCGAGACCAACGGCTCGACTCTCGATATCCGGACGAACAAGAAATGAACCGCGCCAAAGACGTTCAAGCAGTTCAGCGTTTTTGACGTTCCAACCGCCCGGAACGAGATTGACAAACGTGGGACCGGTTATTCTTTTTCCGTTGCGGCCGTTGACCGAGAGTAGTTTTGTGATATTATAGCCACGCTCGTTGGTTGTTGCGGAACGAGCGATCAACCAGTCCAACGGCAACCATTCACCGCTCGAAAGCTCGCTGCCGCATCTTCGTTGAAAACAGACAGAGAAGAGAAACTCTAACCGAAGAGTGTCCCGAGTTAGACCTCACGCGTCTCGAAATAACTTGAAGGGGTAGGGCAATGAGATTTTCGGATTGCCCAAAAGATAACAGGCAAGACAGCTCCAAGCTTAGGTGGCCGAGGTCTGTCTTGCCCTCAACACAGACCCGATAAAAGGAGTGTGCTGTATGCTTAGTCTACAAAATGCGAAGTTTTCCCGCAATCGTGTCCTAGCTGTACGATGTGCGGTGATTATTCTGTTGTGTGGTGCGTCGCTGATGATCTCGACGATATCAACAACCAACGTTCGCGCCGCCCAAGGCCAACCGGCGGCCGGTAAGTTCCGTCGCGTCGGTAGGCCAATCCCCAATCAATATATTGTCGTTCTTAACGACGATATTCTCAGTTCGGAAGTCGCTTCGAGAGCGGCGGAAATGGCTCTTGCCAGCGGCGGAAGCATCGGACATATCTATCGCTACGCCCTTAGGGGATTTTCGGCACGGATGTCTGAGGCAGCAGCCATTGCCCTCAGCTTGGATCCTCGAGTTGAGTTCGTTGAAGAGGATGGCGAGATCTCTCTTGGCACAGTGGGGTCGTGGGGACTTGATCGCATAGATCAGAGGCCCCTTCCGCTAGATAACTCCTATACCTACAGTGAAGACGGAACTGGTGTCAACGTTTACATCTTAGACACCGGGGTTCGCGGTAGTCACCAGGACTTCGGCTCCCCAACTCGCGTTTCGTTTGGCGCTGACTTTGTTGGTGACGGGCAGAATGGCGCAGATTGCTTCGGGCACGGAACACCTGTCGCGAGCGTGGCCGGAGGCATCACCTATGGAGTTGCTAAGGGCGTTTCGCTTGTCAATGTTCGGGTTGTCGACTGCTTTGGAGGCGGTGGTACTTCAATCGTAATCTCGGGAGTCGACTGGGTCACTGGCAATCACGATCAAACCAAACCGGCGGTCGCGAATATGAGCCTCCAACTCAACCCGTCCACGTCGCTCGATAAGGCCGTGAGGAGGTCTATTGCCGCAGGCGTGACATACGTTGTGATCGCCGGGAACCAGAACCAAGACGCAAGTAACACATCTCCCGCTCGTGTCACGCAGGCGATTACGGTCGGCGCCACCGATATCTTCGACAACAGATGGGTACAGAATTCGACGAAAGGATCGAATTTCGGCACGGTCTTGGATCTGTTTGCCCCCGGCAAGGATATTGCGGCCGCTTATCCTTATACTGATTTTTCTAATACCGTTCCGAGCGACACGCAAATTCTCGCTCAAACTGGAACGTCCTTTGCAGGACCGCATGTGGCAGGAGCGGTCGCGCGGTACCTGCAGACCGATACAACAGCGTGCCCTTCCACGGTTAGCGACGTAATCACAAGTACAGCAACCCCTAACAAGGTAACCGAGGCGGACGGAAGTCTGCATACAGCATCTCCAAACCGGTTGCTGTTCACGCCGCTGTCTTGGTCCGCTCCAACCTACTTTTCCTTGTCGCTCAACGGAACGAGTGCATACGTCGACGTGGCTAATGCCGGCCTAGGAGTGTCGCTCGATATTACGGGGCCGGTTACCGTCGAAGCATGGGTCAAGACAACGTCCACTGACCGGCAAGGCATAGTTGAGCGCTACAACAACTCGGCTTGTACCGGCACAGCCGACGGCGGTTATCGCCTGCTAATAAGACCGAACGGCAACGTCCGCTTTGGGACACTCAAGAACGGGTGCGAGTTCGACAACCTCGATGCTGTGGCTACGGTGAGGGATGGGAATTGGCACCACATAGCGGGTGTATTCGACGGAAGTCAAATGAGAGTTTACGTCGCGATGGACAGTTAAAAGCATCCAAGGCGTCCGCCTTCGCTCCTGGCACTGGCAGCAGTCATCTCTTAATCGGAGAAAGCCAGGATGGCAGCGGGTTCTTCAATGGGTTGATAGACGAGGTGAGGGTAACGGCCAGAGCCGTCTACACAACGAATTTCACCTCTCAGCACAAATTGACTGGTGTTATAGACACCAAGGGCCTGTGGAGATTCGACAGGCAGAATGGGAAGGACTGCGCCGATGTCAACAATGGCGCCCTCGTTGGAGGCGCTGCGTTCTCAACCGATGTGCCCTGAATCTAGAAGCGCTAGACAGTGCTTATTTGTTGCTGCCGGCGCGGTTCTACGATCCTCGCGTCGGCAGCAAAACAAACTCTTAGAGCTTTGGAGGTTGTCATGAGGTACTTCTGCAGTTTTCTCGCCGCGTTCTTACTCTCAACCGCTATGTTCTCCGCGAAATCACCCAGCCAAGCACAGGAGATAACGGGTTCCTATTCCTTCGAGAACGACATGGAAGGCTGGACAGCACGCGGAGTGGATTTAGAAGCTCCGGGTGGGGGAGGCGGCTCGATACCCTGGTCGATAACGAGAAGCCAGGATATTGCGAACGAAGGGTCCACCTCGGTGAAGCTCTTCTTGGTCAACGTCAATGATGGCGGCAAAATTTTCATTGAGAAACCCTTCGAGGTCGAGCCGAATCAAATCTATCAGGTACATGTCCAGTATGCCTTTGCAAGCAGAGATAACGGCCTCATTTTGTCCAAAATCGTTGCAGGCGTCCTGACGAAATCTCCTGAGAACGGCGGCGACATGGTTCCCGCCGCGAAAGAAGATTCAGACAATGGCATGCACTCCAACGTCGGTTACATGTGGTTTAACAAGAGCTATGACTTCACAGTGCGGTCACAGCAAAGCAACGCGCTGTATGTCGTGATCGGCATCTGGGGAACATTTGAAGGACGTATGCAATACTATCTGGACAACGTGCGGGTGACCATCGCCAAGAAGCCTGAGGAGAGTCAGTTTTATTCTTTTGAGAACGACTTCGAGGGCTGGGGCGCCAAAGGGGCGGACTTGGAATTGGTTGGCGGTTCCAGCGAAGACTGGTCGATAGCAAGAAGCACTGACATCTGGGAGGATGGTGCAAGCTCGCTCAGGTTCTATCTCAACAGCCTAAATCAGAATGGAAAAATCTGGATCGAGAGGCCGTTCACGGTCGAGCCGGGTCGAAAGTACAAGGTTACTTTGGACTACGCCTTTCATGCTTACCGCAACTGCGACCCCCCCAGGTTCAGAATAATAACCGGCGTCTTTAGATCATCGCCTCAGACCGCCGATGACTTGGCAGGCGCGATTCAAGAGAAGACGACGGACACCAACTGCACATGGGGTTGGCTTCACAAGACATACGACTTCACAATCAAGTCCAAGAAAGGTCAATCTCTGTATGTAGTCATCGGGCTCTGGGGAACAGAACAGACAGAGGGGGTGTTCAATATTGATAGCGTTTGCGTCACGTTACTCCCGAAATAAAGGAGCAGCCGTTTGGTTAGTGCTTTCAACCGGTGCTGCTGACATTCCACCGCGGCGCCGGTCATCCTACTGATGAGAGTAACGGAGGTTAATAATGAAGCGGATAGTTTACGTGTTAATTGCTCTGCTGTTTTCCCCAAGCGTACTAGTCACCGGTGTCAGCACTGTCCCACAGGAAATAACCGAGTCATAGAGACGCTCCCTTGGCATGGTCGGTTACCCGAAGCCAGGATCTAGCCAAGGACGAAAACACATCGGCAAAATTCTTCCTGGCTAATTCCAATGACGCAGAAAAAATCTGGATCGAAAGGCCTTTCGCAGTAGAGCCTAACCAGATTTATCACGTCGATGTGGGATATGCTCTTGCCTCTAATGAGCCGTCGACGGACGTAGCGTCGTCTTTTACCGTGATAAACAGGTGTTTTAGCAAAGAGTCCCAAGACAAGAGTCGATCTAGCTCCTACGTTCAAGGATTCGACTCGAAAACCGGATTCCGAATCAGGATACGGATGGTTCAGTAAGAAATATGAATTCGCCGTGCGGTCAGACGACCAGGGCATGCTACATGTTGTCATCGGCATCTGGGGAGATTGGGAAGTGCGAAAGACATACTATGTTGATGACGTGCGCATTGCCTTAACCAAGAAACCGGAAGTGACTGAGTTCTTCTCCTTCGAGAATGATATGGAGGGATGGATGCCCAATGCGACCGACTTGGATTTCGGCGCTTCCTCCATTGATTGGTCCATTACACGCATCCAGCCGTACGCGCTCGGCGCAGAAGACGGAGCTTCAGCGATACAGTTCGATATAAACAACTTAAATCAGAAAGGGAAAATCTGGATTGAGCGACCGTTCTTAGTAGAGCGTGGAAGCAAGTATAAGGTAAACGTTGAGTACGGTCTTAACTCCGGCGATCGAGGCAGCAACCCCAGATTCACGATCATAACGGGCGTCTTGAGAGGGCGTCCCGAAACAGCGGACGATCTGGTTCCCGCTTATCAAGAAGACGCGACAAGCGGCTATTGGGGATGGCTGCACAAGAACTACACCTTTAAGGTGAAATCAAAGAAAAGCGATGTGCTGTATGTAGTTATCGGCATCTGGGGAACTGAAGTCGTGAGACAACAGGACCCACACCGTTCGTACCGTATTGATAGTGTGTGCGTTACCTTAACCAAGATCTAATCATCATGAAGCACTTTGTAAACTTGGCCGCAGCTCAATTTGTTCTCAATCGGTTCATGCTGCGCGAAGCCGGTTTGAAATCACTCGACACGTGTTCGCGCTCAGCAAGCAAATCCGGAGATGTGCTCGTCTCGCATATCTGCCATTTGTGCATAACGCTGAGCCCTCGTCCGTTGCTTCTGCTTCTTGCATCCCTCAGGGCTTTGAAGTACCATTTCGCTGGTTTTTGAAACTGGTCTTTCTAAATCAACCAAGGAGGGGAAAATCCATGAGTTTTTCCGACACCGAAGCGCTCAAGCGGCAACTTCTGGCCAACGACGCGCAGTTCGCAGAGCTGGCGCACACTCACGGGGAGTACGAGAGAAGATTGAGCGAGTTGGCAGAGTTGCACTACCCGAGCGTTGAGGAGCAGATGGAGGAAGCCACTTTAAAGAAGAAGAAGCTATTCCTAAAAGACCAGATGGAAACGATCATGCGGCGCTACAAAGAACAGCAGCAGGTCGCAGGTCACTGAGACTCGACGGCGCAGAAACCGCAATCATCTTAAAGCACTCGCGCCAGACATAGCACAGGATTAACCGTTGGTTACTCACGAGCGGACGGTCTTCGCTTATTCAAGGCGAGGTTGTTTGTTTCCGAGGAGTAGCCAATTTGTGTTTTTGAGTTCGCACCCTTTACTCCGGCCCGCAGAGTTTGCTGATTCGTGCAGACGCCGCCCGGTTAGTCAGCGGAGCCGGAGGGGTCAACCGGGATTACTCCAAACTCAGCATCGATGGCAAAAGAAGGCATACCGTTCATCGCCGTGTTCCTTGTTCCGGGGCTTGTGTTTCTCGCGCTCGGTTGGTGGATCGCCGCAGGATTGTGTCTGATACTGGCCACTTTCATGGCGTTCTTCTTTCGCGATCCGGCGCGCGATTGCCCGAGCGATGACCGCATCGTCGTGTCTCCGGCGGACGGGCGCGTCGTTGTGGCTGCCCGGGTCGATGAGCGAATCGATGACTCTCCGACTCAGATCTCGATCTTTCTGTCGCCGCTTGATGTGCACATCAACCGCTCGCCCATCGGCGGCGAGATCGTCGATGTAGTCTACAAGCCCGGGGCGTTTCACATCGCTTCACGCGATATCGCTTCGGTTGAAAACGAGCAGAACGTTGTCACCGTTCGCGGAGCGAGAGTGACGATCGTGTTTCGCCAGATTGCCGGGGTGATTGCCCGGCGGATAGTGCTGTGGAAGAAGAAGGGCGACCGGGTCGCGATGGGCGAGCGAGTCGGGCTGATGAAATTCAGCTCGCGAATGGACGTGATCTTGCCCGCTGAAGTAGAGGTGCTCGCGCACAAGGGCGACCGGGTCATTGGAGGCGTGAGCGTTCTCGGCCGCCTGCGGGATAAGTAACAACTATCTCGATTCGACTGCCGATGTTGGGCGAACGATGGATTAATGTCCCGCTGAAGATTCTTTGAAACACCGCGCCTACGCGAGCGTGTAACAACCTGCTCGAACACACCCCAAGCGCGATTCGTTACCGTGGTTATGCGCGTGCGCGTTGTGGTATGATTTCGCTTGGTTTCGCACAGCCCCAGGCGCAGATGAACGGCTGCGACAGACCCGTCTTGAAGAAGGTTCAATCCGATGGCTGAGTACATTTGCAGGCTAGGCACGCCTACCGGGGAGGTGGTGACGCGAACGGTCGAAGCCACCGCCGAACGCGATCTTCGCTCGAAGCTTGAACGCGAAGGTTTTCGCGTCTTCTCCATTGCCGCGACGGGAACTGTAAATATTCGGCGGGCATTCGGAGGCGAGCAGCACGTCAAAAAGATCAAGATCGAGGATTTCCTGCTCTTCAATCAGCAAATGTCAGCCTTGCTGCGAGCCGGGCTTCCGATACTTCAAGCGATCGGCATACTTCGCAAGCGCGTGCACAACGAACAACTGCGGATTACTCTTGAGGACGTAGAAGATAAGGTCCGCGCAGGGCAGGCTCTGTCACAAGCTTTTGCCGCGCAGGGCGACGCGTTCCCTCGAATCTACATTGCTTCGATTCTGGCGGGCGAACGTGCGGGTTCACTGGACGAAGTGCTGCTGCGCTACGTCAGCTATCAGAAGACCATCACCGAAGCGCGGCGCAAGATAAAGAAGTCGCTGGCATACCCGATGGTGCTGGTGAGCGCTTCGTTCTTTTTGGTGATGGTGCTTTCGACATACGTCATCCCGCAATTCATGAAGCTGTACAGCGGCGTCGGCGCGCAGGAGTTGCCGACGATAACGGTAGCCGTGGTCAGCACCTCTGAGTTCATAAGTAAGAACCTGATCTGGTTGATCCCGGCCATAATTGGAGCGTTGATCTTCATCCTCGTGTGGAGGCGCACGCCAACGGGGAGGCTAACGATCGACCGTTGGATACTGAGGACGCCGGTTGCAGGCGAGACGGTGCGTCAGATGACGATCGCGCAGTTCACTCGAAGCCTGGCGACGCTGCTGGCTGGCGGCATCACGCTGCCGGAATCCGTCGAGATAGCCGGTGAGTCGATCACCAACCGGGCGCTCAGACAGGCGAGCTCGGGGGTTCTCACTGGCATACGCGAAGGGCGGCCGTTCACCGACAGCCTCGAGGCGTCGGGCTGGGTTTCGGAGCTTGCGATCGACATGATCGGCGTCGGGGAACGCTCGGGCGCGCTGCGCGAAATGCTGGATGAGGTCGCAAACTTTTATGATTCCGAGATCGACGTCCGGCTTAACACGATCACCACTTTCATCGAACCTTTGATACTGGTTTTCATGGGCAGCCTGGTGATGACGATTTTGCTCGCAATGTATCTGCCGCTCTTCTATATGATCGGCAACATGGGCCAGAGCCAGGTCGTTCCGAGGTGATGGAGAAGCTAATGTCTGAAACAGTCGAACAAGACGCGAGCCAAACGCCCGCTAACGCCGTGGCGATCTCGGCGGCCTCTGGCGAGCGCATACCGGTGGAGATGACCCAAGAGGAGCTCGCAGCGCGTGAGAAGGCGCGGCGTTACCGGCTGAGGTTTGTCGATCTGAAAACCGAGGAGCCGGCTTATGATCTCATTCACGAATTGCCCGTCGAGATGATGGTGCGCCACAGCTTCGTGCCTCTCGGCCGCGACGGCGACATTCTCTACGTGGCGATGGCCGACCCAAGTAATCTCGAGGTAATCGACGAGATCGAAGCGCAATTGCACATGCGATTGAAAACCGCGGTGGCCACGCAAACGGCTGTGGAAGAGGCTTTGAAGCGAGGCGACACCGCCGCGCGAATCTTGCAGGACGCGACTGCAGGCTTTCGTGCGGATCGCATGGCGCTGGTGCGCGAGACAGAGAACGGCGAAGAAGTGCTGGACCTGGAGCGTCTGACCGGCGACGAAGAGATGTCGCCGATAATCAAGCTGGTATACACCGTAGTGCTGAACGCGCTCGAGCGCCGGGCGTCCGACATTCACATCGAAACGCGCGACTCGGACGTTGTGGTCAAGTATCGAATCGACGGTGCGCTCTATCGCGCGGCTGATCCGATCGACATCGCCCACCATCAAACGATCGTTCAACGCATCAAGGTTATGTCCGAACTCGACATCGCCGAGCGCCGCGTTCCGCAGGATGGCCGCTTTCGAATCATGATTCGGGGACGCAAGATCGACTTTCGTGTTTCAATAATGCCGTCGATCTACGGCGAGAACGTGGTAATCCGTATTCTCGACAAAGAGCAAATCAACGAATCCTTCAAAGACTTGAATCTTGATGTTGTTGGGTTTGCTCCGGGGGACTTGAAGAAGTTCCGCAAGTTCATCGCCGAGCCGTACGGCATGGTGCTGGTGACCGGACCGACGGGCTCAGGAAAGACGACGACGCTTTATGCCGCGCTCAACGAAATCAAAAACGAGGAAGACAAGATCATCACGATCGAAGACCCGGTCGAGTATCAGCTTCAAGGCATAACACAGATACCCGTGAACGAGAAGAAGGGGCTGACCTTTGCCCGCGGACTGCGCAGCATCCTGCGCCACGACCCCGATAAAATAATGGTCGGCGAGATTCGCGACTCCGAAACTGCGCAGATCGCCATTCAGTCAGCGCTCACCGGTCACCTGGTCTTCACTACGGTGCACGCCAACAACGTGATAGATGTTATAGGCCGCTTCTTGAACATGGGGGTCGAGCCATATAACTTCGTTTCGTCGTTGAACTGCGTGCTGGCACAAAGACTGGTGCGCATTTTGTGCACGCACTGCAAGCGCAGGCATCAGCCGACTGATGAAGAACTCAACGAGTCGGCGTTGAACCCGGACAAGTATCGCATTGAGACGTTTTATCGCTCGGTTGGATGCGAAGCGTGCAACATGACGGGCTATCGCGGCCGAACTGCAATACACGAGCTGCTGAACGTGACCGATCACATACGCGAGATAATCATCGAGCGGCGTCCCGGTTCGGAGGTGCGGCGGGCGGCTCGCGCCGAAGGCCTGACGTCGCTGCGCGAGTCCGCGATCGCGAAAGTACTTTTGGGGGTGACCACGTTGCACGAAATCAATCGCGTGACGTTTGTCGAATAGTCCGTAGCCAGGGACTACGGACTAAGTTGTTTGTTTATTTTGAAACCGAAGCGTGCTAGAGTGGTTTAACCAAGCAGACACTCTTAGGAATAAGTTCGATGCGGCAGGGAGCCATCAGAGGCTCGGGTGAGCGTAAGATGTCAGGCCGCCGGCCGCGACCATCTACTGCCGAAGTTTCAAGGGTGCGCTTTCTCCGTAGGAAGATCAATAAGCGAGGAGTTGGGCTATGGCAAAGACTCTAAGAATACAGCAGGTATTAGCGCTCGCGGTGGTGCTCACGTTGGCGGCGCCGATTGCAGCCTTCGCGGCGGATGGCCGGAAGCACTTTAGAGATGGGCTCAAGTACGAAGAAAACCGCCAGTGGGACCAAGCCGCGCGAGAGTTCGCCCTTGCCGTATCCGAGAAACCATCCAATGTCGAGTACCAGCTTCACCTCCAGCGGGCTCTGGTGAGCGCGGCTATCATGCTGGTGGAGCGTGGGGACAGCCTCGCCGATAAGAAAGACTACAACGCCGCTTACAATGCATTCCGACAAGCCTATGCATTTGATCCCTCGAACGAGTTGGCGCTGATCAAGATGCGCAGGATGTTAGAAGCTCAGGGCCTTACCCTCGAGAATCTCCCTACAGGCGGCGATTCGGCGGGACCGCCTTGGAAGCCAAAGTCTGGACAGAATGTTTCGGCGTCGTACGCGGGCGGCGGAGCAGGCCAGGCTAGACCGCTGAAGGTTCAGATGCCGGCAATACCCGGACGCCGATTCGCGAAGACTGACGTCGTTTATCGCGACATCAACATTCTGACAGCGATCGAACAGCTTGCTCAATTGATGAAGCTCAACGTCATGTTCGATCAGATGGTCGTCAATCAGATGAAGATGTTCAAGCTCACCGTCGAGTTGCGAGACGTGACATATCCGCGCGCTCTCGAGATGATCTTGAAGACGAACAATCTGATGTATGCACAGATAGATTCGCGCACGATCGTGGTCGCCAGCGACAACCCTCAACAGCGAATGAGGTACGAGCCTTACGCCGTCCGGACTTTCTACATCAAGAACGCCGCCATTGACGATGTGCAAAAGGCGGTACAAGGCGCTCTGCCGAGCACCAAGCAGATTACGACGGTTAAGCAATTGAACGCGTTAATAGTGCGTGACACGCCGTCTAACCTCGAGCTTGTCGAGAACCTGATCAACTCGCTCGACAAGAGCAAAGCTGAGGTCCTCGTTGATGTAAACATCTATGAGATATCGAGCGCCGATATGCTGCAGCTTGGTAATCAGTTTAACGTGCCTGGCGGACAGTCGGGGGCCATCGACCTGTCGGCAATCGGAGGATTCGGACAGAATGGAACCACGCTCGGGTCGGCCCACAGATTCGTCACAAGCGGCCTTGCAGCGTTTTTTCTTGGCATGCCCCCCAGCGCGATAAGCTTTTTCCAGAGCAAGGGCAAGGCGAAGCTGCTCGCCTCGACTCAGATTCACGTGCTTGACAACGAGGCAAACGCGGTTCGCATCGGTCAGAGGGTGCCAATCCAAACTGCCTCGCTGCCCAGCTACACGCCGCTTGCCACTACTCCTGGGAACACCAATCCGGCCAATAACGCCGGGGTTAACAATGCTTTCGCCTACGGTGTGCCGCAGATCCAATACGAGAACGTAGGCTTGAACATCGACATCACACCCAACGTGTATGAGGACGATGTTCAAATGAAGATGAAGATCGAGACGACCTCAGTCGATTCCAGCACCGGGACGCTTACCCCGAGTTTTAACCAGCGCACGATGACTTCCGTCGCGCGCGTGAAGGATGGACAAACCACCCTGGTGGCGGGGGTGAGCCAGAACATCGAGACGAAATCCATAAAGGGCCTCCCATTGATCGGGTTGATTCCGATACTCGGCCGGTTCTTCGCAACCCCTGAGACCAACAACCGCCAGAGTGACGTAGTCATCACCGTTACTCCGCACATACTGCGACGGGCCGACATCACCGAAAGGGATCACTACGCATGGGCCGCGGGCGATCAACAGAGCTCGAGCAATCAGTTGAAGATCGAGCAGATTCTCTATCTGGCGGACCAGGACGACGCGCAGCCGAATCAGGTTGCTGAGAACCCCGCTCCGGCCCCGCCTGAAGCGAAGCCTCAGACGGTAGCCGCGCCACCGGTGATTGTTAACACAAGCTCGCCCGGCGTCGTAGTGACGCCGCCACCGGGACAGCCTCAATCCCTTAAGCCAAACATCATAAAAACGCAGGTTACCAAACCGGGCGTCCAGGTTACCAATCCGGCAGCCGAGACTCCGGCGGCGAATCAAGCTAACAAATCCCTGGACGGTGATGACGACGATGACGATGACGACGAGACGGCCGCGAAGAATCAATCTGCAACTCCATTGATGGTTTACGTGAGGCCTACTTCGGCCACTGCCGCAAAGGGTCAGGATCTATACGTCGCCATATTCGTCAACGGCAACAGCGACGTGTCGTCGGCGCACGTCACGCTTGGTTATGACCCATCGCTGTTGGAGGTAAAGGGAGTGCGCGACAGCGGAATGTTGAGCGCGGGCGCCCGCGCCGAGTTGCAGTTTACAGCCGAGAGCGGACTGGTGAATATCCAGATGGACCGGCCGCAAGGCACGCCCGCAGTCCCTGCGCGCGGTCAGTTGTGCCTCGTGGTCTTCACCGTGAAAGCAGCGGGCCAATCCCCGCTGGTGCTCAACGAGCAGCAGACACAGTTCCGCAACGCCAGCGGTCAGCCGGTTCCTCTCAAGGTCCACTCGTCGCAGGTTGATATTCGATGAGCAGACTGGAATTTCGAATTTCGAATCTCGGATTTCGAATTGGTGGAACGGTGAACTGCGGCACAATTCGCAATTCGCGATTCGAAATTCAAAACTCCGCTCGCGGTTTTACCCTCCTCGAGATAATAATCGTCATCACCATACTATCCGTGCTGACTGCCGCCGCAATACCAATGGTCCGCAACACGGTGAAACGCGAACGTGAAGCGGAACTGAGGCTCGCGCTGAGGCAATTGCGGCAGGCACTCGACAGATACAAGCTGTACCACGACCAAAGCAACGGGGCCGCGATCCCACTCGAGTGGAAGACCACGAGCGGCTATCCGAAGGAGCTCAAACTATTGGTGGAAGGTTTTACGCCCGCCAACGTCGTGGGCACCAGCGAAGCTCGAGTGCGGTTTCTGCGCCGCCTTCCGATCGATCCGATGATCGGCACGACCGAATGGGGCATGAGATCCTACAAAGACAAACCCGATTCGACGTCGTGGGGAGGCGAAGACGTGTGGGATGTTTATTCCAAGAGCGACGGCGCGGCGCTCAACGGAACGAAGTACAAGGATTGGTAATGAGAGACGAAGTTAAATTGCGGATTGCGGATTGCGAATCGCGGAGTTTCCCAGGGGATTTGTGCGCAATCGGCAATCGGCAATCCGCAATCCGTAATTCCTCAGGGTTCACACTGCTCGAGCTGGTCATGGTTATGACCATTATTGTAGTGCTTGCCGCCGTGGGCGTAACCGCGTACCAGCATATCCAGTTGAAAGCGCGCGAGACGATCCTCAAAGAAGACCTCCGGACCATGCGCAAGATGATCGATCAGTACGCGGCCGATAAAGAACAGCTTCCGCAGGCGCTCGAGGATATGGTGAGCGGAGGTTACATGCGCGACGTGCCAATCGATCCGATGACCGGACAAAAGGACTGGGTTGTCGATATGGGCGACGACACTGTCTCGCGCGACGGCGGTACTGGAGTAGTCGACGTTCACAGCGCTGCCGCGGGCGAAGGCAGCGATGGCATTGCCTATCAGGACTACTGATCATTTCCATCTTCGCTTTCGTCCTTCTTTAGAGATGTCAAGTTTAAGAAGATATTTTGTGGCGCCCCGCGCCCCTAGCACAGGAGCAGGTTTCGTAGACGACAACTTCGCGGTAGTCGATCTGCGTCGCGGACGGCACGGTTTCTCGCTCGCCTCGAGCGCCGTCACTCAGCTTCCTTTCGGGCTGATCACTCCGGCCTTTGACACTCTGAACATTCAAGACACGAATGAGCTTGCTCAGACCATTGTGCAAACGGCCGAGGCCGCTGGGCTGTTAAACAAGAAGCGCTGGTCAGTCGCGTTGCCCGACGCTACCGCGCGAACGCTTGTCGTGACGCTCGAAAGCAAGCCCTCCAGCCGCCGCGAGTTGAATGAAGTCATTGCATGGAAGATCGAGCGCTTGATCGCCGCGCCTTCAAAGGACCTGCGCATTTCCCGCCAGCGTATGAACCCGGCCACCGGACAGGACCGCTACGTGGTGACCGTCGCCCACACTGAAGTCCTCTCGCAGTACGAGTCTGTATTTACAGGAATAGGATGGAACGCGGGGCTGATATTGCCGCGCCACATGGGGGAAGCGCAGTGGCTGATGTGGGACGACTCGCCCGGCGACAAGATGTTGGTGTCGGCGAATCGGAGCGGCTTCACTTCACTGATCGTACGAAACGGCGATCCGGTACTCGTGCGTACGTTTGTGTGTGATTCAGATTCGATCGCTGATGAGCTACATCGCTTTGCGTTGTACTATCGCGACAGACTGGTCGGCGAAAGCGGAGCCGCGCATACTCTAACTCGGATTCTGGTGTTGGGCGGCATTGACTTGACGGAAGCCCGCCGCGCCGTCGCCGATGCGATCGACAGCGAGCCTCGGGCGCTGGACCCGGCGGAGTTCGGAATGGACCTCAAAGGCGAAGCGATTCGATTCGACCACCTCGCTGGCGCAGCGGGCCTCGCAACCATCGCGTGGCGGTAACCCATTATCTGGTTTTCGGCTTCCCGGTCCATACGGTGACGGCATTAGCGGGAATGATCGGTTCACCTGGCACGCCGTATATCTCCACCGAGAGGAAGAACTTCTTCGGATTGACCAACCCAACTACCAGGCGGGCGTCCACAGTTTCGCCCGGCGACAGGGTATCGTCGCTGCCGGCGTCAATGTTCAGGCGCGCTCCCTCGGTCCATCTCGATTTCGGATCGCGGGTCAGCAGGACATGGCGGTTCATCTCGGCGACTCGCAGGAAGGGATTCACGATCGGCGTGTTGCCCTTGTTAGCGATCCTCAAGTTTACAATCAACCGTGACGCCCCGTTCGCTGTACTCGGCGGCTCATCCGAAGACATGTCGGACCAGTTGAGATCTACCTTCTCGGACGAGACGAAACTGATGTCAACAATTGAACCAACGTTCAATCCGATAGAGAAGTCTGCTTGGCTGACCGCGACCATGAAATTGCGGCTCACGGGTTCGACCGCCAGGAGAAGGATGCGCCCTCGTGCGGTAGCCACCCGCGGCATGGTGACCCTGTAGCGCTGGGCGTCCGAGGGGATATTTTCCGCCAGCAGGGCAAAACTCACGCCGCCGTCGGTGGAAAGCGAAAGCGACTGCGCAAAGCCGGGAGCGTTTGGCGCTGTCCAGGTAATTATGTAATCATCCCCGCCTGACAGGCGCTCGCCGCCGGCAGGCGACGCTACGAGAATGCTCGGGAAGTCGCCGCGCACGCCCGGCCCTATCGTATGCCGCGTATCAACGCCGCCGTCGTTGCCGTCGCCCGTCGAGTCTTCGTAGTTCGCCCAGTGACTCGCGCCGGCCGTGTAGGCCGCTATCGTGTCGGGCACTGCATCAAGCTTTAGGCCGAACGGGTCAGTAGCCGATATCGCCAGCCGCCACGAGCTGGTGAGGTTCCCGTCGTCAATCAGGACTGTCTCTCCGACCCAGGTGTCGTTCGCGTAGACGGTTCTCTGCCACCCCTCATTCTCGCTGATGACCGCCAGCGTCACCTCGTCAAGCTGCGTGTCGCGCCCGAGCGTTGCGCGCGGTGCGAGCGAAGTATCCATGGGCCTCGAGAACTGCATGCGCACTTGCAGGCGGCCGGGTTCGATCCCGGGGAACCGTGCGTCGACGATCATCTGACGATGGCTGGCGACATCAGATGAGGAGGTCCAGCGTGCCGAATAAACCAACTTCGAGAAGGCGCCATCGGGACCCGGCGTGTATGCCTTGACCGATTCGAGGATCGGTGGACCGGCTGCCCAGTTCAGCAGCCCCTGGGCGCCCGCCCAGTTCTCCTGATTCACCATCGGGATTTGGCTTTCGGGCACGCTGAAGTCGCAGCAGTCAGGCCGCATCTCGACCACGAACGGCGCGGGAACGTGATTGACCCCGTAGGCGTAGTCAATCGACGAGCCGGTCAGGGAGTAAAGCTCAACCGCTTGCTTGGCGCGATAACGCTTCCGGTCCACGCTGAGGACCGCGTCCGACATCTGCTGCGCAAGTCGAGAGAGTGTATTCTCGTCGTCTGTTCCGAAAGGAGCATAGCCCCAAGGATAGAGAATCAGTTGAGAGAAGTTATGATAATCGAGTTGCGCGCGGAAATGCCGGTTGGGATCATCCACCAGTGATTTGATTGCCTTAACTTCAGGCTCGCTTTCCGGTTGAGGCCCGCGATAGATTTCGCTTGATGGATCATCGCTCGCGCCTATATCGTCGTTGAGACAGCTTCGATCAGAGCAATAGTCAGAGCAGGGCGCGTCGTCTCGCAGTCTCCACTGATAGTTGTAGTTGCGATTCAGATCGACGCCCACTGCTGAAGAACAGTTTGCGTTCGGAATGGTCCGCCGGTTCTTCCGCCATAAGCGGACCGTGTCCAGCTGATCGTTGGGGGAGTTTTGAGTGTAGGTTAGCCCGTCCGGATTTACGATGGGAACGATCCATACTTGCAGGTGGTCAACCAGGTACTTGACCGAGTCGTCAGTCGCGTACTCGCTCACAAGTCGATTCGCAAAGTAGACGGGTGATTCGACGGATATCCATTCGCGCGCATGGTGCAATCCGGTGATCAGCACATCCGGCTTGCTGACGTCGTCCACCGAAGCGTCCTTGCTGATCTTGAGCGCGAAAATCTCTCTGCCTTCGAAACTGGAGCCCAGCTTGGAATACCGAGCAAGGTCTGGGTGCGCCGCGGCAAGTGATTTGAACTCGGCGACCGTTTGCTCGTAGCTATGAAACTTTCCGTTGGCGAGCGCGATGCTCACCCCACCGGCCGGCGCTGCTTTCGCTCGACGGCCTGCTTCGAAGCTCTTACCCCTGAAAAGCCTCGGCGCGCGGTCGGCAAACTCTTCCGGAGTGTAGAATCCCTGCAGCTTGTAGCCGCGCCGCGTGTACTGCTCAGCGATGTGAGCATTGATCGAAGCCGGCGAACCGTCCGACGCAAAAATATCCATATAAGCCACGCGAGAGCCATCGCGCATTAGGATGTTTTCGCGGTCGCCGAACCAATCCGAATATCCGGCCGCGGCCGCTCCGCGTTCGGCGACATCGATGACGGCAATGCGTATTTGGGATTCAGCGTCGCCGGAAGACTGATATTGAGGCGTGATTGCCTGGGCGGTCGCATCACCGTTTGCGCGAGCCTTTTGCCACGCCGCGACCGAATCGTAGATAACGTTGATGCCTATGCCCGCGTTTCGCAAACGCTCGATCAAATATGGAGGCGCGGCCGCGATGGTTTGAGTGTCGCTGGCAGACCAGATCGTTACATCCAGGCCGCTCGAACTTGCCAGGCGTAATACCTCATCCATCGGCGCGTCGATGCGAGCGATCTGGGGCACGAACTGTTTGCTCGCGAGCCCGGATTGAACCTCGCGATACTTGCGCCACGCCTCACGCCGCAGTCGCTGGTCGGGGTTGTTTAGGGCGATACGCCACACGTCGAGTGCGCCCATCTCATCGAGGCCAGAGAGCGCTGTGAGCGAATCTTGAAACTCGGGCAAATGGGTCGAAGCCAGGTGAATCTTCAACTCGGCGTGTCTAACGCGACGTGCATCGTCAAGCGCAATCGCGTTCTTCTGTGATCGACCTGCGCGAGCAGATACCGACGCCAACGGAGTCCCGCTCGCCAGCAGCAGCACGGAGGCAGCCAGCACGATGCCGGCCACCGCCAGTCCGCGATGAAGCGCACTCTTATTCATCCGCCTTTCTCTGCTTTCGATAGACAAGGGGTCTATCAGAAGGCCGCAATCAGGTCAAGACTCTTGCACAGGAGCCGCCCTCGTCCTAATCGGCGGCTGCTAATCAATCCTGCTCGGGGGAGAATTGCGAGGGCTAAGTTACGAGGAAGAGCCACGGAACCGTGGCTCTTCGCCCGGACTCAGAAGTCACAGTGTGCGGTTGATCCTCTCTGCTAGGGCTTCCTACGGCCCTTCGCTGGAGCGGCCGGCTTCTCGGCTTCGATCTTCAAACCGTTCTTCAACTCCTCAAGCGAACTCTTGACGATAGGCACACGCTTGTCGGTTGGCGGCGCTTTAGCGAGAAACTCTGCGAGTGCGTTTGCTCCCTCTTGAATCTGCGCTCGCTCACTGCTGGCAATCAGAGTGAGCCCTAAACCGTAAATCGCATCGGCGAAGTTGGGATCGGCAGCGAGAACTCCCTTGTAGGCTGCGACCGCTTCGTCAGTGCGGCCGGCAGCTCGATACATGTCCGCCTTCAACACTTCCCACTTGTTCTTGTTAGCAGCGTCAAGCGCTTCTGCCTTATCGATTGCCTTAACGGTATCGTCAACTAGCTTCGCCTCGCCGTAGTTCTCGACCAGTATGCGAGCATTCTTCTCCAGGATGCCGTAGTAGGTGATCAAATCGTTGTTCACGGTCGGGTCGTCAGTAGCAGCGCTCGCCACAGCTATGGCCTTGTTAATCGAGGTCACCGCCTGCTCAAAGTGGGGCTTCGCACCGGCTCGATCCTTCTTGTTAAACTTGTCAGCTCCAAGTTGGTAGTTAGTTTCAGCAACCTGAGCGTTTGATCGGTGGGCGATCTCGACAAAATTCTTGTTCTTGCCCGGATCGAGCTTGGTCGCCTGCTCGAATTCGCTCAGAGCAGCTTCATAATTGTTCGCCGTCTTAAGTTTCACACCTTCATTAAAGTGTTTGACGGCCAGATCAAAAGTCTCCTGGAGGTCCTTGCCTTCCTTTGCACTGGCTTCCATTTCCTTTTGAGCCGCTTCCGCCTTCGCCTTTTCTGCCGGAGATAGCACCTTAGGCGCAGGTGCTCCCCCTCCTCCGGCCCTCTGCATCCCTATTTGCTTTTCAACTTCTTCGAGTGACAGCGTACGCCCGTCACCCGGATCCAGCGTCGTGTCGACGACCGGCATCTGTGTTATGCGAACGTTGTTCATATAGGTTGGCATCGCGCCAGGGCACGAGAAGACGAAAAGGTATGTTCCCTGCAACGGCAAACCCAGCCGCACGAAGTGACCGTTCTTGTCGGTCTTAACATCGTAGTGACCCTTGATGTCTCTGCGGTAGATGTCAATCAGCACTCCAGCGGCGAGCTTTGTCGAGCCGTCCGCCTGCTTGAGCTTGACGGTCCCTTCAACCTGTCCCGTCTGCGCAAAGACCATCGCCGATAGGAACGCCGCTACCGCAGCCAGGCCGGCGGCTCTTAAAAGACTCTTGCGAAACATTGAATTACCTCCAATCGCTTACGGGCTAACGAACCATCCGATCATTACGATGCCTCAGCTTCGCGTGCTGGTTGGCACCGCAGTGTTATGCACGCCCTCCAGCGTTTGATGATTTGTGCTAAAAACTCAGAGAATGTGCAGTTTATCTCAGCCCTCTATCAGTGTCAACGGAGGAGCCCTTCGCGATAGGTGTCCTCTTTCGCGGACGCCGCATCAACTCGCTGCCGTACAGGAATGTGCAAATCAGTTGGAATTGACAAACCTCTCGAGGTTGAGCCAAAGTTAGGACCATCGGCTGCAATTGGCAAGTAAGTGTGGCGAGCATAGCTCAGTTGGTTAGAGCGCCTGACTGTGGCTCAGGAGGTCGAGGGTTCAAGCCCCTCTGCTCGCCCTCAAAGTCTAACCGCTGCAGTAAGTCGCCAAGCCCGCAGCCTCTTTGATGATTCTCCGACAGCAAAGACGGCAAAAACAGCCGTCTCTCGTTTGATGCTCAGATTGACAATAGTTTCAACGCCATGCTAAAAGCATCTCTCGATCATAAGCTTTAGTTTTGACCGGCAGCACTTCTTTTCAAAGCAGTCACAGACGTCCTGTTACCAGTTCAAGCGCGCAGCAAACGTCTGTGCGCTGTTGTTTGGGAGAACATGGGAGACGAGACCAACCAAAACGCCGACAAGGCACCCCCAGTCGAGAACGTAGATGCGGGCAAGCCGGATATCCCGGCGCCCAAAGTAGCAGCCGATAGCACAGAGACTGGATCGTCCGCAGGTGACGCGAGCAAGACGCCCCAACCGGACGAAACCATCACCGCGAAGCCCTCGCCGCCTGCCGCTGAGAAAGCCGCTCCCCCGAAAGCGGCTCCTGCAGCCGGTCTCAAGCCAGCTCCTCCGGCTAAGAAGGGCCCGGTAATCACCGTCGACATCTCCGGTGATGCTTTGATCGACCGCATCAGGGAACGCTTTGGCGAGGCGATCACCGAAGCGGTGGCGACGCTCGGCCAGCAGATCCTTCGAGTGAATAAGGGGTCATATCTGGAGCTTTGCAACTATCTGCATGATGACGAAGAAGCGCTGTTCGATATGTGCACCGATCTGACTGCGATTCACTGGCCGGAGCGCTCGGGTCAGGAGTTCGATGTCGTGATACTTTTATATTCGGTGCCAAAGAACCGAAGGCTCCGGGTGAAGCTTGCGCTGGCTGACGGCGAAGCTTGCCCGAGCGTGACTCCGATATGGGCTGGAGCGGATTGGATGGAACGCGAGGTCTTCGACATGTTCGGAATCCGGTTCGAAGGTCACCCTGACCTGAGGCGTATCCTTCTCCCGGAGGATTGGCCAGGCTACCCGCTTCGCAAAGAGTATCCGATCGAGTACCGCGACAACGAATGGACCGACAAACATCTTGATTACCGGGAGATCGACTACGACACGAGTTTGATTGATGTGAAGTACGCTGAAAGAAGATAGGGGATAGGTGTTGGGAGTTGGGGACCAGCCCCATCCCCCGGCCCCCATCCCCCGGCGCTTATGCAAGATCAGCAACTAGCAAAAGGTCAGGAAACTCTCTTCGACGCTGAAGAGATGGTGCTCAACATGGGCCCGCAGCATCCCTCCACCCACGGAGTGCTGCGCGTGATCTTGAAGCTGGACGGCGAAACCGTCGTCGGTCTCGACTGTGACGTCGGCTTTCTGCACAGGGGTGTCGAGAAGATCGGCGAGCACGACACCTATGCGATGATCACGCCTTACTGGGACCGGCTCGATTACGTAGCCGCCGTGTCCAACGACCTTTGCTACGTCGAAGGTGTCGAGAAGATGCTTCAGGTCGAGGTGCCGAAGCGAGCCGAATACCTGCGGGTAGTTTTAACTGAGCTTCAGCGGATCGCGTCGCATCTCCTGTGGCTGGGCACCCACGCGATGGACATCGGCGCGGTCACCGTGTTGCTGTACTGCTTCCGCGAGCGTGAAGAGATACTCAAGATATTCGAAGACTTCATCGGAGCGCGGCTGACGGCGCACGCGTTTCGCATCGGGGGATTGTGGTGGGATGCGTACCCGGAGTTCGAAGCGCGCGTCCGTGATTTCCTTAAGATCCTGCCTGCGCGGATCGATGAGTACGAGACGCTGCTCAACGCCAACCGGATCTGGCTGCAACGAACCGTCGGAATAGGCATCCTCCCCGCCGAAGAAGCTATCAATCTTAGCTTGACCGGGCCGGCGCTGCGCGGGTCCGGCGTGAAATACGACGTTCGCAAAGCACAGCCCTATTCGGCATATCCGGACTTCAACTTTGAGATACCGATCGGCGAGAACGGCGATACATACGATCGCTACCTCGTCCGCATGGAAGAGATGAAGCAGTCGGCGGTGATAATCGAGCAAGCGCTCGACGGATTGCCAGAAGGCCCGGTGATGGCCAAGGTGCCGAAGATAATCAAACCGCCGGTCGGCGAAATATACCACTCGATCGAAGGGCCGAAGGGTGAACTCGGCGTGTTCATGGTTAGCGATGGAACGGGCAAGCCTTATCGTATGCGCATTCGGCCGCCGTCTTACATCAATTTGCAGTCGCTTAAGCGAATGTCGATAGGGCACCTTGTCGCCGACGTGGTCGCGCTGATTGGAACGCTGGACATCGTGCTTGGGGAAGTTGATAGGTGAAGAGTGATGCGTGACGTAGCATAGACTTTAGTCTGTGTCCGATGGGCATCTCGTCGATCGGAGTCGCAGACACAGACTAAAGTCTATGCTACATCAGGCATCACTTGAATCAATATTATGCAAGCCATCTTAGCCACCCTGCTGTTGGTTGCGCCCGATTGGGTCGTGAGCTTGACTGGGGAACGCCGGGCAAACGCGTTCTGGGCCGAGTACATACTGTGGCCGGCCATTCAGATCATCGTCGTTCTATTTGTCGTCCTGACGCTGGTCGCTTATCTGGTGTATATCGAGCGCAAGGTGTCGGCGTTCATGCAAGCTCGGCTCGGCCCAATGCGCGTAGGACCTTGGGGATTGCTCCAGCCGCTTGCGGATGGAATCAAGCTGCTGCTCAAAGAAGACATCATCCCGATCAAAGCAGACCGCGCCGTCTTCATTATCGCTCCGATCGTTTCTGTTGTCGCCGCGCTGGTCGTGCTGGCGGTCATCCCCTGGGGTTCGGCCTGGGCGACGATCGCCAATGTCAACATCGGACTTCTGCTCATACTCGCCGTCTCATCGGTCGGAGTGTTGGGTCTGGTGCTGGCAGGTTGGGGGTCGAACTCGAAATACTCGTTGCTTGGCGCGCTTCGCTCCTCTGCCCAGATGGTGAGCTACGAAATCGGCATGGGGCTTTCGCTCATCGGAGCGTTGATGTTCGCGAAGACGCTTTCGATGTCGGGCATCATCGAGGCTCAGCGAGCTGACGGCATGTGGTACATCTTATTTCAACCGCTCGGGTTTCTTGTCTACGCGGTCAGCGCGTTGGGCGAGACCAACCGGGCGCCGTTCGATCTGCCCGAAGCGGAGTCGGAGCTGGTCGCCGGCTACCATACGGAGTATTCGGGTTTCAGGTGGGCGCTCTTTTTCATGGCTGAGTATTCCGGGATGATCGTGACTTCGGCGGTTGCGGTGACGGTGTTTTTGGGAGGCTGGTCGCTGTTCGGCCTCGAGAATACGATTAAGCCTCTGGCTTTTGGCATACTTCTGGGCCTAACCCTTATCGTGCTCGCCGCAGTTGTCTTCCGGGGTAGCAGAAGAGCTGTCAACCCGAAGGCGCGCACCGCGGGAGCTGTGACGGCGATTCTGTTCCTTATCCTCGCGCTGTTTGCGACCCTGATTCTCCCACGATGGCTCGATCAAGAAAGCGTGCGCGTGCTGTTCGGCGTCGGTGTTTTCGCCGGGAAGATCATGCTTTTGATCTACGTGTACATGTGGTTCCGATGGACATGGCCGCGGTATCGTTACGACCAGTTGATGGAGCTTGGGTGGAAGTGGATGATACCCGCGGGACTTGCCAACATCGTGTTGACCGGAATCTGGTACGTGCTGGCGCTGCCGAAAGCGCAGGGTGGCGTGCCTGGGTTTATGCATGAAGAGAAGGGACGTCTAATCCCGACCTGGTACGCGGGCATCATTTATTTCATCGTCACCGCTTTCGTCGTTACAATTCCAATCGTGTGGGGCCTGCTGGTTACGATCAACCGGCGGTCGCGCGACTTCAACTTGCACGATCAACGCCAGCTTCAGATGCAGCTTCGCCGCGAGCGGTTGGAGAAGATGTTGCAGGAGCAGCCACGCCCGGCAGAAACCGGAGTACAGTAAGCACTTTTCAAAGCAGGTAATTTTTATGCCAGCAGCAAAGACACCAGCAGCGAAACGAACAATCGGCCAGTTGATCAAGCGGCTCTTGTTGCTCGATCTGTTCAAAGGCTTGATGGTCACGTTCAAGTACAACGCGCGAGCGCTATATGAACCGCGCGATGGCGGCAACCCTAATCAAGCCATCTACACAGAGCAGTATCCGCTCGAGGCGGCGCGTGTATCCGAGAGATTCCGAGGCGCGCCCCGGTTGAATCTCGATCCTGACAACGGGAGCACTCTGTGCATAGCGTGCGATCTTTGCGCGCTGGCCTGCCCGGTCGATTGTATCGAGGTTGGCTCGATACGCCGCGAGGTGCGCGAAGGCGAGAAGGTGAACAAGAAGAAGGTGCTGACTACCTTCACGTTCGACACGTCGCGCTGCATGTTTTGCAACCTGTGCGTGGAAGCATGCCCTACGGATTGTCTCGAGCTGACTCAGAGCTTCGAGCTTGCGGTGTACCATCGCGCAGGCTTCCGGTGGGACCGCGAGATGCTTGAGAAGGGTATCAACTATGTGCGATACGCAAAGTAGTCATTTGTCATTTTCCATTTGTCATTTTTCATTTGTCATTTGTGCAGCGAAACCAATGACAAATCGCAAATGGAAAATGGAAAATGGAAAATGGAAATGACGAATGATAACTGACTAGGGGCTCGATGCAATTACACGGTTGGGAAGCGGCGTTGTTCTACGTTCTGGCGATCATGACTCTGTTCATGGCCGTCTTCGTAGTGACCGCTCGCGTAGCGGTTCACTCGGCGCTGTTTCTCATCTCAACCTTGGTCAACGTAGCGCTGCTGTTCATCCTGCTGCGCGCCGAGTTCGTAGCCGGTGTCCAGATACTCGTGTACGTCGGCGGCGTGATGGTGTTGTTTCTGTTCGTAATCATGCTTGTGCAGACTCGCGCCGAAGAAGAAGCACGCGTCAGGCTGTATACCGGGCAGACCTGGCCTGCGGTGATCATCGCGTTGCTGCTCGCGGTCTCGTTCTACTTCGCGATGAATCCGGCGCAGGCGGCATTCAGGCCAGCCGACACCGCAGCAACCGCCCCGTTGCCACCGGAAAGCTCCGAACGAGCGACCGCCGGCGCCGGCTTGAACATATCCAAGGACACTCAGGAAGTCGGTGAACAGCTCTACCGCCAGGCGGCTTTGCCGTTTGAAATCGCATCGCTGCTGTTGCTGGTCGCGATGGTAGGCGCGGTGCTGCTCGCGCGTGGAACAAAACAAGAGAAGTACTATGAATAATGGCAATTCAATTGGGAGGACTCTGTGATCAGTATCATCATAGGCGCGTTTGCCTATGTGGCTCCGGTGCTCTTACAGGCCCAGCAACCGTTTCTAAAGCGGTTCGAGCCTACGCTCATAAACTTTCTGATGCTGAGCTTTCTCCTGTTCGTCGTAGGAGTCGCCGGAGTGTTGTCGCGCCGCAACATCATCATCATTTTCATGTCGATCGAGCTGATCCTGAACGCGGTGAACCTGAACCTGATCGCGTTCTCGCGCTACCTCGAGATCAACAAGGAGGCGCTTACGGCGAAGGGCCTCGCGGTGAATTCGCTCTCCGGGCCTGTGTTCGTTATTTTCATCATCGTCGTGGCCGCGGCGGAGGCGGCGGTCGGGCTTGGCATCGTCATCGCGATGTTCCGCAACCGCGAGACCGTCGCGATCGATGAGATAGATTTATTGAAATGGTGAGAAAACCCGTTCCGGGTTTAGGGTTCGTGGTTCCGGGTTCGAAACCTTGAACCTTGAACCTTGAACCTTGAACCCTGAACTTCGTATGCTCAAACTCGTCTGGCTTATCCCGGTTCTTCCGCTGTTCGGCTTCCTGTTGAATTTCCTACTGGGCCGAAAGCTCCGGCTCAGCGAGCGCGCAGTCTCGCTCATCGCGTGCGGCGTGATCCTCGCTTCGATGTTGCTCACGCTCGGGGCGTTCTACGAATACCACTGGAGCTTCAACCCCGCGAACGAGGACAAGCCATATCTCACCGGCAACGATGGCTTCCCAGGTTCGTTCACCTGGCTGCCGGGGGGCGCGGCTCACAACACGCAAGGCCAACAGGCAGGCGCGTTGTCGAATTTCCACATCGAGTGGAGCTATCAGATAGACCAGCTCTCCCTGGTGATGATGTTCATCGTCACCTTTGTGGGCTTCTGGATTCACGTCTTCGCCACCGGCTACATGCGCGGCGACAAAGGCTACTATCGATTCTTCGCTTATCTGAATCTGTTCATGTTCATGATGCTGCTGCTCGTGATGGGCTCGAACTTCATGATCATGTTCATCGGATGGGAAGGCGTCGGGCTTTGCTCATACCTGCTCATCGGCTACTACTTCAATAAACAGGAAGCAGCCGACGCATCGAAGAAGGCGTTTGTCGTCAACCGCATCGGCGACTTCGGAATGGTGCTGGCCATCGCCGGCGTATTCGCGACGTTCGGCACGCTCCAGTTTCACGATGTGGCGAACCTTTCGGCCGCTTATCCCCAAGAGCATCTCTGGCAATTCGGATTGATGTCTTGGCTCGCGTTAGGCTTGTTCATCGGCGCGACCGGCAAGAGCGCGCAGATACCGCTCTTTATCTGGCTCCCCGATGCGATGGCTGGACCGACTCCGGTGTCAGCGCTGATACACGCCGCGACGATGGTGACCGCGGGCGTGTTCATGGTGACCCGCACGAACTTCATCTTCCAGCGCTCGGTCACGATGATGATGATAGTCGCGCTGGTCGGATGCCTCACCGCGTTTATCGCCGCGACGATCGGCATCACGCAAACCGATATCAAGAAGGTGCTGGCCTACTCGACTGTCTCGCAACTCGGCTACATGTTTTTGGGCGCCGGAGTTGGTGCGTTTATCGGAGCGATCTTCCACGTGTTTACGCACGCCTTCTTCAAAGCGTTGCTGTTCCTCGGATCGGGCTCGGTCATTCACGGCATGCATCACGAACAAGAGATGACGCGAATGGGCGGGTTGAAAAAGTATCTCCCGATTACCTACAAGACGATGCTTATGGGCTGGCTCGCGATATGCGGCATCATCCCGTTCGCCGGCTTCTTCTCGAAAGATGAGATTCTTTGGAAGACTTTTTCGACGAGCGTGTTCGGCGGTGGCTGGATACTGTGGGCGGTTGGATTCATCACGGCCGGGATAACCGCTTTCTACATGACTCGCTTGATGGGTCTGACGTTCTGGGGCGAAGAGCGATTCCGCAAGAGCCACGGCGAGGGACACGACTCTCATGGCGAACATCACGGCAATGTTGAGCCACACGAATCGCCGCGAAGCATGACCCTGCCGCTCATTGTGCTGGCGGTGGGCTCGGTGGTCGTAGGATGGGTAGGCATCCCGCACGCGTTGACAGGCGGCGCTAACGCCAACATGTTCGAGCGGTGGCTCGAGCCGGTTATCGTAAAGGTGCACGAGGCGCCGCCCGCGCAGCACGCCGTCACGCAAGCGGCTCCCGGAGCCAGTTCTGCGGCGGCAGCTGCCGAGACATCGGCTGCCGGTCACTCCGAAGCCGGCCACGAAGCCACCGACCCGAAAGAATACTTGCTTATGCTGCTGTCGCTTGCAATCGCGGCCCTGGGCATCTATCTCGGCCGCGTGTTCTACGTGAAGCGCCCCGATCTGCCAAAGGTCTGGGCCGCTAAGCTCCGGCCGCTATACACGCTCAGCTTCAACAAGTGGTATTTGGACTGGCTGCTCGACGTGAAGGGTGTAGAAGCCGGCAAGGCCGTCAACAACGCGCTCTGGTCAGTTGACGCCGCAGTAGTCGATGGCGGCGTGAACGGCGCGGGTTGGATGACTCGGTTCTGGGCGCAGGTCACCGGTTGGTGGGACAAGTGGGTGATCGATCTCGCCGTTAACGCAACCGGCTTTGTCACAAAGGTCGGCTCGTATGTGTTGCGCACTGTGCAAACCGGTTTCTGGCAGAACTACGCTCTGATGTTTGCGGCGGGTCTGTTTGTTATTTTGATTTATTACGTGTACCCGGCGATATCGACAACGATCAAGGGCTTCACCGGGAAATAGGTCTATAGGTCCTATGAGCCCTATAGGTCCTATAAGTACATTAGGAGACTCTGGCTATGCCTGGTCGCATTCAGTTTTTCGGCATCGGCATCCTCTCGTGGGTGACGTGGCTCCCGGCGGTTGGCGCTATCTTGCTTTTGTTTTTCAACCGCGCCAAGAACAACAGCATTCGCGGATTCGCGAACATGTGGATCGGGCTATGCTTCTTGATTTCGATCCCGCTGGTCACCGGCTTTCCCGGCAAGGGACCGGGCTACGACCGGGCCTACGGTGGATTGCAGTTCATCGAGGACCACGACTGGATCCCGCTGATCGGCGCGCGTTATCAACTCGGCGTCGATGGGCTCGCGTTGGTGCTGGTGATGCTGACGACCCTGTTGGGCGTAATCTCGGTCGTCTGTTCGTGGGCTTACATCCGCGAGAAGGGCCGCGAAAAAGAGTACTACATAATGATGCTGCTGCTTCAAAGCGGCATGCTTGGAGCGTTCGTCTCAGCCGATCTGTTCCTGTTCTTCATTTTCTGGGAAGTGATGCTGGTGCCAATGTACTTTCTGATCGGCATCTGGGGCGGCAAGAACCGGCTCTACTCGGCAATCAAATTCTTCCTTTACACGCTGGTTGGCTCGGTGGTGATGCTGCTGGCCGTACTGAAACTCTTCTTCATTTTTCCCGATGTAGTCAAAGCGCAACGCCCCGCCGTTGAAGCGACCGCGCGCCAGCTTGCCGCGTGCAGCGTGGCGGATCCCGCACGCCAGGGTCAGGTCAACAGCGAGATGCTCAATCTCGCGCTCGATGCGATGAAGCGCGTCGACGGCATCGACCCGCAGACCAAACGAGCGCTGCCGTCAGGTTACGTTCACAGCTCGTTCAACATTGGAGCGCTGACGGCTATCGGACCGCACATCAAGACGGTCTTCGGCATTGGCGTCGTGATCTGGCTGTTCATAGGCTTCGGTCTGTCGTTCGCGATCAAGGTGCCGATGTTTCCCTTCCACACCTGGCTGCCGGACGCACACTACGACGCGCCAACCGCCGGCTCGGTCATACTGGCGGGTGTGCTGCTGAAGATGGGCACCTATGGGTTCATGCGATTCTCGCTGCCGATCTTCCCGGACGCCGCTAAAGACCCAACGGTGCGCCAGGTGATGGTAGTGCTTTCGATCATCGGAATAATCTACGGCGCGCTGGTGGCAATGGCGCAAAAGGACGTCAAGAAGCTGGTCGCCTACTCGTCGGTCTCGCACCTGGGCTTCGTGATGCTCGGGTTGTTCGCGTTCAATCCGAACGGAATCAACGGCGCGGTGATGCAGATGATTAATCACGGCATCTCGACCGGCGCGCTGTTCATGCTGGCCGGCATTCTGTATGAACGCCGGCACACGTATGAGATCGCCGAGTTCGGAGGGCTCGCTTCGGTAATGCCGACTTACTCGACTATCTTCCTGATCGTCACGCTGTCGTCGTTAGGCTTGCCGTTGATGAACAACTTCATCGGCGAGTTCTTGACGATAAGAGGCGCGTTCGAAGCGAAAGTCGTGTGGGGCGCGCTCGCCGCGTTGGGGATCATTCTAGGCGCGGCGTACATGCTGTGGCTTTATCAACGAGTGTTCTTCGGCCAGGTCAGCAAAGCGAACGAAGGGCTGAAAGATCTGGACGCGCGCGAGGCCTGGCAGTTCGCGCCGCTGATCTTCTTGATCTTCTGGATCGGCGTTTATCCGAAGCCGCTGCTCTCGTACATCGAGCCGCAAACCAATGTAGTGGTGGCGCAAGTGGAGCCGGACTACTTCAAGAACACGGCCCAGCGCCCCCAGGTCGCCGAAGGACAACCCGGCGCGCACAGCGGAGAGAGCGAACCAACGCGGTAACGGTTTCTAGTTTCTGGTTTCTAGTTTCTGGTTTGTAGAGAATCAGGATGCCGGAACCAGAAACAAGAAACCAGAAACCAGAAACCTGCTTTTTATGCTACAAGCCACCGACTTCCAAACCATCGCGCGTCAAGCGGCGCAGTTCATCATGCCTGAAGGCATCCTCACGCTGTTCGCCTGCGCCGCGCTCGTGCTCGACGTGATGCTCCCGCGCAATCGCAAACGAGTGGTCGCGTGGGTCTCGCTTGCGGGGGTAGGCTTCGCGTTCATCTCGCTCTGGATCCTGTACTCCGGCATAGTCACCAAAGGCGCCCCTCGCACGGCGTTCTTCGACATGATTGTACTCGATAGCTACGCCGTCGTGTTCAAGTCGATGTTTCTGGTCGGCGCGGCGCTGTCGATACTGCTGTCGATGAAGTATCTCGACATCGAAGGCGAACAGCGCGGTGAATACTACTCGCTCATTCTGTTTTCGGTCGTCGGCATGATGTTCATGGCGTCGGGCGTCGATCTGCTGACGCTGTTCATCTCACTCGAGTTGATGGCCGTCTCGGTCTATATTCTGGTCGGCTACTTCCGCCGCGATCAGAAGTCCAACGAAGCGTCGATGAAGTACTTTCTACTTGGCGCGTTCTCGTCGGGCGTGCTGCTGTACGGCATTTCGATGGTGTACGGCCTGACTGGTTCAACCAATCTGGCGGCAATAGCGGAAGCGCTGCCGAAAGTCATGGCTGTCGAAGTGATCAAGGGCGCCAACAACACCGAGACCATAATTGACCAGCGCTATTTGTTGTTGATGTCCATGATCCTGATGGCCGCGGGCATGTTCTTTAAGGTGGCAGCGGTTCCGTTTCACATGTGGGCGCCCGACGCCTACGAGGGAGCGCCTACGTCGATCACCGCGTTCATGTCAGTCGGCGTAAAAGCCGCGAGCTTCGCGATGTTCGGCCGCTTGTTCCTCTACGGACTGCCCGACATGCGCGCAACGATTGCCGGGGATCCGGCGCACGGGGTTCTCGGGTTACCTGGCTGGGCCGTCTTGTTAGGAGTAGTGTCGGCGATCACTATTGTCTGGGGAAACCTGGGCGCGCTGACACAGCCGAACACGAAGCGGCTACTGGCTTACTCATCGATCTCGCACGCGGGCTACACGCTGCTTGGCTTGATCGCCGGGAATCAAACCGGCTACACGGGCTTTGTCATTTATCTGTTCATCTACACGATCATGAATCTCGGCGTGTTTGGCTGCATCATCGCGCTCAGAAGGCAAGGCATAGTCGGCGACCGGATGGAAGATTTCAACGGCTTGATGAAAAAAGCGCCGTTGCTGACGGTGATGATGACGATCTTCCTGCTTTCGCTTGGAGGCATACCCCCGACAGCGGGGTTCATCGGCAAGTTTTATCTGTTCGCCGGTCTGATCGAGACGGGCAATCCGTGGCTCGTGCGTCTGGCGATACTTGCGGTGGTGATGAGCGTAGTGTCGCTCTACTACTACATCCGGTTTATCCGCGCGATGTACATCGAAGGCGAGACCGAGCCTCAGCCGGTGACGCTTGCACCCTCGCTTCGAGTCGCGCTGGTGGCCGCCGCAGTGCTGGTGCTCTACATCGGAGTGTTCCCGCAGCGGCTGATCAGCTTCACGCAAAAAGCAGGGATGAGCCCCGGCCTGAAGACCTACTCCTACCAGGACGCTGCAAAACCGAAGAGCGCTCAGCCTCGCGGCATGGCGAGCGAGCCCGACGACGAACCAGGCCCCCCGCCCCGTTGATCCGATGTCGATCCGATGCCTTCCGAAGACGACAATCCCGATGAGCGCGACAGGCCGAACCGGTCTGATGGCGGCATAAGCTGGCGTCAAGCGATGGGAACCGTCGGACTGGCGCTGGCTATCCCGTGGATGATCGGAGTGCCCGCGCTGATCGGCTGGTGGCTCGATGAGAAATACGCAACCACGCCCTTGTGGTTGATAATCGGCCTGGCCTTAGGTTTTTTGACCACGGCGGTGGACATTTACAAACTCATGAAGCGATTCGGCCAGTTCAAGTGATCCCGGCCTTGCGATCTTTGCGGTGGCTTGGCGTCTCCTCAGAAACACGCTTAGTGTTTCCCTTTGTCATCAGCGCTTTAGGCGCATGGTTGCTTTGCGCGAGGGGAGTCTCGGAATACTAAATGATCGAGCGGACAGACGGCGTAACTAAACTCCGAGGCTCATTTTGGTAGCGAGGGTTTGAAGATAGCTTCTAACTGCCTCAATACGACCTATCCGCTGGTCCATCGAATCCAACCGCTGGTCGAGACGTTTTTCCAATGAGTCTATTCGCTGGTCAAAACGTTTTTCCAATGAATCTATTCGCTGATCAAAACGCTGACCCAATTGCCCAATGAGCTTTTCGGTATTGCGTTGGTTAAGCCACGAGGCCCCGAAAATAGATAACACCAGCGCGAACACCGTGACTGCCGCTGAGAGTATCGCAATGCTCGGACTCATAGCTTATGCAATATAGCACGCGCGATGGTTCAAGTCATCGGTTTGTAGCCGCGTTGTGGTGGATTAATACTCGACAATATCGCCACCCTGCCATACCTCGCGTTCGCGGCGGTTTGATTCAAGCTCGTATTCGGCGATCATTGCTTCGGCTTGTTCACAACTTGTCTGCTCTATGGCAGACACTAAGGACGGAATGCGAATCGAAAGTGCCAGTCGAGCTGTGGGCTTCTTGCGACATCGATTTTGTTGAGAACTGCGTGAAGGAATTCTACACCATTGACCCAAAGGGCGATCGGTTCCGGTATCCGACCGATCGGATTGAAATCGGCGGCGCTTACCAAAAGCCGCTGAGAGTGTCCTTTCAAGAACTGCTGTGCACTATGGATCACGCGTATTCAGTTCTGGGCTGGCTTGACAGCTACTTGCTCAACCAGTACGGGGAAAACCGAGAGTTCCAGGAGATCCTGAACTCCTATTAAAGGTCACAATATGAGTCAACCATGGACCGATTTATTCGAGCTCCTCTTTGAGCTCAAAGAAGATGTAGAGAGATGTGGAAACGCTCTGGACTTTGGAGACCTAGAATCTGAAGAAGATGAATTCCGGCGCAGAATGTACGTAAGGTCGGCGTTCGCTTGCATCGAAGGACTCACCTTCCGCCTCAAAGAGATTGCGTACGCTGCGCATCAGGCTAGGAAATGTGTGTTCTCTGAAGGCGAGCTCTCGCGTATCAAAGAGGAGAAGTTTCTACCATTCATTGACAATATCGAATTCACCCTTAGGATCACAGCGCGCGCGATCGCTTCGGAGCATAAGTTGGCTGTGGGTGATAACGAGTGGGACCTCCTACGGAAGGCCTCGAAGATAAGAAACCGCCTAATGCACCCAAAGACCACCAGCGATCTCCTTGTAAGCGTCGATGAGCTTCACTTCGTCGGAAGAGCATTCGAGTGGTTATCAGTACAGCTCGTTGAACTCATCTTTGGCATGAGGAAAAAGAAGACTCCGGAACTCGAAGAACTGTACCAGAAGTTTCAGCAACACAGGCAACGACGAGGCCTTAGAACCAGAGTGAACTGATGATGAGCGGAAACAAGCTGTTAAAGAACGCGCAGAACTGGAAGCGTCTCGCGCGGTGGAACGGCGAGGGCTTCTACGAGTTGCGTACTGACGACACGCGTGACGTGCCGGTGAGGATGTTTCTAACTCCGCGGCTGTTCGAAGACGCCGAAGACATTCTCTATCGCCAGATCGTCAACGCGACTCGGTTCCCAGGCGTCAAGCTCGTAGTGATCACGCCGGATGTTCACTACGGTTACGGCGTGCCTGTGGGCTGTGTGATCTTGACTGATCATGAGATCGGCGCGATTGCGATGGGACCGGTAGGTTACGACATCGGCTGCGGCATGGTCAGCGCCAAGAGCAATGTTCCGGTCAATGCCGCGACGCCCGAGCGAAGACTCGAGTTCAATCGCGAGGTGATGAAGCGCGTGGACCTCGGCGCGGGCGGCAAGAGCTTCAAGCTTGGCACGGTCGATCGACACGAGTTCGATAATCTCGTTCACGGCGGCGCTGAGTACTACGTCGAGAAATACGGCGCGACGTTTGATCGCTCGCGTGCTGAGCGGCATCGCATGCCGGTGGATGATGACTGGCAGCCTCCGCTGGGCGCCCGAGGCAGGCCCGAGCGTGGGTTCTCGCAGCTTGGCTCGCTCGGCGGTGGCAACCACTTCATCGAGCTGCAGCGTTGCGAGGAGACAGGGACGTTGTTCGTCCAGGCGCACACCGGCTCGCGGGGCTGGGGGCACGGACTGGCGACTAACTACTTCGACCTGGCTCGCGCGGAGAAGCCCGACGAGATCAAAGATCTCGACCTTGGCTACTTCACGCCGGAGTCAGAGCACTATCGCAGCTACTTGAATGCGGTGGCGGCAGGCGGAAACTTTGCGATCATCAACCGCCTGATCATCTTCGAGCAGGTGGCCGAAGCGTTCGAGAAGGTTTTCGGCGGCGAGATGGAGTTGATCTACGAGATCTCTCACAATCTCGTCCAGGAGGAATGGCACCCGCAGTTCGGCGAGGTGTGGGTGCATCGCAAGGGCGCGACTCGAGCTTTTCCCGCGGGGCATCCTGCACTCGAAGGAACGATGTGGGAAGACACAGGTCATCCGGTGTTGATTCCAGGTTCGAATAAGGATTGGAGCTATGTGCTGCGGCCCGAAGCCGGCGCGGTGCGAAGCGCTTACTCAGTGAACCACGGCGCGGGCCGTCGAATGTCTCGTGGCGAAGCTGGAAGAACTTTGAACCAGCGCAAGATCGACGACGAGTACGCGGCGGCGGGAATCCTTGTGAACGTCGATGGCCACGTTCCGATTGATGAGTCAGCGACCTGCTACAAGCCTTCGGCAGAGGTAGTCGACGCGGTGGTTGGCGCGGGGCTCGCGAAGATTGAGTACAGCTTGTGGCCTCTTGCTTCGTTGAAAGGAACCGAAGGCGCTGGTGGAAGAAGAGGCAAACGCTCGAGTCGAAAGTCGAGCAAGTAAAGCTTGGCGTTCTTTGCGGGTCTTAGCGTCTTTGCGCGAAACCTGTTTCAAGGTAGTTTCGCGCAAAGACGCCAAGACTCGCAAAGCCGCTAAGGTTCGCGAGAACGTCGACAAGTTGCGATGGAACTTATCGCGAGGAGCAACGTAAAAGATACGTCGGAAAAAAATAGTTCTTGTAAATCTCGCAAGTCTTGTTTATAGTTTCATTCTTGCTGAGGAGAATTAGTTCGATGATGTTCAAGGGACAAAACACAAGATCGATGACGCGCATCGCGGCGTGGCGGTCACGTGCGTCCTTTGGGCTCGCCTGCCCGAGCGCGCCATCATTAGGCGTCAATACGCTGAGTTACGTGAATACCATAGGTATCACTAAATCGGCAGAACACACGTTCTCCGATTGTTCACGACGGCAGCGTTGATTCAGCGGGAGCGGATTCCCGCTCCCAAAATCTCAAAGACCAGTTCGATAAAGAGACAAAAGGAGCGGGCCGTTTCTGCGCTTTGTGTGCGGAAAGGACTCGCTCCTTTTTGTTTTTTGACAACCGAATAGAAGGTCTTCGAAACGCTGAGCTGGCAGAGTGGCATTGCACCTGACTGTAGATCAGGCGACCAGAGCGGTCATTGGAGGTTCGATTCCTTCGCTCAGCATTCGTAGCACAGACTTCAGTCTTTGGCTGGATTCCAGATTGAGAGGGCTCTTATCGGAGCGACACAGACTGAAGTCTATGCTACCACGGGAGCATGGTGTAACTGGCAACACGGCGGTCTCCAAAACCGTTGATGGAGGTTCGACTCCTCCTGCTCCTGCTTCGCGGAGGGTTCGCATAACTGGCAGTGCACCGGTCCCGAAAACCGGCGGGCTTCGGCCTGTGAGAGTTCGAATCTCTCACCCTCC
>CAZJQQ010000053.1:0-11099 GCA_964548075.1 uncultured Clostridia bacterium | reverse complement strand
GGCCTTTAGGCGGAAGTTCGTAGATTGGTTTTCGACAAAAGCAGCTTACAAGCCTCCGCCTAAAGGCCGAACTACGAACCTGGGAATCGGAGGCGTCGCCTAATGGTATGGCTGCGGCGTGCTAAGCCGCCGGGTGAATTCCTGTGCAGGTTCGACTCCTGCCGCCTCCGCTTGAGAGTCGAGGATCGAAGATTGAATGATCGAGGATTGCGCGTCCCAAAACCCAGGCCGCTTTTCTATTTTCGATCTTCAATCCTCGATCTTCTGTTTTCCGGGCCCGTAGCTCAGATGGATCAGAGCGCAAGCTTGCGGAGCTTGAGGTCGCAGGTTCAAGTCCTGCCGGGCCCGCCAGAGAATTGCGAATGTCGAATTGCGAATGTCGAATCGATTGCGTGCGATTCGCAATTCGAAATTCGCAATTCGAGATTTGGCATGTGCCGGCGTGGCCCAACCTGGCAGAGGCACTGGTCTTAGAAACCAGTTGATGAGGGTTCGAATCCCTCCGCCGGTACCAGACATTTATGGGTGAAACGTGATGTGTGAGAAGGAGGTGAATGCGATGGGTATGTTCGACAACTTGATTTTGCTCGGGAAGAGCGCCGAGTTGGTGGTTTGCGCTCATGGGCATCCGCAAGGAGCCTTGCAGACGAAGAGCCTTGAATGCCTCTTGGATGACTATTACGTCTTCGAGCGCATTCTGTATCGCAACGACCGTGGGGCTAATGACCGCGTACCAAGACCAAGGCAGATGGAAGAAGGGAAGTTGACGCTCCGGTTCGAAAGCGAGGCCCTTCGCGTCGCGCACACCGGCGGGGTCGTAGCCTATACGCACTGCGAAGCCTGCGATCCGATCGTCTACGAGAGCGAGACTTCGTTCTCGGGTCGAGTATCGGATCGCAGCGTCTGGGTCGAGTACGAATTGCAGTTTCGCGACGGAAGGCTGGTGAGAGCCACGGCTCTGTCGGCTAAGACTCGCGAGGAGACGCTTGAGCAGATGCTTCGGGACGGCGTTGCCGTGCTGCCGGATGATGACCGCGTGGCGCGCAGACACATCGAGATGCACCGCAAGAAGACGGACTCGAAGCCGCGAGATGTTTGAGTGTGCTGGCGTGACCCAATCGGTAGAGGTGACTGGCTCAAACCCAGTTTGGTGAAGGTTCGAATCCTTCCGCCAGCACCAGTCGGAGACGACGCGGGGACGGGGCGACGCGGAGATGGGGCGACCGAGCAATTCTCGCCGCGTCCGTCCCTCGCCCCGTCGCTTCCATCGGGCTTCGTTGGTCTAGTGGAATGACGTCGCCTTGCCAGGGCGAAAGCGCGGGTTTGATTCCCGCACGAAGCTCCAAAAGTTACACGCGCGTAGCCAAGTTGGTTAAGGCGCCGGTCCGCAAAACCGGAATCGTGAGTTCGAGTCTCACCGCGCGTTCTTGATGCGGAGATGGAGCAGGAACCAGGCTCGGCTGGCTCATAACCAGCAAATCATCCGGTGAGACTCCGGACTCCGCTACCAGTTCGTGACGCGTGAGAGGTGATGCGTGAAGATGAGAGTTCGCGGGAGTGATGCAACAGGCAGACATCGCTCGCTTAAAACGAGCGTCTTAGGAGTTCGATTCTCCTCTCCCGCATTGATGTTTAAAACGGGGATGAATGCAAAGCGGTCGAGCGACAGGTTTTTCAAGCCTGGCTTAGAGAGTTCAAGTCTCTCCATCCCTGCCAGATGTTTTTGGTGGCTGAACCCAAACGGCGCGGGGCTGGTCTGTGGAACCAGCGTTAGAGAGTTCAACTCTCTCCAGTCACCCTTGGTAGAGGGAAATAGGACGGATAGGACCTATAGGACGAATGATGCGAGGCAAATAGTTCCGGGATGGTGTAAGTGGCAACACGCCGGTCTCTGAAATCGGAGAGTGAAGGTTCGAGGCCTTCTCCCGGAGCCAGTTCTTTGAAGCACGCCGCCTTGGTGTAACTGGCAACACGTCCGCCCGATTAGCGGAAGAGTCCGGGTTCAACTCCTGGAGGCGGCATACACGGCGATGAATGCAAAGCGGTCGAGCGCCTGGGTTCTCAACTCAGTCCTAGCGAGTTCGATTCTCGTCATCGCCGCTTAGGGCCGCTAACGGGGTCGTGGCCGAGAGGCACAGGCACTTGATTGTCAATCAAGACTACGCGAGTTCGAATCTCGTCGATCCCGCTGAGTTATGAATGCTGGCGTGGCCGAGTGGAACGAGGCGCTGCTCTTCTAAAGCAGCCAACGCGGGTTCGAATCCTGCCGCCAGCGCTTTGCGCTCGAAGCTTTGATGGCGAAGCACAGGTTTCTTAAACCTGAGAGGAGGGTTCGAGTCCCTACGGGCGCATCAGGAACTGGAGGTTGGGAAATGAAAAATGACAAATCGCAAATGACAAATCCTGACGTCGAAATTTTCCATTTTCCATTTGTCATTTTTCATTTGTCATTTCTCGGACAGTCCCGTAGCTCAACGGTAGAGCGGCAGGCTTATACCCTGCAAGCGGCAGATTACCGCGTGATCCGAGTTCGAGTCTCGGCGGGACTACTTGGGCCGGAAGCTCATCAGGATGAGTTCTCGACTTTTAATCGAGGGGTAGTGGGTTCGACTCCCACGCGGCCCATGGAGGAATTGCGAATCGCGAATCTCGAATTGGTTTGTTCGATTCAGAGATTCGAAATCAGGTTTGCCCGCGAAGCTCAGAGGGCGGAGCACTCGATTGGTAATCGAGAGGTGGCGAGTTCAATTCCCGCCGCGGGCTCTGAGGTGAAAGTTATATGGCGAAGATTCTTCCGATCATCACCGAGACGAAGAGCGAGCGCTATGCCGCGTGGCGCAAGAAAGCACTTGTGCGCAAGCTGGCGGTGATCAGGTGGAGATCTCGTCGCGGCTCGATAGCTCAGACGGTAGAGCGCCGATCTCATAAGTCGGTCACCGGCGGTTCGATTCCGCCTCGAGCCATTAGAGGTGAGCGATGAAACAAGGCGCGCGATTCAGAATAGTGGACTTGCGGACTGACCGGCGGTGGGATGTCGAGGCGATCCATCCGCGGCGGCGACACCGAACCGAGTTCGGGGATTCGTTGGACGACTGGTGCGATGGAGCGATTGCCGAAAGCGAATCGCGGATCAGCGAGAAGACGCACGGAAAAGTGCGATATATCGCCAATCTGTCGGAAGTAGACGTTTGAGTTCATTCGGGCGTAGCTCAGAGGCAGAGCATCCGGCTGTTAACCGGACCTGCGGAGGTTCGAGTCCTCCCGCCCGAGCTTTTCGGGGTCAAGGCTTGATGGAAAGCCGCCTGCCTTGGGAGCAGGAGAGTCCGAGTTCGACTCTCGGGACCCCGACTTGAGAATGGGGACTAGATGTTGTTGGCGGCATGCGGGTCCTGCAAACCCGATGGATGGGTTCGAGCCCCATAGTCTCCACCATATTGCTGCGGTGGCCGAATGGAGCAGGCGCGAGTTTCCTAAACTCGTCGATGCAGGTTCGAGTCCTGCCGGCAGCTTCGTAAGAGCCCGCGTAGCTCAAGGGAAGAGCGACACCCGCGGTGAGGGTCTTATGCGAGTTCAAATCTCGTCGCGGGCTTCAAAACGATTTCGGATTGCGGATTGAATTGCGGGACGAAGTTGCGCCGCGAAACCAATCTACAATCCGCAATCCGAAATCCGAAATTGGCAGACGGTTGGGAAGCTCATTAGGAAGAGCGCTGGTGTGAAGCTCCAGAGGCAGCCGGTTCGAATCCGGCCTCAACCACCAACATTGCGAAGTGGTGTAACTGGCAACACGCTCGGCTTTGACCCGAGAGATTCCAGGTTCGACCCCTGGCTTCGCAGCTTGCGGACGTGGCCGAATGGATCAGGCGCTTGTCTTCGGAACAAGTCTATGCAGGTTCGAGTCCTGCCGTCCGCGCTTTTTGAAATAAGGCTCCGTAGCTCAGATGGATCAAGAGCGTCGCTCTCCGAAAGCGAAGGCCGCGAGTTCGAGTCTCGCCGGAGTCACTACGCTTCGTTGGTCTAGTTGGTTATGACTCCGGTCCTGTAAACCGGCAGCGCTGGTTCGAATCCAGCACGAAGCTCTTGAGAGGTTCAGAGTTCAGCCTTCAAGCTGCTGTCTACGGGCAAGCTAAAGCTTGAACTGGACCTGCAAGCTGAAGCGTGGACTCTAACCTTAAGCCTCGTTGGTCTAGCGGCTATGACCTCGGTCTTCCAAACCGATAGCGTGAGTTCGACTCTCACACGAGGCTCTTCGGGAGCGCAAGCATCCTTGCCTGCTCGCGTGGCGCAAGGAGTAACGAAACAGAAGCAGGCGAGGATGCCTGCGCTCCCAGGCTCTTTCTGGTCGGGTGGCCTAATGGTATGGCGCCGGTCCTACAAACCGGATGTTGAAGGTTCGATTCCTTCCCCGACTACTTTTGAAGCGCACACTGCCGGCTTGCGAGCTGAGTAACCGTGAACAAGTCGCAAGCTGGCAGCGTGCGCTACAATGTCGGCGTAGCTCAATCGGAAGAGCGACTGTCTCGTAAGCAGTAGACCCCAGTTCGAATCTGGTCGCCGGCTTAACGTGGAGGATCGAGGATAGAGGATGGAAGATAGCAATAGCTTCGGAAATCAATCCTCGATCTTCGATTCTCGATCCTCAATTCCCGGAGTTTGTATGGCCCTAGCGCGAAAAGTTCTACTGCTAAACGCCTCGTACGAGGCGCTCGGCATCGTCACCATTCCTCGCGCGGTCCGCCTGGTCTGGAAGGGCTCGGCTGAAGTCGTCGAGTTGGATGGCGACCGTGTGCTTCGCTCGCAGCACTTCGTGTTTCCGGCTCCGAGTGTGGTTCGACTGATCGAGTACATCGACGTGAGAGGACGACAGGGACGCTCGAGCACCAAGCGCTCGCGGATTCTCGCGCGCGACCGGTACCGCTGCCAGTATTGCGGAGTGAAGGGCGGTCCTTTCGACCTGACGATCGACCACATCGTACCGCGGTCGCGCGGCGGGCGAACCGCTGCGGACAACCTGTGCGCTGCCTGCCTCGCTTGCAACCAGCGCAAGGGCAATCGCACGCCCGAAGAAGCACGGATGCCTCTGTTGATGAATCCAGCGGCGCTGACTTACGGGATGGAGCGAGCTGCGATAAGACACGCCGCCGAGTCTCGACCAGAGTGGCGGAAGTACCTCTTCCTGGAAGACGCCGGCGTTGCCGTGGCGTAACAACGGACTACGGATGAGGCGAATAAGACGGATTACCACGGGTCTGATCCGTGCTGACCCGTCATCCGTCTCATCCGTGGTCAATCTCATAGTGCAATCAGCTTGCGGAGAGGTGTAAGATGGCATAGCGGACGTAGTAAATGCCGCCCAGGCTCGATCGAACCTCAAATCACCTTCGAGAGGAGCTATGGCCATCACGAACGAACCACCGCACACAGGCACTCGAACCCATAACGAGTGGTCGGTAAGCTATAACCAAAGCGACGTCGACAACATCAGGGATCAGATCGAGCAAACCGAATCAGCCAAGAGGCGCTGGCTCTTTATGGCTCTGGTCGTCACTATCGCGGCGCTCGTCGGGGCCATCGTGCTGCTGTCCACAAACTACGCGCTCTATTCGTCGAGCGAATCGGACAAAAAGAAGCTCGCTCAGGAGAACGCAGCGCTCAAATCGCGGGCAGATCAGACTCAGCAACAGCTCGACTCCAAGAACGCACAAGAAACGAAAGACGCCGAGGCTCGCGCCGACGCTCAGACAAAGCTACAGACGCTCTTGCCTTCCGTTCTTCGAGGCACCGCGAGTCCGAATGAGGTTGCCAGCTTCGCCAGAATGGTCCACGCCCTGCCCAACAGCCGATTGGAGTTGGACTCAAAGCCGCCCGACAGATTGTTCCGAAACTGGAGAGTGGCGGTTGGCGCGACGACGGAAACTTACACGCTGGTGGGCGGGTTGTTTGACGGCAAGTGGGTTGTCTACTCAAACCTGGTCGCGCGCAGATGAATTGCGTTGCGGGCGGTTTGGGCTTCATGCCGAGCTCAGGAGTTTAACGCAAAGACGCAAAGCGCTTCGAAGCTGGGTCCTCCTTCCGTGCTCCATTAAGCCTTCGGTGCTTCTGAGACGACCTTCTGCTTTTGTGCGTCGAAGTACAACACTCGACCTTCGCGGTACGACTGAACGCTCATGCCGATGGTTGCCATCGCCTTGTAAGCCGTCAGTGCATCGAGCACGGGCTTCTCGCGAGTGCGTACGCATCGCAGGAAGTTCTGCATGTGGTCTTCGCGAGGCTCGCAGTTCAGCTTCACTTCGGCCGCGCCGTACTTGTCCTGAAACTGCTGCTTCGCGATCCGCGATGGCGTAACGGTGATGAAGTCCACTTTGCCTTCGAACTGTCCGTTGGGGACCATCATGATCGTGCCTTCGTGGCCGCGTATAAGCCCAGGGATGTGCGTCTCGTTAGCCATCGATGAGCTGAGCACCAGCGAGTGACCTTGCGGGTAGTCGGCCATCAGATGGAACGTGTCCGGAACCTCGCGTTCGTCTTTGAAGATGTATGTGCCGCCGCTCGCCATCACCCGATACGGAAACTGAGGCTCGCCCCAGCAGATGTTCATCGGCGCCATCACGTGATAGAAGAGATCGGTCGCGATCCCGCCCGAGTAGTCCCAGTACTTGCGGAAGCGGAAGAAACGGTCGCCGTCATATTTGCGTTTCGGCGCGTCGCCGAGCCACATCTTCCAGTCGATAAAGTCTTCACCCTTGCCTTCGGGCCCCGCGGCCGGATCGATTTTCCAGTTCCATTCGCCGCCGGTCGAGTTGCGATGATAAGAGCCCTGGCTCATTATCAGCTTGCCGATCATGCCGTCTTGAATCGCCTTGCGCGCCTTCCACCATTGATCCGAGCTGGTGGTCTGCGAACCGACTTGAAGCACGCGGCCGCTTGCTTTCACTTTCTCGTAGACTCGCTTTGCTTCTTCGACGGTGTGGGTCATAGGCTTTTCGAGATAGACGTCTTTGCCTTTGTCCATCGCCTCGATCGCGATGCGCGCGTGCCAGTGATCGGGAGTCGCGATGATAACCGCGTCTACCTCTTTGCGTTCGAGTATCTCGCGATAGTCCATAAACCCGTCGCACTTGGCGGTCTCTTTCGCTTTGTTCAAACGCTTGGCGTAGACATCCGAGACCGCGACGACCTTGGCGGGAGTGTTGGGCTGCTCGCCGGTCTTCATCACCCATCCGAGCAGATCGTTGCCGCGGCCGCCGACGCCGATCAAAGCGACGTTGATGTTACCGTTCGCGCCCAGCACCTTGCCTGAGACGGCGGGCGCGCGGCCGAAAACTTTCATTGCCGCGCCTGCGCCGATGGCTGATTTGACGAAGTCTCTGCGATTCAGTTTGTTCCACATAATGATCTCCCGATTGAAGGCGTGGAGTTCAAGCTTTAGCTTGCTGGCGGTTCGCCGGCGAGCTGAAGGTTGGACTCTGAACTTGCGGGCAATATATGACACAACGTGGCCGCTGATATCAAGCCGAGTGCAATGATTCCGGCGTCGCTTGATTGACCGCGCTCGGGTGGTAGAATCTCTAGCGGTTCAAGGGTTCAGGTGCATGGAGTTCAGGCTTTAGCCTGGTAGTGCCATGGCTTGATGGGCGTAGGTGTACTACCAGGCTAAAGCCTGAACTCCATGCTCTTGAACCCTGAACTGACCCTATTAGGAGAGAAACCATGAAAAACCTCAGCGACCGTGTAGCGATCATCGGGATGGGTTGCACCAAGTTCGGCGAGCACTGGGATAAGAGCGAAGAAGACTTGATAGTCGAAGCCGCGTACGAAGCGTTCGAGGACGCCGGCGTCGAGGCTGCCCAGATCGAAGCCGCGTGGGTCGGCACGCTTGTCTCGGGCATTTCAGGACAAGCGCTCTCGCGGCCCTTGAAGCTTCAGTACATCCCGATCACTCGCGTCGAGAACATGTGCGCGACCGGCCAGGACGCGTTGCGCAACGCGGCGTACTCGGTGATGGCAGGCGCTTATGATCTGGTGCTGGTCGTGGGGTTCGAGAAGCTGAAAGACTCGGGCTATTCGGGGTTGCCGGGTGCCGCTTCGAGTGTGATCGGTGCTGGCAACACCGCGCCCGGGGCGTTCGCGCTTTCGGCGAATCGCTATTTTCATAAGTACGGCGCCGGCAAAGAAGAGCTCGCGAAGATCTCGGTCAAGAATCACTACAACGGCGCGCGAAACAAGAAGGCTCACTTTCAAAAAGAGATCACTCTGGAACAAGCGATGAAGGCGCCGATGATCGCATCGCCGCTTGGATTGTTGGATTGCTGCCCGACTACCGATGGAGCTGCGGCGGCGATCATCACACGAACGGAGCTGGCGCCGAAGTTCAACAAGGACTTCGTGACGATCAAAGCGATGGGGCTCGCGGTCGGGCCGGGCACCGGGAGGATGGATCCCGATTTTGACTTCACCAGTTTTCCCGAAACGAAGGCGGCGGCGAAACAGGTCTACGATCAACTGGGAATCAAAGACCCGCGCAGAGAAGTCAGCATGGCCGAAGTTCACGATTGCTTCTCGATCACCGAGATGATCATCTATGAAGACCTCGGCTTTTCTGAACCGGGCAAAGCGAAGATCGACATCGATTCAGGCGCGTTCACGTTGAAGGGCGACTTGCCGGTGAACACCGACGGCGGCTTGAAATCATTCGGTCACCCGATCGGCGCGAGCGGCTTGCGCATGCTCTACGAGATCTATCATCAACTGCAGGGGAAGGCCGGCGAGCGCCAGGTGAAAGATATGAAACTCGGGTTGGCGCACAATCTTGGAGGGAATCCGGGGTCGTTTACTTGTTCGATTATCGGGTTGGGACATGGATAGAGCGAACTGATGGCAGGCGGTTTTGAGCACCACTTCAGGCGGACCATTCCCGGCGATATTGAATCCGTACGGCGGCGGCTGTCCGATGTTCTCGAGAGTTTCGGCTACATCGTTCTGGGCGATGCTCCAATCCAGGCAAAGCGCCCGCGGCAAAAGAGCATTTGGGTGGCGATGGTGTTGGACTATGACACCACACTGACCATCGCCCTGAAGCCCATCAGCTCCGCATCAACCCTGGCAACGTTCGACTACGACATTGAGCAGTTGTTCACGAAGGGCGAGATGCAGGCGCTCGAGCGCGAAGCCGAGGCTATCATTGCGCTGGCCACCAGCGCGCTTCAGTGGAGGTGTTCTGTCCCTCCTGTGGCGTCGAGAACGCGGGCAATGCGCGATTCTGCCGGGGGTGTGGAAAGCCTGCCGCGCGAAGCCAGCTTCCGCCGGAACTCGAGGTGATGCGGCTGACGGCAAACGCGAGCGGATCTCAGATCGAGGTAACCCTCGGACTGATTCTCTCGTTTCTGACTTTGCTCATCGCGCCGCCGATAATTCTGTTTGCCGGCGCCACGAAAGGCGTGGTCTCCGGTTGGATACTTCTGGCGCTGGGTGAACTCCTTGGCGCCTACTTCCTGATCCTGGGAATGCGCCGCTTGCATAGATCGCTTAACCCAAGCAATCCTGCCCAACTGGAAACGCCATCCGAACAGACGAGAGCCTTGTCAATGCAGAAGACAGCCGTTTTGCCGCCACAGCCGGCGTCGATCGTCGAAGGCACAACCGAGCTGATGACTCCTCAACCGGCGCCTTTGGCTGTCCGGCCAGTACGGGACACCGACTCTATGGAATGAGATGCTGACCCGCTTCTGGTAAGCTTCGGCGGCGTGCTAAGATTGCGACTCCCAGGAGGCGCAGATGGCTTACCAACTCAGCGAAGAAGAACAACTCATACTCGCCACCGTCAAGAAGTTTCTCGACAAAGAGGTCGCGCCGGTTGCGTCCGAACTCGAACACAACAACGAATATCCCATTGAGATTGTCGAAGGGATGAAGAAGCTCGGTCTGTTCGGCGCCAACATCCCCGAGCAATATGGCGGGTTGGACTTGAGCTATACCGTGTTCGCTATGATCTTCGAAGAGATCTCGCGAGTGTGGATGGGGCTTGCTGGAATCCTGGGCACTCATTGTGTGCTGGCCGATGTGATCTCGAGATTCGGCACCGAAGATCAGAAGAGCAGGTTTCTTCCGATCATGACCACCGGCGAGAAGCGAGGAGCTATCTGCCTGACGGAGCCGCACGCCGGCACAGACCTTCAAGCGATCAAAACCACCGCTGAGCGGCGAGGCGATTATTACTACATCAACGGCTCGAAAATGTGGATCACCAACGGCCGCCGCGCGGAAATCATGTTGTTGCTCACGAAGACCGACAAGAACGCGAAGCCGGCTTACGCTGGAATGAGCGCATTTGTCGCTGAGAAAGGCGAGCCGGGGCTGACAGTGAGCCGCGACATCGACAAGCTCGGATACAAGAGCCTTGAAACATGCGAGCTGTTGTTTGAAAACTTCCGCGTGCCGTCTGGGAACTTGATCGGCGGCCGCGAAGGCGAAGGCTTCAAGCACGTGATGACCGGTCTCGAGAGCGAACGCATCAACGTTGCTGCGCGCGGCCTGGGAATCGCGCGAGCTTCGTTCGAAGAAGCGATCAAGTACTCACAGCAGCGACATACGTTTGGCAAACCGATCTGCGAGCACCAGGCGATTCAACTAAAGCTCGCCGACATGGCTACGAAGATCGAAGCTTCGCGATTGCTTGTCTACGCCGCGGCCGAAAAGAAAGACCGCGGCGAGCGCTGCGACCTCGAAGCCGGAATGGCCAAGCTGTTCGCAACAGAGACCGCTCAGGAGTGTTCGCTTGAGGCAATGCGAATCTTCGGCGGCAACGGCTACGCGAAAGACTTTCCGGTTGAGAGATATTATCGCGACGCGCCGCTGTTGATCATCGGCGGCGGAACGAACGAGCTACAGCGGCTGGTGATCGCGAGAGGTTTGTTGAAGAAGTATTCTATTAACGATTCTTAGCGGAATTGCCCGGCTTAACTAATCAATATGGTGACGCGGCGCATATGCGCCCACTGTTCTTCAAAGACTTCCCTTGGAATGGTGAGTTGACCGCGGATAGGATCGAGGGTGTAAATAGTTTTGTGTAAATGGTCATCCAGCAAGTAACCAGCTAGGGT
>CAZJQQ010000052.1:0-54135 GCA_964548075.1 uncultured Clostridia bacterium | reverse complement strand
GTGTCAACGATGTCTTGGCACTCTTCGGTGTCAACAATGTCTTGGCACTCAAGACGTAGTCAGTAGTCCGTAGCTGGAAATAACTGGCTACTGACTACGGACTACTGACTACGGACTAACCAAGGAGGAGAAACCATGGCTACAAGTAGAAACTCACGAAGAGATTTCATTAAGACCTCGGCTGCAGGCGCGGCCGGGATCGCAATCAGTTCGCGCGCGTCGAGCTACGCCAAGATCATCGGGGCGAATGATCGCGTCAGGGTCGCGTTCGTCGGACCGGGCGACCGCTCTCGCGATGCGTTGATTCCGAGTTTTCTCAGACTCGCAAACGAATTGAATTTCGAGCCCGTTGCGGTCTGCGACATCTGGAACAAACGCCGCGACGAAGGCGCCGATTTCGTCACTCAGCAAGCCGATAAGCTCAAGGTCCCGATTGCCGGCGAGCAGTTGGCTCGGGCTCGCAACACAGACGAGCTCTATTCGATGAAGAACGTCGACGCGGTCATCATCGCCACCGCGGACTTCCAGCACGCCTATCACTGCATGGAAGCCGTGCGAGCCGGCAAAGATGTTTATGTCGAAAAGCCGTTCGCAAACATCATGAGCGACGCGCGCGCGGCGCTGAAGCTCGTCAACGCGTCGAAGCAAATCGTTCAGGTCGGCACTCAAAGACGATCGACGCCGAGCTACATGCGGGCATACGACTATCTCAAGTCGGGCAAGTTCGGCGACATCGTGATGGCCGACATGACCTGGAACGTGAATCAGCCGGGCCGCTGGCGCCGTCCAAAGGTCGTCCCCACGTTGCGCGAGCAGGACACGGATTGGAAACGCTACCTGATCAACCGGCCGGCGGATACCTTCGACGCCAGGAAGTATCTTGAGTTCCGTCTCTTCTGGCCGTATTCATCGGGAATACCCGATCAGTGGATGGTTCATCAAATCGACACCGTTCACTGGTTCACCGGCTACAATCATCCAACCAGCGTAGTCGCCAACGGCGGCATTTATCTGTGGCGCGACGGCCGCAAGAATTTCGACACAATGACGGCGGTCTTTGACTACGGCGACGCGGCGAAGGGAGGCAAAGGCTTTCAGGTGATCTACTCGTCGCGTCAGACCAATAGCGCGGGTGACGTGAAGGAGATCTACTACTCGAACGGCGGCAGCTTGAATCTCGACACCAACAAGGTGGGTCCGGAAGGTGGGCTGAAGGAGAATCATGCAAAAGCGATGGGTAAGGAGGCGTTCTTGTTGCCTGAGATGTCGCTGATCGAACAGGAAACGGTGAAGGCTGAAACCTCGGCGAGCACCGGGGTCGATAATTCAACGCTCGCGCACATGCGCAACTGGATGGAGTGTGTGCGCTCGCGCAAGACTCCTAACGCCGACATTCGCGCGGCATACAATCATTCCGTGGCGCTGTGCATGACGATAGCCGCTTTGCAGACCGGCAAACGGATCACGTTCGACGATGCAAAGCAGGATGTCGTGATCGGCTAGGGGCTGCCTCCCGTCACGTTCAGGGTTCGAGGGTTCAGAGTTCGAGGGTTCAGAGTACAGGCTTTAGCCTGCATTTGTCCGCAGACCGATAGAGCAGGCTAAAGCCTGTACTCTGAACTCTAAGCGGAGGTCACCAATGTTCAGACCGCAAAGACCGCGCGGCTTGGCTGCGTTGCTGTCGATTGTGTTTTTGTCAGTGACGTGGACCGGTTCTTCTCACACGAAGCTGTCCACTTCAGGCGTTAAGCTTGTAGTGAACGAAGCCGGGCGCCGCGTTGATGTTCTGATCGACGGTCAGCCGTTCACGTCCTACATCTGGCCCGATTCAGTCAAGAAGCCGGTGTTGTATCCTCTAAGGACGGCAAAGGGCACGCTCGTCACTCGCGGCTATCCGCTCGATCCGCGCCCCGGCGAAAGAGTCGATCACCCCCATCACGTCGGCTTGTGGTTCAACTACGGCGATGTTAACGGCCTCGACTTCTGGAATAACTCGGAGGCGATCAAACCCGCGGAGCGCGGCAAGTACGGCACAATCCGTCACACCAGGATCAAGCACGTTCAGAATGGCAAGACTGAGGGCGAGCTTCAAGTCGAGATGGAATGGCTCTCGCCCGACGGCGTGCCGCTTCTGCGCGAAGAAACTACTTTCGTGTTTCATAGCGAGACGGGCGTTCGCGCGATCGACAGGATTACAAAGCTCACCGCGCTCGATAAGCGAGTAGCCTTCAACGACAACAAGGAAGGCGTGCTCGGGATGCGCGTGGCGAGAGAACTAGAACAGCCGGCGGATAAGCCCGAGGTCTTCACCGACGCGAGCGGCAAGGCGACCGCGGTCCCGAAACTTGATAACACCGGCGTCACCGGGCGCTACCTGAGCAGCGAAGGCAAAACTGGCGATGCTGTCTGGGGAACACGTGGACGATGGACGATGCTAACCGGCAAGATCGGCCAGGAGGATGTGACGCTGGCGATGCTGGATCATCCGAAGAACCCGGGCTATCCAACTTACTGGCACGCACGAGGCTATGGGTTGTTTGCCGCAAACACACTCGGGCAAAAAGTGTTCAGCGAGGGGAAACAGACTCTGAACTTCACGCTCGAGCCCGGGCAATCAGCAACGTTCAAGTACCGCGTGCTGATTCTCTCCCGCGCTGCGACGCCTGACGACCTGGAATCTCAGTATCGGAAATTCACAGACGATGTGAAGTGAAAACCTGGGAGCGCAGGCATCCCTGCCTGCCTTCTTCCTAAACGGTGATTGTCTTTCTCGTGCGACTCAGGCAGGCAGGGATGCCTGCGCTTCCAGGTCAATTCGAAGCCACCACCGGATTCCGTAGCGTACCAAGACCTTCGATCGTCACCTCATACACATCGCCCGCCTTCAACAGCACCGGCGGCTTTCGGAATATGCCCACGCCGTCCGGAGTGCCGGTCGCAATGACGTCGCCGGGCTCGAGCGTGATTCCCTGCGAAATGTACGAGACAAGGTAAGCAACGCCGAAAATCATCTTGCTTGTGTTAGATGACTGCATCACCTGACCGTTCAAACGTCCCTGGATGTTGAGAGCTTGAACGTTTGGAATTTCATCGCGAGTGGTAATGAACGGTCCGAGCGGCGCAAAACCGTCGAGACTCTTTCCACGCACCCACTGCCCGTCGCCGAACTGCAGATCGCGCGCGCTCACATCGTTGATCAGCGTGTAGCCGAAAACGTAGTCGAGCGCATCGCTCTCACTGACTCGCGTCGCGCGGCGTCCGATTACGACGGCGAGCTCGGCCTCGTAGTCGATCTGCTCGCTGATCTTGTGCAATACGATCGGCGCGTTGTGCGCGCTCAAAGAGTTGGGCAGCTTGTTGAAGATCAGCGGAGCTGCCGGCGGTTCCGAACCTCCTTCAATCGCGTGGTCAACGTAGTTGCGGCCGATCGCAATGATCTTGATCGGATTGACCGGCGGCAGAAACGAGACTGAATCGAGTACGAATCCAGAGCCCTCGTCGATTTCGATGCCGCCAGATCGTGCCCGCTCTATCATCGCTGTTAGTTCGGCGAGCCCTTCTTCACCGCGCTCGATGACCTCGATCATGTCTGTCAACTCAAGCAGCCAGTTGGTTGTCGGTATGCCGGCATTCTGCTGAGCCCAGGCGAGCGCTGAGACAGTCACTACTCGATCGCCGATCAGTACTCCCAGAGTTTCTCCGCCACGAACTTTGAATTGGGCGAGTTTCATTTGACTAAGACTCCTATATTCGCGTTGTTATGCCGAGGTCGCCTCGATCCTTCGCCGCTGGAATTCATCAAACGTCACTGCCAACACGATCACTCCGCCAATCACCACTTGCTGAGCAAATGACGATATGCCAAGAAGGTTCGCTCCGTTCGCGAGAACCCCCATTATCAAAGCCCCGATGATTGTTCCGATAACAGTTCCCTGCCCGCCCGCGAGCGAGCCGCCGCCGATCACGACCGCGGCGATCACTCTCAACTCGTAACCCTCTCCTGCCGTAGGCTGTCCGGTCACCAGCCTCGCTGATTCGATCGACCCGGCGAGCCCGGCCAGCGCTCCCAGCAGCGCGTAGAACAGGACCTGATAGCGCGACACGCGAATGCCTGAATACCGCGCCGCTTCGATGTTGCTCCCAATCGCGTAACAGTAACGCCCGGGCTGAGTGTTGACCAGCAACAAGTGCGTCGCCAGCGCGACCAGCACGACGATCAACAACGGGACCGGTACAACTCCGAGCAGATTGCCTTCGGCGAGATAGCCAAATCCTGACGGCACGCCGACAACGGCTTTGCCGTCGGTAACCAGCAACGCGATTCCGCGATAGATGCCCATCGCTCCGAGCGTGACTATGAAAGGAGGAATGCGCAGCATCGCGACTGCCGTTCCGTTCAGAAGACCGCACACCGCTCCTGTCGCAATCGAAGCCGCGACGCCCACGACTACCGGCGCTCCGCTCACCATCGCGAACGCGCCAACCACTCCCGACAAAGCCAGGATCGAGCCGACCGACAGATCGATGCCGCCCGAAACCATCACCATAGTCATCCCCATCGCGATGATGGTTATTACTGCGGTTTGCCTCGCGACGCTCGCCAGGTTGCCGGCCGAGAGGAACCTCGGTTCGAGCGCGGCAATCAGCACGCACAGCGCGACTAGACTGACGAACGGTAGGAACCGCTTAATCCAATCCGACATTACTTATCCCTTGTCCTCTGCGCCGCCTCTGCGTCCTCGGCGTCCTCGGCGGTTAGTCTCTCTTCCAACGCGGCGTGCATCAGCACTTCCTCCCGCGTCGTGCTCTTCGCGTCAAGCTCGGCTACGAGACGTCCGCGGCGCATCACCAGAATTCGATCCGCCATTCCCAACAACTCAGGCAAATCAGACGAGACCATTACGACTGCCGCGCCGGCTTCCACGAGATCATTGATCGCGCGATAGATTTCCGAACGAGCAGCGACGTCTACGCCGCGCGTGGGTTCATCGAGCAGGAACACTTTTGAGTCAGCGAACAACCATCGCCCCAGCAAAACCTTCTGCTGATTCCCGCCGCTCATTCGAGCTATGGTCTTTGTGGGATTAGCAGGTCGAATGTGCAGCCGCTCGATGTACCCGCGCGCCGCGATAGCCTCGCGCTTACGGTCAAGCGTCCACGCTTTGACGAGCGCTCGCACGTTAGCCAACGTAAGATTCTGAGCGAGTGAGAGATTGAGACACAGCCCAGCCTGCTTGCGGTCTTCGGTCAAAAACCCGAGCCCGCACGCGACGGCTCGATCGGGACGCAACGCGTCGAGCCGCACACCGTTAACGAGCACCTCGCCGCTGTCGGCCTTCCTCACACCAAAGATCGTTTCGACCAGCTCGGTGCGGCCAGCTCCCGCGAGACCCGCGATGCCGACGATCTCGCCCGCGCGCGCTTCAAAAGTCACGCTCGAAAACTTCCCGGCGCGAGAAAGCCCCTCGACGCGCAGGCGAGGCTCCGTCGCTTCCGCGCGGCGCGGCGGGAAGATCTCTTTTAACTCGCGGCCGGCCATGTGCCGAATAATCGCAGCCGTTGGAATATCTCCCCACGGCCCCGTGTAAACGACGCAGCCGTCGCGAAGGATGGTCAATCGGTCTGCGATCGACTCGAGTTCTTCCAGACGATGCGAGATGTAGATGATCGCGATTCCTTTGGACTTGAGCTCGCGGATCAAGCGGAACAACTCGTCGACCTCACGAGTTGTCAGCGAGGAAGTCGGCTCATCCATCACGAGCACTCGAGTAGCTTCAAGCGTCGCGCGGGTTATCTCGACCAGTTGTCGATCGGCCGCGCCAAGCCGCTCGACGCGACTGCGAGGATCGATGTTGAAACCGTAGCCCGCAAGAACCCGCCCTGCGCGTTCGTTGATAGCGCGCTGGTTGATTACCTTGAGCGGCGCGAATGCGAGAGGCTCGCGCCCAAGGAAGATGTTGTCGGCGACAGTGAGGCGCCCGGCAAGCGAGAGCTCCTGATAGATCATCGCGATCCCCCGCCCGAGTGCATCTGCCGGGCTGGAGAACTTTGCAGGCTCGCCTTCGATCAGTATTTCGCCGGCGTCGGGGCGATAGACGCCGGCGAGAATCTTCATCAGTGTAGATTTGCCCGCGCCGTTCTCGCCCACCAGCGCGTGGACTTCGCCTGCTGCCGCCGACAGATTGACTTCGGCGAGCACGGTGTTCCCGGCGAACGATTTCGTTATGCCGCGCATTTCAAGCGCGAGATGCTGCGAGGCCATAAGTTTTCTGTTTCGATCAGGAAGAGAGATAACCGCGGAGCCGAGGACGCGGGGAACTGCGCGGACCTCAGCGTCCTTGCGGTTAAGAACTACGGCGACTTGAGTAACAGTTGCATCTCAGCCGAATCAAGATTCTCTTTCGTCAGCAGCTTCACGCCGGTGTCCAGGCGCCGCTGTGGGGTCTGACCGTTCAGCTTGTCGACGATGGCCTTCACGCCTTCGTATCCCATCTTGAAAGGATTCTGCAACACAAGCGAGTCGATTGCGCCGGTTTTGAGGTCGTCGATCAGATTAGGGCTCGAGTCGAACCCGCCCAGCACCACCTTGCCGGCGAGGCCCTTCTGCTTTATCGCCTGCACCGCGCCGACCGTCGAGGATTCGTTTGAGGCGAACATCCCGTTCAGGTCAGCGTGCGCCGTCAGAATATCAGTCGCCCGGTCGAGCGATTTGGCCCGATCAGCGTCACCGTACTGAAAGGCGACTATTGCGATGCCGGGATATTTCTGTTTGATGGTCTCCTGAAAACCTTGCTCGCGTTCATCGGTTGAAACCGAGCCGGCTTTGACTCCGAGTATCGCGACCTTGCCCTTTCCTCCAAGTTTCTCGGCGAGCCGATCAGCGGCTACGACGCCGCCCTGTCGATTGTCCGTGGCGACATAGGAAAGATAAGTCTCAGTGCTTATGCCCGAATCGAAGATCGTCACCGGGATGCCTTCCTTCTGGGCGCGTTCGACGATTGGAACAAGCGCATCGCCGTGAGACGGCGCCAGAACAATCCCATCCACACGGCGATTGATTGCATCCTCGACGATGTTGATCTGTCCGCTGTAGTCGGTCTCTTGAGCTGGTCCTTTCCACATCACCTCAACGCCAAACTCCTTTCCCGCGGCTTCGGCGCCCGCGTGAACGCTCTGCCAGAAGAAATGGGCAACGCCTTTTGGAATTACGGCGATTACTCGCTTGCCGCCGCCACCGCGATTGCAGGCTGGCGCTGTCAGACACCCGATCACTGACAGCAATAGGAACACCGTGAACTTTAGTCTTTTCATTTTTCCTCGCATCTATTGGTCCAGGTCGCTCGTGTCCAAGCGCCCTTCGCGATGAAGCTCGGCGAATCGCTCGATAGTTGCGCGGACGCCGACTGCCAGCGGAGTTGACGGAAGCTCCCCGAGCGCGGCGCGAATAGCCGAGTCATCCATCTCGGGCGGTATCGCCAGCGGCTCATCCGCATAAGTGATCGTGAAATCCGGCCACACTCGCCCGATCTCCGCGACTATGTCCGCGACGTGAACAGTTTCGCCGTGCAGATTGAAAACGTGTGCGCCTTTCAAGTCGGACGTCGCCGCGCGGATGAAGATGTCGGCCGTGTCGGCGACGTACTGAAAATCCGTGCGCCCGCCAAAGCGCATATGAAACGGCCGCCCGACGACCGTCGCTTTCATCGCTTTCGTTGGGTCCGACGTGAGGCCGAAGTCTCGCCCAACACCGTAGATCGTAAGCGGCTGCAAGCCGATGCTGTTGACCCCGTGGTCAAGAAAGTAAACTCGCGCGTTGTCTTCGTTGCAGCGCTTGAAGGCGCCGTAATGAGTCGCGGGCTGCGTTGCGTCGCCCTCCGTCAGCGGGCGCTCTTCTTCCATCATTCCAAACACGGCGGCCGAGCTGGCATAAACGACTCTCTGAATCGAGTCCCCGGCTCGGCGGGCTGCCTCGAAGACGTTGAGCGTCCCGATGACATTAACCATCGCGCCCAGATGCGGGTTGGCTTTGCAGATCGGCACCTGCAAGCCCGCGAGGTGAATGATGTGAGTGACTCCGAACTTTTCGATGACCGGCGAGAGCGCATCCGCTTCCGTGATATCGCCGGTGATCACCGTCGCTCGAGCGATCTCGTCATCATTCATTATCAATCGCAACTGGCGAGGGTCGGCGCTTTGATCAAAGATGACAACGCGAGCATCGACTGTGAGCAATCGCTTTACGATCCACGCTCCGATAAACCCATGCGCGCCGGTAACGAGAAACGTCGCATTCGCCATGCAGAAACTCTTCGACTGCTCTTCGCTCACGTCGATCCGCCTCCGGCAAATCCCCAACCGGAAGGTTGGGGATCTTTCACTCTCGCCTACAGGACGGCAGCCTGTGCGTCTCCCGCAATCCCCCAACCGGGAGGTTGGGGTGCTTTCACTCTTGCCTACAGGACGGCAGCCCGTGCGTCTCCAGCAATCCCCCAACCGGGAGGTTGAGGTGCTTTCACTCTTGCCTACAGGACAGGAGCCGGCGGTCTAGGCGTGAAAGATCCCCAACCTTCCGGTTGGGGGATTGCGGGGAGCCGCCGGCCCGTTTCCAGTAGGCCGAAGTGAAAGCACCCCAACCTTCCGCTTGGGGGATTCTCGCGACTCTTCACACAATGGAATTCTCGATTCGTCGACCTCATTTCAGTCGCTCTCAACGATCTGCCTGACCTGCTCTCTCATCAGGCGCAAGCCTTCATCGACGGCGAGTTGATTCACCATCACTCGCTGCACGGTGCGCCACAACACTTCTTCGACTTCTGGGTACCTCGCGAACTTTGGCGGGATCAGCATGTGTTCGGCGATGACCCTCTCGAGCAACGCCAACCGCGCGCGGTTCGCGGGATCGGCCTCGCTCTGCATTTGCCTCATCACGATGCGGCGAACGGGAACGCAGCCGTTCCGAGCTTCCAACAGTTGTTGCTCAGCCGCGGTAAGGTGAAGCAACAGCTCCAGGGCTTCCGGCTTGTTTGCGCCGCGCCGCGTCAGGGCAAAGGTGTGTCCGCCTCCGTAAGCGAGAGAGTTGGCCGCTGGGCCAATCGGATAAGCGCACAGTCCCAGGCGATCGTGAACCTTAGAAATGCTCTCGTCGCGATACAAGCTGTAATAGCCGGGCCAGTCGCCTACCATCGTGGCCCGCCCCTCGCGAAAGCATTCGTGTATCTTGTCGTAATGCCACTCGGGAAGCTCGTGCGGCACGAGTCCCTCGACATAAAAAGTTCGCAGCAGGCCGAGCGCCCATCGGCCCGCTTCGTTCTCTATGTCGGGTACGAGGTCTTCGGGGAAGAGCGCCGCGCCAGCCATCTCAGCCAGCTCGAAGAACGTCCCAAACAACCCAGACTCTCGACCTGGAAACAAGAAACCGTACAGATCAGGCGGAGCGTTGTGCCTTCTAGCCAGCTCCAGGAGCCCATTCCAGGTCACCGGCGGCGATTCAATGAGATCGGTCCGATAGTGAAGCAACCTGACATCGATGTTGCGCGGCAGCCCGTAGAGCGATCCACCGGCGCGCGCCATCTCCAGCGCCATCGGAACAAAATCCTGATACGCGGTTTCATCGATCAGCCCATCGAGCGGCTCAAGAAAGCCGAGTTGAGACGGCGCGTACTTGCTGTGCGTCGAGACAACGTCATAAGGAACATCGGTCAACGACGCAAGATGCCTGTTGAGAGCCGGATGATCGCCTCTAAAGCCGACCTTGATCGTTACGCCGGTCGCCTCGGTGAACGCAGGCAGGCATTGATAGAGTGGGTCGTATGCCGGCCCGGCGATCAAAGCGAGTTGCAAACTAATATTCATGCGCGCGGCTCCGACTATCTATCTTGCCTTTCTTCTTGATGCGTTGCTTTGTTCGCAGGTCGAGTGTGGCTTCTCCATTGACTTAGGAAAATCCTTTCTATAAGCGCTTACTTCGAAGTCGCCGCGAGTCTTCACGTAGTGATTGCCCGCGTACTTGTACACAGAGATTAGTCCTTCACTCGCGCTGCCGTGAATGTAAGTGACCAAGATGGGCCAATCTCCGATACTTTGAATGTAGATATCTTGGGCAGGAATTATTGCTAAACGTCTTGGAGGGCTTAGAGAAAAGACCCCCCAGTTACAAGCTTGGCTTACGAGTTTGCGGTTAGTCTTGGCCTCGCCTGGTACGCAGAGCATCGCAACTAAGCAGCCAACTGCCAGGACGGAAGGTTTGTCGATCTTACTCATCAACCACGTTCTGTATCTTGAGGCTCTCAATCGTCTTCAAGCGATGCTTTTCGTCTACCTCTTCTTCTTCAATGCTGCGGCGATTGCTTGCTCGACTAGCGGCTGCATTACGACGTAACCCTTGTCGTTCGGGTGGAGCCCGTCGTTGCTCAGTTCCTCTTTCAAGAAGCCTTTCTCGTCCACCATCGCCGAAAAGTAATCGAGATACGTCAGACCGTTTTGAGCCGCGTGTTTCTTGAGCCACTCGTTGAGAGATATTATCTTCTCGGGTGGACGCCGGGTCGTTTGATTGATCGGCTTGCCCTCTCTGTTCTTTGCGTAGTCGCTCACTGGAAGCACCGAAGCAATCACGACGCGGATGCCGTTCACTCGAGCCAGGTCGAACATCGAAGCGAGATTGTCTTCGATGGCTTCAAGCGTCATCGGTCCAGTGTTGCCTGAGATGTCGTTCGTGCCCGCGAGAATCACCACAACCTGAGGCTTCAACGCGATCACATCAGGTCGAAAGCGAACCAGCATTTGCGGAGTCGTCTGCCCGCTGATGCCGCGATTGATGAACGGCTTGGAGGGAAAGTAACCGGCAAGCTTCCATCCGTCGGTGATCGAATCGCCCATGAACACGACCCGCTTTTCGTCTCTTGCCGGCGCCGTCACGCTGGCGTTGGTCTCGCGGTAACGACCCAGCGCAGCCCAGTCCTGAAGCCGGAACTGAAGCCGTGCAGCCAGTGCCTTTGCGTCCGCGCACTCTTGCGACTCTTGTGGCGTCGTCTGCGCCGATGCGGATGTAATCGACGCCAACAGAAGCAGACAGCAACAAAACGATCGTGCCATTAGTGAACCTCCGTACAACGGTCTTCTACTTTCCGCCTGTCTCGAGGACGATGACCGAAGCGATTGGGTCTGGAGCGTTGGCCGGCGTTTGAAGCGCAATGCCTCCGCTGGTCTGGGTGAACTTCAGCGCGCCCCTCGGATTCGCCAGCAGATATGCTCTCCTGACGGGCCGGCCCCACGACGGCATTTGAAGTTTGCCGTCCGCGGGCCAATCAAAAACGTGCAGATAAATTCGCCGGCCTTTGCTCGTGGCTCGGCCAAACGACAACTGCGTCGCGAAGGGACTCGCGGTGGTCTCGTAGATTGATTCGCCGTTGACCTTCATCCACCTGCCAACATCGGCAAGCCGCTGGACGCTCGGTTGAGGAATCAATCCTTCAGCGGTTGGCCCGACGTTCAACAGATAGTTGCCGCCCTTGGATGCAATGTCGATGAGGTTGCGAATGATCTTCTCAGTAGACTTCCAGTTGTCGTCATAAGACTTAAAGCCCCACGTGTCGTTCATCGTCATGCAGCTTTCCCAATCGACGCCAGGCAAACCACTCGGCGGAATCCGTTGCTCAGGCGTGCCGAAATCTCCGGAATACTGCTGGTCGGTCTTGCTCAGTCCGTCCATCCCCTTGCGGCCTTTGCCCACGCGATTGTTGATTATGATGCCGGGCTTGAGACTCCGGACGTATCGATAGAGATCCTTGCCGTCTTCTTCGGTCCACCAGTCCTGCCATTCACCGTCGAACCACAACACCGCGGGATCGTATGCCGTGACAAGCTCGCTTAGTTGCTCCTTCATGTACTTCACGTACTCGCCCTTGGTGCCTGGTTTCAACAGAGTCTGGCTGTTGCCGGCAGTCGGGTCTTTCCCGGGCGCCTCGACGTAAGCCGACGGGTGATGCCAATCGAGGATTGAATAGTAGAAGCAGAATTTGAGCCCCTGCCTCTTCGATTCGTCCGCAAGTGCTCGCATTGGATCTTTGTGGTAAGGCGTGGAGTCGACGATGTCATACTTGCTGACGCGGCTTTCGAACATCGAGAACCCGTCGTGATGCTTCGAGGTGATAACGATGTATTTCATCCCAGCGTTTTTGGCTATGCGGACCCACTCTCTCGCATCAAACTTGACCGGGTTGAATTGTGGAGCGAACTTCTCGTATTCGGCGCGCGGGATGTTCGCCCATTCCATGATCCACTCGCCGATCTTTTTTGAGCGCTGTCCGTTGTACTCTCCCGCGGGTACGGCATAAAGCCCCCAGTGAATGAACATTCCAAATCGTGCTTCGCGCCACCACCTCATTCGCTGGTTGCGCTCGCCCTGTGTTTCACTAGCTGTCGCTTGCGAGCCATTCGCTATGACGGAATGCTCGGAGGAACCACTGGAAGGAACAAGATATGAAAGCAGCAGAACAACACATAGCAGAGATCTCTTCATCATGAAGCGTTCTCCCATGGAGGAGTTCGTAGTTCGGCCTTTAGGCGGAAGTTGGTATGTTAATCTCAGGCGACGCGATACGAACTTCCGCCTAAAGGCCGTACTACGAACTCTTCATCTCTGACGACTCCCCTTCAATTATTCGCCCGGCTCAGTTCAACGCCCCTGGTTGTCACGTAGTACTTCGCCAGCATGTTCGCCTTCTCCCACGACGGCATTGCTCCAGGGTTCTTGACGTACTCGAGGAACCGGTCGGTCACCTGGGCAAAGTGCTCCTCGTGGCCCACGCGATACTTCTCCGGGATCGTCACGCGCATCTGTTCGCCCATATCGTCAACAGCAACGCCGGGAAACTTCGCTTGAAGCGTTTCGATTCTCTTCTTCAAGGCTGCGAGTACATCGACTCTCTTCTCGCGACTGTTGGGCACGACGTAGAGCTCGGTCCGGTATTTTTCTTCCCGGCCCTGGCGAATCTCGATCCGAGACTTGCTGCCCCTGAATACAGCAAAGTGCGTATCGCCCGCGCCCTCCTGAGATTCATAGTCCCAGTTCACTTTCAGTTTCACGTTAACGCCGCGCAGCGTGTAAAAAACAAAACCGTTACAGTACAGATCAAGCTGGTCCCCCTTCACGTTGGCAGAAAGAAATCTCGGGAAGTTGGGTTCACCCGTCACGTTTCGGAACTGCGCCTTGCCAAGCACAGTCGCCCATCGCCTCGCGGCGATCACCTTGATGTCTTTGCGATAGTCGATCGGCTGCTCGGGATAGAGCATCCAGTGCACGAGATCAACCAGGTGTGTTGCAGTATCCGAAAGGCCCTCTCCCTGTTGATTGACATCGAAGAACCACGCGGGCCGCAGGTTCGGCACGCCCGCAACTGTCTTCATCAGATGGTGTACGCCATCCATGTAAACCGCCGGCTCCTGCTCGCTGCCGGCCACGATCGACCCGAAGGTCCCGCTGTCGTTGACGAGCTCTCTCTGAAGCATCGTCGTGACCTCGTACCGCTCGGTCATGATGTCATAGGCGATGATCCCCTTCTGATCGGCGGCGTTGAGCGCCGCCTCGAGTTTGGAAAGATCGCCGGAGTTGATAACCCACGGCTTATCCGCGAGCACGTTCAGCCCGGCTTCAACGCATGCCTTGACCCGGTCGATCTTGCCTTGATTGCGCCCCGAAATCACCACCGCATTCCCCGGACGCTCTCTAAGCATGCGCTCGAAGAAGTCGGGTCCGGTATGAACGTCCAGCTCCCACGCGGTCGGATCGTCCGCGCGCAGATTGAACCGCGCGATTCGATTGAGATGCTCGGTCAGGTCGAAGCCCAGCGGCGCATAGACATCAGCGCGCTTTGACACGTCCGGGTACATCCGCTTCTGAACCAGCGCTGCGTGGAAATGACCGGGATCAAGCGTGATTATCTTGACCTCAGTGATAGCGCGACCCGTGTGCGGCGTTTGTGACATCGAAGGCTGTTCAATCAGGACCGCCGCGCCCACAACAGTCAGAAGAAGTATCAACATCAACCGCACGTGATGTCTCCAATGAGGAAGTTCGTAGTTCGGCCTTCAGGCGGAAGTTTGTAAGCGGCTTTGTGAGCTTGCCCGGCCTACAAACTTCCGCCTGAAGGCCGAACTACGAACTCTCAGACTTTGACAACTCGTCCCTCTTCCATCGCTTGATTCGCGGACAGCACCGACACCGCCGCGTCTCGTCCGACTTGGACATCGACGACCGGTTTTTTCCTTTCGCGAATACAGGAAACATAGGATTCAAGCTCTCGATAAACGGCGCTGCGTTTCTGCGCATCTTGCGGCGCCAGTTGAGCCCCTTCCTTCTCAGACTGCGTGGACGCTTTCATAGTTTCGCCGGTCGCCCCGATCACCGTCGCTCCCTCGGCTTTGACAAGTTCCGGCTGCTCCTTCTCTCGAAAGTAGAGCGCCTTATCCCACCCCATCTCGATCGTTCCTTCCGTGCCCATAATCACTATGTGTTCGCCGTCGTGGGCATTCGTAGTTGTCGAGCTAAACGTCACCTTCTGGCCGGCCGGATAGTTGTAAACGACCATCACGTTATCGAAGGTTTCGCGTCCGTCCTTCCAGTAATCAATGCCGCCCATTCCGGTGACCGACGCCGGCGTCGCGCCCAGGATAAGGTTGCAGATCTCGATCATGTGCGAACCGAGCTCGCACATCAGCCCGCCCGAGTATTGTTTGTACATTCTCCAGTTGATCAGGTGCTCGAGATCGGGATAACCCCACGGGCTCGGATCGAAGTTGATCTTGGGAACCGGGCGGCGCCAGTTGCCATTGCGATGCCACATGCACCGAATGTGTGTGACCTTTCCCAACGCGCCGTCGCGGGACATATCAACGACCTTGTGGATGACCGGATCAAAGCGGTGCTGGTGTCCAACCTGCACGACCAGCGAAGGATGTGCTTTTGACGCGCGGACTAACTGGTCGCACTGGCTCACCGAGTAGGCCATCGTCTTTTCGACAAACACGTGCTTGCCGGCATCGAGCGCCGCCAGCACAATCGCGGAGTGCGAATGCAGCGGTGTGGCAATTACCACAGCGTCCACATCTTTGCTCTCGATCAGTTTTCGATAATCGGTGAACTTTGCCGGCTGGCTGCCGGCAAGGTTTACACCTTTGTTCAAGTTCGGCTCGAAGATGTCACACATAGCGGTGATCTTCGAGTTGGGCACGGTTGCGAGACTGCGAATCAGGCTGCTGCCCTGACCACCTGCTCCGATGACTCCGGCATTGACCCGATCGCTTGCGCGCCACGCGGATGCCCGCGCGCTTGAGGGACCGATCATCAAAGCCGCCGCGCCGAGCGTCGTCGCCTCCAGAAAATCTCGCCTTGATAGTTTCGCCTTGGTTTCGCTCATAGTTGCCTCCGTCAAAAGTTCAGCCGCGCACAGCCTATTCCGCCCTCCGGCTGGGTGTAGTAAAGAACGGCGCGAACGTGAGGGCGAATTTTCAGGAACTCGCGCGCCTTTTCGATTCCCATGACCATCAACGCCTTTGAGAGCACTTCGGCCTCGACGCCGCTTTGCGTAATGACCGTCGCGCTTATCAGCCCTTCGATGGGACGGCCGATTCGCGGGTCCATTATGTGGCAATAGGTCTTTCCAGCGGATTCGAACGTCTTTTCATGACAGCCCGATGTGGAGATTGACCGGTCCTTGATCTCGATGGCCTCGAGCTTGTGTGAACGATCAATCGGGTCATTCACCTCGACGCGCCAACCAGTTTGACCGGGCGGCTTGCCGACCGCGCATATGCTGCTCGAACCCGCGGTGATGAAGGCCGAAGTAACGCGGGCTGCGCGCAGAATCTCTGCTGCTCTATCGACGGCGTAGCCTTTCGCGATGCCGCCCAGATCAAGCTCGACTCCTTCACGGTCAAAGCGAATCGTGTGAGTCCGCTCATTGAGCGAGACGTGTTTGAACCCGACTCTCCCCAAGACTGATTTGAGCTCACTTGCTTCGGGCACTCGTCCCTTGCTGTCGAAGAATCCCCACGCCTTCATCAGCGGACCGACTGTGATGTCAAAAGCGCCGCCGGTGGTTCGACTGTGCTCAAAGGAGAGTTTGAGAAAATCGAACAGCTCCTTTTCGACGATCACGTCTTCGCGCGCCGCGTTGCGATTGATGTAGGTCAGCTCGCTCGTCTCCGAATAGTTGCTCATCTGACGATCGAGCCGGTCGATCTCTTCAAAAGCCGCGTCGGCAGCCTCGGCGAGTCGAGCGCGATCCGGGCCGTAGGCGATGATCTCGAACTTCGTCCACATCAGACGGCGCGCTTCCTGGTACATCACCGGTTGGTCCTGCGACGCAGAAGCGACCGGCGACGCGCCGCCGACAAGCACCGCGACCGTAACAACAATCAACACGACTGTGAATTTTCCGATCATTCGTCTAGGAGCATGGAGTTCAGGCTTTAGCCTGCTGTTGCGTGGAAGAAAGAAAGAGCAGGCTAAAGCCTGAACTCCATGCTCTCGTGCTCAAAGGGGGACCGCTTGCTCGGCCCAGATTTCAAACTCGCGATGATGGTTCTCTTCGGCTCTCGCCAGGACGTCACCGCTTGCGACTTGTTGGAGCTGCTCGAAGACCCGCGCACCGACTTCATCGATTGTCTCAGTACCATCAATAACCCCGCCAGCCGACAGGTCTATATCCCGAATCATTCGCTCAAAGACTTGGGTGTTCGATGCGAGTTTGATGACCGGAGCAATGGCATTTCCGATTGTTGTTCCTCGGCCGGTAGTGAAAACTATGATGGTCGCTCCCGCGCCCACGAGCCCCGGTGTCGACTCCTGATCGTAGCCCGGTCCCTGCATCATCCAGAGGCCGCGGCCGGTTGGCGGTTCAGCATAGTCGGTGACGCCTTCAACCCGCGTCGTGCCCGCCTTCGCAATTGCGCCGAGCGATTTGATGGTGATGTTGAGAAGGCCTCCGCGCACGTTGCCGGGACTGGGGTTCTCGTCGAGCTTCACGCCGCGAAGCAAGGCGAAGCCCTTATACCAATCGACGGCTGCGTACACCGCGCGACCGGTCTCGACGTCCTTTGCGCGGTTGGCGATCAGATGTTCGGCGCCGCAAAACTCGGGGACTTCGGTGATCAAGACCGTGCCACCCGAACGGACCAACAAATCGGAGGCGCGGCCAAGGCTCGGATTGGCCGAGATACCCGAGAACGCATCCGACCCCCCGCACTTCACACCCAGCACAAGCTCGCTTATCGGCACCTCGACTCGTTGAGCGCGATTGACCTCGGGCAGCATCATCTCGACTTCCTTCAAGCCTCGCGCAATTGTTGCCTGAGTACCGCCCGCCTCTTGTATTCCGAACCTGACAAAAGGCTTGTTCAACTGCCGGCCTTTCTGGTGCAGATACTGCTCAACTATCGACAGGTTGGTCTTCTCGCAGCCAAGCTCGATCATGATCACGCCGCCGACGTTAGGGTGATCGGCATAGTTTGCCAGCGTGCGCAGCATTACTTCGATGTTCGATCCATCCGAACATCCGCATCCTTTGTTATGGGGGATCGCCACAACGCCATCGACATTGGGATACTCTTCGTGATTGAACAGCGTATACTCGGCGATCGTCGAAATCTGCTGCGATTCGGTGCTCGCGCACATGCTCGTCGGAATAATCAACACATAGTTGCGCGTGCCCACCCGTCCATCCGCGCGGCGAAAGCCACGAAAGGTCGCGCGTTCCTCGGGAGGTATATAGGCAGGAGGCGGCGTGTGCAGGTCCTCCGGAAGGTCACGCACAACCGGAACGGCATTCGACATGTTTGCGTGCGAGATCGGATCGCCCTCGCCAATTCCGAGCGATGTGCCAATAGGTTGGCCGTACTGCAACACGAATTCGCCGGCGGGGATTGCTCGGGTAGCGAAACGATGACCAGGTTCGATGCTGCCGGATATGCTGACGAGGCGGCCGCCCGGCAATTCCACCGTAGTGCCGGCCGGAATCGAGCTCTTGACCACCGCGACATTGTCTTTCGGGCTAACGATGACAGCATATTCGCTGATCATCGTCATCACGCTCTCCATCTCTTTTGACATAAGGAATCACTTTCCCGCAGAGGTTCAGCTTAGTTACTCCTGGCACATCAACGCAACAGGTTCGGGCTTCCTGCTTCTGCTCCTTACCATTAACCTCGAGCCGACGATGGGCCGCCGGCACGCGCCGTTGTGTCGTTTGAGCAAAAGGTGCGTGTGGATTCGGTGCGTCCTCGACAGCGAATCCAAATCGGCATGCCCCGCCGCCCAACAGCTAAAACAACAACTTCAGCCCGATTTGGATATTGCGCGGCAGATTGAACTGGTTAGTCATCTTAGCGAAGTTGGAGCTGGTCGGATCGACGGTCGGACCGAGCACCGCGCCTCCAAACTCCGCGTGGTTGAATGCGTTTAGAAACTCACCACGCACTTGAAACCTCACCCTCTCGGTAATCGAGAAGCTCTTAATAAGAGAGAGGTCCCAGAGGTTCAGCCCCTGACCGCGCAAATCATCGAACCGCGACGGCAGCGTGCGAAGGTTGTTTGCGAGTTTGATACGCGAGTCGTTGCGTTGCTTTGCAAGATCGTCCGCGCCGTTGGTCTGGACTGCCGCGTCGTGGAAATAGAAGCCGCTCGTGTCAAAGGTTCCATCGACCGTATTTCCACTGATGCTTGTCTTGAGACTCTTTGGGTCGCCAGCGAAATAGACGTTGCCCAGTGTAACAGGACGGCCTGTCTGCCCCTGGAAGATCCCCTGCACCTGCCAACCCCCGAGAAAACCATTGATCACGCTATGCCACTGACTGCCCCACGCGCGCCCTCTGCCAAAAGGCAGTTCCCAGATGCCGCTGACTACGATTCTATGCGCTATATCGGCTTCCGACAGCCGCTGCTCGAACTCCGAATCCGTCGGGTTGAGTAAGGAAACTCTTTCCGTGAAGCGCGACCAGGTGTAGCTTGCGAGCAGCGTGTATCCTTTTGTGAAGCGCTTCTCCCCGCGGAACTGGGCGGAGTGATATATGCTCGATCCATCGTATCGCCGGGTGTTGATGCTCGTGAACTGCGGGAAAGGCCGTAAAAGCTGTCCCCGCGAAATGGTCGAGCCGTTGAGTCCGGTACCAGGAATCAGTCCCTGAAACGGATTCGCGATATTCGCGCCCAGGAAATCAATAACTGCTTGATCTCGCACGTTGCTTCGCGAAAGGTATTTGGCCGGAATCGCATTGAGATCGAATTCATTGCTTGTCAGATCAAATCCCTTGTTGCCGACGTAGGCTCCCTCGACCAGCCATTGCCCGGGCATCTCTCGCTGAACGCCGATCTCCCAGCGCATCGCCTGGCCGTTCTTCCGATCGGATGGAAAGATAGTGATGCCTTGCCCGAGGTTCGCCGATAGACCCAGATCCGCGCCCAGAGGTGCAAGCAGGCCGTTCGGGAACGGGTTGACAAGGGTAGCGCAGGTGGCGCACTCCGGCGCAAATGTCAAGCCGCCATCCAGGGTGGCCACGATAGGCGTTTGCCGCGAGAAGCCAGTCTGATTCACGGCAAAGGTGCCGAAGGGCACGGTGAAGGTTCCCCATCCCCCGCGCACAACCGTCTTTTCACCTATCCTGTAAGCAAGGCCAACGCGAGGCATGAAGTTGTTCTTGTCTACGTTTGTGAAACCGCGATTGTCCTTATCAGCGTAGAGGAGTCCGCCGCGAACCTTGAAATCAGCGGGCGAGAGCGCCGGGTCTGGATTGGCGGCATAAGCAGCCTTGGCCTCCGTTTCAATCGGGCTCGGGCTTGCTGCATCGAACCCGCGCGTGTTGCGGTTATAGCGCTCGTTCGTCGGCGCTTCATACTCGTATCGCAGACCGAGATTCAAACTCAGATTGCGAGTGACCTTCCAGTCATCCTGGAAGAAGAAAGAGTTTATTAGAGTCTGGTTCGCTCGGGCCGCGTTACGGTCTATGATTCCGCCGGTCGGCAGCCCAAGCAGAAAGGACGCCAGCTCTTGTCCTATCGCTGCGGAAGATGAGTTATCAAGCGGGCCGCGCGTGAAGTTCGTGCCAAAGTCATACCTGCCCGCTGCATGACCTGCCCCGAACCCATTATCGCGAATGGCGGCGAACGCGTATCCCATTCGCATCGTGTGGCCGTTCTTTATCTTCGTCAGAGTAGGCTGGAAGGAGTAGACGTTGAATGTCGAGCCCCCGCCTATACTGTCGCCCAGCTGAGAGAAGCCACCTATCTCAAATCGGGGCAAATACTTCACATCTCCAAAAAACGCCGCTGTCTGTTGTGAAAAGCCGAGAGACGCGGGATCGAAAATACCCTCATGCTGCCGGAGACTCGGCTCGTTAAACCGCGAGAACCCGATGCGGAAGTTCAGAACAGTTGTCGCCGAGATGGTGTAAACGTGATCGTAAGTTCCGGCATTGTTGATTCGGAAGAGGAAATTGCCTGTCGAGCGAATGTCGTTGACTATGCCGCCCCAGTTGTTGCGCGACTCTCTCCTGCTGTTGTGAGCGTAGCGGAAGAAGAAGCTCTGCTTGTCAGTGAGGCGGTGGTCGAAGCGATAGGTTTCCGTGTGAAAGGTGTCCGAGCGCGGGTTGGCGGCCACATAGTTGTTGCGCCCTTGGGCGTCGCCCACCGCGTTGGGCAGCGGGTAGTACTTCAGATAGTTCAGCGCAACTGGGTTTATCAGATTCGGCGTAATAACATTATTTGTGAAGGGCGTGCGCCGGATTCGGCTGCCCTCTCTCCCGCCTGTGAACGGGTTGAAGATAACGATGCCCTGAGATAGGAGAGCCGAGAAGTCACCTCTGCGCTCCGCCTCGGTTGGCACAATAAACTGTCCGGGCTCCGGGAACACGTCCTTCAGCCCTTCGTAGGCAAAGAAGAAGAAGGTTCGGGTTCGGCCGTTGTAGAGCTTCGGGAGCCAAACGGGGCCGCCGACTGAGCCGCCGTAGCGATTATAGCGCAGCGCATCGCGCTGTCTTCCGGCGCGATTGAGGAAGAAATCATTGGCCGAAAGTTTGTCGTTGCGGACGAACTCATAGAGAGTGCCGCGCAGTTCGTTGGTGCCGCTCTTTGTCGTCACATTGACATTTGCGCCTGCCGTAAGACCCTGCTGCGCGTCGAAGCTTGCCGTCTCGACCTTGAACTCCTGCACAGCATCCGCCGGCGGCACAAAGGCAATGCGTCCGCCGCTCGCCATATTCGGAGAACCATCGAGTGCGAATAAGTTTGCTCCCGCCGCTCCGTCAGCAACAATCGCAGATGTGCCCGCGTTGTCGAATGGCCGCGAGAACTTAAGGTCCCCCGTATAGGCAACACCCGGCACAAGACGCGAGAGCACGAATGGATTGCCGTCCGAAAGCGGAAGCTCCGAGATGCGCCGCCCGTCGATCACCTGCCCGGCAGAGGACGAGGTTGTTTCCAACAGCGCGGCGCGAGCCGTTATGTTTACTGCTTCCTGGACTCCTCCGACTTCTAGCGAAAGGTCGAGCGCCAATTTGTCGGCGACACGGACTTCGATGCCTTGCTGCACAAGCTTCTTAAACCCTTGGGCCTCGGCTGTCACCGAATATCGGCCCGGCAACAGGTAGAACACCGAATAGTTGCCGTCTTCATCCGCTCTTGCCGTGGTCGAAGTATTCATTTCTACGTTCGTCACGGTAACGCGGGCCCCGGCCACTGTTGCGCCAGCGACATCTGTCACTCGCCCCGTGATTGAGCCGCGAAATTCCTGCCCGAATGCCGGCCAAGTGACCAGATGCAGGCAGATGCAACTGACTGAAAGCCTCCAAAGAGCAATCTTGATGTGTTTCCTCTTCAAGCGCATAATCAATCCTCACTTGGTTTGTCCGGCCTCGCTCAGTCGAAGTTTGCGAATCACCGATAGCGATTACTGCTCAGGCTCCCGCCAGACCTTGATTCCTTCTAGTTGGACTGTGTGCCAAAGCGTTCTGACGTAAGCCCACATCGCACGAACTCAGAGTGGCTTGACGACTTCCAAAAAGCAACCAATATTTATCATGAATTCCAAACGTCGTCACGTAGATTTGCGATTTGATTGAACGCGGTGAGTTGACCCGGCGATAGGTTGCGCGATCGCATCGGCAAAGCATTTAAGGTGATGGTGGCTCAGATCGATGGCGACGGAAACGAGCGAACCGGAATTCGTATGCCTGAGATAGCAGTCCCGCTTGCGACCATACAAGTGGCAACAGGTGTTGCGTTTTCGCCGAAACCCAGGATGTAGGCGCCCTTGCGGCAGATGGTATAATGCGAACTCAATCAACGGGTCAATGGAAGTTTGCGGTTCACCTGGCCCCAAGGGCTTCTTTCACTCGCCTCATCCGCTCGTGTTGACGGAGAGTCGCGCTCTCAGGTGTTGGCTTAATGATCTCACAGACGATTTCTCATTACCGCATCCTGAAGATGCTAGGCGCCGGCGGAATGGGAGAGGTCTATCTGGCCCAGGACACCCACCTCGAACGGGTGGTCGCTCTGAAGATCCTGCCTCGGGAAGTCGCTTCGGACTCGGCTCGCCATCGGCGATTCTTGCAAGAAGCGAGGGCCGCATCAGCCCTCAACCACCCCAACGTTGCCCACATATATGAGATCGGAGAGGCCGATGGAATCAGCTTCATAGCCATGGAGTACATCGAAGGGCAGACTTTGGATGCCAAGATCGGAGGCCAGCCGCTGAGCGTGCCTGAAATCGTCGACCTCGGCATCCAGTTGGCAGACGCCCTCGAAGAGGCGCATTCGAAGCACATCATTCATCGCGACATAAAACCCTCCAACATCGTGGTCACCGAACGAGGCCGGCTCAAGGTGCTTGACTTCGGACTTGCGAAAGTGACAAGGACTAGTGAGGACACATTCAGCAGCCGAGACGACACCCAGACCAGGACGCAGTCTGGAATGGTAGTCGGGACTGTCTCCTACATGAGTCCCGAGCAGGCGCTCGGGGAGGAGCTCGATACCCGCTCCGACATCTTCAGCATGGGTGTCGTGCTCTACGAAATGGCGACGGGTAAGCCTCCCTTCAAAGGGGCAACTACTGCGATTACTTTCGACGCGATTCTGAACCGGGCGCCATCCCCGCCTTCGGAATCGAATCCGGAACTGCCTCCGCAGCTTGAACAGGTCATCAACAGCGCACTCGAGAAAGATCCAACCCGCCGGTATCAGACAGCAGGCGAATTGCAGGCGGATCTGAGGTGGCTCAAACGCAGTGCGTCTTCAGGATTGACGGCGGCGTTGATGGGAAAGGCGACGCGGTTACAATTACAGTCGGCGCCGGCTCGTATTCCGATCTGGGTGGCTGTCATTGTGATCGCGGCCATCAGCGTGGGACTCTGGCTCTACTTCTCAATGCCTAGGCGCGAACCGCCACCGGCCCCAATGAAGGCGGCCCCATTCACCTCCTTCCCTAACGAAGAGACCGAGCCTGCCTTTTCACCGGACGGCAACCAACTGGCATTCTCCTGGAACGAGAAGGGAGGCGCTCTCTTTGACATCTACGTGAAGATGGTAGGCGCGGGAGAGCCCTTACAGCTAACGACGCACCGCGGTTCGGACATAAGCCCGGCCTGGTCTCCCGATGGCCGCAGCATCGCGTTCATCAGGGTCCAGGGGAACGACAACGGAATATACACTACTCCGGCGCTGCGCGGAGCCGAGCGCAAGCTGGTCTCGTTAACCAGCGGTATTCTCCACCTGGGTCTGGACTGGTCCCCGGACGGGAAGTACCTGGTGTTCGCCGATCAGAGTGCGGGACAACAGGCGCACAGCATCTTCGTGCTCTCGGTCGACAGTCTGGAGAGTCGCAGGCTGACATCGCCTCCTCCGGAATATTTCGGCGACTCGCGAGCGGCGCTCTCTCGCGACGGCCACACCGTGGCCTTCGTGCGCCAGACGGCATCGGAAACGGACATCTACGTCGTCCCTTTTGCGGGCGGTGAACCGAAGCGTCTCACCTTCGACAATCGACAGATCATTGGCTTGGCCTGGACTGCGGATGGACGCGGCATCGTGTTCTCGTCCAATCGCGAGGGATCCAATAGCCTCTGGAGAATCCCGTCTCAGGGCGGCAAAGTGGAGCGGCTCGAGATCGGAGGGGAGGATTGCCGTTTCCCAGCTATTTCCCGGCAGGGGAGCCGCCTCGCCTACATGCAGGTGTTCGAAGATGCAAACATCTGGCGAATTGCCATACCAGGCGCGTCGACTCCCGCTGGTCCACCTACCAAATTGATCGCTTCGACTCGTTTCGACGGGAACCCCCAGTTCTCGCCGGATGGCAACAGACTGGTCTTCGAATCCGATCGCCTCGGGAGCGGTGAGTTGTGGGTGTGCGACAAGGAGGGTTCCAGCCCCGTCCAGATCCCATCTCTTCCCCGCTCGAATCCGAAACACGGGCGCTGGTCTCCCGACGGGCGGCAAATTGCCTTCGATGCTAGCCCTGAAGGCCCTCGCGACATCTTTGTGGTCAGCCCAGACGGCGGTTTACCCCGCCGGATTACCTCCGAGCCTTCGACCGACATGTGGCCGTCCTGGTCAAGAGATGGGAAGTCGATTTACTTCGCGTCGGACCGAAGTGGAACGTGGCAAGTGTGGAAGACGCCTGTTGAAGGAGGCCAGGCAGTGCAGGTGACCAGGGGCACCGGCTTCGTAGCCCAGGAGTCGCCGGACGGACGCATGGTCTACTACGCAAAGTTTGGCGCTACCGGCATGTGGAGTGTGCCTGCGGAGGGCGGAGAGGAAACTCAGGTCTTCGATTCGTTCGGGCTTGGGGATTGGGGCCGTTGGGCTATGTCTGAGAAGGGCATCTACTTCCTTCGCACAACCAAGCCCGATCCCTACATCGGGTTCTTCAGCTTCGTCGGTCACAAGGTCACGCGGCTCTCTAAACTCGACAGCAACCTCCAGTACCGCCCTGGACTAGGCGTTTCGCCAGACGACCGGTGGCTTCTCTACACACAGGTCGACTACCGCGCCAGAGACCTCATGTTGGTCGAGAATTTCAGGTGAATCTGGACCAATTTTCTCATTGAACCTTCTTCGCTAATCCATGGGCGCAGAGGGAGAAGATCGTCGAAGGGCGACTCCTAACACATCTGAGCAGGACGCTGTACCTGATGCGGTCGCCTGCTTGAATTCTCACTTCGATCCTGCGATCAGGCGAACGCAGAGTATGATTCGTGTCTGGGCTCGCATCACCTCCCAGCCAGATCAGTGGACACAGAAGCAGAATCGCTTTCTTTAACATGCTATTCACCGGTAGACCTCACCTTGCCTTTGGCCGCGTCCATTGCCTACAGTCCGGCCACACTCCCAAGATGCGAGATCATACTTGTTTTGTCACCGATAACAAGTACTATTTTGATGGCAGCAACCGAGTTGGCACAGACGGCACCGTGCGATTTTCCATTTTCCATTTGGCATTTGTCATTTGCTATTTTCTGCGGATAAGCGCGATTCTGACTGACGATCTAATGAACGGAAGGCGCCAAATGACAAATGACAAATGGAAAATAGAAAATGGAAAATAGAACGGTCTCCTTGCGATACGCCGATAAAGTGGTGATTGTCACCGGCAGCAGCAGCGGTATCGGCAAGGGCTGCGCGCATGAGTTTGTTAAGGCCGGAGCACAAGTCGTCGTGTGCAGTAACGACCGGGACGAAGGCGCGGCGGTCGTGACTGCCTTGCAAACAATTGCTCAGCACCCTGGCGGCGTGTCGTTCATCTGTTGCGATGTCAGAAAGAACGAAGACATCCAGAATCTGATCGAAGCGGCTATCTCCGCCTACGGGAAGATTGACTGCCTGATCAACAACGCTGGGTGGCATCCGCCTCACAAACCAATTGACGATTTTTCGGTCGAGGAGTTCCGCGACCTGATCGACCTTAATCTCATCAGCGTTTTTGCGGCGTGTAAACTCGCGCTCCCGCATCTGAGGCGAAGCAGGGGAAACATCATTAATATTGCGAGCCTGGTGGCTACGATTGGGCAACGCCACTCGGCTACTTACGTAGCCACGAAGGGGGCGATCACCGCACTCACCAAGGCGCTGGCGATCGATGAAGCTCCTCATGGAGTGCGCGTCAATTCCGTTTCTCCGGGCAACATCTACACACCGCTCTGGCAGCAAGCGATCGACGCCGCGCCTGATCCGCAGCAGTGCCGTGCGGATGGCGAGGTCGCGCAGTTGATGGCTCGAATGGGGACAATCGAAGAGGTCGGCCGTTTATGTCTTTTTATCGCAGCCGACGCGAGTTTCACGACCGGTGTTGATCACATCATATCCGGCGGCGCTGAACTGGGCTACGGCCGGAAAAGCGGCTGATGACGCTGCTGGTTGGTTCAAGACGCCTCGAGCTGGGGTTCGCCGCCGCGTCGCTCTTGTCAAACCAGGTTTCGCGACACTCAACCGAAGCTCTTCTTCCGTATTTCTTTTTTCGTTGTCCAGGTCCCGTTAGCTTTTTCCAGTAGCAGAAAGTGTATGTCGCCGCATCGCGGGCCGCATCGGCTTCCGACGTACAGCAGCGCCTGGGAGTGCTCAGTATTGAAGCCGATTCTTGAAAGCATGACGAAGCCGCGTGAATCCGGAAATCTCCTGTAATAGTTGATCCATTCGAGATCTCCCCAGTTCCCGTGAAAGATCGCTTTCAAATCGAGGTCCGTTATCAGACTGGTTTTCACCGCCAGCTTGAACGATGCCTTGTTCAGCAGCCACTGCCGGCTGTTCTTGGCTTCATAGTCCTCGGCGGCTGATTCGTCGATGGCTAAGCCCTTCCGCTTGTCTCGCCACGGTTCGTCATTCTCGCTGCCGAAGTCGTAGCGGAACGTTCGTTCCTCGATCATTAGTAGTTTTGTTTCGGGCTGGACGTATAGCTGCTTGATCACGGACGAATAAATCTCGTACTCCTCTTCCGACGCTCCGTCGTCTGAGTTGGTGTGGACTCGAGGAGCCGAAACCGAGACGGAGCCAAGTTCAATTGAAATCAGGAGAAGCCCAACAAGCCAACCTGAAGCCCGAGTCATGCCGATACCTCCAGGTCAATGGGGTTGAATGAGAGACTCATACACCGCGACGATTTTCATACTGCCATGCCATTGTTTGTCGTCGGTGGCGCCGCCTATTGCCTTTGTTCTTATATAACCTTGCGCCATCCAAAACTTCAGTATTGCTTCCATCGCGCCCTTGGGAACATTTACAGCAGATTCAATTAGCTCATCATAAATCTCACCGCTGTACACATTGGGATGGAGATCATCGAGCGTTGGATATTCGCCCGAAGTCCATCTCCTCCATATTATCTCTCGCATTTTCTGTTCTAGTTCTTCGTTCATATCGCCTGCTTAGATAATCACTATAACATGACTTTGAAGAACTCATGGCTCGGCAGGCAAAGGCGTTGCGCAAGACTCGGCGTCGAACTCTTGCACGAGCCGTTTTGGCGCCCTATTTCGCCAGGCGAAGACAAGCGCCGTGCGCAGAGTGCTTTTCTTCGCCGCGCGAAGATGCACCTTCGTGGCCCCGTCGCGTCCCCAGGCGCCATTGAAAGCCGTGAAGACTTCGGGTTCGTCTTGAACGAAGAACTGCTGTTGCTCGGGCGTCAGCTTGACCATCGCCCATCCTTGTCCCGGAGGACTGAGTGTAGCGAAGATCTTTCCGCCCACGCGAAAGTCCGGATGACCCATATGCGCGCCCTCTGACGCTTCCGGGAGACTGAGAGCCATTTTCCGAAATTCTTCCGCGGTCATAGTCATCCCCTCCAGACGTTCGTTGCGACCGCCGGTACGCTTCATAGCTGCGTCGCCGATTTCCCTCGATGCACGCTACTACTCATGCGCATTAACGGCAAGCATCACCCATCTGCGCGTTGACCGACTAAGTAGTCCAGCGCGACCGGATCGTCGACTCGGCCGATCGCAGTGCGTTTGTCCCTGGTGAGAAACGCGACTCGCGCCGATGAGCGAGGGACTTGAAGTATTCGGCGGCTAGATTCTGGCGGCCGTTCTTCCTCTCGCCCGACGAGGATCATCTGTGATACCCTACAGCCCATCGGATGGGCGATAAGAAGAAGTACCGTCCTTACTCGGGCGACACGTTGTCTCCGAAACAACGTAGTGAGCGCATGAGTAGGGTTCGAAGTAAGCACACAAAACCAGAGCTGTCTGTTCGTCGATTGCTATTTTCCATGGGGTATCGTTACCAAATTCACTTGCGGTCGGTCCCAGGTAATCCGGATATCGTTTTTTCCCGCCGCAAGAGGGCCATCTTCGTACACGGTTGCTTTTGGCATCGTCATAAGGGTTGTCCAAATTGCCGACTTCCAAAATCTAAGCTTGAGTTTTGGAAGCCAAAACTAGAAGGGAATAAGAAAAGAGATTCGAAGAAGCAGCAGGAACTTAGAAGAGCAGGCTGGGAGTTCTTGGTGATCTGGGAGTGTGAAGTCAAAGATGGCGAGTCTTTGGCTGCGCGTTTGAGATCGTTCATGGAGACTAACTCATGAGAGCTGTCGAGATCTGTGCGGGCGTTGGTGGGCTTGCCCTTGGGGTTTCGCAAGCTGGGTTTACACATGATGCTGTAATTGAATGCGACAAACACGCCTGCGCTACAATCAAAGCAAATCAAAAGCGTCGAATAAAACCCGTTGTCGACTGGCCTCTGATCGAGGAGGACATTAGTGAGTTTGACTTTTCGACAATCGACGAGGGATTGGATCTGCTTTGCGGCGGACCACCATGTCAGCCATTCTCACTAGCTGGAAAGTCCTTAGGGCACCGGGATGAACGAAACTTATTTCCCGAAGCCGTGAGGGCAGTCAGGGAGCTGAGACCCCGCGCGTTTGTCTTTGAGAATGTAAAAGGCTTGTTAAGAAAGGGGCATTTCACCTATCTTGAATATATCCGGCTGCAACTTGCGTATCCTCAGATTAAGAAGAGGTATAGAGAAAAATGGAAAGAGCATCTATCGCGCCTGGAGCGATGCCATACTAAAGGCGACTTCACCCCCGCCTCTTATAAAGTGATTGTCCGATCCGCCAATGCTGCGGATTATGGAGTGCCACAACGTCGTGAGCGTGTCTTCATTGTTGGCATTCGCTCTGACTTAGGTGTCGAGTGGTCGTTTCCCGCGCCGACGCATTCGCGCGATGAATTGCTCATAAGTAAGTTTGTAACTGGTGAGTACTGGGAGAATCACGACGTTTCAAGGAAAAGAAGGGAAACTATTTCACGATCCTTGAAAGAGCGCCTCATGAAACTGAATGATCAGGCGAACCCACATGCTCTTTCGAGATGGAGAACGATTCGGGACGCTTTCGCGGATCTTCCACCTCCGAGTAAAAGCGAGATTAGAAACTCAATTCCCAATCACCGCTTCATACCAGGCGCTCGCTCGTATGAGGGACATGCCGGCAGTGAAATGGACGAACCTGCGAAGACACTGAAAGCAGGCGACCACGGAGTTCCAGGCGGCGAGAACATGATGATTCACTGCAACGGTAAGGTTCGATACTTTACGGTTCGAGAGAAGGCGCGTCTGCAGACCTTTCCCGACAAATACCAGTTCAAGGGGCCTTGGAGCGCAACCACGAGGCAACTCGGAAACGCGGTTCCAGTGTTATTGTCTTCGATAGTGGCGAGGAGCATCGGACACATTCTCTCGCGTAGCCGGTGACTCACGTCTAACGTCAAAACATGCCTGCACCTACTGAGCACAAAGTCGTCTCTCTCACAGATTTTACGCGCCGAATCGAAGAGGCCCTTGATGCTTCAAGAAAGAGGTATGGTTCCGAGCCTGCAGTAGTCAATTGGTATCGAGGCGTCGGTGAGTCGAACGTTCATTTTCTGGAACCAGGGCTCTACAGGCATCGAACAGTAACCAAAGTAGATGAACTACTAACGCTTGAACGAGACATGATCGATTGGTTTAAAAGAGAGAGTGTTTTGATTCCACAAGTAACGCGCCACCCTGAGACTGACTTTGAGCGGTTGTTTTTCATGCAGCACTACGGAGTGCCCACGCGACTACTCGATTGGACTGCCAACCCTTTCATAGCCCTTTATTTTGCCCTGACCGCAGCAAAACGCAATACCAAAGGGATTTTTGCAAGTGACGCTGCAGTTTGGATCTTAAATCCGAACGCATGGAACCAACAGTCTCTATCGGGAATTGGCTGGGGCGAGAAGGGAGCTCTAACCTTAGAGCATGGCGAGATCTCGGGTTACGCCCCGAGAAAGATAAATGATCCTCTAGGCCTGAAGGCAATGCATGAATTGCCTGTTGCGATGCATGGAATCGCTAACACGTCTCGAATGTTTGCTCAAAAGGGGGTTTTTACAATTTTTGGCCGCAACAAGAAGTCGATGGAGACAATCTTCGAGAGTGACGCGTATCCACCGTTAAGCCTGAAGAAGCTGGTGATTGAGAAGGCCACTATACGAACCATGTTAGACGCGGTTCTCGCGATCGGGTACACGGACTCGGTTTCATATCCTGATCTGCATGGACTCGCAATGGAAATTAAGCGATATTTCGGTTTTGCGTTCTAATCATGTTCAAAGTAAAACCCCATGAAGCTAAGCCGCTAATTTGGTGGTATGAGCAGCGGTCAAAGATTAATATGTCACCGACATATCAACGGCGAGGAAGCCTATGGAGCAGACAAAAGAAAGCTCGGCTTGTCGACTCAGTTCTAAACGAGTACGACATCCCCAAGATCTATCTAGCTGATTTCACTCATGCCAATACGCCTCTTAATGAGGCCAGAAAACCTTACGCAGTTATCGACGGCCAGCAGCGACTAGAGACCTTCTTTGATTTTTTCGATGGCAGAGTACTTCTTGCTCCAGATTTTGTCTTTACAGCTGATCCAACCCTTGAATTGCGAAAGCTTTCTTATCGGGACCTAAGGCGTAACTTTCCAAAGATCGCTCAGAAATTCGAACAATATACTCCGACTGTCATGAGCGTCATAACTGACGAGGAAGAGAAAGTCGACGAGATGTTTGTTCGATTGAACAGCGGTCTTGAGATCAATTCGGCTGAACGTCGTAATGCGATGGCCGGACCTATTCCAAAGCTTATTAGGAAATTGGTAGCTCATCCTTTCTTCAAGACAAAGATTTCTTTCGACATTCGAAGAATGGCTGAGTATAACGCTGTAGCAAAGGTACTATTGATTGAGTTTCGAGCAAAGTTCGTTGACACAAAGGCGCGAAATCTTGATCGCTTCGTTAAGGAGAATGAAAAGACACATATTAAGGAGTTCGCATCCTCACAAAAGACGATCATGAGCGTGTTGGACGAAATGGCGGCCCATTTTCGGGACAAGGATCCCATTCTTAGTACGACAGGTCCGATTCCCCTCTATTATTGGCTTTTTAAGAACACGTCCAGAGGTAAACAAAGCATCAGTCCTTTTCTTGAGGAGTTCGTCCGCCTGGTAAAGAGGAACCTCGAAATTTCGAAAGAAGACCCGAACAAAGCTGATCCCGAGTTGACGAGCTACTACACAATGGGTAGGACCACTAATGACCAAGGAAGCCTCACAGGACGATACGACATTCTTCAAAGACGTTTTCACGCCTTTCTTAAGCGCGATAGAAAGTAGCCGGGGCGCTCGCCGACGGGCTGGGTACCAACTCTACCTCGTACAACAAGGACTTGATCCAAACGACTGGTAGCCATTGCCCTTTGTCGGTCCCGGCGTGCGTGAGATTCGCGTCCATATCGATGGTGAGTATCGGGTCTTCTATGTCGCTAAGTTCGCCGAAGCGGTCTACATTCTGCACGCGTTTGAAAAGCGGACGCGAAGGACGCGGCAAGCCGACATCGAGCTTGCGAAGAAGTACTGAGCGAGGTAACACGGCTCCGGCTTCAGAAGTAGGAGGATACATGAGAAAAAAGGCGCAACATTCATCGGGGAACGTCTTTCGTGACCTCGGGTTTTCACCGGAAGAAGCCGCTAATCTGCGCATTCGAGCAGACCTCATGGTTCGACTAAAAAAGCTCATCGAGGCTCGCGGACTCACTCAGGCTGGAGCGGCTGAGCTCTTTGGGGTTTCACAACCACGAGTAAGCGATTTGCTTCGCGGCAAGATCGATCTCTTCAGCATCGATACACTTGTCAACATGCTGGGCCGGGCCGGAGTCTGGGTGTCGATCGTCGTGCGGCCTCGGTCGAAGGTCGCGTAACGGAGTTGGTCCTTAGCCCGTGCCGGACGATGCGCGGCGAGACACATCATTGCCGGCCCTGTGTTCTTTAGCCGCGCCTTTGCAAGCGCGGCCCCACCAATAACCAACTTTCGATTGTGTGCCATGACTGTTCAGGGATCAGCGACAGCTCTTGTTGCTGGCGTCACCTCAATCGGCGGTGGCTTCGGATCCTGACTTGGCCTTGCTTACGGCGTTCTTCGTTGCAAGCTTCATGCAATGCCCATTTGCTCGGGGAACTTCATCAGGTATTCACGTTGGTCTGGGTATGGGTTCTCTTCCGCAATTTCGCGAAGCAAATGAATGAACTCTGCGCGCTCCGCCTCCGACAATTTCTGGAGCTGAAACGCCAAGTCTTCCTGTTGCCTCAATGCTGTCTCGAGGCTGACTAAGGACTCGTCCGCAAGCTCTAGAAATGTTGAATACTGTGCGATGATCTCAACCAGAATTCTGTTCATCTTGGAGAGCTCGAGCAAATCCTGTTAGAGTCTATAGTACTTGGGAAGTGTGATCGAAACACGTCCTCCACCACGAGCGCACGATCCTCGAGAGCCCTTCTCACAGAAATACACGTCTCTCAAAATGTCTACTCCGCATTTTCGACCATAGTCTCCACGAATTCTCTAAATGACAGCTTTGTCTGAACGAGATCTTGATCGTGCGATTCATTGAACCAGATGGCGCCATCCGTCCGGTCCCAGAAGGCAAAGCCGTTGCCTATGTCAGCGAATACTAGAAAACGAGCGAGCAGACTGGGATCACCGTCCAGGGCGTCCGCGTGTTTCGGGTCGTTGGCTCTCTGCAATGATTCCCAAGTTTTCTTATAGTGTTTCCGATCAAACGCGGAGAAGAGATGAAAGGATCTACATCTCAACCCGTTAGAGTGGCGAAGAAGCTCAGACAATTCGCTCGGTAGCTGTCCCACAGCGGACTCGACTTCTGCGATGACTGGACCGCTGCCTGGTGGGAATAACTCAATGTCGGGACAAGCTGCCTTTAAGTGGGCGAGCCAATCTCTTGAAGGCTTGTTCTTCATGGTAACCTCGGGCCAGGTTTTGGCGGCTTTTTCGGTCGCCGGATAACTGTGCCTGTTCGGGTCTCTCGCAGATACCTATGTTGTGTCCGATGCGTGGCCCTGTCTTGCAGTTGAGTCTCACTGTAGTCGTATCCCTGGGCATTGCTCCGTCCTGGCGAATGGCGGAGATCCTTGCCGGGAGGATTGTGTAGCGAGGTTCTATTCCCTTCTTCAACTTGGCGTATTTCATTCTTGATCCAGCCCCTGTCTCGTGACCCGAGTTTCGAGTCATCCGCCAGCTGCCGCAGTCGCCCTTCACGTGTAACCCTCGCAGCCTCGGCTTTGGCGAGCCGCTTGATCCTATCGAGGGCAAGCTTCTTTAGGGCCTTGGCTCGCCGCTTGAGCAGGTTCTTCAAAAACTTCTTTAGAAGTGTCTTGCCAAGCGAGCCGAGTAGTCCACTTTGCTGCGCGCCAAACGAAGAGTCAAACTCAAAACACGGGTCGTCGGGGAATTCCACATCAATGTGCGGCAGCTTGAGGTTCGCTCCCGACGGCCCGTCCATCCGATCGGTGAATTCCTCCAGCCATTCAGCCGCCGGCCCGAGACGCTTTTCGATAAAGGTGTCCAGGTCTTCGGTCCAAAACCCCCGGTCTGACGAAAGACCAAACACGTCCGTCAAATTCACCGGATCATTGCCCACATACGCATACAGATTTGTGTCTCCGCCACCGAAGCCAATCGGGTCTTGAGTGATGAATCGACCTTGCTTAGGGTCGTACCATCGCGCACGCATGTAGATCAGCCCGGTTGCCTGATCGTGCTCTCTGCCGGTGAATCCGTATCTTGTTAGCGCGCTGCTTGTGCTCGAACCGAAGGGTTCGTATTGAACGCGTTCCACAACTGCCGCATTCGAATCCACCAGCGCGCCGGTGCTCCCAAGATGGTCCTGAAGAAAATACAGCGGTCCAGAGCCGGATCTCACCTGCCTCAGCTTGTCATCAACACCGGCGCCGTTGAGGTAGTCAATGGCGCTGCCGTCGCTCGCGCGATCGAGCACGACATCCGCGCCATCGTAGACGAACGAAGTCACGACTCCGGAGGCCGCGCGCGATGAAAGTCTACCGAGCGCGTCGTACGAGTAATTGACGGTTTGGCCACTCGGCAGAGTCGCGCGGATCAACCGGCCGCGCGCGTCCCATTGATAACTGCTTCCGCCTTGAGCATCGGTCTTCGAGGTAGTCTGACCTTCGTCGTCAAAAGCGAAGGTCGTGACAGCGGTCTGGGTGACACGATTAGCAGCATCAGCCGCAGCGATGCTCTTCTCCGCGGGGAGGAGGTGCGAAGACGACAAGGATGAGATCGAGGAAATCTCGTCGTCCGCGTTGTAGCCGTAGATGTGGTCTTCGATTTGCCCCTGGGCGGATGAATGCAGCAGCCGGCTCAATCTGCCCACTGCGTCATAGCTGAACGAACTGGCGACACCGTTAGGCCTTTGCAGGCTGCTTACTCTGGAGAGCAGATCGTAGGTGTAAGTGAACGTCTCTGCGCCTTGAGTGATAGTCCGCAGCCGGCCGGCTGGATCGTATGAATAGCTAACCGCCGGCCGATCAATTGCAGTCATCGAAGTAATCTGGTTAGCGGTGTTGTAGGCATATTGGAGTAGGTCTGCGCCCGTCGTTTCCGAGAGCAGCCGGTTCGCATCGTCATAGCTCCACAAGATGCCTCCCGACTGTGAGTCATCAATGCGCGTCAGTCTTGAAGCGGCGTCGTATGCATAGTCCACGGCAGCGTCCGCAAAGGTCGTGCGCCTGACTCTATCCAGGACGTCATACGTGATAATGACCCGGCGACCGAGACGGTCCGTGCTTTCGATGACGTTGCCCACCGCGTCGTATTTCACGCTCGAACTGCGGCCAAGCGGATCGCGCCTGGCAAGCGCCCGGTAGAGTTCGTCGTACGAATAGGTGGTGGTGTTTCCTCGCTCATCGACCAGCGCAGAAAGGTTCCCCCGGTTGTCATAGGTGTAGCGCACTTGACCGCCGAGCGGGTCAGTGACTCTCAAAAGCTCGCCCCGAACGTCATAGGCGTATCGCGCGGTCCTCCCGGAAGTCGAGATGCTAGCGGTCAGCTCGTCCTCAGTGTCGTACTCGAACCTGGAGAAACGACCAATGTGATCGGTGATAGTAACCGGGCGGTTCTTTGCGTCGTACGCCGTCGTGATTCGCTCGCCAAGTCCATTCTCGGCGGTGAGCAGGTTGCCGTTCGGATCATAAGTAAACCTGCTGGTAGTGCCCGCCGAGTCGGTCGTTTGAAAAACGCGATCCAGTTCATCAAAGGTCTGGCTCCCGCGCCGGCCAAGGGCGTCGACAAAAGCCGCCGGCCTTCCGAGGATGTCTTGTTCGATGACTGATCGATGCCCCAACGGGTCGATCGAAGCCGAGACACTGCCGTAAGCGTCATACTCAAATCGCGAAGTGTGACCCATCGGGTTGGTGATCGCAGTCGGCTGCCCAAGCCCATCATAGGAAACCGATGTGACCTGGTTGAGTGGGTCGGTTATCGCCGTCAAGTTGCCGCGCGAGTCGTAGTCGAATCGGGTCACACGATTCAACCTGTCGGTCGCCCTGATGATCCTGTTGAACGCAGCTTCGTACTCGAAGCGCGTGGTCTGCCCGAGCCGGTCGGTCACTGCAGTAACGTTGCCGCGTTCGTCATACTGCCTGGTTACCTCCGGACATCCGCACGGCCCGACAGTCGATGTCGGAAGTCCGGTAGTCAAGTCTCGTTCTATGCGCGACACCTGGCCCAGCGGATCACGCGTTTCTAGAACCTGACCGCGAGCGTTGAACCGATGGCTCACAGTGCGGCCGAGCGAATCGGTAATCGTCACGCTGGTAATCGTCGCTCCCGAGAGCCTGTACTGGTACTCGTCGAAACCGCCGGCGGCAAATTCTTGCCGGATCACGCGAGAGTTTCCGTCATAGACTATTCGCTTTACGACGATCCCTCGTTTGTCGGTGATTGAAGCAAGCTTTCCAGTCCCGTCGTATCCGTAGACGACGCCTCTGTTCGACGGATCTGGATCAGGGTCGAGGACCTTATTGAGCCGACCGCCCGAGTCGTAAGAATATTTCCAGACGCGCCCAAGTGGGTCAGCCGCGCGGATAATCCTGTTCGACCCATCGTAATCAAGTGTGATCGAGCGACCAACCGAATCGGTGACTCTAGTGAGATTGGAGCCGGTGTAGGCAAAGGTCGAAGCGTTACCGTTTGGATCGACCGTGGCGGACAGCTTGCCAACAGAATCAAAGCGCATCACCGAACCGTCGCTGCTCCGATATTCAAACGTCCCGCCGGAGAATTTGCGCAGAACGTCCCCAAGTCTTCGCGCGAGAGTGCTGGTGGCGAATACGAGAGCGCCATCCGAGTCGGTGCGCACGTAGCTATACAGTCTCCCGGTACCCTCTTCGGGCGTGACCAGCCTGCCAGCTCCGTTTGTCGAAAACGTACCGGTCAGGCGAATGTCATAGCTATCACGTGTGCCAAGGCCGAATCTGCCGTTTACTCGCAGCAGCGCCAGGTCACTCGTATAGACGCGGGCGAGCATGAGTCCGCCTCGCGCGCCGCCGAATGCAATATCTATCGCCGGCTCGATCTTCATTCCCGTTGATAGGTCGACTGGATCGCCGGTGATGCTGTCACTACACGGATCATCTTCGCCGGGGTTATCGGCGGGAGGCACATTGGGGAAATGCCACGAAAAGTCCGGCAAGCCATAAGACCGGCCGGTTGCTGGATCGATCTCCGGTTCGATCCTTCGGCCGTCCGTGCTCACTCTGCCAAACCCGTACACGTACCACTGCACCGTGTCGTGATTGAATGCGTACAACTCGATCCGAGTGCCCGGATCGGCTCCGGCGAGGTTCGGATACACCACCGGCATCGGCACGTCTGATATGGCGCCGCCGGGCTGGCTGGTGTACACAAGGTTTGTCCCGACATTCGAAGGCAACGGCGCGGGAGTCCGGTCTATCGCAAGCGGCGTGATCGAGACTCGCGCCACCGGCGAGCCGTCTCGGTTCCTCAAGTGTGCGTCAGCGGGGATCGTCATCTGCAAACCCGGCACTCTTGGATTCGTCGCAAGCGTAGTCTGTCCAGGCACGACATCTACTTCGAACTGTGTGTCTATCGGAGGTAAGTAGAACGTGTAAGGAACCGTGTTCGACTGACCCGCTACGATCGTCGCCGGCTCGATGATCAGCGGATAAGTACGATTGGGCGCCGAAGCCGTGCGGCCATCAACCATAAGCGGACGGTCTACTCCGGCTGTTACTCCAGCGAGCAAGAACGCGCCGGCGGCATCGGTCGTCGCAGTCTTGCCGTCGAGCGAAACGGTCGCGCCCATGATCGGCTCGCTTTCGGTCGAGAGCACGCGCCCCGATAGCGTTGTCAGTCCCGCGGCCATCACGCTCAACGTTGCAGTTGCGGTCCGAACAAGCTCCGAGCCGTCCACCAGCCCGCTGCCTCGAATCGTGAATGAGTAGCTGCCCGGTCCGGGGTTCGTCCCCGATAGCTTCACGCTCAGAGTCGACAGCGCGCCGGCTGTGATCTGTTGAGGACTGAACTCCGCGGTTGCCCCGGGAGGCAGACCCGTCGCCGTGAGGCTGACGAGCTGACTGAAGGTACTCGAGGGGCTGGTCAAAAAGACTACGAACGTCGCGGTGCTGGCTTGAACCGCGGTTGTCGATGAGGGCGCGATGGTGAGTCGATAATCATTCTGGCCCGGATCGACTGTGAATGCGGTAGCGGTGACCGCGTGGCCGAAGTTGTTAGTCAAGTCGATCACTCCGCTGACTGCGCCGTTGGGCACAAGCGCGCGGACCGAGGTCGGCGTAACGAATGTGACCAGCGCGGGGAGACGAGAGTTATTGCCCCCGGCGAAGGTAACGACGGTTGGGCCGGTGTCCGCTTTGAGAGCAGCGCCAGTCAGCGTGACTTCCGTGCCGACCGTGCCGTTCTTAGGATTGAAGTCGGAGATGATCGGCGTATTCGCGATGACTTCAAAGTTTGCCCCACTGGTCGCGGAGCCGCCTTCGGTCTGAACCGTGATCGGGCCCGTAGCTGCATCGGCAGGAACTGTGACGATTAGTTGGGTGCGGCTTGCGAATGTGACGACGGCATCAGTAAATCCACCGCCTGTGCGAGTGAAGCGAACGGTGTTGCGAGACGGAGCACGGCCGTCGAATCTTTCGCCTGCGATTGTCACGCTGCTGCCGGCGTTACCTCGCGTGGGCGTGAAAGAAGCGATGGAGGGTGGCAGCAAGACTCGCCGCAGGACCTGGTTACCGGTGTCGGCGACAATGATTGCGCTCGATTGAGCTACAGCGATCCCTCGCGGAGTGAAGAACCGCGCGACGCTGCCGGTCCCGTTTGTCAGTCCTCGGTCTCCTGTCCCGGCTAGCGTTGAAACAACAGGCGAGACGCCTGCGCTCCCAGGATCGACAAAGCGCACGAGCGAGTTTGTAGCGTCGGCGACGATTAGTTTGCCGGCGCCGTCAACGGCTATGCCCGAAGGCTCGGCGAATCTCGCTTGTGTACCCGATCCGTCGGCGAAGCCTCTATCGGCCCCGGCTATCGTGATCGTCGCTCCGGACGGAGCCAGCCTGCGAATGCGATGACTGCCGGTGTCCGCGACATACACGAACAGCGTGGACCCGTCCACAGTGACGCCGACCAGTCCGTCGAAGCGCGCGGGTGAATCGGAAGAACCGATCGTTCCGTCACCCGCGACAGTCGAGACGTTACCGGCGGGAGTCACCGCGCGCACGGATGAGTTGCCGGTATCGGCTACATAGGCGTTGCCTTGATTGTCGAGCGCGACGCCGCGCGGGGCGTTGAATCGCGCTTGCGAGCCCGCGCCGTCCTGGAATCCGGAAGTGCTGCCGGCCAGTGTCGCTACCGTTCCATCTACTGCGATTCGTCTTATGCGATTGTTGCCGGTGTCGGCGACGTAGATCATTCCCGATGAATCGACGGCTACGCCCTGCGGGTTGTCGAAGCGGGCCGAAGCGGCTGGCCCATCTACAAAACCGGCTGTGCCGTCGCCGGCGACGGTGGTCACCGTGCCGTCGGGAGCGACGCGGCGAATTCGGTTATTGCCCGCGTCGGCGACATATATTGAATCATCGGGGCCGGCGGCAATGCCTGCGGGGTCGCGGAACCGCGCCGCTGATGCCGGTCCGTCGGCGAAGCCCGGAAGCCCGGCTCCCCCAGCCAGCGTCGCCACCGTCGAAGCAGGTGAGCCGGGCGGCGTGGCGGCGACCACGGTGAAACCGTTCGGCAGGTTCTCCTGTTGAACCTGGGTCTGTCCCACTATGGGGGTCTGAATCTGGACGGTCCTCGGAGCCAAGGCCGCAGTTGATGAAGCGCTGACCTGCGCGGTCGCGGTTGTGGAATCGATGACGTTGATCGGGCCGAGGTCTCCCTCGGCGGCGCCGCCAACCGAGATCTCCCCGCCAAACGATGCGCGAGTCTGCCCGCCAACCCAGTGGGTATTGATGCCTCGCAGTGTCACACTCACACTTTGGCCGGCGGCCGCTCGATTTGGAGTAAGCGAGTCGAGCACCCCCGGTTCGCCTTCAAGGACGCTGTTGCTGTTGAGCGTCAGGCGATCAGAAAAGACGGAACCGTGGAGCAGGCTATTCGCGTTGAGAGTGACAATTCCGGAGGGCGCGCGGACGATGCCGTAAAACCGGCTCGCGCTGTTTAGCGTGAGGCCGCCCGACGCAATACTGACTGAGAGCCAGAGCGGGTTGGTAGTGACTACCACTGAGTTGTTGAGCGTCAAATCAAGCGCGATGGTCAGCGCCACAGGGCCAACGACTTGAAGCTTGCTGTTGCTGTTGAGGGTAAGTCTGCTGAGGCTATACACAGCGGGCTGAGAGGAACCGGCTATGCCAAACACAAACGTGTTGCCGCTGTTCGCTGTGAACGTCCGGTACGTGCCTGGAGGAACAGCGACCGGACCGTGGTTTCCGTTGACGGTCAGGTCTCGGACGGTGGCGAAGTCGCCTGGGCTGTCGTTTGGTTGATTCAGGCTGACGTCCCGCGTGCCAGTTGACGCCGGAGGAGCCGCAACCGGCGGCATCGCGATCGCGTCGGTCCGCGTGACCAGCTTGCCGAGTGAAGCGCTGCCGTTAAGCGTGACGTGATAGCCCGACGGTTGCGCGCTTCCCAGGCCTACAACTGTTCCTCCGAATGTTGGATTGCCATTGAGAGTGACGACAGGCGTGCCGGGCACGAGCAGGGCAACAGTGATCGCGCCAGTGCCATTCAACGACACGTTTTCGCCGGTGAGCTGGCGGAGTGAGCCTTGCACAAGCGCGTTGATGATCGGCGCATGTCGAACCACCGCAGCTTCGACTGCTTCGGCCTGGGGCGACACATCTTGATTGCGGTTTATCGAAGCCGGACGGCCGGGACGAGGGCGCGCACGGCGGGCGGCATCCTTGCCCGGCTTCAAGCTTGTTGTCGCGCTTGTCAGCGGAGCAACGGCCGCTTGCGACAACACGATCAAGGCAACGGACGCTGCCATCAGCGCGCGAGATTTCCTGACCGCCGATCGCATCAGCCGCGTAGCTCGTTTGCCGGCGATCCGACCTGCTCTGACTCCGATTCGCCTCAACATCGCAACCTCCATTCGAAACTTCTCCGGGCCCTCAATCTCTCGTCCCCGAATCGCGAGATGCAGGGGGTTCTCGTTATTGCGCCTTGCCCGCAATGCGCCGGCCTGACTGAGTTACGTAAGTCACCTGTGATGGTCCGCCGTAGGTTGCCGCGATCTCGATTCGATTGACTCGTTCCCCGTCAATGACTATCGCTTGTTGAGACAGGTCGACGACGGCGGAGGCGGTCAGCACGCACATCCCGGACGGCAGGGACAAACTCGCACTCGCCGTCGAAGCAGCTTGAGTGCCCGACAGCGGTCCCGTCTGGCCGCTGGTCCGCGCGCCGTTGAGAGGTATCAAGGTCACTTGCACGACGGTTCCCACCGGAATGTTCGTTGCCTCGATGGCAACCGGCACCGGATTGGTTGTCGTCGAGGGAACCACGATGTCGGGCACGCCAGCCAGCGAGCCGAGCGGGGTCGTAGGGGCAGCAACGCCGGCTAGGGAGACGATTCTGAGGCTTGGCGCGTTTGGCACGGTGACCGGGTTAGGAAGTGCGAAGGTCGCAGAGTTGGTGGTGACGTTGGGGTTGAAGCCGCTGAAGTTGAATGCCTCTATGCGCACGAATCCCGGCGCTCCGCTTCCGCCACCTGGAAGGGTGCTCGCGCCGCCCGGGCTCCCGCCGCTCACATTGAGACTGCCCGCTCCGGTGATCGTGTTGGCGATCAGCCGGATCGCTCCGCCGGACCCGCCGCCGCCGGCCGCTCCTGCGGCGCCAACAAACACCCCTGTCCCACCGGCCGCGCTAATAGTGCCGGTGAAGTTGATGCTGGTTGAACTCGCGATCACGATCGCGCCGCCGCCGCCGCCGCCAGCACCTCCGCGGTTTCCTGAGACCGCGCCACCGCCGCCGCCGCCTGATCCGCCAATCAGCGGGAGTATCGTGCTTGATCCGTACTTCGCTCCGCCGGCGCCTCCGATAGAGTTGGCGTTCTGCGCCCCGCCGGTGTTGCCCGCCAGCGCATAGCCGCCGCCCCCGCCCCCGCCGAGGTTGGTTCCGTTGGTGCTGCTGCCGCCGCCTCCTCCACCCGGACCATCTCCGGTGGCGCCGACAAAGGTGTCAAAGCCGAATCCGGCCGCGCCTCCGTCATGGCCTCCCGGACCGCCTCGGCCCCCGCCTCCGTTAGTCAGCCCGCTGCCGCCAGCAACGTTGATCGTTCCCACTATGGTGACGTCGCCAGTGGCCAGAATCGTCACCGGAGAGTTCTTCGAATTGCGGGTGTAGGTGATGGTCACGCCGTTTGGAATATTGACGGTTGTGAAGTTGAACACTCCGCTTTCTGGAACCTGGATCGTCTGGCTAGTGGCCGGGGCGAAAGCGCCATCGGCGCCAGTCGACCCACTGCTGAATGTGTTGAGTTGGGCACGAGCGGTTGGCATCCAAGCCATGCTCGACGCAAAGCTCACCACGAGGCCCAGCACCGAGACCTGCAGACGTTTGAGTGATAATCTTAACAACATCGCTTTGGTTCTCCTTTTTCTTCGAGCGTTGGAGGTCAGGCCGCGATTGGCGCCGTCTCTCCTGCTTACTGAATCGTGATCGTGTTGGGCCCGGCGGCCACAGCCGGCGTCGTGCCCGCAACGGCAGTTACGACAACCACTCGCGTGCCAGTTGCGGCGCCCGATGCGACGGCCACCGTCGCGGTGAGTTGAGTCCCTTCCGCGTTCACTGTCAGAGTCGTCGCGGTGATGGCGGTGTCAATCGCGCCGCCGGAATTAATAAATCTCACATTCGTTGCGCCACTCAGGTTGGCTCCGTTCACGGTCATCGTGACGGCCGCGCCCCGTGCAATGCTTGCCGGTGAGATACTCGATATCGCGGGTCCGGTAGTGGCTGAAACAAACGGAGTGAAAACGGTGGCCACGCGCGACCCTGCTGCGCCAAAGTTAACGGAAACCGGCGGAGACAAACTGGTGCTCGGCCCGCTGATTACCGCGCCTCGTCTAACGGAAACCAGTGGCGCGCGGGTGGCTGCCAGTCCTCGCGGATCGCCCTTGCGCACGGACACCGTGGCTGCGAGTATCGCGCCCAGGGCATTCGGGTTGAGCACCTTCACTTGCGACTCACCAAACAGCGACGGCTGGGCGACGCTTGTGGCTCGCACAACTACCGACAGGCTGGCGTTGCCGGGCAGATTCGGCGCGGCATAAAGGCCGGCGGCCGAAATGGCGCCAACGGTATTGTTCCCTCCGATGATTCCGTTCACCGCCCAGACGACGCTCTGGTCTCCGCCGCCTCCGACGATTGCAGTGAAGGCGATTGTATTGCCGGGGAGCAGTACCGCCGTGAAGGGCAAGACTCGAACGCGGCTGACGATAGCGAACGGAACCGGCGTCACCAGCGTCCCGCGCGGCGTGACGATTGTGACCGGACCGGTCGTGGCAGTGTCCGGGACTACGGCAACGACAGCGGAAGGAGTCACGTTTGCGATTTGCGCCGAGGTCCCGTTGAACGACACCGAAGTGACCCCGGCGTTGAATCCAGTGCCGACAAACGTGATCTCGTCACCCGCTCCGCCTTCGTGAGGAAAGAACGCGAGCAGCGTCAGCGCGTCGGCGCTAATTCTTCGGATAGCTGTGAAGTTGCCGGCTGCGTCGTAGTCATAGACCGCCGCCTCACCACTCGGGGAAATCACGGCGGTCAGACGCCCGTTGTCGTCGTAGACGAAGCGGGTCGTTCCTCCCTGCTGGGCACGAGCGCCCGGCGGCGTCATAACCACGACCAGCGCTAGTGCGGTGATTGCGCCGATGATTCTCTTTCTCACGTTGTTATGCCTCTCAGTCGGTTCGGCGACCCTTTTTGATGGCGGTTACTTGACCGGATTCGTGAGCGCTCCCGTCAGCGTCGCACGACGGGCCGAGTCCAGCCCGTGCGTATGAGACGTGACGCGCTCCTCGGCCCACTCCGGGTGCGCCGCGAAGAACCTTGCGGCAATTGGGTTGGCCAGCGGATCGTCTCGCCATTGCAGATACAAGGCCCGGGCGAGATCAGCCTGCGACTTGCGACCCTGGCTGGCGTAGATCGGCGCGAGTAATTGATAAGCGCCTGCATCCTGCGGTTCGATCTCAACGACTGCTTCAAGGGCGCTGCGCGCTTCATCGAGTCTGCCGAGCGAGTAAAGCGTCTGTCCGAGTTGCCGCTGGACTTCGCGATCCCTTGGATACTCCTTTGCAAGCGCCGAGAGCGTTTCGGCTGCTTCAGCCAGTTTGCCGTCGCCTCGCATGACAACCGCGCGCCAGTAACGCGCGCGAGCGAGCATTGGTTTGAGCCTCAGCGCGCGATCGAGCAACGCCGCGGCCTTCCGCAGTTGCTCGCGCTCGGGCCCGTAGCGTTCAGTTCGCAGCTCTGCGATTGCCCCGTTCACCAGAAGGTTCGGGTCGGACGGATCGAGCTCACTTGCGCGGCGGAACGCTGCGCTCGCGGGACCGTACTGGGCTTGCTCGAGCAGGCCGATGCCGTAGTCGTTCCAGCGCCGGGCCAGAGGCGCGCGGCTTAGGTTTCGTGGTTCCGGGTTCAGTGTTTCCTTCTGACCTCTGACTTCTGATCTCTGACCTCTGGCCACCGTGGACTGCCCGACGATCACAACTTCCGCTTCGGCCATCTCAACAACCGGCACATCGAGCTTGGAGTTGCGCATCATAAGCACGTAATCCGTGTACTCCTGATTGAAGCGGCGATAGTTGATTCGCGCGCGCAGCTTGATTCCAACCGTTCGCTCGCCGGCGTTGTCGGGGACGCGGAATCGGAAACGTGCGACATCCGAACGTCCCGGCAGAATAGTGTTGTCGTAAGCCTTGATGTTGGTGGTCCAGATCTGATGCCGGGTGATGACTCGAGCCGAATCATCAAGCAGGATCGCCTTGTACACGTGCGCAGTCTCATCGAGCATGCCGTCCGGTTTGATGTAGCCGCTGTGAAAGATCGTCTTGCCCGAGTCGTCGACCGCTTCCAGCTCGACCCATGCTTCGTAGAGGTCGCGCACCTCCGGCGGGAACGAGTGCGCCGCATTGCGATTGGACGCGACCACTTCGGCAATTATTTCTTCGCCGGGTCTGAGTGCGATTCGGTTCTCGCCGCCGGCGTCGAGCGGCGCTATGAATTCCCCGGTCGCTTCGCGCCGCAGAGCAAAGATGTCTACCGCCAGGACGTTCGACTCCAGAAACGTCTTGATCAGGTCGGCCTGTTCGGTCTGACCATAGAACAGCGGAGCCGCGGTGTTGGCGCCCGGCCAGCGGTGAGAAGCGATCAATCCATTCTTCGCGGCGCGGTCGTTGTGACTGTCGATCTTCGGCATGTGGCAAGCGCGGCAATCCGCGCGAGCATCGCGCCGGTAGAAGGGCAACACCGATTCCAGCGAGGCGCCCGATTGCTGCCACTCGTCGTATGCCGAGAAGCCCTTGATGTTTTTGTAGCCGTTCAGTTCCGGCGGCGCGATGACCTTGTGACAAGTCGAGCAAAACTCTGGCGTCCTAAGCAGCGGCCTCATGACCGCGCGTTTGTGCCCGGGGACATCGGCGAGGATCTGTTTGTCGCTGAAGTTGCCGAAGACCGGCGAGCCGTCCTCCTTGGCCAGCAAAGCCGGCCTGCGAATGGTGAAGCTTCCCGTTCCGTCTACTCGCGCCTCGACTATCGAATGACAGACCGAGCAGGTCACGCCTTCGTCGTCTAACTTTGTGAATGGCGCCTCGGTTTTTCCCGAGTCCTTGCTGAGCGCGCCGGAAAACAGCGCGACCGGCGTATGACAGGACTCGCAGTGACGGGTGAACTCGATGCCTCGCGTGCGGAGGAGAATGTCGGCGCTTTCGCGATAGAAGGGCTCCCGCGCGGCGTTGCGGTGCAGGGACATCGACCACCCGGCGTGGGTGTCTTGATGGCACGAAGCGCAACGCGGCGCAGGGAAGAAGTCGGACTCAGGGATGAGTTTACCGTCGATGGTTCTCGCGTTAGAGGGACTGAACGGCCCGGTCGGCGCCGGGGGCAAAGGGCGCTGCCCGTCACCCAGCGCGAGTCCGACAAAGGCCAGGCTCGCCAGAAGACAAACAACACGGGACAGCAATCTAACCCGGTAAGAGATCTCTCGCTGATTCATGAGACAGTCCTCTCCTCTCCTGCCGAAAATGGCAGAGTTGATACGGCAAGCAAGACGGCGGGAATCCGGTGCTTCGTCTGCTGCGCTATCGCAGACCTGCAGCGACACCGGTAACCCGAGCGACTCGAATGTTAGACAAATAATCCAGGAAGGCGCTTAGACTCTAGAAGTGAAAACGACCCCTTCTCGAGCAGCGGTAGAGTTATTGGTAACCCAGGATTGAACTACTTGGATCTGCGTCAATAGTAGCCTAACGATGAACTCAGAGAACCGAGTCCGCATCGTTTAAGAATCGGGTGCGGAATGCTTCGGCCCTGAGCTGTTAGAGATACTACAACCAGGAAGACGTGCGCGATATTACCACAGACCGTTTTCTTGTCAAGCAAAAGTTTTGATCAATACATCCGATGTCCGATGTTACTGGCTGACATTGACAAACGTATTTGCGACGTGTCGCGCACGATCTTCGTGTGTTATCCGCAACTCAACGGTGTAGCCTAGGCGATTAAGGATCTCAAACAGCCGCTCGACTGAAAAGCGATTGACTCGCCCACGCAAGAGGCGTGACACATCTGCTTGATCGAGACCTACTAGCTCGCCTACTTCGGACTGTGTCAGATTGCGCTGACTGATCTCCTTCGTGATAAGGGCGGTAAGATTCGATTTGATCAAGCGGTCTTCGGGCCTGGGAAGGCCTAGATCAGCAAATACATTCCCGCTGCTCCGTTCGAATTCTATTCCGTCAATCTTTTCTTTCATGACTATACTTCCCCTCTTTGCCGTAACTTTCGGTACAGCTCCTCGGCATCTTTCAAGCGATTTCTAATGAGGTGCATATCGGCTCTCGGTGTTCCGCTGCCGCGTTTCGCCTTTTTCTGGAAGCAATGGAGAACGAAAACGACTCGCTCAAACCGGACCGTGTAAACGGCACGGTAGGTATCGGTGTCGAAGTCGTCGACAATCTCCAATACGGTTGCGCTGCCAAAGCCTTTGAGCGGCTTCGCTGTAATATGCTTCTCACCACACTGCGCTAGCCAAAGCGCATGCCCGATTTCATCCTTCACGTCTTCCGGAAAATGCTTAACATCCTTCCTGGACGATCCCATCCAGATCACGCGTTTGGGCTGAGTGCGCGACACACCGTTATTATGGCAATTCTACCATATCCGTCAAGGCTTCGATTCCGAAAAGAGTCGGATTGTTTGGTTAATTACCGGCACAGAAAAGATCATTCTATTCGGATCACACGCGAAGGGAACCGCGCGCCCTGACAGCGACGTAGACCTTTTGATCGTAATGCCGGTCGCCGGATCGAAACGAAAGATGCAGCTAGAGCTGCGTACGGCACTACACGACGTGCGTGTACCCAAGGATGTTATCGTCACGACGCCGGAGGAATTTGCCTGGCGGAAGGACGTAGTGGGAACCATCGAATACCCGGCCGCAACGGAGGGAAAGCTGCTCTATGCCCGAGCGTGATTGAGTTCTCTCGGAGACTGGGAGTGGCTCGCACGGTTCCGCACCGCCAGCAATGCGTTTGGGTCTCAACTGAGAGATATTACCGCACCGTCTCCAGAACCTCACCTTCCTCAAGATCTTGGAACTGATTGATTTCAGGAATATTAACGCGCTTCAAAACTGCACGTTCACTCAGAATGGCGTTAACCACCGATTATCACTTACCTTGCAGTTGCTGCGAGCGCCCTGGCGACCTCCTGCTTCGTCGCCCCGGCGGATAGTACCGCCCGCACCAACAAATCGAGAGACACCGACGGATCACCCGCCTCGATCTTAGCAACCCGAGACTGGCTTGACTTCATCCGGGCCGCGAGTTCGACCTGCGAAAGATGAGATTTCTCGCGCTGCGCTTTAACAGCGTCAGCGAGTGCGAGCTTCATTTCAACAAGTGCGACTTCCTCTCTGGTCAAGCCGAGGAACTCTTCAGCCGAGGTCAGTCGCCAGCCCTTTGCTTCCAGTCTTTTTCGCTTCGATGGCCTCATCTTCTTTCTCCCCTTTCCAAAGTCTTAATCAGCGTCGTAATCTCTAAGCCGGCGTTTGCAAGCATCAATAACCCGCTTCGGCGTCTTTTGCGTTTTCTTCTCAAATACATCCGCGATCACAATGGCGTCGCTGTCGATACGGTAGATGATCCGCCAGATATTATTCGCGTCAATGATTCTCAGCTCGTGACAGCGAGCTCCGATCGCCGGCATCGCCCTGGAATGCGGCATCCCTACGGAGTCGCCGCGTTGTAGCAGCCTCAGCAAATAGCCAGCCTCGATACGTGCGCTTTGACTCATCGGTGGCGTCTTAATGGCGCCATGGAGTATCGCGAGTGGCTTATGCGTGGGCGACACCAACGGATTGTACTATGTCAAACCCGACATAGCAAGTATAGAACTGCTTGGGCCTGTAAGCGTGCGGTTGTTGACTGACTTTCTTAACTGTTGTTCCCCTTAGAGGACAAAGACCAGGCGGCGGGGTCCCCGTTTGTCGCAAGCAGGGCCGGAACGCAGTGGAGGACTCGCGCCGTAGTTTGCGCGAGTTGACACACCGGATACCGCAGGAAAGTCCGAGAAAGGGGAGCAAGCAAAAGAAGGAAAGGAAGGATGTGATTTACAGAAGTCCGTGAGAATACACAGAAGTCCTTGAGAACATACCGAGAAGTGTCTGAGAATGAACTTGGTGTAGTGGCCTTCAGCCAGATAAAGGGAGCGATCAAATGAGCGGGCAAGCAAGCAAGAAGACTGCGGCGGGGCGCAAGCGCGTGACCAAACGCGAACGCATGATGACGGATAAAGAGTCTTCCGAACTACTTGAATCAGCCAGCCAGGCGCTTGCGATGGTCCGAGGATCGAAACTCATTGGCGGACGGATAAGCGTGCGCCAGGCGCCTGCTGAACCGCGGCCACGAGATAAGAAAGATATAGTGAAGCTTCGAGAGCGGCTCAACTTTTCACAAGGAATGCTAGCCCGAGCTCTGAACGTCAGTCCCTCGACTATTCAAGCTTGGGAGGCTGGGCGCCGAACTCCTAGCGATGCTGCCTTGAAGTTGCTGGCCATTGCCGAGAAGCACCCCGAAGTCTTACTTGATTCAGTATAGATCGAGCTGGGTCATCCTGTACGATTGGCGCTCTTAACTAGTCGAAGGTATGCTGGCAGCCGTGACCGCGCTTTCTGTTGCTAGACACCGTACCGCCATTAAGCGAACCGACCTGTCTCGCCCAATTCGCATCGCCCGCGATGACGGACTAATACACCCCGCAGTCTCGGTCTTCGATTACGGCTGCGGGCACGGCGATGATATGCGCCGTCTGGCAGCCCTCGGTATACATTGTAACGGATGGGACCCGGTCTATCGCCCGGGATCTGAACGCGTCCGAGCTGACGTTGTTAACCTCGGCTATGTAATCAACGTGATCGAGAACCTAGAGGAGAGAGTAGCAGCGCTCCGCGAGGCTTGGTCACTGACAGAAAAAGTCCTAATAGTTTCCGCGCGGCTCAGCCACGAATCCACTGGAGAACGACAAGCCGCGTTCGAAGACGGATACTTGACGCGGCGACAAACCTTCCAGAAATACTATGAGCAGCGTGATCTAAGAGACTGGATAGACCAGGTTGTTGGTGGCTCAAGCGTGGCGGCAGCACCCGGCGTGTTCTACGTATTCCGGGACCCGGAAGCACAACAATCCTTCGCTGCGGCTCGTTACAGACGCCCTATTCTCGCGCCGCGGCTCCGTCGAAGCGAAGTTATCTTTGAAGAGCACAAGGCGCTACTCGAACCATTGATTCAGTTCATCACCGCGCGCGGTCGGCTTCCTGAGGAGTCGGAGCTAGAGGTCGCTTCAATGATTCGAGATAAGTTTGGGAGTCTGAAGCGAGCTTTTGCTCTTCTTCGCCGGGTCAGCGGCGCTGACCAATGGGAGGCGATTCGCGAAGAGCGAGCGCAAGATCTGCTAGTCTATCTGGCACTTGCAAGGTTTGGCGGTCGGCCTCGCTTCTCTCACCTTCCACGAGAGCTTCAACTGGATGTGAAAGCTTTCTTCTCTACGTACAACCGAGCGCGCGACTTGGCCGACGCGCTACTCTTTTCCGCCGGCAATGATGATGAGGTCGAACGAGCTGCGAAAACATCACGCGTGGGCAAGCTCTTGCCCATGTCCTTGTACATTCATATTGGTGCGATCTCGGACGTAGCCCCGCTGCTGCGAGTCTACGAGGGCTGCGCCCGAGCACTGATTGGTTCAGTGGAAGGCGCTAACATCGTCAAACTACATCTCGATGCCCCGCGCGTTTCGTTACCTTTCTTATCCTCAGTTCGAGAAGGACCCACATCCTGCCCTGCCGGCCTCCCTTCTTGTTGACCTGCAAACCTTCCGAGTCAAATACCGGGAATACACTGATTCGGACAACCCGCCAATTCTCCATCGCAAAGAGACGTTTCTAGCACCCGAACACCCTCTTCGAGCAAAGTTCGCCAGGCTGTCCCAACACGAAGAGCGTCTAAGGCCTATATGAAGAGACACATTCAATCGGCACACGAAAGGGATGGGAAGACTGCCTCAGTGCGCGTGGGCTGCGCCTTGCCGGGCATCGGATTTGTCGATCGATTTAGAAACTCTTCAGCTCGCGCCTGAGCGAAGCTGTGCTTTTGACTGCGAGGTAAACGCGTGAGAGAATCACTAGCAAAATATGTTGTACACTCAGAGCGGTCTAACTACAAGATTTTGGGACAGCGCGTGCTTGCTTGACTCGGTGCTTGCCCTGGGTATACTTCGTGACTTATCGATAACACGGTAGGTCCGAGCGAACGTTGCTCGCAGCAGTAAACAAGTGAGAACCAACGAGGTGGCCGATGCGTAGCGGACTCCCAAACGAGCATTCCATCTTTGAGCATCGCAAGATCCGGGAAATTTACGACGAAATCCGCGATGTCTACCAGCGTTATCCACAGCCGTGGGTTATAGGTTACAGTGGAGGAAAAGACTCGACTGCCGTCGTGCAATTAGTATGGAAGGCACTGGAGAAGCTTCCGAAAGAAGACCGGCAGAAGCCGGTTTTCGTAATCGCTTCCGATACGAAAGTCGAAACGCCGGTCATCGTTGACTATATCGACAATACATTAAGACGCATCGGCGAGACCGCTGAACGCACGGGGATGCCGTTCAGAAGTGAAAAGGTTATGCCGACGCTCAACAATAGTTTCTGGGTTAACCTGATCGGTCGCGGTTACCCAGCTCCGACCACACGTTTTCGATGGTGTACTGAGCGCCTTAAGATCGACCCCGCTGACAGGTTCATTCAAGAAAAAGTTGCTCGATACGGAGAGGTGATAATGGTGCTTGGCGTGCGCAAGTCCGAGAGTTCCACGCGCATGCAGTTAATGAATACCTATCAAGTGAAGGGCCATCTGCTCCGCCGCCACTCATCCTTAACAGGCGCTCACGTATACGCACCAATCGCCGACTTCTCGACCAACGATGTATGGACGTATTTATTACAAACGAAATCGCCGTGGGGAGGAAACAACCGGGATCTGGTAACGCTTTACCGCAATGCCAGCGCCGGCGAATGTCCACTTGTTATTGACGATACCACTCCCACCTGTGGCAACAGTCGGTTCGGGTGTTGGGTATGCACGGTCGCGACTCGCGACTCGTCAATGGAAGCACTAGTGGACAAAGGCGAAGAGTGGCTCGAACCTCTGCTTGAATTCCGCGATTGGTTGGCAACAACGATTGACCCGGCACGAAAGCGCGAGTTCAGAGACATAAAGGGCCGCGACGGGCGAGTTATCCTCAAAAAAGACGGCACCCCCGCAGCGAGGACCTACAAGCTCGAGGCCAGCAAGCAAATGCTGGAGAAAGTCATGCGTGCGCAGCAATCGGTTCGAAAGAACGGTCCCGACTCTAATGCAACACTGATCGATGAAGAGGAACTTCACGAAATCCGCCGCCTGTGGCGAACTGAGCGTCAAGACTGGGACGACTCGGTCCCGCAAATCTTTCGCGAAGTCAATGGCTATGACTTGGAGTGGCCCGCAGATGACAATGGCCAGTTCAATAGCGACCAGAAGGGAATCCTGGCCGGCATTTGCGACGAGTACGGTGCCCCTGTTGATCTCGTGGCCAAGTTGCTTGAGGCCGAGCGAAGCGCTAACGGGCACGCCAGACGCTCCGGCATTCAAAAGAGTCTTGAGCGGATTTTGGCTCAAGAATGGCGTAGTGAAGAAGAGATCGTCGCTGAGGAGCGCCGCGAAAGGTGAGCGGCAACCAATCCCACCTGGCTTTAGACACCCCCCTTGCCCGACTCGCTAGGAAGGTCTCTGCTCTTCGCGCCCGACTTAGAAGGTGACCGGACTTGATGGAGGATGGCCAAGTTCGCATCGCACGCTCTTACCGTCCCACCTTCTATCAAGTGAAGCAGCTTAGGGCTTTCGAAAGAAGTCCGCGTGATGTCGGCTGAGGGACATCAGATCTGGCCAGAGTATCTGTTCGTCTGGACCGATGATAATGCGACCGGCTAGGGTTGGAAGGTGACCTGGTATGTTGTTGTTGGTGCTCAGCTGACGCGAGATAATAACAATATACTTTTGTGAAACTGTGATTAGCCCTTCATCAAACGTCCAGTGACAGAGCTGGCAGAGGGCCATTCCGTTTTGGGGACGATCATCGCGCGTAAGACTCCAGGGAACAATGTGCGCAGCGTCGACCGCAGTGTGACCGTCAGCCGTCAAGACTCGCACACCGCAAAAGGCGCAGCGATGGTTGTAGGCCGTAACGACTGCTCGACGGAAGCCTTGATCACGCGCTGCAGGACGGTATTCATCTTGTCCAGCAACTTCTCTAACCCGTCCTTCCTTACGCGCCTCCTCGAGTAGTCTCTGACTGTACTGAAAGGCTTCGATGTTGACGAGTCCTTGCTCGATCAACACGGCGTGTAACTCTGGTGCGAAGTATTTCTCGATAAGAACCGTCCTAAGCAGGTTTCGTGATTCCTCCACTCCTAAGAGTACGCTGAGTTCATTGTCGAGCTCAGCTCCGAGCACGATCTCGCGAAGTTGGTTAACGGATCGGATATGTCGCGTAGCTGCTAACAGGGCTTCCTTTCCGGTTCGTGGAATGAGGGTCCAAAACCCATCGCTTCGGAGAAAGAAGAGCGGCAGAGCAATATTCCCGCGCCGATCTGGAGGCATCACTTTCGACCAATAGAGTGTAAAGAGTTGCCCTAGCTCGGGCGTGAGCTCGATTAGGTTGGATTTGATCGTGCCTTCAGCGAACAGGTCAATGACCGACAGCAAAAGCAAAGGCTTATGTGGGGCCTGATATCTCGTCGCCTCCGACCATCGAGCGGGACTGCGATCAGTGTGCAACCTTGAAAAGGCACCGATGTAGTCCGCGAGTGTCTTCATACGCGAGTGCCTTTATTGATGATGGACAAAGCCGCTTTTCAAGTGAAGCCCAGAATCGATGTCTGCCTCGGTCGGTACCCCTAGCGGACGACGATCCCCCTCGGATGAGAATGCCGTCGCCTCCTTCGCTGGAGGGAACGGCTACCAGATCGTAAATGACTGAGAATTCTTTGCCAGGCTTTTCCGCAGAATACGTCCGCGCCTCTGGATGAACTCCCGCGGATTACCGCTGCTCGCAAGACTGGGGCGTATCTCATTAACCCCTCAGCGGCAATTCTCAGCCATCCCGAACTGAAGAAACCCACGCCCCGGTCGTAACGCGAGGATTCTGCGAGAACGGGACTGAAGAACCCTGCAACAAGGTCACTCGATGAAGAGTCCATAGTCGTTGGCAGACTCAAGTTCGTAAGTGACACAGAGAATCTCCGCCGACCAAAATCCGAAATCAAATCAAAGGGACGGCAAAAGTGATGGCAGTCTGTAAGATCGCAGCCTGTAACACGGATTATCTCACCGGCGGGTGCGATTCTACTACTTGAGAACTATGGTGTAAAGTACGCGCATTGCGTCGGGTGCGCGTCAAAATTGTTGGTGGGTTTTCAGGCAATGGCGCTAGCCTCCCAGT
>CAZJQQ010000051.1:0-54558 GCA_964548075.1 uncultured Clostridia bacterium | reverse complement strand
ATCCGATGCTACTAACCAGTTGAATCTATGGGAGATCTAACCGGACAGTAGTGATAGAAAATAGAAAATGGAAAATGGAAAATGGAAAATGGAAAATGGAAAATGGAAAATGGAAAATGGCTCTTCGTCCTTGCCCTTCCCCCTCACCCCTTCCCGTTCCCGTTCTCCGCTCCCCGGTTGTCGTGATGATAGTACCGGTTGTAGTTGTAATAATAATTGTCGTAGCCTTCGCGATTCAGATCCACGTTGTTCAGCACCACCCCGAAGATCTTCGCTCCTACGCCTAACAACTCCTGCCGCGCGCGCTGTACAACCGTCCTCGGGCTCTTGCCGCCGTGCACCACCATGATCACACCGTCCACCATGCTCGACAGAATCACCGGGTCGGTGACGTTTATCAACGGCGGCGAGTCGATCAGGATGTGATCGTAGCGCTCAGACAGGAGCTTGAGCAGATTCTTCATCCGCGCCGAGCTGATCAGCTCCGCCGGATTTGGCGGAATGGGTCCGCACGGGAGCAGCGACAGATTTGGTATCTGAAGCTTCTGTATCAGACCCTCGATCTCGGTGTTCTGAGAAAGGTACGTCGACAACCCGTTGGTTCCATCAACGCCGAAGATCTTATGAGTGGTCGGTCTGCGAAGATCGCAGTCTATTATCAACACAGACGCCCCAAGCTGGGCCAGCGAGATTGCCGTGTTCACAACGGTCGTTGTCTTGCCTTCACCGGCCTGTCCGCTTGTGACCAGAATGGTCTTGGGCGGATTGCCGGCTGCCGAGAGCAACATCGATGTCCGGACCACGCGGTAGGCTTCGGCCGCGGAGGAGCGGTTGTCAAAGACGGTCAGGCTATCGGAGCCGGCCGGGAAGTCGCGAGATTCCTTCTTCGACTGTCGGCCAACGATCATGTTTCCTCGCGCCATCCCCTTCAGTTTTCGCGTTGCCGCCGCCGCCGCCATCGCCGGGATTACCCCAAGCGCGGGAAGCTGAGCGTACCGGCCAACGTCTTCGACGGTCTTGATCGTGTTGTCCAGGTATTCGAGGAAGTAGGCGAGCCCTACTCCGCCGATCAGGCTCAGAAACAACCCGATCAATATCGTCCTGAATCGCCCCGGACCAACTGGAGCGCCGGGCGCGCGGGCCGGCTGAATCACCCGCATGTTGTTGTGTTGCTGCGCGACCTCGACTTTCGCCTGGCTGGTCTTCTGCAGAAAGTCGGTGTACATCGACTTGGCGGTATCGACTTCAGATTTGAGGATGTTGTACTGAATCGCGTCCTGATTCTGCGTTACCGCTTCACCCTTCGCCCTGTTGAGAGCCACTTTGAGAGACTGTTCGTCCCGCTCGGCGAGTTCGTACTCGCCCTTGAGCTTGTCCTCGAGCGCTTTGCGGCTCGCGCTAAGCTGCGCTTCGGTGTTTTTGATCTTGACCTTCAGCTCGACGATTGACGGGTATTCCGGACCGTACTTCAGTTCGAGCTTTTCAAGCTCCCCGCGCTCCTCGTCGAGGTCGGTCTGAAGCTTGTTGATCTTAGGATCCGCAAACACGGCGGGCAATTCGGACATGCGGCCGGCTTTCACCATATCGTGCACCGACTGCCTGAGCATGCGGTCGGTTTCCGCCCGGGTGGTTTGATCGTGGAGGCGAGTGAGCTTGTCGGTTGTCAGGGTCTCATTAGAAGCACCGGTCGCGAAGATGTTGTGGCTCTTGGTGTAGTCGGTGAGGTCTTGCTCAGCGTGTTCGACCTTGGCCTTGAGTTCGCGGGTGGTGACGTCGAGCCACTTGGACGCGCTTGTGAACCGTTCGGTCTTGTTCTCGAAGTTCTGGTCGATGAAATCCTGCGCGACGGCGTTGGCCACGGCGGCGCAGATGATTGGGTCGGTGTGAGTGAAAGTCACCTTGAGTGTTCGGGTCTCTTTGACCTGTTCGGCGACCAGGCCCCCGGCGACCATCGACACGAAGGGCCCAAGCCTTTCGTGTTCCTCTTGCGAACGGGCGAGCTTGCCTTGCGGTCCTGAAATCAGGCCTCCGACCGTGGTGGGAGGTTCAGGTTCGTGCGTTTTGAAAGTAGCCCGATGGAGCACGGCTTGGACGGCTTCCCAGAAGGATCGACGGGTGGGCTCGGTGAATTTGGGGTTCTGATCGAGCTTCAAATCGGCGACCACGTCTTCCAGGAGCGGCTCGCTGGTGAGACGGAAGAGATTGGTATTGATGCTGAGCTGCGGATAGTACAGATCATCGTCGGTCTGGATGACCATGCCGCTTGCAGCCGAGCGGACGGTTGGGCTGTCCTTGCCGATTTCGATAAAGGCCGACGCCTTGTAGGTAGACTTGCCGCGATATGCTTCGATGGTGACCAGCGTGGTGACTATCACGGTGATGCAGACGATCAGCCATTTGCGCTTGCGGATAATGCGCCAGATCTCGCGGAGGTTGATGCTGTCTTCGTCATCCTCGTTGTTACCGTAACCGTAACCATAGGGGATTGCATCGGGGTAACTGGGAGCTCGAGGGTAGCCGGGCCGCAGGAGCGGCGCCTCCTCAGAAGATGGTACCCGTTCAAGCTCGACTCTATCATCGGCCATCACGCAAGCCTCCTAAACTCGACTCCGGGGGCCGCTTCCTGATGCTTGTGTTTCCTGTCAGAAGGTATTAGCCGACTGCTCGTTGGTTCAATCTGTGCGCCGTTTTCATCGCGCGTCTTGCTTGTCGCGCCGATGCCGGAGACGACCGCGCACAGAACCAGGAACAACAATGCATTGGAAGGGATTTGAAGATTAAAGTCAAACATGCTGTGAACCAGAATCGCGAAGATTCCCGCTCCCGCGCCCAGCGCGAACGCCGAAACCAAAGGGTCGCGCGATTTCACGCCACCTGCAAAAGAACGAAACACTACAATGATAAACCAGAGGGCAAGCACTCCACCAACCAGGCCGCCGTCCGACAGGACTTGTAGGTAATCATTGTGGGCGAACTGAATCACGAACGAGCCGTCCCCTCTGCCATAGATCGGATATACGGTTTCAAACGCCCCGAGCCCGGTGCCCAGTATCGGATGAGCGGCAAACATTGTCAGCGTGTCTCCCCAAACGCCTCGGCGGTCGGTCGTCACGCTGGTGGTTAAGGGGTCGTTGGCGAGGCGTCTGAGGACGTCAAAATCCGCGCCGATCCAGATAACGCCGGCGGCGATCGCCCCCAGCATCGCAATGATCAAGAACGCGGGACGAAGGCTGAACGCCGAGTCTCTCTCGAGATGCGAGGCGCGTTTTCGCCAGACGCTGATTGCGGCCAGGAAGAGCAGGCCTGCCGCCAGGCTCACCATACCGCCGCGCGACAGCGATGCGACTTCAGCAATGCTCATGATGAGCGCCGCGAATACATAAAACAGACGCGCTTCACCGCGCGTCGCGCGGGACAATGCCAACGCAACCGGTATCGGGATCAACATCTCCATGTAACCGGCGAAGTGGTTTCGATTCACGAAGGGGCCGCCCAGACCCTCGCCTGCCGCGGGCGTGGGGCGCACCCAAAACATCTTTCCTTCCCAGGTGAAATGTTGAACCAGCGCGAACACCGCAAGCGCCAACCCGAAGATGATCAGAAAGGTTGTCAGCGTGCGCAGCCGTCCGGGCGTGTCGAAGAAATTCGTGGCGATCAAGAATGCCACGAACAAAAAAAAGATCATCGCGGCGGCGCCGCGAGTCGCTTCAACGTCCATCGACAGGCTGTTTGTTTGGCCTGAGCCCCCGGTGAGGGCGATGCTCTGCGCGAGTCCTACCAGCGCCAACCCGCCGAGAGGCAGAGCCGCCGGTGGGATTCTAATCTCGAGACGCCTTTCAAGGATCGCCTTCGCCGCCCAGAGCAACACCAGCACGACGACCAGCAGTTCAAAGATGGCAACCGACCAGGCTTCGACGGTTCCAAGCGCAAGCGTGGTGAACACGACGGCCGTCAGCAGGACTGCGACTATCGACTTATCAACGGCATTGCGTATTGCGAACATCGGAATTGCGAATTTCGAATTGCGAATCATCGGATAGCGGATTGCGAATGTGTGAAGGCAATTCGAAATTCGCAATTCGAGATTCGCAATTCCCTAAGGGGAGGCTACGCCTTCGAATCTTAAGCCCAAAAGGGAAGCCACTCACGTAGCGATTAAGCTGTTACGACAGGCGCACCCGAACCCAGCGTGACGGGGAGCCGTCTATCACACGGCGCGGGAAGCGCTTCAAACCAGTATAAGGGGACTCACACCTGTGAGAACTCAAAAGGGGGATTGGTGCGACTCTGCCCCGACTCTGTGAGAGCAGACTCGAAACCTGGGCTTAGCCACTCGTCCAGACTGTAAGCCCAGCCTCCCAGTCTGGTTCAGAACTCTTTTTGAAGTGTCCTGCTTGAACGCCATCGGTTCGGCGAAAAGATACTGCATAAAAGCTTTGCTGTCAATGATCTTGACGGCCCAGACGGGGGCGGAAATTGCGAATTTCGGATTGCGGATTGCGAATCTCGAATTTCGGATTTTTGGGTCGGTCATTCGAAATTCGCAATCCGCAATTCGAAATTCTTACGCCTCAAGCCTCTGCCTGAAAAAACGAGTCAGACGTTCGCTGTATTCGCGCTTCACGTAACGAATCGAGCGAGCATGGCGGGCGCCCTCGACGAACCAAATGTCCTTCTCGCCGCCCAGAGCCGCGTGGATGCTCTCGGAGTGGGCTGTGGCTATTATCTGGTCAGCCGTGCCGTGGACCAGATACACAGGACACTTTATCTGAGCCGCAAGCGCCAACGGATCGACCGAATGAACATCGAACTTGCCGCGGTAGTTGGCCATCTGAATCGTCGTCCACAACACAGGATTCAGTAATGCACCGGGCAAACCGGTGGTTCTCTTGACGAATTCTTCGGTGATGCGGCGCAGCGATGCGAATGGGCTGTCCGCCCAGACCGCGCGTATCCACGGGTTGTGCGCCGCAACTTGAAGCGCGATCGCCGCGCCCATGGATTCCCCGGCCAGGCCCACGAGGTTGCGGTTGATCTTCTTCTGTTTAACCAGCCAATCGATCGCCGACTCGACGTCGCGGTGTTCGTAGAATCCATACGTCACATAGCGGCCCTCGCTGTCGCCGTGTCCGCGGCCATCGAACAAAAGCACGTTGAAGCCCGCGCGCCTCAGCACCAGCGCGGCTCGCAGTACATCCGTGCGATTCTTCTTCACGCCGTGGAGGATGACTATTGTAGGCGCTCTCCGGCCGGCGCTCATCCACCAGCCGAACAAACGCGTGCCGTCGAACGAGGGAATGGTGACGTCTTCGAATGGGATTCGGCTGCGGCGAATCAGGTGTCTGAGGTGAGGGCTCTTTAGTTGAGAGAGCCGCTTGAGTCTGGGACGTATGAGCAGTCCGGAGAGCGGGTAGCTTGCAGCGCCGAGTGCGATCGCGAGCGAGCCTGCGGCAGCAAGGGCTGCGTAGCTCGCGAGCCGCAGCCAGCGCGGCATGTGCGCTCGCGTCGTCTTCACCGGCGTGGCAGCTTCCGTTTCGTTGTCAACCCGACCTTGGCTCATCAGCTCACCTGTCAAGGGGGCTACGTGCGATTATACGATGGTGCGCAATAGTAGAGGCGTTGTTTCAGCCTGGGAGCGCAGGCATCCCTGCCTGCTTTTTCTCGCGCAACGCCGAGCAGGCAGGGATGCCTGCGCTCCCAGGCCAGTCGGAACTCCAACCGCATTCGGAATATACTCTTAGTGTCGGGCTGCCGGCCTTCCCTATTGCGCGCCCTGACACACGAGAGTCTGACCCTCACTTTCAAGGTGACCGGGCGGATTAGGACTTAGAAACGTTTATCCCGATGGCGATAAAACTAGCCAGCTATCTTCTAATCGCAATCCTCATTTCACCGGCGCTGACCCCTTCCTCGGCCGGACAGGTCGCACCGCCGCAGAGCGTCATCTGGACCAACGTCACCAACTGTGCGATCGCCGGCAACAGTCTGCAGAAGACCGCCGGCCGTTCCGATTCGGCGGATGCGGGAGCGAGGTCGGCGCAGACTGTCACATCGGGTGATGCCTATTTCGAATTCACCGCCGGCGACTCAAACAAGATACTGTTTTGCGGGCTGACACACGCAGCCCCTGGCACCAGTTACTTGGACATAGACTTCGCCATCAAGCTCACGGAAATTGGAGTTGCGGAAGTCCGCGAGAACAACTTCTACACGGGAGAGATTCCTTACCGGACGGGTGATGTGTTTCGCGTCGCGGTGCAAGCGGGGGTTGTCCGATACTACAAGAACGGCGGGCTCTTTCAGTCGAGTTTGAAATCGCCTACTTATCCGCTATTCGCGGACGCGTCGTTTCTGACGGTTGGCGGAAGAATCGACAACGCAGTGATAGGAGCGCTCGCGGTCAGCGCATCTGCCGATTGGAGGACGTATCAGCACGACTCGGCGCATTCAGGCTACTCCGCCGAGTCACAGATCAACACGGCGAACGCGCAGACGCTTGCGCAGGCTTGGAGCTTCGGCACCGGTGACTGGGTGACGGGCACGCCGATCGTCGCCGATGGAGTTGTTTACATCGGCTCGTGGGACGGGAATATGTACGCCCTTCGCGAGCGCGACGGCGGTGTGGTTTGGAGTTACAACGCCGGCACTCTACGAGTGGATCGCTGCGCTACGACCTACGGTATCGACAGCACCGCAGCGCTGTCGGGTGGCCGGTTGTTCTTCGGCAACGGACAGGCGCAGCTTACCGCGTTGAATGCAGCTACCGGTCAATTGATCTGGCGGAGCCAGCTTGCGGACCCCGCGCAGGCGTTTCATATCTGGGCGTCACCCCTGGTGTTCGATGGAAAGATATACGTAGGCCTGGCAAGCCACTGCGTCAACCCATGCGTCACCGGCAGGCTGGTGTGCGTGGACGCAAGCGACGGCCACGTCCTCTGGAGCTTTGGCACCGCGCCTGAAGGGAGCCTGGGTGGAGCGGTTTGGTCGTCGGCCGCTGTGGACGTGGGACGACGGATGATCTACGTAGGAACGGGCAACTACTGCACAGGGACCGACCTCCATTCGTCAGCGATTGTTGCGCTCAATGCGGACACAGGGGCGCTCTTATGGCGGTTCAAACGGCTCCCGGCCGGGGACTTGAACAATCTCGACTTTGGCGCGTCGCCCGTCCTCTTCGACATAAGTGGTCAACCGGCAGTGGCGGTCCCCTCAAAGGACGGGCACTGTTATGGACTTAATCGCGCGACCGGGGCCTTGATCTGGGATACGGGGGTAACCGACGGCAATTCGGTAGGCGGCAGCATCGCATCTCCCGCCGCGGCTTTCGGCAAGATCTTTTTTGGCGCGACCGTCCAACGCACCACCGGCAAAGTTGTGGCGCTCGATCAACGAGACGGGAGAATAGTGTGGGAGACCGAGCTACCGAATCCCGTTCTGGGCGCCACGGCGGTAGCCGGAGGGGTGGTGTTCGTCGGGGGCGCGGACGGAGCGCTTCACGCGTTTGACGCTTCCACCGGTTCTCAATTATGGAATGCGCCGCGAAATCCGATGTTGGGCGGTGTGTCCATCTCAGGAGCGAGCGTGTTCGTGGGATCGCTCGACCACAACGTCTACGCTTTCGCGCTTCCAAACACTTCGCCGCCGCCTCCCCCGTCCTCGGCAGCGGTGACAGTGAACACCCCCGCTGCTGGCGAACAGTGGACCAAGGGGCAAAGGTACAACATCACCTGGAGCGCCACCGGAGGCGTGAGCAGAGTCGACGTGAGCATCTCGCGCGACGGCAGCGCTACGTGGGACTTGTTGGCGGACGACATGGATGCGGCTACGGGGACGCTTCAAGTGAAAGCAAAGAAGCCCAAGTCGGAGACGGTGATCGTGCGCGTTAGCGATTCTTCAAACGCCTCGGTGTTTGGCGAGTCGGGGATGTTTTATATCAGGTAGCCCGAAAGCGCGACTCACGGACCACGTTGCATCTTTGGCTGTCTCGGGGATTAATCAACGGCCTGAGCATCGCGCAGGCTTTCCAGATCAGCGCGTGTCGTCGTGCAGTCGCCGGTCCACCCTCTTCAACCAACTTTCAAAACTGAGCAGACGGTCGTTGAAGATCTCTATCTTGCGGTTGGTGTCATCGAAACCGTCCTCGATCTGGCGGGTTAGTTCAGCGACGCGGACTCCAAGAGTATCCTGGTTGACGGCTAGCGAGTCTTGCTTGGTGGCGAGCTCAAGTTGATTGGCGGCGAGCGTGTCTTGATTGGCGGCGAGCGCGTCTTGCTTGTCTGAAACCGCAGCTATGGCCGCAAGCAGCTCGGCCATCTGCGAGCCAAGTTGTCGCTGTCCCTCCAGCAGCACTTCAAGCATCGGGCGTGTTGTAATATCGTCGGCCATCGCAGGTTTATTTTTAGCACGAATCGTTCGAGCGTGCAACACCAAAACCATTCGAGCCCTGATCAACTCCGGTTCATCAGATACGCATTGCAGCCGTAAAGTCCCATTTCACCAATCCTAAGAACCACGCCGCATCTTCATCGCGGTCAGGGTGTTCTTCATCAGCATCGCGATAGTCAGCGGGCCGACGCCGCCCGGAACTGGCGTGAGGTAACCGGCGACCTCAACGGCTTCGCGCGGATTCACATCACCGATCAGCGTGTGGCCGTTCTTGTCGAAGGCAGCGCGGCGTTTCGGATCGTCTCCGAAGAAGCGGTTGAGGTCTTCGCGGGTTGTGATCCTGTTCATGCCCACGTCCACAACGGCTGCACCCGGTTTGATGTAGCCGCTGTCGACCATTCCCGTTCTTCCAATCGCGGCAATCAGGATGTCTGCCTCGCGCGCGACCGCCGGCAAGTCTTTCGTGCGCGAATGACAGATCGTCACCGTCGCGTGCCGATGCAAGAGCAGCAAAGCGACCGGTAAACCAACGATCCTGCTCCGGCCCATAACAACGGCTCGAGCGCCCTTCATCTGAATCTCGTGGTGATCGAGCAACTCGATGATGCCCGCAGGCGTGCACGGTCTCAGCCCCGGTTCGTTCAAGGTGAGCCGCCCGATGTTCACCGGATGAAAGCCGTCGACGTCCTTGGCTGGGTCAACCGAATTGAGCACCAGCGCGGCGTCGACTTGCCTTGGCAACGGCAACTGTACGAGGATGCCGTCTATCTCGTCGCGCGAGTTCAGATCGCCAACCAGCGCGACTAGTTCTTCGGTCGTCGCAGTTTCCGGCAGTTCGATCTTCTCAGAGTACAAGCCGAGTTGCTCACAGGTCCTCACCTTGCCCGATACGTAGATTTGCGATGCCGAATCGCTGCCTACCAGCACGGCCGCCAGTCCCGGTCGAAGCCCGCGCTTTGAATACTCAGCCACCTCGCCGGCGACTTCGTTTCTTATCGTCTGCGCCACGCTCGCGCCATCAAGAATCTTCGCGGTCATCGGTCATCCTGTTTCAGGAGATCAGAAGCGAGTTCCGAGTATGATGTTCGCCTGGTTGCGATGTCAAACTTCGCGGCGGATGAACGCGAAGGACACACATTGCGATCGATAGTACGGGAGAAATGCGAAATCGATTTTTCGTCGCGTCCGATTTTTGTTTGTGGCTTCGGCTTGGCGTGGCTCGGCGGAAATGGTTGAAAAACCGACTGCCGCTCCTGTAACATCGTTCCCTGTTGGTTTGTGAGCTTCGATCAGTCTTCTCTCCCCGGCGACTAGTTATGAATAGAAGAAGCGTTTCAGTGTTCTTGTTGACTGCGGTGTTAATGCTTGTCCTTGCCGGGTCAACGCCGGTGTTCGAGAGAGCCCGTGCCCAGGGCCTTTTCTTCGGAGCGCAACGCTTTTCCGCGATCGATGTCGATGCCAATGACAATCTCTACTTGATGATGTCGGTTGCAACCGCTCCGGCAAGCGAACACAGACCGCACAGCCAGATATTTTTCACGATGTCGAGTGACTTCGGCATCACCTGGGACAATATGCCGCAGACCCGCAACCTGACGAAATCTCCCGGCGAAGCGTTCGGCCCTTCGCTGGCGGTGAACAGAAACGGCAAGGTGCGGTTGTATGTTACCTACCACGATAACTCGAACGGTACGACGCAGGCCTATCTGATCAGCACGAAGAAGAAGACGAAGTTCAGGGCTCCGCTCAACATCACGCTGCATAACGGAGGAGCGTTTTCGCCGCGGGTGGCGCTTGACTCAAGCGAAACGGTCAATATCGTTTGGGGTGACACTAAGGACGGAGCAGCCAGAATCGTCTTCATACGGTCAACTGATCTGGGCCTCTCCTTCAACGAACCGGTTGATGTCTCCAGGTCTTTGGGCCCTGCGTTCGATCCGGAAATCGCAATCGACTCCAGCGACGCGATCAACGTAGCCTGGCAGGACTCGGCGCCCGGGACGAGCGTTATCATGTTTTCGCGTTCGACCGATGGAGGAGTGACCTTCTCCGAGCCTAAGCAAGTTTCGACGGGGACCGGGAGCGCGACCGAGGCCGCCATCGCGACGGACAGGGCCGGCCGTATCAGCATCGTTTGGGTGGACGAGAGCGCGGGCCGGGCGGAGGCACTTTACGCCCGCTCGACTGACGGCGGCACGTCTTTCTCTGATCCCGTCAACGTGAGCCACTTCCCCAATGGCAATGGCGACATTCACAAGCCGGTGGTGGTCGCGTTTCAGAACACGGTCTACGTAGCCTTCCAAAACGGCGATTTGTTTGGCGAGGAGGATATCAAGAACAGACAGGTGTTCCTTGCCAAGTCTGGCAACGCGGGGGTGAGCTTCGAAGAGCCCGAACAGGTTTCAACCGCCAACAACAACAAGGGCCGAGCGCACAGTCCCGCGATGGTAGTCGACAGCCGTGGGACGCTTCACATGATCTGGATCGACGCTTCTGTAGTCGGCAACGACGAAGGACTGCTCTTCTACAGTAATTCGGCGGATGGCCGCCGATTCTCTCCCGAGCGAATGATCCTGGCGGTCATTTGATCCCTTCTCGCAATATTCCCAAAGCCCTTACCAACGCCCTATCGATTGAAGCTTCTTCGGCGCGGCGTGCAGCCTCTTCGATCGAAAGCGCGCCGTCTTCGGTGACGATGCCTGAGAACCAGGCAAGAGGCGTCGGTTCAAAATAGCGGTTGACCACTACCACTCCGCGAGGTGCGTCGGGCCACAATTCGTCCGGGCTCCCGAGGTGATGAATCGCCGCGCCGAAGTAATCGTCGCGAATGAACTTTGATGAATCGCAGAGGGCGTACAAGGGCAGACCTCGCTCGCGTGCTGCGAGAGCGATCATTCGAGTGCCGATCTTATTAACCAGATTTACGGGCGTAATCTTGTCGGCTCCAACCATAACAAGATCGACCTCGTCCATGGCGAGAGAAGCAGCCGCATCGGCTATCAAGGTAACAGGAATGCCTTGACTGGCAACCGCCTCGGCCAAAGCTCGGCCTTCGAGCATCGGGCGGCTCTCGGTCGCGACGACGGAAAAGTCTCGTCCGGCGCGCTTAGCTTCGACGAGAGCAGCGAGCACAGTAGAGCTTCGCGAATTTGTCAACACGGCTGCGCCCTTGCGAATCAGAGCGGCTGCGTGCACCGCCGCATCGTGAGCCGCACGTTCAGCGTTCGCGATGAAGTTCAAGGCTGCGTCTTCCGCGGACTTCAAAGAATCCCGAGCGTCGGTTGCGATTCGAGCAGCCGAGATCGCTGCGCCTGCCAACCTGAGAAGAGGGGTCATATCGGGCTGGGCAAATGCCAGCGCGGTGCACGTTTCGATCACAGCGTGTTGCGCCAACTCAGGGTTGCCTGCATCGTGTTCTGATGCCCCGTCGTTGAGTAGCGTGAATACCGCTCCGGCCCGACGCAGAATCTCCGCAGCGCCGGAAGTTTTGTCGGAGGCGATCTGGTTTATCGCTTCGTCTATGACGGTGCGAGATTGTTTGTCTCTCTTGCTCAACACGGCACGAGGTCTACGTAATCGCTCGTTGCCTGGCCTTTGAACGTTGGGTATAATCGCGGCTCAACGAGCGAGCAAACGACATGCAGTCGTTCTAGAATTTGCTTCGAGTCGACTAAGCTCCCCTTCTGCACTTAACATCCGTGACCGGAGGAAGTCAATGCCGAGTGCTTTTGTTGATGACGCCAAAGAAATCAAGGAAGAGAATCCATTTGAGTCGATGATGCAGCGATTCGACGAAGCCGCTGCCAGACTCAACCTGGACCCGAACATTTATAAGATACTGCGATGGCCGAATCGGGAAATCACGATATACATCCCGGTGATGATGGACGATGGAAACTACCAGGTGTTTACTGCCTACCGCGTGCAACATAACTTCGCGCGTGGTCCCGCGAAGGGCGGCGTGCGGTACTCGCCGGACGTATCTTTGGATGAAGTGCGTGCGCTGGCGGCCTGGATGACATGGAAGTGCGCGGTGGTGAATATCCCATTCGGTGGAGCGAAGGGCGGAATCATCTGCGACCCGCGCGACATGAGTACAACCGAACTCGAGCGCTTGACAAGGCGATACACAGCGGAGTTGTTGGATTTCATCGGCCCTGAGAAAGACGTGCCTGCTCCGGATATGAACACCAATGAGCAAACAATGGCCTGGATGATGGACACTTACTCGATGCACGCGCGGCACCTGGTTACGGCCGCGGTAACGGGCAAGCCAATCGAAATCGGCGGCTCGCGCGGCAGGAGGGAAGCAACCGGTCGCGGGTTGTTATTCGTCTGCAACGAAGCGTGCAAGAAGTTCGGTTTCAATATCGAGGACACCAGAGTCGTTATTCAAGGCGCCGGGAACGTAGGCGGGACGGCCGCGCAGTTGATGCACGAGGAGGGCTACAAGATCATTGGCCTTGCCGACATCACCGGATCGCTTTTCAACCCAAAGGGGCTCGACATTCCAGGGGTGCTCGGATACCTGAGAGAGAACAAGACCGTCGAGGGATACAGCGAGGCCGAGCATATCAGTACGGCCGACCTGCTCGAGCTGGAATGCGAGATCCTGATGCCGGCAGCCACCGAAAACCAGATCACCACCCATAACGCCGACCGAATCAGGTGCAGAATCCTGGCCGAGGGCGCAAACGGTCCGACGACCGCAGACGCCGACGAAATCGTTTCTGCTAAGAGCATCTTCGTAATCCCAGACATTCTGGCCAATGCGGGTGGGGTCACCGTAAGCTACTTCGAGTGGGTACAGGACCGAATGGGGTTTTTCTGGAACGAAGAGACGGTCAATACGCGTTTGCACGAGATAATGGTCAGCAGCTTCCATGACGTGGTCGGGTTTGCGAACAAGTATAGCGTCAACACTCGCCTGGCAGCCTACATGCTTGCTATTGATCGAGTGGCTTACGACACGAGGTTGCGCGGGATCTACGCGTAGCGAGGCCTGTTGGAATACCGTTTCGACGGTTCTCTTCAAGAGGTGTCCTGGAATATCGCCGCCTCCGATCACAAATTGGGGTTCGCACACCACGAGGGCTGTTGGCAAGAAGTAATTTTTATGTTGACCGCAAAGCCGTTTGCGAGTATAGATATACCTGTAATGGGCCGTAGTTCGAGCCAGCAACTTGCGCTAGCAGCTTCGTAATCATACCGAGCCTGGCAGGAAGGGCTCCGGTTGGACGCTCATTTTAGTATTGCATCCCGCCCCCTTTGGTTCTTAAGGGGAGGCAAAATCACCTCTCTCAGTTTGGAGGCGATCCTGAAAGCGAACTGCATTCCGTGGATGATAACTTCAGGAGGCAAACAATGAAAGCGGCTAGAAAGATAAGCACGCTTGTGATGGTGCTTTTGGTCCTCGCGGGGGTCGCCCTTGCGCAGGAGCATCATGACGGTAACCTTGCCGAGCGTCAGAAGGCGCCGACAGTGCTCGGCGGCACCGGCTTGTTCAACACCTTTTCAACTCGCACCCTGTGCAAGGGCGAGTTTAACTTCGCGCTCTTCTGGAACAACTATACGCGCGATCCGGGTGATTTGAGCATCAATCAGGTTCCGTTTAACTTTACCCTAGGCATCACCAACAGGTGGGAGCTGTGGATCAATTGGAATACCTGGACCAACACCACCTCGCGGCAACCGTTCCTGCTGAGCGGTTATCAGTTGAGCGCGTCGCGGTTCTTTGGCGATCCCTTTGTCCTGTTAGGGCCGGCGTCGGGCGGAACGGACAAGTCGGCGGCGTTTTTTCCGGGGAGCGGTTCGGGAGTTGGAGGAATACTTCCGTCGCTGGGACGATTCGGGACGCCAGTAGGATTTCCGACCAGCGCTTTTTCGCCGGCGGGGACCGGTGGCAAGCTGGTTAGAGGGCTAGGCCCGGCGATAGCAATCAACCTCCCGAGCTATTATCCTGAATTGCCGTTCTTTGGCGAACTCGACTTCCAGGGGTTTGATAGCTCTGGCAACGCAGTATTTGGACCTCGCCAGTCCTCTAACGGCTCGGGGGATGTGTACTTCGGCACCAAATTCAACCTCATCGATCCGAACCATCACTGGTTTAGCATGGCGCTCGGCGGGTATTTGAAGATCCCGATCTCCAGCGACCAGGGCGCCGCGGCGCGCGGACGCACGAGCGGCGAATATGAGTTTGGTCCAATCCTGATGTTCGGCCAGGAGAGCGGCGGAAAGAGATTCAGGCTTTATGAGAACGTTGGATACATCCGCACCAGCGACCCGACCCTCAACAACGTTAAGACTCTTGACCTGCCCGACAAGCTGCTGTTGAACGTCGGAATGTCGGTAGCAGTGAACTCGCATGCCGAGTTTGTTGCAGAATTAGCGAACACACACTTCGTCACGCATCGCACGCCAAACCTTCTGCCGTTTTTAGGACAGAACATCAATCCTACCGATTTGAACCTGGGGCTTCGGTTCTTCTTCATGAACGGCGCCATCTCTTTTGGCGGTAGCTACCGGAGAAACCTGAACAACGCGGACGATGTAACGCTGCCGGTGTTTGTGTCGGGGACCACGTTCATCAAGTCCCGCGTCATCTCGCCTCAGTTCTTCATCATCAATCCGCTGTTCAGCACGACTCCACAGAACTTCGAGTCGAATGGTGGGAACGGATTTGTTGGATACTTCTCGATTGGAACGCGAAGGCGCTGTCCGTTGCCGCCTGCTCCAACTTGTGTACTTGCGAGCAGTGCGACGGTGGTCAACAAGGGCGAGCGGCTGTCGCTAACGACAACGCCTACGACGCCGGGTTACGAGTCAAGCACCGTCAGCTACGAGTACCGCTGGCAGGTAACCGACGCACAGGGCCGGCCGGTTACGGTGAGCGGCACAGGAACTTCGGTTGACGTAGCGACCGGATCGCTTCCCTGCGGCAGATACTCGGTGACGACCACCGTGACCGCTACGGTCCCGGCGGTTGATTGCCCGAGCGATTGCGTCACCACAGGTCAAACCACGTGCACTGCGAGTTTCGAAATCACCGAGCCGCCGTGCCCGACTGTGACTTGCGACATCAGGGCTTCTGCTTCGTCGGTGATGGTTAATGACCGCGTAACTCTCAGCGCGACTGCGAGTGGCGCAGACGGTGCGACATTCACCTGGTCAACGACTGGCGGAACGCTTTCCTCTACAAGCGGTGCTGAGGTTACGCTCGATACGACAGGCATGTCGGTCGGCACTGTAACAGTGTCGTTGAGCGTCGGCACCAGTCGGACTCGTTGCGATCAGCCGTGCGGAGGTGGAAGCTGCTCGACCTCGGTAACAGTTACCAAGTTGCCGGATATCGTTAAGCCACCACCAATATCGCCGTGTGGCCCGATCTTCTTCCCGTTCAACTCAGCGAGGATCAACAACGAGCACAAGGCGTGTCTGGATGAGATCGCGCTCAGGATGCAGCAAGATCCGCGCGCGGCGCTCGTCGTCGATGGCCACCGCGACTCATCCGAGCGCGTAGGCATCTCGCTGACCCGAGGCAACAACGCGCGTGATTATCTGGTTAATGAGAAGGGCGTCGACACGGCTCGCATAACGGTGCGCAACTTCGGCGACACCTGCCCGCACGACTCGGGTGATCCGAATCTGAACCGTCGCGTTGAATTCTGGATCGTGCCTGCAGACGGCGACGCTGCTGACCTCGCCGGGTTGAAGAAGTGCGCCAGCGGCGCTACGCCTCAGGTCATCACGACTGAGGAACCGGCGGCGTCGGTCGACAAGAAGCCGGTGCGCCGAGTGCCTCGACGACGCGCTCCAGCAAAGAAGCCCGGTGAGCCGGTTGGAATGATCCTTCAGCCGGAGACGTTCGCTGGTTCGGCGAATCAATAAACTCCGAGAATCATCTCGGACCAACGGCGGGGCGGTCTTCGGATCGCCCCGCTTTGTTTATGGCTCACATTGGTCTCACACCCGCCTGCCTACCCGCACGGGGAATTGACGCTCCAAATCTTTAGTGTATAGTCGCGCATGCGCCACCTCGTGTTGATACAAGTTGCCGATGCGACGTGGCGTTTAAGCTTCTGCTTTAAGACTCACCGACAAAGGCTTCCTGTGGCCGCGCGCTCAGGCTGCAAAGCCGCCAATGAATGTAAGGCGGCTGCCGAAGTGAGAAAAGCGGTTTCAAGATCCGTACGCTCGTTCAAAAAAATAACATAGGGAGAAGGCTTCCTAGACTCGCTCGATAAATCCAATCACCAAGGGTTCAGTCGGGCGCGTGTGCTCGAGCGTGCCGAACGGCCGCCAGCACGATCCACGAGTTGCGTACGGATGCTTGCGAAAGGTAAAGATGCTGACAAAGAAAACAAGCGCGCTGGTGTTTACAATCCTCGTCATTAGCGTGGTGGCCCTGGCACAAGAGAATCAGTTCGGTAACATCGCCGAGCGGCAGCGGACCTCGACAGTGCTGGGCGGCACCGGAATGTTCAACACGTTTTCCACACGCACGCTCTACAAAGGCGAGTTCAACTTCGCGGCGTTCTGGAACCGTTTCAATCGCGACCCGGGCGGATTAAGAATCGATCAGGCCCCATTCAACTTCACGGTGGGACTCACAAACAGGTGGGAGTTGTGGGTCGACTGGGTGACGTGGCAAAGGACCAGATCGAGCAATCCGTTCCTGCTGAGCGGCTATCAATACAATGCCGTTCGGCAATTCGGTGATCCGGTTCAGATACTCGGACCGCCGAGTGGCGGCGGGGGCGGCAGTGCCGCATTTTTTCCCGGCACCGGAGTGGATGCCGGGATACTTCCAGCGCTCGGGCGCTTCGGCACTCCGGCGGGACTCGATGGCGTGAGCACGATCTCGCCCGGTGGCGCGGGCGGCCCGCTGGTAGCCGGACTGGGCCCTGCAATCATCACCAACAAGGCGAACTACTACAACGATCTCCCCTTCTTTGGCGTGGTTGATTTTGTGGGCTTCGATGGACTCGGCCGCCCGGTGTTAGGGCCTCGTGAGTCCGCCAACGGCTCAGGAGATGTCTACGTCGGGTCGAAGTACAACGTCATCGATCCCGACCGCCATTGGTTCAGCATGGCGATTGGCGGCTACGTCAAGATCCCGATCTCTCGAGACGATCAGGCTCGGGCGCGAGGACGCACGAGCGGTGAGTACGAGTACGGACCGATGCTGATTCTCGGTCAGGAGACGCCCAGCCATCGCCTGAGGTTCTACGAGAATATCGGATACATTCACACCGGCGATATCAGCAAAGGCGGCGTGAAGGCGCTCGACCTTCGCGACAAAGTTCCGCTGAATGCGGGCGTATCGTACGCGCTGAACAAGCACGTCGAGCTTCTCGGAGAAGCCGCCAGCACAGTTTATGTGGGCGATGGAACGGCAAGCCTTGAACTGATCAACCCGCTTGATCTGAGCGTGGGTATGCGTTTCTTTTTGCGGGACGGGTCGATCGCCTTTGGCGGCGCATACCGCTACGCGCTGAACGGCGCGAGCCGTCGTACTTTGTCGGTGCTTGAGTGCGTGAAGGTCGTCAAGCCGACTTATCCTTCGGACCCGCATACATACGGCGGCGTGACGCCGCCGCCACCGAAGATCGAGTGCAAGCCAAAAGAGTTCGAGTTCGGTGAGGGGGATCGTCACGGTTTTGTTGGGTTCTTCTCGGTTGGCACTCGCAACGGTTGCCCGCCGCCGCCTGTGCCAAGCTGCGTACTTGAGGCGTCACAAACCGTAGTCACTCGAGGCGACCGTCTGACGCTCAATGCGAAGCCGACGACGCCGGGCTATTCTGATGCAAAGATCGCGTATCAGTATCGCTGGGAAGTGAAGGACCCGAATGGCCGATCTGTAGCGGTCAACGGCAACGGTGCGACCGTTGAGATCCCGACTGCGCGGCTTGCTTGTGGGAGCTATTTGGTGAGTGCAACGGTTATGGTGACCGTTGAAAACATCGATCATCCGTCCGGGTGCGTGACCACGGGCGAATCGAATTGCGCGGCTTCATTCGAAATCACCGAGCCGCCTTGCCCGGCGGTCACATGCAGCATCGTCGCATCAACATCGACGGTCACCGAAGGCGATCGTGTCGCACTTCGCGCAACCATTGCAGGCGCCGGCAGGTCCACCTGCACCTGGACTACGACCGGTGGAAGGTTGTCGTCCACGACCGGAACTGAAGTAACGCTGAGCACCGCCGGCATAACCGGCCCGGTTACCGTTCGAGCTACGGTCACTACCGATGAAAGGCGTTGCGATCAAGCTTGCCCGGGTAGTAGCTGTACCACCGCGATAAATGTGCAACCAATCCCGCCGCCTCAGCCACGGCCAGAGGTGATTAAACCGTGCGGACCGATCTTCTTTCCGTTCAACTCGGCTCGGATAAACAACGAGCACAAGGCGTGTCTCGATCAGATCCCGCTAGCCCTGGAGCAGGACCCGCGCGCGGCGTTGGTGATCGACGGACACCGCGACTCGTCCGAGCGTGTGGGAATATCCCTGACTCGCGCGTACAACACGCGCGATTATCTCATCAGCGAAAAGCGAGTTGATCCCGCTCGAATAACGGTGCGGAACTTTGGCGATACCTGTCCGCAGGAACGGAGCGACCCTCAGCTCAACCGCAGAGTCGAGATGTGGATACTGCCGGAAAGGGCGACCACCTCCGACATCGCAAGCTTGAAGCGATGCCGCGCAGGTTCGACGCCGCGGGAGATCACCAATGAGGAGCCTGCTCCTGGAGAGCCCGTTCGTCCGTCTCGACCAAAGAGACCCGAGCCCGTCGGCGCAGTCGCTGAGCCCGAGAGCCGCTTTGCACCGAGCGGCTCGGCAGTCACGAACGCGAGGATCGAACGGCCGCTTGCACCCGCTAGCGTTGTGCGTTCCGTCAGCGCCGGAATGGTTGACGGCGCTCTCCGCGTAGTAGTGAACGCCGACGGCGCTGTTCAATTCAAGGACTTTACACTGGTTGGCCCGTCTCGCATCGTCATCGATCTCGCCGGCGTGCGCAGCACGATGGGCAGCAAGACGATTCCCGTGGGTGCCGGCCTCGTTGATCGTGTAAGGGTTGGCGAACCGGGGCCGGGTGCCGTGCGCATCGTGATAGATGTTCGTGCGATGACTCGCTACCGTGTGGTGAGGGACGGCCCTTCGTTGATCATAATCATCGGCGATGAAGGCGTCGCGGCCGGATCGGGAGGCTCAAGGTAACTGTGTCAGTTCTGTTTCGGTGGTGAGGTTATTGGTAGCTGCGGAGCGCCGCGAACGACACCGGCGCACACAGCCGCCGCCTTGAAGTAAGCCGAAGCGACTCGCTTGATGTCCTCGAGTGTCACCTTCGATGCCTGGTCGGCGAAGCTATCGACCTCAGCGGCTTGTTGTCTATAGAAGATCGCACGCGCGTACTGCAGCGCCTGCTGCGGCTGAGATTGGAGCAGCGCAATGCGCGAAGTCACCGTCAGCGCCCGGGCGCCTGCCATCTCATCCGCAGTCAGCCCGCCGCGGGCCAATCGCTCGAACTCGGCAATCAGCGCCGCCCTCGCACGCTGTTCGTTCTCAGGAGAGGTTGCGGTGGATGCGCCGATCAGTCCTGCCACAAACATCGCCTCGCCGCTGAGCGCTACCGTCGAGATCAAACTTTGTTTGTCGCGCAACTCTCGAAGCAGACGCCCGCCTTCTCCATTCATTACCGATTCGAACAACTGAACTGCTGTCAGATCTCCGCTCTCCGCCTTTGGTCCCGCGATCCCAACAGCAATGGTCGTCTGTTCGCTCTGTCGCGGCTCGGTCTTTTCGGCTGCGATCCCAGGCCGAGGTGTTCTTACTTGAATCGCAGCGTCAACGTCTCTTCGTTTGAACCCCTCGGCAATCTGTGATGAGACCAGAGCCGACCCGTCCGTGTCACCGACGATGATCGCGAGCGGAAGTTGTCTTCGTACCGCGCGCTCATACCACTCGACCAGTTTCTCGCTTGTCAGCGCCGCGACGACTTCTTCACGGCCGTGAGGCGGCAACGAGTAAGGATGCCCGGCAAAGATGGCTTGAAGCAGCAGTTCACGCGAGCGCGCGAAGCTCGAGTCTCGCGCGTCGCGAATCGACGCGATCTGCCCGAGCCGCGCCCGCCCGACGTCGTCATCTCTAAACGCCGGCTCTTCGATCATATCGCGCAGCAGCTTTAACGCGCGTTCGGCGTTGCGAGACAGGGCGCTCAACATGAATCCAAAGAAGTCGGGCTCGACTACGATGCGGACGTCCGCTCCGAGCTGCTCGAGCTCCTGCGTGACTTGCGGGAAGGTCCTGCGCGGCGTGCCATAAAGGATAGAACGAAGCATCAGCTCCGTCGTGCCGCCGGTCGCCGCGTCTTCAATGAGGCGGCCCCCTTGAAACAGTATCGCGACAGTCACTGTTTGCCTTGAGTGGTCCTCGCGTACGAAGGCTTTTGGCCCGTTGAGCGTTGAGTAGTCCCTGATCGGCAGCGGCTGAACGGATTCAAGCATCGCCTGAGATCGGTCCGGGCCTTGCGCCACCGGAGCAAGCGATGAGCCGGCGTCTGCCGCTCGCACTGCGGCGGTCTCAACCGGCTGAGCGAAACCGGGCGCCCACGCGGTAACAGTCAGAGCAAATGTGTCGGCATCGAATGTGCGCGCCGCGGCAGAGAAAGGTTCGTACTCGTGAACCGACGCGTTGGCCAGCGTCAAGTATCTGGCGGCGACACGCTGCACGTCTTCGGCGGTTACGGCGCGGATTCGAGTTCGATAATCGAGCACCTCGCGGAATCCCATTCCAGCGGCTTCGGCGCGCGCAAGAGCGTGAGCGCGTCCGAGGTAAAGCGCGGTCTCATCAACGAAACGCTTCTCCAGAAGCGTTTTTGCTCGTGCCATTTCTCCTTCGGCGGGTGTTTCGCGTCGCAGCCGGTCCAGCTCTTTGAACAGCGCTGATTCCGCTTTGTCGATCGAGGACCCTTCACGCGCGTCCTTTGCCGACCACATCTGCACCGTGAACAGCCCCGCGCCTGCATACGCCAGATAATTCGATTCGATCCGGTTTGCAGCCATCTGCCCGTCAACCATAGAACGGGCGAACCGTGATGCTCGGCCCTGACCGGCAAGAGCCGTGAGCACCTCGATCGCCGGCCAGTCCTTCGAATCGGCCCCCGGTACGTGAAAGCCGGCGCTGACGATGGACTGACTGATGTCACCGCGATCCGCAGCGTAGCGAAGCTTGGGTTGGTCGGTCGTGCCCCACGGCTTAACCGTCGTCGGTGTCTCTGAGCTCGATGGGTCGAGTTTGGCGGGTTGCTGCTGGATGTAGGGTGAGGACGCAGACGGTCGAGCAGCGGGGGCTTTCGGCTTCACGACTTCTGGTACTCTTATCTTCGGCTCGGAAGGCTTTGCGGGGCTTGCTCCGAAGTCCCCGTATAGCTGTTGAATCTCGACGAGCGTGTTGAACGTCGACACATCACCGGCGACCGCGATGATCAGGTTATCCGGGCGATAGTGGCTTCGATAGAATTCGACAAGCTGTTCGCGGGTCACCGAGCGCAACGCATCCATGTTCACGGACGGCCCTCCGCTGAATGCGATGTTGAACAGACGAGCGATCGAATACGCCGCGGGCTCGTCGAGCCGGGAGAGGGCTTGATCGCTGGTGTCGGAGGTGAGGGTCCGAGTTGAGAATGCGCTAGAAGGGAACGCGAGTCCGCCATCGCGCGAAGTCCCAGCGCGTTTACCTTCCTCGGACAAAAGCTGGATTTCCCGCCGCACCGACTCGGCGTCGAGCGTCGAGTTCTGGAGCATATCCGCCTGAATCCCCAGCGCGTCTTTCAGTTTGTCAGAAGGAGCGACTACCGAATAACCCGCGCCGTCATACGACGTGCCGGCCGCGACTGACGCGCCGACCGCGCGCAGATCAGCGACGGCGTGGTCCCCCGGGCGAAGCACCGTTCCCTTGAGGATCAAGCGCTGGACGAGTCGGGCAGCCGCGCTCATCGACCAGGGCTCGTCAAGTGCGCTTGCCTTGAAACGGGCTACAGCAGCCGCTATGGGGGATGAGTGGTGTTCGCTGATGATGACCGTGATCCCGTTGCGTAATACGAAGCGAGCCGTAGTCCCCGACTGTTCCTGCTTAGTCACCGCAGCCGCGGCCGGGACGTTTATTACCGGTAGCGGTTGAGAAGTGGTTGAGGAAGGCTGAGGAACTTTGGGCCTGCCTCGCCCGCTCTGCGCCGGCGCCGGAGCGCCCAGAGTTGCTGTCATCAGGATGATGATTGAGTACGCTGTAATCGAACGCTTCAAGTCTTGCACTACGCCGCTCCTTGCTGACTGCTATTAAGAATGATAGAGGCCGGTTGTTTTGCGGTCAACGAAGATGGAACGTACGGTCAAAGATGGGGGTCACTTGAAGCGTCTGCGCTGACGAAGTTGATGCATTGACGAAATTCGCGCAATTAACGAAGTTCGCGCAATTGGCGCAATTGACGCAATTGACGCAATTGACGCAATTGACGCAATTGACGCAATTGACGCAATTGACGCAAGACATCTTTTGTGTTTTGCAGTAAGCTCTGCGCGCTGCTCCGGTTTAGCCGGAGGGCGAGTGAGATTTATCGCCCGGCGCAGCTCAAGAATTCCGGATAGCCCAACAGTCGAGGCCTGCGTCTGACCTTAGGTTCGGCGCAAGGGTTCGGGTGTGTCTTGAGGCGAAGGAGAGACGATGTCCAGGAAGAGAACGAGCCAACCAGATCGCCGAGGTTTAGCGCCACGGCGCAAGACCCAGATCGTTGTCGCGGTCACTATTGTAGTGAGCTTGTTCGCCGCCTGGACCATGCTGGCCTCCTCGGGCGCGCTTGACTCGGCGTTCAAGCACAATGACAAGAACGACCAAACCGTCTCGATTGCCAACTTCAATTCAAACAGCCCGTCGAAGGAATACATATTTGCTGGCAGCAGGCTCGTGGCGACCGAACAAAGTCCCGCTCCGGGTTCGGACACGATAGGACTCTTTTATGATTTCGCCAGCGGCAACAACTTCTTCCTGAGGAACTCAAACACTACTGGTGCAGCCGACCTGACACTTGAATTCAGACCGGTAGCCGCTTCATGGGTGCCTATCACCGGAGATTGGAACGCTGACGGCGTTGACACCATCGGAGTCTATAATCGGGCAAACGGGAACTTTTATCTAAGAAACTCCAACTCACCTGGCGCTGCCGATATTGTATTCACCTTTGGCCCCGCAGGTGAAACGTTGACTCCTATTGCGGGAGATTGGAATGGCGATGGTATCGATACAGTTGGACTCTACTACCCCGCTAATGGAACGTTCTCTTTGAGAAACTCAAATACAACCGGAGTAGCCGATCTGACATTCACGTACGGGACAGGAGGATCAGGATGGTCTGCGATCGCCGGCGATTGGAATGGAGATGGGACCGATACCATCGGACTTTATTACGAACCCTATCCCTATAGCAATTTCTATCTCCGGAATACGAACAGTTCAGGAGTGGCTGACCTGACGTTTGCATTTGGAGCCGGGGGCAACGGGTTCATACCGATTGCGGGAGATTGGAATGGTGATGGAGTCGATACCATTGGGCTCTACTATCCGCCGACAGGCCTTATCTACATGAGGAACTCGAACTCGGCGGGCGCAGCAGACCTGACGTTTACGTATGGACCAGGCGGAACTCAGTGGAAGCCGATCGCAGGAGATTGGGATGGACTGTAAAGGTGTTGGAGAGATTTTGGTTCTGCTTAGTTTGCAGTAGGGCTCAGTACAGGAGAAAAGTCATGTCATCTTGGAATCGACGCGTGCGCAGAGTACCTTTCTCGAAGAGGTTGATCGTTACAATCCTGATAATCGGGATGATGACTTTTCAGGTCTCGCCGGTTCAGGCAGGGTTTGCGACAGAAGAAGCGATCAAGGCTCTCGATTCATTTAGGATCGCGCTGAGCCGCTGGCGCTCAACTAAACACCCGCAACCTCAACGTGCACAAAGCGAGAGTCCCTCCGAGCGCGCCGCTCGTACGCAGCACATCAGGCTGTGCCCGAGAAAGATATCGCTACATGTGGAAGAGGGTTACACGCTGGTTCCTGTGCCGTTAGATCAGGAGCGCCAAACAATCCACGGGGCGGAGATGAGCTGGTCGAGCAGTAACCCGTCGGTAGCGAGCGTCGCATCGTACGGCTCGGTGGAGGCTAAGAGTCCCGGCATTGCGGTGATCAGCGTGCAGATCGGAAAGAGCCGCGGGGATGTCACAGTGGAAGTCGCGCCAGGAGTCCGGCAGAGGATAGCGGACTCGGAGTGGGACCAACGCCACGCCCACGACTGCGACGATCCAGAAGCGCTTGTCGGCGAGTTCGTACCTGTTCGGGTCCAGGAACAGAATGAGGTTCAAACCAATCAACCTGCCCGCCGATCACAAACACACAGCGGCGAAAACGAAAGCGCTTCGCCTATTCAATCAACAGAAGGCAGCTCGATTGGTTCGCCCGCCAAGGTAGACGCGCGACCCGCCTTGATGAGGAGGGCCGCGACGGTGCAGGCCCGCCGTTTTACCGCCATTCGCGCATCCTTGCTACGATCTCGTCCAAAGCCCGCTATCCCGCAGGGCGAACCGCCCCCTGAGATTTTTCCACAAGCCACCTTCATTGAAAATGTCGTTGGCAGTCCACGGTTCAGCCCGCTCGAAACGACTGATGGTGCAACGAAGTTGAAGAACAACCTCGGAAGTTCCAACTACGGGTTCGCTGCGCCTGCGCTCAGCCTGGGAGGACGGGGGGTCGGCGTCAGTCTGTCCCTCAACTACAACTCCCAACTCTGGAATAAGGACGAGAGCGGAGTCACTCCAGCCATGAGATTCAACTACAATAAGGGCATGATTGCCGAAGGATGGAACATAGGATATGGCAGAATCATCCGCAATTATGACGGCTCGGCTACCGGGGATGGCTCGAGCATCGGCTTGGCGAACGCTCCGGGTAGTTGCCTGCTCATCCAGGGAGATGGCACACGAATTCACTTTGTTCAGAGATGGGATAGTGTCGGCGGGGTCTGGAACCTCGAATCTGACGGGGAACACACGACCTTCAACCCAAGAAACTTCAAGCTGAGGTATAATGATGGGACGCTGGTTCGCTACTTCGTCAAGAACAATAAGTTACTACCCAACGAGATCAAGACGCGGAACGGCGACGTGATCTCGATGGAATACCGGGATTACGACTTGGTGAACTTTCCGAATCGATTCTCACTCGATCGCATAACCGACACGCTGGGGAGAATAATTCAGTTCTATTACTACGGCGCTGCGGGCTACCCCGTAGATCCGGCAAATGGCAAGCCCCTCGCTGCGCTGGCCGCCATCAAAACCCCAGACTTGCTCAATGGACAGCCTCGTGAGGTGCTCAGAGTCGAATATCAGACACTAACGCTCGAGTATAATTTCAACTCTAACTTCACAATAGACGGTCCGGCGAACAACTCGCCCATCACGGTGGTGAAGCGTATTTACTACCCAGCGACCGGCCGAGGATATCTGTTCCTCGACTACAGCACCTACGGAATGTGCCGCTACGTCTCGGTGCGAAAAGATATGACTGGTACGGGCGGGGTGATCACAGACGGGACAGAGGTCGCTTACACTAAATACAATTTCCCTAACGCGATCGATGGCGGCCTGAACCGCGCCCCCGAGTTCACCAGCCGCAAGGAGTGGTGGCAAGGTCACCCGAACGGCTCGGTCCCCACCGAGTACACGTATTCGCGGTCGCACGGTTCCTCCGAAACCGACACGGTCAGCGAGGTCATGCCTATCACCGGCACGACGGTAGACACTGTAACGACTAGTGAGAACGGCCAGGTTAGCACCGTCCAACGCAAGGTGGGCGCAACCGTGCTTGGAAGCGCATCCTACTCTTATGACTCCTTCAATCCGAGCGTGCTCACAGGGGTCTTCTCTACCAACGAGGCTGGACAGACGGCTGGAACCACTTTCGAATATAGCAGCAGTGACGCTCCATATGGACGCGTGTCGAAGATGTACGAGTCGGATTTCGGCTTTACCAATATTCGGCGAACCGAGTACCAGTACTCGAACACCGCGGATCATGTCAGTGTTAACTTGACGCGGCTGGTTACCGAAGTAACTGTCTTTGATCACCAGGCAAACCAGATAAAGCAGAAGACTGTTATTGCTTATGACAACTACTCTGGAGGCATGCTGAGCTACGCTTCAATCCCTACCACTCACGACTCGACCTTCGATACGGGTTACACAAAACGCGGAAATGTGACCGGGGTTGAAACCTTCTCGAGCGTATCGCCCTCGGTATCAACGACGCGGTTGTCAAAGTTCGACATCTTTGGCAACGTCGTAGAAGCCGATGTGTCGTGCTGCCAGGTGAAGACCTTCGCTTTTTCGTTGACCCAAACCTGGTACTCACAGCCGGACACGGTAACGAATGGCACGGTCGGTGTCACACCATTCTTGACGACCGCCTATTCGTACGACTACTACACGGGGCTGGTCTTGCAGATAACGGATCCGGACAACGGCATCACCGGGTATCAGTATGACACCGCATGGCGTTTGCTGACGGTAAGCACGCCAACCGGGGCGCAGATTACTACGACTCCCGATCAAACCAACGGGAACGACCAGCTCTCTTACGTTGAGAGCGTCATTTACCCTGAAGGCCTATCCAACAAGACCTTAACAAAACGGAGTTGGTTCGACGGAGGCGGACGAGTGTTGAGACAAGGAGCAGGCGCGGGCGCCTCGCCGACAACCTACGACGCGGTGGCGACGGAGTACGATGCGCATGGCCGCGTCAGCAGAATGTCGAATCCCTATCTGGGAAACACAAGCGGGATCGGCACTCCCACCGCTTGGACGAGCAACGAGTATGACAACCTGTCTCGCGTGAAAAAGGTGACTTTGCCAGATCAGCAAACTGTCCAAACTGAATACAACGGCTCGGAGACGACCGTGACTGATCAGGTTGGCCGGAAGAAACGCAGCGTGGTGGACGGGTTGGGGCGGCTTGCCAGCGTGACCGAGCAAAACACATCGACCGGAAGTCTGACCGTCACCACTAGCTATACTTACAATGCGGTGGATAATCTCCTGGAGATCAATCAAGACGGACAGATTCGCAGCTTTATCTACGATACACTTGGGAGGCTCAAGAGCGAGACTACGCCGGAGGGCGGAACAGTCACCTTCACGTATACGGACTTTGATGCAATGCTGAAGCAAACCCATACGGCTCGAGGTGTCGAAACGCATTACGGCTACGACTCACTCAACCGGCTTAACAAGGTCTGGTACACGGGATTAGGAGGAAATGACTCGGGCAGCGTCAGGCCCGCGTTGCCTTCCTCCGTGGCGCCAACCTCGGATGTCGATATTACCTACAGGAGTTCGGCACCCGGTAACGGGCAGCCACTGAGCGTCAGCGATGGTCAGATCGCCGGCTTCTCTAGCTCTGAGAGCTACGTATACGAGAGCCTCACGGGCCGGCTGCAGTCGAGGACGCGAGCGATTGACGGAAACAGCTATCAGACGCAATATCAGTACAACGGAATGAATCAGGTAACGTTGATGATCTACCCGTCTGGAAAACGCGTGCGGATGAACTACGATCCTCGGGGGAGGATGTTGGGCGAGGAAAAGGTGAACGAGGGCGGCTCGGTGCTGACGACATACGCTTCCAACATGGCGTATGATGTCTCCGGGCTATTGAGCGGTATGAGCCTCGGCAACGGAGTGAATGAGTCTTACGGTTATAACAATCGGTTCCAGTTGACGAGCCAAACTGCGACGAAGAACCAGTCGTCGGTTATGAGCTTGACCTACGGTTACGCGGCAGGGGCGGGTGATTCGGGCCCCACGACAACCGCGGGCAATAGCGGGCAACTCATGAGTATCGGTGGCACTATTGCAAGTGCGCCGCGCAACCAGGCGTTCACCTACGACAATGTGGCGCGCTTGAAGACGGCCAGCGGCTGGAGCGCTTGGTCGCAGGGTTACAGCTACGACAACAGGAACAATCTAACATCGATTACTGGAACGCAGCCGAAGACCATTGCAGTGGATTCGGCGACCAATCGAATACAAAACGTGAATGGAATAGGCCACAGCTACGATGCTGCGGGGAATCTCACGAGCGACGGTATACACAACTACCAGTATGACGCTGCCGGCAGACTAGCGAAGGTAGACGCGGGATCCGCGAATGAGGCGGTTTATTATTACGACTTCCAGAATTGGAGACTGAAGAAGGTCTTTAATACTAACACGACGAACTACATTTGGGAGAGTGGCCGGGTGATCGCCGAGTACGGTACTGCTCCGCCGCAAGGCTCTGGCGGACTGAAGTACTACCACCAGGACCGGCTGTCGACTCGTATGATCACGGACGCGAATGGAACCGCGGTGGGAACGAGCGACAACCTGCCATTTGGCGAGAGCTTCGCGACGACCGGGGAGGTAGAGAAGCATCGTTTCACGAACTACGAGCGTGACAGCGAAAGTGGCACTGACTATGCCGTCAATCGTCAGCACTCGTTTAGTATTGGCAGGTTTATGCAGCCAGACCCTGTGCAGGGGTCAATTGCGAATCCGCAGACCATGAATCGGTACTCTTATACGTTGAATGATCCTATCAACTTGAGTGATCCGCTAGGTCTGTATGAAGGCTGTGTTCACCAAGCAATGTCGGAATTTCTCGCCAAACTCTCGGGCAGGTTTAGCGACTCAGTAGCCAAACGGCTCGGTGAGTTTGCCGGGGATGGCCCGGGAGGTGCTGATTCATTCAGGTACGCTGCAACTAACCCGTGGAACGCATTCATCGGCTTCCTGGGACTTGGTCCCGCGGCAACCATCCACTTCGCAAGTCCCGAACAACTTGGCAAGGAGAAGAGGGCTTTTGCGGGATTTATTGCGCAGGGTGACCGACCGGGCCTCCAGAGCGCGGGGTTTGTATTGCACTCGATCGAAGACGTACATGGTGCTCACCTTGGTTTCGAATTGGGGTTTGGTCACTTGTTCGCCGGTCACGAGCCAGACCGGATAATCGGGGATGCGAAGTTCGTAAATGTCTCAAACGAGGTCTACCAGTTCTTGACGGGAGACTCCAGTGTGAAGCTCACGCCGACGCAGCTCAATAAGTTGATCGATGCGATCGTAAAGGAGTGTGGGAAGAAGGCGGGTCAGCTAAAAATAACCCGGCCACCGGCTTCTCCACTAATCCTACCGTCTATAACCCCTCCGGATTCTGGAGGTTTTGGGGGCCCATTCTTTAGCCCCCGCAACTGGTACTGGGATCCTCCATCGGATGGTAATCACTACGCCTGATACTAGAGGGAGTAAAATGTGTTCTGACTCAGCGAGGTTTATTCCTTGGGTGACCATCACGGGGCCAAGATCACATGGCCTGGATAGAGATCAGTTAGGAGGTATGCTTGTGAGAAGAAGTATGCTAGTGATCGGTCTTTTGGTACTAGTTTCAATGGCCCGAGGGGTGGTTGGGCTCGGCGCTCAGTTTAACCACCACAAGTCAGAGGGTGACTTAGCCCGCATGACGCCGGAGCAGCGAGCCGAAGAATACTGCGGCGAATATGTGCGCCACGGTCTCTATCATTCAGATTATTTTGACCTGCTCCATCGCTACGTTTATCTCCAGCCAATTAGAGTAGCGGCCCATCTGGCAAAGATCATTGACGGATATGATCCTAGACAGGCCAAGGGCAGAAACAGAGAAAAGGCTGACCGCGCCTACGAGGCGGGCATTCTGCTGGTCGGAATTGACGAGAGTGCGGTGCGGCTGAGGGCTTCAGCAGAAGGACGAGCGGCCATACAGGCAATGAAGCAGTTGTCGCAGAATATGCTCGCAGCGCATTTCGACAAGGATGAGGATAATGATCAGAATCGGCGTCGGTACGAGTTGCAGATTTCCGGCATCGAGGAAGTGGAAGGAGTCAATTACTGCGACCAGGCTATCGAAAACACTCTCAGGCTCAGATACAAGATTCACTTCTCGGAAGCGGAACTGATACGGTTCGTGGACTTCTTGATCACCGAGGATCCGTATTATCCAACGTGGAGCGGCCGAGAAGAGTACAAGGACTTGACGCAGCGCAACGAAGCGGGAAACCCAATATGGTATCTGATAATGAAGAAGCCGGAACCGTTTCACAAAGCATACCTTCAGTTCAAGGCGAAGAGCAAATAGCGGAATTAACCTACCAGTTGCTCGTACAACAGCACAGAGGGACGGGGAATAGCGGTCAGTTGATGGCGATTGCAAACAATCCCGGCAATCAGCCCCGTACGATCAACCAGCAGAATCGGAACCAGTCGTTTACCTATGACAATGTCGCGAGGCTAAAGACTGCGAGCGGCTGGAGCGCCTGGTCGCAGAGTTATGCCTACGACGGCAAGAACAACCTCACATCGATAGCTGGAACGTCCCCGAAGCATATCTCTGTGGACCCAGCAACCAATCGAATAACGAACGTGAATGGGGCGAGCTACAGCTACGACACTGCCGACAGGGTAATGAGGCGGTTTACTCTTACGACTTCCAGAACTGGCGAGTGAAGAAAGTCCTGCCCGGCAACACGACGAACTACATTTGGGAGAGTGGCAGGGTGATCGCAGAGTACGGTACCGCGCCGCCGCAAGGCTCTGGCGGGAGTGAAGTACTATCACCAGGACCGGCTCTCGACTCGGATGATCACCAATGCGAGCGGAACTGTGGTTGGAACGAGCGACAGCCTACCCTTTGGCGAGAGCTTCGCGACGAACGGGGAGATCGGGAGGACTGGGGTCAGGCGTGGGCGAGTAGGCAGGTTTCTCCCGATGTTCAGGTTGAGCTTCGTATTCTCCGTTTGCCGCTTGGTTTCCCGGCGGTGCCACATCATTTCAACCTTCCGTCGGTTGGCCCCTGCCCCTCTCAGAACCGTGCTTGCACTATTAACGCACACGGCTCCTCAGACTGTCCTTCGCGCTCGATAGTACAGATCGACTCGTACACGCGGCTTCGGCACCTCAAATCGCCTCAGTAGCTCAAATAGCTCTGCCCATTTGTAGCTCCTCCGCTGGCTCCGACGATTCAACCACTTGTACAGCAGCTTACTTACCTGCCGGTAGAATCGTGAGATCCCTCGGTAGTTGTCCGTCACTCCGTAATATCCGTAGTGACCTCGGAGCTTATGGCCTTATGTGGTGCCCAACATAAGGGCACCTGCTTCAAGGGCGCTACAAGGCGATACTCTGTCAATCTGATCGGTACCTGGCGGAGGTTGTCCGGTACATCCACTTTGAATCCGGTCAGAGCCAAGATGGTGAAACGGCCCGGGGACTTTGAGTTACGGCGGCCATCGGACACAGCCCGATTTTTGTTACCCGCGATCTAAATATTTTTCGCATTACTTCACTCGCCTTTTCCGTCCTCAATCAGTGAGGGGATATTAGGACACATCTTGGGATGACGCGCCCCTCGGTTCCGGCCCGAACATCCAATCGCATCAAAGATCGGAAGTCAGTCAGACGTTCTGAGGTCAGAAGTCAAGGGTCTGACGTGGAGATCAGAAAGTCTGAAAGCAGAGGCCGGAGGTCAGACATCGGGCCTGAGACTGAACCATTGGAAACCGATCAGTCTAGCGCCGGCATTCACCTTCGGCTTCGCTCTGAGATGCGACATCGGCTCTTACCTATGGAGGCCCCCATGAAACCGCACACAAATCGACTAACTGCAGCGCAGAGGGCAGCGGTTAAGGCCCGCGCCCAAAAGACTAGCGATTCCGAGTTATTGAAACTGTACCTGGACGGGACAACCCAACAGCGCGAACAACTCTTTGCTGACACCGCACGCGCCGCGAAATTCGCCGGCATTTCCAGACGCACAGTCCAGTTCTGGATTGGAATCGGCTTGGTGCGAGCTGTCCGCGCCGGCAAGCAGTATAGGGTCAGTCTCGATTCGCTGAGTGAGTATTTTCACAAGTTGATCGATGAGTGACCCTGCACTAGATGGAGTCGGCGAATTGTCCACACGCGAAATGCAACGGATTTCGGGGGATGGGGCCGGGCTCGCGATACCGAAACGATGATTCTAGAGTGACTCGACTATGGCTCGGAAACCCAGGTCGAACTCCCAAGGCGGCCTCTACCACGTCACTACACGTGACCGTGGGAGCGCCTACAGATGTGCAGCTTACAACGGAGAGAGATTGGAAAGCTGAAGTGTACTACCCTCTGTGCGACGCGGCTCCCTTACAGGGGCTTACCAGCGGCCGTGTAATGGACTTTCCACTTGTATGTCGTTACCAGAAAGTCTATGTCTTTTTGGTAGCTGACAGATATCTGGACTTTGCCGGCTTCGCGAGATACGAGGTTGATGCTGTCCTCCGGTAGATTGTATTCTCTCTTGATCACCTCAATAGCCTTCTTGATATCGTCTTCCTTCGAATTTCGGACGGTAGATTTGTTTGCAAGCTCGTCAACCTTGTAGGTAACTTGCCGCTCGTCTATGTAAACCGGCGCTACTTTGATCACCACAAAGACCGCGGCGCCGACGAGCAGAAGCCCAAGAAGAACTTTGATTGAAATAGCCCCGCGCTCTGGTAGGCGCGCATCGGTGCCGCTGACGTTGCTCATGATTTGTCTCCCGTCGTTGTCGGAATACGCAAGGAGGAGCGCTGATAAACCACGCCCCGTCCGGATTGCTATGCGCCCACCGAAGCTGAATCGTCCGCTGCTACCTTGAGTTTCAAGTGAGCGCGTCTTTGAGGGCTGCTCTTACTACCTGCGGGGGCACGTCTGACCTGATCACGACCTTGCCGATCTCAACCGGCAGCACGAATGTTGCGCGGCCGGCTTCTACCTTCTTGTCGCGACGCATTGCCGAAATTATATCATCGAGCGCAAGAGTATTGGCACTCGGGAGGCGGCCGACGCCGGCAATTGTCGTCTCTATTGTCTCCCGGTCGCCGGCCGCCAAGAGTCCCAATCGTTCGGCTATGCGCGAAGCTGCGCGCATGCCGAGGCCAACCGCTTCGCCGTGGAGAAAGCGCCGGTAGTGTGTGACGGCTTCCAGCGCGTGGCCAACGGTGTGCCCGAAATTCAGGATCTTTCTAAGCCCGCTCTCGTGTTCATCGCTTCGCACCACGCTGGCCTTGATGACACAACAACGCGCGATCAAGTGCTCGAGCTCGGCCGGATCAAGTTTCTTTAACTCGACGATGTTCCGAGCGAGGCGATTGAACAATTGACGGTCGCTAATAACGCCGTATTTGATGGCCTCGTAAAGTCCCGCCTGCATTTGGCGCGCGGGAAGCGTGTGCAGAACATCGGGATCGATCGCCACAAGCGAAGGCTGGTGGAAAGCCCCAATGAGATTCTTACCGAGAGGATGATTGACTGCAGTCTTGCCGCCGACCGAGCTGTCTATCTGAGCGAGCAGCGTAGTGGGAACCTGAATCAGGCGTATTCCTCGGAGGTAAGTCGCGGCGACAAAACCTGCGAGATCGCCGACGACGCCTCCGCCCACAGCCACGATGACATCGGCGCGCTCGACCCGGCGCTCGATCAAGGATGCAAACAGCGACTCGGCTGTGCGGAGGCTCTTGAATCGCTCGCCGTCACCAATTGAGAAACGCTGAATCTTAAAGCCGGCGCGAGCTAGCGATCTGGCGGCGTGCTCGCCGTAGAGGGAGTCAACGGTGGCATTGCTGACAACAACGGCCTGCCTCGCGTTCTGGCCGAGCGCCGCACGCGCGTGCTGACCAAGTTCGTGGAGCAGACCGCTTGAGATTTGAACTTGATAGCTGCGCGATCCAAGCTGTACGGCTACTGTTCGCATAAGTGATGAGCACCGTGATCAAGGAACTTACGGCGGAGCTGCTAACCTCAAGGCCGCGTTGAACTCGTCAATGAGCGGGTCGAACCTGATGGGGCCGATGCCGATCTGGGCAGCCATTTCGTCGGCCGTGTATCGATCCCCGGTTTCCCAGATCTCTTCTGTTCTGATGCCGAGCCCGGCCATAGTCTCGCTGTAGACCTGGAGCATCTGCCCCGGCGGGAATCGATCGTCAAAGCCAGTCAGGTGCAGGAGGTACATTGCATCTGAGCGCTCGGCCTGGTCGACGCTGAGGGCAAGGTCGCGCTTCAACACTTCGTGAAGTCGCGTAACATACGCCAGTTCGGTCCGTGAGAGTAGATTTGCAGCCTCAGTCGCGATCGCCGAATAGTCTAGTTGGCGCAGTTGCTCGAACAGCTCAACGTAACTCGAATACTCCAACGAGTGCGCGGTTTCGTGTAGCTTGAGAAGCCGCTCGGCTCGCAAGCCATTCGACGCCTCGATCACACCGAGGCGCCGGTCGTAGATTGCTCGGCGAGACTCGCGGTCGCGTTCTGTCGTGATCGCGACAGTCGAGTCCTGAAAAGTCATCTCGTGGCCCAGCCACTCGACCGTTGCGGCGGCTTCGTATTCGCCTATCTGCTCGGTTAGCTGCTTTACTGAGTTTTCGAGGAATTGTTCGACCGCGAATGTAAACAACCGTCTGATGGACACGCTCTCAGTCTCGAACCGGGATGAGGATTCACGGAGCTCGCGCTTGAGCCAGTCTAGCAGGTCGCGGTCGAAGAGATGGCCGTAGCGTTCGTAAATGGGTGCGATCGCGAGGGTGTTCTTCTGGCCCGATAGGAAGAGGTAATGCTCGCGCGCGCATGCGATATTGAACTCGGCGAAGTCGCGTCGATACTGATCCAGCATGAAATCCTCAAGCTAATTTGAAGCCTGAACATATCGGCGCGACAAAAGGAGTGTCAAGCTTTACACGTCGAGAAGAGGGGCCGGTTTGACAAAGGTTGCAAGCAGAAACGGCGTTCGCCAGTTATGGAGTACAGGTTTTGTATTCCGTTTTTGACTAGCCTGCACAAGAATAGACGCATGAGAACAAAGCTGCTAAAGGTAGGACTGCCCCTGCTGGTTGTTTTGGTTGCAGCCTTGGCGGCCTCCTTCTGGTACGGGAAGACCAATTCTGCCGAGCTGAAACTCGCCGATTCAGTAAAGAAAAGCCAATACGTATTCGGCGAGTACTTCAATGCTGATTATGGCCGGGCAAAAGCGGCGATGCTCGACCACATTCTGCTCCTCGACAGGCTGAGCGGTGAATCTGATAACCCGTCTCGGAATCCTTACTCCGTCGACGCGATGGCGTGGTTTGTTCGCCTTGCGAAACTTGAGGAGAGAAACGATGGGAGTGGAAGAGGTGAGTACATGCGCGAGGCGTGTTTGCGTTGCGAGAAGCTTGGACGGGCTGATTGTTCGGAGGAAACCCTTAGCCAGCAGTTAGGTCGGATGGATGCAGTAGCCCGCTCTCACCTGAGCGTCGGGCCTAAGTGACTTCGACGAGGATAGCGTCAGTCAGCGATCGACGCTCGACCAGAGCTGAAAGCCGGATCGGAGTTCGCGGTGATGCCAAAAAAAAGAGGCGACGCAGCGTGGGAAGACTGCGTCGCCTTTGTCTCTGTTACTGTCCTCACCACAGTAACCGAGAATCGAGAACAGGAAGTGATGTTGTCATCACCCGTATCTCTTGCCCCATCCACCCTTGAGCAATCAAAGTGCCACCGATCGAGAAGCACTCATATCGGTTACGTCGCCCAACAATTCTTTGACGTATTGCTCTTATCGACATTCTTCAAAACCAGATCGAGCGGCCCGCACGTGTAAAAAGTACATAAGTTGGAAGAAATATTTACCGTCGCTTCGCCCCGAGCTCGTCCTTTGCGCGGATTCTCGACGCTTTGGTAGGAGAATCTCAGATCGGATTCGACGTAAGCCGCAAAAAAGCCCTGGCGAATTGTTCTAATTCCAAGCGAGCTTGCAAAACTGATGTCGCACGAAGTGGTCCGGGCCTTCTCCGATGGTATACTGAGGTCCGTGCGTATTCTGCTAGCTACAACCAATCAGCGCAAGATCGTCGAAGTGAGACGAATTATGGACGAGCGACGGATCGAAGTAACCGGATTGGTTGATTCGGCATCGACGGACGAGATAGAGACGGGTTTGACGTTTGCGGAGAACGCCCTGCTGAAAGCCAGGCACTATCATCGAGTCTCGAGACTCCCGACGGTTGCGGACGATTCCGGCTTGGAAGTCGAAGCGCTCGATGGGGCGCCGGGTATCTACTCGGCCCGTTATGCAGGCCCATCCGCTGGCGATGCCGGCCGGATCGCGAAGTTGCTCGATGAGATGAAAGACCTCGCGGATCAGGGTCGGCGCGCGCGGTTCACCTGCGCAGCTGCGATTGTGTGGGAAGGCGGAGAGAAGGTCTTTCTGGACCGGGTGGAGGGTGTAATACTCGATGGCCCACGTGGTGGGAATGGCTTCGGTTACGATCCAGTTTTTTTCTACGAACCATTGGGAAGAACCTTCGCGGAGCTCACGCCATCAGAGAAAGCGGAAGTCAGTCACCGAGGCCGTGCCTTTCGCCGGCTCGCCGCGTGGTTGGGTAACTCGGTAGTGCTTGACACCCCGAGGTCGGGTGATAGAATTGTGGCTACCGCGGATTAGACCTCTGCTTATCAGATTAAGAGGTGAACTAATGAAACAAGCGACAAGACTGTTGGCTCTAATCGCACTTGGAGCAATCGCGTATGCCAGCGTGCCGGCTCAGGCTGCTGCCGGCCGTGGGTCAATACGAGGCGTTGTCATGGATGCGAGCGGCAGCCCGTTGATCGGTGCCGCGGTCGTAGTCCTGGCGGACGCCGAAGCAGCGAAGGCTGATAAGGTCGTGAGGCGAGCCAGCACCGACGACGAAGGTAAGTTCACCGCAGCGGGCATCGCTCCGGGCCACTACCGCGTGAAAGCCGAAGCGGAGGGCTTCAGGCCAGTCGAGCTTGCCGCGGACGTAAAGCCTAACAAGGTCACCGTCTTCGATTCCATATTTTTGCGCCGAATAACCGCGCTAGCTGACGAGACGAGTTTGAACACAGATGCTAAGTTCGCAGCTCGTCGGGTTCGCGGCACCATCTTCCATTACGATGAAGTAAAGAAGGATCCGGCGGCGGCGAATGACGATCCAACCGTCGCGTTGACTGGTCGCTCTACCGAGCTGCACGGGGCGGTGAATGCGTTCGGGCAGACCACTGCGAGCGGCAGCGGCGAAGGTAGCTCATTCGGAGGCGCCAACTTTGGCGTTTCGGAGCAGATCGGGAGAGATGCGAATCTTGTCATTAGCGGGCAGCTTGGCTATGGCAACGGAGCGCCGCAAAGTTTAAGAGCGTTCACCACCGCGCATGCTGGCAATCGCCATCGGGTCTCGCTCGCGATGGGTTATGGACGGTTTACGTTCTCACGCCACAGTGCGACCCCGAGGCTTGGGCAGTTTTCGGTTTCCGCAACAGACACATGGCAAGTGTCAGGGCCGGTACTGATCGTTTACGGGCTTGAGTTTGCACGTTTTGCCGAGGGAGGATCAGGCACGAGCGTTCTGCCCAGGTTCGGAATAGCCCTGGACGCAGGAGCGCGAACTCGAGTGTTTGCCGGGTTAGTGCCGGGCTCGTCCAATGACTCTCAATCCAGGATCAATCTTGAATCGGGCGAAATAGAATTCTCTGAGCCGAAACCGGTGGCGATCGCCGGAGGGCAACCGGTGTTGGAGCGCAGCTACCGGCTCGAGTTCGGAGGCGAACAGATACTATCCGACAAGTCGTCTCTCGAAGTGATGGCGTTCCTCGACACGGTATCAGGCCACGGAGTCGGATTGCTTTCGATCCCGAACGACGCTTTGCAAGCTGAGCCAGCGCTTCGCACCGAAGAGCAAGCGGGACGTACGCGAGGACTGCGCGTTGTTTATCGCCGCCACGTCAACAAGATCATTGATGGTTCCGTTGGCTACGCGTTTGGCGAGGGGCAGCAGCTTGATCAGCGAGGCATAACGACGCCCGCGACTCTCTTCACTAACGGACTCTTCCATGTTGTCTCGGCGAAATTGGACGCGAACTTCATAAGCACGGGAACCAGGGTTTCGACCGTGCTGAGGCTTTCTCCCGGGCAGGCCATGTTCGCAATAGATCCGTTTCAGGGGCAGATCTCAACGTATGATCCGAACATTAGCGTTTCCCTGACCCAGGAGCTGCCAAGCCTTTCCTTCATACCCGGGCAGTGGGCTGCGGTAGTTGATCTAAGAAATCTCTTGGACCAACAGGCCTCGATCACCGATGACCGGCAGGAGTTGGTAGCAAGCCGGTTCCATAGGCTGATTCGCATTGGGCTGTCGCTCAGGTTCTAGTTAAGCGGTCCCGAAATGACTAACCCGATCAAGTCGTGTTTAGTCGAGATCATTAGACTGTCCTCGAAGATCGCCTTTATTGCGCTCCGATGCTCCTACGGACTCGTGCCTGACCGGCCCCGTTTCTTGATTGAAAGAGAAGGACTTGCTGGTTATCCAAAAAATTGGAGCCTCTTCCGAGAATATGGAGATTGGTGCTTTAGCTCGCGTCAACAATTGCGCTAAAACCCCGGTTTTAGTTGGCATTAAGCGAGTGCAAGAGCGGGAATAGCAGTTGCACCGAGGCAGCACAGACTGCGGTGCACTCCTTCTTTGACTGAAGCACGCCCGAGGGTTTGAGAGATGAAAGAACGGATGAGCACGACTAAGCTTGTTGCCATTTTGGCGATCACTGTCGCGCTCGTTGTTATAGGCATCCTCAATCTGCGTGACCAACTCAGCCTTCCACTCGTTGCGGATGATGGGGTTGAATGGGTCGATACCTCCGATGGCGTCCAAGCCAAGTCGGTCCGACCAGATTCCCCTCTCGCATCCTCCGTAAGAAAGGGTGACTACGTCAGAGCGTACTTTAACATTGGTAAGTACGATGATACTTTTGGGACCAAGCCGACTTCTCGCAGTCTTGACTATGAGGAAGTCACGAACGCGGAAATGCTCTCCCACTATCTCAAGGATCAGGGTGTGGGGAACAATGCGCGATATGCGATCGTGCACCAGGATGCGGTGCTTAAAGGCATCTACGGGATTAAGCATCCGATTTACGATGTCGATTTCAAGGTGGTGGCCCTTGACCAGCATCTCGAACGCGGACTCTACCTCGGTTTCATTGGGTTGGTGTATCTAGCGATCGGGTTGTTCGTGCTGTTCAAACAGCGTCGTGCCGCGCTAACGTATCACTTCTACGCCTGGTCGCTACTCTCATTCGTCAACTACTTCTACACCCCCACGCTCGAGTTCACAAAGCTCGATCGACTGGTCAGCTTTCTTGATGGCGCTTCTTGGTTGATACTGGCGCCGCTATTCCTGCACTTCTGCGCGAACTTTCCATCCGGTCGAGGGTTGTCGGTGCGCCGTCGTCCGATCATCGCGACGTTATACTTGCCTGCTTTGGCTCTCGTTGTCATTGAGGCGTTCTGGCACTACAAGCCCGACTTTCGAATCGGAGCTAATGCGGCGTTGTTCGCTAAAGGCTCGCTCGTGCAGTGGGGTAATATCCTCCGGCAGGGCGAGATCGTTCACTTCGCGATCTTTTTTTTGATCGGCGGCGGGCTGTTGCTTCGCACTTTCCTTCGAACTGAAAAACCTTTGCTACGCCAGCAGCTCAAGTGGATCATTTGGGGGCTAGGACTGTCTTGGCTGCCGTTCGCACTGTTGTATCTGGTTCCGTACGTTTTGAACCTTGAGATTACCCCTGCGATGGAGAAGATCGCATACGGGCCGCTCTTACTCATTCCGTTGTCATTTGGCTACTCGATAATCCGCTATCGATTGATGGACGTCGACGTGATAATGCGCCGGAGCTTCGTGCATGTGATGGCGATCGTCGCTGTGGCTGCGATATACATGGCAATGCTTCTGGGTGTCAGCGATCTGGTCAAGTTTATCTGGCAAACGGCTGATCTGAGTTCATTCAAGACGAAGGTTGTGGTTGTCATAGGAATGCTCGTGGTGATGATGCTGTTTGCACCGATCAAGAACAAGCTTCAGTCGTTGGCGGACCGGTGGTTCTACGGTGAAAGATACACGCTCCGAACAGGCCTTCAAGATTTTGGGAGAACGCTAGCTCAGACGACCGCGCTGCCGCAGCTACTCGACTCGCTTGTTCGACGACTGTCGAACATGCTCTCAGTTCGCAAGGTCGCTATCTTCATCGAAGATGCGAACACGCCTTCGGGCTTTCGGCTTGCGCACGCTGCTGGCATCGAGGGCGATGTGAGTCTGCCCGCAGACGTCAAGAAGACAGTTCGAGTCCGCTCAGCGGGACGGGGCTTCATCGTAGCTCACGACCTACGCAGGGAACAGGACGCTTTGTTGGACGCCGACGGGCTCGAGGCGTTGGGTAGGGGCTACGAAGAACTTCACTACTACGTACCGTGCGTCGTGAGAGATCGGATGGTGGCGATCATTGGGATCGGGCGGACGACAACTGGCGCGATGCTGACAAGCGAAGACACAGAGTTGCTGAGGGCGCTATCTGGCTACGTCGCGGTCGCTATAGAGAATAGTCTGCTGTACAGGTCCGAGATGGAGAAGGCCGAAGAACTCGTCCGGCTCAAGGAGTTTTCCGAGAACATCATTGAAAGCGTCAACGTGGGCATTCTTGTCGTCGATTTTGACGGCCGGATTACTACGTGGAACAGTGCTCTTGAAGAGGTTTTCGGCGTCGCTCGCGATCGCGCTTTGGGCCGAAGCATAGACGACATATTCGACCGCGACCTGATTGAGACCATCCAGAATGTGATCGGCCAGGAGGGCTGGGCGATTCGCGACACGAGACACATCTACAAATACAATGCTTCGACCGAGGACGGCCGCCCGCTAACGCTCAACATCTCGCTTGCGCCGTTCGAAGCCGCGCGCGGCGTGGTGACCGGCACCCTTGTGGTGATCGAAAATGTGACCCAGCGCGCACAACTCGAACAGCAGCTGCTCGAGCGCGAGAAGCTCTCGTCGATCGGACTGCTGGCAGCCGGCGTCGCGCATGAAGTTAACACGCCGCTCGCCGGGATTTCTTCCTACGCGCAGATGCTGCTGCAGCAGGTCCAGGAGAATGACCCGAAGCGTAGGCTGCTCGAGAAGATTCACGTTCAAACCGTCCGTGCATCAGGGATAGTCAATAATCTTCTGAACTTCTCGCGCACTGGCGACGCTCAGTTCGGCGAAGTCGATATCAATCGCGTCCTCGACGACACGCTTCAGTTGTTGGAGCCGCAACTGCGAAGCGCGAAGTTCAAGATCGCGTGCACCTATGGCGAGCACCTTCAACCGGCGTACGGCAGCGCGTCTAAGCTTCAACAGGTGTTCATGAACCTTATACTGAACGCGCGCGATGCTATGCCGAACGGGGGCCGGCTTACAGTTCATACGCGCGCCGTCGATACTTCGTTAGTTATCGACTTCCGAGACACGGGCGTAGGCATCGCTCCCGAGAACATCGCTCGTATTTACGATCCGTTCTTCACGACGAAGGAAGTAGGGCAGGGCACGGGTCTTGGCCTCGCGTTGTCGTACGGGATCATCCAGGAGCACAACGGGCGGATCTTCGTTGAAAGCCGACCCGGCGAGGGCGCGCATTTCACCATCAAACTACCCACCGCCTTCGCGCGCCAGATGCAGGCCGCGAGCGACTAACGCAATCAGCAGTTCGTTCTGCAAGTGGTATCAAATCATATGGCAAAGAAGGGCAGCATCCTCGTTGTGGACGACGAGGAGGTGATGCGCGATGTGCTCGAGAGCTTGCTCGCGGCTGAAGGCTATCAGGTTGAGATTGCGCGAAGCGGCGAGGAAGGGCTGGACAAGTTTCAGCAGCGGCCTTACGACCTGGTCTTGCTCGACGTCTCGATGCCGGGCATGGGCGGCTTGAGCACACTCGAAGAAATACTCAAGCTCGACGCCGAGGCGGTCGTAGTGATGATAACCGCTTACGCGACGTTCGACACCGCCATATCCGCAATGCAGCGCGGCGCCTTCACTTGCATCAGCAAGCCCTTCGACAACAAGGAGATTCTCAAGCTGGTTACCTCAGGCGTACGCCGCCGCCGCAAAGACGAAGAACGGCGCACCCTGAAGCAGACCCTAAAACGCAGCACCGAGCCGCGAGAGACCGTCGCGCGCAGCGAAAAGATGCTCGAAATACTTGCGTTTGTTGAACAAGTCGCGCCTGCGCGCAGCACAGTACTTGTCACCGGCGAAAGCGGGACTGGGAAGGAATTGATCGCCCGTGCAATCCACAATCAAAGTGCGCGCGCTGATAAGCCTTTTATCACAGTCAACTCGGCAAACCTGCCGACCGAGTTATTGGAGGCGGAGCTGTTCGGACACACGCGGGGCGCTTTCACAGGCGCCGTCGCAGCAAGGAAAGGGTACTTCGAGGTTGCCGACGGCGGCTCGATCTTCCTTGACGAGATAGGGAACATCTCGATGGAGACGCAAGCCAAGCTGCTGCGCGTAATTCAGGAGCGCGACTTCTCGCCGCTGGGCGACACCACACGCCGGCAGGTTGACGTGCGCATCATCGCCGCGACTAACGTCGATCTCAAGCAGGCCGTCGACGAAGGCACGTTTCGTGAAGATCTATTCTACCGCCTCAATGTCATTGCGATAGCTCTGCCGCCGCTTCGGGATCGCCGCGAGGATATCCTTCCGCTCGCTCAGCACTTCATTCGAAAGTACGCCGCGGAGAACAACCGCGAAGTTTCGGATCACATCGGTGCGGAAGTCCTGTCCGCCCTCGAGGCTTACAACTGGCCGGGCAACGTGCGCGAGCTTGAGAACGTGATGGAACGAGCGGTCATTATCGCGCGCGGCAAGACGATCGAGCGCGAAGACCTGCGCGAAGAGGTCCTCAATCCTCAACGCGTGGCTGCGCAGGTTGGAGGGCAGAAGGTAGCGACCCAGATCGATTTATCGCGGGGCATATCTTTCTACGACGAAGTGAACCGCTTCCAGATCGAATTGATCCGGCGCGCGCTGGAAATAACCGGGGGGCATCAATCGCGAGCTGCAAAGCTGCTAGGGATGAACACCACGACGCTCAACAGCAAGATCAGGTACTACAACATAAGACCCTAGATTAGAAGGCTGAAGGCGGAAGGCAGCAGGCGGAAGGCAGCAGGCGGAAGGCAGCAGGCGGAAGGCAGCAGGCGGAGGTCTTGAGTTTCCGCCTTCTGCCTTCTGCCTTCTGCTTTCTGCCTTCTCGGTCAGAAGCGCAGCACGAATGGCTGCGACCGCTCACCATTCTCGATTAGTACAATCTGATTGTCACCCTCGATGAAACTCAGCTTGCCGGGTTTCAGCCGGATGCTTAGTGAGTTGGTCGCTGAGTTGAATTCAAAGGGCTTTTCGATCACGCGGCCGTTGATTTCCACTTGAGCTGCGGCAGTGAAGTCGCGCCCTGTGATTGTGATGGTTTTCTTCACGTAAGTCACATCGGTAATGGCCGGGACCTTTTTCGGCGGCGGGGGCGGCGTTTGGATCGGTGGCGCTACGTTGTAAACAACCAGCGCGAAGTCTTGATCAAGACTGGTTTCATTGCCGGGCACTCCGTCGCCCGCGATGTTCGCCGCGCGCACCGTGACAGTGAAGTTCCCTTGAAGGCCCGCTGGTATCGCATCGGGCGGCAGGTAAATCGATTCGACATTGTTGAGCCGGTCAGACTCGCCGCCTTCGATTGAGTATGCGCCGGCGAACGTGTTGCCTCGATAAACCGTCACTCCGCCGACCGTAATCTCGAGGTCAAGGTCATTCACGAGTGCCGGACCGATCAGCGTTCCAGGTGCATCCGTCCACGCGAGCGTCACGCGCAACGGCAGCGATCGATCATTGATCGAGCCCTGGATCTCAAACGTCTGGCCGCTCTCGCTAAAGAGTTTTGTCTGGTCAACCAGCTCTCGCTTTGCGCCGTCGAATGCGCGCGACAGATTGGCCAGACCCCAGCCTTGCCTTTCACCCGGAAGGTTTCCGCCCGCATTCTCGCCCGCAATATAAGAAGCCGAGTTGATCAAGTAAGCCTTGGTCATCGCCGGCGAGGGCGGGCGTTTATCTCCAAGCAGATTCCGCAAGACAAAGAACCTTCGCGCAAGCGAGGCCGCTCCCGAGATGTGCGGCGCTGCCAGACTCGTGCCTGACGACCACGTGTAAAGTGACTGGTTGGGCGGCTGAAAGAGACCCGCGCCCGCGCAAAGACCATCGCCGAAGAACCCTTGCGCTTGAGACGCGGCGCCGTAGATGTGTGTTCCCGGCGCAGCGATGTCCGGCTTTGCGCGGCCGTCCTTCGTCGGCCCTCCCGATGAGTACCGCAAGATGTCTCGTGCGTTGTCTGCTCCGTCGGGCCCTATATTGCCGCCACCGTCGAGGTTGCAGGCGTCGATTCCCTCCGGCCGGTAGTTCTCGCTCGCGGCAACGGCGATCACGTTCTTAGCAGTTCCCGGCGAGCTGACATGCCCACCAGCGCCTCCGTTTCCGGCGGAAAAAACGAAGACCAGCTCTTGATTGCCGGGGGCGGACGGTCGAGCGTCTCGAACAAGCGAATCGTATTCCTGCGCCGACGCGTCGTAGTCATTCGAAGAGTTGCCCCAGCTATTGTTCGATATGAGCGCGCCTCGCGCGTAGGCCGCTGAGGCGACGTTGGTGAAGAGAAGGGTGCCAGACAGCTTACCGCTGCGATCAAATATTCGAGACGCCCCCAGACGCGCCGCTGGGTCGACCCCCAACCCGTACATGTAGCCGGGTGCGTCCTCGCGACTGCTCGCGCCTCGCCCGCCGGCAACCGAGGCCACGATCGTGCCGTGTCCGCGGCGATCATCCTTCAACCCGTCATTCGCGTAGTTGATGCTGTAGACCACACGGCTCTGGAGTGCAGAGTCGAGAAAATCCGGATGAAGCAGAAACTCGTCGGTCGAACCTCGATCCAGCCCCGAGTCGGCAAAGTCGATGACAAAGTCGGCCTGAGCGTCTAATCCCTTCGACGCGAGCCACGACATGTAGCCGGGTCCGTTCGGCTGCGTTCCGTCCGCGTTGAGATTCCCCGCGACGATTTGAGCGCCGCGTTCGTCCTGTAGCCTCATCTCAGACGCCGGGCCGGCGAACAGCACTTGATCAAGACCGGCAATCTCCAACAATCGTTCCGCTCGCACCGTGACCGAAAGGACCACGTAGTTGAGCAACCTTCTCGGCTCGCGGTTCACGCTCGAGACTAGTCTGTTGATCGTTTCGATCGCCGCCTCGGAATCGGCTGAATCGATCAACTCGATCTCAGCGTCAACGCTGATTCCAATTCCGCCAAGCATTTCGTCTGTGAATGCCGGGTCGAGCTTTTGAACCGCACGAAGCCGCCCCATCCATCGTATGGGTCTCGCCTCGTCCCAGTCCCTCCCTGCGTCGAGCGCCGCCACTCGAGCGAGTTGGTGCCGGGCGCCTCGAATGATGTAAGCGTTGTTCGGAACATAACCAACTATCTCAGCGCCGGTTGCCCGAAGTGCATCGATCCATCTGCGCTTGATGGGACCGGCGAATTGAACGACGCGTGTTGCCGTCGCGCCTGAAGCGCCCATCGCGGACATTGCTTGCTGGTCTTCTTTGGAAGTGTCCAGGTCCTGGTGCGCGGCGGTGTCCAGAGCTCCCCGTTTGAACAAGATGAGGTTCTGATTTGTAAGCGTTCCGACCCGCGTCTGGTGGCTGGTATCAGAGGACACTGCACCGGTCGAGAACAGCGCGGGGCAAATCAGCATGAGTCCCGCGAAAGCGACGAGGGAGAGCTTGGTCTTTTGTGCAGTTAGACGGTTCATCTGGGACGTGGGCGAGCCCCTTCACGGTTGATTTTGCCTCTCGCTCAGTAGCTACGCAGCGAAGCGATTATATCGGCTGATAGGTTGATTGGAAAGAGATCGTTCAGAGTACAAGCTTCAGCTTGCGTGGATCGATCGGGTAAAGGCCGAGGAGCAAGCTGAAGCTTGAACTCTGAACGACAGACCTCTGATCCCGGGGAAGATGCCTCCCCGGACCTTGGGATGGCCTGTTCGTTCGAACAGGCCATCCCGGTTGAGTGAGTGTTTACTTGGTTTTAGACGTTGCGGGAGCGCCATTTGTGGGCGCGGGTCCGAGCTCAAGCCGGTCTCGAAACAGATTCAGCAACAGCAGAGTGCCAATTCCGCCGCCGCCCTCGCCCGAGCCTCCTGAAGCCATCACGTCCGGAGTTATGCGCACTCCTTTTTCGCCGATCACTCTCAAGGTTTCGACAAGCGCGACGCCTTGCGCACCGATCGCGTTGACCTGTTCTGCATAAGCCACGCCTTGCGCTTCGCCCATCAAACGGACCTTCTCTGCTTCCGCTTTGCCGGTAGCCAGGATGTAACTCGCCTCGCCCTCGCCTTCCGCTTTGCGTTGCTCCGAGCGCTTGCCGGCGATCTCGACGCCTACAGTTGCTTCCATCAATTTAACCTGGTTGTCGGCTTGCGCTTTGGTCCTCTCTAATTGAATGCGCCGCTCTTCGGCTTCACGCTGCGCGTTGAACATGTGCTGCTTCTGCTCGGCGAGGATCTTTTCGGTTTGGGTCTTCATCAAATCTTCGGGCAGATGGATGTGACAAATCAAAACGTTCACCACGTCGACGTGATACTTCAAGAGGTGCGCTCGCACGCGAGCCTCCGCGCGCTCTTGCTCTTCGTGACGGTTCTGCAGATAAGCCATCGCCGATGACTCAGAAGCCTGGTTGCGGAAGATCGAGTCGATCAGCGGGTGCATGACGTTCTGTATCAACCGGTCGACCGAGCCGATCTTTGCTACCATGAACGGCGCGTCTTCCGGTTTGATGCGAAACACGACGCGCACTTCGAGCTGCATCGTGAAGCCGTCTTTCGAAATCACCTCGAAAGGATTGAACGTGTTTGCGACTTCGCCCGAAGTCCATTCAACGGTTTGGTTCGTCGTCGGTATCACAATCGGAGTGACGGCGAGCGTGTTGACGTAGTAGCGCCCCGGTCCAACTACGGTCTCCTGGATGCCACGAAAGCCGGCAGGCACAACGTAAGCTTCGTGTGCGCCTTGATCCAGCCGCCGGTCCGCGGGGTCGTTGAGCGCGAGGTCTTGTTTGATCTCGGCAACAGTCTCCTGGTCGTTGATCCGCGCCGCGACAAGAGCTACTTGCTCTTGTTCTTCGCGCTCAAGGCGATCGCGGATTTTTGCAGCCATTGCGCGGCGCACCTCTTCGGAAGGGTCTTTGCCGACGTTTGAAACAATCACCGCGACTTCGCCCGGCTTGATCTCTTTCGCAGATTCTGGAATCACCTTGAACAGCATCGCGTTGACGTAGTAGGTGCCCGGAAGCAGTATGTCTTTCTGCGGCCCGCGCTGGCCGCCGTGGCCGATGAATTCGTTGCCGTCTTGAAAGTTGTCGTGGCCGTCGACCTGAGTGGCGACGTAATCGCGAGGGTCGAGCGTCGCGCCGTCCAACGCTTCAACGAGGCCGATCTGATTCTCCTGGATGACGGTGGCATCGTTGAGGCGCACGAAGAACAACCCCGGCTTTCTTTCTCCGCCACCTTCAAGCGGCGTCGAGTCCGTCAGTATGCGATAAGTTCCCGGCGTAAGGATGTCCACTTGCGGTCCCTTCTGCCCGCCCGACGCGATGAACTGCTCTGCGTCTTGAAAGTTGCGATGATTGTCGATCGCCTTGGCAAGCAAACGGCCCGGGTCCAGTTGGGCGCCGTCGGCCGATGTGACGATTCCGATTTTGCCCTGCGGGATCACCGTCGTTTTGGTCACTGAGACGCGGAACAGATAAGGGTGAATCGGCCACAGACCCGGCGGGAGCGTGCGAAGCTGAATGCCTTTGACGCCGCCGCGCTTGATGAACGCGATCGGGTCCTGGAAGTTATTGTGGGCGTTCTGCGCGCGGTCGGCTGCGAAGATTCCTCCCGGCGGCATCGGCTCGCCGTCGATGGCTTCAATGATGCCCATCTCGTCGGCACCGATTTCAATCAGCGGGAACTTGCGAATGACCTTCTCGAAAGGCCACTTGATCAAGTGAAGACCGGGCTTGAGCACGTCAGCTTGAATGCCGACTTCGCCTTCGGTTGCGACCACGCGGCCGGGCGGCATCTTCGCGCCCAGGTAGCGGCGCTCTTTGATTGCGATCTCACGCCCGCCGACGTTGACCAGTATCCGCCGGAGGATTACCAACAACAGAACTAACGCGACGAATGCAACTACCAGGTAAGGGAGGAAAGCCTGAATATCTCTTGGGTTCATGATTAACCTCGATCGCTAGCAGGGTTTCGTAGGGGCGACGTTCAACGCGTGGGTGTCGTCGTCGCTAGTTCACGGCGCGCGCCCAGGAGCTTGCGCTTCAGCGCAAAGCCCACGCCTCCGCGCCTCGCTTCGGGCGCCATCACCCAGTACTGACTAACCAAAAGCTCGGCCAACTCTTCCGGCCTAAGCCAAGGGAGCTTTCCTGATCGAAAACACTCGAGCGCCGCTTCAACTGCCTGTTCATAAGTCTCCGCGTCATCCGAAAGCGCGGCGATGTGTATCATCCCGGTTGTCGAACGACGATCGGGAGCCGTCTTCCACGTCTCAATCAAGAGTTGGGCCAACTGTTTGTTTCCTCGCAGCTCATTGCTCTTTGAAACGTGCGAGACGAGAGCCGCAAGATTTTCCTGACGCTCACCTGCCCAGTTGACCAGGGCGTCAAGAGCATCGGCATACAACTCTGCGTTGCGTGTCGAGTGCGCTTGGGTGAGAGCATTCAAGTCGCCGCTTCTCGCAAGCTCGAGCAACGTCTGCCTATTGGATGCGATTGTCCGTTGCTGCTCTTCTACGAGTAGTGTCGCGTCAGGACGATCAAACAATCCTTCGAAATGAGGCGCCGGAATGACAGGATGGCCTTCTCTGTCAGACGGCGTTCGTTGCCATACGTAAATGGTGAAAACCGCTCCAATCAGCGCGAGAAGCGCAATAACGATGATGGCGATCATTGCCCCTTACTTCCTGAACGACAACCGATTTGCCAGTGCCGCCCACAGCATGATTGCGCAAGACGCATTGGTCAAGCGCTATCTGACGCAACGCAATTGGTCATTAGTCATTGGTCATTGATCTATTCTCATCGCGCCAACGATGACTCAGCAAAGACCAATGACCAATGAATGCGTGTTGACTTTGTTCCTTGAAGTGTTCTACAAGAAAGGCGCTGTTTGAAAATCCCCGCAACCTAGGATCGGAGAGACAACATGAAGAGACTGATACGATTAGTCGCACCAGGTTTGCCCCTCTTGCTGGCACTGGCATCTGGGGTCTTTGCTCAAACCCAAATAACCACCGGCGTGATTCAGGGCACGGTTTTGGATGAGCAGGCCGGTGTCGTGCCCGGCGCCAATGTGGAAGTCAAGAGCCCTGACACCAACTTCTCAAGAGCGTTGACCACGAACGCCGACGGCCGATTTGTGTTTCTTCAATTGCAGTCTGGCCGTTACGTTCTCACGGTTTCGAAACAGGGTTTCGCGACCGTCATTCAAGAGAATCTTGAGCTCACGGTCGGTCAGACTATCAATCTGAGTCTGACCATGAAAGTCTCGCGGCTGGAGGAGAAGATAACCATCACCGCCGCGCCAACCATCGACACTACGAAAACCGAGTCAAGCTCGACTCTGAACGAACTCGCCGTCGGTAACCTGCCGATTCTGGGGAGGAAGTTTGAGGATATGCTTACCTTGACGCCCGGCGTCAGCATTACTCAAGGACCGGACGGTGACGAGATCAACTTCGCCGGGCAGCGCGGCGTCTTCAATAACATCAGCCTGGACGGCGGCGACTACAACAACGGCTTCTTCGGCGAGCAAGCCGGTGGCCAGCGCGCGGCGATCGACATAACCCTGGATGCGATCAAAGAGTTTCAAGTTATCGCGACCGGAGCCAGCGCCGAGTTTGGGCGCACCGCCGGCGGCATCGTCAACGTGATAACGAAATCGGGCACCAACAACTTTCACGGAAGCCTGTTTTATTTTCAACGCCTCGAGGCGCTGAGCGCCAACACCTCCGACGGCAAGCCGCTCAAGGATTTTCATCGCGAGCAGTTCGGAGGAACGGTCGGCGGACCCATAGTCAAGGACAAGATATTCTTCTTCGGCGCCGTCGAGCAGATCATTTCCAATCTGACGCGGGCCAACCTGAGCGAGCCGATCGGCACGCCCTGCTCGGTAACGGCGCCAACGATTGGCGGCAATGAGGCGTTGATCAACGGAAGCGCTGATTGCCAGCGTCTCGCGTTGATAAACTTCTTCAAGGCCAAGCTTGGTCAGGATGAGGGGCTGCCGGTCAAACATCCGGTTCGGAACACCGCAATGTTGACCAAGCTTGACTGGAACCTTTCAACCAACAACAAACTGAGCGCGTCTTACAACTTCGACTACTCGAAGAACGAGAACGATACCTTTGACGTCGCGACTTATGGAACATCGGCGAACGGGACTGAAGGCCCTTCGAAGATCAACCTGTTCAACCTGAACCTGTTCAGTTCGCTGTCGGCGACAAAACTGAACGAAGCGCACTTCACTTATTCCCGGGAGTCGCGTCCGCGTTCGGCCACTCCATCCAACCTCGCGGCAGACACCGCGATGGGCTTCGCCACGAGTTTTCGGTTTGGGAATCCCTTCTTTCTTCACCCCAACGTTGATGAGCTGATCTGGCGCACCCAGCTCAAAGACAACTTCTCGATTGTGTCAGGCAGGCACACCTACAAGTTCGGCGGCGAATGGCTGCACACCCTCAACGACCAGGTGTTCCGCGGCTTCTTCACGGGGCGCTACATTTTTGACAGCGTGACAGGGTTTCTGCGATACGCGTCGCCAGCGGCGTCCGGCGGCTTTGGTCCCAATACCGTTGGGTGTTCTAACGGAACCTACGTAACGGCGCCCGCAACCTGTCCGGGGGGCGCTACCAGCGGCGGACCGCTGCTGTTCTACTTGCAAGACGGGATTTCCAGCGGACTGGCAGACGTTCCGGCTCCGGGAGCTTCCAAGATATCCAATGACGACCTGGCCTTGTTCGTTCAGGACAAGTGGCAGATCCTGTCGAACTTGACTCTTAACTACGGAATCAGATGGGAAGCCCAGATCTTTCCTAACCCGATTGTCGACCCAAGCAAGACGGCTTACGGGCAGTTTCTGAACGACCCGAGATTCCCTTCGGACGGCACTCTGCCCGATCAGATGCAGGAGTTCCAGCCGCGCGTTGGGTTTGCGTGGGACGTTTCCAAGAAGGGCAAGTCGGTGTTGCGCGCAAGCTTTGGGATCTACAACGCGAGGCAAAACATGCTGAGCCAGGTCGGGTCGATCACTACAAACGGGGCTCAGCAACGCACAAACTTCTTGAACACCGACCTGATTCGGTTATTCGGTGGCGCGCCGACATGGCCGGGACTGGCGCCGATAGGGGCGCCGCCGCCCGCAGGTCAGTTCCCATTGTTCACCGGTGTCCGGGTGTTCGATAAGGACTACGCTAATCCCCGCATCTACACGACGAATGTTGCGTTCGAGCAGGAGCTGGCCCCGAACTGGGCGCTCTATCTTGATTTCACTTATGCGAAGGGCATCCACCTGACCCGGTTCCTCAATGTCAACCGGAATAACTTCTTCAGTCCGCAACTCGGAGATGTTTTTGTTACCAGCAGTCCAGGGAAGTCGGCGTATCGTGGATTCACCGCCGGAGTTCGGAAACGCTTCAGCAATCGCTTTCAGCTCGAAGGCAATTATGTGCTCTCGAAGGACGAGGACGACGATTCGAATGAGCGTGACCCGTTCACTGATCGCTCATTCGATGTCAACAATCTGGAGCTTGATTACGCGCTGTCGGACCGCGATATCCGTCACAAGTTCAACTTCTACAGCTACGCCGAGATCGGAGGCGGGTTCCAGATCGGCAGCCGCATTCAGGCGCGGTCGGCCCAGCCGATCACACCCGGCGCGCGAACAGCAAACAACCGCAACATCGATCGCAAGGACAACAAGTATTTTTCGTTCGACTGGCGGTTGGCGAGGCCTTTCAAGTTTGGCGAGCGGATGGCGCTTGAGCCGATATTCGAAATGTTCAACACGTTCAACAACGACAACAACGTCAACCCGCTATCGACGCCGAGCCTGTTCAACTTCGACGGCTTCCTGCGAGTGGGAGTTGGCGATCCGAGGCAGCTTCAGCTCGCGCTGAAGTTCACGTTCTAGCCGTCTGCTTCAAGCGACTCGTTGAACCGAAGGAAGAGAACGGGGCTCGCAACTTGAATGTTGTGAGCCCCGTTCTCTATTGGGAACTCTTCGGATTGTCCATTTGTTACAGCTTTAGAGTGTGACGCAGCGCTGTGTCCACTGCCGTCACGTTGAGCAATGACCCGATGCGTCGGTCTATCGCTCGGTCGAGAATTGTTGCAAGGTTATCTGTCATGATGACGGAGTCGTTCAGCAGGCCCGTTTGTCGTCCCTCGGTCGTTGCAAGCGAAATACTCACGCGACAGGAGTGACCCGCGCGGCTAAGGTTGCTGGTTATCATCGCGACTATTGTTTGAGATAGCCCGGTGCTTAGGTTGTCGGCTTGTACGACGAGCGCAGGACGACGTTTTGCGGTGCTGAGATTTGAATCCGGAAACAGCACCAGCACAACGTCACCTCGGCTATAAGGCATCGTAAGCCTCCATCATGGGCGATTCCCAATCCTCGGCGAAAGCTTGCAATCTCGCTCGAAGTTCAGCAGCTTCCTTTTCATCAATGCCGCAAGCGCGTAAGTCGGCGCTTCCTGCCGATAGGAACGTTACTATCACCCGCGATTCGACTACATCATCGGGCACTTCGAGGAGCTCTACTTTGCCGTCGCGATAGACGCCTTCAATAGACTTCAACATTAGTTAGTCACCTCATCAGCATCAAAGAGGCCGTTGAGTATCGGCCTACTTTCCACAGAGCAGTCGCTCCACTGTCTCATAACTGGCTTCCAGAGCCTGATCCAGCTTTTCGGGTTCGTTGCCGCCGCCGGTAGCCATATCGGCCCGGCCACCACCCTTGCCTCCGATTAGCCCGGCGATCTCGCGCACGATCTGCCCGGCGTTGAGCCGTTTTGTCAGATCGTCAGTCACGCGAGCCACAAGCGACGCCTTGCCATCATTTGCCTGCCCAAGTACAACTACACCGGATCTGAGCTGCTGTGAAAGCGAGTCCGCGAGTTGGCGCATCCCGTTGGCGTCAAGGTTAGTCACCCGGCGCGCAACTACGCGAATGCCAGCGACCTCGCGCGCGCTGTCGGCGGCCGAAGCTGATTCCGCTTGAGCCATCTTTAGCTTCAATTGTTCGATCTCCCGCTCGTAGCGGCGCACCTGATCCTGCAGCTTATCGACGTGAGCCGGAATGTCGCGCAGTGGGACCTTGAAGCGCTCCGCAAGTTCTTCGATCACGTGCTCGTCAACCTGAAAGCGCGCGATGGCAGCGTCGGCCGTCAGCGCTTCGATTCGGCGGACGCCTGCCGCGATCGACGAGTCGCTGACGATCTTGAGCGGGCCGATGTCTCCGGTTGCGCCGACGTGAGTGCCACCGCAAAGCTCGGTTGAAAAGCCCGGCACGCTGACGACACGAACATCGGAAGCGTATTTCTCTCCGAACAGCGCCATCGCTCCTGAGTTTAGCGCTTCCTCAAGCGGCTTGATTTGGGTTTCGACTGCGCGGTTGTGAAGCACCTCGCTGTTAACCAGTCGCTCGATCTCGGCGACTTCGTCTTCACTGAGCGCAGCGTAGTGGGTGAAGTCAAACCTCAATCGATCAGGCGCGACAAGGGAGCCGGCCTGCTTCACATGCGGCCCGAGCACTTCACGCAAAGCCGCGTGCAGCAGGTGGGTGCCGGTGTGATTGGCTTTGATTCGGCGGCGGCGCTCTGCGTCGACGCGAACGGTGACCCGGTCGCCTACACGAAGCTCACCTTGCTCGACTTTGGTCTTGTGAAGGTGATAACCGGTGACCACCGAGTAAGTGTCGTCGACTTGAGCGAGCACGTTCTCGCCTTCAAAGACACCGGTGTCCCCGATCTGGCCGCCAGCCTCTGAGTAGAACGGCGATCGATCCAGGATCACCTCGCCGGTCTCGCCTGTCGACAGCGACTCGCGTTGTTCGTC
>CAZJQQ010000050.1:53395-56805 GCA_964548075.1 uncultured Clostridia bacterium | reverse complement strand
CTCTGTGTCTGTCTTTGTGTCTTTGTGACTTTGTGTTGAGTTCCCGCTTCACAACGGGCCGCGTGTATCGTTCAATCATAGCCGAAGACTTAAACACAAAGGCACGAAGACACAAAGCCTTCTTGCGAATTCATAGGATGACGCGCTTGATTCCGTCTTTGATCAACGGAACATTGAAATTAATTAGCAACCCGAGGCGCAAACCTAACAGTCTTAAGTAGGTAAGGAGTTGAGCCTCGAAGATTGGAGACATCTTGTCAACCGCTTTCAGTTCAACGATCAACTGATCTTCCACGAGTAAGTCTATCCGGAGCTCAGCATCAAGACGTAGTCCCTCATAGATTACGGGAACCTTTACCTCAGTCTTGACCTTGAATCCTCGCCGATGTAATTCGTGAACCATACATGCCTGGTAAACTGATTCCAATAGCCCGGGCCCAAGCGCTTTGTGGATCTTGAACGCACTATCGACCACCTCTTTTGCAACTCGCTCAATCTCACTTGGAATTGGCTCAAATCTCTTCATTCTCTGTGTCTGTCTTTGTGTCTTTGTGACTTTGTGTTGAGTTCCCGCTTCACAACTCAAACCATTCACTCGCCCGATCCGGCAGCGCTATCCTCACCCGCACTTCGGCTCTCGGAAAAAACAGCGAACCGTGATAATCGAGCGCTTGAAGCGCTGACAACCTCGCAAGCTCGGGATGATTGCAATGACGCGACAAATGCGCCAGCACCAGATACTCCGCCTGCCCGTCGAAGTCGTCCCGAATCCACCGAGCCGTCTCGTCATTCGACAGGTGTCCGGTGTTGCTTGCGATGCGCTGTTTCACCGACCACGGGTAAGGCCCGACCTTCAACATATCGCGGTCGTGATTCGATTCGATCAGCACAAGCGTCGAGCCGCGCAATCGCTCGGCCACCAGTTGAGTGATGTAGCCGAGATCGGTCACCACTCCAACCTTTACGCCTTCCGATTCTACGGTGAACGCGAACGTGTCCACGCCATCGTGAGGTATCGTGAACGGGTAGAAGTTCAGCGAGCCGATTTCGAAAGGCTCGCTCGAAGCGATCGTCTGGCCCCAGGGAATCTTCTCCCCGTCCTTAGGGAACTTGCACTCCGCGCGCGTGGCTTCGGACATGTAGACCGGCACTTCGGCGGTCGAGGCAAAAACGCGAACGCCTTTGACGTGGTCTGTATGTTCGTGGGTGACGACGACCGCGGAGAGTTTAGTTGGATCGACTCCGGCTTCGGTCATTCGGCGGGCGGTCTCTTTTGCTGAAAGCCCAAGATCGACTAGCACGCTGGTCGCGCCCGACTCGATGTAGAGCACGTTGCCTGAGCTTCCGCTGCCTAGGACGATCAGTCTCATGGAAGAGTCCGTTGTCAGTGGTCTGTGGTCAGTTGTTAGCCGTCGACAACGGACTACGGGCCACTGACTACGGACTACACTGCAATCTGTGCGCGATCGAGATCGAGGGAACCAAGCTGTCCTACTGCCGTTATCGCCAGTTCGTCGCTGCAGAATATCTCGCCGGCCACGCGCTGCACATCGGACGTTGTAACCCGGTTGATGCGCTCGAGGATCTCGTCGAGCGTGAACTGGCGGCCGAAGAATATCTCCTGCCGCGCGAGGTTGCTCATGCGCGCTGACGTCGATTCGAGGCTGAGCATGATCGAGACCTTGAGCTGATCCTTCGCGCGTTGCAGCTCGGCTTCCGATACCGGCTCGGTTTTGAACTTGTTGAACTCCTCGATGCTCAACTTTATTACGTCAGTGACCTGGTCGGGTGAAGTCGCGGCGTAGACTGACAAATAGCCGGCATCCGTGTACGCATTCACACCGGAGTAGACCGCGTAAGCGAGCCCGTGGTCTTCGCGAATCGTTTGAAACAACCGCGAGCTCATCCCACCGCCCAGTATCACGTTCAGCACGTGAACCGGGTAACGATCGGCTGAAGTCATCGAGGGACAACACGTGCCGAGCACCAGATGCGCTTGCTCGAGGTCCTTATCCAGCACGATGCGCCGTTTCGCATGCGAAGGCGCAGACGCCGTGAGATTGACCGGACGGTCCTCAAGGCCGCTCAGATATCCCCCGACCATATCGACGAATCGTTCGTGATCGAGGTTGCCGGCGCCGGCGACTACAAGATTGCGCGGCACATACACGCCGGAAAAATAATCGGCCACGCGCTCATGATTGAAAGTCGCAAGCGTATCGACGGTGCCCAGTATCGAGCGTCCCAATGGATGATCGGGCCAGAAATTCGCGACGAAGACCTCGTGCACCAGATCGTCGGGCGTGTCCCCAACCATCTTGATTTCTTCGGTCACGACGTTGCGTTCGCGGTCGAGTTCTTCATCGGCGAACAGCGGCGCGGTCACGAGATCGGCCAGCAGGTCAAACGCGCGCGCCAGATGTTCGTCCAAAACCTTGACGTAGTAGCTGGCGACTTCGCGGCTTGTGAACGCGTCGACGTGCCCGCCGATAGCGTCGCTTTCGACGGCGATCTCTCGAGACGTCCGGTTGCGCGTGCCTTTGAAAAGGGTGTGCTCGATGAAGTGAGAGATGCCGTTGAGCGGAGCGGCTTCGTGGCGCGAGCCCGAGCGCACCCATATGCCGACCGACGCGGACCGCACGTGGTCCATTCGTTCAGAAATAATTGTAAGACCGTTATTGAGGACTGTTTGTTTGATGGGACTTGCTTGCTCGACCATATTGCACCTGAACGCGATGCTAGCACACGCATTGAACGGCGTGCAAACGGAGGCAGTCCGAAGAAGGCAGAAGGCAGAAGGCAGAAGGCAGGGAGTTTCCATTTGAGATTTGTCATTTGTTATTCTCCAATACTCGCCGATGCGCTTAACCGCTGTCCCAAATAACAAATAACAAATTATAACAAATGACAAATAACAAATGGAAAATGGAAAATGGAAAATCCTTCCGCCCTCTGCCTTCCGCCCTCTGCCTTCCGCCTTCTGCCTTCTGCCTTCTGCCTTCTTGCCTTCTGCCTCCGTGCTCATCTAGAATTGGTTTTGCTTATCGGGGCGTAGCACAGCCTGGTAGTGCGCTCGGTTTGGGACCGAGAGGTCGTTGGTTCGAATCCAATCGCCCCGACCACTAAACCCAAAGGCAAAGGTACGAAGGAAAAAGTGAACCGCATTTTACTTTTGCCTTTTTACTTTTGCCTTGGTTCTTTTTTGCGCCCGTAGCTCAGTCGGATAGAGCACCTGCCTTCTAAGCAGGGGGTCGCAGGTTCGAGTCCTGCCGGGCGTACCAACAAAAGATATCTCTACAATCACTTAGAGGGTGTTTGAAAACCCTATGAATGCTGCGCCAGACGGCGGAGCATGAGGTCAATCATGGCAATCTTGATGAAGGCCTCATTGGTTCCGGGCAAGAACTCGT
>CAZJQQ010000050.1:15704-53385 GCA_964548075.1 uncultured Clostridia bacterium | reverse complement strand
AGGGGGTCGCAGGTTCGAGTCCTGCCGGGCGTATTTCAAATCAGTCATTTACACGCTGCCGAGAGGCGGCTTTGTTGTTGTCTACACTTTCATCTACACCGACAACGCGGCGTTTTCGTAGACCGAAGCCCGAAGTTCGAGTCCCTTCCCTGGCTCCATATTTCTCACTTAGGTCAGTTATGAGGCGAGAGGGTTTCCTTGCCCCTCGGCTAAAAATGGCTGGCTATCTTTCTCAATCGAAACAGAAAACATGGGGACAGCGGCACCAATGTTGCTGGTTCTGATTTAGCTCTGAGTCTCACTATCAATCACGCCTTCAAACCTCGTCGGTCTGTCTCGTGCTCGCGCCAAAGAGCGAGCCTCATCTGCCGCGTGAATCCAGACCTCCTCGATTTGGCGTGCGACCAGCCGTTGTTTGATTGAATCATTCCGGTGAACCGCTGTCTCATTACTCCCTAAGCTGATTCAAGCCATCTTACAACCATACAAGATAACCCGCCTCATTCGGTGACAAACTAGCTACGGCACGGCTGTTTACCGAACAAGGCTGCGGAGCTGTTCACTGCTCAAAGTCCTTCGAGAGATCAGCCCTTCGGCTGATCGCGGAGGAAAGGCTGCTGAATCGCTGGCATTGATCATCCGTTCACCTCGGCAGGCACAAGAACTGGTGATGAAAATGTGAGGAGGCGCCGATCAATGCGGCGAGCAGTAGGAGCGTAGTTCTCAAGGACAATTGAGACCTACTTCAAGCAATCAATGAAATCATTGGTTACTTTTTGGAGGACATAATGAAGAGACATTCAGTACCCGCGCTGCTGCTGCGGGCTTTCATTTACGCCGCAGTGATTGCCGCGCTGGCGATCACCAGCTTCGCCCAAATTACGACGACCGGGATCCGCGGATTGGTCCGCGACCCGAACGGGGCCGTGATTACGAATGCCACGATCAAAGTCACGGATAACGCCACCGGGATCGAGCAGAGCAGCGTTTCCTCGAGCGATGGCGGATTTCTCTTCCCCAATCTGCAGTCTGGCACATACAGGCTCACCGTGAGCGCCACCGGCTTTCAAAACACGGTCATCGCTTCGATCACCGTTGAGTCAGGACGGACTACCAATGTGTCAGTGGACCTGGAGGTCGGCGCGGCGGCGGAAACAGTCCTGGTGACGGCAAGCTCGGAGCAACTCAACACGACTACGACCGAAGTCGGCGGCACGATCAACAACAAGCTGGTCCAGAACCTGCCCTTCAATGGGCGTGACGGTCTCAACTTCGCGGTGCTGATCGCAGGCAATATGAGAAGCACAAGTGATCGCAACAGCACCTTCAACGGCCTGCCCAATGCCTCGCTCAACATCACGCTCGACGGCATGAACAACAACTCTCAGCGCTTCAAGAGCGGCGGCACGAGCTTCTTCGCCTTCGCCCCGGCACGGATTGACGCAATTGAGGAGGTGAGCGTTTCGACTACCGGGTTGGGCGCAGATGCGGGCGGTGAAGGCGCCATGCAGATTCGCCTGACGTCCAAGCGCGGCACGGAACAGTATCACGGCAAGGTACTCTATCAGGGGCAAAACGAGGCGCTCAACGCCAATAGCTTCTTCCGCAATCTCCAGGGCCTGCCGCGCAACATTGTGCGAAATCACAACGTGGTCGGCTCCCTCGGCGGGCCGCTGCTACCGTTCATTTCGCGCCTCAAGGGAAAGCTGTTTTTCTTCGCTTACTATGAAATCCAACCGCAACCCAGCATCCAAACGTTGTCGACCTCAGTCCTCACTGCGGCCGCGCAGCAGGGCAACTATACTTACGTCGGCACCGACGGCGTCAGCCGGACCGTGAACCTGTTACAAGTGGCGGCCGCCCGAGGGTTCACCAGCAGCGTGGATCCAACCATCGCGGGCATCTTGAGCAAGATCAACGCTTCGCAATCGGGAGCCTCCGGTTTCGTGCCGATTTCAGGCGTCGCACCCGAATTCATGCAGAACATGCAATGGGAGCAGGCTCTCAATACCACACAGGCCTTTCCGTCCGCGCGGGTGGACTACCAGATCAAGCCGACGCTCGCCTGGCACGGCACCTGGAACCTGCGTAGTAGCGATTTCACCCGCGGCACGGTGCCTTATCCCGGCAGTCCATACGATTTCAATGGCCCCGCCGGGAGCCACTCCACGGCCACGCCCTACGTGGTGACTAACTCGGTGGATTGGACGATCAAGCCGACGATGATCAACAACGCGAGCTTCGGTTTCCAAGGCAACGGCGAGTATTTCTTTGTCAATGCCGACCCGAAACGCTTCGCCGAACAAGGCGACCGCATCATCAATACGCCGTTGGTCGCCGCCTATATCCCCAACGTGAATACGGACGTGAGGAATAACCCTGTCTACCAGGTCACTGACAACCTGAACTGGGTCAAGGGGCGGCACACGCTGACGATGGGCGGCACCTACCTGCACACCAGTTTCTATTCGCACACTTGGGGCACCGCCGGCGTGCAGCAATATAACCTCGGTGTGGTGACCGCCGACCCGATCAATAACGTGTTACGAAATGCGCTGCCTAACATCAACACCACCGGCAACGACATCAACAATGCGCTCAATCTCTATGCGCTCTTGACGGGCCGGATTACCAGCGTCTCGGTCGCCACGCAAGTGGACGAAAAGACGCATGAATACAGGCAGTTTGTCGAGGGCATGCAACGTTATGCGTTCACCACTTTTGGTCTTTACGCGCAGGATAGCTTCCGCATTCGTCCTGATCTGACGCTGAACTTCGGCCTGCGCTGGCAGTTCGACGGCGACATCCACAGCGGCAACGACCTGCTTTCACAACCGAGCGGGGATAACTTCTATGGACCGTCCACAGGCCTGTTCCAGCCAGGTGTCCTGAACGGCAACCAGAATCCGGCCTTTGTCCAGGCGATTCACCCCTACAAACGCGATTACCTGAACCCCGCGCCGAATTTTGGCTTCGCGTGGAATCCCTCGGGCGAGAAAGCAGGGTTTCTAGGCAGGTTGATCGGAGATCGTAAAACGGTCATACGCGGCGCCTTCTCTATCACCTTCTACAACGAGGGGCTGAACTCGATCTCCAATTCTCTGTCGGGAGGCCGCGGCCTGACGCAGACGGGGACGGCAACCAATGGCGTGCAGTTCGCGCCCGGCTCGCTCGATCTGCGCTCGCCAGTGCCGGCGATCCCGGTCTTCCCGGCGACGTTCGGCTTCCCCATCTACCAGAACTCCTTCTCGGCGCCAGGGGCCGGCAACTACATAAATCCGAATCTGCGGTCACCGTACGTGCAGAACTGGAGCTTAGGCATTCAACGCCAGCTCACTAAGAACCTCATCTTTGAGGCGCGCTACGTGGCCAACAAAGCCACTCACATGTGGCACCGCCAGAATTTGCAAGAGGTCAACATCTTTGAGAATGGTTTCCTCAGTGAATTCATTCAGGCGAAGAAGAACCTCGACACCAACATCGCTAACGCGAGAGGACAGACCTTCGCCAATAACAATCTGCCAGGTCAGGCGCCGCTGCCCATTTTTCAGGCCGCTTTCGGAGCGCTCGGAAACCAGCCGGCGCTTTCCAATGCCCAGGGCTTCGGCAATACAACCTTCATTCTGAATCTGAACCAGGGCACCGCCGGCACACTGGCTCAGACGCTGGCCACCAGCCCGACGAATTTCTGCCGCCTGGTGGGTAATAGAATCGCCTCCTGCGTCACCGCCGGATTCAACGTGTCCGGTCAGTATCCGATCAACTTCTTCCAGGCCAATCCGTACCTGAGCTCCCTTACCTATCAGGATTCGAATGGGGACAACAACTACAATGGGCTGCAGATTGATCTCAGGCAGCGGCTCAGCTATGGCTTGAACCTCGGCGCCAACTATGTCTGGAGTCATGCGCTCGGCGACTTGCTGAACGAGACTGATCAGGCCGCTGGATACCAGTGGTTCACCAACCGCAACGCGCGTCTCAACTATGGGCCGTCGCCTTTCGATCGCCGGCACGTTTTCAATGCGTATTGGACTTACGATCTGCCGTTCGGTAAGGGGCGGCGCTTCCTGTCGAGCAACGCCGTGCTGGATCGGGTCGTTGGCGGCTGGACGCTCGGCGGACGCGAGACTATCGCCTCCGGCAATCCGGTCCTTCTCAATGGCGGCCGCAACACGGTCAGCAATCTCACGCAATCGGGCGTGGTCTTCAGCGGCGGCTTCACCCTCGAACAATTGCAGAAGGCCTTGAGCACGGTGGCGGGAGGCTTCTCGAACACGGCACTGATCTCGAACGTGTCCAACATCGCAACTATAAATCCCTCGGCCAGGACAAGCCAGGCGAATCAGGCGCTTTATGGTCCGGCCTCCACTCCGGGCCAGTTCGCCTCGTTCGCCTATCTGCGCAACAACAACCTCTATATCCTGGACATGAGTGTCAACAAGGAGATCCACATTGCGGAGCGGTGGCGGATGACTTTGCGGATGGTGGCGCTGAACTTTCTGAACCATCCGTTCTTCGACATCGGGAATTCCAACGCGACTTCGACCACGTTCGGCCAGATTACGACGGCGAGCGGCACGCGCACGATGCAGTTCCGCGCCAGCCTGGATTGGTAGACGACTCCAATGCGGCAAGCGATAGCGCGCCAGGTCAGTACCGCGAGTGGGAGCGAGCTCACTTCCACTCGCGGTACTGATCCAGCGCTCCGGTTTCTACGTTTCATCAATCATTCCCTAAGTTGAACCGCCGAACGACGGACCAGACTGGCAACACTCACTTCTAATCTCGCTTGACTTGCGCTCACCTGGGTAGTAAACACGAAGGCTTACTGTCTGCCTTCACAGGTTCTCAGTGAAGCAGTTCGGGAGACGGTGATGCCCAGTGACTTGTCCGGGTCAGCGGATCGTGACGAATCAATCTTGCAGGAGCTCTTGCGTAACGGTCACGTTTCGGTCGAGAGTTTGGCCAAGACCTTCAACGTCTCCGCGGCGACCATTCGACGCGATCTGACGGATCTGGAACGGCTCGGCCTGCTTCGGCGCAACCACGGTGGCGCCGTTCCGGTTGCGCCGATGCTGTATGAGGCATTCCGCCATGTCTCTTCGTTCCAGGAACAGGAGCAGGAATGCGTTGCCGAGAAGCGTCGAATAGGATTGGCCGCGGCTGGCTTGATCACTGATGGCGAGATCATCGCCATTGGGGCCGGCACGACCACAACGCAGGTCGCCAGAAGTATTCGTCACCGAAAAGACATTACCGTCGTTACCAACGGCGTCAACATCGCGATGGAATTGAGCCATCTCCCTGATATCAAAGTGTGCCTGTCGGGCGGGTATCTCAGCGGGGACTGGTTCGCGGTCGTCGGGGATATGGCCCAACGCAACGTAAGCGAAATATTCGTTGATAAGGTCTTCATAGGTGTGGATGGGCTTCACTCCGAACACGGGTTAACCACTAACTATGCAGACCAAGCCGCAATTCACCGCTCGATGATGAGACAGGCTCGCCAGCGAATCGTTGTCGCTGACCATCGGAAGATTGGAATAGTCGGAACAACGTTGATCTGGCCGGCCGATGACGTCGACATACTGGTTACGGACAAGGCCACCACAGACGAAGCAATAGCCCCGTTTACGGATAAGAAGATAGTCGCTATGCGCGCATGAGTTCGAGCTCGAAGGGCCTGGAGTAAATTGCGCGGCAGCGGACCGCACGTCGAAGAAGAGCATTGAAAAATGAAAATTGCAAATTGGCCTGAGTTTAAGTTGAAGGTTGCAAACTGAACGCGCTCGACCTATATCAATTTGCAATTTGCAGCATTTTTCAATTTTCAATTCTCAATGTGCATCGCTTTCGCTGCTAGGGTTCTTCTAATCCCCCCGGAAGGTTCCTCGGTATTGGGAAGGCGGCACTCCCGTGCAGCGCTTGAAGGTCCTGGTGAAGTGACTCTGATCGCAGAATCCAGCCGCCAGCGCGATATCGACGATCGGCATCTCGCTTACGGCTAACTTGCGGCATGCATACTCGATCCTTAGTTGGCGGACAAAATCGCCAACTGTGCAGTCATATTTCTTGTGGAATGTCTGGGCCAGGTGGACCGGATGTACGCCGACCGTCCTTGCGACCTCTTCCAGCGTCAGGCGTTCTGCGAATCTCTCGCTCAGGAGTTCTCTTGCCTGCCGGAGCCAGCGAGGAGGCCGTCGTGCTACATCTGTTGGACAGTGTCTCGCCGCCTCGCCAACTATCTCGAGCATCAGCCCCTCGATGATGAGGGCCGAGACTTCGTCCATCTGTAGAGATTCTTTGTAGAGCCGGCGCACGAGCGGTTCGAAGTCTCTTCCAGAAAGATCGATTGAATTGTCCTGCGTACTAAACTGCTCACGCACCCGCTCCAGCCAGGAAGGTTCTATCTCGATTATGAACGAACGCCCGCCTGAATCGTGAAAACACTCCGCATGGAGCTCCCCCGCCGGATGGAAGAGCAAGGCTGAGGATCGGCACTCGCGGGTTCTGACGCCGTAGGTCTCGGTATACTCCCCTTGAATGACGAAGCAGAACAATGCCCGCTTGTGTGAGTGGCGGGGAGTCTTGAATCGAGGTGAGTAGGCGCGCTCCGACAACTCGAAGCTCGCCACCTTACAACTCCTCAAGTCGACGCCATATAAGTGGCCGGGAGGCAATTGTGTTAACATCGAGGCCTCTTCCCGAATCCTTGTGCTGCGATTGTATACAGTATAGCCTTCCAGACTGTCAAAGGCTTTTGGTGCTGATTCGAAAGCTCGTGATGTTCGAGTCGCCCGGAAAAGCACAAGACCTTGGTCAACTACCCTTGAAGTGGTAACTTGTTCGGCGCGGGCGGACTTGTGCCCCCGGTTTCGGGTCTTCCTAATCGGGTTCAAGAGGTCCTCAGTTCTTTCAAGACGTTCGGTCGCTAAGATGGTTTGATGTTCAGTTCAAACCTTCGCTTGCGAATCCGGGTTGGCAACCTGAAGGTTGAACTCTTAGCGTCTGCCACTTCGTGCGGCGAGAGTAGTAGCCGGAGAGCCTGCTGAGGAGACAATAGAATGATGCAAAAGCGCAAATTCATGTTGACGGGTTGTTTGATTGTCTTGCTTGCTGCTAGTGGCAGTCCGCTTTTCAACGTTCCTGCAAGGGCCTTTGCTTCGGCACAAGGTGACAGCGGAGGAAGACAGCCTGTCAGCGGGGCTAAGACCGCCGATGCCGATGACTCGGACGCATCTCGGAGCGAGATGCGGGCGTTGATCGAGCGATACATAGTTGACCGGGCCGCTTTGAATCGCTCTTACCCCGGCAGCACCTCGCCCTCGCGCCGCGACCGCCTGAAGCAGTTCTACACCGGGCGGCTGGACAGTTTGAGAAAGCTCAGTTTCGAGGCTATGAGCCTCGATGGGCGCGTCGATTATCTGCTTTTCAAGAACCATCTTGATTACGAGCTCAGGCAACTCGACATTCAAGGCAGGCAGTTTGCCGAGATCGAGTCACTCGTCCCGTTCTCCAAGACGATCATCGAGCTCGACGAATCGCGGCGTCATATGCAGCCGATCAACTCTCCCAGCGTCGCGGCGATTCTTACCCGCGTGAAGGAGCAGATTGATGAGGCGCGGAAAAAGGTCGAGGCTGGCATAAGGCCAGGGAACAGAGCTGAGCCCAGCGCCGAGAATGGCCCCGAGTCAGCAAAAGCGAAGAAGACTGTCGCCAATCGCGCGGTCGCAACCATCAACAGCTTGAGGAACACACTCAGAAGCTGGTTCGGTTTCTACAACGGCTATGATCCTGTCTTCACCTGGTGGGTGGACGAGCCCTACAAAGCGGTAGATCAGGCGCTAGTGAGCTATGCAGGGTTCTTGAGCGAGAGAGTAGTCGGGGTGAGAGCGGAAGGATCGCCGGCTGCGGCTCCCGACGCGCGCTCAGGTGGCGAACGTGGTGGCAGGGGTGGGCCTCCGGGTGGCGGCCAAGGTCCGGGCGGTGGTCAAGGGGCGGCCTTCAGGCAAACTGCCGCAAGGCCGGGCGACGCGAGCGACATCATCGGCGATCCAATAGGCCGCGAGGCGCTGATGGTCGAGCTGGCCAACGAGATGATTCCCTATACACCGGAAGAGCTAATAGCCATCGCGAGGAGAGAGATGGCCTGGTGCGACGCGGAGATGATCAAAGCCTCGCACGAGCTTGGTCACGGCGATGACTGGCACAAGGCGCTTGAATACGTGAAGACGCTGTACGTAGAGCCGGGCAAACAGCCGGAATTGATTCGCGATCTGGCCCTTGAAGCGATCAAGTTCATGGATGACCACGATCTTGTCACCATCCCGCAACTTGCTCGCGAGACCTGGCGGATCGAGATGATGTCACCCGAGCGGCAGTTGGTGAATCCTTTCTTCACCGGCGGAGAGACGATCAGCGTCTCCTACCCGGTGAACACGATGTCGCATGAGCAGAAACTGATGAGCATGCGCGGCAACAACATTCACTTTGCTCGCGCAACGGTCTTTCACGAGTTGATTCCCGGCCATCACCTGCAAGGGTTCATGACCGCCCGCTACAAGCCGTACCGGAGCCTCTTCAGCACGCCCTTCTGGGGCGAAGGCTGGGCGCTCTATTGGGAGCTGTTGCTGTGGGACATGAATTTCGCCAAGTCGCCCGAGAACCGGATCGGGATGCTCTTCTGGCGGATGCATCGCTGCGCCAGGATCATCTTTTCGCTGAGCTTTCACCTGGAGCAGATGACGCCGCGGGAATGCATCGATTTTCTGGTCAAGCGGGTGGGGCACGAGTTGGAGAACGCCACGGCCGAGGTGCGAAGATCATTTGCCGGCGACTACAGCCCGCTATATCAGGCTGCCTATCTGCTCGGCGGCATGCAACTCCGCGCGCTGCACAAGGAACTGGTCGAGTCAGGAAAAATGACAAACCGCGCCTTCCACGATGCAGTCTTGAAGGAGAATCGACTCCCGATTGAGATGGTGCGTGCGATCCTGACCAGGCAGGCGCTGACGCGCGACTTCAAATCAAGCTGGAAATTCTACGGGGCAATTCCCCAGTAACAGGTATCGCATACTGCCCAGTCTGCGCTGGGCACCCCGGAGGGGTGCAATGAACTCCTCCGGAGTTCTCGCGCAGACTGGCAGTCTGCGGTACGTCTTCATAGGAGCAGAGATGAAAAAGTGTTCGCCACCGTCGTCGGTTCTCGTATTCGTTCTGATCGTTGCCGGGCACGTGATATCCCCCGCCGATTCGCTACCGCAAAAAGACCCGAAGGACAAGATATCGCCCAAGGTGCCGATCAAAGCACACGCGTTCAGCCTGAAGGACGTGCGCCTGTTGGAAGGGCCGTTCCGGGACGCGATGCTGCGCGACCAGAAATTCTTGTTGAGTGTAGATCCCGACCGGCTCTTGCACATGTTTCGGGTCACTGCCGGCCTGCCATCTTCCGCGAAGCCGTACGGCGGGTGGGAGGGGCCTGAGATTGAGCTTCGGGGCCATAGCATGGGTCACTATCTAACGGCTTGCGCGCTGATGTATTCGACTACCGGAGATGAGCAGTTCAAGACAAGAGCGATGGCGCTTGTCGCTGAGCTGGCGAAGGTCCAACGAGCGATGCCTTCGCGTGGCTTCAACCCGGGTTACCTATCGGCTTATCCCGAAGAGTTCTTCGACCGCGTGGACAAGGCCGCGCGCGTGTGGGCGCCGTATTATACGCTGCACAAGATCATGGCAGGCTTGCTTGACGTTTATGTTCACTGCGACAACGCGCAAGCTCTCGACCTCGTCACCAAGATGGCAGACTGGGTCAAGTTCCGCGTCGACCGCCTTAGCGATGAGCAGCAGCAGCGGGCGCTCAACACTGAATTCGGCGGAATGGAAGAGGTTCTGGCGAACCTCTACGCTGTAACCGGCAACGCGGAGTACCTGCGAGTGTCGCGCAAGTTCGATCACAAGCGGATGTTTGATCCGCTGGCGCGCGGCGAGGACCCGCTCAACGGCGTGCATGCAAACACGCAGATCCCGAAGGCCATTGGCGCAGCTCGCGATTATGAGCTGACCGGCGAGAAGCGCTATTACGATGTTGCGAGCTTCTTCTGGGAAAGAGTGGCGCGTCATCGGTCGTACGTAATCGGCGGCAACAGCGACGGCGAGTCGTTCTTTCCACCCGAAAACTTTTCAAAGCATCTCGGCGCATCCAGCACCGAGACGTGCAACACCTACAACATGCTCAAGCTGACGCGCCATCTGTTCGCGTGGGAGCCGTCGGCTGAGAAGATGGACTTTTACGAGCGAGGGCTGTACAACCACATCCTGGCGTCGCAGGACCCCGCAACCGGCCAGATGTGCTACTACGTTCCGCTTCGCCCGGGCGCGTTCAAGACATTCTCGAAGCAAGACGACTCGTTCTGGTGCTGTGTCGGAACCGGTATGGAGAACCATGCCAAGTATCCGGACACTATTTATTTCCACGACGCCACGTCGCTCTACGTCAACCTTTTCATCGCGTCGGAGCTGAACTGGAAAGAGAAGAAGCTGCAGGTCCGGCAGGAAACCCGCTTCCCGGAAGAAGACAAGACCAGGCTTACAATCAAGTCGGAGAAGCCTGTTCGTCTGGCGTTGAAGATCAGGTACCCGGGGTGGGCGCAGAACGGGCTGGTGCTCACGATCAATGGAAAGAAAGAACCTGTTGCCGGCAAGCCCGGCTCCTACGTTGCGATTGAGCGAGACTGGAAGAGCGGCGACACGGTGGAGATTCGCTTGCCGATGAGCTTGAGAATCGAGGCGATGCCGGACGATCCTGCAACAATAGCGTTTCTCTACGGGCCGATAGTGCTTGGGGGCGATCTTGGCAAGGAAGGTTTGGACGACGCAAAACGCTATGGACCGAGCGCGCCCCATCTCGGCCGAGTCAAGCCGCTTCAAGTTCCGGCGGTTGTGTGTGACTTGAAGGACGTCGTACAGAAGTTGAAGGCTGTGTCAGGCGCCACGATGAGCTTTCAGACCAGCGGCATCGGTAAACCCAGGGATGTAACGCTCGGTCCGTTCTACAAAATGGCCGACCAGCGTTACTCGGTGTACTGGAAAGTCTACTCCGTTGCAGAATGGGAAAAGAGAACGGTCGAGATTGCCGCTGCCGAAGCCCACCGCAAGGAGGTCGAACGCCGAACGCTGGATGCAGTGACTGCGGGAGACCAACAGAGCGAACGAGATCACGGCTTGCAAACGGACAGGACTTCGTCATCGGGACAAGGCAGCACCGGCAACTTCGAAGGAAAAACGTGGCGGGGCGCGCGCAACGGATGGTTCAGCTACGAGTTGAAGGTGAACCCGGACAAGCCGATCACTCTGGTGTGCACCTACAGGGGCAGCGAAGGGCCTCGCCGCGCGTTTGATATCTTTGTGGATGACGAGAAGGTTGCGTCGCAGACGCTCGAGATTCACCCAACCGAGCTCTTTGATTTTGAGTACAAGTTGCCCGAACGCCTGACGCGAGGGAAACAGAGAATAACGGTGAAGTTCCAGGCGCAACCTAATTCAATAGCGGGAGCCGTGTTCGACGTTCGCGTGATCCAGCAAGAACAGTAGGGAGTTGACGATGCGATTCATCGCTGCTTTATTCGCAATCGCTTTCAGTGCAATGCCACTGAGAGGCGACCAACCCGCGAACCTTGAGCGAGTACTGAACAACGGATTCTCCTACCGAAATATCGGGCCGTTTCGCGCTGGCTCGTGGGTCTCGGATATTGCGGTGCCAGAGTCGCCGGCTAAGGCTCACCTGTATACCTTCTACGTGGCGGCTCGCAACGGCGGTGTTTGGAAGACTACGAACAATGGGACAACTTTCGAGCCGGTCTTCGAGGGCCAGCGAGTCGCGTCGATGGGGTCACTTGCCGTTGCGCCTTCAAACGCAGACATCGTCTGGGTTGGGACAGGAGACGCTTCGTGTACGCGGAGCGCCTACTGGGGTGACGGTGTGTACAAGTCGACGGACGGGGGCGCGACCTGGAAACACGTAGGGCTCGCGGACTCCCACCATATCGCCAGGATTGTCATTCATCCGACGAACCCGGATGTCGTGTACGTAGCAGCGACGGGGCACCTGTTCTCTTCGAATGAAGAGAGAGGCGTGTTCAAGACCGTTGATGGAGGTAAGACCTGGAAGAAGGTTCTCTACGTCGATGACAAGACCGGCGCCATCGACCTTGTCTTGAACGGGCGCGAGCCGAACATCCTGTACGCCGCGACCTACGACTGCATGCGTTATCCGTGGCGGTTGAAGGACGGGGGTCCAGGGAGCGGCATCTACAGAACGACCGACAGCGGAGACTCCTGGAAGCGATTGGAAGGCGGTCTGCCTGGCGGCGTCATCGGCAGGATCGGACTCGACATCTACCGCAAGAATCCCAACACCCTCTACGCAGTCGTCGACAACCGAAACAGCGGCGCGGCGACGGAACCAACAACCGGCCAGGCAAGCGCGCCTCGGTCGGTGGGCGAGAGATTGATAGGTGGCGAGGTCTATCGCTCTGATGATGGCGGCGTTTCATGGCGTAAGACAAACTCGGCGAAGGATGATGTCGGACGCAAGACGGGCTATGCCTTTAATCAGATCAGAGTTGATCCGGATAACCCCGATCGGATCTTCATTACCGGGGGCTCGCTAATCAGTTCCGACGATGGTGGAAAAACGTGGGCGGGGCTCGGCGGCCCGCAGGGCAACAGAGTGTTCAGGAGAGCATTCGGGGACTTCCGAGCGTTTTGGATCGATCCGCAGAACTCAGACCGGATGATGGCCGGCTCGGACGGCGGAGTCTTTATCTCTTACGACGGCGGTAAGACGTGCGACCATCTTGCGAACCTACCGCTGGGTGAGATCTACGCGCTGACCGTCGATATGGAGGACCCTTACAACATCTATGCGGGGCTGCAGGACCACGAGTCGTGGAAGGGGCCGAGTAGTGGCTGGTCGGGCAGCGTCGGGCTGGCGGACTGGGTGACCGTTGGGATGGGCGACGGTATGTACAACCAGGTGGACCCGACTGACAGCCGTTGGGTCTACAACACTCAGGAGTTCGGCCGTCACGCCCGGCTTGATCAAAAGCTGCGAGTGAGAAAGACTATCGCGCCCACCAGACCTCAGGGACAACCGATGTTGCGGTTCAACTGGGTAGCGCCGCTTCGCATCTCGCCGCATGACCCGAAGACGTTGTATGCCGGGGCGCAGGTGCTCTTTCGCTCGCGTGACCGAGGCGATCTCTGGGAGGAGATCAGCAGCGACCTTACGACTAATGATCCGAGCAAGGTCAGTCCGCCAGGAGCGGCCATTCAGCACTGCACGATTACTACGATCTCGGAATCTCCCGCGGCAGCGGGAGTCATCTGGGTTGGCACTGATGACGGCAAGGTGCAGGTAACGCGGAACGCCGGAACGAATTGGACAGACGTTACGAAAGAGATCGCAAAGACTGGGGGTCCGGAAGACGCTTGGGTCACGCGCGTCTTCGCTTCAAAGTTCAGAGCCGGAACTGCCTACATAGCGAAATCGCGACATCGCCAGGATGACTTCAGGCCCTTTCTATTCAAGACCAATGATTTCGGCGTCACCTGGACATCGATATCAAGCAACCTACCGACGCGAACGATCAATGTGATCTTTGAGGACTACAAGAATCCGGACCTTTTGTTCGTGGGCAACGACATAGGAGTTTATGTCTCGATTGACGGTGGAAAGCGGTGGACGCCGCTGAAAGGCAACATGCCCACCGTCCCAGTACACGACCTCGTGATTCATCCGCGTGAGGGCGATCTGATCGCAGGCACATACGGCCGCGGGATATGGATCACGAACGTCGCCGCGTTTCGCGAGTTGAGCGACGCCGTTCTGAGTGAAGATGTTCACTTTTTCTCTGTACAATCAAAGGCGAGGCGAAACGAAGGGGCCTTGGGCGGCTACCGGCTGTATGGTGACCGTCACGTGGTTACACCCAACGAGTTAAACGGTCTCACTTTCGTTTACTATCTTAGAGAGCAGGCGAAAGAGAAGGTCACTATTACGGTAACCGAGCCGGCCGGTACGACAGTCCGTACGCTCGAGGGAACCGCCAAAGATGGGCTCAACCGCGTTGTGTGGGTTTCTCAACCGGCAGGCCCTTTCGGAAATCGGAACGATGCGAACCAGCGAGAGATTCTGCCTGGAGACTATATCGTGACACTTCAGGTAGGCGAGAAGAAATACATTCAAACGGCGCGGGTTCTTCCTTAAGAATGTCAGTTGTTCGCTCATCCGATGGTCCCAGCTTCCGGGTCTCGATTAGACAAAGGAGAAAATCATATGTGGCTCACGAGTCGGTATCAGTTCCGGATGCCTGGATTGTTGATAGCGGCGGTGGCGGCGCTAGCGCTGCTGGCGCCTCTAACGAGGTCCTGGTCTTCTCAGGCTCAGGAGGTGGATGCTCTTCGGGCATCCGATCCGCCGGCGAACGCTATTTGGATTGACAGCCTCGATCTGAGTAAGGCGATCTCAAACCGGCCACCTCGCGCGGGTCGTTCGGTGCGGAACACCCCGCTCACCCTCGGTGGCGTCGTCTACCCGCATGGCTTTGGGACCGGCTCCAACAGTGAGCTGTTGATTGATCTGAAGGGTGAAGCGGTGCGCTTTGTGGCGATGGTCGGCATTGATGACGGTCGGCGCACCGGTGTGGGATCAGTCACCTTCGAGGTATGGCTCGATGGCAAGAAAGCTGCCGAATCAAGGCTCATTCGGAGCGGGGAGGCGCCGAAGCTCTTCTCGGTAGATCTGACCGGCGCCAAACGCCTGACTCTTTTTATCGGCGATGGCGGTGATTCCGGCAGAGATGACGATGCGGATTGGGCTGGGGCCATGATCGTGCTTAAGCCTAACGCGCAGTCAAAGCCGGAATGCTTCGGCATGCCGGTTGAGCCCGCGCCGCCGATTGCCTCGGGCGTCTCTCCAAAACCGGCTATCCACGGGCCGCGCATCACCGGCGCGACACCCGGCAGGCCGTTCCTGTTTCAGATTCCCGCAACCGGTGAAGGTCCGCTGACTTTCTCGGCGAAAACCCTTCCGGCTGGTCTGGTGCTGGATAAGAACACCGGGATCATTTCCGGTTCGCTCAAGCAGGCTGGCGCGACCCTCGTCGAACTCACAGTTCGCGGCCCGCAAGGAACAGGGACGAGGGAACTGACTATCGTCGGAGGCGACCACAAATTGGCGCTCACGCCGCCAATGGGCTGGAACTCCTGGAACGTTTGGGCGCGTGCGGTCGACGCGGACAAAGTCCGCGCGGCGGCCGACTCGATGGTGAAGAGCGGACTCGTCGCCCACGGATACCAGTACGTCAACATTGATGATACGTGGGAGGCGCAGCGCGATACGAATGGAGAGATTCAGACCAACGAGAAGTTCGGAGACATGAAAGCCCTCGCCGACTACGTTCACAGTCGAGGCCTCAAGCTTGGGATTTACTCTTCGCCGGGGCCGCAAACCTGCGCCCGCTTTGAGGGCAGCTACCAGCACGAAGAGCAGGATGCGCGGACTTTTGCCAAATGGGGAATTGACTATCTCAAGTACGACTGGTGCTCCTACGGCCGGATCGCGAAGGATCAAAGCCTGCCGGAGCTCAAGAAGCCTTATGCCGTCATGCAGGCAGCGCTGAATAAGGCTGATCGCGATATCGTCTACAGTCTCTGCCAGTACGGAAATGGCGACATTTGGGAATGGGGTACTGAGATAGGCGGCAATCTCTGGCGCACCACCGGCGACATCACCGATACATGGAGCAGCATGTCAGGCATCGGCTTTAGCCAGAGCGGCCATGAAAAACATGCGGGGCCGGGCCACTGGAATGATCCTGACATGCTGGTGGTGGGCAGGTTGGGTTGGGGGCCAAATATTCACCCGTCGCGCCTATCGCAGAATGAACAGATCACGCATATCACGCTCTGGAGCTTACAGTCCGCGCCGCTGCTAATTGGCTGCGATATGTCGCAGATGGATAAATTCACCATTGACTTACTCAGTAATGATGAGGTGATTGACGTGGACCAGGACCCGCTGGGTAAGCCGGCCGGCCGCCGCGCGAAAGAGGGCCGGGTGGAAGTGTGGGCGCGGCCGTTGTGGGATGGCACCATGGCGGTCGGCCTATTTAATCGCAATCTGGAAGCGGCGAAAGTGACAGCCAAATGGTCTGATCTGGGTTTGCAAGGCAGCCAGCCAGTGCGTGACCTCTGGCAGCAAAAGAATCTGGGTGGCTGCACCGGCTCGTTCTCTGCTACGGTGCCGCAACATGGCGCCGTGCTGGTTAAGATTGGGCGGCCTAATAGATAGCTGGTGCCGCTCGTGCAGATGCGTGACGCGATTGCGCGCGGCGAGGCGGTGGGCGCGCGCATTCTGGCGGCTGGCAACATCGTCTCGACCAATGCTTACACCGAAGATCCATCCGGCCGGTCTAGCTATGACTGGACCATTGTCGATCGGATCTTCGACACCTACGTCGAACGGAGAATGAAGCCGCTGGTCGAGATCGGATTTATGCCCGAAGCCCTCTCGACAAAGCCGCAGCCCTACCGCCACCAGTGGGGCATTGAGAAGTCCTATAACACGATCTTCACCGGGTGGGCGTTTCCTCCGCGAGATTACCGAAAGTGGGCAGAGTTGGTTTACCAATGGGTGCGCCACTCGGTTGCACGATACGGCCGCGCCGAGGTTGAGACCTGGTGCTGGGAGCTTTGGAATGAGCCGGACATTGGTTACTGGCAGGGCACTCCCGAAGAGTACTTCAAGCTCTACGACTTCACGGCGGATGCGGTGAAGCGGGCGCTCTCGACGGCCAGAATCGGCGGGCCTCACGTGACCGGTCCCAACGGCGCAAGGACACAGAAGTTTCTGGGCGATTTTCTGGAGCACTGTCTGCGAGGGACGAACAACGCCACCGGCAAGATCGGGACGCCGCTCGACTATGTTGGCTTCCACGCCAAGGGCGCGCCGACGGTCATCGAAGGCCACGTGAGAATGGGGATCAGCAATCAGCTACGGGCCATTTCGAACGGCCTCCAGATTGTGGCGTCGTTTCCGGAGTTGCGTAACACGCCGATCATAGTCGGCGAGTCTGATCCGGGAGGGTGTGCGGCCTGCTCCGCGCGGCTGCATCCTCAGAACGCATATCGCAACGGCACTGTCTACTCGAGCTACACCGCCGCCCAAATTGCTCGCACCTCCGAACTTGCCGAGCTTCACCAAGTCAATCTGGTTGGCTCGGTCACCTGCGGTGTGAGAAGCAAACCAGATGTGTCGGCGATGGCGAGCCGGCAGGAGCGGGCGCTGTCGGTACTGGTGTGGAACTATCACGACGACGACCTGCCCGCGCCGCCAGCAGAAGTTGAGCTGATGGTGGAGGGCCTTCCGAGCGGGCGGGTGCTGCTCAGTCATTACCGCGTCGATGCGGACCACAGCAATTCGTATGAAGCATGGAAAAAGATGGGTGCGCCGCAGAATCCATCTTCAGAGCAATATACTCGCCTTGAGAAAGCGGGTCACCTGGAACTGTTGAGCTCTCCGGAGCGGCTGCAAACCGCCAACGGCCGCGTTACTCTGAGATTCAACCTTCCCCGGCAAGGAGTCTCGCTGTGCAGGCTTGCCTGGTGACGGTTCAGGGAATGAATGCTCGGGTGATTATTTTAGTCGCACGCGAAGGATCGTGAGCGAGTGAGCCGGGAACGCATAGATGAACGCGTTTTTCTTGACCGAGGTGGAAACGGTGCGCACCGCTGGCCGCACTTTTTTATCGTCGCCGAACGTGTGCGTCGCCTTCAGGTCCGTGTGGTTCATCTCCCAGACACCCACCTCATTCTGGATCTCTCCTTCCAGATTCTCGATTCACGTGGAGGTGTCTTTGTCCTTGCTCCGATTCAGAACGTTCAGGTAGATCATCTGCTCTCCGGCGTTGTACGTAGCGGACACATCCAGATAACGAAGCGGACGCCGATTCGCAATGGAGTAGGTCGGAGCTGAGACCCAGACATCCAGAGAGGTATTGCCGCGCTGCTTGCCGTATTCAACTATCGGGAAGAACGTGGGCTGCAAAAAGAGGCCCTGCTTGTTTGTCATGATGGGCGCGATCACGTTGACCATCTGAGCCAGGTTAGCCATCTTAACGATATCGGCGCGTCGAAAGAACGAATTAAAGATCATGCCCATTGCCAGGGCGTCTTCGAAGTTGTAAACCTCCTCGAGTCGTTCGCGCTCGAACGCGCGATACCACACATTCCACTCGTCGTAGGCGATGTAAATCGGGCGCGGATTCGCCTGACCCGACTGCGCTTGCTTGATCAGCCCCGCGGTCACGTCGATGTAGTTATCAATCGTTTGGGACCAGCCGAGGAATCGCTCCAGGTCGTTGTCCCGGTTTGAAATGTACGTGTGGATCGCGATGTAGTCGACGGTGTTTCTCAGCGTATTCAGGACGGTGCGATTCCACCCGATCCAGTCCGCGCCGTAGTTGCTCGAGCCGCTTGCGACCAGCTTGATGTTGCGATCCACAGCACGCATGGCTTTCGCGGCTTCGAGGGCGAACCTCGCGTACTCTTCGGCGCTCTTGTGACCGAGCTGCCACGGCCCGTCAATTTCATTTCCCAACGCCCAGTAGGTTACTTTGTAAGGCTCTTCGCGGCCGTTCTTGCGTCGCTGATCGGCCCAGTAAGTATGGCGGGATTCATTGCAGTACTCGACCCAATGCCGGGCGTCGTCGATAGTCCCGAGGCCGAGATTGACGCAGATGTAGGGCTCAGTTTTGATGCGTTCGCAGTAGCGAAGGAATTCATCGGTCCCGAAGCGGTTGCTCTCAAGAGCATTCCAGGCCAGTTCCGGCAGTGTGGGGCGTTGATCCTTCGGACCTATTCCGTCCTTCCAGTTGTATCCTGACGCGAAGTTCCCTCCGGGCCACCTCAGTATCGAGACGTTCAACTGCCGGACTGCTTCCATCACGTCAGTCCGGTAGCCATCCTTGTCCGAGAGGGGACTTCCCTCCTCGTAGATGCCGCCGTAGATCATTCGGCCGAGGTGCTCTGCGAAGTTTCCGAAAAGGAGCGGGTGAACTTTACCGATGGTGCGATCGATGTCGATTTTGATGCGGGCCTGCGCGGTTTGCCCTTTGCCGATGCGCGCAGATGAGCTCAATAGCCCAATCACGGTTATGAAGATGACTGTTCGCCTTATCCAGTCGCGCATTATGTTACTCCTTGGAGAGAGATTTCGGCGCCGTATTCGTTGCTTCATTCCGGCCAGGCCACGTCTTTGTCGAGCATCTCGATCTCGTCCCTGAAACCCAGATACTCCCATCGCAACAGCGCGATGGGAACATTGCCATTCTTCCAGAGGTAGTCGTGGAACGCACGGAGCGTAAACCCATCTCCCCTTTTCTGCCGCGCGTCGGCCAGGAATTTCATGATTTGCAGCTTGCCGGTTTGATAGGTGATGGCCTGACCGGGCAGCGAGGCGAACGATATGGCCTCGGCCCTCGCCGTTTCATAGTCCATCGGTGTCCTGGTGCGTAAGTATTCGGTTGCCTCATCAATGCTGAACGACCCCAGTGCGAGCTTGACGTCGACTTCGACACGCAGCGCGCGAAGGCGCATGAAGTTGTAGATAATCTCGCGCGTCCGAGGGCTGTTATCGAAGAGCCCGGCCTGCAGCATCATCTCTTCCGCATAAAAGCCGATGCCTTCGTTAGCTCCGGAGTCGTAGTAACAGCGCCGAATCGGGTTCTCGTGCGCCCACGAGAGCGACATCTGAAAGTAGTGCCCGGGAACGCCTTCGTGAACAATTAGCGGGCGCGGATCACGCGCCGATGAGAGCTCGAAGTAGCCGAGGTTGGGCGAGGGCTCAGGGATGTAGCGAATGCCGTGCTCGTCCAACCGCGTGGCGGAACCCAGATCATCGAGCACGCCAAGCGCGGCGAGCGGCTTCACATACGCGGGTACTGGCAGATTGCGGTAATGCCGCATCCAGCTGGCCACAGTCAGAATGTTCCTCTCCTCGAGGAACCGCCTGATCTCGTTCTCGTCTTCCTCCTCGCGAATCATCTGCGTCGCTTGATCGCGAAAGAGCGAAAGCTCGGGCAGGCCTTTTGCTCGTTCTTGCGCGATGGCTTCAAACGCGATCGACCGTTCCCACTCCTGCCTGCCCATCGCCAGCAACCGCTCCGGAGTGAACGGCATCAAGGCGACGTGCCGGAGAAAGTAGAGGTAGCCCTCGCGCCCAACCGCCATTTCTTCGGTCATCGAAGGTAAGTGCGTTAGAAGCCAGTCGCGAAATAATTCCAACGCTTTGATGGCTTCTTCGGTTGCCCGAACGAGTTGCTCGGCGCTCTCGCCCACAAGTCGCGGCTTGAGTTCGCGCACGACAGTCGAGAGTCGCGGGCGCACCTCCCTCAGGATTTCAAGCGTCACCACCGCGAACGGCTTCACGGCGGTTCGTTCGAGGTTGGTCTTTCCGTCTGCAAGCAATCTCGGGATGCGCTCGAGACATTTCACGACGTTTGAGCTGCGTTCACCATCGAAAGGTTTGTTCTTGAGCAGTTCCTCAAAGAACGCTCCGAGCGACTGGTAGACATAAAACCTGGGATTGCGTTCCCAGGATCGCAGGACTTCCAACTCCCAGCGGACGCGCCCCAATGCCGACCCGATCAGCCGATAGTCCACCTGGTCTGGGATCGGCCATGTCGAGACATCCAGGATCTTCCAACGCTCGGCGAACGTGGCCAGGTCTCGGCGCTGCCTCTCAACGGCGGTCGGGGACCAATCAGGCTCCCACTCGCGCGGACGTTCAATGCGCGGGATGTCGTCACTGGAGTTTGGTTGATGAAACGCGCGCCACTCCCAGAAGTCGCTCGCCAGTTGATGAAGCTGATCGAAATCACGCTCGGGCATAATCAATCGCGGTAGGCGTCGCGCAGCCCGGCGAATGTTTTGTGCAGCACATACCACGGAGACCAGAGACCGTTCAAATCGAAATAGGTCGAGCGAATGTTGCCCTTGGAAACTTCGATGAGCTGCTCTTTGCCATTCGCCAGAGCGCCCAGGTAGCCGTCGCCGTGCTTGTCTTGAACCTCTTTCATTTCCCGGACGATGTAGTCGGCCCGGTCCTTGAGTGAGTCGCCGGTCGCCGCATACATCAAGCTCACGCCCGACAGGTAGTGGCCTGCGATATGTCCAGTGAGGTTTCTGCCATCTCCGTCCCAGCCGCCGTATCCCTGGGCCTTGGGTTCGAGACCGGCGTGTTTGCGGTAGTAGGCCATCATGCGATCGGGTTCAAGCTTGAGCAGATACTCGGCGTCCAAATCCTGGGCGTGCTTGAGCGGCCCGCCAGTGAGGCGCACTGCTGACAGCGGGAGGGGGCGAGCAACTTCTGGAATAGCATTTCTTATCCGTTCGGCTCTGGAAGTGTTAGCGACGACCATCGCGGCGATGGCGAGCACGCTCGTGATGATTCTCGTCCGTGTCATTCTACTTCACCTTCCATTCCTGGATTCCGGCCGACCACTCTTTCTGCATAGTCACCTCGAGGCGCAGCGCGCTCGTCGTTACGAGTTTGAAATCGGCCTTGTTGAATCGATCCTTCTCGACGCCGAATGACCCGGCAGCCTCGACTGGCTTCCACTCGCCGCCGTCCTTGTAAAGCAGGCGCCACGAGGTGGGCACACGGCACTCGCCGCGGCCCGTGTCGTCGTACCAGTAGATCTCAGTGCTGGAAACCGCCGCCGGCTTCTCGAAGGTGTATTCAACCCATTCCGTCGCGCCCTTCTCAGGCCACCAGTGCAGATAGATGTCCGAGTTGTCTCTTGACGACCGCGGTTCGGACTGGTCGTTGATGGCGGCCGGGTTGTGGACGCGAAAGGATAGCCGGGAGGCTTCTTGTCCTTGAGATCTTCACCCCTAAGCGCGGCGGCGGCGCGCTCGAAGTTGTAAACGCGTTTAGTCTCTTCGTCCTTCTGAAACGCAAAAGGAATCGTCACGGTGCGGTTGATCTCGATGCGCGGCGCCCAGAAGACGTCGTTGAAATGCACAGCGGTGAAGGGCACCGGTTTGACGAGGTAGTCTCGCGCCGGCTTGGCGCGGTTCGATTCCGCAGCCTTACGCTGGCCGGCGTACGCCGAACAAAACAGCGCTAACACCAGGACGATCGCCGGTTTTCGTTGAGCTCTCATATGGCCCTCCGGGTCTCAGTTGCTGCCAGCCGCAGGAGTCTTACTCTTGTCCACTCTGTTCCAATCCGGGGGCTCAACGCCCAGAAGATGGTGGACGAAAAAGTCGTTCCGCTTCTTCTCCCCGTATGCGCCTCCCGGCCCGTGTCCTGCTCCGGGAATGACGAGTAAGTCGAAAGTCTTGCCGGCCTTGATCAACGCGTTGACTACCTGCATCGTCGATGCGGGATCAACGTTGTTGTCCATTTCGCCAAGGACGAGCAGTAACTTACCTTGAAGCTTGCTAGCGTTGTCGACGTTGGAAGCAGCGGCGTATTCCGGTCCGAGCGGCCAGCCCATCCACTGCTCGTTCCACCAAATCTTGTCCATCCGGTTGTCGTGACAACCGCACGAGGAAACGCACACTTTGTAAAACTCAGGATGGAATAGCATGCCGCCGAGCGAGTTCTGCCCGCCGGCGGAGTTCCCGTAGATCCCAACTCGGGTGATGTCGTAGTAGGGGTACTTCGCGGAGACCGCTTTGTGCCACAAGATGCGGTCGGGGAAACCAGCGTCGCCCAGACTCTTCCACGCGACGTCGTGAAAGGCCTTCGACCGGTTTGACGTTCCCATCCCATCGATCTGGACCACGATGAACCCTAGCTCGGCCAGCGACTGCATTCCAGCTTGTATGCTAAACGTCTTTGGCACGAACGATCCCTGCGGCCCGGCATAGATGTTTTCGATGACCGGGTACTTCTTCGAAGGGTCGAAGTTCGCCGGCCGGAGAATAACACCCCAGATCTCGGTCTTGCCGTCCCGGCCCATTGAGGTGAAGACCTCAGGCGGCCGCCATCCGGTTTTGAGTAGCTCTTCGATGTCGGCGCGCTCGAGCTCCACGAGTGGCCTTTGGTCGGAGGCCCTGCGCAACTCGCTGACATGCGGGAGGTCCACACGCGACCAGGTATCGACGTAATACCTCATGTCAGGGGAGAAGACCACGGTGTGATTCCCGTCAGCTTCTGTTAGCGCAGTCAGACCGGTGCCATCTAAATTGATCCGGTAGCAGTGTACGAAGTACGGGTCTTTTCCCGGATACATTCCGCTCGCCTGGAACCAGATCTGCCGCTTCTCTTCGTCCACCTTCTCGACGCCGCGTATGACCCAGTTGCCCCGCGTGATCTGGCTCTTCACTTTGCCGGTCACCCCGTCATAGAGATATAAATGATTCCACCCGTCCCGCTCGGACATCCAGATGATCTCTTTCCCGTCAGCGAGATCGCGCCGGTACTTTTTGCCCGAGTAACAGAAAAACGTCTTCGGCTCTTCGCTAATGACGGCACGAGCCGCGCCGGTAGCCGCGTCGGCTTCGATTACTCGGTAAACCTGATGTCCCCGCTGATTGTATTCAAACGTGACGGCCCGGCTGTCCTTGCGCCATTCCGGGCGCGACAAATCGTAAGGATTTGGAAAGAGCGTAGTGTCAATAACCAACTGCTTTTTGGTCGCGACGTGAAAGAGCACGGGCTGAGGCAGATCGAGCGCATCACCAGGCTTGGCGTAGTCGATGGAAGAATACTTGGGCTGAAGCTGGCCGGCAGGGGAGGATTCTACGTATTGGATCTTACGGTGATAGCCGGGCCGCACACGGTACGCGATCAGCTTCGTCGAATCAGGCGACCAGGTGACGGACGCGAGCGTGTAGAAGGTTCCTTCCGAGCCGTCGAAGCTCAACGGGATTGAATCTCTCTTGCCCTTCGAGCGCAGAAACACGTTGTAGTTGTTGATCACCGCCTCCCAATTGCCATCCGGGGAAGTCTTCGGATCCGACGGCCTGTCGTACTGAGGGCCAGGTATGCCGCGAGGCGGGCCATCGGCCGCGCCGCGGCCACGCTGGCCCGGCGCATCAAGCTTCTTGCATGTGTAATCTGAAAGATCGCACCTCCACCTGGTGGCGTCAGGTCCAATTCTGACGTTCGGGAACTGCGTTGGGGATTCCCCGGGAGTGAACTCAATCGCTTTTTCATTCTCCGCAAAGGTGATCGTGTTGAACGGCAGCGTCAGAGCTGTGTACTTTTGGCCGGAGGCAATGGAGAGCGAAGCGGCCAGCTTGTCGTGATCGAAGGCGGGCTTCTTCGCGAGCGTCTCGGCGTCCACCAGCAGAAACTCGTTTCCACCTTTGACCGACTTGCGGTACCAGAACCGGCTGGTTGTGCCGATCCAGTTGGCCCTTTCCGGAATGTTTATCGCCAGCCCCTGAAGCCTCTCGCGGAGCCCGCTAGCCCGCTCATAGTCGGCTAACATGCCTTGCGCGTAGATCGTCGGCTGCAGCATCGCCGACTGGAGCAGCAGACCGACAAACAAGAATGCTCTGCAATAGTACCTTCTGTGTGTCATGGCATCTCTCCTCATTCTTAGTCTGGTACGCCGAGTTCTAGTGTGCTCAAGCGGGCTCTCCAAACTTCACCGCCCTCTTCTCCCGGGCGGGATGTTCTTGCGGTAGTAAGCGTCTACCGGGATATGGTGATCTTCATACACCCGCCCCAGCAAAGCGTAGAGTTTAGGGTCGTATCGCCACAAGTCCTCGGGTGTTTGGACTCGCGTGTTGCCATCCATGTATTCGTAGTTCGACCAGAACCACGTCTGTGTGCCTTCCGCCCAGTATTCGCTGGCGTTGGTCGAGCCGTAGTGGTTCTTCCACAAACCGTTCGCCATAGCTTCTTTGTACGCGGCCTGAATCTCCGCGTAGAGGGTTGGGTCTGCCGTCCGGATGGCGACGCCCATGATCGTATGTGAGAACTCGTGGACGAAAATGTTCTCGCCGTAATAGCGGGTGCCTGGGTATCCCAACAAGTTCTCCTCCGCGCACGTCGTCGGGTTACCGCCCAGCCCGCGAGCGCGCCTGTCCCAGTACTCTTTGTCAGTCATCTTGCCGATGCCGTTGTCGTAGTTTGCCCTCTCTCCCGGGGTCAAGCGAGGGTCGTCCCGGCTCGGTTTCTTGTTGTTCCGGTGCTCGGGGATGTCGGTAGTCGATTCTGACTGTGCCATCACTCCGACGCGCATCTTCTTCTTGACCATCTCCGCGCGGAGATTGGGGCGCTTCGCCAGCATATGGATGGCGATGTCACGCGCGACGACCAGCGCCGCGTCCGGCACCTTCTCGGAGCTGAGGATCGCAATCCCGAGCGCGTCCGTGTACTTCTTATAGAATGGATCGACGCCGAGCGCGGAGGGTGGGGTGCTGATGGCCGCGCTGACATAGTCCTGGATGAACGGCCGTTGTTGGGCCTTCTCATCCTGGGTGAGTGCCGTGACAGGGCCAATCAGAAGCACTGCCGATATGATCATGAATCGCTGCATGGTCTTACTTCCGGCCTCACTGGAATTGGAGGTCAACCGGCCGCCCGTCAAAAACGAACGCCCGCGTTGTCATTTCAGGTGCGACCCGAGCTTCGATCCTTCTCCGCAACGGTGGCAGCATGCGCGATCCTTCCGCCAGACGCAACGTCAGCAGCCGGCGGCGATCGTTCCACTGGAGCTCAATCTTCATCCATTCTCCGCGACGATAGTTGAACGTCGCGCCATCGTCTTCGTAGAGCACGAAAGAGCCATCGGCGCCTGGATAAACCGATACAATAAGAGGACCATCGACTCTCTCACTGGTGTACTGTTTGACTGGACCCATCGGAATGATGGCCCCGGCACGCACAAACAGCGGCATGGTTGCCAGGTCTACCGACCGATCGATTTCGTGGCCACCTTCGATCTTCTCTTCGGTCCAGAAGTCGTACCAGACCCCGCGAGGAAGATAGAGCCGGCGCGACGTCGCGCTTTTCTCAGTCACCGGCGCGACTAAAATATCCCGGCCCCACAAGTATTCATCGCCTCGCGCCGCCGCGCTTGCATCATCGGGATAATGGAGCCAGAGCGCCCGCATGATCGGCAGGCCTGTCTCGTAACCCTCGCGCACCACCGTGTAGAGGTATGGCATGAGTCGGTATCGCAGTTCGAGATACCTGCGACAGATCAGCTCCACGTTCGGATTGTGCAATTCGCTCGGGTCGGGGTTAGAGGCACCGCCGGTGTAGTTGGCAATCTCGTCAATCCCCAACTCACCGGTGTTCCAGCCCCACGGCAGCCGCAGGTGCCACGTTCGCCCGTGCGAGCGGAAGAGAGGGCAGAACGCACCGAACTGGAACCAGCGGATGTGCAACTCGCCGGTGTACTCCCTGGTCGGCACGAACCCGCCGATGTCGGTACCCCAATACGGGATTCCGCTCAGCCCGGTGTTGATGGCTACCGGAACGTGAGTGCGCAGCGTTTCCCAGGTCGTGTAGACATCGCCCGACCACAAGAAAGATGCGTAGCGTTGCATGCCGGCGTGTCCGTTGCGGTGGAGCGCGTAAGGTCGCTCGTTAGGCCTGTCAAGTTGCGGGCCTTCATAATACATCCGGTTTCGGGAGAGCCGCGAGGCCGCGTTCAACGAATCGCCTTCGTCGGGCCACCAGCCGTCAACGCCGAGCGCGAACACTTTGCGGTGTGCGTTCCAGTAGCAGCCCGCTTCTTCTTCATCATAGCGCGCGAGGTCGCAGGCGTCGCGCACCGTTCCGTGCAGCGAGCGCGCGAGAATCACAGCATGGAGCACCACTCGGAAGTTCAGGGCGTGCAACTCGTCGATGACCTCCTTGGGCTCCGAGAAAACAGCGCGGTTGAAAGCGAACGAGCCGTTCGCGGTGTTCCAACCAGACGGGGTGAATCCCGTCCCAAGATAGATGAGCGCATCGCAAGGCAGCTTCTTCTCGCGAAAAGTTTTGGCGACGGAGATCACCTCTTCGCGGCCCGCGAGCGTCCGGTGAGACTGCTGGTACCCAAGCGACCAGAGGGGCGGCATCTCCGCATGCCCCGTTAGCCGGGCGCATTCTTCCATGACCCGAGCGGGGTCGCGAGCGACCACAATGAACAAATCGAGGGGCAGCGCCGATGCCGCGCCTCCCGGATCAAAGCGCCCTTCCTTACCGCTCAGATCAAAGGTGCCCAGCGGCTGATGAATGAACATTGCCCAGCCCCCAGTTCCAATCAGCCACTGAATCGGCACACGCCCTCCATGAGTACGCAAGCGATAGCCGCCTTGCCCGCTCCGCATTTGATCCATCGAGCCGCGCCGGTCAAACTGCGGGCCGCCTTCTCCGAGCCCGAGCAGCGGTCCATCGCCAAGGAGAAAAGTCATTGAGCCGCTTTGTCGGTCGATGCGAAGTTGTTGAACTCTCTTATCAACTCGGTTATCCGGTCGCCCGTCGACTGCTTCGATTCCAATCATCAACGGATCAGAAATCAGTTTCACCACCACGTTCCCAAAGCGAACGGTCTCCTCCGCCGACAGACTGGTGAAGCGCGCCTTCGGCGACCGCAAGAATTGCTGTACCAAAGAGCCATCAGACTCAATCGGCTTGGGCCTCCCATTCTCGAGCGGAACTATGCTGATGCGCACGGTGTACGAACTCACCTCACGAATTGCGATTTCAACGGACCGTTCGCCGATACGGATAGGTGCGGCTCTGGCGGGCCCCACCTTGCCGTCAAGTAGCGCTCCCGCGCCCGCCAATCCAAAACCCCTCAGGACATCCCTGCGAGAAAGCAGCTTGCTCATCGTCTCAACTCCTCAGCAACACGGTTCCGATTCGATAGCGGCGGATTCTATCGGCCGCGGATCCGCGGCCGCAAGAGTGCCGGAACGGAGGTGCGCGGAACCACCCGGTTTCAGTCTTTGTCGAAGAAGTTTTCCCGCTAAAGGGTCTTCGGTTGGCCCTAGTAGGCCACTCGATGAGTGTCGGTGTCTTGTACCATGCTAGGGCCGCTTGAATGCGGTTATGGGTGGGCGAGTACGTGTTATCTGCGACCACAAGGATGATCATGAAACGATGTAGCGGTAACATTCTGGATGGAAGCATCACCGGCAAGGGTGGCGAAGTATACTTTTTGCTTTGAGGTAGCGAGCCACTTATCAAGATACTCGCCCAGAGTGTCGCGGTTTTCAAAGCTCTCAGTCCCGTGCTCCAGTTCATTTTCAATCTCGCGCAAGACTCTTCTTGCTTCCGTGCCGGAGTCCACCTTGCGCCAGATTTGTTTCTTCTTGCCCGCACTGTCTCGATAGCTTTGCGAACGTAGAGTTTTCAGTCGCGCTCGATTAGGCCTTTCATCTATACCTCCCATCTACACTTCCACACGTAATTGTACAGACGTTGTGAAACAACTGAAATCATAATGATTGATTTTTCTTAGGAAAAAGGTAGGTTTTGTTCGTGGATGTTTCCGGCTGTTCACCCCTGCTGCTGACTTCTAAGCAGGGGGTCGCAGGTTCGAGTCCTGCCGGGCGTACCATTTTGAAGGGACTCGCAGATCGCCCACGCCCAGCGCATTGAATCGTCCAGATGCGGCGTGCAGACAAGACGGCCCTCGTGCTAGTTTTCCGCGATCAGCGGACTCAGCGGCTGAGGTTGACACTCGCGAGAACCCTCTGGTAGTTTCAGGTTTTCGCCGGAGTATCGAATTCAATCCTGAGTAGCTCAACGGTAGAGCATCCGGCTGTTAACCGGAGGGTTGTAGGTTCGAATCCTACCTCAGGAGCCAAATCTTCAAACACTTAGAGGCAGCCGCTAACCGGCTGCCTCTAGTTGTGTGACCGGACTTCCTCTCCTGCCGGCGAAAGTGCTGTCGCGTTGAGCAAACCGCGACGCCTCTCTACTGCGTCGTGCCCGCAATTCCCTTGTTTTGCAAGATTCTGATCTCAACTCGCCGATTTTTTGCGCGCCCGGCTGCGGTCTTGTTATCGGCGACGGGCTTGGAATCACCAAATCCAAAGGGTTGAACCAGCCGCCGCAGGTCCAAACCATGCACGCCAACCATGTATTGAATTACCGCCTTCGAGCGTCGTTCGCTCAGGCTGCGATTTTTCGCCGTATTGCCGGTTGTATCCGCAAATCCCACTACTTCAACGAGCCAACCGTTCGCATTGCCCTTGGCCTTCTCTCCCTTTGCCCAGGCTGCCGCTTCATCGACCGTCTGCTTGGCGGTAGCGTCAATAATGCTGCTGTTTAGTTTGAAGAGGACCGGGATTGTGCGAACCGTGTCGTAATCATCGAGTCCGTTGATACGGTTGTTGGCCAACGCAGCAGCCTTAAAAGCCGCATCAGCCTGGTCTTGTGCCGCTCGGGCCCTGGCTGCGGCCAAATTGGCCACCGCCGTGGTTTCCTCAAGTTGTGCAGCCATCTTGCGGGCGTTCGCCTCCGCCTCTCGAGCGGCCTGTTCTGCAGCCGCAATCCTCACCTTGTTTTCCTGGGCGAGTTCATCTGTCTGCTCGAGACTCTGGGCGGATCGCAGGTCCTGCTCATCAAACCTGACCCACTCGGCTACCAGATTACCGTCGGCATCTCCCTGTCCCTGGGCTTGCACACGCAGACCCCGCATGATGTAGGTCACTGGGTAGTCCTTTTTGCCCTTAAGACCTCTGTTGTGCGAGCTGACCTTTGTGGCGGCCGTCATGAGCACCGAAGTCTCGGCACCGTTAGGATCCCGGACTTTGAACGAATCGCCCGTGCGGATACTGACGACGCCCTGAACCTTTTGCTTCTGACCCTGCGGAACGGGTACGAGATGGGCACTGCCTGCGCCTTGCGCCGAGGACCCGACCGCGACCGCGAAAACGGCGTTTGTCAGAATAACGACCGCGGCAAGTGCGACCAGCCCGATTAATTGTTTGTTTTTGATTCTCATTAGTCTGCTCCTTTTTGTGGTGATGAGAGTTGCTTTCTTCCTCTCGGTTACGGTTCCGTGCAAGACTCCATCCCGCTATGGTTCGCCTCTTCCGGCGCGGACAGGGCGGGTCGCCTCCTTGCCGCTGCGTTGGGTTTCTGCCTGCTCGGTCCCTTCAAGCTCGGTCAGCGTTTGCTCCATAAGTCTCAGGAGTTCTTCTGCAAGAGCGGTATGACCCCGGCGAATACTTCGAGGCACGCCTACAATCCATCAGGCCGCCATTACCAGTCGAACCCAACTGAGGATTCCGCGTCTCAAACTTACTTCTTAGCCGGAGGTGGAAAGTTCTTCAGCAGCTTTGCGACGGCCTTCTGAAGGTTAGTCAGGTTCTTTTGCGGATCCTTGCTCGGATTCAGCGTCTTGGTCGCATCGCCGCGCCATATCTGCGTCTTCTGGGCGGTGTCATAGAAGTCGACGACTAGCGTGCCGATATTGATAGTCGAACTGGTAGCCGAGGCTGTGCCTCCCATACGGACTCCCCGGCCTCCACCGTAGGCGTTCCACTGCTTCTGCTGATCGATGGCAACCTGGTAGCCGACGCCCAGATCTGCCTTGTCGTCGGTGGTCTTGGTCAACCCCTTGGACGCCAGTTCCGTTTCGATCGCCTGTTTGATCTGCCCATCGAGGATCTGGTCCGGGTGTGCGCCGCCTTCTATGGTGATCCATTTGTAGGTCTTGTATTTTGAGAAGTCGGTTCCCGGAACGAAGTTGTATTTGACATCCTGGGCCAGGGAAAGCGCGCCCAAGCACAGCAAGGCCATGAATGCTGATGCGATTGCCTTCTTGTAGGTACCTTTCATAGTTGCCTCTCTTTCTGGTTTGTACTACCGAATAAGGACATTGGCGAGTTTCCAAGGATTCCGGTAGTTCTCGATTTCGATTTCGTTTTCCTTATCGAGTTTAAACTGACAGGCCGGCAGCAGCGTGCCTGAACTCTTGCCTTTGGTCTTGCTGACCAGAAGCTCGACGGCAGACAGGTTGTAATCCATCGACCGGCTATCCGCCCATGCTTCGCCGAAGCCGATCGGGCGATCGGTTAAGATGCGGATTTTCTTGCCGTCCGCGGTTGGGAACTGGCGCACGTACTTGATGTCGTAACCCAGCGTGCCGGTGATCGCGAGGCGTCCCTTTGATTTCATCTTGGACACCGCGTTGAAAAGGCCTTGGGCTCCTTTTGCCTGGAACGCCTCTATCAAGCCCTTTTGCTCCTCCGGTCCAGAGTACTCCCTGACCGTGATGTTTACGCTGACCATTTGCCCCAACTGGGTCGAGGTACCCTGCGCCGTCGCTTGATAGAACTCCGGCTTTGTTTTTTCGGCTTGCTGGGCGACACCGAAGATTCCCAACATCATGACCGCGACAACCGCGATACCGGCCTTCGCGAAAGTTGTTCGTCTTACTTGTTTCATTTCTCGATCCTCCTTTGCAAAATCGGACTGCCGGACTTTTTCCGGCTGGCTACTGGTGCTGATACTCGAAGTTGTCGATCTGCACTTCAACGCCCTTGCCAGGATACTGCACGGTTGCCTTCCCCATGTAGCTCTCACCTGAAGGCAGCGATTGATAGGTCGCCACGACCGTCACGGGCTTCCCGTCATACAGACAGTTGATCTGAATTTGGCGAAACAGCAACGTTCGAGTGTCGGCCCAAATCGTTAGTTGGTCGCCGTTGGCGAGAACGTTTTTCAGGAGAATACTGACTGCGCCTTGCATCTGGCCCTGGCCCGGAGTCATTTGTGCCTGGGCCATCGCCGCCTTCAAGTTGTCAGGCGGAATGTGGGTGTAGGACTTCACGAGCGCAGCCAAACCCTCCAGCATGTCTTTGAACTCGTCGGTCTTCTTCTCGACGACCTTGGCTTTGAGGCGACCGCCCCTTCCACCACTGGACTGAGCAGGCGGCTGCGCGGCCGGCTCATTTAGCGGCGTCTTCTGTTGTTGGCCGGCGGCGTCATAGCGCATCAGGTTCAACGTTACGTTCTTCGATTCGCCCTTGAGCTTGAGCTCGGTGCGCTGTTTCCAGGCATACATTCTCAGCGCCGCCGAGTTCTGTTTTTGCGCCGCGGCGAACTTAGCCGGATCAATCGACTGAGCCAGGCCCAACGAGGCGACCAGCAGGATCGTAACAAACGCGCTTCCCAGATTTCTCATAGTTTCCTCTCTCAGGTAATCAAAACTCGTTTGATAGCGGCTCGGCTGCCGGGGAATGTTGGTTATCACATTGACGTCGGAATCATATTCCCCAGCGTGGTCGGGATGCTATTGGACCTTAGTCTAACCGACAGGAACCGCCTTCTTGTTTCGTGCTCTCTAGCGCCGCCTTCCGCCTCCGCCACCTCCACCCGAGCGTCCGCCACCGCCAAACCCGCCGCCGCCGCCTCCTCCCCGCTGGGAGTTCTGGAAGTTGGTGCTCTGCGCAGCGCCTCTCTGTCTGTTCTGGGCCTCCTGATTCAGTTCTTGAGTTGGCGGTCTTTGCTGAGCGGCGGCTCCACTTGCGGCAGAAGAACTTCTTGCCTGTTGCGACGCGTTACTTGCAGAAGAACTTTTTGCCTGCTGCGACGAGTTACTTCCAGATGCACTCTCCCAGCCGCTGCCCGTGTTCTTGTAGACATTCCCATCCTTTGCCGCGTACATGTCGCCGCTTGAGGTTTTGACTGCACCGCCGCTGTTATACGCGCCGCTTCCGCCAACGGCTTTGGCGCCCGAAGAGGTTTGCACGGAACCCACTGTTCCCTGGGACGTCGAGTAATGTTGCGTGTAGGCGGTCTGGTTTCCTTTCGACACCACGGAACTACCCCACTGGGCAGTCGGACTCGACCCCTGGCGAGTTGCTGCGTACGCGCCGGTGTACGGGTTGTAAGCCTGGGCAGCGCTTCGACTGCCGTACGGCGTGGACACACTGGCGCCTCTGGCGGCGGTGCCGGTGTACGGGTTGTACGCGGCCGCTCTTGTCGCTGAACCGTAGGGCCCGTAGGCAGTCTGCGAAACACCGTAGGCGCCGGTAGCTGTGTTGTAGTACCCCGTCGCGCCGTAGGTCACCGGGTACGGGTGGTAGACCGGATAGCCGTACACCGGATACGCGTAATACGGCGGGTAATAGTATCCGGTGCCGTAGGCGACGGTCAGCCCCACTGCCGTTCCGATCATGAATGCTCCCATGTAGCCGGCGGTGTAACTTGACTCGACGCTGCCGCTCGAGGTCGTGGTCTGAGTCACGTAGGTGACGTTGTAAACCGGGGAGCTGGCAGGGATCGTGTAGATCTCCTGTGGTATGGAGCTCGCCGTTTGCCAAGGTCCTTGCGAGGTGGTCGACATAAACCAGACGCCCTGAAGACACAGGTAGTAGACGTCGCCGTATTTGATCACCTTGTCTTGAGTGTTGGTGGCGTAGGAAAGCGTCGTCCCTTCGATGGGTTTGAACTTCGGATCTCCATCGTAAGTGACTCTGGCTTGTGCCGCCGCGGCAACCGGATCTACAACCATCGTGGTTGGTATTTGCGCCAGCAGCACCGCGTCATTAGCCTCGGCGGTCCCTGGAACCGACGACAAGACTGCGGAGCCCGGACCATTGGGAGGAATGCGGGCGAAATCGGCCGGCAAATCAGGCGTGGCATAACTCCAGGGGCCTTGAAGTGTGTTGGATCGGAACCAGCGGCCGGCGGTCAAGTAGTAGATCATACTTGTTGAGCTGTCCATGAAAACATTGCTTGGCGTGTTAGTGGCATAGAGAAGCCGGGTCCCGGAGATTCTCGAAAAGGCCGGCTTACCGTCAAAGAGGATGACCTCCGCCTGACTGGTGCTGTAAAACACGGTTGGTGCGGCGCCACTCGCCGGGGCGGGCGGGATGACCTTTGCAAGAGACGTCCACTCAGGGTCCTTGGGAAGGCCTGTCATGTCCTTTGGAAGCTTGGCCGTGGGCGCCCACTTTCCATCGAGACTGTCCGCGGTCATCCACTGCTTGTCCACGAGCAGGTAGGGCTTCGAGCTCTGCTTGTCGACAAACAGCGGCCAACTTGTGTTCACCACGAATTCAAGATTCGTGTTCTTGATCGCTGCTCGCACCGGCTGGCCCTCCACGAACAAGAGAATCGCCGGGCTGTTGCTCACGAAAATGACCGGCGGGTCATTCTTAACGCGCACGGTGGGCGCCGAGTCTTGCTTCGGTACGCAAGCCGTCAGTCGATGCAATGAAAGACCGTAGGTCTGCGGTAGAAACGTCCTCACCAGTTGGTCCATCTGCGCGGCCGTATCAGAGTCCAACGAGGGAAAGTCTGTTTTGGTGATTTGGATGTTGCTGAGAAGTACCATCTGCTGATCAGTATCCACGTCTGTATGGGCGCGCAGATACACTACACCGATGACCGCTTTGCCGCCCGGGGGGGTGAGTGAGAAGGCCATCCGCGCCTGCAAATCCTGGAAGTTCTTCCAGTCGTCGACCTGTGGCTGATAGGTGATAAGGCGGTTGCCCTGTTTCACGGTTTGTCGCGGCCATCCGGGGTCTGCCACCTGCGGGGGCTTCTGACCTGACTGGCGAGCAGGTGATTGTGCCGACGCCGAGCCGCCCAGATTCTTGTATCCATAGTTATCGACAGTCAACTGGACGTCCTTGCTCGGATAATCCAGGGTGGCCTTTGCCATGTAGGCCAGACCGCTTGGGGTGTTTGCGTAGGTGCAGGCCGCATTGACCGGGTCCTTGTCATATGTGGTGTTGATAGCTACGCGGCGCAACAACATCGTCGACTTATCGACCCACAGCGTGAGTGAGTCGCCGGGCGCGATCCCTGGTTGACCGGTGATCTGAATGGCGCCGGCATCCTGGCCCTGGCCCGGCTTGAAGGAAGCATTCTGGGAAAACGCCTGTAGCTTGTTCTGCGGCATGTGCGCATAAGAGGTTACGAGAGCGGCGAGGCCCTTAATCATCTCCGCGAACTCTTCTTTTTTCTTCGCGACCACTTTCTGTTTCAACCGGCCGCCGCTCGGCTGTTGTGCCTGGGGCGCTCCGGTATCGATCGGAGTCTTCTGCAACTGGCCGTTTGCGTCATAGCGCACCTGTTCGAGTTTGACACTCTTGGATTCGCCTTTCAGCTTGAACTCCGTGCGGGATGTCCAGGTGTATTGCCTTGTGGCTGCGGCGTTGGCCTTTTGAGCGGCGACGAACTTTTGCTTCATGTCCTGCGCCGGTAGTACCGCCGCCGCCATTGCCAACGACGCAGCCACGACTATGCTCACACACATCTTGATTCGCATACTACTTCTCCTTTGTTGCGCTGATCTTGTCAGTTCCAGCAATAGGCGACTGCTGGTTTTCGATAGTTCATTGTCGATCGCTCCATAACGCCTAGCTCCGCATCAGCAGACCGCTTGCCACGATCCAACTGGAAATAGTAACGCCGATGCCGCCACCATCAAAGGTGCCACTGAAAAACAACTCCAAGGGCGTTCACGTGAGGGGTCTGCGAACGGCTTGTATTCTGTCTCATAAAGTAGAACTCGATAATCGCGTGGCGGCGAATCGGCATCTCGGTCCCAAAAGCGTACTCGTTCCGATTCCAGATTCGGTAACGAGTGTCGTAATAGAGTTCCCCTGTCGCATACGGAGTGAACCTGAATGAGCGAATTGTGAAGTCGCGCTCGAGTCTAAGGCGATTGCGATAGCGGAGAGAGTAGTGTCCGTTGATCCACCTGGCCTCCCATCGATTGCGATCGCTCAACAGGAAAGCTCCCGGCAGTGGGTAGCGCGGGGTCAATTCCAGGATAGCACGGTGCTCGTTGGAAGGATTGTCTTCGTCGTTAAGCGCCGCCACGTGCACGTAGCCCGCCCGGAGCGTCAAGTATTTGCCGCGTTCCGTATTAGGGTTCGCCGCGAGGGAGCGTCTGGCGATGGCCTTCAGTCCAACATCGAGATCGACTTCGAAGGTTCCCTCAGTGAACGTCTCAGACTCCCTTGACTTAGTGCGCGCGGCAACCGCTCTGAGTCTGAACTTGGGGCTGAGATGCACGTAGAGCTGACCCTCAGGCCAAACCTCCTGCGGGGTGTCCTGCGCGAAGGCAGCGACCGGGAGAATCGCCAGCACGGCCAGGCTGATAAGGATCTTTACCAGGTTCATCTCTGCGTTCATCCTTACGGTTGAGGCAGGTGAACGCCACCGTAGTCGCACACCTCCCGAGTTGCGAGAGCGCTACTTGCTCTTCTCTATGAAAAGAGATCTCGCTAGCTATGACCAGATCATTTGGTCTTCTCCCTCTCGTTCAATGGCAATTGGCGGACTGCGTCTCCTGGTGAATCGCCAACACCTCAACGGGCCTGGATTTGGAAATCCTAGAAGCGGAATGCCGCGCCAAGCACGACCCCGTTCAAGGCTCCGTCAAAAAGGGAGTCACCTCTGGTGTACTTGATATACAGATATCGATAGCCGACGAACAGCGAAGTCTTCTTAGAGACGTCGATTCCTGCACCGCCAAAGAGCTGGTATGTGAAATCGGAACCGCCGCCACCGAAGTCACCTCTTCCGATCAGGGAAAAGATTTTTGAGAGGTGAGCCTGCCCTCGCAGGCCTCCGATCACGTCCGCCCAGTTCTTGCTGCTTTCCCCCACCCTGCCTGCCAACTGCTTGGGCGCGAGCTCAAGCCTGGTGCTGGTGTGCCAGAACCGAATGCCGACTATCGCGTCCAGAGAGGCTCCTTTTTTCTCGGCTAGGCGGTAGCCTGCCACAGGACTCAGCATGAATGTCTTCACGTTAGCTTTCAGAGACGAGAAGAGAGGCCCGGTGGTGTCCTTCGTTTCCTCGAGACTGATGTACATGAGATCAGTAATGAGCACGAACTTGTTCTTTCTAGCTTCGAAGGCGCCCATGAAACCGAAGTTCAGTGCGTTCAGGATGTCCGAGACCCCAGGATCGATGTCGGTAGTGATGTCTCTAACCCCGACTGTTCCGTTGATGCCTGCCAGCCACAAATAAGGCGCGAACATGAACTCCCACTTATCCGAGGACGCTTGCGGCGCGCTGGATGCCGCCGCCTCACTCGGCGCGTTTCGCTTGGCGGGAGGATTTAGAATCGGTGCGAGAAAGGAAACCGGTGAAGCGCTGGGGGCACTGCTTGCGTTAGGCACCGCGTCCTTTGCATTGTTCGCCGAAACAGCGGACGAGGCGGCCGCCCCGAGGTTACCTTCCGTCTGTGTCTTGACGACCGCTCGATCACGCGAGCCGTCGGCTTCTTGCGCTCTGACAGAAACACCGGTCAGGCACAACAACAAAACGACGGCGCCTACCGTGTAGAACGAGTGTCGAAATCTTGAGATCATAGTTCGCTCCTTTGTGCGTTGTTTGAGGCTTTGGATCAAACAGGCCGGGTAGATTCCACTGCAACGGAGTCGCCAACGAACAGGGCCTCAGCCGATTTATGCGACTGCCGTAACTGCCATCTGCCCGAAGTGGTCTTTCCAATCCTCGGAAAACCGTATTGTCCTATTCTAGTTCTCTTTCGGCAAGATGATTTGGACTTTGGTCTTACGGCCGGCTTGCGTGGAACCTAGCAGGCTGCTGAAAAACTGATTATCGCCACTATGGCACGAGGGCACAAAGGAGCACAAAGCCCACAACATGCTACATTCAGTGACTTGGTGCAGCTTCGTGTCTTTGTGTCTTAGTGGCGAGGTTGTGAATCTGCGTCAT
>CAZJQQ010000050.1:0-15604 GCA_964548075.1 uncultured Clostridia bacterium | reverse complement strand
TGCGGACGGGGTTCCGATTGGTGCAGCTTCGTGTCTTTGTGTCTTAGTGGCGAGGTTGTGAATCTGCGTCATCTGCGGACGGGGTTCCGATTGGTGCAGCTTCGTGTCTTTGTGTCTTAGTGGCGAGGGCCCTTTTTCAACAGCCTGCCAGAGAGCGCATGATGTCATTTAGACTCCTCACGCATATCTTCTCTCCTGCTGCCTGTACACCGGGAAGTGATAGCGGCCGACAATAACGGTGACGTTATCTGCCCCGCCCAGGCGTAGTGCCAGGTCGACGAGGTCGCGGCAGACATCCTCCGCGTTCTCTCCCCTCCCTATGACTTCCGCAATTAGATCGTCTGACACCATTTCGGTGAGGCCGTCCGTGCACAGCAGGAGGCAATCACCATCGACGAGTTGAATTCGTTGCGCCTGAACCTGAAGCGAGCCGGCCCGTTGGCCGAGCGCCTGGATCAAGACGTGCCGCAGAGGATGCGAAGGGGCTTCTACCTGCTTTACCTGCCCCATGTCTACAAGCATCTGCGCGAATGTGTGATCGGTCGTGAGCTGACGCAATCGCCCGTCCCGGAACAAGTAGGCACGCGAGTCTCCTACATGCACAACGAACAGGTCAGCCCCGAGGCTGTAAGCGAGGGTCATCGTAGTTCCCATGCCTGACAGCTTCTGGTTCTCACTCGCCTGTCTGGCGATTTCGGCATCCACCTGTTGATAACGTTCGGTCGCCCGCCTGATCGTTTCCTTCGCCCCCTCGTTGTCGATCCGAAGGATCCAATCAGGGACATGGAGCGCCAGATTGACCAGAGTGCTGATGGCAAGTTCGCTGGCCACTTCGCCGCCCTGCGCCCCGCCCATGCCGTCGGCCACAACAAAGGCGTACGCTTTTTCCTCGGAGTGGACCGGCGCTTCCTCTTTCGGGAGGCTGGTCACCTGCACATCGAGGTAGCGGCCCGCCGTGCCGATCAGGAAGTGATCCTCGTTATTGAGGCGCACCTTCCCCGTGTGAGACTGGGCGGCTGCATCGACTCGAACAAGAGATGAGAAAGGGCGAGGCGCTTCGATACCCGTCTCCGGAGTTTGAAGCTCTGCAGTATCGGCGTTCGGATCAACAGTCACGAGCGTCCTCCTCTCCCGGCGGCGCCTTTCTCGTGGTGGAGCTGATGGGCTCTTCCTCGTTGGTTTCGCGTTGCACGAAGGAGTCAAGGAACCTAGGTCACCTGAGGTGGTTTCGCATGCGAGGCATCAGCAGGATGATCTACTTCCGACTGCCCAGCATCGAGGCGGCGAACCCCAGCGCGAGACCCAGGTGAAGAACTGCGGCGCCCCAGACCACCATCCCGCCAGCCTTGCCGGTCGCGGCCAACACCGCCAGAAGAATTCCCGCGCCGAAGTTATAGAACGTGATCGCTCTGAGCGTGCCCGTCCGAGCTGCGCCGCCCGCGTCCTTCCTCGCGCCCCAGCACGCGATGCCGAGCGAAAGCAATCCAAATCCTCCGAGCCGCCCGATCATCAATCCCACGTTATCCGGCTCCGCGCCCAGAAGCAGCGCGGCCGCGGCGCCCGGGACCAGGATGAGCGCGAGTCCAGCGAGGCATTCAACCGCGGCGGAGACCATCAGCAACCGTCCCTGAATCATCATCACCTCTCCCTGTCGATGTTGGCGTCAACGTGTCACTGCTGCGCCGGCGATTGCGGGCGGCGGTCGCGTCCTTGTGCCACCGCCGCCCGCGCATAGTGCTGAGTTACTGCCGCGCCATCGCAATCCGGAACCGCTCCTCCGGCGAGATCAGGTGATCGTGATCGTCCTTCTCCAGGTCGATCTGGACCCAGTTGACCGTGCCGCTGAACTCGTTGTCTTTCGGACCGTAGTCCGGAGAGACGGGCGAGCCGGCGTCCTTGCCGACGTCGCAGGTATCGGTACCGAACGCCATCGGCACCGTCATGTCCACGCGGCCCTCGCCGTCCTTCTTGCCGTCCACGAAGAGCGACACCGCGCCGCCCTTGGCCATGCCGCCGCCGTCGTACTTGAACTCCATGCGAACCTGGTGCTTGCCGGCGGGGATCGGCAGCGTGCCCTCGGCAAAGTACCGATTGATCCCGAAGAAGTTGTAGCAGTGCTTGAGCTTGCCGTCCTTGGCGTAGAGGCTCCAGCCGCCGATACCGGCGCCCAGGGAGACGATGACGCCATTAGCGCCGGATTTGGGCACCTCGATCTCCGCGGTCAGCGAATACGACTTGTTGTGCGTGACGACCATCGCGAGTTCTCCCAGCCGGGACATGCCGCCGAACAGCATCTGCGTCTTGCCCTTGATGAGCTGCGGCCGGCCGGCGATGTCCGCGTTGATGCGCTCGAAGACGCGATCGTCCAGCGGGAAAACGCCATACTTCGTCGCCTCGATCAGGAACAGCCGCTGCAGCTCGGCCAGCTTTTTCGGATTCTCCTTGGCGAGGTCCTTCGACTGGGTCCAGTCGGTGTTGGTGTCGTACAGCTCCCAGACATCGTCGTCGAAGGCGCGCTTGTAGGCGCCACCCCAGGGTATGCTGTGCCGGGTCACCGCCGTCCAGCCCTTGTGATAGATGCCGCGGTTGCAGAACATCTCGAAGTACTGGGTCTCGCGCCGCTCGGCGGCTTTGGCGTCGTTGAACGCATACAGCATGCTGGCGCCCTCGAGCGGCGCCTGCTGCACGCTGTTCACGATCGTCGGATGGGGTATCCCGGCAGCTTCCAGGATCGTGGGCGCGATGTCGATCACGTGACTGAACTGCGACCGAACCTCGCCCTTCGCCTTGATGCCGTTCGGCCAGTGCACGATGGTGCCGTTGCGGGTGCCGCCAAAGTGCGATGCCACCATCTTGGTCCATTGATACGGCGTGTTCATCGAATGCGCCCAGCCCACCGCGTAGTGGTTGGAGGCTTCCGGCCCGCCGAACTTGTCGATCTTGCTCATCAGGAATTCAGGGGTCTCGATCTCTCCCATGCCGTTGAGCACGGCAATCTCGTTGAAGCAGCCGTTCGGTGTCCCCTCGGCGGAGGCGCCGTTGTCGCCGAAGATGTAGTAGACCAGCGTGTCGTCAAGAACTTCCAGTTCCTTCAGCGTATCGAGCAGCCGGCCGACGTGGTGGTCGGTATGTTCGAGAAACCCGGCATAGACCTCCATCTCACGACGAAGGATCGGCTTGAGCGCCTCCGGCATGTCGTCGAAGGCGGTGATTTCGTCGGGCCTCTTGGTCAGGACCGCATCGGCCGGAATCACGCCCAGCTTCAACTGCCGGGCAAAGGTTTCTTCGCGCAGCTTGTCCCAGCCCTTGTCGAATTTGCCCTTGTACTTATCGATCCATTCCTTCGGCACGTGATGCGGGGCGTGAGTGGCGCCTGGCGCGAAGTACATGAAGAACGGCTTGTCGGGCATCAGCGCTTTCTGCTGGCGCACCCACCCCATCGCCTTGTTTGTCATGTCCTCGGTGAAGTGGTAGCCCTGCTCGGGAGTCTTGGGGGGCTCGATCGGCATCGTGCCTTCGAAGATGCCCGGATACCACTGGTCGGTCTCTCCGCCAATGAAGCCGTAGAAGTACTCGAACCCGCCGCCGCCGGTGGGCCACTGGTTGAACGGCCCCATCGCGCTCGTCTCCCAGACCGGCACTTCGTGGCACTTGCCGAACTGTGCCGTGGAGTAGCCGTTGAGCTTGAGGGTCATCGCGAGCGGCGCCTTGTTCTTCGGCAGCACCGAGCTGTAGCCCGGCGCCGAAGTCGCCATTTCGCAGATGGCGCCCATGTTCACCGAATGGTGGTTGCGCCCGGTGAGCAGCGCCTGGCGCGTCGGCGAGCACAGCGCGGTGGTGTGGAAGCGGTTGAACTTGAGGCCGTTCTTGGCCAGCCGCTCGGCGTTCGGTGTGGGGATGGGACCGCCGAAGGCGCTCGTCGCGCCGAACCCGCAGTCGTCGATCAGCACGATGAGCACATTGGGCGCGCCCTTCGGGGGCCGCAGTTGCTCGATCGGCGGAAACTTCGTGTCCGGGTCCTTCGCGTCGTAGGTCGTCAAACCCACGTACTGCTCATCCGGGATGGGTAGAATTGATCGTTGAATCTTGTCTTGTGAACTCATACTGTGTCTCCTTTGTTAAGGTCCTTCCGGATGACGCCAGTTCGCTCCCGGAACGTACCTTCACCACTGGTAATGATTCTTCAATAGGACAGCTTGAGTCGTAGGCGCGAAGACCACTTGCTGCCCAATAGCCTCAAGCATCGTACTGGCGGACGAGTTCTCGTAATACTTTCACAATCGACAGGTCCGATTGGAAAAACTGAGAGACGCGGGCAAGCGTTAATAGTCTGCTTTTGACTCGATCATATTCCGGCGACCTGTCAGGACGTCGTTGTCGGCGCCGAAGTTGAAAGACTCCGGCGCCGACAAGGAAGAAGTCCGAACCGTTAGTTCCCGAACTTGAAGACGAAGCCGGTTTGAAAGCGCGAGTTATGAGCCCAACTGCTCCCGCCACCACCAACTCTGTCCCGGATGTCAGTATGAATCGGCAGATAGTCGAACTGCCCAGCTCTGATTGCGAAACGCTTGCCAAGGTTCACATCTACGCCGCCCCCGACTGCCATCGCAAATTCCTGGTTGCCGGCATTGAAGCCTGTCCTTTCATCTTCAACCTTCAAGTGTCCTCCGCCTAGCAGGAAGTGGCCGAACACGGTTACCGCCTTTGAGCGGAATGAAAGACGCGGACCGAACAGGTACGTTCGCACTCTGAGGTCAACCTCCGGAATCGTTCCGACTCCGGAAATAGTCACGGGTCCGGACGCTCCGTGGCCAGCGCTGTACTCACCGGCGATCCCGAACCACTTGTTAAGGTTTCCCTGTATGCCTATTCCCCAGCCATGCAGACTCTCGTTGTTGAGCACGTCAATATCGGCAACAAACAAAGAGTATGTGCCATAGAATTCCGCCTTGGGATAGTCCTGGGCGTTCGCCGCCACCGGCACTACAACCAAAAACGCTAACAACATGAATAATCGTTTCATCAGTCACTCTCCTTATCCTGACTGCTGCTCAGGACCGTTGCGGACGGCATCAGTCGCGAAAACAACTCGCCGCCCGAAAATAGGACGACAGTCGAGCTGGCTGTCCGAGCTCGTAACGACTGCCGAAAAAAAAATCAATCCCCACCCTTCGACAGGCACGAGTGTATGAGGGGAAGAGAACATTTACTATTGGACTTTGGTCCACCAACGAACCAGGGGCGCAATCAAAGGCACGACATAGATTCTGCTCGCCGGCCGCCAGGCAGTAGCGGCGGTTCCCGGTCTTATTCTCAATTCATAGCGTCAGCAAAACGAGTTGTGATATCTCCTGCGGGATTCACTTGATCTTTGTGCCGATGACCTCACCAGAAACGATAATCTCAACCCTGCGATTCTGCTGGCGCCCTTTTTGAGTCTTGTTGTCGTCAATGGGGATTGTCTCGCCAAAGCCCCTGGCTGTAATCGAGTCGGCGCCCAGACCATTGCTGACCAGAAGCTGCGACACGGACTCGGCGCGTTTCTCCGAGAGGCGTTGATTGGATTCCTCGCCTCCGACGTCGTCGGTGTGCCCCTCGACTTCCAGGCGAAGCCCCGGGTGCGATAAGACGATCCCTGAAAGCCGGGCCAGGGCTTCTCGGGCCGGGCCGCGAAGGTTGTACAGGCCCGTGTCGAAGAGGATATCGGCCATCGTCAACTTCAGCCCTCGGGGCGTGTCGGTGGTTGGAAGGATACGGTTCAACTGTTCGAGTAACTGATTGCGAAGCTCCTGCTTCTCGCGTTCCGCCTTCTCCGCGGATTCGCGCGCGCGCTGAGCGTCTTCGGTGGCCAGGCGTTCTCTGTCCAACGCCGCTTTTTGCTCTGCCTCTGCGCGCATCTTGTCAACTTCAGCTTCCATCCTCCTTCTCTCAGCGTCTGCCTTCTCCTTCTCAGCCTGCAATCGTTCGATCTCCGCGCGGCGCTGGGCTTCTTCTGCTGTTTTGCGTTGGGCGTCCGCTTCGGCGCGACGGCGAGCCTCAGCGTCTGCCTCAGCTTTTGCCTGCGCTTCGCGCCGCTCGGCTTCAGCCCGTTCCCGTGCCAGGTTTTCTTCTATTGCTCGTTTGACGGCGATGGATCGCGCGTCTTCGGCTATCTGAACCGCTTCGCGAGCTGCCGCGATCACGGGCTTGTACTGCTTCCGGAGTTGGTAGTCTTCAGCCTGAGCAAGCGCTCTACCCGCTTTCTCGTAACTGTCCGTGGCCAGGCGGTCCGCTTGCTGCCATTTCGCTATTCGCACGGCGTTGCGGGCCTGATAGAGTTCCAGCGGGGTCTTCGGGTCTATGACGACCGCCTCGATTTCCGCCCCTTCATAATTCCCCCTCGTCAAGAGATCCAACTTCGCATCGACTATTCCCACCTGGCCCTTGGTGTCGTCGCGGACTTTGTTCTCGATGACCACCATCTCGCTGGGTGACGAGACAGCGAAGTAAGGCTCTGAGGTAACGATGAGCGCGAACGCTTGTAGCCTGGTAGTGACGGTGAGCTTGGCGGTGCTCCCATCGAGTATGACTTCGCCGAGATTGCTGGCCCGGCCTTCGGGAGTGATCGCCCAGAGGACATACGTGAGATACGCAGGCCCAAGCGTGGTAGCCGGGACAAGCTTTGAGAACTCGGTTTCGACTCTGATGTTCCCATCCTTGCTTACCACCTTCGCCTTGCCCTCGGCCCTTGGCATAAGCGGCGTACCCGCGAAGTCTATCCTTGTTTCCGTCTTCGCCCTATAAGTCACCGCTTTTACCGAGCGGGAGACTTTAATGTTGATCACCGACGTTCGGTCCTGTTGCGCCACCGCCGCGTGTGATGTCCACAAGAGCGCAAACAAGATCAAGCTGACTTTGGTTTTCATACCTTCTTGTCTCCTTTTATGATTGAGTAGCGTTGCCGCTATTCCAAACGGTCACCATCACCCTGATTGGTTTGACCTAATGCCTTATTAATCACCGCGATCAATGCCTGATCATCGAAAGGCTTTCGCAGGTACCCTACCACGTCGGCCTTCCGGGCTCGCTCGCGGACGCTGATGTCGTCGTGAGCCGTAATGAGGATGATTGGGATTCTGATCCCTGAAGCTGCCAGATAATCGGACAATTCAATTCCATTCATCCCAACCAACTGCACGTCGAGGACCAGGCACCCGGGATTGTGCTGCAGGCCGCAGTTGATGAACTCTTCCGCCGAAGCAAATCCGGACGCATCAAACCCGGCGGACTTCATCAACCTCACCAGGGCGCGGCGCACCGAGACATCATCATCAATTACACACACCAGTCGTCTCATGAAAGTACGCCGCAGTTTACTTCAGCCCGAATCTCAAAGCCGAAGACTTTAAGCATGAAGGATTTATCACTGAACGCCTCGGGGTGAGGGCCGCAAGCAAAGCCCAGCTATGCTTCATCCTCGTGACAGTGGTGCGCACCGCAACAAGTCGTTTGTGCGATGCGCCGTCATGTCAGACTGGATTCTATCCTCACGCGAGTTCGCGTAATATTGGACCTTAGCCCTATATCGTTAGGCGGGATTGGTATTGGGTCTAGCAGCAGCCGGTTCCAGGCTGCACAGAAAGGATGGCGATTCAGTGGCTGGATCGAGACATGGACTGCAAATGCTTCCCCGTTCCTCTGATGTTCTCAGCCAGGCGGACGAGATCGGCCAGCGAGCCTACCTTCATCTTCTCCATTACCCGCGCTCGATGCACCTTGACCGTCTTTTCGCTTATGTTCAGATCGTAACCAACCTGCTTGTTGAGCATTCCTGTCACCACCATTGAGAACACTTCGCGCTCGCGAGGCGTCAGAGTCTCAAAGCGGCGGAGACTCTCATCGCTCTCAAGCCGCTGTTTCCTCTCTCTGACCGCGCGGGCGTGTCCCTCTCTAACGGCGATAAGAAGGTCTTCATCGTCGAACGGTTTGGGAATGAAGTTGATCGCTCCTGCCTTCATCGCCCGGACGGTCATCGGGATATCGCCGTGCCCGGTGATAAACACAATTGGGACGTCTATCTCAGCAGCGGCGAGTCTCTCCTGTAGTTCCAACCCGTTGAGTCCCGGCATCTGCACGTCAAGCACCAGGCAGGCGGGCTCTTTGCTCCGGCAGTTCTTCAAGAAATCTTCAGCCGATGTGAATGCCTCTACAGAATAACCGGCAGAGAGTAGGAGTCTCCTCAAAGCCCTGCTTACGGACTCGTCATCGTCAACGATGAATACTGTTGACCCGCCTTCGTTCACATACCCTCCCGGATTCCAGGCAAACTGAAAGAAAACGTGGCGCCCCGATCCGGATTGTTTTCCGCCCAAAGTCGTCCGCCGTGCGCCTCTATTATGGTCCGGCAGATTGAGAGGCCCATCCCCATTCCCTCCAGCTTCGTCGTGTAAAAGGGATCAAAGATTCGCGCAAGCTCTTCTTGCGCGATGCCTGTCCCTGAGTCGCGTACCGCCACCACCACACCCGCTGCGTCGCGCACGGTTCGTATCACCAGTCTTCGTTGCTCTACCACAGTGTCCTTCATTGCCTCCAGTCCATTGATTATCAGATTGAGCGCCACCTGCTGCAACTGAACACGGTCACCATTTATCATCGGCAGGTCAGGGCTGAGGTCGGTCTCGATAAACACCCTCTTGATGACTGCCTCGCTATGCACGAGCTTCACCACATCTCGAAGGAGCTGACTGAGATCCTGGTTCATCATTTCGAGCTCGCTCTTTTTCATAAGAGCCCGCAGTCGGCTAATGACCTCGCTGGCCCGGCGGTTGTCAGCCACAATGTCGGCCAGTATCTCGCGCACTTCGTTGAGGTCGGGAGTGTCGGAGCGAAGGAATCGCTCGGCGGCCTGGGTATTGCTCCTGATGGCTGTCAACGGCTGGTTCAACTCGTGGGCCAGTGAAGCAGTCAACTCACCTATTGTTGCGACCCGCGTGACGTGCGCGATCTCCTGGCGATGTTGTTGAGCTTCTATCTCTGCCAGCTTGCGGTTGGTGACGTCCAGGTGAGCGACGACTGCTCCGCCTTCACGCCGGCGCAACGGTTGCACAGACATCTCGAACCACTGCACTCCCGCTGGCATCGCGCAGGAGTATTCAAGTGAAAACTCCTTCCTGATTCCATCAACGACGGAAAGTATGCCATCGAGAATTTGTCGGGCGGTCGGATCGGATTTGGCGGTCCTGCGGAGCACTTCGACGTAGTTTGTCCGGACTGAGGAGATAGTGTATTTGTTGACTGCGGTCTTAGGCCTCTCCTGTCTAGCAGATTGATTCGTGTTAACGGCGACAATCGTGCCTTCCCGGTCGATGATGGCAACGTGCCCAGAGAGAGACGCAAGCACTGAGGTGCTCAACGCCTCGCTTCTGCGCAGATTCTCTTCGGCCCGCTTGCGCTCGGTGATGTCCACAATCGAGCTTAGGACCAGAATTCCTTCATCTGTCCGAATGGGGTTAAGGCCGATCTCGATGGGGACTTCGCTCCCATCCTTCCTTAGCCCATAGAGGTCCTGGCCCGCGCCCATAGACCTGGCTTCAGGTTCAGCTACGAAGTCTGCGCGGTGTTCCGGGTGATTCCCCCGGTAGCGTTCAGGAATCAAGACCTCAACCGGCTGCCCGAGCAACTCTGCCCGGTTGTAGCCGAAGAGTCGCTCGGTCTGCGTGTTGACCAGGACGATCTTGCCCTGATCGTCGGCCATCACCATCGCGTTGGGCAATGCTTCAACCGCCAGGCGGAACTTCTCCTCCGCCAGCTTCCTCTCAGTAACATCGCGGGCCATTCCGCGTACAATCGGAACGGCGACTCCCTGGGTGCGTAAAGAGTTATCATATTCCCAGATTCGGTTCTCCCCGGATCGCGTTCTTACCACCATGACCCCGCTGGAGTATCCATCTCTTTGGAGCGTTGTCATATACACATCAAACCGATCACCAGATTCAGGCGCCAGGATATCTTGAATATTTGTCCCTATGATATCTTTTTGGTCATATCCCAGGTTTTTCGCCGCATGTGGGTTGATAGAAAGAACAACCCCATCCAGATCATGGGTGCAAATCAGGTCGCGGCTATGCTCGACGAGGTCGCGGTAGCGATCCTCGCTCTCGCTTAGGGCCTTCTCAGCCCGCTTGCGCTCGGTAATATCTATGCACCCGCCGATGTAACCACGGAATGCGCCTTCGGAGGAGAAGATCGGGGCGCCACGATCCAATACCCCTCGGTACTCTCCATCAGCGCGCCGCAGCAGGTAATCCATTTCAAACGGCGCGCGCCGGTCGAACGAATCATTGTAAATCTGCAGGCAGCGCTCCAAGTCGCCGGGATGGACACCCTGTGCCCAGCCATTGCCCAGTTCCTGCTCCATGGTCCGCCCGGTGAACTCCAACCAGTGCCGGTTGAAGTAGGTGCAGAGTCTGTCAGTGCCCGACATCCAAACCATGATCGGCGTCGTATCCGCCATCAAGCGAAATCGTTGTTCGCTTTCGCGAATCCGCTCCTTCGCCAGACTCTGCTCGGTTATATCGGTTGAGATTCCGCATATCGCATATGTATTGTCCCGCGCGGTCAGTGGAACCTTGACTGAAACATAGGTGTGCAGGCCATCATCCTGAGGAACTGTTTCTTCAAAATGGAGAGGGCCTCGAGTTTTGAGTACTTGATTGTCGTTAGCCCCAAAGGAGTCGGCTTGCTCCTTCGGGAACAGATCATAATCTGTTTTGCCCAGGATATGTTCCTGGCTTAGCTGCACCAGTTTTTCAAACTGTCGATTGACCAGACAGTAGCGCCCCTCGATGTCCTTGATGTAGATGATTGCTGCGGAATTATCCAGTATTGCCTGCAACTCTTCCTTGGATTCATGTAATGCTTCTCTGCCTTCGCGCAGCTCTGTTTCCATTTCCTTGCGAAGCAAAGCGTTGCTGAGGACGCCTCCGACTATTCGGAGCCTTCGCGTCAGTTCGTTAGGCCATATTCGCTCAGAGGGAATCCCTTTTCTAACAGGCTCATCCATAGCTGACTCGCCTTCAGTCACGGATGGCCTATGAAATTGTTGAGAGAATGCGGCCAGATCAACCCCCAGGAACTCGGTCGCGCGCCGTAGCCCCACTTGGACTTGCTTGTCCACTTCGCTGACCGGCAGGTTGATGAATGTGGAGGATAGCTCGGACACCATCATTTCAAAGCCAAGGCGTTCATCAAGCGCCATGTTCGCACGCTTTCGCTTTCGTCGTTCAATGAGCAAACCAGCGATCAGGACTGCCTCGAGCAGGGACAGTAAGACGATGCCGACAATGCGCCACTTATAGAGTTCCCAGGCCGACAGCTCTCTAAAACTGACAAAGGATCCTGCGGGGAGCTTGTCCTCGTTGATCCCCCAGCGCCGCAGCTCGCGCCAGTCGAACGTGTATGAATTTGGGCTGACGCTTATCGGAATATCTTCCGCCTTTTCTCCTTGCAAGATTCGCAGTCCTGAGGCCGCCCCCTCAGCGCCGAGGAGGTTGAAATCTAGTATGTGTCCGCCGACGATCCCGTTACCAAGAAGCGTGCCCGCCACCCCATAGATCGGGGCGTTGGCCGTTCGGGCAATCAACCCCAGACCCTCTGCCGAGGTATAAGAATCACCAATGCCGTCCTGCAAGACACTTAAGTAGAAGACAATCGTATGCTGTGGTTGATGCGCCAACTCTTTGATGAGATCGCTCATCACCAGCCCCGACAGGTAAGTGAACTTCACCCGTTCCTCGTAATTCCGAAATTCCCCCCTTGCCTCTGCCTCCACAGAAAGATCAAACGCGCCTGTGCCACTGACGACGGTTACCTGTTGAGTATCCGGATGCAGATGGAGCGCTACTTCAAGCGTTTCGTTAAAATCAAACTTTCGGGATACTCCGGTTACGCCTGGCGTTGCTCCCAGGGACTCGGCGAACGACTTGTCGGTGATAAGAAAGACGATAGGAGTTTCGGGGAAAAGCTCCGCGCGATGTTTCATCAAGAGATTCAGGACTGGTCTTCCTACGGCAAATATCAAGTCTATTCTCTTGTCGGCATATTTCATCCGGTAATACTTGACCTCCTCTTGCTCGAAACTGTCGCTCGAGAACCTGGTCAGGTCGAGGAACTCGGGGTAGAAATCGATAGCGCCAGGCAAGCGCGATCTAATTGTCGACGTTATGCTCTGATCCATTTCAACAATCGCCGGGATGTTCTTTGCCTCCTGGTAAAGAAGCAATATGTTTTTCCGGCCACTTGATTCCGCAGCAGCGTTGGCAGGCAGGTTAAATAAGAACAGGGCAAGGAAAGACAGAAGGAGTGCTGTGCCGTGGGGAACAATTCGCGGACCCTGAGTAACTTGCCGGCAGGCGTTTTGAGAAGCCTGGCTTTCAGAGGGCGTTTCCGTTTTCGTCAATGGATTCCCGATCATTTGAATGTACTCTTCTGGATGTACTCTTCTGGATGTACTCTTCGGACGCAAACGACCATATAAGAAAGGAAGTCTCTTTCTCTCACAAACGGTGAGAGTTTAGGGAGTTTTCCGTAAGTGTTCAAGGCGTTTGATCAAGCCAGTGCCTGTGCGCTTATGTGACCAACGCCTCGGACAGACAGTCCTTCAATAGAGATGAAGGACACACTCTCCGCCCAAACTTGTTGCGGGGTAGTTGTGGTGGGAGGATGTCACATCACGTGAAGAGTGACGGACGATCTAGGTACAATTGCCAAGCGGGGCACCGAGACAATTCCCGCTACAACACTGTGCATTATTGTTGCACGGCTGTGCCGCCGGCAAGCATGTTGCCGCCTCGACGGCTCTCGGCGCGAGCACCGATGTCACCAGAGGTAATGCAACTGCCGCGGCCGCCCCGAGTCTCTTGATCAGGTCTCGCCGGGACAACTCTGTGCCGACCGGCGTCTGAGGGATTTGCTGCTCAAGCAGGTGAGTCCGTCTCAACTGGAGCAGACCAAACCGCACGACATCGGGGTCCACGGGCGTGCCTTGCTCCCCCTCAATGATTCGAGCGATATCCGATTCCGAGGTCTGCCCATCACAGTACTTCCAGATCAGGGCCGCAGTGCTGTTGAGGCAATGCGCTTTGTGCCGATGTAGATCATAGACGAGCGTCTCGTCGTTTAGCTCGCGAACCAACAAGCCCTCTTGACGCACGGCGGGCATTGGTTGCTGTGCAGGATTCTTCATTCGCTGGTATCTCTCTGGAAATTGGTGGGGGGGCCGAATTCCGATAAGCTATGGACTTATCTTGTACCGTGCTCGGTAAGGTATTGTCAACAGAAATCCCTACCGGCGAAGGCTACTTCGCGAGACGAATAAGGCGTTGGTCAAGGGAGCATTGTCTACAATACTCAATCCCCAAACAACCGGCAGGTTGGGGATCGTTGACTTCGGCCTACGGCAGGGGCCCACGGGCTGAAGACAAACCCATAGCCGAGAAGGTGGGGATTCAGGAGAGGCGGCGCTTTCGCTGAGCCCGTAACGACCACAACTCAACGTGTCACCATTTCCTCACTCGACTAAGCCAAATCGGCGGCAATATCCTAGTCGAGAAGTGTTCGACTGAGGCCGCCGCAGTCCAGAGCTAGCGCCCTTCTCGCAACGCCCTCGGCAACCGCGCTACGAACTTCGCGGCTCGACCGACGCACTCGCCAACCTGAAAAGGCCATCGCGGCAACTCATTAAAAGGCCCGCCCACATACACGGTCGCTTCAATCGGATTTGGCCATCGACGCCGAAGGTCCTTCAGCAAGCCTCTCGGGTCGCGAAGGTACTTCGCCATCGGAGCCTGATGCGTAACCGGCGCCTGGGACATGCTGTATGGCGTTTCCCATTGCTTCAGCACGTTTGCTACAAGCCAATTCGGGAGCCCTGCTGCTCTTCGAGCAACAGGAGTATCAGTCACCTCTGCACCGAGTAACACGTGCGCGAGACCTATAGCGCAAGCGACCCAATCTGCGCGACGCCTATTCCTGCCCAGGCAACGATCCCAATCAAAGGTCGTCTCGCGGTTCTCCACGGCTGCCGCAATGTCGCACAGCCACAGCGGACGAAACGCGTTGTGGTGCAGAAGGTGTTTGCAAAGCACGCGAAGTTGATCTTCCGCGCTCAGCACTCGCACGTCTGCGTCATCAAGCTTAGTAACGGCCGACCGCTCAAACAGATCATCGAAGGAATGATCGTCCAGATGCCGAACCCCGTCGTGAACATCAACGTAGTATTCACCGCCCACGTCCTTTGTAGCGGCTACCGCTGAGGAGTACTGTTCCGGTCGAACGACAAGGTCTATGTCGCCGTAAGGCCGCAGACCGGGTTCGGGATACAGCCGTGCGACGGCCCATCCCTTCACCAGTATCGGCTCGACTCCGTTGGCCGAGAGAATCGTAAGGACCTGTTTGATTGTGTGTTCGCGTAAGGCGGTTCGGATGCTGTGAAAGCGGTAGGTCTCTTGAAGCTCCAGGCCGGGCGGCGAAGCCCGAAGGTGAGGGGTGTTGCGAACCCTCCACCATGCCAGCGCGCCGGACAACGATCCAGCGAGCAGAGGAACCAACTCAGCGAGCGAGGCCTCGGAGCATTCAAGCCCCTCCGGCGAGCGCCTCCAACTGCCCGTGAGAATCTCGGCAACCAGGCTTCCCATTCGGTTCGCTGGTCTGGACTGAGGCGACAGCACAAAAACGGTTATTCGAGGAAGAGGTGATCCAGGGTCTCGTTACGCTTACGTGCAGTGGCCCGGCGTCGGCCCAACGCACAATTTATTACAGCACTGAGTGTCAATGGTGCACGATCCCCCGGCCGGTATGCATGTTCCCGCCTCGACGGCCGTCGGCGCGAGAACCGATGTCACCAGAGGTAATGCAACTGCCGCAGCCGCCCCGAGTCGCTTGATCAGGTCTCGGCGAGACAGTTCTGCGTCGCCAGGCGTCTGAGTGATTTGCTTCTCGAGCAGGTGAGTCCGTCTCAACTGGAGCAGACCAAACCGCACGACTTCGGGATGCACCGCCGTTTTTTGCTCCCTTTCAATGATTCGAGCGATATCCGATTCCGAGCTCTGCCCATCACAGTACTTCCAGATCAGGGCCGCAGTGCTGTTGAGGCAATGCGCTTTGTGCCAATGCAGGTCATAGACGAGCATCTCGTCGTTTAGCTCACGAACTAACAAGCCCTCTCGACGGGCGGCGGGCATTTGCTGCTGCACTGGATTCTTCATTCGCTGATATCTCCCCTGCAAATCGATGGGGGCGCGAATCCCGACAACCTATGAACTTTATCTTTTACCGTGTTCGGTAAGGTATTGTCAACACAAATCGGCGGTGGCTTAATCAAAGTAAGACACCACCCACAAATCCCCACCGGCCAAAGCGAACACGCCACATCTTCGTCAATCAAGAACTGTCTCACACTCGTTGATCGCATCTTCCGTTCACGCCCTCGCAACGAAAAGGCACCCTCCGCTTTCGCGGAGGGTGCCCATTCTCACTGCCCTGCTGCGCGATGCCGCTTCGGCTACTTAACTCTCATCGAGGGGTCACCAAACAGGATCCACGTGCGCCTGATGTCGGCGTCGGTCAC
>CAZJQQ010000049.1:0-57669 GCA_964548075.1 uncultured Clostridia bacterium | reverse complement strand
CAGGTTCTCCCACGCGGAATCACCTGCACGCGACCGGGGAATGATGTGATCGAGGGTCAGATCCTGAGGCGGGAACACCCGGCCGCAGTACTGACAGGTGTTGTGGTCTCGCAGCAGAATGTTCTTGCGTGAAAGGCTCTTGCGTTCAAAGGGGATGTGAATGTATTCGATCAGCCGGATGACCGACGGCATCGGCATCGAGAATCGCGACGAGTGAAGCCAATTTGTGGAACTCTCCTCGGCGTTTGCGACGCCCTTGAGAATCAGCACAACCGCGCGCCGCGCCGTGCAAACATTGATCGGCTCGAACGATGCGTTCAGAACTAGCACGCGAGAGTTCATTCTGAAACGGAAATATAGCGTGGCTTCGACAATTCTGTCAAAGTTGAGGTGTGAGAAAGTAGACCGAGTCAGAGATAACCCGGTGTCAGCCAATCACTCGCGCGGCCTGTTCATCATTCATGACGGTGTAGTTGTACCTCTCTTTTCTCTTGTGAATTGCCTTGATGAATGGCGCCGCCTACGTAAGGTTTCCAGCTCCTCAACGTGCGTCGCTTCGTCTTCACTTCTGTCCCCAGCGAATCAGCGCCTCCGCGTATGGTTCCGCTTTTTCCAAGCCGATCAGGTGCCCGGCGTTGGGTATCTTCACGACCTCGGCGCCCGCGATCTTCTCGCGAAAGATCTCGGCATACATCGGTGATATGAACCGATCCTGCTCGCCCCACACCACGAGCGTCGGCGCTTTTATTCGCCACAGCCGCCGTTCGAGTCCGCTCTCCGGAATCGGGAACAGAAACTTGGCCACAGTCCGGAAGCCCCGCGACATACCGATCAGCGTTTCGATCTGCTCCTGCGTGCGATCATCCTTGACGCTGAAGAGCTGAGTCAGCCCAAGCATCTGTTGCGCCGCCGGGCAGGTCATATCGTGGAAGAGATAAGGCGCAAGCTCATGAGCCATGCAGCCGAATAGATCGACGACCGGAGCCTCATCCCGCCATAGTCCCACCGGAGCCGCGAGCGCCAGCCGCCCAATTTCCTTCGGCCGCAGCGCCGCCATCTCCGCGGCCATCCATCCACCGAGCGACTCGCCGACAACATAAGGCCGGTCGAGCCCGAGCGCTTCAATCACATCGAAGCCGTGCAGGAAAAGATCAAACTGATCTTCCAGACATTCGAGCCCGGTCGACTCGCCGAAGCCCGGCAACAGCGGCGCGTAGACGTGATACTTGCTGGCTAACAACGGCAGCGCGCCCGCCCACGCAGCGATACCGCCGGCGCCGTGCAGGAACAGGAGCGGCGCGCCCTCACCGGCTTCAAGGACTTGAACCGATGGACGGCCGGCGCCGAGGTTGAGCAGTGTAGATCGTGGTGTGTCGCTCATGCAGTCACCTCCGTTGGGCGTTCGGCGCGTGCCTGCACCGCCGCGTTGTGACTGCCCGCTTGTTCGCGCTTGTTGGCCGGCAACGCTTTCGGCCACCAGTGATCTTCCCACTCGCTCCAGATAGAACGCACGTGCGGGATCACTTCGTTCGCGAACAGATACGTCGCACGGTTAGTCAGTTCCATCGGCGCGGAACCGATGTGCAACGCCACGCCGAGATGACCGCAGCGCAAGCTCCGCGCCAATTCGTCAACCTGCTGACGCACCGTCGCGGGCGAACCGGCGATAATGTAGCCGCCGTCGACCAGCTCTTTCCAACTCTTATTCCCGCCCATGTTCAGCGAGGTGTTGCCGGCCTGCGCAACCACACCGGCACGAATCGAGGCTTCGGTCATGTAACCGGGAGGCCCCATCATTCCGGGATAGAGATGCAGGCACTTGTTGAAGAAATAGTTCACGTGCGGCCACCATTCGCGCTCACACGCTTCGTCGGTGTCGCTGACGCAAATCTGCTGGAAGAAGGTGCAACTGTAAGGGTTCGGCTCTTTGCCCAGCTTCGCCATTCGATCCCAGTAGCCGTCGAGCACCTTTCGCGCTCGTTTGTAGCCGCTGAACGAAAGATAGCTGTAGTTGTAGCCGAGCTCGGCGCAGAAGTCCCACGTCTCGATCGAGCCGGTGCCCGGAATCCAGATGGGCGGATGCGGCTTCTGGATCGGCTGCGGCCACAGGTTGACGTAGCGAAGCTTGGTGTATTTGCCGTTCCACGCAAAGGGTTCTCGCTCTTGCCACGCCTTGAGGATCAGATCGTGCGCCTCGCGGTACTTCTCGCGAAGGGTGACCGGGTTCTGTCCATAGCAGAAGTTGACATCCATAGGCGTGCCCACCGGAAAGCCCGCGATCAATCGCCCGCCCGAGATCACATCGAGCATGGCAAATTCCTCAGCTACGCGCGTCGGCGGATTGTAGAGCGCGATCGAATTGCCGAGCACCAGAATCATCGCGTTGGAAGTCCGCCTTGCTAGCGCCGCCGCCATCAGGTTAGGCGACGGCATCATCCCGTAGCCATTCTGATGATGCTCGTTGACGCCAATCGCATCGAAGCCCTGTTGGTCGGCGTATTCGAGCATGTCGAGGTACTCGTTGTAGAGTGAGTGGCCCCGCTCCGGATCGTAGAGCGAGTTGGGCAGATCTACCCAAACGCCGTGATAGCGCTCGCGGAAATCTTCCGGGAGCCAGCGATACGGCATGAGATGGAACCAGTTGAATTTCATGATTTCCTCCGAGGGTGCTTTCTTCGAGGCGCGCACGGCGTCAATGATGAGCGCCGCTATGCGAACTGCTCAGCGAATGTTTCGGGCGTTCGATTCAGTCGAGCGCGGCGGTGATTGTATGACGAGGACCTTCAAAAAGGCAATGGGCATACCCACCTCGTGAGGTGGTATGCCGAAATATTTGGCGCGTCCCCATTGATCAATGGCTCAATACGTGGTTTCCTTAAGGCTCAGGAGAATCTCTGGAGGGGTGACCATGAACCTTAAGACCCGTCTCGTCGCTCTTGTTTTGCTTGCGGCGCTGGCCGCCTCATTCGCGCCGGCACAGACGGCGCCTGCCGGCGCCCCACAGGACCTGGACGCGTTCGCCGCGCGAGTCTTGAAAGAGTTCGAAGTCCCGGGCCTCGCCGTCGCGATCGTCAAGGACGGCAGGGTCGTCCTTGAGAAGGGCTACGGCGTGCGCAAGCTTGGCGAACCGGCTCCGGTAGACGAGAATACGCTGTTTGGAATTGCCTCAAACACAAAGGCCTTTACGTCGGCGGCGCTTGCGATGCTCGTGGATGAAGGAAAGATCACTTGGGACGATCCGGTCACCAAGCACCTGCCATCGTTTCAGCTCTACGATCCATATGTAACCCGCGAGATGACGATTCGCGATTTGCTCACCCATCGAAGCGGGCTCGGCCTGGGCGCAGGCGATTTGCTCTGGTGGCCTCCAACTGATTACTCACGGGATGAAATCATACGCCGGTTTCGCTATGTAAGACCCGCGACTAGCTTCCGCAGCCGGTACGCCTACGACAACGTGCTGTACATGATCGCCGGGCAAGTAGTCGCCGCGGTCAGCGGCAAGAGTTGGGACGACTTCATCAAAGAGCGCATCTTCACACCGCTCGGCATGACGACGAGCAACACCAGCGTCGCGGCCCTCACCGCAAGCCGCAACGCAGCGACTCCGCACGCCAAGGTGGATGGACGCTTGAAGGCCAGCGCCCCGCAGCCTCTGGAGAATGTAGGGCCTGCCGGAGCCATCAACTCGAGCGTTTGGGAGATGGCAAGGTGGGTGATGGTGCAACTCAACCGCGGCAGGATACCCGCCATCGACACGTCACCAAGACTGTTCTCGGAGCGCCAGTCGCGCGAGATGTGGTCGGCGCAAACGATTACCCCTCTCGGCGATCCGCCTCCACATCTCGCCGCACTACGATCTAATTTCTCGGCGTACGGGCTTGGTTGGGGACTGACCGAATACCGCGGCTTCAAGACCGTGTCCCACACCGGCGGCCTTATGGGCTACGTGTCGCGCGTGACACTCGTCCCCGACTTAAACCTCGGAGTCGTGGTGTTGACCAACCAGCAATCGGGTGGCGCGTTCCAGTCGCTAACTTACCGAATCCTCGATCACTACATGAACGCACCGGCTACTGATTGGGTCGCGGCGTTCAAGAAGTCCGAAGAGATGGGCTTGGCCCGCGCGGCAGAAGTTGAGAAGCGACAGGCTTCGGCCAGAGCCGCCGACTCGAAGCCTTCGCTACCGCTGGCGAAGTACGCTGGCCGTTACACAGACGCCTGGTACGGCGACATCACCATCAGTGTGGAAACCGATAAGCTGGTATTGCGCTTTAGTCGCACGCCGTCGCTGGTTGGGGACCTCGAGCACTGGCAGCACGATACCTTCGTTGCTCGCTGGCGTGATCGAAGCCTCGAAGCGGACGCGTTTGTAACTTTCGCGCTCAAGCCCGATGGCAGCATCGAGCAGATGAAGATGGCTGCTGTATCGCCGCTGACTGATTTCAGCTTCGACTTTCACGATCTGTTGTTTACTCCCGCGGCGGCATCGGGAGATCGCAGGCAGTGAGGTGACGTCGAGACGGTGAAGGATTACAGGTCAGGAAGGGTGGCTTGCCCCCGCTCTCGTTTGAAGACAATGTATCCCTCTTGAAAAGGAGCGGGGGCAAGCCACCCTTCCCGACCTGTGATCCTGCTAGGATGATGATCGAGTTTGAATTGCTAATCTCATCAAACTGCAAGACGACAGAAGACCATCTTAGAAAGGACAATGAAGAATGTCGGAATGGACTTTCGCGCAGACTCAACCTTCAGATGAACTCGCTCAGCTTCACTTTTTCTCGATGAAGAAACAGCAGCCTGATGGCGACGTCGAGTTCATCATAACCGTGAAAGAATACGTCGATCGAAACCAGTATCACATGCGGTTCTTCGCCCAAGCCGACAAGCAGACCAATCAAAAAAGCGCGCCGTTTACGCCGTGCGGCTGGGGCGAATCGCTGTTGCAGGCTCTGAGCGAATGCGTGCGGGCAATCCAGCGCTTCCCGTACGAAGGTGAAGACGCACAGAAAAACAGCCAATAAGCCGTCGTCACTTTTCCCGGAACATCTTCACCGTCATTTCTTCGTCGGCGGACGGGTCGTCTAACGGCTTCAGTACGGCGTCGTCGTTACCGAGCATTTTCATCTGCGCCTTAAGCACGACCCCATCCCCTCGCTTGAAGCTGAAGGTCAGAGTTGTGCCATCGAACTTCGGGTCTATCAGCGCGTGCTCCGCCTTCCCCGTAACCTTCGGCCCGTTACCCTCATCAACAACCACATAGAACACCGCCGTGCCGGTCAACTTATCGCCGTCCTTCGCTATCGTGAGGTCGACGGCCGGGATTTCATTCACCTTGCCGTGCCACGTGCCTACGACTGACTTCTGTGCGCTCGGAAGAGTCTGCGCTCTTCTCTCCGAGCCCTGAACTCCAACCTGAAGAATCGAGACTAAGGTCAATGTCACAGTGATCCAACTTCGTTTCATGCTTTGACTTCCTTGATAACAAAGATACGCCGTCCACGTTCCGAGAAGGATCGTTCACGACGGACGTCGGCGCACAAACCGCTTAGACCCCAGATAACCAGAAAAGTTCCCATCGCAGTGGATCAATGGGAGGCGCGGTGTCAACAACCTGACTGGAGGAGTCTATCGGTTGCCGCGGATGTGACGGAGAAGGTCCAGGCAGGGTCAAATCTAAGGCAGTTCACCGGCGCTCCATTGATCACCTCTTAACTGCCACGGCAATCTGTGGGATTTGCAACGCGGCCGGCGAACGAATCGTCGAGCAAGGTTCAGTCTTATTCCGCACACTTCGCACTGCCCGGCAGCTCGGCGTTGAGCCTTAAAGATCTCCTGCGCGGCTTCGTCCCTCTCAAATCGTTTCAGCTCCGCAAGCTCGTGCGCGAGGCTCTCAGCTTCCAGCCGCATCAGCTTCGCGCGTTCTTCACCGGCTTTCACCTCGGCGTACTCCTCTTCGGTCAGCAGCGCTTTCAACCAGAGCTGAACGTCGCGGCTCGCCAGCGCCATCCATTGACCCTTGGGGCTAAAGGCGACCGGATGCCAACTGATCTCGCTGAACCACAGCGTCTTCACCAAACGCCCGGTCGACAGGTTCCATATCCTTATCGTCTGACCGAGGCTGCCTCCGGCGACCAACTGGCCGTTTGGGCTGAACGCCACCGAAGTCACGTCGTTGATGTGGCCGGTCAGAGTTCGAATCTCGCGAGCAGTGTCCACGTCCCAAATTCGCACCATCTTGTCTTCGCCGCCCGATACCAGCAACCGGCCATCCGGACTATAAGCGAGCGACGCGACGCCGGCGGTGTGACCTTCGAACGTCTTCACCTCGCGGCCGGTGTCCGCGTCCCAGAGCTTGAGCGTGCGATCGAGGCTTCCCGAGGCTATGTACCGGCCGTCGGGGCTGAACACCGTTGAAGTGACCGGCCCCTCGTGGCCTTCCATCGCTTGAACCTCTGCGCCGGTGACCATTCTCCACAACCTGACCATCGAGTCGGTGCTCCCGGACGCCAGCCACAATCCGTCAGGGCTGAAAGTCACCGCGCGCACTTCGCCGCAGTCCTTAGCATCAAGAGTTCGCATCTCGCGGCCGGCGTAGACATCCCACAGTTTGATTGTTCGATCGCGGCTGCCTGAAACGAGCCACTGACTGTCAGGGCTGAACGCGATCGAGTTGACGCTTGCGGTGTGACCGCGCATCGATCGCAGAGGCAGACCGCTATCCACTTCCCAGACCTTGATCCCTTCGTAGAGAAATCCGGACGCGACCAGCCGGCCATCCGGACTGATAGCTACGGACCTCACATAGTCGCGCGTGCCGATGTCGTATTGCTTGTAGAACTGATCGTAGATGCCCCGCAAGTCCTGTTGCACCTGCGAGAGCGTTTGCATGAGCTGAACGCCGGACCGATAAGTGTTAGCTGCCGCCAACCGGCCTTCGACATCTTGAAACATGCCGGACAGCGTCTGCCGTTTTTCAGGCATCGCGATGACGTATCGTTTGAGCACGCTCGCATCGCGGCTGACTTCATCGAGCTTTGCTTGCACAGGCTGCATCAACCGGTTGAGCAAGGCTTGCACTTCGGGGCGCACCGCGTCGAATGCCTCATCAGCGTTCGCGCGTTCGTAGTATCGAGGGTCGCCCTTGATTGCAAGCTCCAGGCTCGCGACCGCAGTGCCGCCTTCGTTCAGCATCGCCGACAGGCACGACTTCTGATAGTGAGCTTCGAACAACTCGGGGTTGAGTGCGATGGCTTCGCCGAGATGGTCGAGCCCCTCTTTGAATTGTTGCTGGATCGCGCAGACAATCCCCGCGAAGTAATGAGCCTCAGCCGATTGCCGCGCATCGCTCGGGCGCGAGTACTTGGCGGCCTTGCGAAAGTATTCGAGCGAGTTTGTGAGATTGATCAAATGATAAAGGCAGATATTAGCAATCGATCGAAGCACCCCGAAGTCGGGATAGTTGCGTTTCTCAGCCTCGAGGAAGTCAGCCAGCGCCTCCTCATACCAGCCGTTCAGATATGCCTTCTCGGCCCGGCTTCGATACGCCCGCGCCTCTCGTTCGAACTCCGCGAGGCGGATCTCATGCAGGAGGTTGCTGAGCGTTTCCTCGTGCATCTCGAGCTTCCAGATCACGTCGCCCAGCAAGAAATTGAAGTCCGCGTTGAGTTGATCCAGACCTCCGGCGAGCTGCTGGTATCCGAACTCAATGTTGTAGCGCGAATCGTCTGCGCTGTCACTCACACTCGCACCCAGCGCGCCCAATCCCGACTCGACCGCGATTTGATAATCGCTCCGGCTCAACGCGACCTGCATCGCCCCGCGCACCGCAACCGAATCTTCAAGGCGCGCGGCCTGGTGTTCGATGGCCATTCCAAACGCGCCCAGACAGTCGCGATCGGTGATGTAGTCTGTCCAGGATTGATGGCCTAAATAAACGGCCGCGAGTCCCATTACGGAAGGCTCCTTCGAAGAGCGCTAAGGTTGGCACACTGGCGATAGGATAGAGGAGAAGGGCTCGCGCGTCCAGCGTTGATTCTCGAATCGCTCGCCTTGACAGGTGCGAGGCCGAGGTAATAGAAAACGGTTTGTCCATGAACCCCGGTTGGATTCCTGGTAGGGCCTCGAACTCTCAACTCAGTAAAGGAGAAAACATGGCGCGTCGTTGGAAGAAGGTTGTGGGAACTACGGTGCTGATCATCGTCGCATTACTCCTGGTTGGAATCACTTTCACGATTGGATGGCGGCCCTTCATCGGCCCCAAGACTCGACCGCTGACGAACAGGACGTTTGAAGCCACGCCAGCGCGGCTCGAGCGCGGCCGCTACATGGTCAACGCTGTATACGGTTGTCTGGCCTGTCATTCAGAACGAGACCCAAACGCTCCGGGGATGCCCGCGCTGGCCGACAAGTTGGGCGCCGGCACAGTGTTCGGCGAAGGCTCGGAACTCCCGGGCCGGCTAATTGCCCCGAACCTCACACCGGATAAGGAAACCGGCACGGGCAACTGGACGGACGATATGCTGGCACGGGCCATCCGAGAAGGTATTGGCTACGACGGACGCACGCTGTTTCCATTGATGCCTTATATGAATTATCGCGAGATGCCCGATGAAGAGCTTGCGTCGGTGATCGTCTACCTGCGCACGCTGGCGCCGGTCAGGAATCCGCTGCCCCAGACCGAGATCATCTTTCCGGTGAAGTATCTTATCCGCAGCGCGCCCGATCCGGTTACAGCGGCAGTGCCTATGCCGGATTTGTCGGACCCGGTTAAGCGCGGCGCTTTTCTGACTCGTATGGCCAGTTGCGCCGACTGCCACACGCCTCAAGAGAAGGGCCAGGTGAAAGCCGGATTCGAATTTGCCGGAGGCTTGCTGTTCAGAACGCCCGAGGCGACAGTGATGGCGGCCAACATCACGCAGGACCCGTCGGGAATTTCCTATTACGACGAAGACTTGTTCATTCAAGCGATCCGCACTGGTAAGGTGAAAGCGCGTTCGCTGAGCCCGATCATGCCGTGGCACTTCTACCGCGGCATGACCGACGAAGATCTGAAGGCGATGTTCGCTTATCTCCGAACGCTCAAGCCTGTGAAACACACAGTTGACAATACCGAGTCACCTACGGACTGCAAGCTGTGTGGATTGAAACACGGAGGCGGCGAAGTGAACTGAAGACGAAATAGCAAATAGAAAATCACAAATCGCAAATCGCAAATCACAAATTTGTGATTTGCTATTTGCTATTTGCTATTTGCTATTGCGACTTCCAATCCCTGGCTCTCAACATTTTGTGCACGTGGTGTGACACCTTTGCAACCACTTTGTTCGCGTCATCAGCGCCGCGAAGCGTATCGACCGCCACGATGCGCGTTTCGGCTCGTCCCGTAGGCCTCCAGCGTTCGAGCATGCGCGGCGAGCTGAAGCCCGCGAACACGTCAATGCATGTCACCCCAAGCGCCGCTGCAATGTGCTGCCCCGCAGAGTCGTATCCGATGTACAGATCGCTTTCGCCAATCAACGCGGCGAGCATTCCGATTCGGCCGTTCCACACCAGGATGTCTGTCTCGAGCTGCTCCGAACCGGACGTGCTTATCAAGCTCTCCTCGTGGATCTCGACGACCCGCACGCGGTGACCTTCGCATTCGATGCCCGTCGCTTCGGCGATGACTGCGTCTGCTCGTCTAATCTCATCTTCGCCCGCGCCTTTGTCTAGAACTATCGCAGCGCCTTCCTGGATCAAGCGCGCAACAAGCGACGCTTCGAAATCTCCGCCGCCGCGTTTGAGCTGGTTCTCCCCAACGCCGAAGTTGATTGCGATGATCGGGCGCGAACCGCGCTTAATTCGATCCATGAGATTGCGCGCAGCTTGAATGTCATCGCTTCTCAAGCTCACACGCGGAAAGGTTGGCACGCTCTCGCCAAACACCTCATCGAGCCACGACGAGGTAAGTTCACTTAGCGATCGCGATGTTCCGCTGCCGTACTCGCGGCTCGGAAAGAACAGATACTCGCGCGCATGCGTCGCGACATCCTGCTCTGGCGGATGGGACTCACGCACCGGCACATCCGCCTTTGCGATCGGCAGCAATCCGAGCTGCGTAAGTCTGCTGTCCGGATCGACGATCAAGTACTCGCCGCGCGTCAGTCGGTCAGTCAACTCGCGTACGCAACGAAGCAAGTCGATCCAGGTTAGCAACCTCTCGATCGTAGTCCCAGCTCGACGATAGCCGATTTCTTTGAAGCCAACTCGCGGGTCGCCTCCGAACAACTCGGACGCTTTTGTTCCGCCGACGAGCACGATCTCAGCGGAAGGAAATCTAGTTTTCATCCGCTCGATGATCACGCTTGTGATCGCGACATCGGCGCCCAGCGTGACGCGGGAAAGAACGATGACGCGCCGGACCTTGCCCGATGAGTCGATTGAGTCAGTCAGCCGGGATACCTGCCGAAGCGTATGCGAGCGCGCGATCAAATCTTCTTCGCTTCGAAGTCCGAACTCTTTCAACTCGTGAGCAAGTTGCCCGGCGCGCGGGTCCAGCCGGCAAGCCTGTATGACTTGTGCAAACGCGCGGTTGTAGAGAGACACCGCGTCTGGCTCGAACGAATCGGCCAGTAATTCCACGAGCGACGTGAAAAAGGCTCTGGTAGCCGATTCCGCGACTTGCCGATCCTGGGATGTCAGAAGCTCCGCAAGTTCCGCCACGCTGTCCCTCAGGTAGACGCCCGATGCGCGATGCTCGTTCAGGAACTCCGAAATGAGTTGTTCTGGGAGACCTTCCATTAGAACAGGCTGATTATCCCAACGCGGGCGACAAGTAACAAGCAATGACTGTCCGACACACATCCGTTTGTCGTCCCTGCCAGAGAGCAGCGGCGCGGGGCAGACAACGACAGCTTTAGGTTTGTTCACCGAACCCGCACTGATCTCCAATTTTGCTGGTCTGGGAATTCCCTTGTCCTCGAAATAAATCAGAATCCAGTTCTTTTTCGACTAAGCCGGTTTGACTGTCCGACGCCCAGGCGTATACTTTGGGCCGCCAGTCCGTAAGGTATCTACCCGGCCTCAATCAAAGCAATGTTAGCTGGAAACAACAGGAGCCCACTCGGGATGTCGTCACTTCTTCCCGGAAGGTCGTCCGTAGCAGTGATTCAGACGGTACAACCTGACGATCCCGCGGCTTGATGCGGAATGAATAGCTGAACAGTCGCCGGAAGCGTTAAACGAATCGACAGGCTGCCCAACTCGCCGGCAGATTGCTTCATCTGAGCGAGTTGCAGCAACCGAATTCCTAACGACCCCGCTCTACGGCAGGAGTAAAAACGTTGAGCACCCAACCACGGTATGCAAGAACCCGCGTCCCCGGCGAGTCTTTTCACGGGTTAGTCCACGCGAGCGCCGAGATGAGATTCTTGATCGCTCGTCTCAGAGTCATAGCAGCCACAGACGAGGTTGTGTTGGTCCTCGGCGAGTCAGGCACCGGGAAGGAACTTGTCGCGCGCGCTGTCCACCAGGAAAGCAGGCGGCGAGGGCATCCACTTGTTCCTTTCAACTGCGCAGCCCTGTCGCGCGAGCTGATCGAGAGCCGCCTGTTCGGTTATCGGAAGGGCGCATTCACCGGCGCATACGCGGACCATCAAGGGTTGATCGGGGCGGCGGCAGGGGGATCGGTGCTTCTCGACGAGATTGGGGATTTGACTCTCGAGGCTCAGGGGGCGCTCCTTCGTTTCCTGAACAACGGGGAGATTCAGCCGGTTGGCGCGACGCGGCCCGTCATCGCGAATGTTCGAGTGATAGCGGCAACCAACCGCGACTTGAGGGCAGAGGTCGAAGCTGGCCGATTCCGCAATGACCTTTTTTATCGCCTCAACGTCGCCACGCTTTTCGTGCCGCCTCTCCGCTCGCGGCCCGAAGACGTGAAGGAACTCGCTCAGCACTTTGCTCACGTCTACAGCAATCAATACGGCAAAGCAGAACCCGCATTCACTCGCCAAGAGATGACGCGTCTTGTTGAGTACGAGTGGCCGGGTAACGTGCGCGAGCTGGAAAGCTGCATCAAGCGGCTGATCCTGTTCGGCGAACTGGATATTCAAACGGACGGCCCTCAGCGTATCGAGCCTGCAAGACTCTGGCGCAGGCTGAGTGAGTCAGAGAAACGCACCCGAGTGATGAAGGCCCTGGCAAGCAACGGTGGCAATGTCACGCTAGCGGCGAGCCACCTGGGCATTTGCAGCCGCACAGTGCAAAGAGTCCTACGAAAAGAAAAACAAATCAGGCGTGATCGATGAAATGTCAACAAACTCAACCCAGCCGCTTGCGGCGCTGTTGGCCAACGGGACAATCGTTCTGGTTGTGAGAGGAGTTAGTCTAAGCGGAAGGGTCATCCGATAACGCGGCATTGTGTTCGTCGAGGCCAGCGCGCGTGCCACTAAAAAGCAGTGGCACTTGCGCTGCAAGACAACATAATACGCGTTATCGGACGCCCCGATATCTTCCTCGCGCTTGCGGCGGAAACTACACCGCCGCCGCGCGCTCCGGTTCATCCCCCCTGCGCCGACGCCCCCCAGGGGGCTGGCGCGAGGCGTCGCTTCGCGTTCACTAATCTTAGCCTTGGATGTCAAGTTCCTGCCCTGATTTCCGGTACCAATAGGTAGCACGCTCTTTGCTTGACCTGACCCCTAGCCCTCGCTCGTAACAGAATCCAAGTCCGTACCGTGCGTCCGAATTGCCTGCTCTTGCTGCCTTGCGATACCAGTAGACAGCGTTTTTATAATTGCGGCGAACACCAATTCCGTAAAAGTAGCATCTTCCAAGGTCAGCAGCGGCGTCCGCATCTCCTCGAACCGCTGCCTTTCGATACCACTTGAAGGATTGTTTCAGGTCTCTGCTGACACCCTTACCCTTCTCTAACGAAACAGCAAGATCGTATTGAGCCTCACGATGTCCCTTCTTAGCCGCAAGCCGTAAGCATGAGTAGGCCGCTTTATAGTTCTTCCGAATGCCGATGCCGTGCGCATACCATGTCCCCAGTGCGTATTGCGCTAGGGTGTTTCCTTTCGCGGACGCCCGCCTGAGCAGATCAAGGCATTCCTTTCGGTGCTTGGCCGCGTCGGATCCCGATGCCAGAAGGTAAGCAAGCTCATATTGTGCTTCTGCGTCGCCGTCGCTCGCCTTCTTTCGCAAGAGTTGCACTGTTTTAGTCATTGTCACAACCAAACTTTCAGCTACTGTAAACAGAACCCTTTGAGGCCCTTTGTGCCTCACGAGCCTGGAGGCTTGGTAGGGTCCGGTGGCTTGGGCGGATCAGGAGGCTTGGGCGGCTCCGGCGGCTTAGGCGGCCAAGGCCCTTTCCAGTTCGGTGGTTTTTGCCGTGGTGGCCTTCTCCGCGCATCGCCTTTCTCTGGGGCTCCGGGTCTCTTGTTTGAGTGCTGGTCCCATCCTTTTGTCATCGGAGGCGGCGGGGGCATTGGCTGCGCTGGTGTTTGCGGCGCAGTCGTTGTCTGTGGCTGCGCTTGTTGCTGTGCTGGTATCGCTGGCGCAGGCGCAGGCGCTGGTTCGGTTCCTATCCACTCCCTCACCTTTTTGAACGGACCCCATTCTCTTATCGCCTCGAACCACGGCAATGATTGCATGTACCCCTTGACCGCAGCGTCCGCTTCCAGAACCTTCCTTGTGAGCGCTTCAGCCTGATCAGGAGCGCAAAAAGCGTTAGGGAGGGGTCAGGCTTGACATTGTTGACATTTAAGGACGAACTCTAGGTCTAAGCAGCTTACGAAGCCCGATCACCTCAAGACTATCTCCATTTCGTGATCGAGCCGCCTCAGCTCTTCTCGTCACCGCTGAAGGGTCTATCCCTAGCGCCTCAGCCAACTCTCGATTCGTTATCCCTCTCTCCCTTCCCAACACAATCACCGCCTCCTTTACTGCCCCAGTTCTCCGGTTCTTGCTCTTGCTGCACAGCTCTTGCCGAGTCAATCCGCTGGACCGTTCTGCGGCGCTCAGCAAATCCTCAGTACTCGGGCGGTCGAGCGCTTGCCGTGAGGCCCGGTGTTCACCCACTCGATGCCTTATCTCCCCCACGAACTCGTCGCTTCCCAGCAGGCGACCTTCTGTTGCTCGATAGTAGTCGTCGTGACTCTTCTCGCCCAGGCTCGCCGCGACGAATCGCGTGTAGACTTCAACCGCACGCTTCTTAGTTGCGCCGAAATGCCGCAGGACCGGCTCGGTGTCAACCAACCCGCTTCGGTCCAATCCAAGATATGCCCGATGACCGCTGTATTCAAAGTCCTCGGGCCGTTTCACCATCTTTGCTCTGACCGGATTCAAATGGATGTATCGCACCAACTCACCGAGATAGCGATCCGTCTGACAGAGAATCGACTTGTACCGGCCTTGAAAGAGGTGCCCGATCTTCTTGTACTTTCGGTTGTGGTATTGGCTATAGCTGGTTAGCACTCTCTGCATGATCCGGCTGACGAGATCATCCTGCATCTCGATCAGGAGATGAAGATGGTTTGGCATCAGGCAATAAGCGTAGAGATAGAAGGGAAGTTTGGATTTCTGTTGGTGGAGCAAGCCGGTGAACTTGAGGTAATCATCGTGGGACCTGAAGATCTTTCTTCGATTATTGCCGCGAGTGATGACGTGATATAGCCCTCCGCCGATTTCGATTCTTGGTTTCCTCGGCATGATGGACCAGAGCCTATGCTTCTCGGATCCCAAATGTCAAGAATGTCAAGCCTGACCCCTCCTGACGTGGACGTTATAATGCCCGTGGTCGAACACTCAGAAGAGGTGATCACCGTGGCCAACAAACGTAAGGCAAGGGTTCAAGAGAAGGCTGAGACTATCGGAGAACGGCTCGCGCGGATGCGCAAGGAGCGGGGAATAACACAGCAAGAGATGGCTGAACTTCTCAGGACCTCTCAGCCGATCGTGAGTGACTACGAGCGTGGCGAGCTCCGGCTGCACGGCGAGCTCATTGTGAAGATCGCTGGCATTCTCGGTGTGTCGGGTGATGAGCTTTTAGGACTTGAGCGAGTGAGCAGAAGCAGTGCAGTGAGCAACCGCCGCCTGGCGCGGCGCATTCAGCAGATCGATCAGCTTCCCAAGCGCGACCAGGAAGCTTTGCTTCGAACCATCGACGCCTTTCTATCGAAGTCCCGCCCCGAATCTTCAAGAGCTGCTTCCAACGGATGACACCTATTCGAAGCGCTGCTGCTGGGGTGCGCGCCGTAGCCCGAATCGTTCTGGTCGCGAGAGTAGTAGTCTAAGCGGAAGGGTCATCCGATAACGCGGCATTATGTTCGTCCCGCAGCGCGCGTGCCACTAAAAAAAGCCAGTGGCACTTGCGCTGCACGACAACATAATGCGCGTTATCGTACGCCCCGATATCTTCCTCGCGCTTGCGGCGGAAACTACACCGCCGCCGCGCGCTCCGGTTCCCCACCCCCCTGCGCGCCACTGCGGTCGCGCCGGAAGTTTGTTGCTTCGCGCCTTTTCCTATTTGGCCAGTGGCCTCCCTCGCGCTGCCGCCTGGACAACCCGATCTGCAAAGGCTGTCGGAGGCTGTTGAACAAGGTCTGCTCCCACTTGCCGTTACCAAGCTTCATCGCGGAGACGGCTCCGTGCGACAAGCTGCAGAAGAGTCTTTGAGGATGCGGCGAGGCTCACGTGCCGGCGGCAGGAAAGATAGTTCAGGTTGTTTCGGCCTTCGGTACGCAGTACGACCAGAACAGACAGGGTTAGCGATGGGTCCGCATTTGTCCTCTTGCCCGCCGGTGCCTCAGCCACCACCGCTGCCAGGCTTTGGCCCGCTCGTCTCCAGCGCCTTCCGGCTCCAGCTTCTTTCGCGTAATAGCTTCCAAGGCTTCGATGGCTTTGTCTCGTACGAGGATCGGCTCCTCAGATGCAGGGTCCGTGCGAGTCCTAGTTAAATAGACTCCCTTATCTTCGAGCAGTCCTACAAGATTCGCTATTGCAGGTTTGTGTCTACGTTCCCCGAAATAGGAAGCGGCAAGCCCACGGACATAAGGGTCACCATCTGACAATAGAACCGTCAGAGCAGCGAAAGAGTCCTCGCCTTTGGAACGCCCAATTACAGCAATCAGGAAAGCCTTTTCGATCGGATCCAGTCTGCTATCGTCGTGCATCACTTCGAGGATCTTTGGGAAACCCCGAGCACCAAGTCTGGTGAGTTGCTCGCGTGCAGCTTGTGGCTGAAGATGTATGAGACGAATAGCTTGGGATACTTGATCACTGACCTCGCTCTGACCTTTTACACAGTGGACGCCAACGGACAAGAGAAGCGCCAAGCCAGCGCTCAACACTCTACACGAGGACCCAAAAAAACACTCGATTCGCATCTTAACGCTGCCTCTTGTCAGGGTCGCTTCTCAATGTCAGGGTCGCTTCTTTAATAGATTCTCGACCGCCTGTATTGCCTCCGGGCTTGCCTTACCTGGAAGCTTCCCGACATCCTCCGCCTTCCTGGAATCTTCCTCCTCCTTCTTAGAATCGCGTCCCGTTACGTCGAAGCTCGGGTTGGCCGGATTGTTTGGGTCCGGACGCTCGGCGAGATTCAAGACGTTCGCGAGGTGTCCTCCAAACTCGTGAGCAAATACTTTTGCTGGATCCTTGCCCATGTCAGCAGCATTGTCCTTGTCGATAGTTATTGTGATGGGGTCAGCTTTGCCTCCCTTCATGATCTCCGGTCCGCTCGCCACAAGTAGGGTCTTACCCGTTGTCGGGTCAGGCGTGGTATTTGTGGTTGTGATACCGGCCGTTACATGTTCGGAACCGCCAAAGGTCGTCGTACCTGGTGAGGCTGCCGCGCCTAATCTTTGCCGCGGCAAAGTTCCCTTGCCTACCTCGACATCGAACGGGCTCTTGTCAGCACGTTCCAAATACGCCTTTCCTTTTGCCGTCATGTAAAGGCGTGCCAAGTTCTCAACAACATACTTTCGGTCCTTCTCGTGACCCTTCTGATTCAGATCCTTGGCGAGCATAATGTCAGCGCCGTTGGGATCAACATACTTGAGGGGATTACAACGCCCGTACACGTAGAGATTCAATCGCTGCGGATCGATCAGCCTAGCCCTCTTGATCGTGATCGGGTCCACGCTGGTGAACCTACCCTGCGCGCTCGAATAGTATCTGGCTCCGAAGTAATCCAGTCCGGATTCATTATCTCTTTCTTTTTGGGTGAACTTCTGCCGAGTCCCGTCGCTTGCTCCATACCCAGTCACCAATGAGCGGCTTCCATGGTTCGTATCGATCTCCTCGCCAAACGGCAAGTAGTCGTACCGGGCCTTCACCGTAATGTTGCCACCCCCGTCCGCCGCGCTCGTCACCACTCGCGTGCTTCCAAGATGGTCGCTTGTCAAATAGCTAGTACCGCCTCCGCCTTGGGGTTGCGGCACCGGGTCGCTCGTGTACTCCGCGATGAGCTGCCCGGCCACATTATACACGAAGATGGTCGTGTTGTTGTTGGGATCTGTCTTTTTTACCCGGTGGCCGTCGCCATCGTAGCTGTAGCTCGTCGTCCCGCCTCCGGGCCCAGTCTTCGTGTAGCTCGTCTGGTGGTTCTCAGCGTCATACACGATCCCGTTCGTTGGCGTGTTTGGATCCTTTGTTAGATTCCCCGAGGTGTCGTAGACGAAGCCGCTCATCGCGAGCCTGTTCGTGGGTTGATTGAACGCCGAGAAGTCAGTGCTGTTGGCAGACAGTGGTGTCAAGAGGGGACTCGGAATGTAGGCCGTTGGCGTGTTTCTGACCGCTCTATTTCCCCATCGGTCGATGTCATAAGTCTGATTCCACTGACTCCCCGCGCCTATCAATTCTTCCACGACGCTCAACCGGTTCAGCGCGTCATAACTGTAGTTCTGAGCGAGTACCAGGTTGCCAGTGCCGGGTTGTGACTTCGGGGCGGTGATCGTTTGAGTCCGTACGTTCCCGTTGTTGTTTGCTTGTCCGGGGGTGTTGTACGTATGTTCGAGCTTGAGTAGATCGGACGCCGCGCTGTTTGCGCCAAGCCCGATCTCCGTAGGCTGGAGCCGCGCGTTGAACATGGTGTGCTCCCATTTGCCGTTCCCCAATTTCACCGCGCCGGTCGCCCCGTGAGGTGCGTACTGAATTCGATTTGTCGCGTCGGTCGGCGCTCCTCCGGCGTAGTAACTTGTTCCTCTCTTCACCCCGGCGATGCGTCCGGCGTCGTCGTACTCGGTGACGAAGACCTTGCCTGAAGGATAGGTCTGCTGGGTCATGCCACCGGCGAGGTTATATTCGTACGACATAAGATAGCTGTTCGCCGTGCCGGCGGTTGTGATCTGGCGGCTCTGCTTCACCCGGCCCATCGCGTCGTAGTTATCGTAATAGTATCCGTCCGTGCTGTCGTGAAGGATGACCGATGTGAGTCTTCCTTTGCCGTTTGACAAAGTGCCAGGCGAGTCATAGGCATAATCCCAAATGGTCGACGAGCCCGGCTGGGTCAGCGTCTTGGTCTTGACTCGATTCAATCCATCGTACGCAAAGCTGACCGAAGTATTGGTGTTGGGGCCGGTCTTGCTGATCAAGTTTGACGCAGCGTCATAGTCATAAGTCGTTGCTATCTGGGTCGCGCCGCTCACCTGCTCGGGGTTCTTGGCTGTTAGCAATCTCGACAAACCGTCGTAGGTGAAGAAGCGATGCTGAGTTCCCTGATCGACTTGCAATAGGTTCCCAAGGGCGTCGTACTTGTAGTCGGTCTGGAAGTTTGACCCGGCGGGATCTTCGAAAACTCTGATCAGCCTGCCTAGTCCGTCGACAACACTCTTTCGTTGCTTATTCGCCTGATCGATAACGGTCGTTTGCTCGGCGTTGTAGAAAGTTTGCATCTGCCCGTTCCAGGTGATGGCGGCCTCTGTGGGCTTCGTCGCCCCATCGAAAGTCGCTACTTCGATCACTCTTCCGATGTCGTCGGTTTTGGTTCGAGTCCACCCATCGCTGGGCAACGTCCCGCTTCGATGCGGATTGCTGGTGTAGGTGACCCGCCCCATTTTTTCGTAAACCGTATCTGTCATTAGGGTGTACGCGCTGGTGTATTCAGTGCCTTCAACCTTAACAACGCGCCCCAGGTTATCATGTGTGGTGATCGATCTCAGTAGCCCATCGTTAGTTCTGAGGTCCGCTTTGGTTTCGATCTTCCGCGCGTTGTCGTGATACAGAGTTACCACGGTGCGCCCGACCGGGTCAGTTATCTTGCCGCGTCTGAGAAATGGATCTTTCACCAGATTGGTCGGCGTACTCAATAGCTGATTGTCGTAGTTGGTAAGGGTCTCTCGGTTGTTCGGATCCTTTTGGCTGGTGATGAGTCCGGTGGCGAAGTCATAAGTAAATCGAGTCGTCAATTCATCACCGGTGACTCCAGGATCTGGATTTGGATCTAGCACAATTCGCGTAGGCTGAGCGTGCGTGGATGGACTGTTGTCTTCATAGAAGAGCTGGGTGATGTTGTTCCTCGGATCTGTTGTGGTTGCTCTGTTGCCAAAAGGGCCATAGGTGTGAATCGTGTCTATCCACGCTCCGGTCCCATTCTTGTCGCGGCGTTCCTTGGTAACGTTGCCGACCGTCGGCACAGTATCAAATTCGCTATCCAGGTTGTGCCCGTCATAGTGGAGGTGACTCTTGGCCAGAATAACAATGATGTTCGGGTTATTGGGATCTGGCTGGCCGATGGTTGACTCTTTGAGCGCATTGAGGATCAGCGGTGTTGGCGGGTCGCCGTTGACTCGGTTGTGATAGATGTTCAGCGAGTTTTGGTCCGTGGCATCGTTGTGGTAACTGTTCGTGATCACGCGCAGCTTAGACGCTGAAGCCGGCACTTGAGCCGGCACACCGGTCTCAGGGTCACGCATCAGATCAGGATCATTCGGGTTAAACCAATCGTAATCAGTCTCGCTAACTACGTTGCCGTTCAAATCGTGCGCAAATTGCTCGGCGGACATCTTCACCTTGGTGCCCGGCGGATCCATCAGCGTCGTGAACTCGATTTCGACCACAGGGTTGAACGGCACAAGCTGCCCTGAGCCCGTAGACCCGGCAGGCATCCCATTTAGCGAATTGAGCTTCCATTTGCGCTCAATGAACACCCTATCGGACTGGTTCGTGCTGTAGGCGAGTCCGCCTCTTCCGTTGGTTCCACCATGAGTGAACTGATATGCCGGGTTGTGAGGATAGTGGTTCTCGATTACGAAAGACCCATCGAAGAGTGAATCGACCCTCGAACCGCTAAATCCTATGTTGTAGTTCCAGGAGTCGGTGACGGTGTCGTGGACGAGCTGCTTAGTCTTGATTTTGTCTCCGGGGAAATCGACTGCGCTTAGCACACCCGCTAGTGCCGGAGTTTTCGGGGGCGGAGGGGGTATGTCGAGGGTGTAGCCGTAGCTCACCTCTGCACCGGAAGGGGTTTTCATTTTGCTGAGCGAACCAAGCCCGCCGGAAATGCTGTCGATGTCGTTGACCAAACAAAACTCGTCTCGGTACTCGTAGTCCGTCAGATATGAGGTGTCAGAGTTGTATTCGAACTCGAACTGCCGAGTGATGTTCGGCTCGGTTTGCGGAAGCACTATTGAATCCAATACCGTGATGTCTTGATTGAAGATCAGTTCGGCCCTTTCAGAGCACATCGGATCGTTGTTGACGTAATAGGCCCACCCGTCGACTGTCGTGCTTCGGAGGTTAATCAAAATGCTCCTCCAGATACCTTCAACGGTCTGGTACTCGACTCTAGGTTGGGGAAAGGAGTCTACGTACCGGATCTCTCTTAGCGTCTGCTGGTCGACAAAGTGCGTCGCGGTTTCCATCCCGGTTGTGGTGCCGTAGATTCTGATGCTGTTGCCGTTAGTATCTATGATGTATTGGTTGCCGTCGTCTCGGTTCATGATTCGGGTGCCATCAGGCAGGTACACGTCCCAATTCAGGGGCGTTGGTCCTGTGAAAGACTGGATCGCCGCCCAGAGGTAGCTCCCGTCATACGAGTAGTAGGTCATAGTTGTCGGCGGATTCGCAGTCTTCGGCGTCTTCCACGAATACCTATTCAGATATTCCCTATAGAGTGTCGGATATTCACCCTCGCCGTCCCGAGGCCGGAGTTCGTGAACAGCGCCATCGGGCATAGTGAGAGTAACCTTGTACCAGCTAGAGTGTTGCTGCATCACGGCGTAGTCGGGATCGCCGAAAAGCGGATCCCTCCAGGCGACATCGGTTCGACTCTCAACGACCTCGATTCGATAACTCCCGCCGATGAACCACGGCTTCACTGCGCTAGGTTGCACGTGGCTAGTCATCCACCTGATCGGGGGTAGTTCAGAGTTGTCTTCCTCTTCTATCTGGTACGTCTCCCACATCTTGCTGTTGTAGTTGGCGCTTATTGCCCACGAGAGCTTGCCGCCGGCAATTGGTGGAAGGGACGCGAGCGGTATCGAAAGGTTTACACTGCCGTTCGTCATGTTGACGTTCTCGATGTCCGACACCGCGTAGGAGCCGGCCGGTCTCACACCCTTATCGGGCCGGGCCGCGCTCTGGCCGAGCGCCATAGCTGTCACGCTCGCTATGAGAGCCGGTATGAGAATCACCCGCAGAAATGCAGCGCGTCTGAATAGCCCACCGTTTAGTTTCCAAGTCCATGTTGCCATCGCGACCTCTCTTTCAACAGGTGTCAGCCCTCCACCGAGAAAACGTGGCCGATAGCGCCCCGTCGCTCACTAACTCTTTGGACCGTGACTCACGTTGATCACGTTCAGTTGCATGACCACGTTGCCACCTCGGCTCCAGCGGATCAGCGAAGGTTCGAGTTCGCCTCCGCGATCGACCCATGCGGATAAGTCGACCGTGAGGTTCTCACCGTCCACATCACAGAAAACCCTATCGATCAAGCCGGTAAAGTTGTTGACGTAGTAAACGCGCCAGAGGCTTTGAGGCTTGTTCCAGTTTCCGCGTTGGGGCTCGGCGATACGAATAAGGTCCCACAACGGGCCAGAATATTTCTCAGAATCCCCGGCCTCCGCAGGCCTGACGGTCCAGGCGACAGTGTAGTAGCTGGCGCCTCGCGTTTGAGCCAGAATGAACTGGTCAGGGCTATCAAGCGCTATTCGTTCGACGACCGCGCGTTCGTTTCCCGTCAGAGCATTGCCGTTCGACACGGCGCCTGCTTTCGGGCTCCACGCAAACGCGGAGTTTGCGCCGATTGCAATCGATATCTGCTCGCCCTCTTCCTCATCCTGGGTGCGGACGATTCTGATGGCCAGATGGTCGGAGCCTATGGTGAGGATTCCGGTGCTGACGCTTACCTCGCGACCCGGCTCGACGAACCTCTTCCCGAGTCTCCGGCGCATCTTGTTGGCCTCGGGCTGAAACGCGAGCCGGCTGAGCGACCGTCTCTGGTTTGTAGGACTGCGCGTTGCAGCAGCCGGCGGCGACACCGTTGACAACTCTGGCGGTCGCACGCTCTTAGCCTCGTGGTTGTACGCTCGGACCGCCGCGGCCAACGCAACTGCGCCGATCAGCATCGCGAGGACTGCCGCTAACTTGCGAGTTCGCGAACTCGTAAATCTTGTTAGCGCCGGGCCAATCGCATCCAGCCATTTCAAACTTGTGTGTCTCATCGCACCCTCCATTGTTGATTCAGCTAGCCGGTTTGCTTCACATTGAGAGTCTTATTGCCTATCGTGATCGTTGCGGTGCGGGTAACCCCAGTGGTGTTCACCCCAACTGAATAACCCACCGGGCCGTTGCCAATACCGACATTGCCTGAGGTGACAGTGACCCAGCTTGCATTGCTTACTGCCTGCCAGCCACAGTGCGAGTCAACACTCACGTTGACATTCCCGATCCCTCCACCCGAGGGGAAATTCGCGAATATAGGCGAGATTTCGTAGACACAGTTGGCGAAGTCACCGTTTTGAACGACAGTAAAGTTCAGCCCGGCTATCGTGAAGGTCGCCTGTCGGGCGTTGGCGGTGAAATTCTCTCTCACCACGAACGTGACAACACCGTTGCCACTGCCGCTGTCGGCTGAAGAGAGAGTTATCCAGGTAGGAACATTGACGACCGTCCAGTTGCAGCCAGCCGGCGCCGTAATGTTCACAGTGCAACCGCCCGGCAACCCATTTGAAAGAAAGAAGGCGCTTGTCGGAGAGATCGAGTAGCCACACTCCTCGGTTGCCAGGAGGCGGCCGCCATCGTAGACGTACTCCTTTGAGGGCGAGCTTGCGGCGAAGGACTCAATCGTCATTCCTCCGCTCTTTTTCTCCTTGCTCCCTTGCGTTGTTGCTCTTGAGCCTCCCCAATTCACCAGTGCGACCGCGGTCACGACCAGGCTCAGCACAAGCGTTATTGACACCAATGCTCTCGGTTTACTCGCGCGAACACGTCCGCGATTCTTTTCTCTGATGGGGTTACTCTTCGACATCGTCTCTCCTTTCGACAGGCACACCCCTGACGGCTGCGCCAAGCCGGTTGCTCTTCGCGAATCACCGAAGGGCGATGAAACCCCACTAGCTCTGTGAGCGCGTCAGAATGTCACCGATGCGGTAGGCGCAACGTGCGTGCCGAAACCGCTGAACACGGAAAGCCTTTGATCTAAAGGGCCTCAGACTGGCTACTCGAAGGATAAGGTGCGACAGTCGCTGCGACAGTCACTGCGACTGTCACACCAATGTCGCACCTGCTGACACGCTGCTTAACTGCGGAAGATGGCGGTGAAGACTCTTGATTGAGTTCTAAGCGGGACTCGTCAGACGACTATGCGCAGAAATCTGCTCGCGCATCGGCTTTTCTTGCCAGCCCTCGTCTCTTGACTCGTGAATACGGCGGTGATAGTTTCCCGACGCAGTAACACCTATTTCCTTCCCTTCTTTTTTCACCAGTGGAGCACAGAGAGGACGATATGAACATCACCAACACTCGCCTGAACGTGTCGGGCAGGGCAATATGCCTCCGCCTCCTCGTTTTCATTTCGGCTGCCGTTCTCGCCTCGACCGGAATAGTCTACGGACAGAACGGCAAGCTGCGGCCTGAAGAGACCGCGCTGAAGAACCTACAATGGCGCGCAATCGGCCCCGCTATCATGGGCGGACGCATAGACGACTTCGCAGTGGTCGAAGGCAGTGCTTCCACTTTCTACGTCGGAGCGGCCACCGGCGGAGTGTGGAAGACGACCAACGCCGGCACGACTTTCGATCCCGTATTCGACGAGCAGGGATCGACCTCGATCGGGGACATCTGCATAGCGCCTTCCGACCCCAACATCGTGTGGGTCGGAACCGGCGAGCCCAACAATCGCCAGAGCTCGTCGTGGGGCGACGGCGTTTATCGCTCGCTCGACGGCGGCAAGACCTGGCAGAACATGGGTCTGAAAGACTCCAAGCACATCGCCCGCGTCGTCATCGATCCGCACAACCCGAGCATCGTGTACGTCGCCGCGCTCGGCCATTTGTGGGGACCTAACCGCGAGCGGGGAGTCTACAAGACGACCGATTCCGGCAAAACCTGGACGCAGTCGCTGTTCGTCAACGAAGACACGGGCGTAACCGATATCGCGATGGACCCCCAGAGTCCCGGAACTCTTTATGCGGCTGCTTATCAACGACGCCGCGCGCCGTGGGGCTTCAACGGCGGCGGACCGGGCAGCGCCATCTATAAAACGATTGACGGCGGGGCTTCGTGGACAAAGCTCACCAAGGACCTTCCCGAAGGCGTCACCGGACGAATAGGCTTTGACATTTACCGCGCCGACCCGAGCATCGTCTACGCCATCATAGAGAACGCAAAGGGCGGCGTCTTCAGGTCCGAGGACCGTGGTGCAACGTGGAAAAAAATGAGCGATCTGGATTCGCGGGCGATGTACTACAGCCAGATTCGCATCGATCCGAACAACGATCAGCGCGTCTGGCAGTGCGCCGCCAACATGTTCACCTCGGATGACGGCGGCAAGACCTGGGTTCAGAACATCGTCACGCGAATCCACGGCGACTATCACGGTCTGTGGATCGATCCGGCCAACTCGAATCACATGCTGGCGGGCTCGGACGGCGGGATTCATCAGTCGTACGATCGAGGGCGCTCGTGGGATTACATCAATACGATTCCGCTCGGTCAGTTCTACGAGATCTCGCTCGACAATCAAAAGCCCTATATGGTCTACGGCGGGCTCCAGGACAACGGGAGCTGGGCCGGCCCAAGCGGCACGCTGAACCAGGAAGGCATAACCAACGATGAATGGTTCCGCACCGGCGGCGGCGATGGGTTTTACTCCGTTGTCGATGTCTCCGATCCAAGCATCATCTACGTCGAATCGCAGGACGGCAACGTCGCGCGATTGGAGCTCAAGACCGGCGAGCGGCGCAACATCAGACCCGAGCCCGCAGCAGGCGAGAAGCCTTATCGCTTCGATTGGAACTCGCCGATCGTTATCTCTCCTCACAACAATCGGACGATCTACTACGGCGGGAATCGAGTCTTCCGGTCCAACGATCGCGGCGATTCGTGGACGCGAAGCGAGGATCTATCCAAGGACCAGGACCGCGAGAAGTTTCCGATCATGGGCACGCTTCCCGACCGAAACATGCTCTCCCGTCACGACGGCGTGCAGACGTTTGGCCAGGTATGCGTCCTGGCCGAGTCGCCAATGAAAGAAGGCTTGTTGTACGCGGGAACCGACGACGGCAACTTGCATGTGTCGCGCGACGCCGGCAAAACGTGGAAAAACATTACTGACAAAGTGCCCGGCGTTCCAAAGAACACTTTCGTGAGCCGCGTGGTCCCGTCGCGTTTCGCCGAGGGCACGGTCTACGCCACGTTCGATGGGCATCGCGGCGATGATTACAACACCTACGTCTTTGTGTCGACCGATTTCGGCGAGTCGTGGAAATCGTTGAAGAGCGACCTGCCGGTGGGCGTCACCTGCCGCGTGATACGCGAGCATCCGCGCAATCAGAATCTGCTCTTCCTGGGAACTGAGTTCGGCGCATTTGCCTCGCTCGATCACGGAGGACACTGGACGCGCTTGAAGGGCAACCTGCCGATGGTGCGAGTTGACGACATTCAGATACACGCTCGCGACAACGATCTTGTGCTTGGGACTCACGGACGATCGGTGTGGGTGCTCGACAACATCACCGCGCTGGAAAAGATGTCCGACGCCGTAATGTCCTCTGACCTTGCGGTGTTTGATGGGCCGGCAGCGGTCGCGTTCCGCATCTACAATCGCAAGGGTAACACCGGGCACAAGTGGTTCTCGACACCTAATCCGCCTTATGGCGCGATGATCGATTACTACTTGAGAGCCGCTCCGCAGGGCAATGTTCGGATCACGATCACAGATAAGAGCGGAAAGACCGTACGCGAGTTGACCGGTCCGAAGGACGTTGGAGTGAATCGTGTGGTGTGGGACCTTAGACTCGGCGCTGCAGGTCAGGCCGGCGCAGGATTCGGCGGAGGCCGAGGCGGCGGCGGCGGTGTTCCGGGTGGCGGCGGTGGTGTCCCGGGTGGCGGCGGTGGTGGTCGAGGCGCGGGCGGCGGCGGGCGCGGAGGCGGCCAGCAAGCCGCTCAACCGGCTGCCGCGGAAGCAGGGGCTGCGACGCCCGAGGCGCAACCGGCAGCGCCGCAATTTGGCGGTGGCGGCGGGGGTGGCGGCGGCGGGTTCGGCGGTGGCGGGCGCGGTCCGCGCGTTCCTCCCGGCGAGTACACCGTGAAAGTTTCAGCGGCCGGCAAGGAAGCTATCGCAACCGTGCGCGTTCAAGAAGACCCGCGGATTCAGATCTCGGAAGCTGATCGCGCGAAGTGGACCGACGCGGTGATGAAGGCGTACGAGCTTCAGCGATCGGCGGCGGCGGCGCAGCGCGCGGTGCAGAATCTCAGGACTCAGATCACCGCGCTTCAAGAGTCGTTGAGGCGAACGCCGAACGTGTCGAAGGAAGTGAACGACGCGGCGAAATCGGTTTCCGATCAAGTGGACGACGTTTCGAAGAAGATTGTGCAAGCCTTCGACCAGTTGGGCAGCGCCGGGCCTCCGCTACCAGGCACGCCGCGCCCGGTGCTGCAAAGGATCGGGCAGCTTTTCAACGGGCTTGATAGCTACACCGCTGCGCCTACGCTGGATCAAACGGCGAAACTCGGCGAGCTCTCGACTGAACTGAAAGCGCTTGTCGAGCAGTTGAACAAGCTGATCGAGGAAGCTGTTCCAAACTTGAATAAGCAGATTCGCGACAGCGGGGTTTCGTTTGTGAACCCGGGCCAGCGAGTCCCACCTCCACAGTAACCCACGAGACGAGCGGGCGCAGCCCAATCAGACTGCGCCCGTTACCCATCCCAAGGAGTAAGAGACTTTGGAGCTTTCCTCGTTCGCCTTCCTACTTCCGCCACTCGATCGGAAACATCGCGCCTGCTTTCTCCGGGTCGAGCTTCACTCCCACCAGCGCCGCCGCGCGCGCGAGCACCGGGTCGCGCTTAGCCGCAAGGTCCGCAGCGGTTGGCAGGAGCAGTTCGTCAGGCTTCACGCCAGTGCGTTCGAGACTCTGTCCGTCGGTCATTATTAAGTCGGCGTCGGTGATGCTCGCGCCATAGAATATTACGGTGTCGGCGCCAATCTGGAACTCGTAGCCCTTCGCCCTCATGACGGCTCCTGCAGATCGATCTCCGATCACGGTCCCCGCCTTTTCCATTTGAATCATGCGCGCGAAGATCTCGGCAGACGAACCCGACTCGGCGTCAATTAGCACGACAAGTTTGCCTTTGAAGCCGTCGCCGCGCGGCTTCACCATCAACGGCTTGGTTTCTTTGCGCCGCCTTATGTCGCCGATCTTCACCTCGGCATCGACAAAATATCCGAGAAGATTCTTGAGCGTGCTTTCAGCGCCGCCCGGGTTGCCACGCAGATCCAGAACAAGCGCCTTACGCTTCTTCGCCTTGCCCATCAGGTCTTCGACTCCGCGCTCGTCAAGGTCGAATTGCGGCATCTTCCAGATCAATGCGTCGTCCCCCATCTCGTAATAGCGGTGGCGCCTGAGCCGGTCCTCATTCTCACTCTCTCTGATCAAGTCCCAGATGTCGGTGTCGCTGGTGGAGCCGGTAAGGTCCACGCGCCGCTTCCCCTGTTTTACTCTCGCCAAAACGTCAAGCTGACGCTCAGCGCCGGTGGGGCTCTGCACAATCAGCCGCATTCCGGGTTGTGGCCTCAGCGTGTAGTAAAGGTATTTCAGCACCCACAGATTCTCCCGGGTGGGCGAGTATGCATCCACCACCTTGACCAGATCCCCGGGCTTGAGCCCTTTGGCCTCGGCGTCGCTCCCCGGCTTGACCGCCGACACATGACACTTGTCTCCGAACATCTGCATTTGCCATCCATAATCCACGGTGTCGGGGCGCTGTGGCGGGAGGAAGAAAAGATGCGAGTCTTCGAACTCCAGCAATGCCTGCGCTATAATGCCGAAGACCTGGCCCAACGAAGTAGCCCGATCGACTTTGTCGTCAGCCGTCTTAAAATGCGCCTCCAGATCTATTCCTCGAAACGTTGGATCGTAGTAGTTCTTCTTGATCTCGTTCTTAAGAACCTTCAGCATCACGTGGCCGCGCTCTCGGTCCATGGCATTCAGCGATTGCGCAGTAGCTGTCTCGCGCGCGGCGATTCCGGCCAGAATTATTGCTATCGCGATGCTACTGGCAAGTATCCGGTGAGGGATGCCCGAATGTTTTTGTTTCTCCATTGAACCCTCCACGTTTATGTTGCAAATGCTGTCCTACAACGTTCTCGATAGATGGCCAAGCGGTTGCTGCGACTATACCGACACTCCGAAGAAAGATAAAGCGTAGTTGATCGATTGATTCCACTCTCGTGCTCACCCTTATGTGATCACTGGAAGCGGTGCGAACAATATGTGGAGCGGCGATTGAGCGACAGATGGCGGGCGCCGCCACACACGGCGCCCCTCGCGCGGCACACTCCGGTGCTCACGCCACTTGAGCGCTCAGGTTGAGCGGGCCGGAAAAGCCATTCTGCCGTTTGATCGAAACGATGAACGAGCGGATCTCGTGCCTGTCGATTATGTCCTCGATGTAATCCTCGGACTCGGCGACCTTGCGCATATCGCACCAGTCACTCTCAGGCACGTTCAAGAACGCGTTCACTACGGCGGGGTCAAAATGTCTGGCTGCGTTCGCGACTATCTCCGCGCGGGCGTGTGTATAGGGCGCCGCCTTCCGATAGGGTCTATCGCTGGTTATCGCGTCGAAGGCGTCAGCTACGGCGAAAATGCGAGCGTTGATGTGAATCGACTCGCCGCGCAGTCCTGAAGGATAGCCGGTGCCGTCGTACTTTTCGTGATGCTCACCTACGACCGGCGCCGCGCCGCTCAAAAAGTCTATGCCGCCGATTATGCGAAGCCCGTAGTTGATGTGCTCGCGCATCTCGCCCCATTCGGCTTCAGTGAGCGCGCCGCACTTGAGCAATATCGAATCGCGGACGCCAATCTTGCCGATGTCGTGAAGCAGAGCGCCCTGTTCGAGCGCGATCAGTTCCTTGTGCGCAAGCCCCAGTTCGCGGCCGAGCCTGAGTGAATAAGCGACTACGCGGTCCGAATGGCCGGCGGTCTCGACGTCGCGCGCTTCCAAGGCTCCGGCGAGCGCGCGCAGCGTCGCGCGATAGTTCTGATACAGAGCTTCAAGCATCTGGTTCAGGCTTTCATTCAGCGAGCGCAGCTCGGCGGTCCTCTGCCTGACGGTTTCTTCGAGCGACTGCTCGTAGTGGCGCTTCGCAGCTAACAGCCCTTGATACCTGAGCCCGCGCTCGACAGCCATCAGCACGTGGGACAAGTCGAACGGTTTTAAGACGTAATCGAATGCCCCGTGACGCATGGCTTCGACCGCGTAGTTGATGTCCGTCATTCCGGAAACCATGATCACCACCGTGTCGGGATAGGCCTGATGGATATACTGGCACAACTCGATGCCTGACGTGCCTGGCATCGTTATGTCGGTCATGACCAGATTGAAAGAACTGCCGGTCAGCAACGTGGTAGCCTCGTCGGCGCTGGCCGCGGTGACGCACGTGTACTCGTCCGAGAGGTACAGCGCCAGAAGCCTGCGAATAGGCTCTTCATCATCGATGATCAGAATCGAAACCTGTTTGTTAGTTCCCATTTCTTAATCCCCTCGCTCACTGTCCAACTCGAGTACCTTCGTGGAGGCGCCCGACGTGCAGTAGGAGCAAGGCGCATTCCCGAGACTGTTTGACAGCTCGGCGGCTCGAACCTAAGCGTATCCGTGCGCTTACGAGAGACTGCGGCCCGCGTTGCTCGTGGCCTGAGAGAGGATATTGGCGACACTGTGGAGAAAGACCGTACGAGCGCGGCGCAGTTAGATTCAAGTGAAAGAGAAAGCGGAGGGCGAGCCTCTCCCGCGGTAGGTGAAACGACTGACAACTTATGAGCGTCAGCAGGTTTACGTTTTCGACGAATCTTATCTGCGTGCTTAAGGCTGCGGCTACGGCTTCTTTTCGGCGGCCTGGCCGCGAAGCGTTTTTATCGCAGCTCGGATGGCATCTGCTTTCTTATCGTCAGGCGCCATTCTGAGGTATTGTTCCAAGTCATCGGCGGCGAGCGACCGGTTACCTTTCTTTTCGTGCAGCCGCGCCAGTTGAAGATAAGCGGCTGCCAGCTTCTTGCCGCTCAACTCCAGAGCTTTTGCGAGATCCTTTTCTGCCAGCCCGAATGCACTTTCTCGCTCCGCGGCCGCCTCCTTTGACGCCGAAGGGTTGATCGCAGCCGCATGTTCTATGAGCGCGGTGGCGCGCATCAGGAGAATGCCAGGATCGCCGGGATTCAATCGCGCGGCCTCGCCGAGAACCCCGGACGCCAGCGCATATTTCTTCTGCATCATCAGAACCTGACCAAAGCCTCGATAGACGCGGTCATCTTTGGGATTGATCTTACGCGCTTGCTCGAACTCCGCAATCGCATCATTCAACAGCTCCATCCTCAGATACTCGCCGCCTAACAGCAGGTGTGCTTCGAAATAGTCCGGATAAGCTTTGATGGCATCTTGCAAGGCCGCGACCGTATCGGTCGACTTGTTCTCTTTCGCAAGCTTCATCGCACGATCGAGCGCATCACGCGCCGATTTCGGAATGTTCTGGGCGGGCACGGTTCTATTTGCGGGAATGCTGTTACTCCCGGCTTTTGGCACGAGCGTGATCTGGACCGCGCGCCGCTCACCGGCCTCGTCCGGACCGACCGTCCTTACGAAATCCACGTGCTCGTTGACCGGCTCATACTCCGGGTGTCGTATCACAATAATGTAGCTTGTCCCCGTAAGGCCAGAGAAGTAAAAGTCACCTTCATTGTTAGTGACGGTTGTGTTGGCCGGTTGGCCGTTCCCGGTCTCGAGCTCTATGATCATCTGGGATAGGTGCTTGCCAGCCGAACTACTCACCTTGCCGGTTATGGAGTTACCCTGTTGCCGAGCCGTCCCGGATACTGAGAGGCTGGGCATAACAATCAAGCTAAAAAGCGCTAAGATCAGATTAGCCTTCACGGGAGTTCCTTTCGAAATCCAGAGATACTGAATTAGCTGGTTCGGAGTTTCTTGATAGCTTCTCGAATCGCCGGTGCGTTATCGACCCCCGGGTTCTTGCGCAAGTAGGACTCTAGCTCATCGGCAGCCCGAATGCGCTCTCCGCGCTTTTCGTACACGCGTGCCAGATGCAGGTGCACGATCGCAAGCTTGTGCGAGCTGATCTGATCTGCGCGCGCGATCTCTTGTTCAGCCTCGTTGAGCCGCCCTGTCTCGATGAGCGCCACGCCCCGCATCAAACGCACTTCTGCATTGGCTGGACTCAATTTCTCTGCCTCTTCAAATACCGTGGCGGCCAGCGCATATTTCTTCTGCTCATACAAAACCAGGCCAAACGTATGATACAGGCGGCCGTCTTTAGGATTAATAGCTCTCGCTAGCTCCAGTTCCTGCGTAGCATCACTCGAGCGCCGAAGGCGGACGAACTCGAGAGCCAGAGCGAAGTGAGCATCAAAGTAGGTCGGCAGTATTCCAATGGCTTCTCGTAACGCCGCGATGCCTTCATCGCTCTTGTGTTCGGCCAGCAGGCCTAAGCCGTGCCGGTAGGCTTTCAACGCCGCTGCGGGCACATCCTGCTGGAACACGGTCCCGGCTGGCGGCGTCCTCGCTTTATCCTTTGGTTTGAGCACGAGGTCAACTCGAACCCTCTCACCGGGCCGCGACGTCGCAGTGCGTGTGAGTTCCACCCGCTCAGAAAACGCATCGTGATTGGGCTCGTTGACTGTGAGAATGAAAGATGCCCCGGTCAGTCCCGAGAAAGCATAATCGCCTTCATTGGTGGTGACGGTTTGAGCGACGAGCATTCCGTTGCCTGTCTGAAGTTCGACGAGAACGTTGGCTAAAGGTCGGCCAGATTCTGTACGCACTTTGCCTATCAGCGTGTTTCCAAGAGAGGATTGGGCGATTACCGCCGTTGCCAAAAACAGAAAGCAAAGCGCAGATGCCAGCAAAACGTTTTTGGATCGCAACGTCAAATTAGACAGCCCCCCAGTGTCCTTGAGCCGGGTCTACAAAGCACAAAGAAAAAGTGGTGGAGCCGGACTAGGGTTCCACCACTATCAAAGAAGCAGCTTTTATCCTAGCCCGCTAGAAGGTGAACTTCAATGCGAACTGGAACGCTCGCGAGCCGCCCGTCCCGAAGATGTTCGTCGTGCGCTGGGTCGGTTTGTACGTGACGAAGTCCCCAGGGCCCGATATGTCATCTTTAGCCGGAATGACGTTGGTGGCTATGTTGGTCAAGTTGGCAACATTGAAAAGGTTGAAGCATTCGCCAATGAGGTCGAACTTCATTGACTCGGACATTCTGAATGTCTTCGTCAGCCGAAGGTCCTGTGAGATGACTGAGTCGCCGCCGATCAGCGTTCCCGCGGGTAGTTGAGCAAGCTCGCGTAGCTCCGTGCCGTAGGGATCAACCGGCACGCCGCCTTCAATGCGAGCAGCAAACGACTTCCTGTTCGCATTGTAGTTGCTGATTACCTCATTTAGCTGGCTCAGAGAACTGATAGCCCGCCCTACCTCTCCAGGCTTGGCGCCGGGCAAGTAGGAAAAGAAAGAGCCGCTGCCGGTCAGGTCGACTGAATCAGGAAGGAGCGCGCTGAAGGGCAGCCCGCTGAGGGCCGTCGAGATGACCGATACAGTCCATCCCCCCAGAGCATGCTTCTTGAACGCTGAAGAACTGTCCTTGAAGAACGGCATCTCCCACACGGCGCTGACTACCAGGCGCTGCGATCGATCGAGTCCGCCCGGGCCGTACTCTCCTGAGAAATCATTTCGGTTGGAAAGAGTCTGGCCAAGACCCAGTGCATCACCGCCAAAGTTCCTAAGCCGCGACATCGTGTAGCTGGCGGTCATTTGGAAGCCCTGGTCGAACCGCCGGTCCAGGCGGACCAACAGCGCCTGGTAAGTAGAGAAGGCCGACGAGTCCGCGTAAGGCACATTGAAAGTGATGCTACGGACGGTCGGCGTCGAATTGCCATTCTTATCGACCGAATCGTTGAAGTTGGCATCGTATACAAGGACCTCGTGCACGCCCTTCCGGTAGTTGTAGTCTGCCTGCAACACCATCTTGCCGGGCAACTGCTTCTGAATGCCGATAGCGTACTGCAAAGAGTACGGTATCTGGAATTCGGTCGAGAAGAGGGGTCCTGACACCGCGTGGAAGCATTCGATTGATGTCGGTAGCGAGCAGTTGAATGCCTTCGACTCGACATCTGCACGAACCTTGGGCGCCAGTACGAGCATATCGCGCAACCTTATGAACCCGCTGGCAGAGGTGGGGGTTGAACCGAAACTACCATTGCCGCCCGGTAGCAAGGTGCTGGTAATGGCGTTGCCTACAAGGAACAACTCCGCTCCTGGAGGGCCGAGGTCTGCCCGTTCAAATAGTCGGAGGTTGTCAATGGTCGTGTCGTAGTAAATACCAACGCCGCCACGTATAACGGTGCGGCCATTGCCGCCGATATCCCATGCGAACCCAGCGCGCGGAGCGATGTTGTTGTTGTCCTTCGGACTTGGGCTGGTGCCCTTGCCAAAGAGCGGCGCCACGAGTGTGGGATGGCCTTGATCGTGATTCCACAGGTTCGTGTCAAAGCGATATGCCAGGCCGAAGTTGAACGTAAAGTTGCGAGAGATCTTCCAAGCATCGGTTCCGTAGAACTGGAAGCGATTGTTGGCGGTCACCCCCGCAGGCGTGTTGAAGGGCAACAGGTCGGCCCCTACGCCGAGGGTGATATCGCGCACGGGCGCATTGAGAAAGTCCGCCTCGCTTGCGAGCGTTGCAGGACCGCCGAAGCCAGGCCCAAATAGACGGATACGAGAAGGTTTGGCGAAGGCGAACTGGCCGTCAATCGTTGTGCGCTCCCAGTCGCCGCCAAATCGAATCGAGTGCTTGCCCGTCGACCACGTCAAGTCGTCGCGAATCTGGTTGCGGCGCTGATCGGTAACCTGGGGCGTGATGTAGTTCGCGCCCGATTTCCAGTTCTGATCCGGGTTGATTACTCGCAGCTCGGGGACGCCCGGCGTCGCAGGATCAATCCGGTTGTGGAAGTCGTTGATGGCGTAGCGGAAGTCATTGACAACACGGTCCGTGAGACTAATGGTCATACCGAAAACGCCGCCATCCGAACGGTTGAGATCAATTTGATCGTTTGTTTGGAAGATCCCGCTCGCACTATCCCTCGGCAGGATGCCGGTTCCAGGCGCAAACGGCGCTTGTTGGTCGTTGTTGTCATGCGAGTAGCGGAAGAACAGTGACGTCCTGTCGTTCCATTTGTGATCGACCCGGCCTGTTGCCAGTAACCCGTTGAACGGCCTTCCGGTGAAACCGTTAAAGCCGATCAGGCCCGGAGTCTGGTTGTGGATAGAGATGTCGTCCTGGTTGTTGTATTCGACGTTGGCAAAGAAGAAGGTTTTGTCTTTCTTGAAAGGGCCTCCAAAGGTTCCGCCGAACTGCTCACGGTCAAACGGTATTCTGTCTACTTGCAAATCGGGCGGCAATCCGTGTATCGCGTCGAGGCGGTCGAGCGCCGGGAACGCTGCAAATTTCGCATCTCTCCAGTAAAGGTAGCCATTGCCATGATACTGGTTCGAGCCGCCCTTGGTGACGATGTTAACCGAGCCGGCCGCCGATGCTCCGGTTGAAAGATCAACGTTCGATAGGCCTACCTGGAACTCCTGCACGATCTCCTGCGAGAAGTTCTGAACGGTCGTCCCAACGACGTTGTCAACTACCGAGCCGCCGTCTACCGTGATCTGGGTCGAGCGACCGGCCTGGCCGCCGATTGAAACACCGGTGTAGTTTGCCTTTGTCGGATCGAAGCTTCCTCCGTCAACGGTTTCTGCCCCGGGCTGCAGTCGCGCAAGGTCCAGGAAGTTTCGCCCGTTGAGCGGCAGGTTCTGGATTTGCACCGTGCCGACGACACCGGATACGGTGTTATCGGTTCGGTCGATCTGCGCTTCGCCGCCGCCAGTGACGGTGACTGTCTCGGAACTGCCGCCGATCTCCAGCTTCACGTCGAGAGGCGTCGTTCTTCCGACTTCAACCGTTACGCCAGGCGCCACGTGCGACTTGAAACCCTGAGCCGTCACTTTTACTTCATAGGTGCCAGGCGGAAGCGACGCGGCCTTATAGTGGCCGTCATCACCGGCGCTGACAGTGCGGGTAGCATTGGTGCTGGTATTGCGGATGGTAACCGTCGCGTTCGGGACAACCGCCCCCTGCGGGTCCGACACCGTTCCTTCGATACCTCCGGTAGGCTCTTGGGCCGCGAACGAGAGCGGCGCCAGGCTCATTACCATCAACACCAGCGAAACCATACTAACCACCATTCGCTTGTACTTATTTCTCATGGGAACCTCCTGATTTTGTGTAGGTCGTTAGACCTTGCTAGGGAACAACCGCCCTGGCCTGGGCTCCAAGAGCCTGGCTGAATGCAAATAAGAGAGGCGCTTTCGTGCCCGCTGAATCTAACAACAGCGGATGCCCGAGACTGTGCTGCCTCCGAACAAAGCTCCAGAAATTGGCTCTGGAGCTTCCGTCTCTGCTTAGGAACCTAAACGATACGATGACAGTTGGATTGATCAAGCCTGCCGTTCCTTGACGAACTGGATGTGTGTTTACGGCTTTGTGCTGTTGCTTGCTGCTCGCCGATTGCTGAGGCGGTTAAATCCGTGCAAACAATATTCCATCTTGCACCATAACCGGTCTGATCGTTAACGCACGCCATAGTATCACTTAGAGCGCCTTTGTCATAGCCCTTTTGCGAGCTGCGGGCTCATCATATATGAAACTCTGGATTTTCGTCCAGATTTTTGAATCCTACGACCCGTGTCCGAAGATTTTGGCGGGCCCGGCACTAAGGGGTCTGCGCCTTCGTTGGTGAGAAGAAGGCACAACGCCAGGCTGGAGCGTTCGCCCGGTTCCGCAAAACGCTCTTAGCTGCGTCGAAAGTCGAAAACACCCTTCGTCCCTCTTCTCACCAGTGTCGAGCGATAATAGTAGTGGGGCCGTTACCGGCCCCACCACCACTTTGGGGTTAAGCTGGGACGTCATTCTAGAAGCTTACTCTGAACCCCAGTTGAATAGTGCGCGGTCCATAGACGAAGGCGCGCGCATTCTGTTCCTCTTGCACCCTGCCAGTATTTTGATAGTCAAAATTCAGGCTGCCAAAGCCAGCGCCCAGACCGCTATACGAACCCACACCCCGGTAGTTGAAGAGATTGAAAACATCGAGGTATGGCTCGATCACCAGATTGTGAACGATACGCGCGTTCTCAATCTTGATCGGCCTGGTTACGCGCAGGGTGAAGTTGAAGGGATCGGACGCGAAGGGATTCCGGTTGGTTCCCGGCACCAGCGGAATCGTGGGTGATACAGCCTTGAGCGCTACGAGCTGTGCCTCAGTGAAGATGCCCGCATCGATCAGCGCCTTTCCGGCGGGCGTCGGGTGGCCGGCCACTTTCTGGTTATACTCGATGATGAGCTGATTTAGCTCCTGGATACTGTTAACGCCACGTCCCCAGTTCCCGCTCCTCAACCCCGGCAGCAGGTCCGTGCGCGGCGTCGAGCCAGTACCCCCGTCGCCGTTCAGGTCGGTTGTGAACAGAGCGTTGGCGCCGGTGATTCCGCCCAGTGCCGGTATTGTGAGTGAAGCTGGACCCCGGGACAAGAACGACATGCCGAGATTCAGTCCTACGCCGCCCGGCAAGTCCATCAGGACACCTGAGCCGACGATGTGCCTCAGACTGAACGCGTTCAGCCCGAAGTATTGTTTGTTGTTGATTGTGTGGTTGTCGCAGGTGTTGCTTTCGAACTCAACGCGGCCAGCAGAACAGGTGGCCAGACTGTGGCCCAGGGCATAGGAAACTGAGTAACTCATATTTCTAAAAACTCGGAGTTTGTTTGTCAGCCGGCCAACAAGTTTCGCCTGTACAGCCGAGTAGAGAGAGAAGCCTCCGCTCACTACCCTTGCACGCAGGAGATCCGGCGTTAACCCGGTGAAGAAGGTATCGGTGGCCAATCCGAACGACGTGATCGTTCTGCCAGGATTGGCGGCGATCCATTGGTCGACCGTCCTTCCGGCGAGCACGCTGTTGACTTTGGCTACCGCCGCTGCCTTGTTCAGCGTCGAAGCATCAAGCCTATTCTCGTAGTCGACCAGCAGGAATGGGAGCCCAACGGCGTGGTTGCGAACGTAGTCAACGGTGAGCACGTTGTTTTTGACGAGTTCACGTTGGAACCCGATGTTGAACTGCATCGAGTAAGGAAGCCTGTAATCGCCGGGAAAGATGCCCCCGTTAGTTACTCCCCTTGCAATCTCGAACGCAGTCTGCCCTTTTGTCGGATCGAACTTATAGTTCGCGTAAGCTGCTTGCAAGGCCTGATGAACTTGGGTGATGAGAGGCAGCACATCCTTAAGCGGCCTGCCTACCAGGTCGTTGTAGTTGCCGGTGGGATGCCTGCCATCAACGTTGATCGGCGTTCCATCAGGCGCGGAGACAAACGCCTGAGTATACGAATCTGGGCCGATACCAGGCGGGATCAACGCAAATTCGTTGAAGATGGTGTTATTGGCGATGTTCATCTCATAGGCGCGGTAGAATCCACCGCGAATCACGGTCTTGCCATTGCGCCACGGATCCCAGGCGAAGCCGACGGTCGGGCCGAAAGCGTCCTTGGGAAACTTAGGCGCGTCCAGCGAGGGCGGATGCACCTTGCTAAGGATAGCCGGCCGGCGCGCGCCGTCTTCCTTTTCCTTGTTGAAGTACGCGGTGTCGTACTCCCAGCGCGTACCAAAGTTGACGGTCAGGCTCGGAAGCACACGCCATGTGTCACCCAAATACCAGGCAGTGCGCAAATTGTAGTTTCCGCCGTGCTCGAATCCATGCGCGGCAGGAATGGTGAAGAACCCGTTGGCCGGTCCGGTTGAGAAGCTAGTCAGCGGATACTCGAGCGGGTTCTTTGGATCGCCGCCACGGGCAATGACCTGGTCGCGCGTCCCGCCCGGGTCAGAGCTAAAGTCGCCCGCCACCGAGAGCGGGCCGGAAAAGTTCGCGAACCCTCCGAGAACGATGCGATTGACTTCCAGACCGTAGCGCAGGGTGTGCTTGCCACGGATGTAGCTCCCATCATACTTGGTTTGGAAGTTGTCCTGATAGGTCTGCTGCGGCGCGAGGCTGTTCGGACCCTCCCTGAATTCACCCACTCCGACGAAGACGGGAACTCCATTCGAAGTCGGAAACGGAAACTGCGGGAACTCCTGGCTTTGGATCTGGTTATTGAAATTCACATAACCAAACCGGAAAGAATGAGTCATCCGTGACTGGCTGATATCAGCGCCGAAAGCGTGAATATTCGTCCAGTCGATATTCTGAAACGGAGACTGGCCGGAGCCGCCGGTGGAGTTATCCCAGTTATTGTTGAACCGGTAGAACACGCGAATGGAGGGGGTTACGTTCCAATCCGCGCGGCCGGACGCGTATCGAATCCCAACCGGCTTGCTCACGTCGCCTGCCATTTGGGGAAAGAAAGTAAACGACGAAACATCGTAGTGGAGATTATCGGCCTGGTAGAACCGTTCCCAATTCAAAAACCAAAACACCTTGTCTTTGACGATCGGCCCTCCGGCGCGAAACCCAACCTGATGCCGGTGGAAGGGTGGATTGCCAGCGTCTTTGAGATCCTTATCCAGAATACGCGTCTTAGAGACCGCGGCTGTCATATCCTGGTTGCGGCCAAAATAAAAAACGCTGCCGTGAACCTGGTTGCCGCCACTCCTTGTGACTACGCTGATCGCGCCTGAGGTAGTGAGCGATGTGGATAGATCGAACGAGGAGCGGCTCACCTGAAACTCAGAGATCGCATCATCGGAGAGATTAGCGGTGGTGGTCCCGACCGTCTCATCGGTCACATCAATGCCGTCGAACTGAACGCGGGTGCCGGTGCCTCCGCGGCCTGAGATGCCTACCGTGCGGAAGGCATTGGATTTGGTGGGGTCGATGGTCCCGCCATCCCTCACAATCACGCCAGGCTCCAAGGCGGCCAACTCAAGAAAGTTACGGGCATTGAGGGGCATTCTATCGATTTGTTCCCCCCTTATGACGCCGTCCACAGTATGGCGAACGGTATCAACCTGGATCTCAGTGCTTCCTGAAACAGTGACTACCTCTTGAGCCCCACCAGGTTTCAAGGAGGCGCTTACGTTGACCGACTGTCCGACTCGCACCGTCACGTTTTCCTGCACCTCGGAGCTAAACCCGCCATGCTCAATTCTGACGGTATACTCGCCGGGCAACAAAGCTCGCGCTTGAAAGATCCCCTCGTTATTGGTAGTCACGGGAATCTGTCGGCCGGTCGCCTTCTCTGTGATTGTTACCTTCGACCCCGGAATGACAGCGCCGTTTACGTCTGTCACTGTTCCCTCGATCGAGCCCGTAGGCTGCTGCCCCGCGAGCAGCCGCGGCGCCAGGCTCATCATTACCAGCGCCAGTGAGATTACGCTCACCAGCAGTCGCTTGTTTTGGTCTGCCATGGGTAATCCTCCTAATTGTGTTTAGGTCAAGCACGATCGAGCGCTAGCCCGACGTGCTAGCGGTGCTTCAAGCACCCGAGTTCTGCTTCACGGAGAAAGTGCTTCTGCAATACGCTCTTGATACCAGGAAATATACCGTGCCCGATATGAACTCAGATCTCAGACGCCTTCCGAAAACAGGCCACTTATACTAGCAATCGCGCGGATAAGCAAGAAAGGAGTGAGGGTCTCGCCAGTGGGCGGGTTCTGTTTTAAACTACCATTCGGTTCAACGGCCATAATGTATTTGTACCCCAGCCCTCTTGGTTTATAATTCCCGGCAAAATCGCGCGAAGGAGGTTTAAAGCGTATGATCAAGAGAGGCCTCTTAGCCCTAGTCGCTCTGCTCCTACTGCCAATCACCGGAGTCGCCCAAAACAGTATGATTCGCGGCAAGGTCCGCGCGGACGATGGACTAGCAGTCTACAACGCTATTGTCGAGCTGAGAGGAATGGCCGGCGCGGTGGTTGGGCAGTATCTTACTCGCAACGACGGGGATTTCACCTTTACGCAGCTGAGTGCCGGAGAGTACGAAGTCGTCGTCACAATGGCTGGGTACCGGCCGGCTCGGGAGATTGTCCAATTAAGGGGTGGCATAAGGCCAAATTCCCCGCAAATCGTCAGTGAAGTGGTCAATGTAGAGATAAACCTCCAGCCAAGCGGCGAACCCCCTCTCGGTCCGCCGGGCACCAATTTTGTACAAAATGTTCCGAAGCCCGCTCGCGCCGCTTACGAAAAGGGCATCGCCAAGATCCGTGACGGCAAGCCGGCGGAAGGCATACTTCTTCTGCGTGAAGCAACCGTACAGTACAACGACTACTTCGACGCGCATTTTGCTCTTGGCTCCGAGTTTTACCGGCTCGGCAAAGATATGGAAGCGCTGGAAGCGTTGGAGCGGGCCCGGCAGATCAATGACCGCGGGGAGGGGGTCTATTATATGTTCGGCATGGTGATGCTCAGGCAGCAGAAGTTCCGCGCCGCAGAGTACGCCTTTGCCAAAGCGGCTGAGTTGAACGACCACCACGTCTCCGCTCACTTCAACCACGCCGTGTGCTTCATCGAATTGGCTTTGCGCACAAAGGACGCGGTCCAGGTCACGGACCTTCTGACGCAAGCCGACCGGGAGTTGGATCGCGCCTGGGAATTGAGCGACAAACATCTGAGTAGTGTTTTTTTCCAAAGAGCTCGAGTTCACCAGGAGCGGGGCAATAGAGATGCTGCTGCTCGCGAGTTGGAAAACTATTTGAAGGCGGAGCCAGGCGCTAAGAACGCGACAGCGCTCAAGGAAGCCATTCGAAAGCTCCGCGAGAAAAAGTGAATATAGTGATGGGACTCCCCCTGTCGGGTTTCTAGAGGGGACGTTCACCAAATGAGTGCTCTCGCCGGGCGCGGCAACAAAGGAGGTCGGTCGTTTGAGCCCACCTCCTTGAGTAAAAGGGTGTTGAGGTTTACTGAATGGTGTCGGAAGAACCGTCAGGCACTACGATAGGAATGGGTGACGCGTGATGATGGACCATCAGCCAGCGCCCTTCTCGAAGAACGAAGAGGTTGGTCGCTGCTGCCAAAGCTGAGTCGAAGCTCGATTCGTTGAAGACCGTAATGTTTTCCGTGCAGGTTACCCAGGCGAAGCCGCCATCCATGTGGACCCATACGTCGGAAGGCGTGGCCCTCAGTTTTTGACCACTCTCAAAAATCATTTCCCAGCTTTCGCGCACGCGATTCCATCCGGTCAACAAGTCCCATCCCGGGTGCACACATCTAACCCAGTCTTCGTGCGCCCACACATCCTCCATCCGCTCAAGCATTCCGGATTCGAGCGCACGGTAAAATGCCGTGTTAGCCTCTTCCACCGAGATTCTGCTTTCAATGTTCATAAGCGGGCAAGACTATACCGCACTCGGCCTCGAATTCAAGCTAAGCCGGCCGCGAGACCGCCGTTGACTCATATCTCGCATAGTTCTGTCGTGGACGCTAGAACATAGTTAATAAGGCGGTTGCGCAAACGGGCGGGGTTCGAGAGCGTTCGATTAATGCAGAGTGAGAGCGGCCTTGCCGCAGAGCCGCAAGCTCAATGGCAAGGCCGATCGTGGCTTAGCACCATTCAGTAATCATTGTCCCTTCTTAGTAGAAGAGGAGAGCAGACTGTTCAATAACTCCATCGGCAGGTTGCCGGTGATCTTGACGTCCGCATCGGCGCTGATGATCTTCACCGTCTTGAGCGCTTCGGCAATTGGCGCCATCTTGGGATCGCTCATTGAACCCAGAAAGCCACTGGCCATTGTGAGCAACGCATTGAGTCTTTCAGATATCGACTTCGCGTGCTCGGCGTTGTCACTGCGCAGCGTGGCATTGAGGTCAATCCCGGACCCAACGTCGATCGTGCCAAATATCAACGTAATCGATGAAAAGTCGACCGGCAGATCGCCAGACTGGAGCCCGCTCGTTATCGCAGGCGTAAGCGCAAAGGCAAATCGGATAGCGGCTGCCGGATTCTGCGCGAGCGCGTCAGTCAGCTTGCTGTTTTGGGTCAATCCGGGCCTTGCGCCAGTCTTCACATCAATCGATGCGCGAACGGCGTCCAAACTGCCGGTCACAAGTGTGCTCGCGTCGTAAAAGACAAATGAGGTCTCGTCTTCCTTGACGGCGGCTATCCTGGCTTGAGCGGGTTTCGTCCCTGACAGTTCCTTTGAGGGAACTCCCGCGCGTATTGATCTGGCCTTGTAGATATCGATGCCTTTGTACTTCTCAGATGTCAGCTTGACCTTGGTGCTGGCCCGAAGACGCGCGAGGAGATCGCTCTGCTCGAATCCGCCTGCCAATGCTACAGTGGGGTTATTCAGGCCCGCGCCAGGAAAGACCAACGCGACCGTGTGTACGTCGGTCAAAGTCACCCCCAGGTCGGCCATTTCGGACTGAGCTTTGTCGATTTCGCTCTTGAGCTTGTCCTGGGCATTGATAGTAGCCCAAAGACTGCTTCCAGCAATCTTCTGAAAATCTATGACGGCCACCGCCGTGCCGTCCGGCAAGGCGTCAAGCAAAGCGACCGCACGTGTTGCAGACCGCGCCGGACTCAACTTCACGCCCGCGACTACCGTTATCGCAACCAGCGCTATTAAGAAAGCGATTTTCCTCATAAGATCCTTTCCTCCCGACGTCGAGTTCCCTACCGCGAAAGCTGTGATCGTTTCAAGCAGAACTCGGCTTCAATTATATTCTCAAACGGGGCTGACAAGAACTGAAATCCGCCGAGACTCTCAGCGCTGAGTTGATCTCCGCGCGTCGCAGCCAATCTTGCGCTTCGAATAGCCGCCTGCTTAGAATGGGTCTCGATATGCACAGCCTTGCCACTTTAAGTAAATACGCAAAGGGTTCTCAATCGAATGCAGTTCTCAATCAGGCTCTCTCTGATTAACATGCCCAAAACCCACCGACCATCCCTGAAGCCAGGCGAACCAAATGGGTCCACCACACGCGCCAGCGCTGTTATCGAGACGAAGTCCGATCAAGCAAGCCTGGGAGCGCAGGCATCCCTGCCTGCTTGGCGTTGGGTAAGACGAGGCAGGCAGGGATGCCTGCGCTCCCAGGCTGGGTGGCGTCGCGTTTACGCGCTCGTCCCAGTGATCATCGCATTGATCACGTCAAGCAACTCGCTCTTGAACTACTTTGCTTCGGATGACCTGGAGCAGGTGTTAGGCAACACCTTCATCAAACAACTGGGCAACCTGCCGGCCGCATTCACTACCAACGTGTGGTCGTTTACAGCCGCCGACATAATCTTCACGGCGGACCCGTACTTCAGGCCGATTTTCAGCAGCCTGTTCATTCTCAACTACGGGTTGTTTGGGACTGCGCCCTGGGGCTGGCATTTGGTCAACGTATTGATGCACGCGGGGGTGACTCTGGCGGTGTTCGGGGTCTCGAGAGAGGTTACCGAGCGAAGCTGGGTGGCGGCGCTTGCGGCTACGTTGTTCGCCGTTCACCCGGCGCACGCGGAGTCGGTAGCATGGGTGTCGGGAGTAACCGACCCGCTCATGGTCTTACTGATGTTACCCGCATTCTACTTTTATCTGCGCTTTCGAAAGCGGGGCGCCAAGTATCTGCTGGGCTGCGCGTTGGCCTTCTTTTTCCTTGCGCTGCTGAGCAAGGAGACGGCCGTTGCGCTGCCGGTGGTTGTGGTCTACTGCGAACTCTTCCACTTCAAAGGCGAGGCGTTATTCACACAGAGGCTTATACGCGCCTCAAGGCTCCTGGCTTTGTTCGCGATACCAACAGCAATCTACGTACTGATGCGTTATCATGCGCTCGGAACCCTGGTGTTTAGCGGCCAGCCGCGTTACCCGCTGGTCCCGTCGTTGCTGACCATACCTCTGGCCATCTTGAAATATCTCGGATTGATGCTCATACCCTGGGGCTACAGCCACCAGCATTACACCGCTTTCGTCGAAACCGCGGGCAGCGCACTATTCCTGGCGCCCCTTGCGTTGCTGGTAGCCATAGCGATCGGCGTAGCACTCCTCAAATCGAGGGCGCTGACGTTTGGAGCCGTCTGGTTCATCGTGATGCTGGCGCCTGCGCTTGCCGCGCTGCGAGAATTCGAGCCCGCATACCTGTTGCAGGAGAGGTACCTCTACGCGCCGTCTATTGGAATATGCCTCGCGATTGCTGTCGGCATCGAATGGCTTGCCGCGCGCGATTGGTTTGGCTCTCGAGGACGAGCAGTAGCGGCCGCCTTGGCGGTCCTTGTAGTGCTCGTCTGGGCGGCAATTTTCATGAGGCAGAACCGCGTGTGGGATGACACCGTGACCGTGTACAGGAACAGCGTTGCCGTAAGCCCGCGCGCGCCGCTTGCGCACATGTTGCTTTCTCGCTCCTATTACGAGGCAGGAAGGCCGCGCGAGGCGGAGGCAGAGGCGCGCGCCGCGCTCGACCTCGATTCTCGCTGCGCAAGCGCATACATGGGCCTCAGTTACTACGCGCGCATGTCGGGCAAACTGGATAAGGCTTGCGAGTATCTCGAAGACGGAATATCGGCCGTTCCCGAAGGGACGATGACTCGCCACGATCTGGCCACATTGTATCTCAATCTAGGATTGCTTTACGGACATCGCAAGATGTTTGAGCTCGGCGAGCAAAGGCTGCTTCGCTCCATCGAGATCTCGCCGCGCGCGGGAGCCTGGTATTCCACCGGCCAGTTCTATTCTGATCAGGGCCGTTTTGAGGACGCGCGCGCAATGTATGAACAAACTCTCGGCCATGTTCCAAGCTGGTTTGCACCCATTCATCTGAGGCTTGGTGCCACATATGAGGCTCTGGGTGACACGCCGCGTGCCGAGGCGGAGTTTGAGAAATACCTCGAGCTAGCGCCGTCGGAAGCGCCGGAGCGAGAAAACGTCAGGAAGCACATAACGGATTTGAAAGGCGGCGCGCCCTCCAAATAGGTCCGCCGATTAAGGGAGGCAACGTGATCGAATCCGTAGGAGTCGTAGGGGCTGGAACGATGGGGAACGGCATCGCCCAGATTTCCGCGCGAGCCGGACTCTCGGTGGTAATGCACGACGTAACGGACGAGTTCCTCGGCCGCGGCCTGTTAGCGATAGACAAGAGCCTGCAACGCGACGTCGACAAAGAGCGCCTGGCGCTCGATGAAAAGCAACAGATCGTCTCGCGAATCAAGCCGACGAAGGAACTGGCGGACCTCAGTGACGTGGACTTTGCGGTTGAAGCTATCACAGAGGATCTTGGTGTAAAGTTGGATCTGTTTCGGCGCCTCGATCAGACCGTGAGACCGGACGTGATACTGGCGAGCAATACCAGCTCGATTTCGATTACCAAGCTTGCGGCGGTAACATCGCGGCCCGATCGCTTCATCGGCATGCACTTCATGAATCCGGTGCCGGTGATGAAACTGGTGGAGATCATTCGCGGCGTGGCAACGTCAGACGAAACGTTCGAGGCTACCCGTCAGTTGGCGGAAGCAATGGGCAAGACGCCGGTCGAGGTTAACGATTCGCCCGGGTTCATCTCCAACCGAGTGCTAATGCCGATGATAAACGAAGCAGTCTTCGCGCTGTACGAAGGCGTCGGCTCTGCCGAATCAATCGATCAGATAATGAAGCTCGGGCTGAAGCACCCAATGGGTCCGCTTCAGCTCGCAGACTTCATCGGGCTGGATGTTTGCCTCGCGATTATGAATGTGTTATATGATGGCTTTGATGATTCGAAGTACCGGCCATGTCCGCTATTAAAGAAGTACGTCGATGCAGGATGGCTTGGCCGGAAGACGGGTAAAGGGTTCTACCAATACTAAGCGCCTTAGGGGTCAAAGCAACCCGACGTGGAATCGGCTGCTGGAGCCTGTTTCAAAGGCAGGTTGCTTCGCAAAGACAGCGCCGGCTTAATAAGAAGTAAACAAAAGATGATACTCTGTCAGCAATGCACTCATGAGAATCCGTATAACAGCGAGTCGTGTGTGGTTTGTGGCGCGAGGTTGTTGATAATAACCAGCACTCGCACCGCGGCGGCGTATGGCGGCATCGATAGCCTCCTCAGACCGACTCTCGAAGAGCATTTGCTGGAGCGTATCAGTTCGCTCGAATCTCAACTGGAGCGCTCGCAGGACCGGCTGGAGTTGGTGCTTGACCTTGTTCATCGCCAGGCAACCAGCGGGCTTTACGATCACGCGATGCTCGACGCGCTGGTCGAGCACCTTTCCGAACGCGGCGCGGTTGAAGGCGGAAAGCTCGAGACGTTATGGCGCGACCGCATCGCTGAGCACTACGAAGAGGCGAGCGAACAAGAGGAGTTCGATAGGCGCATCGAGCACATGCTCGGCGGCTTCGGCGGTGAAAACTTCGATCTGTTTGCGCGATTGCTCGACACGGGCACCGACCTGTTCGTCGAGGGCAACGCAAAGCGCGGAATACGCTACTTTGAAAAGGCCCTCGTGCTTGACCCGGCAAACGTTACCCTGGCCCTTTTCGTCGGTGAGCACTTTTTCCGCATCAACAAGCCAGTGCTGGCTCGCGGTTATCTAGAGCGCGCCATACAGGAGGAAGCGGATAACTACACTGCTCGCTTGATGCTCGGCGTGATCTGCGGCGATGACGGCGATCTAGATTCAGCCAAGCGGCATCTTTGCCGCGCGTTGAAGATCCGGAGGAACTCGTTCGCCGCGCATTACGGGCTCGGACGAATTCTTGTGAGCGAGGGTCGCGTCCGGGAAGCGCTCACCCACTTGAAACGCGCGCTGAGACTAAAGCCGACCCCTGAAATGTACTATCTGGTTGGCCGCGCGTATCTCGAGGAGGACCGGACCGAAGTCGCTGTGCGGCACTTGCGCCGTTGCATCGAGATGGACCCGAAATTCGACGCGGCGCTGTATCATCTCGGACTGATTTATCTGCGACAGGAAAACCTGCTGATGGCGCAGGAGCACTTCCGCGCCGCTTACGAGATCAACCCGCGCGAGTCGCGATACCGGACGGCTCTGCGCGCACGGAAGGCAGGACAGCTGACCCCCCTCCCGGTCTTCGGACGAGCTGCAGTGTCGAAACGCAAAGTAGTGAGCAGCGGGGATGTGCGACTGGCCGAGCTTCTGCGGAGTGATGTTCTTGAATTACAGAAGCCGTCGGCCGAAGTGAGGAAGGGACAAAAGCGAGGATAGTAAAGGTAAGAGTAAAAAAGGAAAAGGCAAAAGTGAGGAGCTTTTGCCTTTTCCCTTCTTACTTTGCCTTTGCGCCTAGTGCGCCGTCAGGCTATCGTGCGACCGACTGCCGTTGGGCAAAATCAAGACGCTGCGAGATGCAGTCCCAAACGCGGCATTCGTATCGGCAGTCAAGCTGTAAATATCAAAGCCAAACGAGTCCAAATATGTTGCCAAGTCATTGCTTGACGACAGGTATAGCACTGGTTCGTGCCCTAAATAGTCCGTAATCTCAAGCAGGCGTTCGATGACCTCGATCGGTTCGAATGTCCTCGCGGGGTCCCGGAAGCTAGCCATCTTTGACTCCTTTCAGTTATTACTACGAGCCGTCTACCAAATTAGTTTGTTAACGCAATCTTAAGATGCTCTCAACTTCGCCAAAGTTGGTTTTCGAAAGGCTAAGAAACGGCCAGCTTTGTTACTCAGTGCTAAGAACGGTCTGCGGTCACCGCCTTGCACATCTAATGATATCCTTCACGCAAGGATCCCAAAGAAAAAGCCGGCGTCACTTGCCGGCCCTCAGTCATAACGGTCTTTGATAAGTGTCTCATTGATTAATCACTGTCGCTCGACGACGCCGGCGTCGATGACACACTCTCAGCTTTTTTGTCGGAGACCTTTTCCGCCTTGTCCGTTCCAGCGGGAGCCCCCTTGCCCGTCGAAGCGTCCTTGCGCGAGTAGTCGGTTACGTACCAGCCTGAGCCCTTTAGCTGAAAGCTGGTACGCGAGACGGTCTTCTCGAGCTTGCCACGGCATTTGGCGCATCGTTTAAGCGGCGCATCGCTTATTTTTTGAATCACCTCGATATGGGAACGGCACTTCTCACATATGTATTCGTATATAGGCATAACCCTGGAAATCCTCCGATAGGAATGATTAATCACTCGATTGATCAGTTGAATAGTAGCACGAATCAAAACAGCGCAGCAAGATAGCTGGCCGTTGGACTTCTTGACTTCGCTTCGCGCGGAGATTTAGATTTCCTGCTGAGAGCTTCAGATCGAGCGAGCGTGAGGAGACAGTGCGGTGGAGCATCAGGATTTTTTCAACCCGGCTCAGTTGAGGATCGTCAGCAGTGCGCGTGAGCGCGCGGCAAGTCTGGTGTCGGACTATTACCGGGTCGCGCCGAGGGAGTGGCTGCAGATGCCGTACGAGGTCCGAACGCTGCGCTCGCTGGACTCTTCCGAAGTCACCGATGCGGCTCTGGCCCAGACCGTCTGTTATGCCTTCAAGCGCCAAGCCGGGCCCATTGTACTGAAGGAGGGTGATCTCTTCCGAATATGCCTACAGGACCATCGCATATTGGGTGCCGCCCGCGATTTGCAACTCGGATTGGGATCTTTGCTGATGTACGTGCTCACTCACGAACTGATCCACGTCGTTCGGTTCGGACAGCGTCTACAGAACATCGATCTTCCTCAAGAGCTGAGATCCTACGAAGAACGGAAGGTTGACAAGACCACGCGGACGATACTGGCCAAAGCTGGCGACCCGGACATGGATCGCATCCTCTCAAGCAACGACCAAGTGTGCTAGCTATCCAGAGCGCGGGAAGGTCGGCGGCGGGTTCCTTTTCACCTCGCTTCAGGCCTTGACTCGAACGCAGCCTGTTCATGAGACGATCACGCTGCCCTTAGAGATGTCTTCGGAAATAGTTGGCTAGAAGGTAGCCAGCGTAGTACTTGTACGGCGCGCGCCCAAGAGTGTAATGCCCGCAGCGTACTATCGCCCGCTCGAGCTTCAAATCGTGGCGGTCGCATTCTTCAAACAACAACCGCGAAAGCTCCGGCGTGAACGACAGATCGTACCGAGCCGAGATCAGGAGGCCGCGTCGCTCATCTCCCGCCAATTTGTTGACGTAGGCATTGGGGCTAATCGCCAGGAACGCCCTTCTGACGTCGTCGCGGGTCAGGGCCGCCTCAAGCCCCCGCCTGACATGTGCTGTAGTGAGTCCTTCCCAAACCACATCCCCGAAATAGCTCGAAACATGATAATAGACGCCAACGCTTATTTGTGGTTCGTGAATGAAAGTCAGGAACGCTATGCAAGAACCGAGGCTTGTTCCGACAATGCCAATCCGATCGTAGCCCTGCCCGGCCAGCCAATGGACGGCCGCTCGTGTGTCGAGCACGGCTTGGCGATTTGCCTGGAGCGTTCGGCCGAGGTTTGCGCTCACCATGTAGTCGGCGCGCTCGAAGCCCGGCAGCATTCGGCGATCGTGATACGGTAAGCTCAAACGCAGCGCCGCTATGCCAGTGCGGTTAAGCAACTCGCACAAGGCCACGTGTTCTTGAGCCTTCGCGTTCCAATGAGGCAGGACAACAACTGCGCGCCCGCGTGCCCGAGCGATTTCGCCGGCGCGCGAACCATTCCGGGAGCCTTCCTGTCCCGGTACGGGAAAGTACCGGGCGTATGCCGTGTTATTCTCAACGAACGGCGTTTTTACCGCGCTCTGGAAGGCGAGCCAGCCGTTCTCGAACCCGAACGCAGGCACATTCTCCCACGAAAAGAACTGGCGACTCTCTGAGATCGCTCGTTCGTTGAATCTGAAGATTGCATCGCGGTGGTCACCCCCGCTTCCGCTCGAGCGCTTGACGAAGTGCGGTGGATCGAGCGATTCGGTTCCCCATTCAAACGGTCGGACTACCCGATTGTTGTCTCTACGCGAGAGCTTACGCTCCCAGCTATGAATCAAGTGTTTTAGCATTGTAGAGCGAATCCTTTGCACGCAGAGGCGTCTGCGCCATTCTATAGAAGGATAAGAAGCTGCTCAAGCGCTCGCCTTAGGACAAGCACCTGGTAGTTCTATTATTAGTTGCACGTTCCGGCGGAGTTGGTTAGAACATTCTTGAAACCAGAAAAAAGTGAATGAGTCCTTCGTCTGTTTGCGTCTGTAGATCACAGGGAACACATGGGCACAGCGAAACACCGAGAACCTGAGGCATGTGACGGTGGTCCGTTGGCTGTGTGCGTCAATGATTGTCAGCTCGACTATGGACAACCGAGCTCCGAGTTGATCCGGATATGTTTTCAAGTTTGTTGCGCGTTCGCCGAAATGCGCTGGGGACGCGCAGCGGCGGTTGCCTTCGAGTCCGGTATGCCGCTAATGGTTGACGAGAAGCAACCGATCCCACCTCACTACACTAAGAACACCGGCTTTTGACGAACTTCAAACGCCTTGCGCTTTATGGTCACTGAACGTGATCTAGCCTGTAAGGCCCGCGGTTACACTCTTCAAAGCCGGCTCCGCGCACCGGCGTCCCTCCGCTCGAGTAACTCCGCGTATTCCCGTTCCATCAGATCGAGCTTTGCTCTAGTGCAAGTATCAGACAGTCTCACACGGCGACGCCCGAGTATCAGCAGAATCGCCGCGCTGACTCCGAGTCCGCCCGCGATCCATGCGAGAGTTTCACGGGTTACCCCGAGGATCAGCCACACCCCGCCTTTGCTCGCAACCAGGTCATATGCCGCCCCGGCAGCCAGGAACAACAGAAACACTCCGGCGCCGAGCGCCGCCGCGGTTTTGGTTTTGTAGGAGTCAACCTGGTAGCCCAGGTCGCTTATGCTTGAACGCAAATTCTTAAGTTGAGCATCGAGGGACTCGACGTTATCAGAATCGGGCATAGCTAAGTAACGTAGGCTTTTCAGTCTGCGTCGTTTTAAACAGACTGAAGCCTATTCTACTTAATAAACTTACCGGTGCGAGACCAGCGGGACCTGGTAAAAAAATCGAAAACCGGATTGGAGCTGCCTTCGCCGCTAATGTTGCGGTCGATCGACCAGTAGACAAACATGGCGCGGCCGACGATGCTGCTGCGCGGAACAGTGCCCCAGAATCGGCTATCGAGGCTGTTGTCGCGGTTGTCTCCCATGCAGAAGTACTGGTCGCTATCGTAGTGCCCATCGTCGTCGGCGTCGTAGATACGCTGAAGCTGCGGATCGCTTCTGATCTCATCGGGAACCGGTTCACCCTTTAGTGGCACTTTGAATGGCTGCCTGGTCCCGTATTCGGCGCTCCCATCGTTGACGCTCGAGGCCACACTCTCGTAGTCGTTTTTGTAGTAGTAAACCGTCCACTGCGCTCCCTGCACGTCCGGGTCGCTTTGCACCGCCTCAAGTTCCGACGCGTCGTCGTTGTTGTACTGGGGTTCGACAAAGACCCGGCGTTCGGGTAGCTGCTGGCCGTTTATGTACACCGTGTTAGTGCGCGAGTCGTATTCAACAGTGTCGCCCGGAAGCCCGATCACTCGTTTTACGAAGTTAGTCTCGGGAGTCTTTGGAAACTTGAAGACTACAATGTCGCCGCGTCTGATCTGACGCTCAGGGAGTATCGGGAGATTCCATCGGTCGGGCCCGAAGACAAACTTGTTGACCAACAGGTGGTCCTGAATCCAAATTGTGTTCTTCATCGACCCGGTTGGAACCTTCACCGCTTGAACGATAAAGGTCATTCCGAACAAAGCCATTATCAGGGTCACCACCGCTGACTCGAAATACTCGCGAGCCAAACTCTTCTTGAAAGTACCTGTTCGCGAGTCCTTATTCCTTACGTCAACGGTCCTCACTTCAGGTGGCGGCAGGCGGCTACCGCCGACTTGCGCCTCTCTTTCGGCGCCCTCAGTCGTAGTCTCTTCTTTTGTCGTTACGTCGAACTCATCGCTCATAGACTTGATTCTCCCAGAGCCGTGCACGGTTCAAATCAAACGTCACTGGTGACACTCCGCACTTCAAACTCGCTCTCCGCTTCAGCCGAACGCTCCCCGCTCGCTGCGCGTCCGAGCTCGGGATCGCGCGAACCATCTTGAAGCTCGGCGCCTTGGCTGGTCCCGCTCTGTGTGACGAATCCCGAGGAAGCGTCGCAGGCCTCTTCAACCTCGTCTTCGCCGTAGACCTCAGGTGATGATGCGGGCTGGTCCTCAAACAATTCAAACAATGGAGCCTCACCAGCCTCCTCTCGATCGAGGTCGTGAACGTTATCTAGATCTACGTTGCGCCTTTGGCCGAGGGCCATTGTGATCAGATCGTCGGGCGATTCCAGCGCTGAGCGTGCGGCTTCCTGTTGGGCCAGCTTAATGGTGTTTCCTTCGCCCGTCGCGACCGCGTGGCCGCCGATGCGAAGCTCGACACGAAAAGTCCTGCGGTGGTCCGGCCCCTGCACTTCAACCACGGCGTAATCGGGCCCGGGACCGCCCGTGGCTTGAAGCTTCTCCTGTAACGCCGACTTGTAATCCGCTCCGATCATCGAGGCTGGATCGATGCCCATCAGCTTCTGCCGCAACTCACGGCGCAAGAATCGTTCGGCGACGGTGATTCCGCCATCGACGTAAAGCACTCCTATCAGCGCCTCATAGGCGTCGGCCAGCAGCGCGCGCTTTTGCCGGCCGCCTGTCTTCTCTTCGCCCCGATTTAGGAGAATGTAGCTGCCCAGGTCCAGAGCCTCTGCTATCTCCACAAGTCTGGACTCGCTCACCAGGTGGGCTTTTATCTTCGACAGCTTCCCCTCGGAGAGATCGGGGAAGCGCTCCAGCAGCCAGGCGCTTACAACAAAACCGAGCACCGAATCGCCCAGGAATTCCAACGCTTCATTGTGCTGGCAGTTTTCTCCCACTCGCTCGTTCGCAAAGGACCGATGAGTGAGAGCGCGATCCAGCAGAGCGCGCGACCGGAATGAATAACCGATCTTTTGTTCGAGTTCTGAAAGCAGTTTTTCGCGTTCGAGTAGAATCATACCGTAGGCGCAAACGCGCCTTCACAATATATCATACCGGGGCGGATGCCGTTAACGGAACCGGTATCGATCTTTGGCGCAACCGCCCGGATTGAGGTCCATGCCGTACCCGCAGCTCTTGGACGCAAAAAGCCAGCCCCAACCGGGAGCTGGCCTTCGTGTTAGCAATCTTACCCGCCTCTGTGTGACTAGGGCTTCTTCCCGTTAGTCTTAGCCGCCGCGTTCGGCTCGGCGGCTGGTTTCGGCTGGGCTACCGCCTCGGGTGGAGGCGACATTTTCACGGGAACAGGGCTTGTCTTGTTCTCTTCTATTAGTTTGTCCAGACCCGCATCTGAGCTGTTGTTCCGGAACTTGTACATCTCGGTCACCACACCACGCACCGTCGTTTGAGTCGGACTGGGCTTGTCTGCTGTCAAAGCCACATATCGCACCCAGCAGTTGACCACCGCTTCGGCTTGATTCTTTACTTCCGTGAACGCAGCTTTCGCCTCCTCCACCGCTGCCTTTACGTCCGGTTTGGGTTCGGCCGCGTTACGATCCGCCTCGGGTATGGCGTCGACTTTCTTCTGCGCAGCCTCGTACTTCTGAGTGCCGGCGGCATACTTATCGTTATGAATCCTGCCGCTGTGGAAGAAGAATGCCGGATTCGAAGGCTCGAGCGCCGCAGCCTTGTCGTATTCCGCCAGCGCCTTATCAACGTTCTTGTCGTGGTCGTAGATGACGGCCAACGTCTGATGCATATACGCGAGCGTCACGTTCTTGTTGAATACCTTCGGGTCGGCGCCAGTTGGCATCTTGCCCGCCTCGATAAGGCGAATGGCGCGTTCGGCGAATTCAGCCGCTTCCGCAGCGTGAGCGAAATTGGCCGGGTTCGCAAACAATTCGAGCGTTCGTATCTGGACCACCAGCGCCGAAAGATAGTCGAGGTTATCAGGGTCCCGTGCCAGCACTTCTTTCCCGATTCGAATTATCTCCGCCACATTCTTGTCCGCAACCGCCTTGTTGAAAAAGAACGGGTACAGCGACGGGATCCACTTGTCCTTCAGATAGCCTGCGTACTTGCCGCTCGGAAACTTCTCCAGATACGCTTTAGCGAGTTCCATCGCTTTAGGGAAGTCCTTAGCGGCGTTGGCATCAAACCACGCCTTGTAGGCCGCAGCTTCTTCAGGCGTTGGGTCCTGCGCAACCGCTCCGGGCACGTTCGTTTCTGCCGACGCGAGGGGCACAAACAGCGCCAACGAGAACGTGAGGGCTGCCATCATTAATAGTGTTCTTTTCATCAGACGGTACTCCTCCTGAAATGTTTGACTCCACGCACTATTGAAAAGAATTTCGCCAATACCGTTGTGTTGTGCTGAAATTTGGTGCAACTCTGGGATGCGTGCGAAGCAGTCGGAGTTGCTGACTACCACTCACGGGAAAAGCGCAGCCTGCATAGTCGCACGCACCATTATTTCTTGTCAAGCAATCAGAACTAGCGGCACCTCTAAAGACCCCCGGCGCCGATTATCGCGGGCGGTTTGCCGGTCAGCTTCACGAGAAACTTGTACAACTCATGGTCACGCGTCAACAGCTCGTAATGGGTGTGCCGTCCGGTAACTCCCGCAGACGGCCGCTTGCGATCCGAGATGAACGCTTCGTAACCCTGAGCAAAATACTCGTGCTCGTTCGCAGCCGCGTAATAGTCCAACATTCGCCCTTCGCGCCGCGCTCGCTCGTAGAGACCGCGGATCTCTTTCACCTCGCTTTTTCCCAAAGCGGCGATGTGAACCTGGTGCGCAAACTCGTGTGCGATTGTGTTGAAGCCTCCAAGCGCCGCCTGGTCCAGGTACTCGATGCCGGAGACTGTGACTCGGCCCCCAACGCCTCGTAGGCTGGCGTAGTACCGGCCATCAAAAGTCTTTTCGCCGGCCACATCGGCGAAGCCATGAAGATCGCTCGGCCGCTGATCGAATGCGAGCAAATAGTGACGGGCCTTCTGACGCGCGAGCTTGGGAAGAAATGCCGAGAGCGGCCCAATCGCGGCGTCAATCACTGCCTGCTGCCGCGGGGTCAGGGACCCATAGTTTGGAAAGATCTCTCGAGTCAGCGCATAAGCAGCCGGCGCGGGCCGCCCGTTAGACAATGCTCCAAAATCCACTACGCCAATCTCGATACGCGCGCGCTCGTTAATGCCACGATAAGCGCAGCTCAATTCGAAGTGAGCGATCGCACCATCCGGATCAACCGTTATCGCAAGCCTCGCGGCCGCCGCCGCGTGCCCATAGTCGCCCTGCCTCAACCATATGTCCGCGAGCGCGATCAACGCGCGGTAGTAACGCGGCTCGATGCGCAGCGCGGCCTCCAGTTCCGTGACCGCCCTCGAGAGTTGTCCTTCTTGCTTCAGCGACCGGCCACTCGCGTAACTCATCCGCGCCTGCTCGGATATTCTTTGCTCGTAACCCACCTGACCGTCGAGGTACTGCGCCAACATTCGCCTCGCGCCAAAGTTAAACGGATCGAGCGAGACTACGCGCCGCGATATTGACCTGGATTCGTCTGCCTTGCGCTCGCTCGACTTCACATACGCGAGCACAAAGAGCGCCTCGACGTTATACGCATCCAGCGAGAGGGCGCGCCCGGCTTCCTCGGCCGCTTCGGATTCCTTGCCGATCTCCAGCAACGCGCGAGCAAGCATCGCGTGCGCCTGGCTGTTCCGGGGTTCGCGCTGCAGACATTGCCGGAGGCTTTGTGTCGCTGGTTCGTAATCTCGGTTGAGCAAATCAACGCCAGCGAGCCCAATTATTGCAGGCGTGTTCAATGCCGAAATCCGAAGCGCGCGTTCAAAGTATCTCCGCGCTCGTTCCGGTTCTTCAGCAGCGAGGTAGATCGACCCGTACTCATTTAGCACCGCTTCCGAGTTCGGGTGATCACGATCCGCTTTGTCGAGCAGGCTTAGCGCGCGTGCGTATTCGAGCCGCGAGCGCGCGATGCGAGCCAGCCCCAGCGCGGCGTCGAGACTCGCCGGTTCCAACGTCGCGGCTTCACGGAACGCGGCTTCGGCGGCGTCGAGACTCCATTTGCGACGCAGCTCTTCACCACGCCGCAAAGCCTCGCTTGCCAGCTCGCCCGGCGATTCGCCGAGTGGGGGGCAGGGCCGCGCGTGAGTTATAGGCAGCGCACCGGCATGCAACAGCACGACTGCGCCAAGAAGCACGCTGAAGAGCGGTTTTCGCATTTTCAAATGACTGGTGTTCACAAGACCTCGAACACGGCCGGCAATTTCACAGTTGACGCTGAGCATTGTCCCGGTTCAGCTCGTCAGCACGAAGCTTCAGACCGACATCAGATGCAACCTCCCGCAGCGAGGCGATGATGAAGTCGATGTGCTCTCCAAGATCGACGGCCAGTTCCTGGGCGCCTTCGTAGACTTCATCCCGGTTGACCGTCCGCGCGAACGCCTTGTCCTTGAGTTTCTTCTTCACCGACTTTGATTCAAGGTCCCAGATGCCGTACGGCCGCACCAGCGCGCACGCGACCACGAAGCCGGTCAACTCGTCGCACGCATAAAGCCCGCGCGCAAGCAACGTGTCTCGCGCAACGCCGGTGTAGTTTGCGTGGCCAAGAATCGCCCTTCGGATCTCATCGCTGTAGCCCCGCTCCAGTAGAATCTCAGAGCCTTTGACGGGGTGATCGGGAGGGTTGGGGTACATCTCATAATCAAAGTCGTGCAGCATCCCCACCAATCCCCACTTGTCTTCGTCCTCACCCAAACGCCGCGCGTATGCCCTCATCACCGCTTCCACCGCAAGCGCGTGCTTCCGCAACGATTCACTCTTGGTGTATTCGCAAAGCAGATCCCATGCGCCGTCTCGTGTTTGCATAAGTCAATCAAGATAGACCCGCGAGCCGGATCTTTCAAACCTTTTGCTTAAGAAAGAGCCGGCGTCGGGCGTGATTAGGAGCAGGAGGACCATAAGAGTGTCTTGCGCGAATCCCACCCACTGCGGAGACTGTCTCAAACTTCCGGTAAATACCACCCACGGCAGTGGGTGGATCGTTCAGGTGCGGCCTACAACGGAGCGGCCTGC
>CAZJQQ010000048.1:32275-58951 GCA_964548075.1 uncultured Clostridia bacterium | reverse complement strand
CGGTGGCGTCTGCGGAAAAGGGTGAAAGAACACTGCTCGCCATTGCAGGACAAACGGCAGGCGCGCAGGCGGGAATATCTGCGAGCGCGGCATCGGACTTGAGGAGCAACAACCACGCGGCGAACCTGCTGATCATAACCAACCGAGACTTCTTCGCTGCGCTCGAGCCGTTGAAGAAGCTGCGAATGAGTCAGGGCTACAAGGTCGAGATGGTGGACGTGGAAGCTATCTATGACCAGTTCAGCTTTGGCAACAAGTCGCCCTATGCAGTGAGGGACTTCCTGTCATACGCGAGGGCGAACTGGAAGATAGCTCCGCAGTATGTGCTGCTTGGGGGCGATGCCAGTTACGACCCGAAGAATTATCTGGGCTTCGGGGACTGGGACGTTGTGCCGACCAGGCTCATAGACACCACGCTGATGGAGACGGCTTCCGATGACTGGTTCGCGGACTTCAACGCCGACGGAGTGCCGGAGATGGCGGTAGGAAGATTGTCGGCCAGAACCAGGGAAGAAGCGGATCGTTTGGTCGCCAGAATAATTGGCTACGAACAGTCGAGCCCAGCAGCCGAGTTAACGCTGGTAGCAGACGCCAACGATGGATACGACTTTGAAGGTGCAAACTCACAGCTACGAGCGCTGGTGCCAGGCGATATAAGGGTAGTCGAGATTGCTCGAGGCCGAATGGGAAGCCAGGCAAAGGCGGCGTTGATAGATGCGATCAACCGTGGGCAGAAGATCGTCAACTACACCGGTCATGGCAACGTGAACCAGTGGAGAGCCGATCTGCTGACTAATGCGGACGCAGCGCTGTTCACAAATCAGAATCATCTAGCGGTGTTTGTGATGATGACCTGCCTCAACGGGTATTTCGACGATCCGGCTTTGAGCAGTTTGGCGGAAGCGCTAATGAAATCTCCGGGAGGGGCGGTAGCGGTATGGGCTTCTTCGGGTATGACGATGCCCGATGAGCAAGCATCGATGAACCGGGAGTTCTACCGGCAGGTGTTTGCAAATAAGGGAATAGCGCTGGGCGACGCTATCAGGCGAGCGAAAGCCGCAGTCAGTGACGGGGATGTTCGCCGGACTTGGATTTTGTTGGGTGACCCGACGATGCGATTGAGGTGATCACAGAGGTATGTTCCCGTGCTTCTTTGGAGGGTTCTGATCGGGTTTGGTCTCGAGCAGTTCGAGCGCGTGGATCAGCTTGGGACGCGTAAATCGCGGCTCAATGACTTCTTCGATAAGCCGCGCTCCGCCGCCTAAGGAGACGCCATCTTCTCGCGGAATTCATCGACCCGACGCTTCGCCTCTTGTTAAGGACTCTGCTACGCGGCGATTACAGGCTACTTCTCATCAAGCTTCCTCCCTGCATTCAAACTGTCAAAGTTCAAAATCGCATTGAGCACCAGGAAGTAGCTCCCCTGAGTTTCGCCTCGCCAGATCGGATTGTTCGAGAACACTACCACGTGACCTCTTCCGACCGGCACATCGATCACCGCCGCGTGTTGAGCTATCTCGGCGCCGCCATCCAAAAGTCCGGAGACAAGTAAGTCGCGAGCATCGCCGTACCTGAGCACCACTCGCGGGCGGTATTGCGGAGGAATGATGTTAATGCCGTTGCGCCGCTGTTCGTCTTGTATCGGAACCGCTTGCCAGGTTTCTGCGCGAGGCTCTTCGGGCGCCTCTGCGACCGGTCTTCCTTGTGGGGTGTCGGGATCGTCAGCCGTGCCTCGCCCCGTAGCACGTTCGCGGTCTTCAGGTGAGCGCCGGCGGCCGCGGCCTCCGCCAACCATGTTGCTAACGTTGAAGATCGGTCCCTCATACGTGTAGATCGAAAGCCCGTCGCCGTAGCCGTATGCGATGGGACTCGCCGAGTCGACAAACTTCGAGCGCAAGATGCTGCCCGTGGCTTTAAACCGCTGGGCAGGCGTAATCGAAACCCCGGGAGTGAATCCCATCGAAACCGCAAAGTTCGCAGTATCCGTCACGCTGATCAAAAGCCCGCCGTTCTGAACGAAGTTCTTCAAGTTCGCGACGCCTGACCAGCCTAGCCCGGGCCGCATATCGTCGGTCTCATCGGTCTTGCCCAGGTTGGGAGTCTCGGCCGTGACCTTCCACGGCAGAGGGTTTCCCCACATCGGCATGCCTTCGATGATCGCCATCGGGTTGCCGCGTCCGACCGGCGCGAAGAGGATTACATCGTACTTCGCCTTCAGGTTGTTGTCCTTGGCGACGTCTTGTGTGCTGATGTAATCGAAGGGCACCTTTACGTTGTCGAGCGCCAGCCGCCACCAACCTTCGTCTTGCGTGCTCAGCCACGTGTGCATCATTGCGATGCGCGCGGCTCTGATCGCGTGAGTCTTCACCGAGGGCGCGGAATCGACTGCGAGAATCTTCAAGCCGAGCTCTGAAGCCGCGCGCTCGAGTTCGGCCGCGTTCACGTTGCGAATGATGAAGGAGCCGCGATTGAACTTCTGGCCTGCGGTTTCAAATGGCTCCTCGACGGCTTCCATCGTCGCTTCCTTGAAGCGATAACGCAGCGTCGCCAGCGCGTTGTCGGTGTTGTGATTCACGACGTAAACCGAGCCGCTCCCTTTGATTCCGCCCGGAGCGCGCACGTCGCCGTTGACCCGCTCCATCGCGGCGTCAAGCACTTTTTCGTCGGTGACTCGCACGACCTGGACGTTGCCAAGCTCACCAAAGGTCCACGCGGTGTCGTCGTAAATGCTCTTTTGCGGATCGTTCGGGCTCCAGTATTGATGGTCCAGCAGCATATCTGCGATGCGGCTATAAGGCTGGTCCATCCGGATGACGTAGCTGCCGGCAGGGAACTGGCGAGTCTCGGTTGTAGGCTCGGGCTTCTTCGGATCGTCTGCCGGTTTCTGATCTGGTGCTGCCGCGGCGGCGTTCCGGTTTCCGGCCGGTGGCTGAGCCTTCTTCTTTTTGACGGTGACCGAGAACGCCGCGGTCGCGCGAGATATCTCACAACCCTGAAGCTGAAGCGTCCTGAGCAGCTCGGCCTGCCCGCCCGGTCTCGGATCGTCGCTGGGAAACACATACGCCGCCGGCCCTTCCGTCTTCGGCTTTAGGATCGAGCGTTTGCTCTTCAAGTAGAAGTTATGCAGGAAGAGCTTGCTGTTGGCGTTGAAATACGAAAGCGCGGTCAGCAGTCCTGTCTGCTCGTAGTTGTTGTTGTTGCGTTGCGACCATTTGGCTTTTGGAAGCGGCGGGTTCTGTTTGTACCAGGTTCGCGAGTACTCTTGCGGCGACAGTGTCCGCTCGACTGTGTCGGCACCGCCGTTGCCGAACGTTTCGTACAGGCGGCTGATGCCGTTGTGAGTCGCGCCGAAGAACATCAGATAGCCCGGCGACCAGGTGTCGAAGTTGCCGTGCGTGAACACGCCGGGCATGCCGAGCTTGGTCATCTCAGAGACGTTGTTCCATCCCATCAACTGCCACTCGTCGGTGAGGATCGGGTCGAGCCACGCGTTGTAAGGCTCAGCGCCCACGGTGTTGTCATACAGATAAGGCACAGACTCGTGCAGATCGTGAAGAACCTGGGCCTTCCACGCGATGAAGGTCTTGCCCACGTTTTGAGTCAGCTTGAGCGTCATGCCCATCGCGTCGCGGTTGTTGTCGTGCGCGACGTAGTGTCCCCAGTAAACCAGAGGGGGCCAGTTCTGATTCGGATGAGCGAGATGCCAGTTGTATATATCAACCTGGCGGTCGCGGCCGTCGACTTCGACTATCGGAGTAATGAGCGTTATGACACCGTCGCGGATCGCTTTGACGTAGGGGCTCTCATCGACGGCGAGCCGATACGCCAGCTCCATCAACGCGGTGGGCGCTCCAGTCTCCGGTGAGTGAATCGTGCCGGTGATGTAATAGATCGGGGTTGCGGCTGCGACCAGATTGTCGGCTTCGGCATCGTCCATGTTGATCGTGCGAGGATCGGCGAGCTTGGCGAGACGCGCGCGATTCTCTTCGAGCTTCGACATGTTGGCTTCCGAGGTGACGGCTACGGCGATCATCTCGCGGCCTTCTTCGGTTGTGCCGATCGAAAAGACCTTCACTCGCGGGCTGGCCTTCTCGAGCAAGCGCATGTACTTGTAGACCTCGTGCGAGTAGGGCAGCTTGCCTGGCGCTCCGGCTACGTCGCCGAGCACGACTTTTGGAGTGGGCACGGTCTTGGAGGCCGGGAGGTAATCGACTAGCGGCGAGCTGAAGAACTTCTCGGTGGTGTACTCTCTGATCTTTTTCGTGTATTCCTCGTCGATTGGTTGATTAGGATCGCGCCCGGGTTTAACCGACGTGGTGGTCGCGCCAGCCGCGCCATTCTGTTGCGGGCTGCCAGCGATCACGGTCGCGCTCAGAATCAGGGCAAGTGAAATTGTCAGGACAATAACGCTGGTCGAAATAAGCCGTTTCATGTTTGGGTCCTCTCGACGATGATGTGGTGCAGTGGGGTTTCCACTGTTGGGGCGCATCGTAGCAAAGCGAGCTCGCAAACAGCAAGGTGGGGCGGTGTCTGCGGGAATAAGGCGGTGCGTCGATTTCCGGTTAGCCGACTTAGACTTACCTGCTGTGGATTCGCCATCCTGCAATGCGGCGCGTCGGCGTTTCGGAGAGAGAGGAGAAAGAGGGCGTGGCTCGACTGGACTAGAACAAGATCGGCCGAACGTACTCGCGTAAACGAGCAAGCTCGCTTGCGTTGTGTTGAAGGAGAGGGTGCGCCCAAATCGTACCAGTTTCTTCGCGGCAATCCTTGGCCATCGCTAAACCGATGGCTTCGTAAGAGCCGAGTTTGGCTTTCTTGAGATCTTCGGGTTCGGTACGTGCGCCGAGGACAAAGACTCGGTCAGCCAAGCCGGGTGGAATGTCAGCTTTGACCAAATCAAGCCGCTCAGGTTGATCGTCGAAGTCGAGCAGTAGAACCATGAATCGTTTGGAATTACGATCCATTTCAGCGACGTGCAGTGACTTGAATAGCTCCAATCCCCTTCTCCAACCGCGCGCCACCCTGAGCACCCGCATCTGCTGAAACCTGTCAACCTCCAATCGGAAGCCGTCTGCTAGTTGACGGTTGGCGTCATCTTCGGGAAGCACAAAGACGTGCGGCTCATACGTGTTCATGCTCATTTACCTTCCGAGTCTCGTGAGCCGCTGCTTAGGTAGGTTCGGGTTTTTTCGACTCGTCCGCGAACTTAGTCCCGTAAAAAGTAAGCGCTTCGCGAATCAAGTCCATATGTGGCTCGATTACTTCCGGCTCGTTCTTGGCGTCGATCAAGTCCTGTTTGATCTTCGCTTCAGTCCGATTCTCGTAGTGACTGATTGGCATATTGAGTACAGATCCGTCTTCGTACTTAATCTTGTTCGGGAACGGATCAATCGCCTCACCAGGGACAGTAGCCGCATTAGGTTCCACGTCGCCGCGCGCCAGCGCGCTGACGAGATCGCCGTGGATTTGAAGTTCACTGACCGGGCGGACGATCGTGGGTTCGAGGTGGTTTCTTCTGTGGAGAAGGAATGTGTTCTCGTCTGAAAACCGCGGGATCGCTTCGTCATTGTGCGAAGTCGCGATGAACTGGCCGCCAGATTGGAACGCCCTTCGAAGTGCCACTACAAAGTCCCCGACCTCGTCCAAAGCAAGATAATTGTCGGGTTCATCCCAGAAACAAAGAAGCGGGCCATAGGCATTGTTCGCGGCAAGCACCACGGCACATATCATAAAACATTTCTCACCGTCCGACAGATCTCCGAAGGGAAGGTTCAGGGTTCCCAAGTCGTTGGAGAACTGGACGACAAGGCTCCGCCAGTCTGTGCCCGTCGCCGGATTCTTGATGTCCTTCAGATCGGGCATCACCTGCTTGAGATGAGCGTAGATGTCATTGTATGCAGCCGGAGCGTGAGCCAGCAGCCCTGAAAACCATGCTGCAAAGTCATTGACCTGAATATTCGGCTGGAGCGTCTCTTTGTTGGACTCTCCCAGAATCAAGCTCGGTATCGGCCGAAGGATCAGCATTTGAGCGAGCCACCGCTTGAAAATGGACAACGGATCTTCCAGCGAGTCCTGAATTATCGGCAGAGCCACCAGCTGCCGGTCAATAGAGAGCACGTCAATATCCTGGATAGTTGTAAGAGATCCTCGGTTGTAGATGGGCTCGCCGCCAACCGAGAGCTTCTCTTCCAATACCGCCAGTACGCTTAACCCCTTCCAAAACTCAAAAGCGATAACGTACTCGTAGACCTTGCCCTCCAACTCGACCTCAATTTCAAATCTCATTGGCGCGTCTGTGCGTCCGCGAGCGAAATCCTTTCGCGTCACAAGGTCGCCTACCTGGTTCGTACCTCGTGCGATGCTCTGCAGAATCTCGAGCGCAAACCCAACAGTTGTCTTGCCTGAGCCGTTTTTTCCAATTAGCAGGACCGACGAGAGGCCGGCGATTGGCAGCGTGAAGTTTTCAAGGCACCGGAAGTTATGAATGTAGAGCCGACGTATCACAAACGGATGATACTGTGCTTCGAGAGCAGGCTCAACCGGAATGTGGCAATTTCATGTGGACGGACCTCCTCCGGAGAAATCATCGTTAGTTGACATGCAAACAGCTCTAGTTATAAAAGACCTTAGCTGAGGCGCTAATTCTCAATCCTGACCATAGCCTTCGGCGGGAGTACCCCAATGACACGCCGTGTTCTCTTCGCATTGATTCTCGCCGCTATCATGTTGGCGCAGGTCTTTGCTTTCCAAAGCAAGCCGGCGCCTGCGCAAGGCGACCGCGGGCTCAACGTGCGACAGGTCGCGAGCGGTCTGGCCCCGGACGGAAAGGGCCAACTCTGGGCCGTCATCATCGGGATCTCGAGTTATAAGAACGTGCCGCCTGAAGGCCAGCTTCGCTTCGCGCATCGCGACGCCGAAGAGCTGGCCGGGTTCCTTCGCAGCCCCCGCGGCGGCGGGTTCCCGTCAAATCACATCAAGCTGCTGTTGAATCAGGACGCGACCGTTTCCGCTATTCGAAGCGCGATTGGCACCTGGCTGGTCCGAAGCGCGGAACCTGACGATGTCATTTACATCTTCTTCGCGGGGCATGGCGTAGTCGAAAGCGACAACGATGGCTACTTGCTGGCGCACGATTCCGATCCGCAAAACCTCTATGCTACCGCGCTGCAGGTGGCGGAGCTCGATCGAATCATCACTCAGCGGCTTCGGGCGCGAATCGTCGTCCTGATGGCCGATGCCTGTCACGCCGGTCAGCTCGGCTGGGCTTCACGCGGCACGACCGAGCGGGCGCTCATCACCACCTATCTCGACGAGGTTGGGAAGAGCGGCGCCGGAGTCTTCCGCTTACTGGCATCGCGCGCGAACGAGCAGAGTTATGAAGACAGCCGCTGGGGCGGAGGCCATGGTGCGTTCACTCACTTCTTGCTTGAAGGCTTGAAGGGCAAAGGCGACCGCGACAAAGACGGATTTGTTCGCGTCGGCGAGTTGCTCGACTACCTTTCGGAGGTTGTGCCCGAGGAAACGCGAGCGCTTCAGCATCCGCGGTTTGCCGGCAGCGTCGATCCGAGGATGCCGCTCTCAGTGCTTGGAACAGAGAAGCCGCGTGACGCCTCCGACGCCGCCAATCCAATCCGGACGTGCGCGCTCGAAGTACGAGGTACCGCCGGCAGCGAGGTCTACGTCGATAACGCGTATCGCGGTAGGATCAGACCAAACGGCGTGCTGGTGATCGAAGACCTGAGCCCCGACCGTCACGAAGTCTCGGTTGATCCACCCAACGCGGAATCTTTTAAGCAAACGGTTTCGCTGGTTGCAGCCACGACGGTCCTCGAGTTGAAATCCGGGGTACCGGCATCCAAGGGCCCCAGGCTGGGCGCGCTGATCAACCGGCCCGCGGAATCGGCTCCTCCAAGCAATAGCTCTCCGCTAGTCGCGCGGATCAAGGAAGCTGCGTCGCGCAACCAGGTGCTGGAACCCGGCGGCGCGTGGCCGTTGTACAAGCAGCTTGTTCGCGAAACGCCGGCGGAACCGCAACGCGCGAGTATCGAGATCAGCCTGACGGGTTCGCTCGCAGAAATCGGGCAACAGGCGATCAACGCCTACATAAGATCTTCGGTGCTACAACTAAAGGCTTCCGACTTTCGCCGCGGCGCCGACGCCTTCAGATGTTTGCGAACTCTGAACCCGAGCGATGCGCAGCTCGAAACGAAGCAGCTCTTCTGCGAAGCCCGAGTAGCGATCGACGAAGGAAAAAACCAGGAGGCGATCGCGGCGCTCAACAAGGCAATATCTCTGGATGCCAGGGCAGGCCATTGCTACAACGCGCTGGGAGTCGCTTACGAGAAACAGAACGATAACGAAAGAGCGGTCGAGGCTTTCAAGCGCGCTGCGGAGCTTGCGCCTCAGTGGTCGTTCCCGCGACTTCATCTGGGAATGCAATATTACGCGCGCGGCAAGATGGATCGCGCTGAAGGGGAGTTTGAAGCCGCGGTTCGGCTTGACCCGCGCGATCCGTATGCGTCCTGGTGGCTGGTCAAGCTCTATCGCGAACGCAGCCGCTACCCCGACGCAGAAGCAGCGGCGCTGAATTTGATTCGCATCGTGCCTGCATTCGCGTCGGTGCATGTCGAACTCGGGCTGATTTATGAAGCGACGCGGCAATACTCCAGGGCCGCGGCGGAGTTCGATACTTACCTGCGGCTCGCGCCCAATGCACCGGACGTGGCGTTGATCAGATACGACCCGGCAAGAATTCAGGAGTCCGCAGCCAAGAACCGCCGGTTGTCCGGGAAGAAGCAGCCGACCTTGAAGCGTCCCTAATCGCTATAATCCCGCTGCTTCTCATCACGCATTGAAAGGCGCCTCGCTCGACATGACAGACGGCCCAACCCCGCTCGTCGATCATTCTCCAGATCAATCAAAAGCAGTAGAGTCTCGCGGGTCGATGTTCGCATGGTCGGCTGAAGTCACTCGTTATCAGTGGATGGTGTTGCTAGTCGCGTGGCTCGGCTGGGTTTTTGACAGCATGGACGGTACGTTGTTCTCTCTCGTTCAGAAACCGTCGATGACCGAGCTGATGGGACCGGGTGCAACGGACGCGGCGATCGGGTTCTACAGCAGCGTGGTGTTTTCGGTGATGCTGCTGGGCTGGGCGATGGGCGGAATCGGCTTCGGAATAATTGCCGACTACATCGGGCGAACGAAAGCGCTGGCGGCGACGATCTTGATTTACTCGCTGTTCACCGGTCTGTCGGCCGCCGCGCACAGTTGGGAGCAGTTGGCGGCCTGCCGGTTCATCACCGGTCTAGGCCTGGGCGGGGAATGGGCTGCAGGAGCCGCTTTGGTGGCCGAGGTGTGGCCTGACCACCTTCGGGCTAAGGCAGGGGCGATGCTTCAATCGGCCGCTGCATTTGGCTACTTCTTCGCTGCGTTGATCACTCGCATCGTAGACGTCCGATCATGGCGTTATGTCTATCTGGTTGGCGCAGTGCCTGCCATCTTTGTGCTGTTCATTCGCTTGATGGTTAAAGAGCCTGATCGTTGGGTCGAGGTCCGTGATCGACGGGTGCTCGCCAAAGCGGAAGGACGGCACAAGGCGACGGAGCTTGACGCATTCACGCTGAAGCAACTGTTCAGTCCCAAGCTTCGCCGCGACACTCTTGTGGCTTCGGCGCTTGCGTTCACCGTGTTGCTGGCGTTGTGGGGCGCGACGATGTGGATACCGTCGGTGATCCGCGAGGTCGGCGCACGCGAAGGGTTGAGCGTTGCCGATCAGAACAGGTATGCGACCTACGCGGTGATGCTGCTGAACGGGGGCTCGCTGTTTGGGTACCTGGGATTCGGACCGCTCGCGGATCGCTTCGGGAGGCGCGCGGCATTTCTATGTTTCTTTGCCGGTGGTGTGATTCTGTTTCCGGTGACTTTCCTGATGGCCCGCGGCATGACGCAGACCTTCATCTTGCTCCCGCTGGTCGGCTTCTTCACGCTCGGAATAACGAGCGGCTTTCCGATTTATCTTCCGGAGCTGTTTCCAACTCGCGTGCGAACGACGGGGGTTGGCTTCTGCTACAATCTCGGCCGAATCGTGACGGCTGGCGGCGTGCTCCTGACCGGCGCGCTTGTGGGATTCTTTGGTTCATATGCAAAGGCAGCGAGCGCCGTGAGTTTGATCTACGTGCTAGGCATTTTCGTTCTTTTGTTTGCACGTGAAACGCGCGGCGAGCGACTCACGTGACGCTTGCGAGATGTGTCGACTTCCTTAGAGAGGTAGCTCATGAAGAGAAAAGTCAATTCGGTCCTTGTCGTGATTCTTGTAGCCGCCTGTTTACCGTCGGCAATCCTAGCGCAGCAAGATAAGAAAAGGGCAACGGCGAGCTTGATCAGCTCGCTCAAGTCGGCTCGGGTGATTGAGTTGAATTTCATCTGGGATCGCAACTCGCCGCTGTTGGGGTTGAATCCGCCGTTCACAATCGGATTGCAGACGAGCCACAAACAAACGAGTGGAATGATACCCGGGGGAATCGCCTTCGCCGCTGACATGATGTTTTTCAGCGGGCAACACGGCTCGCCCAACATCGACGCCCTCGGGCACATCTCGGACAACCTGAAACTGTTCGGCGGGGCGGATGCCGCCGCCAGCGAGGGCGCTACGGGCCTCGTCACTCTCGGGATCGAAGCGTATCCGAAGGAGCGGTTTATCAATCGCGCTGTGCTGCTCGACGTCGCGCGCTTCAAAAACGTAGACGCGCTCGCGCCCGGCCAGGAGATAACTGCCGCGGATCTGGAGGCGACTGCCAAAGCCGAAGGCGTTGAAATACAGCCTGGCGATTCCGTGCTGATCAGGACCGGATACGGCAAGTTCTTTGAAGCCGATCGGGCAAAGTACTCGGGATTCAGACCGGGTCCGGGCGAAGGCGCGGCCCGATGGCTCGCGAGCAAGAGGATATTTCTAGCGGGCGATGACCAGATGAGCTTTGAAGTAGTGCCCGAGAAAGGTACGATATTTCCTTGCCACCGTATTCTGATTGCCGACAACGGGATCTATATAGTCGAGAACTTGAATCTCGAAGAGCTGGCGAGGGCTCTTGCCGAACTGAAGGTCTACGAGTTCGCTCTCATTCTAAACCCGCCCAGAATCAGAGGCGCGACTGGCGCAGCAGCGAATGCATTCGCGATAATACCTCAGTGAGCTTGTTAAGGGTGGTTCTCCGTAGCCGCTCACGTTTTCGCAATTGAGACGCCTTGACGATTAGCGGGCGGCTGCGGAGGGCCGTCCACATAAGGGCATAATGAAAATAACCATCATCGGCGGCGGGCCATCGGGACTGTACTTTGCTATCCTGATGAAAAAGCTCGACCGGACGCACGAGATCACCCTCCTCGAACGCGACGGGCCAAACGATACTTTCGGCTGGGGCATAGTCTTTTCGGATCAGACGTTCTCGTACCTCAAGGACAACGACAAGAAGTCCTTTGCAGCGATCACCAAAGCATGTCAGCGATGGGACAACGTCGATGTCGTTCACAAAAACCAGAAGGTGACCATTCGCGGCAACAAGTTTTCGGGCATCGGCCGTCTGGCGTTTCTGAATATCTTACAAAAGCGATGCCTCGACCTCGGCGTCGATTTGCGATTCGACACTAACGTTACCGACCTGACCGAACTCCCGCCCTACGATTTGCTGGTTGGGGCTGATGGCGCTAACAGCTTCGTCAGGGGAGCTTTCAGCACGGAGTTTCAACCGTCGCTTGATCTGAGAAAGAACCGGTACATCTGGCTTGGCACTCGTCAGTTGTTTCAAGGGTTGACGCTGATCTTCCGCGAGCACGAAGCCGGGCTGTTCACCGCGCACGCGTACAAGTTCAACGACACGACCAGCACTTTCATCGTCGAGTGCAGCGACGCTACCTGGCGGAGCGCTCGCTTTGACTGGAAGTCCGATCCGGAAACCTGTCAGTACCTCGCGGAAGTATTCGAGCCCGATCTGGGCGGGCACCCGCTGCTAACCAACAACTTTGTGCGCTGGCTCAACTTTCCGCTGGTGAAGAGCAAGCGCTGGCATCACAAGAACATCGTGCTGCTTGGCGACGCGTTGCACACGGCCCACTTTTCGATCGGCTCGGGCACAAAGCTCGCGGTCGAGGACTCGATTGCGCTGGCGAAGTGTTTCAAAGCGAGCAACGATGTTGAACAAAGCCTCGCCGAGTTTCAAAAACTCAGAAAGCCAATCGTCGATGAGTATCAAGACGCCGCTTATGCAAGCCTGCTCTTGTTTGAAAACGCTCACAAGGACTTGCACCTGGATCCGATACCTCTCGCTTACAAGCTGATGACTCGGAGCAAGAAGATCGACTACGAGAACTTGAAGCAACGCGACCCCGAATTCATCGCGGCTTACGATGAGTGGAAGGCGGAAACAGAGGGCCGAGGTCAGAAGTCAGAAGTCAGAGGTCAGAAGTCAGAGGTCAGAAGTCGGAGGTCAGAAGTCAGAAGTCAGAAGTCAGAGGGCCGAGGTCAGAAGTCAGAGGTCAGAAGTCAGAAGTCAGAAGTCAGAAGTCAGAAGTCAGAGGGCCGAGGTCAGAAGTCAGAGGGCCGAGGTCAGAAGTCAGAGGTCAGAAGTCAGAGGTCAGAAGTCAGAGGTCAGAAGTCAGGAGTCAGAGGTCAGAAGTCAGGAGTCAGGGGGCAGAAGTCAGAAGTCAGAAGTCAGAGGTCAGAAGTCAGAGGTCAGAAGTCAGGAGTCAGAGGGCAGAAGTCAGGAGTCAGAGGTCAGAAGTCAGGAGTCAGAGGTCAGAAGTCAGAAGCAAGGCATCGGAAGCAGGGATAAGGATCTGTTCGGACCTCTGACCTCTGATCTCTGACTTCTGACTTCTGATCCGTTCAGCTCAAAGCTATGTGGCATCCGGAGAATCCAGTGAGGCACGCGATTCCCGAAACGCGCTGGCCCACTGCGGAAGAAGCGGGCCGGTCCTTGCTCTTCACGCAAGTCGACGCCGGCTCGGTCAAGCTTGAAAACCGCACCTGGGTTCCTGCAATGGTCCCCTGGCGAGCCACCGAAGACGGGTTCGTAACGCCAAACATCATCGAATGGTACGGCCGCTTCGCCTCAGGCCGCCCGGGGGCAATCGTCGTCGAAGCGACCGGCGTTCGCGATATCGCAAGCGGGCCGCTGCTTCGGATCGGGCACGATCGCTTCATTCCCGGATTGCGCAACCTGGTCGAAACGGTGAAACGCGAGAGCGCCGGCCACACGCGACTGTTCATCCAGATCATCGACTTTCTTTCAGTAAAGCGCCGCCCGCCGAAGGACAAATACTTTGCTCGATTCTTCGAGCTGAAGCGGCGTCATCGTGAGGCGCTTGCTGAAGCGACTTCCAATACAAACTGGCTTGAAGCGGGTGAGGCAGACATTCGCGCCTACCTGAACGACGCGCCGGATGAGTTGTTGGACCGGGTGCTCGACGAACGCGAGCTCGAGTCGCTGCGTTTCGGTTATCGCGAGCGAGTCACGGACATGGATTTGCCTCACATCCGTGATCTGCCCCGAGTCTTACCAGAGATTTTCGCAGCCGCCTCAGTGCGAGCGCGAGAAGCTGGGTTTGATGGGGTTGAGCTTCACTTCGCGCACGCGTACACGATGGCGTCGTTTCTGAGCGCGAAGAACAATCGCCCCGATGGCTACGGCGGAGCGCGGGAGAATCGCGTGCGATTGCCGCTCGAAGTCTACCGCGCGGTGCGCGAGCGAGTCGGGCGGGACTACGCGGTTGGTGTAAGGTTCCTCGGCGATGAAGCGATCGAGGGCGGGAGCGATCTTGAAGATGCGGTTTACTTCGGCGTCGAGTTTGCGCGCGCGGGCTTCGACTATCTGTCAGTCTCGAAAGGCGGAAAGTTTGATGATGCGAAGCAGCCGAAGGTCGGCCACGCGGTTTATCCCTACACCGGGCGCAGCGGCTACGAGTGCATGCCGACGGTGCTGTCGGACGAACGCGGGCCCTTCGGGCGCAACGTGCCGCTCGCGGCGGCGATCAAGCGAGCGGTGAACGAAGCGGGCCTCGCCACGCCGGTGGTCACATCGGGTGGGATTGCCACTTTCGATCAAGCTGAAGCTATTCTTCGCAACGGTGAAGCTGATATCATAGCCGCCGCGCGGCAATCGCTTGCGGACCCGGATTGGTTCTTGAAGATACGGCTCGGCCGGGGAGATGAGGTCCGGCGATGCGTGTTCACGAACTATTGTGAGGGCCTCGATCAGATGCATAAGCAGGTGACGTGCAAGCTGTGGGATCGAGTGAATCTGGATGAGCCGGAAATCACGATGAGCGACGATGGCAAGCGGCGCTTGGTTCCGCCGCGACGGGCGTTGATTGCATGATGTATTGGCGCGAAATATCGGTCAACTGGGGCGAGTCGGACCCCTTCGGTCTGGTCTATTACCCACGGATGCTCGCGTGGTTCAACGACACCGAGCACGAGTTGTTTCGCACGCTTGGCTATCCTATCGACAAGATGATCCAGGACGACCGCACGACGTTCGTGATGGGCGAGATTCACTTTCGCTTCATCGGGCCGGCGGCCTACGGCGATCGCGTCACGCTCAAGCTGGTGCTCACGGAAATGAGAGAGCGCAGCTTGCACTGGGACTGCAGCGCGAAGCTCACCCTGACCGGCGCGCCTGTAACCGAAGGCACTGCGACTCGCGTCTACGCTCGCATCAATGAAGACGGCACGCTCAAGTCCGCGCCCATACCCGAGGAGATGCGGCGAGCGCTGACCTCCGCGGGAGTGGTGACTTCATTCGCACCGAAGGGTGGCAGCAAGTAAGCGCGGGAGAATCACCCGTTGACCTTCGCCAAATGAGGTGACGCTGACTTGCGCCGATGATCTGCGCCGAATTACTTATGGCAAACTGGGACAAAGAAGAACTCGAGCTCAAGAAGACTCACGGGTGGAGACACAAGCCCGGCAAGCGAATATTTGTAGCCGATCGCGGCGCCCTGCGCCTGGAATTTCCCGAAGACTGGGTGGTCATACCCGACGATGATTCGATCAAGTTCTACGACAAGCAACCTCCGGATGACGATTGCTGCATGGCCGTCTCGTACATGCGGCTACCGCCCGTTGACTTGAGTGGGTTGCCCGTTTCGGAAATGCTCAAGGTGGCGTTAGAGGGCGATACGCGTCCAATCTACTCGACGAGCGAGACCCATCAGGTGAAACGCGAGGATATGGAACTCGTGTGGGTGGAGCTCGCCTTCATCGATCCGGCTCAGCAGCGGGATTGCCGGTCGCGCATGTGCCTCGGCCGCGGGTCCGGCCTTCAGCCGCTGATCACCATGGAGTTCTGGGAAGACGATCGAGCTCGCTGCGCGCCGGTTTGGGATGACGTTTTGGCAAGCCTGCAACTTGGCGTGTACATCGAAGACCCCACACGAGGACCGGTCACCCACTAAATGGCGCAGACATGGCCACAAATCGAGCTGCCTGATTATCCCAGTGAAATCCAGGCCGACCCGCGCGAGCTTGCGTTCACCCGCGAACAACTTCTGAAGATGTACTCAGCGATGAGGCTCGCGCGAACATTTGAAGAAAGGCTCGCGGCGCTTTACCGGCAAGGCAAGATCTTCGGCGCGGTTTATCTGGGCATGGGGCAGGAAGCGACTTCGGTTGGAAGCGTCAGCTTGCTTCAAGAGGGCGATCTGTTTTCAACCGTCGCGCGCAATCTCTCAGCGTGGTTTTATCGAGGCGTCCAACCCGAGCACGTCCTGGCTCGCTGGTTTGGGAAAGACCAGCCGCCTTCAAACGGACGCGAGCTTGGGTTGTTCCTGGCTGATCTCAAAGAGTACGGCATCTTCCCTTATCACAACGGCTCGATGGCCTCATGGATTCCGGCAGGCGCAGGCTACGCGCTGGCGTTCAAGATGCGGCGTCAGGCGAACGTGTGTCTGTGCTTCACCGGAGACGGCGCGACCAGCCCGGGCGATTTCTACGAAGGCGTGAACTTCGCAGCGATTCACAAGCTGCCGCTGGTGATCATCTGCGAGGTGAATCAGTTTGCCTACTCGACGCCGCTTCAGTTGCAAATGCCTGTTGAGAACGTCGCCGATCGCGCAGCCGCTTTCGGAATCTACGCGGAGACCGCATTCGGCAACGACTTGTTCACGGTGATCGCGGCGGCGCGGCGCGGGATCGAGCACGCCCGAAGCGGCAACGGTCCGGCGCTGATCGAATTCAAGACCTTTCGACGGCGCGGCCACGGCGAGCACGACGATATGGCTTATGTGTCGAAAGAGCTTCGAGAGTTTTGGGAAGCGCGTGACCCGGTCTCGATGTATCGAAGGTGGTTGACCGACCGCGCGGCGATCGACGAAGCAGAGTTGAAGCGTGTAGATGATGACTGTGTTCAGAGAATCGATGCAGCCGTCGAGTATGCGGAGTCGCTGCCGTTTCCGAAGCCGGAAACGGTGACTGATCGACTCTTCGCACCTTCTCCGCACGATCCGAAGCCCGAAGATCGAAGAAACAACTTCGAACCAATCGAGACTCCTGCGATCCCGACATTGATGGAGGCACAGGCTCGATTGGGCAAAGGACACTTCTAGAGGAGGGCCTCAGTGAAGTTGCTGCTGGTGGCGATAGTGTTCGCGTCAATCCCGTCGTGTGGAGGTTGCTCCCGGCGTTCTGGGGCTCCCGATCCTTCAGCTAACAGTGTCGCTTCGCCAAATCCTGCGACGGAACCCGTATGGCAGGAGAGGAGATCGTTTCATGACTCTTTCGTTGATGGCGACTCGTTGTCTTACAATGGATATGAGGTCACTAAGATCAAGAAGTGGTTGAAGAACGAATACATAGGTGAGAAATACCTCGAGCCTTGCGCGGCGCTGAAGAAGAACGGGCGGGTCCTCGCGATTTTTGAGGGAATCAGTCAGGGAGGGCTGGCAGCGATAGAGTTTGGACTTGCTTCACTTTTTCAGTCAGAGTCAAAGCAGCTTGTTGTATCACAGACGCGCCCCCGCGGCGGGAGGCACTGGATTGTCGATCTCTCTTCTTCGCGCCCTAGGGTTCTGTTCGACAGCTTCGATTGGGATGCGGGAAGGGAGGAGGTCTGGATAGATGACCTCGACACGGATGGGACTAGCGAGATCATCCTTGAACTCCCCGCGTTCTACATGTTTGAAGATATGTCGCCCTCAGTGACTCCCCTTCCCGGGGTTGTGTTCCGATACGATTCCGGAGCGAGAAGGTACCTCCCGGCGAACCAGAACTACGATTATGGGCTTGCTGGTATCGATGAGGCCATCTCGCGATTGGACCCTAACGAAAGACCAGAAGTGATCGACGGTGGCGCATACCTCTCCCCAAGGTTGGATGTATGTCTTCGCTACTTACTTGCGGGTAGAAAAGATCAGGGCTGGTCTTTCTTCGATCACTACTACGCGCGATCTGACAAGAAGCAGATGAAAGCTAAAATCGAAGACCTGCTGGAGAAGGAACCATTGTACAGGTTCATCTACGGAATGCAGCCCTTGAAGCGGCATTCGTTTTGATGTAACGGTCCCTTCTAGCGCGGACTGGTAGTCGAGTGCAATCATCATGCTCGAAAGGTTATTACAGGCGGTGATTAATACAGCGATTCTAGTACTGTTCGCGGTATGCCTTTCGCTTATCTACATTCTCATTGTCGGTAACTTCTTTTTCGAAATTGACGGAATCGGCTACGCGATGGATGCACCAGCCCAGATACGACTAAGCGCATTGCTGCTGATATTCAGCATATCGGTTGTAATACGACTTCTATGGCGAGGCCGCAGACGAACCAGCAAATAAATGCCGCAGATCACCTACCTCCAAGCCATAAGCATCGCCCTTCGCGACGAGATGCGGCGCGACCCGAGCGTTTTTGTGCTCGGCGAGGACATCGGTGTGTTCGGCGGCGCGTTCAAGATCACTCAAGGCTTTCTCGAAGAATTCGGTCCCGACCGCGTCATCGACACGCCGATCTCGGAATCGGGCTTCGTGGGGGCGGCGTGCGCGGCGGCGACCGTTGGTTTGCGACCGGTCGTCGAGTTTCAGTTTATCGACTTCATCGCGTGCGCGTTTGATCAGATCGTGAACTACGCCGCGAAGTGCTATTACCGCTGGGGCATTCCTATGCCGATAGTCTTTCGTGGACCAACCGGCGGCGGGATTCACGCCGGGCCTTATCACTCGCAGAACCCCGAAGCCTGGTTTGCTCACACGCCGGGACTCAAAGTCGTGCTGCCTTCGACTGCGAAAGACGCGAAGGGGTTGTTGACAGCCGCGATTCGCGACAACAACCCGGTCGTCTATCTCGAGAACAAGTTTCTTTATCGCCACTATCGCGAAGAGGTGCCCGACGGCGACTACGTAGTTCCGATCGGCATCGCGGCGTTGCGCACGATTGGCGCCGATCTTTCAATCATCAGCTACGGCGCGGCAGTTCACCTCTGCGTTGAGGTGGCAAGGACGCTTGAAAAGGAAGGCGCTTCGGTCGAGGTGATTGATCTCCGCTCGCTCGTGCCGTTGGATCGAGAGACTGTGCTTGAGAGCGTGAAGAAGACGGGCAAAGCACTGATCATTCACGAGGCCAACATCACAGCGGGCTTCGGGGCGGAGGTCGCGGCGCTCATCGCGCAGGAAGCGTTTGAGTATCTTGACGCGCCGGTTACGCGAGTGGCGTCACTCGATGTGCCTGTTCCTTTCAGTCCTCCACTCGAGATGGCAATGCTGCCATCGGTCGATAAGATCGCATCCGCGGCAAGGCAGTTATTGGCCTATTGACGGACTTGCCTTTGACGTAGAAATGCGTATCGGCCATGTCTCTTCCTTCCCTTCTTGTAGTTCGTGCGCCCACGCTACCAGTATGCTGTTTGCGTAAGCGGGTTGCCGCCGGACGCTGGAGGCCTCGTCGTAAGGCTCGAAGCGCGCGCTGAAGTGCCGCAGGAACGGCGGCTGGTGAATGATGCTGTAGCCGCGAATTGACTCGCGCCGCTGATGGACTTGAAGTATCGCCTCGATGACGTAGTCGACGTGGCTCTGAGTGTAGACTCGATGCGGAATCGCCAGCCGAACCAGCTCCATCGTCGCAGGCTTCTCGGTTTCATCCCGTGGATTGCGCGCGGCGAGCATCACCGATCCGATCTCACACGAGCGAATGCCCGCTTCGCGGTACAGTTCCACGGCAAGCGCTTGCCCGGGATATTGACTCGGCGGGATGTGCGGCAGCATCGCTTTCGCGTCGATGTAAATCGCGTGGCCGCCGGGCGGTTCAACGATCGGCACTCCGGCGTCGGCGATGTGCCTGCCCAGATATCCGACCGATGCGAAGCGGTATTCCAGGTAGTCTTCGTGCAGCACTTCTTGCAAGCCCACCGCGATCGCGTCGAGGTCGCGGCCCGCCAGGCCTCCATAGGTTGGAAAGCCTTCGGTCAGGATGAGCAGGTCTTTCTCTTGTTGCGCGAGCAGGTCGTCGTTCGTGCACAGGAAGCCCCCGATGTTCGCGAGCCCCTCCTTCTTCGCCGACATCGTGCAGCCATCGGCGAGCGCAAACATCTCGCGCGCGATTTCCCTGACCGATTTGTCTTCGTAGCCTTCCTCGCGCAGCTTGATGAAGTAAGCGTTCTCGGCGAAGCGGCAGGCGTCCAGGTAGAGGGGTATGCCATATCGCGAGCAGATGTCTTTCACATCGACCATGTTGGCCATTGACACAGGCTGTCCGCCGCCCGAGTTGCTTGTGACTGTCAACATCACCAGTGGTATGCGCCCCGGGCCCACACGCCCTATCAAGCGGCGCAGCGCCTCGGTGTCCATGTTCCCTTTGAACGGATGAAAGAGCGCCGGCTCGTAGAATTCCGGGATCGGCAGATCCAGCGCCTCGGCGCCGGTGTACTCGATGTTGGCCCGCGTGGTGTCGAAGTGCGTGTTGTTAGGAATGATCTGCCCCGGCTTGCACATCACCGAGAAGAGTATTCGTTCTGCCGCCCGGCCCTGATGCATTGGAATGACGTGCTTGAAGCCGAAGATGTCGCGCACGCTTGCTTCGAACCGATAGTAACTCGAGCTGCCGGCATAAGATTCGTCACCCCGCATCACAGCCGCCCATTGCTCGGAGCTCATCGCAGCGGTGCCGCTGTCGGTGAGCAGGTCGATTATGACGTTTTCCGCCCTCAACAGGAACAGGTTGTACCAGACCTCTTTTAGATACGCGTCTCGCTCCTCGGGGGTCGTCATTCTTATGGGTTCTACAACCTTGACTCTGAATGGCTCGATGATAGTTCGCATAACTGGTCCGTTTTGTCCTTTCTAGAAGCGCGGTTGCCTGCCAATGCAGGATGTTTCATTCTCCGATGACTGGAGCGAGCGTCACAAGTTCAGGGGTCACACCCGATTGTGACGAATGAACATGTGGAATGTGATGTTGAGGATCAACCGCTGATTTCGTGGCGGAACGGCGCGGGTTCTTGCCAGGTTAGTGTGGATCTGCGAGGCGTTAGGCCGCGCCAACCTGGAGAAACGTTGCGCCTAGCGGCCGGGTTTGGCCACCCGTCTGAGCAAGTGAAACGCCGGATAGCTTGCAGCAAGTAGCGCCAACGAATAGAAGCTCGTCGACTTAAAGAAGTCTTGGGGTGTGGTTGTGTTGCTGATGTCAGTTGCGATCGCTCCTCCGAGAAACGCGACCGAGCCTGCAAGCGTCAGCGCTGTCGTGACCGGGTAGCCCCAGGTTCGATAGGGCCGATGGCGGTCGGGCTCGCGCCGCCTGAGCACGAACACCGAAAGGAAAGAGATCGCATAATTCACAACGAAGAAGAACGCGAGCACCGCGATTATGCTCTCGAAAATCGTTTTAGACTCCTTGAAGCTGCCGCCAACGATGAACAGCACGGCGACGACTGTGCTCGCAAAGAGCGCCGTTGTTGGCGTGCCGCCTTCATTCACCTTGACCACGCGCGTTGAAACGAGCCCATCGCGGCTCATCGCAAACAAGACACGCGTCGCCATCAACTGGCATGCGTTGATAGCGCTCAACATCGAGATGATCGTAAGCGAGCGAATAATGGTATCGCCGTGCTCGCCGAAGATCACCTGAGCGGCCGCTCCCATCGCCAGATTCGCTCCCGCAATCTGCGAGATGGGCAAGATGTAAAGCAGCGCAAAATTGACCAGCAAATAGATCGCTATGATTGAGAGCACGCCTCCGAAGATCGAGCGAGGGATGTCGCGTGCGGGATTCCGGACCTCTTCCGAAAAATAAATCACGCCCGTCCATCCGTCATAGGTGTAAATCACCGCTTGCAGCGCAAGCACGAAGCCGATGAGGGAAGGCACGGCAAGCGGCGCAGTGTCAGCGGTCTGGGTTGTTGCTTGATTCTTGCCGCCGAGGGCGAAGCAGGCGATGATCAGAGCGACGAACGCAAGAGCTTTCAGCAGGCTGGTGATGTTTTGCACGCCGCTGCCCCATCGAATACCGCGCCACTGCATGACAGCGAAAGCTATGACAATGACGAACGCGATGTAGACGGTCTTACCCGCCAGCGCGGGGAAGAGTACGCCGAGGTACTCGCCAATAACCACCGAGATCGCCGCGCTCGTTCCGCAAGTCGAAATCCAATCGCTCCAGCCGACGACGAAGCCTGCATAATCTCCGAGCGCATAATGCGCGAAGACGTACTGGCCGCCGGAGCGCGGTAGCATAGTGCCGAGCTCCGCAATCGAGAACGCGCCCAGAAGCGCATAGAGCCCACCCACTATCCAGACGCCGATGAACATCCAGACGATCGGCAGATGGCCCGCGACTTCGCCGGGGGTTCGGAGAATGCCTGCGCCGATCGTGTTGCCGATGATCACCGCAAGCCCGAACCCGACGCCGAGGATTCGAAGGAGCCGGCCCCGGCTCACCGGTGTACTTTTTGTGGCTTCAACGGATTGCTGCAAGAGGCTCCTCTCGTCGGATTCAATCATCGGAGTTTGGCGCTACGACGAAGGTCTCAGCTCATCGGAGTCCTGTCAGGGAGAAGATAGATACAGACAAGGCGGAGTGTTGATGAGCCCTGGGAGCGCAGCATCCCTGGCTGCTTGGTGTTTTCGCGGGAACAGGCAGGCAGGGATGCCTACGCTCCCAGAGACACCTAGACCCCAAAGACTTGCATGAAGACCTTTCGTTGATTCGGGCCGTCGAACTCGGTCAGGATTACGCTCTGCCAGCGGCCCAATACCAATTCGCCCTTATCGATCGGGACCGAGACGCTGTGGCCGAGCACGACGATTCTGAGATGCGAGTCGGCGTTGTGGCGATCGCAGTCTGAGAACTCCGGATCGTTGTGCCTGTAATAAGTGTCGCGAGGCACAATGCTCTCTGTCAGGTTCTTGACGTCAGCAAGCAGCGCGTCTTGCCACTCGTTGACGATCAGGCCGGCCGTTGTGTGTAGCGACGAGACTTGAACATAACCATCCTTGACACCGGTTGATCTTGCAAACTCCCTTATGTCGTCGCTCAAGTTGACCAGATCGGTCCGCTCGTGAGTCTTAACCGTTATGGTCTTTGAAAAAACTTTGACCGTGCCTTCGTTCGAGTGACAGTCAAGCGTGCCGGCTCCACTTTCGCGGGCCTTTAGAGCTACCATCGTTTTTTCTCCTCCCGTGTGCTGTCGGTTTTCCGTGTCCTCGCCTGCCTGTGGGTGAAGGCGGATTATACTACAGCGAAGTACGGCGCCGCATAACAAAACACGCCAGTATATGAACTCGCATCGTCTAGCGGATCAGCCGAACCAGCCGCTCGACGAACTCAGCCATTCGCCCTGCGCAAAGCCTGGAGCGCCTTCGAAGCTCGAACAACCCTTTGAACGCGGCTGGCCTGAGCAACGCGGCTTTCACAACCTTCTTCGGATCGACGCGGCCATCGGGGGTTCGATGCTGATTGAAGTCTAGCGGGAGGTCTTCGTCCAACAGGTCAGTGATCGAACGAATGATCAGAAACGGCACGCCGCGCCTGCCGCACACTCTGGCAATAGCCGTCGACTCCATATCCACAAAGCCGATTGCGTTTGCGCAGAGTGAGCTTGCAAGCGTGCGCTTTGACTCGGCTTGCCAGAGAATCTCGTGAGAGGTGAGAGCTGTGCCGAAGCGCACCGGCGCATCGATTTGCACCTGTCTTGCGGCAGCGAGGAGCGTAGCGTCGGGCCCTTCAGTCGAGTCTCGAATTTCGCTGGCGATAACGAGGTCACCGGCTTGAAGCGAAGATGACAACGCTCCGGCAAAGCCGATGCTCAACACTGCGCGTGCGGCGCTTCGATCGAGCCACGCCTCAAGATGGCTTTCGGCGTTAGCGACGCCTTCGCCTGTTTCGAGGAGCGCGAGCCCCGCGAGCGCGTCGCGATTGAGCTTCGCCAGTTCGTAGCTGAGAGCCGCGACGACGAGGATTGGCGCTTGTTCGAGGCTAGACATAGCCGTGTTCTCGGAACCAATTGACGGCTCGCTCCAGCGCGCCTTCGATCGGATTCTGCGGCAGACCGAGTTCGCGGACAGCCTTCGACGCGTCAAACCACATCTTGTGCCGCGCCATCTTCACGCTATCGAGCGGAACGTCGGGCTCCCGGCGAGCGACATTGATAGACCAGGTGTTCTCGATCCGCGCATAAGTTTCTGCGACCCAGTGCGGCACCTTCATCTTCGGCGACGCGATTTCAGTGACGCTTGCGAGGGCGTCAAATAATTCTTTGAGTGTCAGGTCGCGGCCCCCGAGAATGTAGCGCTCGCCGGTACGGCCCTTCTCCGCCGCAAGCACGTGACCTTCGGCGCAGTCGCGCACATCGATCAGATTCATGCCGGTGTCGACGTAGCCGAACATCTTGCCGCGAAGAAAATCGACGATGATCTTACCGGTGGGCGTAGGCTTGATGTCCATCTCGCCAACCGGAGTGCTGGGATTTACGATCACCACCGGCAAGCCTCGCCGTCCCCACTTTATGACTTTTTCTTCGGCGAGAAACTTACTGCGTTTGTAGTGGCCGATCATGTCTTCAATAGCAAAGGGGGTGTCTTCGTTCGCCGGTGTGCCATTCTCATTCAAGCCGAGACATCCAACGGTGCTGGTGTAGACCACGCGATCGACGCCCTCATCAAAGGCGGCTTGCATAACGTTGTTCGAGCCTTCGACGTTGTTCCGATACATCTCATTCGGATCTTTGCACCACAGACGATAGTCGGCCGCGCAGTGATAGACGACGCGGCAACCTTTCGCCGCCAGCCTGAGCGAATCCAGATCGCGAAGGTCTCCAGTGGCGAACTCGACTGACAAGTCCCTGAGGTTATCGAGGCGGCTCGCCGAGCGAACGAGACATCGAACCTGTTCGCCACGTTGGAGTAGAACTCGAACGAGATGCGATCCGACGAATCCGGTTCCTCCTGTGACTAATGCCTTCATAGGTTCTGAGTTGTGAGCCGCCGTGATCTCTGGTGCTCGATACTACCGGGCGCAACGTTGAGGTGCAACGGCACCCTCTGTCAGTGCCGGGTAGCTGATGGTCTGCAATAGGCGCGGCCGAAGATCGCAATCCCCCAACCGGGAAGGTTGGGGTGCTTTCACGTCGGCCTACTGGAACCGGCCAGCGGATCTCCGCAATCCCCCAACCGGCAGGTTGGGGATCGTTCACTCCAGCCTTAGGCATCGAGACCTGCCGCATTTCCTATAGGCTAGAGTGAAGAATCCCCAACCTCCCGGTTGGGGGATTTGCAGGTCACCGGGCCGCCTCTCTTGTAGGCTGGACGGAAGCATCCCCAACCTCCCGGTTGGGGTTTTGACCGGATCTTTGGGATTGCCCTTGACCACAGTGTGTTTACCGTCTCTTTCAAGTACCGGCTCGTGACCTCCGTTCATTTCAACCGTGGTAATGTGTATATTCGTCACGTCCTGACGCATCAAGAATACGACAGAGGCAGGTGGAAGCGATGAGCGTTTCAACAAAGGAACTTCAAGATAACTGGGCGAGCATGCGCCGGATACTCACTATTCGGAACGAACGCGAATACGATCAGGCAGTCAAACGGCTGAACGGTTTGCTCGATGAGATTGGAACCAACGAAAGGCATCCTCTGTACGGCTTGCTTGATACGCTCGGCACGCTGATCCACGCGTACGAGGAGCAGCACTTCGAAGAGGGTGAAGTCAGCGGGCCCGAGATGTTGCGCGTCTTCATGGAGGAGCACGGACTAAGACAGTCGGATCTGCCGGAACTCGGTTCTTCACGGGCGGTGGCGGAGATTTTGAGAGGAAAGCGTGAGTTGAACGCCACACAGATTCGTGCGCTTGCGAGGCGCTTTCACGTTTCGCCACGCATGTTCATTTGAGTTCAAGCGTACGGCTCGAGCGTCAATTCATAGCCTAAATTAACGAGAACCACCCGAACCGACAATATCGCATTCACACGTTCGTCCGCTCCCACCCACGCATGCTCGACGACTCCAAAGGGAAGTACGAGAGAACGGTTTTGCCCACCCATCCTACCGAATTGAAGCTCGAACCATTGATCGCTCACCTGACCAATATTGACAGGGGCGTCGGGATACCACGGTTGCAGTTGTGTGTTCGGCGGGGGTCCGACCCTTGTCCAGTATCCCCCAGCGATACGAATCTCCGTTCCCTTCGCTTGATTCAAAGCGAGATCGAAGGCTAACTTCGTGGCGCGAGAGCCATTCATAATGTGCCTCTCTAACTCGGCAGGATTCATCCAGTCCTTGCCGTGACTAGTCCTACGCACGCATTCAATTGTGTGTCTTTGTGAATCCCACAGCGTAATCAGGTGAATACTCGGAGGCACATTGACGGCCAACACGACGCCACGCGGATCAGGTACCGGAACGATCTCGCGTGAGAATGTCGTAGGTACGAGATAATTGCCGATGGCTTCTTCGATCCACTGAGTCATCGCGTCAGGGTCGGCGACAGGGTAGATTGCTTCAGCAACCTTGAGACGAGTAACGGGGTGGAGTCGTTCCGCAACCCCGATCAGTAGGCAGCCCCCGTTTGTATTCGCGAACTGCGCTATGTCCCTGCAGGTTTCTCGTTTTGCCTTAGCCTTTAGCTTGTGACGGTCAGGAGTGCCACGGGGAATGTCCCAATCGTGGATGGTACTCTTGAAATCGAGAACGAGTGACTCCGTTGTAGTTCCAATGGTTACAACGGCGCTTAATTCGCAGGACTCCGAATATATGTCGGTTGCATCGCTCTCATAGCAAGCCACACTGACCATCAGCGTGGCAGTCTCCAAACTGCCATCCGCATCAGATCGCGCGGGGCTTCCCATCGGTACATTGGTAAGACTTCCGATCTCAAGGGCGCTTGACCTGTTTTGATTGTTGACCGTTCCGAGACTTCCTTCTACTGACCCTTTGCTCTAGTTCCGCGCGGCTCAGAGTCCCTTGACTCCGGCGCTCCCTAATCAGCTCCCAAAACTTGTCGCTTGTTCCGAGTTCTAACTGCTCCTTGTCCAAGCCTTCAACGCCGACAATCAACGCCACAGGCTTGCCTTCGCGTGTTATGACCACTCGCTCGCGCTGGGATTCCCTAATACAAGTATCAAGACTGGCTCGTTCGAGATTGATAACTTTCATAATGACAACTATCGCTTCCGCCTCGTAAACATCATAGAAAACGCGGAACTGACCAA
>CAZJQQ010000048.1:0-32175 GCA_964548075.1 uncultured Clostridia bacterium | reverse complement strand
ATGACAACTATCGCTTCCGCCTCGTAAACATCATAGAAAACGCGGAACTGACCAATGCTCAACTGCCAAACCGGTTCGTCATGTTCCCACGGCGGAACCAAACCAACAAGGATCTTACGGTTACGCGTTTCTTCGGTAGGTTGGTAAGTAAGCTGCGCGTCGATGCGATCCAAGATTTGTCTGCGTTGAGCGGGGCGAAGTCTTCTCAAATCTCCTGCGACGTTCTCAGCGTATCTGATGTCATACATGCGCAGCCCATTCTGATTCAATCACCCCGCCAGATTCCACACCGCCATTCTCATCATATCCCGAGGGCTCTTTCGCAGCTCGAACATCGCCGATGCCTCAAACCCGCTGTGCATCATGCAGTTCTTGCAGAGCCGATCCTCGCGCGATTCCCAGTAAGGCCAATCTACGCCGTTCCAGAACTCATCCCAAGTCGCGTAGTACTTTTGACCGATCAAATAGCACGGGCCCTTCCACCCTCGAGGCGTTCGCGTCACCGTGCTCCAGGGCGAGCAGTTGTAATTCCGCATGCCTGCCGTGAACTCGAGATACATCGGCGTTGACATCAGCCGATACTTCTTTGAAAGCTCGAGCACTCGCTTGAACTTGGTTTGAATCTCTTGTTGCGAAAGAAAGATGTCGCGATCGACTGACTCGTAGTGGTAACCCGGCGAGATCATCATCCCGTCGACGCCAAGCTCAGAGACCAGCTTGCACACGTCCTCGATCTCGCTCATCTGGGTTTCTTTGAAGACAGTCGTATTGGTCGTCACGTGGTAGCCCAGGCGCTTCGATTCTTTTATCATTTCGATCGCCTTATCGAAGACGCCGGCGCGATCGCAAACAAGGTCGTGAGTCTTCTGCATGCCGTCGAGGTGGACGTTGATCGTCAGCCGTTTGTGCGGCGCGACTTTTCCAAAGAGACTCTTGTCGAGAAGCAGGGCGTTGGTGCACAGGTAGATGTGCCGCTTCCGCTCGATGATCCCTTCGAGCAGTTCTTTCAACTCGGGATAGATCGTAGGCTCGCCGCCGCAGATTGAAACGATTGGCGCGCCCGATTCTTCAATGGCGCTCAAGCACTCTGGGAGCGTCATGCGATCTTCGAGCTTCCCGGTATGACGCTCCAGTGCGCAGCCCAGGCACGCGAGGTTGCAAGTGTAGAGCGGCTCAAGCATCAGCACCATCGGATAGCGCTTGTTGCCTTTGATCCCGTTCCTGACCTGATGCGCGATCGCATCGGTCGTAATGTGCATTGGAAATCGCATGCTATTCCTTGTTTATAGTCCGCCTGAAGGCCGAACTACAAACCTACAACCTAATCCTTCTCACCCCTCTTCTCGTAAATCCCAAGCGCAAGCAACGGAAAGTAAGTCGCGTAAAGATGGTAGCGTAGGTAAAACACTCCGGGAAAGCCCGTGCCCGTCCAGTAGTCATCTTTCCACGACCCGTCTTCGCGCTGGGTCTTGATAAGGTATTCGATCCCGCGCTTCAACCCGTCGGTTTGATCTTCGGCGGCCATCAAACCCATCAGCGCCCACGCGGTCTGCGAAGGCGTGCTCGGTCCTTGGCCTTTGCAGCCGGGATCGTCGTAGCTTTTTGGCGACTCGCCCCACCCGCCGTCCTCGTTCTGATTCGCGCGAAGCCAGCAGCCCGCCGCTTGGTACGGAGGCTCCATCATGTCCTCGCCGATGCAATTCAGCCCGTGCAACGCCAGCCACGTGCCGTAGACGTAGTTGCATCCCCAGCGCCCGAACCACGACCCGTCGCGCTCCTGCTCTTTGGCGAGAAAGGCGAGCGCCTTCTGCACAACCAGATGGTCCCGGCTGAAGCCGAGAGCCGAGAAGGTCTCGACTCCGCGCCCGGTGATGTCGCTGGTCGACGGATCGATCATCGCGTTGTGATCGGCAAAAGGGATCTGAGTCAGGAACTGCTCGTCGCAGTCGCGGTCAAATGAAGCCCAACCGCCGTCCTTATTTTGCATCGTCAGGACCCAGGCAAGCGCGCGGTCCATCGCTTCGCGCTTGGACTGCTCGCGTTGGTGGTCGCGAAAGCGAACCTTGCTAAGCGCCGTCAGCACCTGAAACGTGTCGTCAACGTCGGGATAAAACTCGTTCGCGTATTCGAAGTACCATCCGCCGGGCTGGCCTTCGGGGTTCTTGACTTTCCAATCGCCGACCTCTTTGACTTCTTTCTCCAGAACCCAGTCGGCCGCTTTTTGAAGCGCCGGATGATCGCCAGGCAATCCCGACTCGGCCAGCGCATTCATTGCAAGCGCCGTGTCCCAAACGGGCGAGAAGCACGGAGAAACTCGCAATGTGTCGCCCTCTTCGATCTCCAGCTTCTCGAGTTCGCGAATCTGTGAGGCAGTCAGCGCATGATCGTTGTCGTAGCCGAGACATCGCAGCGCGATGATTGAATTGATGATCGGCGGGAATATTGCGCCCATGCCGTCGCTCTTCTCGAAGTGGTCGATCATCCACTGTTCGCAGGTCTTGAGCGCTTTCTCGCGTGAGGGCGACCACTGTTTTCGCTCGAGCAGCTTCAATGTGTAGTCGGTGGTATTGAAGATCGTCCGCCAGAAGCCGCGCCGCGCCGACATGTTCACCGATTTGTCCAGCAGGAGCTCGCCGATATTCAGTTGCTCGGGAACCGGGCAATACGGTTTGCTGGCCCACATCACCGCCAGGGGCACGACGATGCCGCGCGTCCAGGCTGACATCTCGTAGAGATTGATCGGGGCCCAGGTCGGCAAGAGGACGATCTCGGGCGGAACCGCCGGGCATCTCTCCCACGGATACTGTCCAAAGATTGCGAGATAGATTCGAGTGAAGCTGTTCGCCGCATCGAGCCCCCCAAGATCGCATATCGCCTCGCGGGATCCCTTCATGTGCGGAGCGTCGGGCGGATCGCCGAGCATCTTCAGCACGAAGTAAGCCTTGGCAGACGCGCTGACTTCCGCCGGCCCGCCTTCGTAGATCGCCCAGCCGCCTCCGGGCAGCATCTTCTTGCGAATGTAGTTGGCTGCTTTGCGGCACCGCTCTTCATGCGAGCGGCCGATGAAGTGCATCGTCAGAACGTATTCGGATTCAAGGATCGTGTCGCCTTCCAGCTCACCGCACCAGTGGCCGTCGGCGTGTTGAATCTGCAGCATGTAGTCGCGGGCCGTCTGAATTGCGCGCCCCACTCCCGCACGCAGGCCTTCGTCCACTCTCGCGAGCGTCGCCTGGTTCTGATTCAACATGGATTACACCATCAGCTTTTCAGGATGCAGCAGTTCTTGCGGTAAGGCGAAGTGAACGTTCTCGTCCTCACCCGGCTGTTCCTCGAACTCCTCCGCTCCCATCGCACGCAGATGGTCGAGCACTCGAATGACCAGCTCTTCAGGCGCGGACGCCCCGGCGGTCACGCCTACGATGCTCGCGCCCTCAAGCCATTCGGGGTCGATCTCGTTTTCGTCATTCACCAGGTAGGCCGGCGTGCCCCCGACCGCGGAGACTTCACAGAGACGCTGAGAGTTCGAGCTGTTCTGCGAGCCAACAACAAGGAGCACATCGACCCGCTCGGACATTTCCTTGACTGCGTTCTGGCGATTCTGCGTTGCGTAACAGATGTCGTCCTTCGCGGGAGACGTTACTCCTGGGAATCTTCGCTTGAGCGCTTCGATGATCTCAGCTACGTCGTCCAGCGACAGCGTAGTCTGCGTCAAGTACATCACCCGTTCCGGGTTCGGAACCTCGAGTCGCGCTACGTCTTCAACAGAACTGACCAGTTGCATCGGCGCCTCGCCCATCGTGCCTTCGACCTCTTCGTGTCCGGGATGACCGATCAACACCATCGAGTAACCGTCGCGCGAGAAGCGTACCGCTTCGAGGTGTACTTTCGTCACAAGCGGGCAGGTCGCATCAATTACCCGCAGTCTCTTACTCTCCGCTAACTCGACCACCTGAGGCGAGACACCGTGCGCGCTAAAGACGCACACTGAGCCGTCGGGTATCTCTTCAATGCTGTCGACGAAGATCACGCTGCGCTTGCTGAGGTTTTCGACGACGTAGCGGTTGTGAACGATCTCGTGGAAGACATAGATCGGCGGAGGGAAGAAATCCAGCGCGCGTTCGACGATGTCGATTGCTCGCACAACGCCCGCGCAGAACCCGCGCGGCTTTGCAAGCACTACTTTCCTAATGGACATCCGTCAATCCTTCCAGTTCCAAGACATTCTCAACGCTTCGACGATAGGGCGACCCGAGCAAAGCAAGTAGAGTATAGCAACCGCGGTAGTCTGGCTCAAATCGGCTGAAATATCAGATGGTTTGCCATCAAGGCGCGGCGCGGTCAGGCGATCCAGTCTTCCACTCTGAGACTTGGCACGCGACTGAAGTCTTTAAGATTCCGCGATAGCAGAAGCCCGTTGTGAGAAAGCGCGATAGCGGCTATTTTCAGATCCATTGTACCAACCCGCAAGCGGAGGCGGCGGAGTTCCGCAAAGTGCTCCGCAGCCCGGTCATCATAAGGGAGCACTGGAATGCTGCTGAAGAAGGCCAACATGTTGTCCAGTCTTTGATACGCGGCTATCTCCTGAGACTTGCTCTTGGAGCGCGCGATGGTAGAAAGCCAGCCTCGCATCTGCTCTTCGAAGCTCACGATTGTCGTACGAACATCCTCTTGCGGGAAGACTTCTAATCGAGTGCGCAGACGTGAATAAGCCGGTTCAGTTTGGCGCTGGACTAGCGTGAGGTGATCGGTATCAAGTATCAGGATCATTTTGGTGCGCCCTACCGAAGTCGTGCTGCTCTAATCAGCCCTGCTTCGTGAAAACATCTTTTGCTCGATAACGCTAGTACGCAACGTAATTGAGCCTTGCCTTCATAAAGATTTTCCCTCGGATGGCCGTTGCCGTAAATCAAGAAGAAATCCAAATCGACTTATTTCCCGCAGGAAGAAATTGAATTTGAATTACTTCCTCTTTTTCGATGGCTGCCAATACTGCCGAAGAGCGTCATCGTAGCTTTTTAGCTTGGCGCGATGAAGCCAGTCTCGAAGAGCCTTAGTATGGCTTTGGTCGCGTGGTTTCGCGGGTTTCAGATGGCATAGGCGGTGATCGTCGAGCAGTTTCAGCGTATGTAGTTGAGGCGGGCGGCTTTTCTGCGTTGCTAATACCTCCTTCAGTGCTGTGCGAAAGTCCTTAACACTCTTGAACCATCCCGTTCCCCTAGGGCGCCCTATCTGCGATTCTACCAACTCAATGATTTTGAGACCGGGCAAGAGGCTTCTCAATTGGGTCACCACTCTACCGGTGGCGCTTCCGTTCTTTTTGCTTTGATGGGACAGAAACAAGTCTTGATTGATCCCCTCAATTGTCACAATCGCGCCGCAAGTAGTCTGATTCCACATGTAACGGATATGCGAGTCCATACCGTTCCAAGCAATGTCCATTAACCAGATTCGCCAAACCCTCCACCCGGATTCCGGTCCCGAGAGATAAGCGAGCCCACCTACGCTCTCGCTATTAATTTCAGCGACATTACCTAGTAGCTCAGCAACACTCTTTACGGTGAAGTTTTTGTAGGCTGGACCATAGCAACGTCCCGGAGTAGTTGTTAGGCAGCACTCACCTTCAGGAGGCAACCCCATAGCTTTCAGTTTCTGAGTGAGAAGGCTGTCGCCTTTAGATAGCCATTCCAGCCAATCTTGAAGCGACACATACTTCTCAGGAGGTATAATCTGAACCCTCTTCCGCCGTTTCACACGGCCCTCCCTGTCGGCTTCCCTGATTGTTTCGGCTCCTCCAACTTTGCTCAGGGATTTCGCGACTGTCCATCGATTCATGAGCCCGATGTTAGACGAGCCGACTTTAGCGGGGTGATTGTATCAGAAGTGAAGGCACCTTAGCTCTTGAGGTTGTTTAGGGAACGGGAAGGCTCAAACAGGCGGCTACGGCAAGTACATGGGACCCTGATTTGGACAGTGCCGATCATTTAGATCGTGGTCGCAGAGACTTGCGATACCTCTGACCCGCTTTGACCATTTCATCAAACAGAGGGTCGTCCTTAAATGTTCCGCCTACGCGCTCCCACCAGGGCTTCTCCTTTTCGCCTTTCTTTTTCACAGCCGCTCGGAGCAAGCGGACCTCGCGCTCTAAGGCCTCAAGTCGTTGTTCGATTGTTGCCGCTGTCATAGTAGGTGAATCGTAAGGCCCGTGAATGACCGAGTCAAGGCTACCTTACTTAGCGAAGACAACCCTCTCGCGTCCCGATTAGGAGGCCTTGGATTCAAGGCGTTCGATTCGCTCGGACAAATCCTCGTAATCCGCTTCCGACTGAAGTGCCCTACGATTGAGGGCCTTTGTCTTATGGATCAGTTCCTTAAATCCCTCAGTGACACGAGTATTCACACCTGCGATATCACTAGTGAGTCGCGATTCTACTTCATCAAGTCTTGCAGTGATCGCATCAAGTCTCGCGCTGAGCCGGGATTCTACGTCTTGAAGAAGTCTGAACACAGCGGTTATTGTCGGCTGCGTTTCTTTGTCCGCTTCGTCGGCATTTGCCATGTCACGAGTAAGGTCGTCGCTGCTCATGATTGGACCTCCCTTCGATACCGGCCAGTATACACGTACTGTGCGGCTGTGTCTACGAAATATATTCAGCCGATTGAGCCGGGCTCGGGTCGTCCTATCGAGCCTACCCGAGCGAGTCGAGCCCGTGCGCAAGCGCGTGCCAATCGCGCGCGGCGCTAGCGACCTTCTTTGCGGCGGGCAATTGCTGGCCGGTCATCTCGGTGTAGACCTTTTCAACTTGAGCCGCAAAGCCCGCGCCCTTGCCGACGTACCGCGCGATCTGAGCGTCCGCCGCGAGCGTTGCGTTGATCTGGTCAATCGCATCCCGCACTTGCTGTCCTGACTTCTTAGCCTTAACCAGGTAGAGGGGTCATAGTGTGTTGCTAGCGCACATTTGCGGTGCTCCTCCGCGTCCTCGGCGTCCTGCGGTTGACCCCCAACGCTAATCGAAAAACCGCTGAGGACGCCGAGGACGCAGAGGACTGCTCGGCGCAACACACTAGTACGCCACTACCGCGCACGCTGCCAGCTGGCGCGGCCTTGCGCCACATCCGCAAGCTGGCAGCATGCGCTACGGACTAGAGCAGAAAGCTGAGGCAGAGGCGCATCGACTGTCTGCTATTTATCTTTGGTCTGTCCTGCTAATAACCTTGACCTAGCTCGGTCCAACCTGCTAAAACCCCGCGCGTGGTTCATCCCACCATCATCTTTGAACTAAGCCGCATCAAATACGAGTTCGAGTCCTTCCTGCTGAGCGGCGAGTTCGATCTCTTCGAGGATGATCGCGCTCTGGCGAAGATGGACGCCGAACACAGCACGACCGAATTCTCTTTTGGCAAGTTGATCCTTTCGTGCTGGGGCGATGGCTGGTCGCGTTCGTGGCGAGTCATCTCGTGCGAGATCTCTCCCGAACGGTTGACGCTCGAATGCGCAAAGCAGATGGGGCTCAAACGATGCGCGCTCACATTGAGCCGGGGCGCCGGCGTTCGACAAGCAGCGCAGGCTCGGAAGGAGTTTGCGCGCAAGCTAGCAGCGATGATCGAAGCCAATCTGCCCAGTATTCGCGTCGAGCACGCCGTCGCCGCTCGCAACGACCGCCGCCATCTTTCCGGCGTGCAGGCGCGGCTCGTGATTCGAGATCGGGGTAAGCGATGGGCCGGGATCGGTGTGGGCGAGAGCGAGTTACAGCCAACCGTAGACGCGGCGCTTGCCGCTGGGCTCACATGGCTCGACGAGCTTCGGCGCAGAAGCGGGTCGGTCGAAGGCTTGATGATCTTCGCGCCTCGATGCGACACGATCGCGATTCGCCTCACCGCGATCTCTGCAGGGACAAAGGTCGCGCTCTTCCGGATCAACGAAACGAAAGGCGCGATCGAATCGGCGGCGCCATCCGATCAAGGCGATCTCAACGACAGCTTTCGCAAGGCCGCCCGACGCGCTCATTGGCCGCGGCCAGGAATGCTGCCGCCAGATTGCGCGATGCTCGTCGACTCTGTGCGAAGGCTCGCGCCCGATCACATCGAAGCGCACCATCGCGGCCCGTGGGTTTCGCTTTCAATTCGAGGTCTTGAAGTCGCGCGTGTGTGGATCAATCGCCGCCGAGTTGAAATCGGAATCGGCGAAGCGCGGCGGAAGCTCGATCACCGCAACGAACACGAGTTGGAGCAGTTGATTCAAGAGACGATCTCCTGCCGCCGGCCCGAATCCGAGTTTCGAAACGAGATGGTGTTTCGTTTTCAGCCAGAGCGCTGGCTCGAATCGATAATCAGCCGCGATGTGACGGCATTGGACTCGACGCTGGATCCGAGTTTTGTCTACTCGCAAGTCCCGACATATCGAGGCGAGCAACGCACCTTCATCGATCTGTTGGCGGCTACTCGGGAAGGGCGGCTTGTGGTGATGGAGTTGAAGGTGAGTGAAGAAACCGAGTTCCCGTTTCAGGCGCTCGACTACTGGTTGCGAGTCGAGTGGCACCGCTCGCGAGGAGACTTTCATCGGCGCGGGTACTTCGAGGGAATGAGCCTGATCGATGCGCCGCCGCTGTTATATCTGGTCGCGCCGCTCTTTCGCTTTCACGAGACGACGAAGCTTATCGCGGCTTCGATCCATGAGCGTGTGCCGGTCTATCGCATAGGGATCAACGAAGAGTGGCGCAGCGGCGTGCGAGTTCTTCTGAGAGAGAGACTGAACTAGCGAAGAGCGAAGCGCAGAGGGCAAAGAGCCAAGTCTCTGCCCTTTGCTCTTAGCCCCTTGCTCTTAGCCCTTTGCGTCTTTGCTCTTCAGCGCCGTTTCGCTTTGCCAAACAACGCGTCGATGCTCAGGCTCCCTGAGCCACGTGAGGCGATGTACAAGAACACGAAGCAGAACAACACCGCAAGCTCGCCGCGATTCACGATCGGCCAGAACCCAGCCGGATAGTGCTGCTTGAAGAAGGCGACGGCCATCTGGCCACTTGCGATGAAAGCGACGTAACCGGCAAAGAGTCCCACCGCTATCAGAATGCCGCCGAAGAACTCAATGACACCGGCTGCGACCATCAGCGTCGCAGTTTGCCTGGTTCCTCCAAGCACGCCAAACAGCTTCTGCGCGCCGTGGCAGGCGAACAATGCTCCCGCGATGATCCGCATCAACGCGTACAAAACGTTTGAGTACTTCCCGAGCCATTTTTCCATAGGACGTTCCTTTTCAGTGAGAATGTCTGTGAGCCAGCTGGGTTGCGGCGGTAAGCCCTCCGAAAAGCGTGTCCGATCTCAATCTGTTTATAGAGCTGATGCCTATACAAGCGTGCCGACCGAACAACCTTACCTCAGTCTCAATCGCCACTGGGCCTGGCTTTCGAGGGTAGCCATCCAGGCACGCGCGAGATTCCGTCTGTTCCGGAGGCTTCAGACTCCCCACAAACCTACAACTGAGTCACTCATCTGGCAGTGATTCTAAAGACCGGTTACGCGTCACGCGCTGACTGGTTCTTCCAAGACTTGCTTCGCTGCCTCAACTGGTTGATAGACCGGCTCCCGGCGCGCGATGAAGACAACGGCCAGCAGATAGAGACCGGCCCCCACCAACAGCGCCTGATTAAAACCCGTGAGAATCGCTATCACCAGCGCCGCAACCGAACCCATCACCGAGGTCGCGCCGTTCACGCCCCACGCCCACGGGATGATTTCGGGCGCGCTCCGAGCCAGCAACCGAATTCCGATCGGCATCGGAATGCCCATCACCATCGCAAGCGGCGCCATCAACACTACCGCCAGCACGATTCGAATCTCGCGAGCCAGACCAACCAGTCCGTAGAAGATTGGCGGCAGGGCTATTATGTAAACGACCACCAGCGCCACCAGAAGCACCAGCAGCTTCATCAACACCGGCGTCAATCGCTCTTCGCTGACGCGTCCGCTCAGGTAGCTTCCAATCGCGCTGAACGCGAGCACTGAAAACAACACGACTGCCAGCGAGTAAACCGGATGACCCAGGAACAGAATGAACTTCTGTATCATCGCCATCTCGACGATGATGAAACCGGCGCCGAGGCAGGCGAAGTAGAGAAGGTAAGACAGCTTTGTGCCGGCTCTCGTCGCAAGCGCGCGGCCGCGCACGAGCACCAGCGGTCCGATGATGAACAACAAAACCAGCACGCTTGTTATCGCAAGCAGCGCGAACAGGATCGAAGTGCCAAGGTTGGTCTTCTGCCACTCGCCCGATGTTCCTTCGATCACCTGCCAGAGCTTCGCTAACCGAACGGAGTTGAAGAAGAACGGATTGTTGTCACGCGTAGGTTCGACGTTTGTATCGAAGCTTGCCCAAAGCGCGGCGGGATCTGCCGCTTCGATCATTACAGTGAATACGTTCAAAGGGCGTGTGAGAGGCGTGAACAACAACTCGAAACCGTTTGACCTGGCGACGTCTTCGATCGCGCGCACTTCGTCGTCGGTGAGTTCGCCTTTCTTGAAGATGTAGGTCGCCGGCGTGCGGTCGTAACCTGTTCTAGCGTCCCGCACAAGCATTATGTGACGCGCCGGATTGGATATTCCGAGCTCGCTCATCATCTCACGCGTGAGCGTGATCAATCGCAGCAGTTGATCGGGGGGCTCGAAGTACCAGCGGGTCATCGTCAACGCGCCGTCGTCTGTCAAATGCGTGACGTAGTCCTTGAACGCTTCGACGGTGTAGAGGTTGTTTTCGCTGAGCGAGAAAGCGCCGGCCGCGGTCGCCGCCCACGTGTCCACCATCGTCGCTTGAATGATGTCGTAGCGGTCCTTCGAGTTTCGAATAAAGCTGCGGCCCTCATCGACTACCAGCCGCACGTCCGGTTGCTGATAGATCGAACCGGAATAGCTCTTGAAAGGTTCGGATGACATCACGTCGTGAGCGATGATCGGATTAATCTCGACCGCGGTGATGTGCTTTTGCCCGAAGACTCGCGCGGCCATCACGTCGTTGCCTCCGCCCGGTCCGATGATCAGCACCCGCGCGTCGCGTCTCAGGTTGTGCGCCAACCCGCTGAGCGAATCAAGCGCGTCTTGATGAATCGCCGAGTTGCTTGCGTCCTTGCTGATGCCGGTCGCGGCGTCGGCGTCTATCTTGATCTCGACTCCCGTGTCGAGGGCGCCTTCGACGGTGATCCGCGAGAATGAATTCCACTTCGAGAACAACACCTTCGTTTCTTCGAAGCCCTTCGATTTGCGAATGTCGATTCGATGGGTGTTGCTGTTGTAGACGGCAAGCGCCGCAAGCCCAACGGCCAACACAAGCGAACACAAGGCCGTCACCCGGCTTCCTTCAGTGGCAAAACCAAACAACACGCCCGCGATCGCGGCCAGCGCCGAGACCAACAGCACTATGTTGATTGCGCCGATCGTGTTGAGCACCGGTATCAACAGCAAGCACCCAAGCGCCGCGCCCGCAAGATCGAACAAATAAAGCTTGCTGATTTCTCTTGCGAGGCGCGTGATCGCTAGCGTCACCGCGCAGCCCGCAAAGAAGAAGGGCAATGCGCTCGCGCCGTAGATCTTCGCCAGCCGGTAGTAGTTTTCCGGACCGGTCTCAAACGTCAGCGGATTGGCGAGGATGACGTAGAGCGAAAAGAGATTGCTGAGAGCGAACAACATCGCCGCGGCGCTCAACCACTGGCCGGTGCGTTCGGGCTTCAAGCCTCGTTGAACTATGTAGATGAACACGCCGCTCGCGCCTGAGCCGAACAGCGCAAGCGAGATCGCCATGAAAGCGAAATGATAGTACATCGTGGCCGAGAAGAGGCGGGTGAGGGAGAGCTCGAGCATCAGGACTGATAACGTGATGAGCGAGATGCCCCAAAAGATTCGTCGTCGATTCACTCAGTGTCTCCGATGAGTCACAGCAATGGACCACGGATGACAGTCCCCTGGGAGCGCAGGCATCCCTGCCTGCCTGTTCTCCCCGCAAACGGCAAGCAGGCAGGGATGCCTGCGCTCCCAGGGGACTGTCACCCGTGGTCTATCTCAGTTCCAACAGCGCTGCTATAGCTTCGCTCACTTCCTCTGCCCGAGCGTCCCACGTTGACTCTTTCACTGCTTGTTGACGGGCCTCGCGCTTGTCCCCTGAGTCGTGATTAAGCGCGTCTTCAACCTTGGCGATGAAGTCATCGTAGCCGCGAGAAACGCGCAGTATACCATCCAGCCGCTCGTATTCGTAAATCGGCGTAATCACCACCGGCTTGCCGGTCGCCAGGTATTCGCGCACCTTGATCGGGCTGCCGTAGTTCACGAACTCATTGTCAGTCACCCACGGCAGCACACACACGTCGAACGCCGCAGCCAACTGCGGCATCGATGAATAGGGCTTCGAGCCGAGGTAGTGAACGTTCGCGAGTGACTCGATGTCGAGCGGCGAGGCTCGCAGCCCGACAAATACCCAATGCCAGTCGGGACGCTTGCGGCTGACGTAGCGGATCAACTCTTGATCGATGAGCCATGGATCAATCGCGCCGAAATAGCCCAGACGAGGACGAGGCACCCCGGCGATGTCTTCGGGCTGCGTCCATTCTTGCGAGGTCGCCGAAGCGAAGTGATCGTAGTCGACAGCTTGTTCAAGCAGCCTGACTTTCCCGGCGAGTTCTGCATGCTTCGCGCTTTCTTCTTCGAACAGCTTTCGGCCCGAGTAGTAAACCAGATCGGCTCGCGCCAGCAGGTCGTCGTGCATCTCGGCGATGACGCTCGAAGCGGTCGCGTGGTCCATTTGATTCGCGTCGTACTTGTCCGAGACTTGATAGATCAGCGCGCGCTCGCCGAGCCGGCCAACAACCTCGCGAGCCGTCGGGATAGCGATCCAGAGAATCGGGCACCCCAAATCGAACGCAACCATCAGCAGTTTGATCTGCGCAACGAGCAGCCATCGATTAATCACGCGCGCCCAGCGGCTCGAATAGAAGGGAAGCACCGGAGGCGAGACGACGATGATGCCTTCCTCGGTGACGCGAACCGCCTTTGCGTAGCTGCGCAGTTTTCGTTTGATCTTGCTGAAGAAGTCGCGGCTCGCAAACGAGGGCAAACCCATCGAGATCGAATTCACAAAAATGACGCGATTCCCGGCGCGCGCCAACCGCCGCATGATGTGGTTCTTGGAGTGCTGATGGTGATACCACCAGTCCTCGCCGGCGAAGCAAATGATTGATTGGTTTCGGATCATATGGAACGAATGATGCCGCTAAGAATGGATCAACCCCGACAGAAAGTTGTTCGCGATGTGTGCCCCGATCGCGGGCCAAAGCGAGTTGGTTTTCTTCATCAACCAGCCGAACAAACAACCCAGTAGAAACACATTGACCGAGTCCCTGATCATCCGCCCGGAGAAGCCGTTCTTCGATAGCCAGTACGGCCAATGCACAAGCATAAACAACAGCCCGGAGATCACGTTCGACTTCCAAAAACTAAAGCTCTCGCTCAGCCGGTTGAGAAAGAAACCCCTGAACAGTATCTCCTCAGAGATCGGAGAAAAGAACACGCTCGCCAGGATGATCGGCCACTCGGACGATCTAGCGGCCAGCATCGCCCCGGCGTTTCGTCTTTGAATTAGCGCTTCGCCGACGATCACAAGGGACAACCACGCCAGAGTGACGGCCGCGCCGATCATCAAGCCCTTCTTGTTCAGCGGCGTAGTCAGCTTCAGATACGTGAACGGGCGCAGACGCGATACTCCCAACGTTATTAAGACCGGCACGACCCAGACGATGAACTTGACCGCGTTCGAATAGACATTCTTCCAGAGGGCCGATTCGATGCCTTCGTCAACGCGGATGAAGACGATCGCGCGCAACGACCAGACCAGAAAGAACAGCGCGACGTAAATCGCGAGCTTGGTGAGCGATGCGCGGAGCTCAGCCGGCGCATCGTTGGTTACGTTCGTTGTGGTTGCCTCGTCAGCCAAAGCTTGATCTTGCAAGCGAACATAGATCGGGGTCAAGAATCAGGGGTCAACAGTCATGATGAGCAGGATCGCAGGTCGGGAAGGGTGGCTTGCCCCCGCCCTGCTCTATTACCTCTGCCTTGCAAAAAGAGCGGGGGCAAGCCACCCTTCCCGACCTGTGACCCTGCTAGCTGTTCCGAGCCAGCTCTATCCATTTCAATGACGATACTGCATCAAACACTCGCGCGGCGTTATGACGCCATGTGTAACGCTCAATCGCGGTCTCTCTTGCGGCAGCGCCAAGCCGCGCACGCAACTCGCTCTCAACCGCCAGTCGCTCGATAGCTCGCGCAAGTCCGTCGGCGTCGCCCGGCTCCACGAGCAAGCCGTTCTCGCCGTCGATGATAACTTCCCCGACCTGGCCGAGCCGGCTCGCGACGATCCCTTTTCCCATCGCCAGATATTCAAACAGCTTCGTAGGCGAGCCGAAAAACTCACTGCCATCAGTTGAAGGCACGTGCGGCGAAGCCAGTATGTCACACGCGTCGAGATAAGCAGGCACTTTCTCGTGCGAGATGCTCCCGGTGAACGTTGCGCTCACGGCCGCCGATTCGATGATCGATTCAGTTTGCGCCCGCTGTTCGCCGGTGCCGATGAAAACAAAGTGACAGTCCGCTCCTTTCGCCAGCAAGCGGGCTGCTTCGGCGAGCACGGGCGCGCCGTGCCAGGGACCGAACGTGCCCACGAACCCGACGACAATCTGGTCTTCGATGCCAAGCGCGCGCTGAATCTCGCGGCCTCCACAATTCGGACGGAAGCGGTCTGTATCGACGCCGTTCGGGTTCACAACGATTTTTGCCGGACTGACGCCAGCCTCGATCAGGTTTCGTCGTTCAACCTCCGACACCACTAAGATCAAGTCAGCCGCGCGCAGGTTGAGCCGCTCGAAACGTTTCAGCAGCCAGAGCAGGCCGATCGGATCCCACTGCCGGCTAATCCAGACCTCCGAGCCGTTGTACTCCAGCGCAAGCGGGAGCCCCGTCACGGCTGACAGCAGAACGCCGGTCCAGTTGAAACGGCTGTAGCGCTGATAGATGAAATCGAGTTCGGTTTCCGGCTCTGCTTTCAGCAGCAGACTATTCACTGTAAAGACCAGATTGTTCCACAGTTCAAACAGCGCCTTTGTGGCGCCGAACAGAGGCGACGGCGTAATCACCGTAGTGTCACCATCGTCGCTTTGTGTGCCGCTCGCGAGGAACCCAAGTCGATGGCCAAGCGCGGCGGCGCCGCTCGCAAACCCCGCGACGTGCGTCCGCATTCCACCTTCTGCTGAGCTCGTCAGCGTAGCTCGAACATACAGCGCGCTCAACGAACGCTTTTGGACCGGATCGAGCGCGCCTCTGCCGATCCGTGAGGCTCGCACGGGTCCTCGCAACGCCAGTGAAAGGCCGAGCGCTTCGGTGAGCAGCCACGACAACGGGACGACAAATCCATAGCCGCCCAACAACTCGAGCGCGAAGCGAGGAGCTTCAAGCAGCAGCACGCCGAGCCGCGAACGCGACGCTGCGCGGCCTCTCGCGTCGCCCATCAACACGCGGCGTGCGCCTGCGAAGATCGCGAAAAGCATGAGCGCGCCCCGGCCACTCTGCGTTCTCAAGTCGGAAGCGAACACGCAGAACGTATCGGGTCCGAGCGACCGAACGCGGGAGAGAGCTTCTCGCTTCGAAGCCCATTTGAGCTCAGCTTTGTTTAATGGCCGGATGTTCGAGTCGGGCAATCGCGTGGCCGCCCATTCCATCGCGGCGTTCTCATTGCCGGACAAATCCAAGAGCAGCGCGAGTGGTCTTCCTTCGCTTCGAACCTCGGTCACGCGACCGGAGGAATCGTGGCGTGCGCCTGATTCGCTGACCTCTCGGCTTGAGGTGGCATTGGCCATTGGTCCTTGAGAGTTTGTGCGGGGCTGGGGTGGATTCACCTGGTCGCCGTTATGAGGAGGTTCCATCCAATATTGCGTGAGCCGCTCGAACAGCACTTCAGTATCAGACGCCCCAATTGGTCTTCCAGCCCGCCGCTTGAACCGGTTCATCCGGATGTGTCGCCCGGCAGTGCAGCCTCCAAAGTGCGTCTGAATCTTCGATAGTAGAGAAGGTGCAGTAGGTAGTCCAGCGCCATCGCGCCGGCGCCGGTCCAGGCTGCCCCGGCGATTCCAAAGCGAGGCACAGCGAACACCAGGGCGGCAATCGTCGCGGCGCCGCTGATGAGAACGATGTTGCGCAACTCGGCGCCGCGCCCGTGCGACGCAAGGAATATGTTGTAGGGCTGGAACAACCCGACGAAGAGACTCATCGCCGCAAACGGAATCAGCAGCGGCGCCGCTTCGCTGTATTTCGGAAAGACAAACCTGAGGACGATCGGCCCAAGCACGATCAGTGCAGTTGAAGCGGCAATCGCTGCTGCGGCGTTCCACCTCGTGATCCGGGCAGGCACTCGTTTCAGCCGGGCGAAGGCGCGGAAGCGAGTCGTGGCCAGCGAGCGACTCATCATCGCAATCGGGTTGCTGAACTTCTGAGCGATCGCGTACATCCCGAGCGGCGCAGTGCCCGCAAGGAAGTAACCGATCGCGAGTTGATCCGATCGCGAAGTAGCCATCCCGCTTATCCGCGCGAGGTAGAGATTGAATCCATACCCGCGCGTCTCTTTGAGAGTCAGCTTGACGTAGCGCGACGCGCCCTTGAAGCTCGGTTGCATTCGGGTCAGTGTCCAGACCGACGCGATACCGATGCCCCCCAAATAGGCTCCCAGAGCTGTTCCTGCGGTTAGGCGGTGGGTGGCTACAAGCACGATCAGCGCGAGCAGATAGCAGCCCGACATCGTCAACTGAAACACCGACAGCCTTCGAATCTGGTTGAGGCCCTGGCAGCTTTGCTCGATGAACAACTGGAACGGCTGAAAGAAAGCCAGCGCCGCGGTTGCGATGAACAGCCATCGCACGTCCTTGTCGAAGATCAGATCGATGGGTTTTGCAGCAGCCGCGATGAACACCGAGAAAGCTACGCTGATTGCAAGCAGCATCAGTACGAGCGCGCCCAGCGCCTGCCGCTCGTTGTCGCGATTACCTGCGAGCGCGAGGACACGGGCGCCGGCCGAGGAAATGCCGAGCTCGAAGAACAGACTTGTGACGACGATGATGCTCAGACAGAAGGCGAACCGGCCCATCTCCCCCGGCTCCATCCACCGGCCCAGAATGATGCTGGCGAAAAACCCGGCGAACATCGAAGCGGTCTGCGCAGAGAAAAGCATCCCCGTCTGTCGGGTGGTTTCGCCCAGCCTGAAACGTGAGCCAGGCGTCGGGGCTTGAGCATCGGATGCAGGTGACTGAGTCTCAGCGGCCAGTTTGATTGCTCCTTTTGATCATTAGATATCCCCATTGCATACTTTGCCCGATGAACAGGCCACCAAAGTAGATTGTTGCCGCCGCTATCACAAAGAGAAAGTAGTGTATGGCTAGAACATATCTGTAGTGTGTGAGCAGGGGCGACTGCACACATAGAAAGTACGCGGGAACGATCAGCAAGATGGCAAGCACTCGGCCGCGCCGCGCGAGCGCCAATAGTACTATGCTGGCAATGATGAGCGCTCGCATGACATCCGTTTTGAAGACGTTTCTCTGAACAGCTCGAATTGCGGCGCGGGGGTATCGCGTCCAGAGATAACGCGTCGGTTCCATCTCGAACATCTCGGCCTGGCCTACGTTCAGCACCGTTCGCTCTCCGGTTGACTTGTAGAATGCTAGCCGTATTTGCGTGTTGTCGCCGCTCGCAAAGGGGACCAGGAGCACTTTCATCCGAGGTTCAATAGTTGAATCAGCCTGGTTGGCAACCCTGTCTTCCGGCTTCCGCTTAGGTTGTTTTGTGGCGCTCGATGCAGCAACCGACGCAAGGACGATTCGCGGATCGGCAGTTCCTATCTTGACGTCAGCTCGCCCTTGTTCGGTTGTCAGCGATAACCTGAGCAGATAGTCGGTGTTCTTTTTCACATCTATTGGCTCATAAAAGAAAAGCTCTGAGTGTTGAGACCCATCGCCGGTGATTTGAAGCGCCTGGTTGTCATCCAGGATCCCAGCTTGCGCCAGGCCGGAAGCGACGTTGCCATTTGCCATCAACTCGCGCGAAGAACCTGACCATATTGGCGTCATCTGGGCAGGGGGCTCAAGCTTGTGACCAAAGTTGGGGGAGTCTGAAAGCGTGGGCGCTGTCGATAGGTGAGGGAAATCATGCTGGCGAAAGTCGTTGTATCTCAGCATGAACTCCATGCGATGCAGCATCAGGCCAAGGAACCAGCCGGGATTTGAGCGCACCACCGCGAGCCCGCGCGCAAAACGCGCCTGATCGCGCTCGATGCCATCGGGTCTCCAAAAACTATCCGCGTAGTCGGGGCGGCCATACCACTCAGCATCTTTCAAGGCACATTCGGCATCGTTCCTCGGCATCCCGAACCTGTTTTCTTTGTCATAGTCAGCGATGCCTTCGACCAGGTTGAGTCCTGCCAGAATTGAGAGCGGAACGAAATGATGGAACACAATCCAGTTACGAATAATTATTGGCGCGATCATAACGACAGCCCCGGATATTAGCGCCAGCGAGTAACGCAACCGTTTTCCGCGTTCGAAGAGGAACGGAACAATGATGACCAGAAATGGCGCAAGCAGCAGGGCGTTCGACCTGAGCCAGCAGGACAATCCGACTAATGCACCGGCGGTTATTACGGTGATAAATCGAGGACGCTTGATCGCTCGAATCATGAAATAAGCCACCAGCAAGAGCGGCAAGACTGACAGCGAATCGGGCCCCAGCATAAGCGAGTAGTAAGCCAAGTGAGGAGAGAAGCCGCAGAGGATTGCGGCGATGATCGCAAGCGCAACCGGAAACAACTCTGCCGCGATCAAGAAGATCACAATTGCCGCAACGGCATCGCCAACTATCTGCACAACCCTGAGGGCGGTGTCGGCGTTCGAGAGATCCTGCCCGTCACCGGGCTCATAAAACATTTTGAAGATGCCGGCCATTAATATTGGATAACCGGGTGGATGCAGTAGGAGTGTTGCGTCGCCCGAGTCCGGCGGGTTTCGCGGGAATAAGATGCGCCCGTCTTCAAGTATCCGCTGTGCATGGTCGTAGTAGAAAAAGGATACGAGTTGAAGGCCCGAGTCTCGTTTCCCTCGCGAGAGCTCGGCGTAGTTGTCCTGCCAGTACAAGAGTCTTATGCCAAGCGCTGTGAGAAAAATGACTGCGCAGATCGCGATGAGGCGGGGACGGGACACCTTCATCCCTCGAGGGTTTATTCCGCTTGTCGTTGAGAGAATCGAAAACAGTCGATGAATTGGCATAATCACTCGGAGGAAGCCAGTGACTTGTTTAGGGCATTCGATTGAGATCATATCGGTAAGAAATCCGTGCAAATCTGTCGAATCCGTTTCATCCGTGGTTTATGTTTTTGAGAGGATCGCCGCATAGACCACGGATGGAACGGATTCGACGGATTTGCGCGGATACCACATTCTTCACTTGCGGAATTGTCCGTTACACTCCACTAACATAGCCCGGTAGTTCGACGATCGATCAGGAATTCAAACCCGGAGCGTCATGTCGACCGCCGCCGCTTTCTGGCTTCCCGCGGCACCCTCGATCCAATGGTCATACCAGAGACTCAGATTCAGCAGAGTCCACAAGAAGAACGAATAATTTGCGCGGCCTGTCTGATGTTCGGCCAAGAGATGCTTCACAAACCCGTAATCGAACAACTGGCGGCGGCGCAGCGAAGAGTTGAAGAGCGACTCCTCTACAAAACCACCGAGCGCCCCGCGCATCCACTCGTCGATCGGAACACCAAACCCCTTCTTCTCTCGATTCAAAACTTGTTCGGGGATTACTCCTTCGAGTGCGCGCTTCAGAATGGATTTTGTTTCGCCGTCCCGATACTTCAAGTGCGAGGGGATCGCCATCGCGAACTCGACCAGCTTGTGATCGAGATACGGCACGCGAGCCTCGACCGACGCCGCCATTGTCATCTTGTCAACGCGCATCAGCAGAAGCTCCGGCAATCTCAGCTTCATCTCCTGGTAGCTCATCTGAAGAAGCTGATCGGCGTCCGGCTTCGAAGCCAATAAGCGATCGAGATCTGAACGCACCACCGAGTAGGATGACAAGCCGTCCTTGCCCTCGGCTCCGAGCCTCTCCTTCGCTTCAGGTGTCAGCAGCCTGCGTTTGTTCACTTCATCGAAAATAAAAGTGCCGCTCCAAAAGAGCTCTTCCCCTTCAGCCATGCGGCGAAACACATCGGGAAGCATCTTGCCGCCTTTCGGCAACAGCCGGCCGGCGCCGGTACGGCTAAGCGCCTTACCCGCCGCCGCCAGAGCGCGCCTCATCGGCGCGGGCAATCGGGCGAGGTGACGCCACACGCGATTGTAGAAATCCAGATACAGAGCGTAGTCGCGATAGCCGCAGAACAGCTCATCGGAACCCTCGCCGACCTGCACGACCTTCGTTCCGGTCTCGCGCGCGAGCTTCGACACGTAGTACAGCGGGACGCAGACCGGGTCGGCTATCGGCTCGTCCTGATGAAAGACCAACTCCGGCAGAAAATCGAGCAGCTCCTGCTGGCTGATCACCACTTCGTGATGATCCGTGCTGTACTCGCGAGCAACGTAGCGCGCTTCCTCGATCTCGTTGTAAGCCGGGTTATCGCGGAACCCGACGGTGAATGTGCGAACAGGCTGATTCATCAGCTCGGACATAAGAGCGACGTTCGCGGTCGAGTCGACGCCGCCCGAGAGGAACACGCCGAACGGAACATCGCTCATCATTCGCTTGGCGATCGATTCCTTCAGCAACCGGCGAAGCTCATCTGCGATCGCGCGTTCATCTGTCGCGATCGACGAATCGAGGCGCGCAGGCAATGCGTCCCAGTAGCGAGCGATCTTTACGTCGCCGCGCGCGTCACAGGTGAGCAGGCAGCCGGCGGGCAGCTTTTGAATGCCCGCGAACAATGTCTGAGGCGCGGGCGTCGTCATGAAAGTCAGGTAGTGATAGAGCGCTTCTTCGTCGACGTCGCGCGTGACTAGCGGGTGCTCGAGTATTGCTTTTATCTCGGATGCGAAGATCAACCGGCCGCCGGTCAGCGTGTAATAGAGCGGCTTTACGCCGATGCGATCGCGCGCGAGCACCAGTCGACGCGCGGCTTCGTCCCACAGCGCGATCGCGAAGTCGCCTTCAATCTCGTTAACGAAATCCAACCCGCGCTCTTCGTAGAGATGAATGATCGTTTCGGTATCGGTGCGCGAACGGTAGCGATGGCCTTTCGCTTCGAGGCCGGGACGGAGCGATTCGTGATTGTAGATTTCGCCGTTGAAGGTTATCCAGACTCGCCCGTCTTCGTTGGGCATCGGATTTCGGCCCGCGGGTGAGAGGTCCACGATCGAAAGCCGCCGGTTTCCGAGTCCGACTCGATGGTCTTCGGTCACATAGACGCCGGCGTCATCGGGTCCGCGATGAGTCATCGTGTCGCGCATGCGAACGATCAGCGAATCGCTCACCGCCGGCTGGCTCACGCCGTATTCATAGATTCCACAGATGCCGCACATAAAACAGAGGACTCAATAATTCGTTGAGACTAGCAACCGAAAACTCACTTCCAACGGCGCTTCGACCGAAAGACTGTAGATGATAGCAGAGGACCTTAGTCGAGTCCCGTATGCCGGTGAGACCCATCGAGGCTCTATCTTCGCTTCAAGGTCGTGATCGCAAACGGGCACGATTGTAAGCGCCGCTCTTTCGTCGCGAGCGGTCGCTCGCTTCGCCGCGTCGATCGTTACTTCAAGCCCCGCGTCGAAGTTGAAGAAGAACTCGAATCGATGACTACCCTCGCCGGTGAAGATGTCCCGGATGATCCAATAGCCTTCGCGCTTGTCGAGCGTGACGATGCGGCGATGAGTGACCGGCCAAGCCAGGCCGCGATATCCGTAATGCTCAGCGTCGAGCACGTCGCTTGCGGAGGTGCTCTCCCACAGATTTACGTGCGGGCGGACATTTGAAGCGAACGCGAACAGCTCGCCTTTGTTTACCTGGCTGATCTCTTCGTCATCGATTCGAACGGTGTTGTGGTAAGCGGTCGAGCGGAACAGATTGCGCTCCTGCTCGCTCGCAGTGTAGACGTAGGTTCCCGGGTCGCGAAGAAAAGTTCGGTTGAATGCGAACACCTCGATAGACAGCGCGTCCGAGTGCGCGTGCGAACCGCGTCCACGCAAGCCGTGATCGCCGCAGTCGATTATCGAGTACAAGTCGCCAGCGCGTTGGACGAATATCTGCGCTTGCGGAAACGCGCGCGAGCCTGCGTCTCGTTCATTGATCGGCAGGCGCTCGAATGTTTCGAGACCCGCCCCGCCAAACCACCAGATCGCTTCTTCTTCGATCTCGCTCGATTGTTTGAATGTACCGTTTCCAAGGAGGGTCGCGCCGATCGACATAAGATACGAATGATCGACGGCTGGCCGGTCTTTGAATCTGATAAGCCGCCCGTCGTCGGAGTCTCCCAGGACCGGCGCGCCGCCATCGGGCTTCAAGTAACACCGGACGAAATCGACCATAGCTTCCAGGCGCGCGCGAAATGCCGTCCCCGGATCGAAGGTCCCTTCGCGACACAATGAAAAGAAAAGCGAAAAGATCTCGAGCACGAAGCGGTGATAGCCAGTCGAGCCCTCGTAGTCGACGCCGTCGGCAAGGACTTGCCGGTTCATCTCTTTCACCAACCGGGGCGCGCTGTAGTCCCGCCAGCCGCGTGCTTCTCGAAGCTCAGGTGCGGTTTCGCCGATCGCGAACAAGCCTATCAAGTCCGACAGGTAATGATTGCTCGGCGTGCGATAGGAAAACTCGAGATTCGCGCGGATGAACCGCCCGTGCGCCGACAATATTTTAAGAACCAGCTCTATCGCCTGGTCGGTCACGTTCGGTGAGCCGCGAAACATTTCCACCGCCGCGATGATGTTCACCGCGCGAATGCCCGCTTCCATCGCAACCGTCCAGTTGACGCCGAAGCGCGGCGGATTGTCTTCGTTCCACGACGCGAGCTGAAGCAGAAACTCCTCGGTGTATCGCTCATCGCCGTTCAGCAAGTATGCGCGGCCCAGCGCAACCAGATGATGAAGACGATTGAGTTCCCAAACCACGCGCACGTCAGCGCCTTGCGCAATCACCAGCGGCACGCGAGTGAAGTGAACGAGCGGCCAGTGAACATCCGCTTGAGGGTCACAATGCCAGTCTATCTTCGGGCCGAGATCAAAGACGCGGCCGAACAGCGTGATTCGGTGGTCGAGAATCGCTTCGGCTTCAAGGCAAGATTGCTCGATCGAATCAGGGAATAAAAGCTTGATGGCGGCGACCGTCGAGGTCAGGTCGGCGAGACCGGGAAGGAGACGCGGCTGTGGGCTCGTGCGAATTCTCGATGCGACCTCGGCGATAGACTTACCGCCGAGCGAGCGCCGAATATCGGCGTCCGACACATAGGTTGATTGCGGGCTATCAGAAGCGCGTCTGATCGCTCGAGCGATGCGCTTGCGCGCGCGATGAGAGGCATCGCCGGCAAGCTCGCGGATTGTCATGCCTTTGATCTTGCGGCGAATTGTTTGAGAGCGTTTCAATCTCTGAATTCATCCGTGACTTAAGATTGCTCGGATACCCGCGACACACCGAAGAACTGGCCTGACAACGCTCCGAGCAGAAACAAGAAGTAGAGATTCAGATCCGAATAGTAGCCGCTGGCCAGCGTCAATCCGGGTATCCAATACGCGACGACGAGCGCAAGAAAGCATGAGGCTGTTATTCGTTGCCACTGGTCGGCGGCTCGTTTGAGCGCGCGCCAGCCTATCAAGAACAGGCAAAGGTTCGCGGCAATGTACAACGCGAGCCCCGGCAGCCCGAGTTCCGAGGCGATCCACAACACGTTTGAATGCGGGCTATCAACGGCCTTCGTGTTCAGGATCTCTTCCGGCGGCTCATCCGAATAGTAGTGCGACGCATCGTAATAATCAGGATAGTTTGCGAGTCCAACGCCGAAGACCGGGTTCTCAAGAGCGATCTCGGCCGCCGCCTGCCACGTCGCGAGCCTGCCGAACGCGCTGCGAGGATCCGCCAGCCGGCTTCCAGATTGTGACGGAACCATCGTCGCGAGCCAGCCACCAAACGCAATCAAGATCAACACGAATAAGGAAGCGAGCGGTAATACGCGGCGAAGATCGGGATCCTGCAGCGGGGAGCGGCTGGGATCGCGACGCGCAAACCACCGCTGAGCGATCCAGCAGATGACTAGCGCGAACGCGACTATGCGGAACAGCGACAACAAAGCTCCCAACGCCGCCGCAGCGGTTGCGCACACGTAAACTAGTTTGCCGGCCCGGTCGAAGCGCACGCGAAGCAGCCTCGGCGCGGTTTGCAAAAACAGAAACAGGATCAGGCAAATGATCGCGAATGACGAGTCAGCGAGGAACGGGCCGTTCACACGCCATTCGCCCTCGCGCACCAATTCCGCGCCCTTGTATTGGAACAGGTCAATGCCGGTCGCAAGCTCAAACGCGCCAGTCGCAAACAGGAACAGCGCCAGCGCCATGCACGCGAGCAACAACAACCTGCCGGCCGTTCGCAGATCGAAGCACTTCCTCGCAAAGTAAAAGACGAAGAGCGGTAGCCAGAACGAATCGATCGCGATCCGCGTTGCATAAGCTACATTGTTCGAGCGCGCAACCGCGCTTGCGAGCGCAAGCATTGACAGAAGCGCCCAGGCGATTTCGAACTTCGACAGAGAGAGGCTTGCTGGCTCTCTTGTCGAGGATGGGGTTGCAATGGAAGCCGTCCTACTCAACACCAGCCGAGCCTCGATGAATAGCATTACGACTAGCAAGCCAAACACAACGCGGTTATAGGTGATGATTGAACGGTCAAGAGGAAACCTGAGGTAGAAAGACGCGAGCGGTGTGGTGGCAAACCAGGCGAGAAGGACGGCTTCGATAGCAACAGGCGCCGCCACGAGGAACCCCGCCCCCAAGGACACGGCGGTTACAACGACGGCGTTTCGATAGTCGCCGGCCGCGCACAACATCCCGGCGAACCCGAGCCCAAGGGTCAGCAGAATCAACGAAGCAGTCAGGCGCAACGGCTGCAACGCCGCGAAGAGTGTGTTTGGTTTTTGGTGGGAAATGTCCATCAACCGAAGCGACCGGGCCGCCCTCCACTTGGTGTATTTCAGCTTGCTTCTTCAATCGCGTCGACGATGCGTGTGGCGGCGTGGCCGTCCCAAAGCTCCGGCGCACGCGGAGCAGAGGAGGGCCGTTCAAGCGCTGCCAGCGCCTCACGCTTGATGGCTTCCGGGTCGCTTCCCACGACGCGGTTGGTTCCCTCGGTCACCGTGATCGGCCGCTCAGTGTTTTGCCTGAGTGTTAAGCACGGAATGCCAAGCACCGTCGTCTCTTCCTGAACGCCGCCGCTGTCGGTGAGCACCAAACGGCTGTTGCTGTACAACTGCACGAAGTCCAGATAGCCGAGCGGCTCGGTTAGTACAATCGAGCGCTGCTTGCGCACTCGATCGCCAAGGCCGAACTGCTCCAGGCGGTCGCGTGTGCGCGGGTGCATTGGAAAGACGATCGGCAAACGCTCGCCGATTGCCTCAATTGCGTCAAGGATTCCCGATAGCGTCTGTTTGTCGTCTACGTTTGACGGCCGATGCAAGGTCATCACGCAGAACTTGCCACGCTCGAGACTCAGACGATCGAGTACCTGCGAGTCACGCGCCCGCTCCAGGTTTCGATAAAGCGAGTCAATCATCACATTGCCGACGAAGCGGATCTTCTCAGGAGCCACTCCTTCTCGAAGCAGGTTCTCGTTCGCGCCGCGAGATGGTGTCAGCAACAGATCTGCAAGCGCATCGGTGACGATTCGATTGATTTCTTCAGGCATCGTTCGGTCGCGGCTTCGAAGCCCGGCCTCCACGTGTGCGACTCGCACTAACTGCTTCGAGGCGACGATCGCCGCGGCCATGGTCGAGTTCACGTCGCCGACAACGACAACCCAGTCGGCCGGATGCTTCAACAAGACTTGCTCGAAGGCGATCATCACGCGAGCCGTCTGCTCAGAGTGCGAGCCAGAGCCGACTTCCAGATTGATGTCTGGGCGCGGAATCTGGAGGTCGTCGAAAAACGAGTCGCTCATGGATTCGTCGTAGTGTTGACCAGTGTGGACGAGCAGGGGCTCGATTCGAGCCGGGCGGCGGCGCATCTCATCGATCACCGGCGCGATCTTCATGAAATTTGGCCGGGCGCCGACGACGTTGATTATTCGGAGCATCGCAATTAATTCGGAGTGTTGAGCTGAAACTCGGCAGGAAGTCTAACGTTGGCGTGTTGGCGAGCACAAGGTCAGCACCTAAAACGCAAGAGACACCGGGAGCCTCGGGGCTCCCGGTGTCTTGTGTTTCGAGATCTCGTGCTTGTTGTCTTACCGGCGGCCGTGACCGTTGTGTTTGAGCAAGTAGAACAACGCGCCGCCACCTCCGCCGAGGAGCGCTCCCACTCCCGCGCCCTTTTGACCGTACAATATCGCTCCGACTCCAGCACCCACTGCTGCCGGCGCTGCTACGGTCAGAACGGCGTCCCTAGTAGAATGGCCGCCGCCGCGATAGTCGCGATTGTAAGGCTGCCCGTAGTAACTCGACCCCGCTCCGCCGCGATAGGAGGGCTGCGAGTAGTAACGCTGACCCGCAACACCGCGAGACGGGTACGAGCTATATGAGCGTGTATTAACCGAGCGATTACAGTCTCTTCGGTAACGCTGAGCAAGCGTCTCAGGCGCGGCTGCCAGGGAAAGGAAAGTAACGGCAAGGACAATAGCTGCGATTCGCTTTGACATGTGTAACCCTCCAGAGTGTCGTTGGAATTCAGTGGTGGAGCGGCAACTTGGATGCCAGCCGATCTGGTTGCCAATTCGCAGGAAAACGCTCCAGTGAGGGCGGATTGCATTTACGCACCTGCTCCATATCGTGTGGACGTTGCCCGATATGCTCAACCGGAACAGAGCTGCCGGGCCTCGTAGCCATTGACTTGGGGGCGACAGACTCATAGAATCTTGCTGGTCAGTGGAAGAGTCGTATCGATGGAATCAATCCGTCGAATCCAAACAGTACAAACACCGTGGAGTCGCCAATGAAAAAGACCCGTCTGGTTGCGCTTGCATCTGCTTGTTGCCTCGCCATTGCGCTCGTTGGATCGAATGCCGTGAGCGGCGCGGGCAAAGCATCGTTGACCTTCTCCAAAGATATCGCGCCGATCTTTTATAAGAACTGCGTCGGCTGTCACCGGCCGGGTGAGATCGCCCCGATGTCGTTGATAACCTACAAAGAAGTGAGGCCGTGGGCAAAGGCGATTCGCGAAAAGATCGCCACTCGCGAGATGCCGCCCTGGCACCTCGACTCCCAATACGGCAAGTGGGAGAACGACCGGCGGCTGACCCAGAAGGAGATCGACTCGGTTGTCTCATGGATCGACGGCGGAGCGGCAGAAGGGAACGCCAAAGATTTGCCGGCGCTCCCGAAGCTCGCAAGCGGATGGCAGATCGGCGAACCCGACATCGTTTTCCAGATGCCGACTGAGTTCACGGTGCCGGCCGAAGGATCGGTGCCTTATCAGTACTTCACCGTGCCGACGAACTTCAAGGAAGATCGCTATATTCAGGCTCTTGAAGCGCGAGCCGGGAATCTCTCGGTCGTGCATCACATCGTAATGATGGTGCGCGATCCGGGAGGGTCAGCTCGCCAGCGCGGACAGACGCGCAACTTCAACATCGCCGATGGAATTCTCGGGGCGCTCTCACCGGGGCAGACTCCTTTTCTCGCCAAACCCGGACAGGCGAAGCTGATCAAAGCAGGATCACAACTGGTCTTCCAGGTGCACTACACGCCGAACGGGACAGTGACCAAGGACCGCTCGATCGTGGGACTAATTTTCGCGAAGGGAACGGTCGACAAGATCGTGACTAGCAAGGCGGCGTTCGATGTGAGGTTCGCGATCCCGCCGGGCGCTGACAACTATGAGGTAAAGGCGGTTTACGAATTCGAGGAAGACTCGCATATCATCAGTCTGATGCCTCACATGCATCTGCGCGGGAAAGATATCAGCTATCGGGCGATCTACCCGGATGGACGGTCGGAGATCTTGCTTTCCGTTCCGCGATACAACTTCAACTGGCAGGTTTACTACTATCCGGTCAAGCCGCTTGCGGCGCCGAAGGGCACCCGTATCGAAGCTGTCGCGCACTACGACAACTCAACGAAGAACGTGCGCAACCCTGATCCGGCGAAGGAAGTCAGGTTTGGTGAACAGACGTGGGACGAGATGATGAACGCGTTCTTTGACTTCACAGTGGACAATCAGAAGTTGAGTGGAGAGCGCGCGATGAGCGGGTCTCAAAAATAAGCCTCTGATCGGTTGTGTACCAAGCGAAGAAGGCTGCTCGGAAAGAGCAGCCTTCTTCGTTTATGAGACGGTTAGTTCGGTGGCGCGGTCTTCATTTCACATCGAACGAGCCCGTCAAAACATCAGTACCCCATTGAACTGTGAACGCGGCCTTACCCTTCGCGTCTGCGAGCGTGATCGTCACTTGATCGACGGAGTCTTTTGCCTTTTCAAACTTAAGAGGCGTTTGGGCGATGAAGCCGTCGGTTTGAGGAGGCCTACCCCATAGAGGCCGGCCGTTTGAGCCTTCCGTTTTCGGATGAAACGCAAGCACCCAGCTATTGTCCCCGGTTCGCTTGACCCAGAGGGTGTACGTCCCGGCCTTGACCGTGTCAGCCCCGACACCGAGGTCGCCAGGCGTCTCGATCCGCGTAGCTTCATTCATGCCTAATCGCCATACGCCTCCGACGGGGAGTTCGGAAACGCCGTGGCCTCCGAGTGGCGGCCGGCCGTAGTCGATCGTGATCTTCTTTCCTTTGATAGTGGCTTCAGCCTTGCCGCGGTTGGCTTGAGCAAATGCAATGGCGGCGAGTGCGCAGATCATTGCTGCGCAGAGAACGAGCTTCTTGAGATTCATCTTTGAGTATTCCTTTCGACGAGGTTTGCTTGGCACTAGTGGAATGTTATCTGCGAGCGGTCTATCGGGCAAGCGGCAGGCGTTAACCTGCTAATGACCCGACAGAGCAGGCCTGCCTCACGTCGGCTCAACTCAAATTTTTTTTTGGCGCCGAGGTCGATGACTATCGTGATCTCTGTTTCGGTTGTTAGTGACGGTAACCCGCCTCGTCCGGTGTCCGCGTCGTTCTCACGCGATACGCCTTCGACACCGATGACAAGGCGGTCGCCAAAATCACAACGGACCAGCCGGCACACAGTCCTGTGATTCGGAACGGGTCTGCCGTTCTACGTCGCTCGCGCGATCCGTAGGCGATTCTCTTCGCTCCTTGCATAGACGCGCGCTTCAGGCTCTAAGGACGCTTCGGTTGAGGAGCTTCCTTCGACGGCGCGTATCGCGGGTCAGTGCAATGTCCTCGCCTTCAATGGCCTCACCAGCGATTATGTTGATGACCTTTCCAGGACGCCACATCATGTTGTCGCCTAGAGCTGCGAGAGCAGGGGCAAAGGCCTGGGGTAGATGCTGACCGGCGGGCACACCTGTCAGGTGATAGCGGCCGTCTTGATCACTGGTCGCCTTGGCTAGTGGTCTCTCGAATTGTCCGTTTTCTGAAGACGTCAGCAACACTGTTACGCCGCGCCCGGGGACGCCCCCAATCGTCACGCGGCCCGAGATTGAGCACGGCAGTTCTTTCGTTTGACTGCCTTGAAGCGGCGTGCGAGCGGGTGCCGACGCGGCCAGGGCAACAACGATCGCCACCGCCAGGGCTTTTACCAGGGGAAACGAGTGCATCTTTGATCCTCCGTGGCCGGGAACCGAGGCATCCAGCTTCCAGTCTCGGTTTGTGCGATGAGAATTGTACTCTTGTTTTCGCTCGATGGGTCGAGAATTCTCCCGGGTTTGGTCACTCGCGGTGTGCCTTGCCAAGGGACAATTCCCGCAGTTCGATTTCAGTGATGGTGGCTGCTGAAACTCCATACCCTGAGAACAGCATGTGAAACGCTCCGGCAAACGAAAATGATAAACACGGGCGTCCAGATGTTGACTAATGTAGCGATCACGTGCCCAACGCGGGGAGGCCTTTGAGAATCGCGAAAACATCATTGTTGACAAACCGAATTTGCCGATCATAATGGGGCTCGACTCGGACACTAACTCCAAGCGCAGCCCCTTCGGACCGATTAACCTACAACCGAATGAGCCCGCCCATTCGAGGGTGAAGCATTGAGCACCACGATCGCGCCAACTCAGGTAGATCTTGTCACCGCGCTCGCCGAATCAGTGCCGGACCAGAGGAGCACTTACCTCCTCGACCTTGAAGGCTTGCTCAGCCGCATCGACTCCGCAACAACGTATTACCAGTTGCTCGGGGTAGACCACGCGGACGGACAAGACAAGATCAAGTCGTCGTTCCAGCAACTGCTCAACCTACTTTTTCCTCCTTATGTCATCGGCAGAACCATGCCCGCCGAAATTACTCCTCGATTCGAGCGCGCATTCCAAAAGGCGTCGCAGGCGTTCGCCGTGCTAGCCAGCTCCGCGAGAAGAACCGAATACGACAGCGCGCTGCTGGCCATAGCGAACAAGCCGGCGGCTCCCAGTGCGCCGATTGGATCTCGAGGCAATCAACCTAAGAGCAATCGGTTGGGCAGCGTCGGTCGCGCCGATTCGTCGGCAGGCGCTGCAAACGGTGGTGATCTCGCGCTCAACCGGATGGGCCAACGCGGCCTGGTATTCAGAGAGTCGCTCAATGCTAAGTCGGGCGACAATCGCCGCCGGTGCGAACGATTCAAGGTATCGATGCCTGTGCGCGTTACGGGTCATGATCGACGGAACGGCAAGTGGCACGAGATGTCGGAGACAATGGACGTCAGCAGAACGGGCCTCAGACTTCGCCTGCACAGGCGCGTGAAGCACGGAACGGTATTGTATCTAACGCTTCCTCTGCCGACCAAGCTTCGAGCACACGGGTTCTCCGAGCAAAGCTATAACGTCTACACTCTGGTTCGGAGAGTAGAGCCGCCAAGGCAGGGCGTGCGCGCAGTGGGCCTGGAATTCATCGGCGAGCACCCGCCGGCTGGATTCCTTGACAAGCCCTGGGCGGTCTTCCGTCCCAGGAAGTGGGGCGGCAACGACCGCAGGCGGCCTGATCGCCAGGAGCAGGTTGAGAGGGTGAGCATCGAGTACTTCGACGAACACTTGCACTCGATCTCGCGAGAGGAGGCAAGGACCGAGAACGTAAGCCGCTTCGGTCTGCGAGTCTCCGGAACAACGGCCCCGGTTGAATTCGATCTGGTATTGGTCCGTTGCCCAAGACTGAAATTCGAAGGCATCGCCACGCTCCGAAATCGATACCTGGGAAAGGATGGACTTGAGCGAATCTGCGTGCAGCTTATCGACAAAGAGTGGCCCTCGCGAAGCTGAGCCAGTTGGATCCACGCGCGTACCTTCTTAACAGGCATACCTCATCTCCCGCAAATCGTTGTATCTCCGTTACAAAAGCAACGGCGCTTTCATCTCGACGCCGAGGGCTCTGCCAGTGGGCATTGGGTATTCAGTATCGGGTGGATACTTAATTGACATCCCTTGGAAAACTTAGTATACATACCAGCGCTCACCGGAAATTCAATCAGGCAAGTAAACTCGGCAAGGCGGGCACATTCTTCAGCACGACAGGAACGAGTGGGCCAACTCCACTTTCCGCCGAGTCCAAGGCATATGAGTTGCACGATTAATACTTCCCCGTCTCTAAATGAACTCCAGAGCGATCGTTCAGAATCGACTGATTCTGAGATTGGTAATTGGTGATCAAACCGATTGCGGTGCAGCCCATAGGCGGGAACTTGCGGGGCATGGGATTCGCAAGGTGGCCCGTTATAGGTTTTGAGGACTGCGCCTAGTCCCCGGAGGGATCATGCGAGTAGTACAGCGCGCCGTTTTCGTTGCGGTGCTTGTGTCGGTGACCGCCGCAATGGCAGTGCCGCTAGTGGGTATGAGGGCAACGGCTGCGGGGACGTCGGGATCGGCGAAAGCAGCGACGGGTAGAGCTGCGGCTGCGAGTGCGTCGAT
>CAZJQQ010000047.1:0-59125 GCA_964548075.1 uncultured Clostridia bacterium | reverse complement strand
AAGGGTTCGGCTGTTCGCCGATTAAAGTGGCACGCGAGCTGGGTTCAGAACGTCGCAAGACAGTTCGGTCCCTATCTGTGATGGGCGTTGGAAATTTGACGGAATCTGACCCTAGTACGAGAGGACCGGGTTGGACTGACCTCTAGTGTAACGGTTATCGCGCCAGCGGTAGCGCCGTGTAGCTATGTTGGGCAGGGATAAACGCTGAATGCATCTAAGTGTGAAGCCCGACCGAAGATGAGTTCTCCCTATGAGATCCCTGGAAGACTACCAGGTTGATAGGCTGGGTGTGTAAGCGCGGCAACGTGTTTAGCTTACCAGTACTAAATCGATCCACCGGCTTGACCATAAAGTTTGCTCGCTGCAAACCTGGTCAGCGCGCCTTTCTCTTAAGCTGAGTTTTCTTGATTGCGGAATTTGCCTTTCGATTATCTGAGAGCACTCGACATTGCTCTTTACAGTTTTCCGGTGGTTATATCGTAGGGGTCACACCCGTTCCCATCCCGAACACGGAAGTTAAGCCCTACGGAGCTGATGGTACTGCACGGGTAACTGTGTGGGAGAGTAGGTCGCCGCCGGGATTAATCCTAAAGAAGCCCGCTCGAAAGAGCGGGCTTCTTTGTTTCTTAAGTCCTCGTGGTTCGCTGCTCGAGACTCGACTAAACAGCCCGTCAATGGATGCGAATAGAACCACGGACAAAAGACCTCAAACGACCGCCTCATCCACCCCGTCACCGCAAACTTGCGAGTCAGGCTTGACTTGCTGCACCTGCTTAGGTAGAAACTCAATCCTAGCGACGGGCCGAAGACAAGAAACAAACAAGCTCGACAGTGGAGACTCGACCACTTCGGCACTAAGAGGCCGGCTCCTTTCCAGCCACGCCTCAACATAGGAGAGTGTGAATGGCTAAGGCTGATGCTTTCAAGAAAAAGGCTAGCGACCGACATTCCGCACCGGATGTCTCCAGAAGGAACTTCATAACCAAAGCGGCCATTGGCGCCGGCGCGACGGCGGCCACCATGCTCGGTACAGCTAAAGTCTCGGTTGCCTCTGACGCGCCCGACGGAGCCCGGCCCATAAAGATTCCTGATGAGTTCGCGCTTGCCGCCAATGCACCACTAAAAAAGGCCGACTTCCCAATGACTGGTGCTGAGGTATTCGCGCGAGTCTGCAAGGAAGAAGGACTCGGAGCGCTGTTTTGCTGTCCTGGGAATTACAACATCCAGAACGCGATTGCGCTGGAAGGCATCCCGACATATTCTGGGAGGCACGAAGGCTCGATGTGTCACGCGGCGGATGCCTTTGCTCGCGTTACCGGCGAGATCGCTGCTGCTTCCGGCACCGAAGGTCCGGGTTTCAGCGATATGATCTGCGCGATCGCATCCGCAAACGGCGCCCGTTCGCCGGTGCTCGTGCTGGCCAGCAACATGTCGATCCGCGACGAAGACACTGAATCCGGGATTCAGCTTCAATATCAGCAGCCGGCTACCGAAGGTCTGAAGAAGTACGGCAAGCGGCTGATCACCCCCTCGCGAATTCATGAATACGCCGGCTACGCATTTCGGCAGCTAAGATCGGGCGTCCCGCGGCCAGTTCACCTCGATTTCCCAAGCGAGGTCTATCGGGCCTCTTTCAAAACCGCCTCTGAACTTGCCTTCAACTACGACAAGGCGAAATACCGTACAGACTCCAAGCCACATCCCGATCCTAAAGCCATCCGAGCCGCAGTTGAGATGCTCAAGCAAGCTCAGCGGCCGATGATCGTGTCGAGCAACGGTGTGTTCTACAGCAAAGCTTGGGATGTGCTAAAAGCTCTGGCCGAAAAGGCTCAGATTCCGGTCGTGGAGTCTGGCGCGATGAAGGGTCAGTTCTCGGACGCGCATCCGCTTTCGGCCAATGCGTCTCCCGGAGCCCTGGCGAGCGCGGACGTTGTGGTTCTTGCCGGTCAATACTGCATGCCTACGATCGGCGAGTTCGCCTTTGGCCCAGACGCAAAGTACATTCGCATAGATCCCTGTCCAGAGGACATCGGCCGCAACCTTCCCATCGATATCGGCCTGGTCAGTTGCGAAAAAGCAGCTCTTGAAGCGCTGTTCAATGAGATGCCGGCGATGAAACACGATGCCTGGGTTGCCGAGATCGCCGCCGCGCGCAAGAAGTTCGAAGACGAGTGCGACTCCTACTACAAGGTGGGAGCCGCCTACACCGATGCGGTGCATCCTGCCGTGATCGCAAAGGAGCTGAGCGACTTCCTGTATCGCGGCGACATTCCAAAAGAGCAAACGACCGTTGTCTCCGGTGGCTATGGAATCGCCCGCTATACCCGAAGGTGGCTGAGGGGTTACAGGCCGGGACAAATTATGAACGGTGCTTATCAGTATGGAGCGATCGGCCCTGACGTAGGATACGCAGTAGGCGTCGCCGCCGCCGTTCAGAATGGAGTGAGCGTGCAGGCTCCGTACAAAGGGCACCCAGTTGTATGCATTACAGGAGACGCCGGGTTCGGCTACACAGCGATGGAGATGGATACGCTTTCGAAGTACCGCCTGCCGGTGATCGTGATCGTTTATAACAACAATGCGTGGGGCACGTGGACTGGAAATAGAGGCAATAGCAAGACGATGTCAATCCACTTGTTTCAGGAGAATCTCAGATACGACAAAGTAGCCGAGGCGCTGGGCGCCCACGGTGAGTACGTGACAAGGCCCGAGGACTTTCGAGCGGCCTTGAAGCGAAGCTACGATATTGCCGTCAAAGAGAGCCGGCCTTCGGTGATCAACTGTCAGGCGAAGAAGGAATTCTGGCTCAGAGACCAGTTCCCGCCGGGCAGCCTTGGGAAGGTCGAGCCCGGGTGTATGTCGTACTATCATTGATCTTCAGCGTTCGACTTTTATCCTGCCGCTCGTTATCTGCGGCGGCGCTTGAGAAAAAATCTGAATCTTGACCAAAGACGAGAATGTCAACAAAGCCGCTGGATATTGTCCGGAATGGCCTGCAGGTCTACGCGGATCGAGGCATCTTCCGCGGCCTGAACGAGGCTAAGCCGCGCGACGGTACGCAATCCTTCAAGTTCGTCTGGTTGGGTGATCGGTCGCTCGAGTTCGCTATCGATACACGGAAGGCGCACTTGATGTTCAAACACCTTCTCCCAAATGTGCCTTCGAAGTCTGAATTGTATTCCGACCTGAAACGCTTTCTGAAGAGCCGATGCGATGCTGATCTGCCGAAGCATCGACGCATAGACTCGAAGCGCGCTGAGGTTGTCTGTGTGAACCGTTCGGGCAGGGTCTCAATAGCGCTCAAGGTAAGGAATAACCAGTATGCCTACGGCTTGAACCGATTGGTCAATCTGGTTCACGAGATCTTTGTCCAGTTGAACGATTCGCATCCCGATTACATGTGCGAAAACTTCGACGTCCCGCAGGAGTAAGAACAATGCAGAAGGAAAAAGGAAAAGCGCCAACAAAGACCGCAGCTTTATTGCTTTTACCTGTTGGTCTTTTTCCTCTGCTTGCTGTTGGCAGCCAGGAGTTGCATCCTGCCACTCCGCATCGCCATCCCGCGGCACAAAAGCTCAAGAATCCGATCCAGTCTGATGAGCCCTCTATTGAAGAAGGTCGAAAGCTATACCTTCGTCACTGTGCGTCGTGCCATGGTCCGTCGGGTAAGGGGGACGGGTCGATGGCTCTGGCTGGCGGAACTCCGGCAAACCTCACCGATGAGACGTGGGACCATGGCTCAAGCGATGGCGAAGTGTTCGTGGTAATCCGCGACGGGACCAGCAGTGACATGGAGCCTTACAAAGACAGATTGACTGAAAAGCAAATGTGGCAGTTGGTAAACTACATTCGCACTCTCGGTCCGAAGCCTGAGAAATCAAGGTGAGTCTCGGCTGGAAAAGAGCGGCCAAATCAGGAGTCAGAGGTTTGGAGTTTTAGGTGACCGATGTGTCCTGCTCACCTCACGCGCGGCGACTTCGGTTGGGGATGGTCTTTCTCACAAACGCATTCGAACACATTTGATTTGTCCCCGCAGCCCCTAAATGATATAAGCTTATAGCATATTCTTGAGCGTCATAATTGGTTGTTAGGTAGTTTTGATCCGAGGCTGAAGGCCGCGATTCAGGTCTGCCGCGTCTTATGGTTCAGCCGGCACAGTGGAACCGCAGTTAAAGAGTTCAATCTCATTCGCTATTTGGAGGGAGTATGAAACGCGTCTTCGGCATTGGCTTGGCCTTGTGCTTTGCCGCCTGCGTGTTGGTTACAACGGGCTTGGTTGAAGGCTCTGACAAAGCGACAGTCACATACGCAAGGGATGTCGCCCCCATCCTCAACAAGAACTGTGTGACCTGCCACCGGCCTGGGGAAGTGGCGCCGATGTCTCTGATGAGTTACAGAGAGGTGCGGCCGTGGGCGAAATCCATCCGCGAGCAGATAACCAAGAGAGTCATGCCTCCCTGGTTTGCCGATCCGAGATACGGCGATTTCTCGAACGACTGTCGTTTGACGGAGAAGGAAATCAACACTGTTCATGCGTGGGTGGAAGCGGGCGCGCCCGAGGGTGATCATAAGGACTTGCCTCCGACACCAAAATTCACCGAGGGCTGGACGATAGGCAAGCCGGACGTTGTGCTGTCGATGACCAGGGAGTTCGACGTCCCAACCGAAGGTTCGATTCCTTACCAGAACTTTGTCGTCCCGACCAACTTCACCGAAGATCGCTACGTGCAGTTTGCTGAGATTCGACAGGGTGACCGCAATCATGTGCATCACATCATCGTCAATGTTAGATACCCCAACAACCGGACGGCGGCGCGAGGGGCGCGGCCGTCCAATCAGGACGAACGGCCGGATCGGGGTGAGGATTCTGACGGCAGACTTGTTGGTTGGGCTCCGGGTGAGGCTCCTCTGATCCTTCGTCCCGGCCAGGCCAAACTGATCAAGAAGGGCTCCGACCTGATCTTTCAAGTTCACTACACGACTAATGGCGAAACGGGAAAGGACAGAAGTAGCGTAGGCCTGATCTTCTCTAAGGTACCGGTCGAGAAGCGCGTAGTGACCGCCGGGGCCTCCGCGCGCGAGCTCAACATCCCGCCCGGAGATCCCAACTATGAGTCGAGCGGATCCTTTGTTTTTAAGGAAGACAGCCACATCGAGAACCTTCATCCGCATATGCATTTTCGCGGGAAGGATTTTCAGTATAAGCTGATCTACCCGGACGGCAATTCTAAGATTCTGCTGTTTGTACCGCGGTATGACTTCGGGTGGCAGTTGACTTACTTCTTTAGGGATCCGGTGGCGGCGCCTAAGGGAAGTCGTCTCGAAGCCGTTGCGCACCACGACAACTCAGAGAGGAACAAGTTCAACCCGGACCCGACGAAATTCGTCACCTGGGGTGCGCAGACGTGGGAAGAAATGATGATCGGGTACTTCGACTACACGCGAGACAAGCAGAATCTGCGTGTCGGTTCTGAGACTGCCGCGAAGTAGGAACGGGGCATTGGTTTGAGGATCGTGTTCGCGTCTTGGTGTCTTCGCGCGAAAACTGACGTGAAGGATCAGAACGCGGTTTAGCCATGAAAAGGAGGGAGTAGATGAAACGGTTGCTTGGAGTTTTCATCGCGAGCCTTGTCATCGTCGCAGTAACGACGGGCCTAAATAGTGCCAACGCTTCCGATAAGGTGGCGCCGACGTTCGCCAAAGATGTAGCGCCAATAATCTTCAACAAGTGCGCAACGTGTCACCGTCCAGGCGAGCCCGTTCCCATGTCACTCACTTCTTATCTAGAGGTGCGGCCGTGGGCCAAGGCGGTTAAGGAACAGATCCTCGAGCATACGATGCCGCCGTGGTACGCCGACCCCGCGTCGTCTCTCAAGTTCCGCAACGACCGGCGCCTGTCGCAGAAGGAAATTGACACCATCGTAGCCTGGGTCGACGCCGGCTCGCCAAAAGGCGACGATGCCGATTTGCCGCCGCTTCCTAAGTTCTCAAAGGGCTGGAGCTGGGGCGAGCCGGATTTGATCATCCCGATGCCTGTCGATTTCGAGGTGCCCGCCGAAGGCGAGCTGCCGATGCAAAACTTTTACGTGGCCGTCCCGTTCAAAGAGGACCGGTGGGTTGAGGCGGTCGAGCTGCGTCCGGGCAATTCCGCCGTCGTGCATCACTCGATTGCAAACGTGACGCGGCTTCCCGAGGGTAGCAAGATAGTAAATGGCCGGGCGGTCAGGGCTGAGCTTAACACCTCAGACGCAAGCCGAACCGGCGGATTGCGAGAAGGCGCCGAAGTCTTCCAGAGCCAGGATTCATTCGCTCGCGCCGGTGCGTTCAAGCTGATCGGCCAGGCGCCCGGCAAGGGCTTTGAGAGACACTACTCGGGGACTGCGAAGCGCATAAGCCCGGGTACGTACTTCCAGTTCAACATGCACTATCAACCGACGGGCCGGCCAGAGAAGGACCGCTCGATGCTGGGCCTTTGGTTCGCAAAGGTACCGGTGACTCATGAGGTGTTGACCAAGGGCGTTACTGATACTGTTTTCGTCGGTGGCAAGGATATCGGCGAGACCAGGACGGTGAATGGCCGCGAGGTGAGAACAAGGGGTAGGATCCCTAACATTCCGCCTTATGCTGATAACTGGGAGATAGCCGGCGAGATGACTGTCAAGCAGGATATCACTCTGTACGCTTTTGCGCCGCACATGCATTTGCGCGGCAAGGACATCAAGTACATCCTGGTCTGGCCCGACGGGCGCAAGCAAACATTGCTCAACGTACCGAAGTTTGATTTCAACTGGCAGCTTCATTATGAGCTTGAAGAGCCGCTCAAAATCCCAGCCGGGAGCAAGATGATTGCGATCGCTCACTACGACAACTCACTGAAGAACCGTTACAACCCTGCTCCTCAGAAAGAGGTTTTCTGGAGTGAGCAAAGCTGGGACGAGATGTTCATACCGTGGTTTGAGTACACCGTAGATAGCATTGACTTGACTAAGATGGCCGGCGGCCAAAGCGCTAGCAAGAAAGAATAGAAGCATTTTCCATTTTTCATTTTCCATTTGTCATTTTTCATTGTGGAGAAATGACAAATGAAAAATGGAAAATGACAAATGGAAAATACCCAATTGAAGGCTCAGTCCTATGTTACGCGCCCTCCTTTTCATCGTACTCATTCTCCAGCAACAACCTAACCGCCCAACCGATCCCAGCGACCCAATGCCGCCCGTGAACCTGGATTACTTCGTGGGGACGTGGTCGTTCGATTGGAGTGTACCCGAATCGCCGCTCGGTCCAGCCGGAAAGATGAAGGGAACTGAAGCTTACAAGAAGATCCTCAACGGTCAGAAGTATGAGAGCGAGATTCAAGGCGAAGGACCCGAAGGACCTTTTCAAGGCCGGGCCATCACGAGCTACGACGAGAAGGAGAGACTCGTCACGCGCTACGAGATCTTCAGCTATGGAGTGTCGGCCTTCAAGAGCGGCCCGATAGGCGGAGATCTTGGAGGCTACTACACCATCTACTGGGAAACCGCGCCAATCAAGAGGAACGGCAAGGTGATCAAGCTGAAGGGAAAAACGCAGATGCTTTCACCGGCGCACTACCGTGTGTTTTTCGAGATCTCAGTCGACGGCGGCCCGTACACAAGCCTTGGGAATCCGTGGTTCCGAAAAGTGGACGCGAAGCCAACTGGGTGACACTAGCATCGATCGCCCGCCCAAGTGTATCTCTGCGCTGAAGAGCAGCTAGAGCCGTCTTGGGCCGCCGCGATTCTTCGTCATCGCTTTCTTTCAACAAGCTCGATTGCGATCGAGTCAGGTCCTTCTATCATCGCTGCTCGCGAGTTGCTGTTCCCGAATCGATGAACCTCCTCGAGCACCTTCACGCCTGACTTCCTCAAGCGCTCAAGAGCAACTGCAACATCGGGATAGCTAACTGCGATGTGATCGACCACATGCCCGCGAGTGCTCACGAGGGGACCGGGCCGCTGGCGCGGGTAGATGATCAGATTAATCTCGCCGATTCGCACCGTCGTTGCCGGAGAGCGAATCACACCAAGCGGCTCGCTTGGCGCTGCAAACGTCACCTCACAGGGACCGGTGCGTTGAGCGCTCGCGCGGCTAACGGCGCCAAGGTGCTTTTGATACCACTCGGCGGCGCACAGCGGAGCGTCGCTGTACAGATGCACGTGAATGAAGGCTCGTGTTTGGGACGTGTTGATTTCGACGAGCGCCCCGTCGGGCGCCTTCATGTAGGCGAAGAGAGTCCCCGATCCGAGCTTCGTGATAGGCGTTTGAAACGCGACGCCGGCAGCGAGGTGCTTCTGATAATCCGCCTCCATATCAGTGCTGCCCCACCCGAAATGCCAGATGGCGCTGTCTCGCGGGGCTGTCGGCGGTTTCATCACCCTATTGAACAGCAGGTACATGTTCTCGCTCTGGACAGCGTCAATCCCGGCGACGGAGGTCTTCTTCGTAACGTCGAAGGTCCTGGTGTAAAAGTCCTGCGCTTTGGATGGGTCGAGCGAGTTCAGGTGCACGTGATGAAACAGGGCTTGAGTGGGCGCATCCTGTGACCAGCCAATCGAGGCTGGCCACGCTAACAACACAATCGCGAATAGCAAGCTGATTCTGTGGGTGTGTCGCATCTGTCAACTCTCCTTCGAACCCTGGGAGCGCAGGCATCCCTGCCTGCTCTTCTCCCCGGCACGCAGGGATGCCTGCGCTCCCAGGAGCGGCTGGATGATATGAAGCGAAACCGCGTCCGTCAAGATGGGCCCGGCGTCCGCAGCGTCTCTTGTCCATTCCAGCAACCGGTGGTTATAGTGAACATTCAAATTCGAGCAAAGGGAGTATTGGATGGCGAAGCAATCATATCGGATTGTAGCACTGCCTGGTGACGGCATTGGACCGGAGGTTGTCGCGTGCGCCTTGCGAGTCCTGGGCGCAGTTCGAGAGTTGTTCGAGGTGGACTTCGAAGTCGAAGCAATTCCGTGTGGCGGCCATTACTACGTCGAGCACGAGACTGAATGGCCCGAGGGTTCATTCGAAAAATGTGAGGCCGCCGATGCGATCTTGCTCGGAGCGGTCGGGCATGAAGTTGATGGACGAGCCGTCTTTACCAAGCCGGGCAAGCCGTACCCCGAGCCTCAACTGGCCGGGTTTGCACAGGTAATTGGCAATCGGAAGAAACTCGATCTCTACGCTAACGTTCGACCCGTAAAACTTTACCCGGGCGTCAAACACAAGATTCACGGTGAGCTCGTTCACGTTTGGGACTCGGAGAAGGTCGATTACGTGGTCATTCGCGAGAACACCGAGGATGCTTACACTGGCGAGATGGAAGTGATCGAAGACGGTCGAGTGACGCCGATTCGCATCACGAGGAGAGCGACAGAGCGCGTAGTTCGTTACGCTTTCAACCTCGCCCGGCGGCGCAACAAGCTAAAGAAGGTGACTTGCGTTGACAAATCAAACATCATCGGCGCGCATCGGTTTTTCCGCGACGTGTTCCGTGACGTCGGCGAGAGCGAGTTTCCCGACCTCGCACTCGACTATGCGTATGTCGATGCCTTTTGTCAGTGGCAGATTCGCAGCCCGGAATGGTTCGATGTGGTCGTGGGTCCGAATCTCGTAGGCGACATCGTCAGCGACAACGGAGCCACAACCGCAGGGGGGCTAGGATTAGCCGTCGGCGGGAATATCGGCGACGAGCACGCGATGTTTGAACCAATACACGGCAGCGCCCCTAAGCACGCCGGCAAAGACAAGGCCAATCCAATGGCGGCGATTCTGGCGATGCAAATGATGTTGGATTGGCTTGCGGCTCGCAATGCTGATGACCGGCTGGCTCGAGCGGCGCTACAGGTGGAAGCCGCGGTTGCCGCGGTGCTAGTGGAAGGCAAGACGCTCACCTATGATCTGATTGGAGAGGCGAAAGCCGCCAGGTGTAGTGAAGTTGGCGCCTCTGTTGAAGAGAAGTTGAGGACGATCGTCTGATTGCGGAGAGTGAGGTGAGATCTGGAGTTCTGAGGCCGGGGTGGTGGAATGGCAGACACAGAGGACTTAAAATCCTCTGGGCGGCAACGCCCGTGCGGGTTCGAGTCCCGCCCTCGGCATACAATGAAATCCAAAGCTTACAAGAGGGTTAACTGGATCTCGGGCCATAAGACATTGCCAATGGTCGAGCGATACGCGCGCCAAAATGGCGCGCACATTCAAGCAGCGATTGACAAACTTAGCGACCGGTATCTTGGTCGGAGCCCCGACACAATTACACAGGAATTACACGAAGTACCGCGAAAGGCTGACGTCGGTTGAAACCAATTGCATAGCCCCAACACTACGAAGCGGTGCGCCCTTACTGTTAACACAATCTCGTTCACCTAAGTACCCGCCCCAGGCGAGTGGCCGTTATGCTGAACGAGGGCTGAAGTTGTGCATTCTTGCAGTAGTCTTTGTAACCCCGCATGAGTTTTCTGTGATTGGAAAAGGACGATCAAGGTGTGTAGACTAGCTCACCCGCGCGAGCGATATCCAAACCGTCCGTCGCGCCGGCCCATGTCATGAGTTGGTGACTATTGCTAAGAGCCAAATGCTGGAACTCGGCTCATGAAGTAAAGACAACGATGCTTATCCAAGATTAGAGGGTTAAGATCAAGGTTCGAGGAAAGCGGATTGACGACAGACTCATTCAAGGACATCGAGAAACTCGAAGCCAACCTCTGGGAGGCGGCGGATAACCTCCGCGCGAATTCCAAGCTCACCTCGAGCGACTATTTCATGCCGGTGCTGGGAGTCACCTTCTTGCGGCACGCAGCGAATCGGTTCGAAGATGCGAGGAAGCAGATCGAAGAGGACCAGGCGGCCGGCCGGATGCCCAAGCGCAAGGTGCAGCCCGATGACTATATTCGCCGTCGGGCGCTGTGGCTGCCGGAGAACGCTCGCTACGACTGGATCATGGAAAAAGCGGCTATCAGCGGCACCGATCTCCCAGCTCTTATCACCAATGCAATGACCGCGATCGAGGCCGGGTTCGAACCACTGAAAGGCGCGCTGCCGAAGGACTTTGGCATCTTCGAGCCGAAGGTACTCGAAGACCTGATGCGGAAGTTCAACAGCGAACAGATCAAGCAGGCCACCGGCGACGTCTTCGGCCGCATCTACGAGTACTTTCTCGCCAAGTTCTCGATTCAGAAGGCGCACGACAACGGCGAGTTCTTCACGCCCTCGTCGCTTGTGACGATGATCGTCAACGTCATCGAGCCCGATCACGGCATCGTGTTCGACCCCGCTTGCGGGTCGGGCGGGATGTTCGTCCAGTCCAGTCATTTCATCGAGCAAGAAGGCGGCGATACTGCAAAGAAGGTTGTCTTCTTCGGCCAGGAGAAGAACCTCGATACGATCCACCTCGCCAGGATGAACCTCGCGGTGCACGGACTCGAAGGCAAGATCGCCGATGCAATCACCTACTATCAGGATGAGCACACGCTGGCTGGCAAGTGCGACTTTGTGATGGCCAATCCTCCCTTCAACGTCGATCTCGTGGACGCCGAGCGCATCAAGGGCGAGCCGCGACTGCTTTTCGGTCTGCCGGGGGTGAACAAGGCCAAGAAGGTATCCAACGGGAATTACCTTTGGATTTCATACTTCTGGAGCTATCTGAACGCGAAGGGCCGCGCGGGCTTCGTGATGTCCTCCCAAGCGTCAAGCGGGGGGCACGGCGAGAAGGAGGTTCGTCGTAAGATCATCGAAACGGGCGACGTGGACGTGATGATCTCGATCCGCTCGAACTTCTTTTACACCCGGTCGGTTCCCTGCGAGCTTTGGTTCTTCGACCGCGCGAAACCCGCCGAGCGGAAGGACAAGGTGTTGATGCTCGACGCGCGCAATGTCTATCGAAAGGTCACTCGCAAGATCTACGACTTCTCGCCCGAGCAGATGCGCAACCTCGCCGCCATTGTCTGGCTTTATCGAGGTCAGCAAGGTCGTTTCCTAGCGCTAGTGAAAGATTATCTCCAGCGAGTGTGTACGGAGAGCGCGGCGATTCCGGATGAGCTCTCCAGCTTCGAGGGAACTCTCACGGACCTTCGGCAGCGCTTCGACCGCCTCGCTTCTGCGGTGGCTAAGCACGAACTCGAAGCCGCGAAGAAGCAGCAACTGACCGAGGCCGTGACCGAACTGAGCGAGACGGCCACGCTCTACGAGTCTGACCGCGAGAAGCTCCTGACCAGCATCAGTTCCTTCAACGAGAAGTTCGCCAAGGCCTCTCCAACCGAGAACGGCGCTCAGCATACCGCGCGTGAGCAGTTCGACCCTATCGCCGAAGCGATGCGTGGTCTGATCAAGCAGGTGGACTTGCTCTTCAAACTCGCCGCGCGGGTCGCCGACCTCGGCGCCGAGCTTGCGGCTGACGATGTCATCTCCGCTGCCTACGACCGCCGGGCAACGGCCAGGCTCGTGAAGCAACTCGACGAGGAGCGCAAGTCGGCCGTCGGGCTGCTTAAGCAATCTGTTTACTTTCACCGGCAGTTGGCGTGGCTTCAAGATCGCTTTCCCGAGGCTGAGCTGCAGGCGGTGCCGGGGCTCGTAAGACTCGTGGATCGTGCGGCAATCGAGGCGGCCGACTGGAGTCTCACGCCGGGCCGCTACGTCGGCGTCGCTCCGCCAGAGGAGGACGAGGACTTTGACTTCGAGCAAACGTTGAAGGACATCCACCTCGAGCTGGCCGACCTCAACAAGGAAGCGGCGGAGCTGGCGGTGAAGATCCAGGAGAACTTCGAGGAGTTGGGGGCATGATCGGCCAACCGTGGGGTGCTGTGCAACTTGGTGACTACTGCTCCAAGATCGGCAGTGGATCAACGCCGAGAGGTGGCGAATCCGTTTACCAAGAGAGCGGTGTTTCGTTGATTCGCAGTCAAAACGTCTACAACGGGTACTTCGCCATGGATGGACTGGCTCATCTCGATGAGGAACATGCGGATCAGCTCAAGGGGGTGACCGTTGAATCTGGGGACGTACTGCTAAACATCACCGGCGATTCCGTTGCCCGCAGTTGCCGCGTGCGTGACGATGTGCTACCAGCACGTGTGAATCAGCACGTAGCAATCATTCGCCCGAGACCTGAGGAGTTCGATTCTCGCTTCGTCGGCTACTTCTTCATCTCTCCGATCATGCAGGACACAATGCTGTCGCTGGCAGGAAGCGGTGGCACTCGGAAGGCGTTAACAAAGGAGATTATCGAACGCTTTGAAGTGCCGCATCCTCCGCGCCAAGTTCAAATGCGTATAGCCGACACGCTCTCCGCCTACGACGAACTGATCGAGAACAGCCGGCGGCGGATGGTCCTCCTGGAGGAAGCGGCGCGGCAGCTCTACCGTGAGTGGTTCGTCCGACTCCGCTTCCCGGGCCACGAGCACACGCGCATCGCCAACGGCGTGCCGGAGGGGTGGGAGCCGAGGACGATTGGCGACTTGTGCGAGGAAGTTCGTGAGTCCGTTGAGCCGGACGCGCTCGATCCCGAGACCCCGTACATCGGCCTAGAACACATGCCTCGTCGGTCGATCTCCCTCAGTCAATGGAGCACAGCCGAGCAGGTGACTAGCAGCAAACACCGCTTCCGCGAGGGCGAGATTCTGTTCGGGAAGATTCGCCCGTACTTTCACAAGGTGGGGATTGCGTTTCTTGATGGCATTGCATCATCCGACGCCATCGTTATACGGCCGCTCAATACAAAGCTGAGCGGATTGGTGTTGATGACCGTTGCAAGCGACCCATTCGTCGCGGTGACTGCTCAGACGATGAGGGAGGGTTCGAAGATGCCGCGCGCCGACTGGAAGCAGATGCAGCAGTACGTTGTGCCTTTGCCTCCGGACGGTGTCCTCAGCGCCTTTGAAACCACTATCCAGTCCATCGTCGAGCAACTGAAGACACTCACTTTCGCGAACCAGAAGCTCCGCGCTGCTCGCGATCTGCTGCTGCCGCGCTTGATGAACGGGGAGATCGCTGTTTGAGCTAGGAGATGTTCCAAGCTTGGTACAAGGTATTTGCTTCAGATGGTTTGCTAAACCATCCAGAAGAAATAGAATGTACTCGTGAAAAAAGCCCTTGGTAAGCAGGAGAGCCAGCTTCTCGCATACGTCCAGATGCGTGATCAGCGAACCGTGCGCACAGGTGAGCTGATGAAGCCCCTGGGGTTAACTCGCGAACAGGAGCGCGAGTTGTTCCGCCGCCTGGCACGGGGCCGGTTGATCGCTCGGGTCCGGCCGGGTCTGTACCTGGTGCCCAAGCGTTTGCCCCTTGGTGGCTCATGGACACCCAGCGAGGCGCTTGCATTGAACACTCTGATTGCCGACCGCGGAGGCCGCTATCAGATATGCGGCCCGAATACATTTAATCGCTTTGGATTCGACGAGCAGGTGCCTACGCGCGTCTATGCTTACAACAATCGAATCTCCGGAGATCGAAGTATTGGCTCCGTGAGGCTCACGTTGATCAAGGTGGCGGACGCGCGCCTCGGCGGGACAGAGCAAGTCGAGACACCAGAAGGCGAGGTAGCGGTGTATTCTTCGCGCGCGCGCGCGCTACTGGATGCCGTGTACGATTGGTCGCGCTTCAACAGCTTGCCTCGCGGCTACGGCTGGATAAGGGGTGAATTAGTTGAGAACCGGGTTACGCCGGCCGAACTCATTGACATGACTCTGCGCTATGGCGATGTCAGCACAATCCGCCGCATTGGATTGCTATTGGAAAAGACAGGAGTCAATTCCAGGATGTTGAGTAAACTAGAAAAAGCGTTGGGGCAATCGAAAAGCCTGATTCCCTGGATACCAACAAAGCCCACACGAGGTCACATCGACCGCCGGTGGGGCATCGTCGTGAACGGAGAGGTCTGAACAATGCCAATTCGCTTGCACGAGGACGACCCATCTCTGTTGCGCGAGGCTATCCGGTTTACCGCAGCAGAGACAGGTTTCTCACCGCGCCTGATCGAGAAGGATTATCTCTGCAGTGTGCTACTGGAATACTTAACTGCAAATCACAGCGATCTGACCTTCAAAGGCGGCACGTGCCTTTGCAAAATTCACTCAGACTTTTACCGGCTCAGCGAAGACTTGGACTTCACCATTTCAACACCGACTACCGCAAGCCGAGCCACGCGCAGCAGCAGCGCAACGCCGATCAAGAAAACAATTGCCGACCTTCCGGAACATCTAATGGTATTCGAGGTTGCTCAAGCGCTCACTGGTTCGAACAACTCAAAACAGTACAATGCGGCGGTTGTTTATCCTTCGCTGGTTACCGGGCAGCCTGAGACGATAAGGATCGAAATCGGGTTGCGTGAACCGAATCTAACGGACGCGCGCCTCGGTTCATCCAAGACCCTCGTCCTGAATCCAATCAATAGTCAGCCGTTTGTGGAGCTTTATCAGGTTCTCTCCCTATCATACGCCGAGGCAATGGCCGAAAAACTGCGCGCAGCCTTGAGCCGTCGTGAAGTTGCTATCCGAGATTTCTTTGACATTGATCATGCAGTACGGACGAAAAGGCTGAACCCCAAAGATGCTGAGCTGTTGCGATTGTTACGACAGAAGCTTGAGGTCCCAGGCACCGAGCCGGTCGATGTCTCAACGGAGCGACTCGGCATGCTTCAACGACAAATCGAAGCACAGTTGCGTCCCGTCTTGCGCGAGCAGGAGTTTGTTCAGTTTGATCTAGAGCGCGCCATCACAATCGTGGCTGAGATAGAGCGCGACCTGGCATAAGCCGATGATTACCGACATCAACAGCGAAGACCGGTTGGTGCAAGAAACCTTCGCCGAGCACTTGGAGAAAGCGCTCGGTTGGGAGAGCGTCTATGCGTACAACGCCGAGACGTTCGGACCTCAGGGCCTGCTTGGACGAGAGAGCGAACGCGAGGTCATCCTTGTCCGAGACCTGCGCGCGGCGCTCGAAAGGCTCAATCCCGATTTGCCTCCGGCGGCGCGCGAACAGGCAATCGAAAAGCTGACGCAGATAGACTTCGCGCGATCGCTCGTGCAACACAACCGCGAGTTCTACGGCTGGATCCGTACTGGCGTGCCGGTCGAATGGCGCGACGAGAATGGCGGGACGTGTTACACGCAGGCGCAGGTGATCGACTTTTTCACCCCGGGAAATAACTGCTTCCTCGCGGTGCGCGAGTTGAAGATCCAGGGCGTGCGAGTGCCGCACTACAACCGACGCGCGGATCTTGTTTGCTTCGTCAACGGCCTGCCGCTGGTGTTCATGGAATTGAAGGCCGTCTATCTCAACATCCGCGCCGGGTTCGACAACAATCTTACCGACTACATGGATGAGCACAGCATCGCTCACGCCTTCCATCACAATGCATTCCTCGTGGTGAGCAACGGCGACAACGCGCGGTATGGTTCGATCACCAGCAAGTGGGAGCACTTCGTCGAATGGAAGCGGAATTCAGAAAAGGATAAGGGCCGCGTGAACGCCGAAGCACTTCTGGACGGGATGTTGGCGAAAGAGCGGCTCCTGGACCTCGTCGAGAACTTCATCCTGTTTGACGACAGCCGGGCGGGCGGCACTCGCAAGATTGTAGCGCGCAATCACCAGGTGCTCGGTGTGAACAAGGCCGTTGAGTCCGCGCAGCATCAGGAAGAGTTGAAGCGCCAGTTTCCACCCGACCGTCGCACGATCGAATACACGGAGTCTTGGCCCAGGCCGGAGCTTCGACAAGCCGCAGAAGAGGCGCCGCCGGACGTTCCCTACGCTAAGCCGCTTCAAGTTGTGCCTAGATCGGACGTTGAATTGCCATTGCTGAAGCGGGCTCACCCGGACCTTGGCCGACTGGGTGTCTTCTGGCACACCCAGGGGAGCGGCAAGTCGTACTCGATGGTTTTCTTCACCGAGAAGGTCCGCAGAGTCGTGCCGGGAAACTTCACCTTCCTCGTTGTGACCGATCGCGAGGACCTGGACGACCAGATCTGGCGCACGTTCATTGGCTGCGGCGTCACCGATGAGAACACGCCGAGAGCCGGCTCAGGCGACGACCTCCGGGAGATGCTCGGCGAGAACCCCCGCTTCTTGTTTAGCCTGATTCACAAGTTCAACCAGCCGGTATCCGAGCCCTACAGCCCTCGGGACGACATCATTGTAATCTCGGACGAAGCGCATCGGACGCAGGCAGGCAAGTTCGCTCGCAACATGCGGCTCGCGTTGCCTAACGCCTCGTTCATCGGGTTCACCGGCACGCCCCTGTTCAAACACGATGAGCTGACGCGGCGAATCTTCGGTGACTACGTCTCGCGCTACGATTTCAAACGGTCCGAGGAAGACCACTCCACGGTGAAGCTTGTATACGAGAGCCGGGGTGAGAAGCTGGGCATAGAACGCCTCGACCTGAACGATAGCATCGCCGCAAAAATCGAGGAGGCGGAACTGGATCCGGATCAGACGGCTCTGCTCGAGAGACTGCTCGGGCAGGACTACGAAGTCATTACCGCGGACGATCGCCTGGATAAACTGGCCGATGATTTTGTTGAGCACTGCTCGACTCGTTGGCAGACAGGGAAGTCGATGCTGGTCTGCATCGATAAGGTCACCTGCGCGCGGATGCTCAAACGCATCGAACCCCGATGGAAGGCGAAACTTGAGGAGGTAAAGGCCCTCATTGCGATGCGGGAGGCTGAACTCGCTGCTGCCACAGACGGTGATGAGCGCGAGCGCCTCGTGAAAGCGTTGGAACAGCTTCGCGGACGGGCGCAGTGGATGGAAGGCACAATCATCGAGATCATCATCAGCGAAGCGCAGAATGAGGTCAGAGACCTCCGGCGTTGGGACTTCGACATCATCCCGCATCGGGTGGTGATGAAGACCGGCTTCGAGACGCCGGATGGCAAACGGCTGGAGGTCGAGGACGCCTTCAAAGACCCGGGGCACCCGTTCCGTGTCGCAATCGTATGCGCAATGTGGCTGACCGGTTTCGATGTTGAGTGTCTTGCGACGCTGTACATCGACAAGCCGATGAAAGCGCACACCTTGATGCAAGCCATCGCTCGCGCGAATCGGGTTTTCCCGGGCAAGGACTGCGGCGTGATCGTTGACTACAACGGGATGCTCAAGAGCCTGCGTGAGGCCCTCGCGCAGTATGCGCTTGGCGATGACGACGAGGGTGGCGAGGGCGGCGGAATCGTGGAACCAATCGCTGCGCTGGTCGCCGCACTTCTTGAGGCTATCGAAGCCGCTGAGGCCCACCTTGCAAGTCTAGGCTTCGATCCCGGTCGGCTTATCGGCGCGACGGGGTTCACGCGGATTGAAGCGTTGCGCGACGCCGTTGATGCGCTCTACACGTCGGACGAGGCCAAACGCCGCTACGAGATCATCGCGCGACAGGTGTTCAGTCGATTCAAGGCCCTGTTGATGGAGCCAAGCGCCCTGGTCTACGCCGAACGTCACGACAACATCGAAGCCATCTACAAAAAGCTGCAAGAGAGACGCGACACCGCCGACGTGACGGAGGTGCTCAAGGAACTCCACAAGATCGTGAACGAAGCGATTCGCGCACAAACGCCCGGAGAGGGCCACGCCGAGGGCTTGACTGTCGACCTGAGCCAAATCGACTTCGCGAAGCTCAGGGATGAGTTTGCACGTAAAGTCCGGCGCAAGCACGCCGCGCTGCAAGACATCCGGGACATTGTGGAGAAGAAGCTGGCGGACATGCTCGCGAGAAACCCGATGCAGATGGACTACTACAAGAAGTACCAGGAGATCATCGCGGACTACAATCGCGAGAAGGATCGCGTCACGGTCGAGCAGACGTTCGCGCGACTGGTCGAGCTGGCCAACAGCCTCGACGAGGAACAAAGGCGGGCCGTCGAGGAGGGTCTGAGCGAAGACGAATACGCTATGTTCCAGATGCTTTTCAAAGAGAACATCAGTAGGACCGCACGAGAAAGCCTCAAGCAAGCTAGTAGGGGCCTCCTTGCTTCGTTGAGGGAGTTGCTCAGATCGATGAATGACTTTACCCAGAACACGACGACGCAGGCCGAGGTGAAGATGTTTATCCTGGACAACCTGTGGCAGTCCATACCTCGACCTCCGTTTACCGAAGAGGAGACGGAAGCGCTTGCGGCGAGGGTTTATGACTACGTCTGGCAGCGAACCGCGAGCGGACACGATCTACTTGCGGCGTAGTCAGATGAGCGCCTTATCTATTCTCAATGAACCCATTCAACCCGCTGCGAAACTCGACTGAACTGGCTCTATTCTCGAGATGAGATGTTCGTAACCGGAGGGTCATAAGAAACGGCCTACTGCGGACGAAATGAAAGGCGAAGGTTTTCACTCACCCGAAATCACTCAGTCGAATCGCTGAGCCGAATACTTGCCAGAGGACTCGGTCGTTGCTAGCCTGACTCGGAATGAAGAAACCCTCGCGTATTGTTCTCATACTCGCGTGCTCGGCTATTGTCGCGCTTCTCGGCTTTCTCTTCATCCGCAACCTCATAGATTTTCCGGTCTACTATGCGGCGGGCCGCTCGTTGCTGAGCGGCCGCTCGGACCTTTACGCGCCCGACTTCGCGCTGGGCCGCGTGATGGATTATCGATACCCGCCGTTCTTTGTTATTGCGTTGGCTCCTCTCTGGCTCGCTCCATACTCGGTGGCAGCTTATATCTGGTACTTGCTTTCAGCTCTCGAGATCACTGGATGTGTGCTGATAGTCACCCGAACCTTTCCAGCGCTTCGAGGGTCAAAGAAAATGTGGATCCTCGTAGCGCTCGCCACGGCCCAGTACTTTGTGATGGTGCTGCACTATGGGAACGCTCATCTCTTAACGACTCTTCTCCTCTTTGCTTCGTTCTACTTTTCTCTCCAGCGGAAGGATGTGTCTGCTGGTGTGTTGATGGCATTGGCGATCACCATCAAGCTGACGCCGGTTCTGCTGCTGCCGTACTTCGCTTTGAAGAGAAGGTGGAAGCTGCTGGCTGCGGTTTGCGTTTTTCTAATAGCCATCAACCTTGTGCCCTCGGCCTACTTTGGCTTTCGCGCTAATAACGAGTTGCTCGCGAGTTGGTACAGGCACGTTGTAGCAAGCCAGGAATTCCACGAGGACAACGGTCCGATTAACCTCTCCATCAAGGGACAATTGCGGCGTTATCTCTCGACGGTCAACTATTCGCAGCGAGTAGATGGAGACGTTCAGTACCCCGCAATCAACTTTGCTTCGCTATCTCGAGAGCGGGTAGTTGGGGCTTGGGCGGTTATCGCCGCCGGTCTAATTGCCGGAGTACTGTTTCTCACTTGGCGGGGACCGGGCAACTCGCAAGACGCCGTTCAGCAAGCCGATCTCGATCGCGGAAGGTTATCTCACGAGCTTTCGTTGATGATTTGCCTGATGTTATTAGCAGGTCCACTAACATCGAAGATCTATTTCATCGCGTTGCTTTGGCCGGTCGCTTGTCTGGCCAGCTTCGCCGTTGATCGCAAGGTTCGGGAGGGAAGAGTCGCAATGCGCGTGCTGGGCGTCGTGGCTTTCATTAATTTGGTTTTGCCCTTGCTGCCCGGACGCTCGATTCAGAGGCTGCTGCTTGTTGTCGGAGTCGACTTCTATTTGAACTGTCTCCTGATGGCAGCGCTGATATTTGCTCTGGTCTCTCGGGCGCGGGTGTTTCGAAAGCGATCCGCCGAACCGCGAATGCGAGCCCCGTCAGAAACCAAAATGCCATAACCACTTCGCCGTCGCCAAAATTAAAATGCGCGAAGGAGCTTACGTTGAACGCCACTATTGCGCCCAGTCCTCCCTGGGCGATCCCACGGAGTTGCCACGGCCTATCTGGCTTGACCATTTTGATCAGTCTCCACGTTTTTAGAACAAAGATCGTCATGAACGTGTAATAGAAAACCAGTCCAAGCAAGCCCCACCACACAGCGATCTGGACCGGCGTCGAGTGAAAATGACCTGGCGGCAACTTGCCATCGTCGTAGAGACCCAGACTTTCTTTGAGCTTGCCCTCGCTGCCCTTGCCTATTCCCACGAGGGGATTGTCCTTGATGATGCCGAAGGCTTCGCGCCAGACCTCGAGCCGATAGGCTGTGCTGCCTTCTTCCGGATCCAACACCGAGATACCACGCGAATGCTCGACGGCAACCAGCGCCAGAGGAAGCACGATAACAACGCTAGCGATAGCCGTCACGATAACGCGCCGGTTGCTGCTCGCCAGGGCCATCGCCGCGACACCTATGGCCAATCCAGCCAGCGCCGCGCGCGTCGAGGTGAGGATAAGCGTCACTGCAAGAATCGGAGTCACTACGCTCATAAACAACGCCGTTCCTGATCGCTTGTTTGGAATCGCAATCAACATCCCTATGGCAAGCGCCGCAATGAGCTGGAGCACCTCCGCGTAGGTTTCGTAATGGCTGTAGAATCCTGCAATGCGGAAGTTCCTGCCAGGCGACGTTGTTATGCCGAGACGCTCAAAGCCTTGACCGACGGCTTCCTTGATCGCTTGTCTTGGGATCGAGGTTTCCGTTATCGCGTCTTTCCTCTGCAGCTTTATTCGCAAGCGACCGCGCTGTGAGTCGATGATTCGGAGCAGGTCCTCCGGCGACTTGACCAACTCTTTATCGGCCTCGACTATTATGTCGCCGATCCTGATGCTCTCGTCTGCAAACGGGCTATCGGGGTTGATGCTGTCGATTTGAAGCCCGCGCCCATTTGCCAGCGTCACGCCGCTGTACCCTACGTTTACCAGACAGGAGAGTATCATTGCCAGGGCAAGAAAAGTGGCAAAGCGAATGCTCCTGACTCTGTTGCTCACAAAATAGAACGCGAGGAAGAACGCGGGACTCTTCAGACCCTTGATGCTCACAAGTGGTGCGTAGGACAAGAACGACGAAACGACACAGCAGGCAAAGAATCCAAACAGAGCGATGTCAACAGGGCTTTTCTTGTGGTTCAGACGTCGAGTTGCAACTAGCTGAACGGCCCACGCCCCCAACCCTATGAGATACGCACCCTGAGTCAGAGCGATCGAATGAGGAGCGAATATGGCATACATCAACAGCAAAAACGAGATTATGAATTGCGTGACTACAAATACGTGCCTGCCGCGCGATGTCGGCTGATTTCCGATATTGTTGGTCAGAGAACCGACGAACCATGCGATGAAGTGTCTTTCAGGCCCGGGCTGTCTGTTGTGCATAGGCGGGTCGTGCGCGGCATCGTCTAACAAAGCTCTTCGACCTCGGCATTGGCATTCATAGCAACAAGGTGAATCGACAGTGGGAGAAGGCCACATTTTATGATGCCGCAGAACAACAAATCAATGCCGCCGCTAGAATCGCTCCTCGCCATTCTACATGTAGCCTCAGGAACCTTGCGCTGGGTGCAGTCGGTCAAAGGCCGTCACGCTTGACCCGCATATCCCTTTGATGTAGCCTGAATTCACTCCTAAATGGAAATGTTCAACTGACGCGGCTGAGTTCTTACCGGAGGTAAACGGAAGGCATGACTGGATCTACCAACGAGGGCGGAGAGAGCGGGACGCCCTCCGCTGGCAGCAATGCAGGAAGCGCAGCCGATGAAGTCAGGCAAGCGTTTGCAGGCTTGCCTCTTGATCAGAAGATATCAACGCTCATCCAGGTGGAACTTGATATGCTGGGAGATGCGGTCGAAAGCGTCGTCTTGGTTGTGTCCAAAGCAGTGGATGACGTAGCTAAGGCCTGGGAATCCTCCGAACAATCCGCGTCTAAAACACCGGGCGCCGGCGATCAAGGTTCGACCAGTTGATGTCGGGTGCCCGTGCAGGTGGAGGAGTCATATGAGTGAAGGTTTACAACTGCGCGATCCACTCTTCAGGCTGTGCATTCGATTCACCAACGGAGAGACGATGCAGCAAGTGATGACCGAGCCTCTGGATCCGAGGATGATCTCCCCGGAAACGAAATATGCGCTGATAAGTTCATTCTCTTGCCAGAATCCCAGCTTGTGCACCGACGTAACTCTCGTCAATTTGCGAGACGTGACCTTCATCAAAACTGAACGTGTGACCCTCGAGCAACTCGCCGGGGAACATAGAATAGGCATTCGTTCTGCCGCCGCGCCCGGAGCGGATGATAGGCTGCCGAAGAACCTTGCCCAACTCAAATTTGTTTAGCGCCAGCCTGCTGTTAGGCGTTGACTGGAGCCCCCCTGATGCTGAATCGCTTCCGACTGAATGTAAAAGCAGCTATCACGATCTCATTGGTTTCCCTCATACCCGTCCCGTCAGGTTGTCACGCGCAATCGAACAACATCGCCGGTGATAGCGCCGTGTCGTCGAACGCGGATAAGACCGCTGAGTTCGATGCGGCTCGCGCGTACGATCACGTGAAGAAACTGGTCGCGCTCGGCCCGCATCCGTCGGGATCGGAAGCCATAAAGAAAGCCCAGGAGTACATTGAGAATGAGTTGAAAAGCTTCGGGCTGAAAGTTAGCGGGGACACCTTCAATGGCGAAACGCCCCGCGGTCCCGTGCCGATGAAGAACATAATCGCGGAGCTGCGCGGTGAAAAGCCTGGCATCATTTTGATCACTGGCCATTACGATACGAAACTTCAAGCTGGCTTTGTTGGCGCCAACGATGGCGGGTCCAGCGCTGCGGCGGTTCTCGAGACAGCTCGTGTTTTATCGAAGACAAAGCCCGAATACACGCTGTGGTTCGTCCTGTTTGATGGCGAGGAAGCCGTGGTCGATTGGAACGCGATGGACGGCAAGGACAACACCTACGGCAGCCGGCATCTTGCGTCAAGGTTGAAAGCTGACGGGACGCTTAGCCGCGTCAAGGCTTTGGTGCTTTTTGATATGATCGGCGACAAGGATCTCGACATCAAGCGGGAGGGTGAGTCGACTCGATGGATGGTCGAAGCAATCTGGAAGACAGGCCACGCACTTGGATATCAAAAGCACTTCCTCAACAGCGAGCAATACATCTCCGATGATCACTTGCCCTTTAAAGACGCCGGCGTACCGGTAGTTGACCTGATTGATTTCAACTACGGACCGCAGCATTCATACTGGCACACAAATCTCGACACGCTCGACAAGATCAGCGGGGAGAGCATAAAAGTCGTGGGCGACGTGGTAATCCGAGCGTTGCCCGAGATATTCAAACATCTCGACAATTCGGCCGCCAACACCGCGAAACCGGTCTCACAGTAGCGGCTTACGGCTCACTTGGCATGCGCCCGTGCCCGTTACTTTTTGCCATGTGCTGAATTCTTATTCGATCGCTGTAGTCTGAAAGTGCGGAAGTTACATACGGTCTCAAACGGGTCAGTCGCAACCTGGTAGAGGTCATTTCAAGCAGGGTCTGCTTCGCCTCGTTGTTGATTGGCAAAGCCGAAGCGACCAGCAGAGAGAATGCCTCCAGCTCCTCAGGGAGATCCTGACCGACCGGAGCATTTGGCTCATCGAGAGCCTGCGCGGCTTCCAGGAATCGCCTGCACATATCAACGATGTCGTCAAAGATCCGATTCAAGTCATCCCCAGGCTCGAGGTCATCGGTGACGGTCTCAATCCTCGCCACGATGAACGGCGTTGACTGTCGCAATCCCAGAACCCTGTAGCGAATCACGCCAGTTGAGATGATGTTCATCCTTCCGCTTTCAAGTGGAACGACGGCGTTGATCTTTGCCACACACCCGACGGTGCCGATGTCAGGAGGAGTCTCGCGCCCGATCGCGGAGTCGCTCCGGTACGCCAGTCCGAACACCCCACCGTTGTCGATCGCGTAGCGCATCATCTGTTTGTAGCGGTCCTCAAATATGTGCAAGGGCAGGAGCGCACCCGGAAACAACACCATCGCAAGCGGGAAGATAGCGATCTCTTCTGGTTGTTCGAGGTTCTCGGGCACAATGGGGGCATTGTAACATGTCTAAGGGTGCTACTGTTGCGCATGCGATGATCGGCAGCCCGACCTGGGGCGCCTGCGGTTGGTTTGTGGACGCCGAATGAAGATGTGGTATCCGCGCGAATCCGTCGGGTCAGTGTCATCCATGCTCTATACTGCACTAGCACAGCGATTCTTCCGAAAGCATACCATCACGGATGACGCTGATCCGACGATTCTGCACGGATATCATTGCCGATCAGATCGCTAGCGAAATGCCCGCACAAGTCACTAGAACCGGAAGTTCAGGCCCATCCCGAGCCGGATATTTTGGAGAGTGTGCCCTCCTATTCTCGAAGGATTGTAGTCAATCTGGAAAGCGCGGAGTTCCAGTTTCCTGGTCAGCCGAATATCCAGTCCTCCGCCAAGCGCAAGAGCAGGCCCGGTGCCACTACGGACCTCGACAACCTTAACCTGAGTGTCGCTAAAAACACGTGGAAAATCTGATGTGTGCGCTACTCCAACAAGGGCATGGGCAAATGGCCTGAAGCGAATGGCGTTTGCATTGTCCTGTAACTTTATGCCGCCCATCATCTGGATCAGGCTGGAATCGATGGATGCGAAGCCAGCCTCGAAGTGTTTTTGGAAATACGAGAAGTCTGCCTTCACGCCCCAAAAACGCGAAATGTTGTACCCGCCTTGAACGCCAAATCCATAAAGCCCGTCGCGAGACTTCTCATTGTTGAAAGCACCGTTTGTGTCTGCGCCCACGATCGAGACATTGCCTCCGAACTCTCGCTTGCGATAGTCACCTTGGCCAAACACGTACTGGGCACAACACGCGGAGATGACGAGCAGGAAACATGTTTTTCGCATCAGTGATTGATCCTTTCCATTCTGTTTTTGGTGATTGTTGGGGCCGGAGTTTTCAACATCATGAGATGTTCTGAGGGGAGAATGGAATGGCGAGAGGCTCTTGCGCTTTTCGGTTTAGAGCCATCGGATTTGAAGCGTCTTACACCGGAGCCGCTCCCACGTCATGCATATCAATTCCAGGAACTTGTGTGACATTTCTAATGAAGAAGAAGCCGCTCGCGCTAGGCGGGATTATTGACTGCGAAAATGCGCTATGTTAGTTTCGACAAAGATGATAACGGGCTTTAACACTGATGTTCGGCACGAAGGGCACGTCTATCATGTGCAGACAGAGGATGTTGGCAAGGATAACCCGATTCTCGAATCGCTGATCTATATCGGCGGGACAATCGTCGCGAAGAAACGCACTCCTTACGCCGAGCCGATTAACGAAGACGCCCAGCAGGCGACCCTTGCGTCGCAGCTCAAGCGTCAGCATCAGGTGATTATTGCCGCAATCAAGGCCGGCAGGATCGAAGACCTCATTCGCCATTCGCGAAAGCAACAAGCCGGGAAAGAGGCGCAAGGGAAAGAGCCGGGCAGGAAGGCAGTGTCTCCCGCGCCTGAGGTGTCACTCAATACCGGCGACCAGGTCAAGCTGCCGAGGCGGCCGCGAGCAATGACTGAGCTTTCAGCAAAGCAGCTCAACGCAGCGGATCAGCCAGTGACCCTTTCGCCAGCCGCGAGCGCGTCATCGAAACCAGTTCGACCTTCGGGACGCAACTCGAGCGGGCCGAGAGCCGGGGCGACGGCGAGTTCCTCGCGCGGAGACACCGCTGGGCTGAACCTCGACCAGGTGCTTGAAGATTACGAAAAGCGAGGCGCAGGTCACGCGAGATTGGAAGTGAAAGTGCTCACACCCGATGTCTTCACTGCCGGCAGAGGGGTCGGACTCAGAGTTCAGGTTACACATGACGCAAAGCCTCACTTCGATGCAACCGTCACTGTGAAGATCATCGGCACGGCGTTCAAGCCACAGGTCTTCATCGGTCGCGTCGGCAGGGACGGAGTTGCGAGCTTCAGCCTGACTCTCCCGTCTTTCAGCACGGGGACCGCCGCCATTGTGATCGAGGCGCAGTCCGGCACCGGACGCGGCGAGCTGAAGAATCTGATTCGAAGAGGATAAAGCGGATCGCCAGAAGGACTCAGTTGACCATCGTCGTTAACGGGAATCAGACCGACATAGCCGAAGGCTCCGTTATCAGTGACCTGATCAAATCACTTGGCTTGGACACCGAGCGGGTTGCTGTTGAGCTGAATAAGAGGATCGTTCGGCGGGCCGATTGGGGCTCGACAATGATTTCGGAAGGTGACAGAGTAGAAATCGTGCACTTCGTAGGAGGAGGGGAAGTGAATCGTGATTCGTGAAGAGTGATGAGTGACGAGTGATGCGTGATGAGTGACCAAACCCAAACCCTCCGGTTTTTCTGGGCACGCATCACGAATCACGAATCACGAATCACGCATCACGCATCAGTTATCACCCTTAACATCGGACTAAAACATGGCAGATTCACTCATTATCTCGGGGCGTGAGTTTCGCTCACGCTTGATCCTGGGCTCGGGGAAATATGCAAGCTTCGAGTTGATGGTGAAGGCTCTGGAAGCATCGGGCACGGATATGGTGACGGTTGCGGTAAGGCGAGTCAACCTAACTGATCGTGCAAAGGAGTCGTTTCTCGATCACATCGACGGGAAGAAGTACCACATCCTTCCGAACACGGCCGGGTGTTATTCGGCGGAGGAGGCGATACGCACGGCGATGCTAGCGCGCGAAGTGCTCGACAACAACTGGATCAAGCTGGAGGTAATTGGTGACGAGAGGACCTTGTTTCCGGACAACCAGGGACTCTTGGAGGCCACTCGCGAGCTTGTGAAGGAAGGCTTCGTTGTATTGCCATATTTCAATGACGATTTGATTGTGGCCAGAAGGCTGATCGAAGCTGGAGCAGCCGCGGTCATGCCGCTTGCAGCGCCGATCGGTTCGGGGCTTGGAATTCAGAACCTCACGAACCTCAGGATCCTGCGCGAACAAATAAGCGAAGTTCCGCTGATCGTGGACGCCGGCGTTGGAACAGCGTCGGACGCAGCGCTTGCGATGGAGCTTGGCGTCGACGGTGTTCTAATGAACACCGGGATAGCGTGTGCTAATGATCCGGTTGCGATGGCCGAAGCGATGAACCTTGCGGTGCGTGCGGGAAGGCTTGCGCACCGGGCCGGCCGAATCCCTAGGAAGCTCTACGCTTCGGCATCGAGTCCGTTGACCGGGGCTATTGAGTGAGATTTGAGAGTTGAGGACTGCGAATTGTCAATTCTCAATTCCCAGGTTTCGAGTCTCTGTTCCGCGTTCTCACTTCCCTGATGCCTTGCGATACGAGCTTTGAGGACCAGTGCCTGGCTTGCGGCGCGACGTTGATCGCCGGGGCGGATGAGGTCGGCCGCGGAGCGTTAGCCGGGCCGGTGGTCGCCGCCGCGTGCATCCTGAATCTCGATGATCTGCCCGAGGGTATTAACGACTCCAAGCAGCTTACAAGGCTTCAACGCGAGCGGCTCGCGAAGGAGATTCGGCAGCGGGCCATTGCCTATTCGATCTCCCGAATCGAGCATGACGAGATCGACCAAATCAACATTCTAAAGGCCTCTTTGCGCGCGATGGAGCTGGCAATAAAAGCATTGCGACCCATTCCCGACTATGTTTTAATAGACGGGCATCAGAGAGTCCCCAACCTGGACTGCCCCCAGTCGACAATAATCAAAGGTGATAGTCTTTCGGTTTCTGTTGCGGCTGCGTCAATTGTGGCGAAAGTAAAGCGCGACCAATGGATGAGAGAGTATGACGAGCAGTATCCCGGTTACGGCTTCGAGTCGCATGCGGGATACAACACTCGGGTTCATCAAGAAGCCATTGCGCGGCTCGGCCCGTCGGCTATTCACCGTTTGACCTTTCGCGGCGTCCTCTTTTCACAGGCGGCCTTTAACTTTGACGGCCCCGAAGAAGAATCGCCTCTGTCGTCGCTTCCAACCTCGGACTAACGCAACCCGCCCCTGATCGAACAGAGAAAGCAGGGAGGCGTTCGCCTCGGGAGGGGTTATGTCATTAAACAAGTCTAAGGTTCTGCGCACCGCTGAGAAGTACGTACTTCAGGGCAAGATTCCAGCGGCCATAGATGAATACCGCAAGGTGGTGAGCGCGGACCCAGGTGACCTTACGACCATCAACACGCTCGGCGACCTCTATGTTCGCGCGGGCCGAATCCAGGACGCCATTTCCAACTTTTCTCGCATTGCCGACAGCTATCGCGAGGGCGGCTTCACTCTTAAAGCCATCGCGATGCTCAAGAAGATATCGAAGCTCGATCCCACGAACGTCGAAACCGCGATGAAGCTCGCTAATCTCTACTCGCAACAGGGCCTGCTGGTTGAAGCCCGTCAGCAGTATCTGCAAGTCGCGGACGCCTACGCCCGCGCGGGCCAGACACGAAAGGCGCTCGAGGCCTATCAGAAAATCGCCGATCTCGACCCCTCCAACACATCGGTGCGTATGAAGCTCGGCGAGATATATTCCCGTGAATCCATGACCGAGCAGGCGCACGACGCGTTCATAATGGCCGGGGCAGAATTCCTGCGCAAAGGCGACGGCGAGCAAGCGCTCAACGCCAATCTCAAAGCCATAATAATCAATCCCGATAGCCGTCAGGCGCTAACCGCAATTGCCACGATCTACACCCAGCAGGGCCAGACGGATCGCGCGATCAACCTTCTCTGCGAAGCCTTCGAAAGGAACCCCGGCGATGTCGAGTTGCTGACCATACTGGGTCGCACCTACTTGTCGGCGGGAATGATGGACGACGCCGAGCGAACATTCCTCAGCCTGGTCGAGCTGGACAAGAATCGATACCACTACTTGCTTGAAGTCGGGCGAAGGTTCTTGCAGATCGGCGACCTGGACCGCGCGGCGGAGCAGATCGACGGCTGCATCGAGGTGTTGATTGCCAAGCGTGAAGAGGACAAGGCGATAGATTTTCTACGCCGCGTTCTCGACAAGGAGATGAATCACATTGGCGCGCTAAAGCGGTTGGCGCAGATATTCCTGCGCATCCGCGAAGACCACAACCTCATCGCGACGCTGAACTCACTTGTCGAAGCTGCGATGCGCAAAGCGGACGATCAGGAAGCTGTCGCTGCGCTTAAGGAACTCGCTCGGCTCGAGCCCGACGAACCCCTTCACCTTCAACGGCTCTACAACCTCGGCGTACAGGATATCGTCGAAGCCGACTCGCCCGGCGTAGTTCGTGCAACCGGTCCGCTTGATTTCCAGTCAGCGGCCTTCGACGACACGTTCGTGATCAGACAGATCTCGGAAGCCGAGATATTGGCTGGACACGGGCAGGTGACTCACGCAGTCGAGATACTCACAGCGATTCTCGTTTACGCACCGGAGAATGTTCAGGTTCACTTGAAGCTGAAAGACATCTATCTGCGCGCCGGAATCATGGAAAAGGCCTCACTAGAATGCCTTCAACTCGCGCGAATACACGAAAGCCGCAGTGAAACAGCTCGAGCGAGCGACTACGTGGCAGAGGCGTATCAACTTGATCCGTTGATCGATTCTCCGCCGCCTCCCCATTCCGCTGACTCTGGTGAATGGTCGAACGACCAGGCGCAGCCCTTCGACGGCGCCGTTCCCGAACCGGCCGTTCAATTGCCGGGGAACGGCGATAGCCCCGGCTTTGAGATTCGAGATTCGTCCGGTCTCGACTGGAGTCGATATCAGACCGGAGCGCTAGCCGACAGCGGTTTCGTGACCGTGCCCGACGAGACCGGGATCTCGGGCAACGGCTCCGGTGATGACAGCGGATCAGGCTTTCTAATTCAGTCAAAGGGAGCGGACGACTTCCGTTATAGCGACACTCTTGTCGGTGAACCGGGCGATCGCGATAGCGCTCCGGCCGCCGACAAGGTCTTCAATTCCGCGAGCCTTTTGCCATCTGACACCATGCCCCGAATACTCCGCGACGAATTGGAAGGAATCGACTTCTACATTGCCCAGGGTTATGTAGAGATCGCGCGTGATACGTTGGATAGGTTGCGGGAAGAAAACGGGGAGCATCCGGAGATACTGGCGCGGTACAACCGACTTGGTGGAAGTTCCGACTCACTCGTCGCGGAACCGGCGGAGCTGGAATCAAGCGAGCCGCTTTTGTATGAGGCTTCCGAACCGGAGGCAGTCGCGAGCTTGACGCCGGAGTTTTCGAGTTCAGTCGTCGACAACGCGCAAGAGGAAGCGCCGGGTCCCCAGCTAGAAGTAAGCGTGAGCGATGAAGAGACCGAAGCCCCGAGCTCCGAAGCGGTTTTAACGGAGTCAGACGAGGTTGAAAGCGAGGACAAGCCCTTCTTCATCCAGAAAGAGTCCGGTCCCTTGTATCCGGACCTGCTTGTTCAGTTCAACACCCGCGAGTTGCTGAACCAGACCCCATTCGCCGCGGCGCGCCCGGTCGAGGACCCGCAAACGGCGGACGCGCTGCTCCTTGAGGATGCCCCGCGCCTTGTAGAGGCGCCACGCCTGGTAAAAGCGCCTCTGGCCGCGGAAGAGCGCGTGGGAACGGGTGATCTGCTCGCGTCTCTCGTATCCGGCATAGATACCTCTTTTGACTACATACGTCATCCCACGGAAGAGCCCTTCATCGAGCCGGTTGAGTCTTCCACCGATGCTCCTTCGCCGGAGTACGATTTGGCTCCAGCCGAAGAGCAGGAAACGCTTGCAGGATCGGTTGCCGTCGCCGGCGATATTGAGACGGCGCCCGACGCGGTCGAGGTCAGATCCGCGCGCGATGAGCTGCAAGAGATCTTCGAAGAACTGAAGGAACAGACTGGTGACTTGAAGCCAATCATCGACTTTGAGACCCACTACAGCCTCGGGCTTGCTTACAAGGACATGGAACTGCTGGACGAAGCGATTTCAGAATTTCAGATGGCGTTTAGAGCGGCAGGCACCGAAGACCTGGAGGGCGACTGCATTCATTGTTGCAACATGCTGGGCGTCTGCTTCAAGCGAAAGCAAATCCCCTCCGTGGCGGTAATGTGGTTCGAGCGCGGACTCAAGATACCCAACAGACTCGAGGACGAGTATCAAGCTCTGCGGTTTGAGATCGGTATCTGCTACGAGGAGATGGGCGAGCTCGATAATGCCCTTGAGGTGTTCACGCAGGTTTATGGAATCGACGTGAATTATCGCAAGGTGGCCGAGAAGGTAAAGCAGTTGCAGGCCGCCAGGGACGCGTGATAACGTGAAGCGTGATCCGTGATCATCGCTCACGTCTCACGAAGCACGCATCACGTGGTATGTCAGTAAAGCTCACAATTGTCTTCTTCATACTGATCTGTTTCGAGATTGGTATTCTCCTGGTTATCCTACCGTGGGTCCCGAGTCCGTCCTGGAGCGAGAACTACCTGCTTGTGCTTGCCGCCGACAAGGTTCACTGGCCCTGGCTAGCGCTTGCGATGAAGAGCGGCTACACACGCGGCGCGGTCACTGGCCTCGGCGTGTTGAACATTCTGCTGGGCGTGTGGGAGATTATCAACTTCAAGAAAACTGCTCGCGCATTCCAGACTGAATGGCAAAGTGAGGAGACTTATTCAAGATCGCACGACGCCGCTGGTATACGTGATAACCGACCGCCGGTTGCTGCCACACCACTCGACCGGCCGGGATCTGACCTTCCTGATTGAGTTTGCGGATCGTGTCCTTGCCTCGGGTGTCGATATGGTGCAGATCCGCGAGCGCGGCCTCCCGGCTCGCGACGTCTTTAGCATTTCTGAAGCCATAGCAGAGTCGGCCCGTAGAACGGGCGCTCGTCTCTTGGTCAATGACCGCGCCGACATAGCCGCGTCCGCCGGATCCGGTGTACATCTGACAACGCGTTCGTTGACTGTTGAAGTGGTACGAGGAGCGTTCGCGTTGGACATGCTGGTGGGGGTATCAACTCACACATTCGAGGAAGCGAGAGCGGCTCAACAGGGTGGCGCTGACTTCATTGTCTTCGGACCCATCTTCGAGACTGTGTCTAAGACAGATTACGGTGAGCCGGTTGGACTCGAAGCGCTACACCAGGTCGCGACGCGTTTGACGATTCCGGTGTTGGCTCTCGGAGGCATTAGGCCCTCCAACTTTCGGGAGGCACTTGATGCCGGCGCCGCAGGAGTCGCCGGCATTTCGATGTTCACCGAAGCGAGAGACCTCAGTACCCTGGTGGCTGCAATCAAGGGCTGGGGCGTAGCATAGACGGGCGTAGCATAGACTTTAGTCTGTGTCCGGTAATCCCCTGACAAGACTAATCCCCAGGCACAGACCAAACTCACTGCTACGTGTTTTAGCATCGCCTTCATCATGGACAAAACCTTCAAGCAGCCTGTTGTTTTGACCATAGCTGGCTTCGACCCGTCTGGGGGAGCTGGTGTCCTTGCCGACATCAAGACCTTCGCAGCGTTTGGATGTTACGGCCTCGCGGCGGTCACGAGCTTGACCTTTCAAAACACACAGCGAGTCCTCGGGGCATTCAATCAAAACGCAGAGACCGCCCGGCAACAGATCGAGCCACTATTCGATGACTTTGAGATTGCCGCGATCAAGACGGGAATGCTGCCAACTGCTAAGATCATCAGTGAAGTAGCCGGCATCATAAGGGCAAATGCGGTTCCTGTCGTCGTAGTCGATCCAGTGCTAAAGAGCACGAGCGGCTTTGATTTGGTCGATGACTTGGCCGTTGACGTGCTTACGAGCGAACTGTTTCCGCTAGCTTCGCTTGTCACGCCTAACATCGCGGAGGCCAATCGACTAAGTGGTATCGATATCAAAGATCGGCTGAACGAGGAACGGGCCGCAGAGGCAATGCTGAAGATGGGGACGCGCGCAGTGCTAATTACTGGGGGCGTTACAAACGCCGGCCTTGCCACGGACCTGCTGCTCGATGCCCAAGGAACCACGGTCTTCAGCACAGAACGAATCAGGTCGAAACACACCCATGGCACGGGGTGCACTCTGGCTTCTGCGCTTGCGTGTTTGCTGGCGCGAGGGCGCTCGTTGCGCGAATCCGTTCCAATCGCCAAACAATACGTCGCTCAGGCCATTGCAGCCGCGCCGCGTGTTGGCCGCGGCAACGGCCCGCTTAACCACTTTCCGCCTGGCTTCCAGTTCGAGCCCTAGACTACCAGCCCCTCGAAGCGTGGAATAGCCATTACCTCACAAGAATATGCTATGAGCCGCAAGTGGTGATTTGCTATACTCATTGCCGCGCCAGGCAGGGGCGTTTCCTCAGAAATAGAAATCGCCAAAAAGCATTTCATAATAGGATGCATGGCGTAAGTGTGAAAGCGGAGCGGGCTAGTTCCTTTTTCAGGGCAGGGATTGGGATGTGTGACGCGCGCTCGGTGGCTGTTCAGCTGACGGTTCACGAGTTACTAAAGCGGTGTCTGCAGCGCCCTTCCGACGAGGACGCCTGGCGGGAGTTTGTCCAACGATACAACGGGGCTATCAGAACTAGCGTCGCAAAGACCTTTCATGCCAGGGCGAGTCAGGAGACAGATCGCCGGGCGCAGTTCCCCGAGGCCTTGATCGAAGACCTCGTGCAGGTCGTGTATGTTCGTCTGGTCCAGGAGGGCAACCGCGCGCTGAATCGCTTTGAAGGCGAGCACGACAACTCTATTTTCCAGTACCTCGGGATCATCTCGATCAACGTCGTGCGGGATCACTTCCGGGAAGCGAAGGCACAGAAGAGACCCAAGATAAGTTTCTCACTCGACGAACTGCTCGAGAACGCCGGCGAGGGGGGGATGCTCAAAGAGGCCGTCAGCGGCACTGACGGTTCGTTGATGACAGGGGCGGCATCGACTGTAACGATGGAGGACCTCGAAGGCGCGCTGAAGCGCTCGGTCAGCCGGAGACATCGCGATCGCGACGCGCTGATTTTCAAGCTTCGTTATTTCGACGGGTTGACGCTCGAGGAGATCAAGAAAGCTCTCGCGCTTGATATCACCCCAATTGGCATAGGCTCGATATTGAATCGAATCAATCGCAAGCTGCGGGCAAAGCTGGCCCGCTCCCGCAGGAGGCGCTAAGCTTGAACGTAGCGTGACCTGCAATCGGGTCAGGCACTGGATACGCAGGAGCGCGCGCGGGCGATCGTTTCTTAGACGGATGTGAGCTTTGCGTCGCCTGGGTGGGGCGATAGCTCGGCCTCTCCTCCGATGTCCGTGTGAGCCGTCTCAGCCGCCCAATAGACCGATACGGTAGTCACCGCAGCCATTCCTATTATGAACAGGGCGATCGGCCACGACGCGGCGTATCGTCTCAGCAAACCCGTCGCTATCAACGGCGAAAGTCCCCCAGCGATCACCGACGCGAGTTGATAGCCCAATGACGCCCCGCTGTACCTGACTCGCGTGCCGAAGAGTTCCGAGAAGAAACTCGCCTGGGGGCCATACATCGCCGCGTGTCCGACAACCAACGCAAGCACGATTGCAAGCACCATCAGGCTTGCGCTCGACGTCTCGATCAGCCAAAAGAACGGAAAAGCGAACAGGCCTGTAAAGATTGCTCCAAAGAGATAGACCGGCCGGCGTCCCACTCCATCGGACAGAGCGCCAAAAGCAGGAATCGCGAACACCTCGATGATTGCCGCGATGGAAATGGCCTTAAGGACCAGCGAGCTGGTGAACCCGACTCTTGGCTGCGTCGCGTAGGTCAGCACGAACACCGTGTACAGGTAAAACGCGCCATTCTCAGCAAGCCGCGCGCCCATCGCCAGCACCACATTCTTGGGATGGTGGCGCACCGCGTCCAGGATGGGCAGCCGAGCGCCGGCGCCGGACTCCTTGAGCTTGGCGAACACCGGCGGCTCTACTACGGCGAGTCTGATGAACAGCCCAACCGCCACCAGGGCTATGCTCACAAGAAACGCAACCCGCCAACCCCACGACAGCAGCGCTTGCTCGGGGAGCTTGGAAATCTGTCCGAACATCACCGTCGACAACAACAGTCCTGCCGGCACTCCGATTTGCGGCCAGCTCCCGTAGAAGCCCCGCCTGCCTGAAGGAGCATGCTCGACTGCCATCAGCACCGCACCACCCCACTCGCCGCCGACGCCGAAGCCTTGAGCGACCCGCAGCACAACGAGCAGTATCGGCGCCCAGATCCCGATCTCGTTGTAGGTTGGGAGACAGCCGATCAGAAAAGTCGCAACGCCCATTATCAGCAGCGTGAGGATCAGCATGGACTTGCGACCGATCTTGTCGCCGAAGTGGCCGCAGACTATGCCGCCGATGGGTCGAGCCGCAAACCCGACGGCATAAGTTCCGAACGAAGCAAGCGTGCCGGTCAGCGGGTCGTAGTTTGGAAAGAAGAGCTTGTTGAAGATCAGCGCGCTGGCTGTTCCGTAGAGGAAGAAGTCATACCACTCGATGGTGGTGCCGATGAGGCTGGCGATGGCAACTCTTCGAATCGTCGCGTTGGTGGAGGGCGGAGTTTTCAAATCAAGCGATCCTGCATCGTTCGGATCAACTTAGTCAAGGAGCTGCGTCGCCTGGAGGTGCTTTGATTTGCTGTCCCACAAACTCTTAAGTTTGCAGGCGTGGGCCGGATGCAACGACAAACTGACAGTTTGTCGGACAAGCCCAGCTAACCAATTCGCGCGCTCTGGCCGCCATCAACCGGCAGGATCACTCCGGTGATGAACTTCGCTTCGTCCGAAGCAAGGAACAACGCGGCGTAAGCGACGTCCCAGGCCGTTCCCATCTTCGCGCCAAGCGGAACGCGCGCATCCCTCTGACTGATCAATTCTTCTTTTGGAATCCCCCGCGCTCTTGAGATCCCTTCGATAGCCATCGGCGTGCTCATCAAGCCCGGCATTATCGCATTCGCACGAATGTTGTACCTGGCGTTCTCCAATGCGATCTGGTGCGTGAGCGCGTTCACGCCGGCCTTGGATGTCTTATACGCAACGATGCCCGTCGAGCATATCGCCGCGATTGAAGAGATGTTGATGATCGAACCGCTGCGCTGTTCCCTCATCACCGGCAGCACGCTTCTCGAAGACAGGAACATGCCCTTGAGGTTCACGCTCATGATTCTGTCCCAGGACTCTTCCTTCATGCTTAGAATCTCATCGTCACCGCCGCCGATGCCGACATTGTTATGCAGGACATCGACACGACCGTAAGCTTCAACCGCGGCTCGAACGAAGGCTTCGCAGTGTTCTTGGCGTGTAACGTCCCCTCTAACCGAGAAGCACGTTCCACCTTCCGCTTCGATCAAAGCTTGAGTCTCGCGGGCTGATTGGTAGTTGTAGTCAACCAGCACGACGCGAGCGCCCTCGCGCGCGAAGAGGATCGCCGTTGCGCGGCCATTGCCGATCGTGTCGCCGGGCGTCTGGCCTGCTCCCACTACGATGGCTACTTTATCCTTGAGTCTCATTTGAAAACCCCCCGAAGCCTTCTTCCAATTGAACGCCTAACGAGTTGAGCACCATCGATACGAGCTTGTACTGGCCGGCGGTGAAGAGAAAGTCCAAAACCTGCTGGATATTGTACCTCGCCGCGAGCGCATGCCAAGTGGAATCGCTGATGAACGTTTCAGCATGCAACTCGTCAACGGCTCGAAGCAGCGTGGCTTCAAACGGGTCGAGCCCCGCCGCGTCCGGGCCTTCAGCGATTCGCTTGATGTCATCATCGTTGAGGCCGGCTTGCTTTCCGATGGCGACGTGATGACCCCACTCGTATTCTGCCCGGCACAGCCAACCCATGCGCAGGATGGCGATTTCACGCTCGCGCGCCGGAAGCGTGGATTTGGATAAGACGTGGCGTGCGAATACGAGCCATCGTTTCAAAAGCTGCGGATTCCGAGCAAGTGTGGCGAAGATGTTGTAGACGTGACCATCACGCCGCAGGCCTTCCATAAGCTCGCGGGTTTCATCATTCCACTCGGACTCCGGAAGCGGCGGAACACGAGGTTGCGTCAGCGGCATCGGGTATCTCCTTTTTCGCTGGGCAAGACTGTATGAGTGTGAAGAGTTCTCACGGCGTGACCGTTTCGCGAGTAGTCCTCAAGCACGGCCCGGTTTTGTGCTTAGAGCTTTAGGTGTCTCTTTAGTCTCGAGAATTCCGGTTCCAATGCCGCTGTGAGTCCTAAATCATCAGCTAGAACATCGACGGTCGATAGAAGCAGTACACAAGCGACAAAAGTCGGCATGCTCGGGTCGCTAATCGGCTGTTTTGCTGGTTTCAGATGGCCAGTCAGGGTTACCTCGGCATCTAGCGATTGCGGGCTAGCATGGACAACCCAACTCATCCATCCGTACACGCCATACCATTCATTGTCTTGCGCGGTCGTGCCCGGGCTCAATCGACCTCGCTCATTCGGGACGCCACTGAACTCATAGGATATGCCCATGACGTAGCCCATCGCAATTTCTCGTTTTTGTCGCGAACGCGAAATAAGTGGCGCGCGTTCGATCGCTTAGTTTTGAGCCGCGCCCGTATGCTCCGAAGCTGGTGGGGCGTGAACATGGTTGGCATGGTCTCGGCACACTTCAGCTTGTCTATTGCCTGATATTGCAGGAAACGGACGGCTCGCGAATGCTTACGCTTTAGATGAATCCATCTGTAGTCGAAGAAGATCTCTAGCATTGTGCGGACTAGGATGAGAGCTTCGTACGCGCAATTCGGGGGTATGGCCTCAATCGCACGGGCGAGGCGTCGGCTGCGAATCAGAAACCCATAGCCGACCAGCGTCAGGGGCTTCGACGCTGCGAGTCCCGACGCGATTCTTTCAAGTTTGCGCGCGAGCCGGATCGAACGTCGAAGAAGCTGGACAGGTTGTTGTGGCTTCGGTTTCATATGCTCGCTTTCTTCGAGCAGACGCTCAGTCGGTGTCCCGCTTTTTGTCGGGAGCGCTCAAACTCGTCCGGTCATCGGCAGGCTTGCCCGGCGTCTTTCGGTTCAAGCGAATTGGTAGGCCTGGAGCCTCCATCAGGCAATGCCCATCGTGAATATTACCCGACTCTCAATGGCAGCCATTGTTTCTTCACTCAATTCTCCCAGCTTCCTTTGTAATCGAGTCTTGTCCAGAACTCTCAACTGATGACATAACGCGACTGAATCGCTTGTTAGGCCACCCTCTCCTTTTGATACTTTCAGACAGGAAGGCAAGGAGGCTCGCCGCAAGTTTGTTGTGAATGGTATCGTCAGCACCGTCGTCGTGAACTTGTTAAGCAAATCGTTCTGGAATATGAGCACGGGCCGCGTGCCTGCCTGCTCGGAACCTCGCGTGGGATTGAGATCGGCTAACCATACTTCGCTTCGTGTGACTGTCATCCAGCGTCCTCTTGCGTCAGTGCGACGGCGTAGTCTGATATCCCTTCTTCCGCGAGTTCGCGGTCTTCCTCTGCAGATTCGGCATACAGCGCCGCCAACTGACTCTCATCAAGTGATGGAATGGTCCTGCATCGGGATTGGTACTTGATGAATCCTAGATACAGAGCTAGCTGTTCCAATTCGCTTTGGCTTAAGCTACGAACCGCTTGAACGACTTGCTCCTGTGTTATCATCATCGATCCTCCATTTCACCACCGTCCGCATTTTATCATAGTATCTGCGGGGTGGAATTTAGGATGAAGTAGAATTGAAGAGCGAAGACGCTCTTGTCGTCTCCCATCGGCGCAATGCGTCCGCGATTATTTGTTCGACTAGCGGCTCAAGGAAACCGGACCACGATGTTTTCAAGCGGTATCTCCATCCGGCGCTCTTCAACCTTACCGTTGGGAAGCGATGTCCAACTCGCTCCATTATCGGTTAGCCCGCGTTGTCCCACCCTGTCGAATGACTCAAAAACAAAGGGCAGTCCCTCTGACCCGAGCGGTGAATCGGCATCGCAGATTTGAAAGTGAAGATGTGGCCCGTCTGAGTTACCTGAGTTTCCAACCAACCCAAGAACCTCGCCTCGGCGAACTTTGTCGCCGACTTTGACGCGAATCTTGCCCGGCTGCATGTGAAGGTACATAGCATATCGGCCGTTGCCGAGATCGAGTGCGACGTAGTTGCCGCCTATCGTCTCGAGTTTGTGTACATCGACGTATCGTCGAGTGTTATCGGGCCATTCGCAATACTACCTTCGCGAGCACGGGCGCGCCCGGCTTTGCGTTCATTCGCAAGATCGTTTGAGGAAGCGGATCCGTCTGCGTCAGCATCCGTGAGCCGTCACCGCCTGCCGACTTTTCTGCTTTGGTGTAAGGCAGGCCGGCTCCGCCTTCAAGCTCGAATTGCTCGGCGCGCCCGCCCCATTCCTTCTCCCACTGGGCAAGCTTGTCGGATGCTACTTTGATCGGTTCCGAACTGACCGGCAGATCGGCAAGCGGCTGAGGCGAGACAATCAGAATCAGTACTTCACCGACATGCTCAGCGCGGCTGCGGGTCAGAGTGAAGTAAGGCGGGTTGTCTTCCTGAGCGGGGAACTCGATGACTCGTCCCGCGACGACAGCGTTGTTGCCGCCGCGCGTGCGCGCCGTAGGAAAGATCAAGTACGCATCCCCGAGGCTACCGTCGGCGTATTGCTCTCGGTCGATGACATAGAGGTAGCCGGTGCTTGGAGACTCGATGCTCACACGCACGCGCTCGCCTTCGTTTAGACGCGCATCCGCTTCGATTCGCTCGGCTGTCCATTCGGCGCTCTTTGCTCCCTGATGATCGAGGATCCTTGCGCTCTGGTTGTCGGCAGACTGTGCGGGCCGCAAGCGCCACAACGTTACGCCTATGACCGCTTCTGATGCGGACGCCGATTTCTTTAGCTCCGAGGGTGAAGCCGTCGATGTAGTCGAGCGATAGGTGCGCGGTTGTTTAGGATCAGTTGGCGTTGTGGATGCAGGCCGGCTCTCTTCGATCTTCTTGACGTGCAGTCCGCGTGTTTGATCTTGTTGCCGAGCGAAGGATGTGCCAAAGCTGGTGAATAACGCGCAGATGACAGTGGCGGTACCGCAAGCTCTCACCTTCCGGCGGGCCGCGTAGCCGCGTCCTGCCGATAGACCGTCGCGGCCACCACGCGACTTGGCCGCGTAGCGGCCACCTGGGTTCCTATCGCAAAGTTTCGATGAAAGTGAACACGTGCGCAGGATCATATTCGAGATCGAATCTCCTCAATAGGCCAATGTACCATCTCTAAACGACCGCCGCGCAGGGTGCCGCGACGCGGCCATTGCGGCCTGTCCGGTCTCGGCGTCTATCGATAGGAAACCGGTACGCGGTTGCTCCGGTCGTGTCATCCCTGCTCGCGATCTGTTTAAGGCTTCGCGACGACCATCGGTTGCGACTCGGGCTCGCGGCGATAGAACACGCGCGGACGTTGCACGTTTCTCTTGTCTACCTCTTCAACCTTTTCCTCTCCCTCGACGAAGGCGACCGCGTGTTTGAGCCCTCGCCCTTCCTTCATTTTCGCCTCCTGCATTCGAGGTACGCGGTCGGTGGCGTAGTCCAGCCACTCGCGCAGCACTACCTGCCCGTCCTTAGGCTGGCCGTCAGCGGCTGCCGACTTCAGGCCTTCTTCAATCAGCGCGTAGGTCAAATACCCGTGACCGAGTTGCTCGGCTTCCATCGCTGCCTGATAGCTCTGCGCCGCCGTCAGTATGTACATACCCTTTTCATACGCGAGCTGCGCCAGCCCTTTCGAGTTCATGGGCCCGCGCCGTTTCTCTTCGGCCTCGAGCGCCTGCCCGCTGTTGCAAGCGTCGATCACCATCAGTAGCTGCCCGGCGTCTATGCCTTCACACGCCTGCTCGAGCTCCAGATCGGAGACGCTATGCGACAGGATCGTTTTCAATCCCGCTTCATTGAGTTCGGTGCGTGCTCCCGCATAGCCCAGGTCGTGAGGGATCAGGTAGAAGCGTTGGTCCTGCGCCGTCCCGTGCCCCGCATAGAAAACAACGACAGCGTCTTCCGGCTCCGCGGCTTTGATCTTCTCGAAAGCTGCAGGCGCGCCTGCAGGCAGCTTAGCCTCGGGTGATCCGGCCAGACGCCGGAGCGCGAGCAGTATGTTAGCCTTCGTGGCGTCCTTATCAAACAGCGTCGTGATTTCAATCTGCCCGAAGCTGCTGAGCTTCTTCTGCTGACGTTCGACTTCCTCGGCGAACGCGCGCGCATCAGCCCCGGCGTACTTCAGATCGTAGCCTGAGTTCGCGTATTGATTGACGCCGACCGCGAGAAGGTGGAGCGTCGCCGCGCGCTTCAAGGAACCTGCTCCGTTGATCGCAAGCGTTGCGTCGGAGCTCTTCACATTGTCGCGGTTGAAAGCGTACGCCGTGAGCTGATTCTGTCCGGCGACGACGCTGATCGTTGTTTCGAGCGCAGCGCCCGGTTGGCCTTTCAGCACGTCGCCTCGCCAGACCTTCACCAACGAGCCGTTTCGGAACAAGCGCACGTCCTGCGCCCCCGCGGGCGCTTCGGTGACATTGATCTTGATCGTAAGAGTTCGAGTCGAAACGGCCGCGCTCTGCTGGCCGGCTGTCTCGATGCTGAGCTTCGGCTGGCGGCGGTCCTTTTGCGAGATGTCTGCTGCGGCTGCGATCTTTTTGCCGGCAAGAATATCGGGCAACAGACCCGGATGAAAATATTCATTAAAAAATATCTCGACGGGCGAAACGTCAAACGTGTTAGCTGAGAAGCGCCACAGAATCTGATTCCACCCGCCGGGTGAGCCGTCAAACAATCCGTCCGGCGTTACGACCAGCCAATCATCGCCCTTGTTCAAGCTGACCATAGTTGCGAGCAACTCGCCCGACTGCGTATTCCACAATCGCGTGCTGCCGTCGTCGCTTCCTGAAACCACAAAGCGCCCATCGCCGCTGAAGTCGAGCGCCACGATCGAGCCGCTGTGGCCTGTGAGCGTGCGAAGCTCGCGGCCCGAGGACAGGTCCCACAGCTTGATAGTGCTGTCGAAGCCTCCCGAAGCGAGCATTCGCCCGTCGCGGCTGAACGCGAGACCGTTGACGATATTGTTGTGCCCTGCAAGCGAGTTCAGCTCGCTTCCTGTTTGCGTGTCCCACACTTTGATCGAGAACGTCAGATCGTCAAAGGAAAATGTGTCCGCGGCATTGGGGGCGGTGAGATTCCGTTTGAAGCCCGAGTGCGCCGACGCCAGTCTCCGGCCGTCGGCGCTCCACGCGAGGCTGTAAACCATCATCGAAAGCGTTGTCTTGAGACTGCGCAGCTCCTGGCCGGTGCTCACCTCGCGGAGCGTGATCGGCGAGTCAAACCCCGACGCTGAAGCAACGATGCGTCCGTCCGGACTGAAGGACATTATCGAACCCGAAACGGGCGAATTCCCGCTCATCATCTGGTTTAACAAACCCGACGGAGCAATAGGAATCGCTTGCAGTTGGCGGCCTGTTGCCACATCGAGAAGGCGAAGATTGGTCGGGCTCTTATTGGCAGCGTTTGCTACCGGCGCGGTCACTCCCAGTGATTCCAACACCGAGAGGCCAGCGCTCATATCGCCTTTCTTCATCGCCTCCTCGACCTTTTTCATCTGCTCCTGCATTTTCTTCGGGTCCTTCTGCATCTGCTCCATGATCTTGCTCATATCAGGCATTACGATTGGCTGAGTAGGCATATTGGCTGGAGCCTGCGGCGATGGTTGCGGCGAAGCTTGAGGACCCGAGGCCCCTGGCTTCTGAATATCTCTCTCGACGAGAGCTAGAACGCTCCCGTCGCTGTTGAAGGCGGCATTTCCCAATTGTTTGCCTTGCGTCAATGACACGTTTGGCAACTCGCGGCCTGTTGCTACCTCCCAGACTTTTGCGAGCGGCTGGCTGCTGCTCCCGGCAATTACGAATCTCCCATCCCGGCTCAACTGGCAGCCCCGTTCCTGTATCCCATTCTGTCGATGCCGCGCATAATCATCGGGCAGAGCGACGGCGCGCCGCACTCCACCGGTGGTCAATTCCCAGGAGCTGACTGCCTGGTGTCCTGCAAGAGAGAGCGACTTCCCGTCAGGAGAGAAGGCAAGATCGCTGACCGGCATCGCCGACCCGCTCAGCGTTCTTACTTCGCGGCCCGTTGCCGCGTCCCAGAGCTTGATCTGATTGTCGGTGCCCGAAGAAGCGATGAGCCTGCTGTCGGCGCTGAAACTGAGGCTAATGATGGTGCCGCTGTGCCCCGCAAGCGTATGCAACCTAGTACTGGAAGAAGCATCGAGTAGATTGATCTTGTTGCTTTCGCTGACTACCGAAAGCAAGCGGCGGTCGGGACTGAAAAGAAACTTGCCGGCAAACATGATCATTGAAGAATCAGACTGGTTGGCTGACATTCTTGGAGCGGCAAAGCTCTTCAGCTCGCGCCCGGCGGCGACATCCCAGATTTTCATCGAGGCTTCCTCGCGAATCGCCAGCCACGTGCCGTCGCCGCTGAAGGCAAGGGATGCCGACGGGCCAGCGCCTACGCCGAATTGCGTCGGCCCTGAGGAGACCTTCAACGTCTGCGCTTTTCGTCCGCTTGCAACTTCCCAGAGTGCGATCTGTAGCGTTGTGTCGGCGGCGCCTTTGCGCGAGACTTTCAGTGTTTCGGACAGGACTGCCAACAAGGTCCCGTTAGGACTCAGAGCAATCGCGTTCTCTCCCGCGAGGCGATCTTCCTTCTCAAGCGTAACCGCTTGCAGTTCTCGCCCGGCGGTAGTATCCCAGAGCCGCACCGCCGAACTGTTCATGTTCGTTGCGGCAAGGATGCGCCCATCTTCACTGAGGAGAGCTGAGAAGAAATCTCTGGCAGTCGGTATGTTCGTGCTGCCCAGCTCGCGGCCGGTCTCGACCTCCCATCTCCTGACTTTGCCGTCAGCCATCGCGATCAGCGTGCGCCCGTCTACGCTGAACTTGAAAGGCCGGGTCAACGAGCTGGCGCCCAGGGACGGAATGCCGCTGTCGAGCTGGCGCAATAACCGGCCTGAAGCGACCTCCCACAACTTGATCGCGTTGCCGATCATTCCCATCGAGGCGAGCAATCGGCCATCAGGGTTGAAGCTGATTTGGTTCTGCGGCGAGGTGATGCCCGCCTGCAGCACGATCTCAGGTTTGTCCGCACCAGACTTCGTCTGATTCGCCCCCGCGTTCGGAGCGTTCGGGCGGACCCCAAGTCCCCGGTCGTCTTTGGGCTTCGTCTCTTGTAACCCTGCCGATGTAAAGGCAGCACAGTCAGGGAGTGCCATGAGAGCGAGCACGAGAAAGCAAAGTGAACGGGTTCGAGCGAGACATTTCATTTCGACTTTCCTCCGTCGCAGCGTCCCACGCAGCGGCGATAAACAATAGTGAGTGGCAACCATCTTAGCTGATCCGGACTTGTTAAGAACAGCGTGTTCACTCGTCTAATGAGAGCGCAAGGTAGGTCTCACCGCTCTCGCATTCGATAGAGAATAGACCACGGATGACACGGATTCGACGGATGTTCACGGATATGATCCGTGAACACCCGTCGAATCCGCCTAATCCGTGGTCTATCTTTGGCATTACGAGCGCGCAGCATCACGACCCGGGCGTGCGCGCCGCCGGCGGATGCAGTTCGTACTCCCGCGGCGGCTCGGCGCCTAGAAGGTAACGGACGAAATAGTCCCACCGCCGGCGCACCATGTAAGGTTCGCTTCCAAACCCGTGACCGCGGTTAGGCAACAGAATCAGATCGAAATCTTTGTTGGCCTTGATCAACTCGTTTACAACCAGTAGCGTATTGTACGGCGGTACGTTCGTGTCCATAGTGCCGTGCGCGAGCAACAAATGTCCCTTCAGATTCTTCGCGATGTTCTGGTTGGCCTGATCGTCGTAGTTCGTCGTGCCGTCGGCTTTGTGCTCGAGCAGCCCGTGATACCGTTCGCCCCAATCATCCTCGTACCCGCGGTTATCGTGATTGCCGGCTTCGGAAATCCCCACCTTGAAAAACTCCGGATAGCGGAACATCGCATCGGCAGCAGCAAAGCCGCCCCCTGAATGGCCCCAGATACCGGCGCGCTCAAGGTCGATCCACGGAAAGCGCGCAGCGAGCTGCTTCATTCCGCTTATCTGATCGGGGAGTGTGTTGTCGCCCATATTGCCGTAGTATGCGTCGTGGAATTTCTTTGAGCGTGTCGGGTTTCCCATCCCATCGATCGCAACCACAATGAACCCCAGCTCCGCCAGGGACTGCGAGTCGCCTCGCGCCGCCGCGAAGGCCCGGCTTCCCACACTGCCGCCCTGCGGACCGGGATAGATGTAGTTGATGATCGGGTACTTCTTGTTGGGATCGAAACTCGTCGGCTTGAACATCAATCCGTACAAGTCGGTTGCGCCGTCACGCGCTTTCACGGTGAACGGAACCGGCGGCTTCCACCCGGCCGCAACAAGGCGAGAGATGTCGGCCTTTTCGATCGTGGTCAGCAGCTTCCCGTCCGCATCCCGCAGCACCGCTACCGGAGCGACATCCGGCTTCGAGTAGCTGTCTACGAAGAACCGTCCGGAGGGCGACAAGGTCACGTCGTGTGTTCCATCCTCTGGTGTGAGCAGCGACAGGTTCTTTCCGTCTAATCCGATGCGGTAGAGGTGAATGAAATAGGGATCACGGCCCTTCTCGCTCCCAGCGGCGAGGAAGTACAGCATGCGATTCTTCTCATCGACCCTCAGCAACTGAGTCACAACCCACTCGCCGCTCGTGATCTGATTCTTAAGCCGGCCGGTCGCAAGATCGTAGAGATAGAGATGCCCCCAATTGTCTCGCTCCGAGAACCAAAGGATTTCATTTGAGGCCGGCAGATACCGCCAATTGACGCGATCGGCGCTCCCGGATTCGTACTGAGTCGCCACCGTCTCTTCGAGCACATCACGAATCGCGCCCGTCGCAGCGTCTGTGATACGGAGTTGCGCGCGCTTGTGATCGCGGGACACGGAGACAAAGGCGAGATGCGAAGAGTCAGGGCTCCACTCGACGTCGGCCCACTCTCCCTCCGAGCATATTAGATCGTCGCAAAGCGTCGTTCGATGCTGATCGGGAGGCATCCCAAGCCGCACTGTCCTCGGACCATCGAGATCGATGATCACCCGATGGATCGTCGTGACTACGGTGTCACCGGGGAGTGGATACTTCCACGCCTGTAGATCAGGATGGCCGACTTTGGTGTTCACCAGATACATCTCGCCGACGCCACGCTGGTCTTGTTGAAAGGTTGCAATCTTCCTGGAATCCGGCGACCAGAGGATGACAGGGCGGTCGCTGCGAATCCATCCTGCATTGTCCGTCGCGTAGCCAAAGTCTTTGACGCCGTCGGTAGTGAGTTGCGTCTCCTTACCAGTCCCCACGTCACGAACCCAGAGGTTGAAATCACGGATGAAAGCCGCGCGCTTCTTGTCGGGAGACAGCACGTCGAGGCCAAGACTGCGGCCGACTCCCCGTCCGGCTTGCACAGCCGAAGCCGGGCTCGCCTCGGCGCTGCACTGGTTCGTCGGCAGATTGCATTTCCAGCGGCGGCCCGTCGCGCTGAATGAAATCGCCTGTCCGTCTGCCGAGAGATCAAACTCGGTGAACGGCAAGTGGCGCCCGTCGAAAGTAGTGCCCACGGCGGCAGAGAGCGCCGTAGCGAGCTTGGAGTGATCGAAGACCGGCGCGCGAGTCCCACGCGCCGGATCAACCATCACGAACTCGTTACCCTCGGCAGTCGTATTGCGATACCAAAAACGTTCGTCCGCCAGCCAGTGGGGCCGCACGCCAGAACTGAACACCAGCGGCGCGGTGTTGTAGGGCATAAACTTCTCGGCGCGAGCGTAGTCGGCAGCGGTTAGCGCGCGCGTCGCGTCGCTGCCACGCTGTTGAGCAAGTGCCGGGACGGCTGTAATGAAGCCCGCTGCCAGGATGGTCGCGAGCTTTAGAAGGTGAGACTGATTCACACGTGGTAGCATTCTGATCCTCCCCGACGGCCGCCGCGCGTTCGCGCGGCTCAGCCAACCTGACATGCTGTTTTCGAGCACACTCCGTGGCATCATTTCGCGCGCGGGTCCGCCTTCACCTGAAGCGGTTGAGTGTAGATCTTGCCGTCGACTGCGAGCTTAACTTTGTATGCTCCCGCCAACACTCGAGTGTCGCCACCTCGGCCAAACCCGGCTCCTCCTCCTCGACCGCCACCAACTGTCGGCGTCGGACGAAGATCCCACACCCAGCGATGCATGCCGGCCGCCGCAGACAGCGGCGCGGGCGTCCGCCTCCAAAACGCCGGAATATTGAGCAAGTCGGGATTCACCTCAGTCGGACGATCCTCGCTCGAGTAACGGCGAATCAGCTCGCCACCCGAGTCCAGTATCTCTACCGTGATGGGCCCCGAACCTGAGGACTTCAGATAGTAATCAATCAACGCCCCGTTCGGAGGGTTCTCCGCAAGGGCTTCGTCGCGAGGCTGCGGCGTGCCGTATTCACTGCCCGGCGCCATGTTGATTGCGTCCGACGGGCGGAAAAGAAACGCGCTGGCATTCGCGACTTCTGGGGTGATCTGACGAAGCGGTGAGATGTCGTCGAGCACCCAGAATCCGCGGCCGTGTGTTGCGACTATCAAGTCGTCTTCGTGAACTGCCAGATCGCGCATCGAGCACGGCGGCAAGTTTAGCTGCAACGACTGCCAGTGATCCCCGTCGTCGAATGAAACGAACACGCCTAGCTCGGTCCCGGCGAACAGCAACGCTTTGCGCTCGGTATCTTCTTTCACTGTTTGCATGTAGACGCCTGCAGGCAGACCGTTCGTGATCTTCTGCCAGGTCCTGCCGCCGTCGCGAGTGCGATAAATGTAAGGCTCGTTGTCTTCGAGGCGATGCCGATCAACCGCGGCATACGCTTCGTTCACATCGAAGTGCGACGCCTCCATCATAACGATCTTACTCCACGGCGTAAGCTCGGGCGGCGTAACGTTCGACCACGTCTTGCCATCGTCCTTCGTCACGTGGATTAGTCCATCGTCAGTGCCAACCCATATCGTCGGGGCGCGCAGCGGCGAAGGAGCAATTGTGTAGATCACCCCGCGGCGCTTGTCTTTTGGCGCGTCGGCCGCGGTAGCCTCATCGAGGTTGGCCGGTATGCCGGGGTCCTCGCGCGTGAGGTCAGGGCTGATTGTAGCCCAGCTCTCGCCGCCGTTCGCGGTCTTGAACAGAAACTGATTGCTAAAGAATAGCGCGTGAGGATCAGCCTTGGAGAAGACCAGCGGCAGCGTCCATGTGTGCCGCGCCGGCACAGTCATCCCGCGCTCGGGCGAGACGTTTTTCGCTTCGCCAGTGACGACGTTCCATCGCGTGACCACGTCGCCAAAGAGAATTTCCGGATGCAACGGATCGGGCGCCGTGTAACCGGCCTCGTCGCCCGCTCCCACCGGCGTCCAGTCGTGCATCGAGATTTCAGCGTGGATGCTTCGTGACGGGACAGCTACGGCTCCGCTGTCTTGCTGCGAGCCGCTCACCCAATAAGGAAAGCGGCTGTCGGCTGCTACGTGATAGAGTTCGGCGGTGGGCTGGTTGTACCAGGAACTCCAGGTCACGGCTCCGTCCTCGCTCACGACCGCGCCTTGATCGCTCGCGAGAATCATACGGTTCGGATCATCAGGGTAAATCCAGAGCTGGTGATAATCATCGCCGCCGGGCGCGCCTTTGATTGGCGTCCAACTTTTGCCGGCATCGGTCGAGCGATACAACGACGTGTTCCCAACGTAGACGATGTCCGGATTCTTCGGATCGACGACGGTCTTGCAGAAGTACCAACCGCGTCCCCAGATTCGCGTGTCGCCCGATATCCTGCTCCACGTCGCGCCGGCGTCATCCGAGCGATACATCCCGCCAGCCTTAGCGTCGACGATAGCGTAAACGCGATTGCGATTCGTAGGCGCCACCGCGAGCCCTATGTGGCCGAGCCCTTCGGTCGGGACTCCGTTGGTGAGCGGCTGCCATGTGGCGCCGCCATCGGTTGATTTGAAGATTCCACTGCCCGGACCATACGAAGGAGGATAGATGCTCCACGGCGGACGACGAGTATTCCACATTGAAGCATAGATGATCTGCGAGTTTTGAGGATCGAACGCAAGATCAATCGCGCCGATGTTGTCGTTCTTGAACAGCACCTTTTCCCAACTCGCGCCGCCGTCGCGCGAGCGATAAACCCCTCGATCCGGATTGGCTCCGTAAACGTGGCCGAGCGCGGCTACAAATACAAGGTTGGGATTCTTCGGATCGACGATGACCCGGCCGATCTGCCGGGTGTTGTCGAGTCCGATGTGCAGCCAGGTCTTTCCGGCGTCAATGGATTTGTACATCCCGTTGCCGTAGGAAATCTGCGAGCGCATATCGGCCTCACCCGAGCCGACGTACACGATGTTGGTATTGGACGGCGCGACGCCAATGGCGCCGATCGAAGCAATGGGCTGCGAGTCGAACACCGGGATCCAGGTGCGGCCGGAGTTAGTGGACTTCCACACACCGCCGCCAACTGAGCCGAAATAGAAAGTGCTAGGCTGGCCCGGCACGCCAGTCACGGCATTGACTCGTCCGCCCCGGAACGGTCCAATCATCCGCCAACGCAAACCGGAATAGAGATTCGCGTCATACTGTTGCTGCGCGATCACCACATCGACCCCGGTCAGGCCACCAACGACAAGGGCCGCGACACCCAAGGCCGCCAACACGCGCCCCGTGACTCGCCGAATATCAGACATAGACGACTCTCCTTGCTTGATGAAGACTTGTTCCTTAGCGATCAGAAAGCAACAAGGCTGATTCATTGCCCGCCACACGAAGTACCCAAGAACCTACTTCAAAAGGGCCCTGATAGCGTTAGCCCTGTCGCCATCAGGGAAGATTCGTTGACACTGTTCCAGGCTCTGCAGCGCTTCCTGTTTCTTCCCTTGCAGCGCTTGAGCTTGCGCCAGTGAATTGCAGGCGAGTCTCATGTGAGGCATCAGTGCTAGCGCGCCTCGAAAGTTTCGCTCTGCCTCTTCGAAACGTCGCTGCTCGAGGTTCTTGATTCCTTCAGTCACTCGGCGGTAAGCGGAGTCCGCGGTCTGCTTCACCGCTCCAGGTTGTTGATCGCCGCGCACCATTAACACAGAAGCAAAGTCGTCATATAGTACCTGCCAGCGACCCGAAGTCACCAGTTGAGCAAGCGGCTTACCTTGCTCATTTCGGGGCCATAGAATGTACTGGGCGCCTGAGCTTTCAATGATCTCTTCCCATCCGGGCTTAAACCCTTGAACAGCAGCGTAACGCAGCATCGTTTCATTATCGTAAACAGTGTCTGCACGTCCGTCTATGAATACCCTCATTCGGCCATCGGTTCTCAGATGAAGGTATCCGCCCCAGTTATAGTACGAAAACACACTTCCCGAAAGCTGATTGGCTTCTATGAAATTGCAGGTCTCTATTGGAAACCCGTCTTCCACGGTCAGGTAATGAAAAGCATATGGCGAGAGGGGATAGGGAAGGAGCCAGATGAGTCCTAACAAAGCAACCAGTGCCGGTGCCGCCAGTGTCGGGATCCTGTGAACTCTCTCCGGGATCAAGGCCGCAAGCGCCGGGGCGACGACCATGCTTTGCGAAACGGCGAACAAGATTATGAAGCGGCGGCTGGTTAGAGACATCGCCAGGGTTAAGAGGCCTAACGCCAACACCGGCCACGTGGCCTTCCGGCTCCGATGGGCGCGCTTCAGCAAGAGAACAACAGACGCGCCCAGGAATACTCCAATAGCATACGGATAGAGAGGAGTGCGTATACCTCCCGAGACAAACGGGGACAGCCACTCGCCGATCGCTTGCGCGAAAGGCGAGGTGCTGTCGAAAGCGTACTTCAGCGGATAGGTGAATGCCCGAAGCCCATTCGGATTGAACAGACACGCTAAAACGGACGCCAACCAAATGACGATAGCCCGACGGCGTTCTGCGGACCGGCTAGACAAGATCAAAGGAAGAAGCAACACGGTCAGGGCCATCAATCCAAAAAAGAATCCAGCGTGCAGATTCACCCAGAGTAGAAAGATGAGAGGCAGATATAGCGGCGGTTTTTCGCGTACTAGAGTTAGAAAGAGCAGCAGCACGTAACCCAAGGCGGAGTAGAGATGCGGGCGGATATCGAAGAACGGCGCGGCGGTCGCCACCGCTACAAGCACAGCAGCGTAGCTTGCTATCGGATCACTGGTCAGCCGGCGAGCTATGTGAAACAGCAGAAGAAAAGTGAGTATGAGAATCGACCACTTCCAATAGACCAGGGAGTTCAAGCCGAAGAGACTCACCCACAGTTGGAACACAAGATCAGAAAGCCACTCGTGCTGGAGCCAGGGCTGACCCGCTCGAGTAAACGACCAACTGTCGGTCAGGGGCAAAGCTTTGTGCGCGAGTATCCAGCGCCCGGTTGCGATATGCCACCACAAATCGGAGCCCCACATAGCCGTGTACCCGAAAGACCAGAGAGAAGGGACTGCAGCGAGATACCACAGGAGCGCGACGATCTTTGAAGGCGAGGCCGGCGATTGATCGCCTGGCTGAGCGTGACTGACCTTAGTCCGTGTCTTCCGCGTCATGTGCTAATCAGGTATCTCAAACGCCTTCGTCCGCGCGCAAGTCGGAGCTGAGGGGGTCACTTGGTTGCTGGCGATAACTACGGGCGGCGTGAGTCTCCGATTTGGCTGACGGCAAAGAGTCTCGTTGCATCAGGATGAGAGGAAAGTTGCCAGACTACTTGAATGGATTCGGTAGATTGTTAAGAAGATTGTCTGTTGGGTCTCGCCTCTTGTGACTTCGAGGCCAATTCCGATCAAGAGGCTGATTATCTGTTCAGTCACGAGTTTGTTGCATTCGTACGTCATAAACCAACTTCGTGCTTCTTAGCCGCAGGGTTCAGAGTGGTGATTGAATGGCCAATCAAGCAGTCAGGTTGGACCGCGCGACGCGAGCACCGATCAGCCCGGCTACCCGGCCTTCCCGAGCGCATAGATTGGCATGGTCGGCTGCTCCGACCCGCCTTCCGGTTCAAGAGTGATCGCTGCTGCCGCGAGCCCGGCGGCGTTGGAAGGGAACTGCACGACCGAGAACCCGTGACCGGTCTTATCGGAACTGATCAGGCCGGCGCTGATCTTTGCTGAGGCAGTGACGAACCACAACTGATAAACCTTGCCCTTGGGCGCGGGTGGAAGGTCAGCCGTGACAACCCAACGGTCGCCTTGCACGTCCCAATAGACCTTTGCTGACGACCCCGGAGCCGGCCCTTGTCCCACGAGCGGTATGATTCGCCACTGAGGCGAACTCAGCACAGAGTTGATCCGGGCCAACTCGTCCGACAGCCCGCTCTTCTTGGCAAGCTCTTCTTTGAGATTGACATTCTGGCCGGCTGTTTCGGAAGCTTGCCCTCTTTCCTGATCTAGTGCCGCGCGCAGAGATTGGCGTTCCGATCGCCACGAAGTGAACGTGTACGCAAGGGCGATCAAGAGCGCTGCCGCGGCGGCCCACGGCAACAGCGCGCGGCTAAACGGCGACCGCGCCGGAGCCGACGTGCGATAAATCGGAGATGGTTTTTCGGGGAAGGGAATCACGGACCCTGACGCGGCCGGGGCTTCCGATACTTCTCTTTCAATTCGCACGGCTAGCAGTTCGCGCAAGTACCCAGGAGGAGCAACCGGCGCAACGTCCGTGCCCAGCACTCCTACCACCTGGTCGAACTGCTCTAACTCCGCATAACACGCCAGGCAGCCCTCGTGCAGATGAGCGTCAAACGCGCGGGCCTCGTGTTGCGAGAGCGCGCCCAACGCATACAACGCAGCCGTCTCCTGGCCTTCTCTGGTTACGCGATCGTGATTCAACTTGATGTGTCCCCGCGATTAATAAAATCCCAAAAGCGTTCCACGTAAGTCAGCAGCGCCGCAAGCCGGCGGCTCGCGCAACGGTTAACGTGCGTCCAACACCTCGTAGCGTTCCGGCGCTATGAGCAGAAGCAAAGTCCCATCCACTGTGTAAGTCGTCTCGTGAATGCTACCCGCTTCCGCGCGGTGATAATCTCCGGACGTAAGCTTCTGGCCCGCGACGTTGCAATCGCCTTCGATGACGAAGAACTGCTCGACCCCAATGTGCTGATGACCCGGCAATGCAGTGCCCGGCATCATTCTGACAAGCGACGTTGCCACGCCGGTCGCCTGGTCGACGTGCAGCTGCTTCAACAACACTCCCTCACCCAGCTCTAGCCATCTGCCTTCCGAAGCGAGAATCGACACGAACTGTCCCATGTTATCCGTTCGTGCCGGCTCGCCGGTTTCCTCAAAGACGGACTCACATACCCGCGCCAACAACGCTGCTCGCACTCTGTCAGGCGGCTGTTCTTCGGGTGCGTTGAAAGCCAGAGCCCTGACCGTGAGCTCGAACGATTTGAGCTCGGCTCTACAGGCATCGCAACCATCGGCGAGATGCGCTTCAAAAGATCGAGCCTCGTGCTGAGAGAGCGCGCCCAATGAGTACAGCACGGCAATCTCTGTCATCTCGTGAATCGCCGCGTGATCCGTCATAGCTGGCCCTCCAGCGTCGGGCGAAGCATATCTCGGAGCTTCATCATTCCGAGTCGCGTTCGGGTCTTAACTGTTCCGAGCGGCTGACCCAGCCTCAGCGCAATCTCACTGTGGCTCAGGCCCGAGTAGTAAGCCAACTCGATAACCTCTCGCTGCTCAGCAGACAATGTCTCGAGCGCAGAGCGCACCAGTTGCCGTCGCTCCGCCGTGACGGTGTCCGCCTCTGGGCTTGCCGTACTTGCGGTGACCTCGCCTATCGCATCAAGCGACTCTCTGTTGAGATGTTCGTATCTACCGGAACGCAGCCGATCAATGCCGCGTGTGCGAGCAATCGTCATCAGCCATGCCAGCGGCGCGCCGCGCTTGCTGTCATAAGTGCCCGCCTGCCGCCATACCTGGGTGTAGACATCGAGTAGTACCTCCTCCGCGCTTGACCGATCTGGGACGACGCGCAGAATCAGCCCGAACACCAGGCGGCTCGTCGAGTCGTAGAGCGTCGTGAGGGCGGACTGGTCCCCATCGGCTACTCTCTGGATGAGCGCCGCCCAGTCCTGATCTCGAGTGCTGATCTCTCTTGAGTCCTGGGGTGACCCCAATGCCTTCCCCCTCGTGTAAACCTACGCGAGCCTGCGCGCTAATGGATTCCCGTTAGAGCAATTTACGTATTCTTAGCCAGAGGACTCGCCGCATTTGGATGATACAACAAAGCAAGGGTGAGGCTAAAGGTATAACCGCATTCTATTGAAAATCGAGCACTGTCTTTGCGTCGCCGTTTGATTAAGCCGGTTCGGGGGTTAGTATTTGAATCCTTATTTCTGCCGGGGCGAATTCCGCCGCGTCCGCGCTCACCAAATGGTATTCGGTTTCTCGAAGCAGTCCTGTCAGAGCCGTCCTGATGTCATCGCCGTGAAGGTGCCCATACACGCACACGTCTGCGCCGTACTCGTCAATCAGATCGGTGAAGCCCGACGGTTGATGCTCGGCATTGGTCGGAGGATAGTGCAACGCGACGATCAAAGCATCGAACTCGCTCTCGCGGCCGCGAAGCGTGCCGAGTGCGGTGCGCAAGCGCCCGAGTTCGCGTTCGTAGACCTTCGAGTCTTGCTCCTGGAAGTGTGAGTCGTTGGGACAAACCCACCCGCGCGTGCCCGCGAATGCCATACGATTCACGATGATCGAGCTGGCCTGGAGGATCTTGATCGATGGGTGCAGCACGCGGCTCATCTTCGACCGCGATTCCCACCAATAGTCGTGATTGCCTTTGACCAGCAGCTTGAGCCCTGGCATTTGTCCGATGCGTTCGAGGTCAGGCAGAGCGTCTTCCAAGCGCATCGCCCAGCTTGTGTCTCCGGCTACCAGCACCAGGTCGTTGTTGGATACCGTCCGCTGCCACGCCTCGAATATCTTTCGATCGTGGTCGCGCCAGTGCTCGCCGAAGCGGTCCATGGTTTTGCCGGTTCCGCCGGCGAGATGCAGGTCGCCAATCGCGAATACTCTCATCGAGAAATGATACAGGATGCGTGGGTCAAAAGTCCGTAGTCCGTGGTCCGTAGTCCGTAGCCCGTAGCACCTGTTCGTCGATGGCCAAGACGCTACGGACTACGCACTACGGACTACTGACTACGGACTACGGACTTCTTCCTAGATCGGAAGCCGGAGTCGAGCTTCACAGCCGTGTGCGCTTCGTCTGTTCTCGAGGGTCAGCGCCCCGCCGTGCGCTTCAGCGATCTGACGGCTCAATACCAGGCCGATTCCCGATCCTCCAGGCTTGGTGGTGAAAAAGGGAACGAACAGATTGCTTGTATTCGAGAGCCCGGGCCCTTCATCTTCGACCCACACTTCAACGCGTCCGACGGCCCGGCGCCAGCCAACTCTCACCCGGCCTCCGGTCTCCAACGAGGCGTCGACGGCGTTGCGTACGAGGTTGATCAATAGCTGATCGAGTTGATCGCCGTCCGCGCGGATGGTGATCTCCGGACCTGCGGCCAGCTCGACGTTCATGCGAGTCTCGAGGCTGACGACTCGCGTGACCAGCGCGGCGATACTCAGAGGTTGGAGTCTCGGCAATGGAAGCCGGGCCAGCCTCGAGTATGCTTCCATGAACCGATTCAGCGAAGCGGCTCTCGCAGCAATCACTCCAAGTCCGCGCCGCATGTCTTCCTTCCAGTCGGCGGGCTGGGTCTCGCGGCCAACCAGGCTTTCGAGGCTGCCGGCGATTGACTTGATGGGAGCAAGCGAGTTGTTAAGCTCGTGGCCGAGCACTCGAACCAGCCGCTGCCACGCCTGGCGTTCTTCTTCCCGAAGCGCGCGGCTCAAATCAGACAGCACCAGCAATTGGTGCGGCGCGCCCCGCTCTCGGAAGGTGCTGCGATGTACCTCCCACCGGCCGGCCCCGCCCGGGAATGACTTCTGAAGCGTGCTGGGGCTCTCGCCGCCGAGGCAGTCCTCAAGGCTGAGATCGGTGGCGCTCTTGCCCATAAGCCGCTCGGCCGGTTGAGCCAGCAGCCGCTCACCAGCGCGATTAACCAGCCTGAGCTTTTGATCGCCATCGAATGCGAAGATCGCAACCTCGATTTCGGCCATCACAGTTCTCAGCAGCGCGGTGGCTTCCAACGCGCCAAGCCGCTGCTCGCGCAATATCTGCCCGAGGAAGTTGACTTCGAGCATCGCTTCGCCCAGAGCATCGTCGCGAGTGGCGCCGCGCGCGCGAATCGAGAAGTCGCCCTCGCGCAGCGCAGCAAGCAAGTTTGACAGAGTCTGAAGAGGAAAAACGACGCGCTCGCGGACCGCGTGTGAGAAACCAAACCAGAAACCGATGATCACCACAGTCAGCGTCCATTGCAGTCGTGCCGGATATGGACCATCCCACAGGAGAATGAGGGCGACGAGCACCGCCGGAAACCCCGCCGCCAGAGCCATCAGCAGTATTCGGCGATCGTGCCTGGTCGTGAGGCGCCTACGCGAGACGCGAGGGACGTTCTTCGAGGTTTTGGACAGCTTCGGCGCGCGCAAGGACGCAGTAGTCTCGGCGGCTTTGCTGGAGGTTGACTGTGACGATTGTGGCGGAGTTTCCGGTTCGCCTTGCGAGCCTGGATTCGAGACGCCGGCGCTGTCTTTGTTGCTCGGCTTCTGATCGCCAGCGTCACCGGTGACCAGCGGCCACGGCAGCATCTGTGTGGCACGTGCTTTAAGGCTCTTCATAGCCCGAACCGTTGAAGCCGCCGATAGAGAGCGCTGCGGCTGAGGCCAAGTTTCTCCGCCGCGCGACTCACGTTGCCGTCGCACTGCGCGAGCGTTCTCTGGATCAAGAAGGCCTCGACCTCTTCTAAACTCATGTCTTCAAGCCGGCGTGAGACTTCGCGGCCGGATTGCAGGCCCAGGTCGCGAGGCTCCAAAGTGGCTCCCAGAGCCATTAGTACGGCGCGCTCGATGGCGTGATCCAGCTCGCGCACGTTGCCGGGCCACGCGTGTTTCAACAACGCCTGCATAGCCGCCGCGTGGAAGCCTTCAACGTTCTTGCGGTACCGCCGTTCGTGCTGACGAAGAAAATGCATCGCCAGCAGCGGGATATCTTCACGGCGGTCGCGAAGCGGCGGCAGTTGAATCTCGACTGTGTTGAGCCGGAAGAGCAAGTCCTGGCGGAAGCGGCCGGCCGAAACTTCTTCGCCAAGGTCGGCGTTGGTTGCGGAGATGATCCTGGCGTTTGCCCGGCGAGTCTTTGAGGACCCGACTCGTTCGAACTCTCCGGTCTCGAGTACCCGAAGCAGCTTTGGTTGATGCTTTATCGGGAGGTTGGCGATTTCGTCCAGGAAGAGCGTGCCGCCCTCGGCCATCTCGAATCGGCCAACGCGGTCGGCCTTCGCGTCGGTGAAGGCGCCCTTTACGTGACCGAACATCTCGCTTTCAAAAACGCCTTCGGAAAGTCCGCCGACGTTGACGGTGACCATCGGCTTTGAAGCGCGGCTGGACACTACGTGAAGCGTCTGAGCGACGACTCCCTTGCCGGTGCCGTTTTCGCCGCTGATGAGCACGTTGGCGTCCGAAGCGCCGACGCGATCGATGATCTGAAGCACAGGTTGCATGGCCGGCGACTCGGCGATGAGCTTTGGTTTTCCTTCGTCGCGCAGTATGCGGTTTTCAGCTTCGAGCCGCTGGCCTCTCCTGAGCGCCTGACCGAGTTCCGCTTGAGTGTGGATAATGGTCAGCAGCCGCGCATTGTCCCAGGGCTTCTGAATAAAGTCGCTCGCCCCGCGGCGCATTGCCTCGACCGCGACATCAACGCTGCTCCAGGCGGTCATCACCACGACTGGAAGCGTGCTGTCGAGCTTTTGAATCCGGGAGAGCAGATCCAGGCCTTCCTGCCCGGACGTCGTGTCTCTCGTATAGTTGAGATCCATCAGCAGGACGTCGAAGTCTCGCTCCTCGATCGCCTTGGTGATGTCGCCGGGCCTCTTGACGGTTTCAATATGATAACCCTCGGATTTGAGGAGCAGGCGAAGCGCTTCCAGTACGTCCGCCTGATCGTCGGCGATCAACAATCTGGGTGTGAATGAGTCCTGCGCTTTCATATGAGATTCGCTTAGATACTAACCTCCGCGCGAGCCTAAGACTAGCCGTTTACAGTTCCGTTTGTTGGTGGGAAGGTGGGCGGCGGCGGGCGACGCTAATAGGCGGCAGGGCTTGCATTTGCTTCCGCAGACCTACCTTGCGCAAGGGCAACCCATTGAAAATTGAGAATTGAAGAATGAAAATCACTACTGTCCGGTTAGATCTCCCATAGATTCAACTGGTTAGTAGCATCGG
>CAZJQQ010000046.1:337-59813 GCA_964548075.1 uncultured Clostridia bacterium | reverse complement strand
GCACAGAGTAAGTCAAGCTGCAGCGTGATTCCACGTCCCACTTTTAATTACACCCGTTTGTTACTGGGCTCCAACTTTACAAACCGCTCCATCTTCGTGAGCGCGAGCGAGCGAGCGACGGTCGAGTCCCGGCGGGTCACTTATGCGAGATCATCTCGCTGCGCAGCGCCCGGTAAGCGGCCACTCGCTCTTCGTTTCGCAAAGCCTCGTAGAGATTAGCCAGCCGATCGATCGCCTCTCTCAATCTGAAACTCTGAGGGACTTGGTTGCTCTTGAGAGTCTCGTAGCTTTCGACCAGGAGCGGCTCAGCTTCTCCATACCGAGCTTGCCCCAGCAAGCATTCCCCCAGCGCACCTTTTGTTTCAGCAAGCAGCCAGGAGCCATCGATCATGAAATGACTCGCCGTGGTCAACGCCTCGCGCAGGTAAGATTCGGCGCGGGTGTGTTGGCCTAAGCTGGCAAGTGCCTGGCCTAAGACGCGCAATGCGACAACGACATTGGGTTGCTCTCTGTATCTTATTTCCTGGAGAATACTCACCAGTTGCTCGCAAGCTACCCTCGCTTCTGCATAGTCGCTCCTCAGGCACAATAGTCTTACGAGAGAGAAATATGAAGCCATTAGCAAATTGGCCGTGCCTTCGCTGGGCGTGTTGCGATAAATATTGCGCGTAGTCTCGAGCGCCTCGCGCAGCATCGGTTCCGCCTCTTGATACTCTCCCTTTTCTGTGCAGATCTCGCCAAGCCCCAACACTGCGACCGATCGATAGTCAGGTTCGTGACGAAGGAGTCTCAAGGCTTCCTCGCTATGCGTCTTCGCTTTTTCCAGGTCGCCTAAAAGAAAATAATCCGTCCCAAGTTTGAAGTGGGCAAAGGCCACGCGGATATCTTCGGTCCCGTATCTTCTTTGAAATATGTCCAGGGCTTCGCGGTCAAGCGGTTCGCATGCGGCAACGTCTCCCCGGCCGCTCAGGCTGGCTGTTAGCTCTTGAATGATGAAAGGCAGATTATTACCTTCGTTGGGGGTTAGGCGTTGGATTGCGAGAGCCTGACGGCAAAGCGGCTCCGCCTCTGCGTAATTGCCCTTCGCGTTCTGCACTGCGCCAAGATAGAAGATATTCTCGGCAACCCTGACGCTGTTTTCCCCATAGAGCTGGCGGCGAATCTCCAGTGACGAGCGAAAGTGACGCTCTGCTTCATCGTAGAATTCCAACGCGCGATAGGTGTCGCCCATAGTCTGATGAAGGTCGGCCCGCACTTCAGGTTCGTCGGTGAATTCGGTTTCAACCCTTTTGGCGGCATCGTTCAGAGCATCAAGCACGGTCGTCTTGGGCCCCTTATCCTTTCCCGCCGAATACCAGGCCGGGTTCGCGTACTGAAGAACGCTTTGCAAGAACGCATTGATCCGTTGAGATTTCGCCTGTTCCGACCGCGCCTTGTCGCGCTCGGCTCGGGCTACGCGCGCTTGCCACACGGTTGCAATGATGCCGGCAATCAATGTCATCGCTATGAGAACGGCAGCCGCAACGCTGACTCTGTGTCGCGTGACGAATTTCCCGGCCCGATAAGAAAACGTGTCTCTGCGCGCGATAACTGGAAGACCCGTCAGGTGACGGCGTATGTCTTCCGCAAACTGCTCGACTGAGGAATAGCGGCGCGCGGGTTCTTTTCGCATAGCCATCAACACGATGTTGTCGAGGTCGCCTCCGAGCACTCGGCGCAGGTTCTCCGGTTTGCCGCGTACTGGCTGCGGCGTGGGCGCGTTGACGCCATCAGAAGCCATCCCCTCTTCCGCGCGGCTGACGGCTGTGCTTGGCCGTTCCGGTGCGGTCTCGCAAATGACTCGCTCAATCTCCTGAGGCAATAGCGTTTTGAACCGATACGGGTGGCGGCCGGTCAGCAGCTTGTAGAGCAACACGCCGAGGGAATAGATGTCGCTTGCTGTCGTTATGGATTCACCTCGCACCTGTTCGGGGCTAGCGTAATCAGGCGTCATCATTCGTGCGGCTGTTGCCGTTTGTGTTTGCTGCTCAGCGTCAGGCCTTAAGATTTTGGCTATTCCGAAATCGAGCAACTTGGGCGTTCCGTCTTCAGTTACAAGAATGTTGCTGGGCTTGATGTCGCGGTGAATGACCAGGTTTTGGTGCGCGTACTGAACCGCCGAACAAGAAAGGCGAAAGAGCTTCAACCTTTCAGTTGTTGAGAGACTACGCTCGTCGCAGTACTGATCAATTGGCAAGCCTTCGATGTACTCCATCACCAGGTAAGGCAATCCCTCTTCGGTCGCGCCGCCGTCAAGAAGCCTTGCGATGTTCGGATGATCCAGGTCGGCGAGAATCTGGCGCTCGGCGCGGAAACGGGTTGTGATAAAGATGTTGTCAAACCCTCGCTTTACCACCTTGATTGCGACTTGTTTCTTGTAAGCGTCATCGGCGCGAGCGGCCAGAAAAACAGCGCCCATTCCGCCGTGACCGATTTCGCGAATTATTTCGTAAGGGCCGACGCGATGATTCGCGATCGGTTCGCCGGATTCAACTGCGATGAGGCCCAGTGCGTCATCGACGGCGGGAGATTCCATGAAAGCGGCGGCTTCTTGCTGACATGCGAGTAACGCCTCGACTTCTTCTTGAAGCGATTGATCGCCCGCGCAGGATTCTCGAAGATACTCAGCCCGCCGATGTGACTCAATCTCCAGAGCCGAGCAGAAAAGCTCGTCAACCTTTTTCCAACGTTCGGAGCTCATTTCTTGTTGACCTGCTGGTAGAGCCACGCCTTGGCCATTTCCCAATCGCGGATGATTGTGGTTCTGCCGACTCCAAGAAAATTGGCCGCCTCGTCAATCGTGAGCCCGCCGAAGAACCGCAGCTCCACGACTTGAGACTTGCGCGGGTCTTTTTCTTCAAGGCGCTTCAATGCGTCATCGAGCGCGACTAGCTCCGCGGCCCGCTCGTCAGACAACGTCAATGCTTCGTTCAAAGAGAGCTTCACGGCGCCGCCGCCACGCTTCGCATACTTACGAGTGCGCGCGTGGTCTATCAGGATCTGCCTCATAACCTTTGCAGCGATGGCGATGAAACAGACGCGATTCTCAGGCAGCGAGCCTGGCTGGGCTGCGAGTTTGATATACGCCTCGTTTACCAGGGCCGTGGTTTGGAGTGTGTGGCCGGTCCGCTCACGGCGCATGTAGCGTGACGCCAGGGTGCGCAGTTCATCGTAGACCAGGGGGAACAGGGCATCGAATGCGGCTCGGTCCCCGTTTCTCCAGTCGGATAGAAGCTGCGTAACTTGAACGGCTGCTTCCATTGCTGCACTCGCTTCATAGTTCCTGAGGTCGCGCCGATTATATCACCTTTCAGCAACCTCAAGACCTGAGAGAAAAATCTTGGGCCGATTCGCTCCGGTTTATCGCATGAGTGGTTGACGGCAAAGACTCAGCAAAGAAAGCAAGTTTTCTTGGGCATCCCGACCCGATGCCTAGAAGGAGATGGAAAGATGAAGACAAAGCCAATCGCGTCGGTCGCACTCGTTGTTTTGCTCGGCCTGGTTACCCTCCCAGACGGGGCGTCAGCCCTTAAGATCACGCCTGCGAACCATTCTGGTCTGCTCACGATGCGCCAGGAGGAAGAACTGTTGCAGATTCTGCTCAACCAACACCCGCAGGACCCCGGCCTGGCGCTCAACGTCTTTGCTCGAGCTATCATCATCGACCCCGGTCGCGCAGACAAAGTGAGGATCATCATCAGAGAAGACGAGCCCGGAGAACTCCCTCGGTGTTTCGGTGCTGTCGTTATAGACGACACTATCCAGGGTGCAAACCTTCGCACACTCGATGGAGACGGCTCGTTCGAAGGCCCGCCGTCTGTGTTTCGGGGGTGCGGGTTCGCGCTCATGCTGTCTCATGGCACGCCTTCGGTGCATGATCCTCTGAAGCTGCAGTTGAATCTCCAGCTCGCAGATCGTGAATCGCTGACAAACTGCGTGGACGCGTGTAAGGAAGCGCTTCATGGCCAGCTCAGACAATGCGATCTGCTTCCGACAAATGACCAAGCGTTTTGCCGCCAAGGCGCGCTTGATGCTTATCGGAGTTGCGTTTTCCACTGCCGCCAGGCCGCAGGTCTGCCCTAAGGCCGATGATCTGGTTTGAAGCTGAATTTCGCATTAGCAGATGAAGCACGTCGAGCCTGCCGAGACGGTAGAGCGGGATCGCGGATGAAAAAGAGAATTATCGCCGGCCACGGGTCCAGACTGCCTCTAATACGCTTTGAAAGAGGCTTACAAGGAGGCTTATGAATAAACTCAAAGTCTACGTCATCGCAGCAGCAGGGTTGGTCATTGTCACGCAAAACTGTGGAATGAGGAAAAACAGTGGAGTTGAAATTTCTGGCCAATGGCCGCAGTGACGAGCTAAGCCCGGTCAAGTTCGATTTCACCGTTCAAGTCGAATTCAGCTTTGCAGCATCTTTATAGCATCGGCGCCGTAATCCTATTCCGCCATTGTGTTTTCTTGATCTCGGAAGAGGGACTATGAAAAACCAAGTCCGTTTCATATCAGCGCTTGGTCTCGGCCTCTGGTCCGCGGCTCTGTCACTCGCGCTCTTAACCTTTGAAGGTGGTCAAGCCGATTCTGAAAGCGTTTTCCAAGCACGAGCAAGCTTGCACGCAGCAGGACGAGGCAATCCGTGGATCAACCTCGCGGATGGTCGTGACCTTCAGACAGGCTATAGCGGTCCGGCTGCACTGACTCAAGCCTTGCAGCAAGACCAGACGCGGCCGTTGTCGCTTGCTTCGGGCGATTTCGATGAAGATGGTGTGCCCGATCTGGTCTGCGGCTATGCCGGCGGCCGCGGAGGTATCTTCACCGTGCACCGCGGCAACGTCGATGCGATCTATCCTAATAGCCCTGAGGCGCAGCAACGAAAGACGCAAGGCAAGTCCACCGACTCGGCGTTTCTATCTCCCGCTCGCGTCTTTGAGGTGCCCGAAGCAGTTGATTTCCTCGGCGTAGGCGATTTCGACGCCGACGGTCACCTGGACACAGTAGCTGCAGCCTACGCGAGCAATGCCCTCTACATTCTGCCGGGCAATGGGCGAGGAGGATTTGGTCGCGCGCTTCGTATCGAGTTAGCGGGAGCAGTTACAGCCCTTGCGACCGGCGAGATCAACCGAGCCGATGGGTTGACAGATTTAGCAGTCGGAATAATCGGGCCGGGCGGAGCCCAGGCGCTGGTCTTTCAAGGGCCCGAAGGCGTGGTCAGAAGCGACCCGGAAGTCTTCGCTCTCCCGGCTCAAGTCTCGGCTCTCGCCCTGGGCCAGGCCGACGATGACTACCCGGTGGACCTTGTAGTTGCGGCCGGCAATGACCTCATAATCGTGCGAGGACAAGATCGCCGGCGCGCGCCGAATCAGGCCGAGCAAGCGCCAACCGTTCAGGTCATAAAGGAGTTCTCATCCGACTTCGCGATCGCGTCTGTCACCCTCGGCGATTTCACGGGTGACAGGCGGGCCGACATTGCCGTGCTCACAGCCGACGGAACGGTGCGCGTCTTGGAGCGCAGTCGCGAGGAGAAAAAAAACTCTCCAACATTGCAACGAGAAAGAACCACAGCGATGTGGCGAGTCAGCATGAAGGTCAGTCTTCCGCAGAACGTGATAGCTGAAGGCGCGCCGTCCGCATCCCTGCTTGTCTCCGCGCGCGTGTCCAGCCGTCCCTCCTGCGATCTTCTGTTTGTAAACCGAGCAAATCAGCAAGTGCAAATTCTCAGCAGCGATGCGACATCAGACAAGCCCGGCCAAAGCTGTTCGGTCGCGGCATCGCTTGATCTTGAAGACGAGCCAGTAGCGGTGTTGCCGATGCGTTTGAATGTGGATGCCTTTAGCGATCTGGTGATCCTCAAGAACGGCCCTGCAAACCTGACGGTGGCGAAGACGGCTCCGAAGAACATCTTCACCGTCAACGATGCGGGGGATCTGGGTGATTGCGACTTAATGGATGGTGTATGCAATAGCGGTATTGTCGATCCTAAAAGCGGCGCGTGTGTCGTGACCGGCGGTTGTACGTTGCGGGCAGCGCTTCAGAACGCGGGCAACACGGCGGGCGCGGATACTGTTGAGTTCAACATCGGTGGCGGCGGAGCACAAACGATCGCTTCATCGGGAGGACTGTTCACTGGTGATGTCACGATTGATGGCACGACTCAACCGGGCTTTTCCGGCAGCCCCATTATTGTGCTCACCGGAAATCCCCCGGGAGGGGCCGGAGATGGCTTAGGCGTTTTTAGCAACTCTGTGGTGCGTGGTCTGGTGATTAATCAATTCGGCGGCAATGGAATTTTTGCGGTGGGAAACAACATCATCGAGGGTAACTTCATTGGCACGGATATCACCGGCACGTTAGATCGCGGCAATGCTCAGAGCGGAGTACTAATACAACTGGGCGACAACTTGATTGGCGGGACTACGGCTCAAGCCCGCAATGTCGTAAGCGGCAACAACTTGCACGGCGTTTTTATGGTGGGAGCGCCTGGCGCTCCGCCAAACACTGTCCGGGGCAACTACATCGGCACCGACCCGGCGGGGACAGCGGACCTGGGCAACACACAGGATGGAGTGCACGTCAGCAATCGGTCTGACACAGTAATTGGAGGAGCCGCAGCAGGAGCGCGCAATGTAATCGGCGGCAATGACAGCGACGGAATTGAATTGAGAGCAAACACGATCGGGACGCTCGTGCAGGGCAATTACATTGGACGTGGTGTTCCCATACCATCTGGCCTGGGGAATACCGACAACGGAGTCTTCATAAGCGAGTCGCCAGACAACACGATTGGTGGGCCGACTAACGAAGCAGAAAACTTCATCGCGTATAATGATTCGGACGGCGTTGAGATAGGGGGAGCCAATTCAACCGGAAACGTGGTCGAAGGCAACGTTACAGCCTTTAGCAGCGATGGAGTGTTCATAAACGGGGCGCCGGACAATACAATCGCAGGCAACAATATTACAGATAACGGTAACGGCGTTGAAATCTTGGGCAGCAACGGATCCGGCAATCATATAAAAGGAAACTACATCTCGACCAACAATCTCGATGGCGTGCGCATAAACGGCGCACCCAACAACACGATCGGTGGCGCTGGGCCGGCGGACGGTAATTTGTTTCGGGTTAACGGAGATGACGGCATTGAAATCTTCGGGGCGAGTGCGAGCGGGAACGTCGTGCAAGGCAACACGATTGGCGGCCTTGCCGGCGGCAATTTGGCTAACGGCGTATATATCAACAGTGCTCCAAACAACACCGTCGGCGGAGTGACAACGGCGCCCGGTGCTCCACCGGGCAACGCAATCCTGGACAACTTTTCTAACGGCGTAAAGATTTTCAGCGCGCTTGCGACGGGCAATGTCGTCCAAGGCAACTTGATTGGCATAGACCCGGGCGGTTTCGCCTGCGGCAATCATGAGGACGGTGTGTGGATTGACAACGCCTCCAACAACACAGTGGGAGGAACGATGGCCGGAGCTCGCAATGTCATTTCGGGCAACGGAATGAAGGGCGGCTTTGACGGCTTCGGCGTTGTGATCAGCGGCGGCGGCTCGACCGCAAACGTTGTGCTTGGCAACTTCATCGGGACAAATGCAAACGGCAACGCCAAAGTTGCAAACGTACACACCGGTGTAGGCATATTCAACGCGTCCGGCAATACCATCGGAGGCACGGTGGCCGGAGCGCGCAACCTCATTTCAGGCAATGGATTTGATGGCATAGAAATGCAAGGTACCGCTGGCCCGACTGAAAATAACCTTGTGCAAGGCAACTTCATTGGCACCGATGTCAACGGAACGGCTGACCTGGGGAACACGGGCAATGGCGTGGTGATATATAACGCGAGCAACAACACTATCGGAGGCACGGCAGCAGGTGCAGGGAATGTCATCTCGGGCAACGATGCGGCCGGAGTTGTTATCAGCTCGCTTTTTGGAGGCGGCGGTTCCGGAAACGTTGTGCAAGGCAACCTCATCGGCACCGATGCGAGCGGCAACAGTGATCTGGGCAATTCTCAGGACGGAGTGTTGATCCTTGGCATACTTAACAACACGATCGGTGGAAGTGCACCCGGCGGGGCTGGCAATCTCATTTCAGGCAACGGCGGCGACGGCGTTGAGATCAGCGCTTCGAATGGCAACACCGTGCAGGGCAACTACATCGGGACGAATGCCGCAGGTAGTTCCAGCCTGGGCAACGATGGGGATGGCGTGCGCATTGGCACCGCTAATGTAGTAATCGGAGGCAACGTCGCCGCACTCCGCAATCTTATCTCAGGCAATGGCTCAAATGGGATTGAGGTTTTGGCGGGTGGTGCTGCTTCCGTACAAGGCAACTACATCGGAACGAATGCTGCGGGCAATGCGCCCCTGGGCAACGGTGGCAATGGAGTACTCATGAACAATGGTCTGGGATGGGGAGGACTGATCGGAGGATCAACCACCACCCCGGGAACGGCACCGGGTAATGTCATCTCGGGCAACAACCAAGATGGCGTTAAGATCGTAGGCTCCGACCTTCAGACCGTCCAAGGGAACCTAATTGGCACTAATGCCGGAGGCAACGTTGATCTCGGCAACGCCCTCAACGGTGTTAGCTTCGTCAATGTGTCAGCGTCTATCATAGGAGGGTTTTTAGGAGGAACAGACGGCGGGCGCCGCAACGTCATTTCGGGCAACAACGCCAACGGCATTAGTATCTCCGGGAATGCCTCAACTAACCTCCAGGTTGTGAGCAACTATATCGGTACCGATTTGACGGGCATGGCCGCGATAGGCAACACGGGCGATGGAGTTTTCATTAGCGGCGCGACCAGTTTCACGATTGGAGGCCCAAGCTCATCGGCGGGTATGCCTCCTGGCAATATCGTGGCATTCAACGCCAATGGCATTAACATCTCTGCTGGAGGAATTCAGGTGCAGGGCAACAGCATCACCTCAAACACCAGCAGCGGGGTATTGATTGTTGGATCGGGCAACACAGTAATTGCAAACACGATTGGTGCTAGCGGGGCCGATGGCGTGCGTGTCGTGGGAGCTGCCAGCACGCAGAACAGAATCGCGGTGAACTCCATCTCTTCGAACGCGGGACTCGGAATCAACCTGAGCAATTCTGCTCCGCCCGATGGCGTAACCCCCAATGATTCGTGCGATGCAGACTCGGGCGCAAACGTTCTACAGAACTTTCCGGTGTTGACCTCAGCGTCCAGCGCGGGCGGCAGCACGACTATCCAGGGGACGCTCAACAGCGCGCCTGATGTCAGCTTCAATCTCGAATTCTTTTCCAACGCTGGCTGCGATCCTTCCGGCAACGGCGAGGGCCAGGTGTTTATCGGCTCGACGATGGTTACGACCGGCGCAAGCTGCAACGTGAGCTTCACAGTGACCTTCGCGGTCGGAGTCGCGACGTTGCAGTCGATTACGGTGACGGCTACTGACGCGACGGGCAACACCTCGGAGTTCTCACGGTGCGGTCAGGTGAACTGCACCTATATAGTCGCGCCGATGTGCGCCTTTTTTCCCAACACGGGGGGACTGGGTAGTGTCAGCGTTACAGCGCTCGCCGGCTGCAACTGGACTGCTGTAAGCAGCGTCAGTTGGATGCAGATCATTACAAGCACGAATGGCAGCGGCACCGACATAGTTGCGTACGTTGTGAGGTACAATGACATGAACAGCGCTCGCCAAGGTACGCTCGTCATCGCTGGAAAGATCGTGACGATAGTACAGAATGGCGGATTGGACCCAGGCGCTTGCGCGACTACGGTCTCGCCTGCCTTCTTCTCTTTTTCGGCGAGCGGCGGGACCGGAACCATCAGCGTCGTAGCCGCAGAAGGCTGCGGCTGGCAGGTCGCGGCCGACAACAGTTGGGTAACTATCACTTCGTGCAGCGCCGGCATCGGCAGCGGCATGGTGACTTTCTCAGTAGGAGTGAACCCCGGCCCGGGCGGGCGCAACAGCGCAATTCACATAGCGGACAAGCAACTCAACGTGAAACAAAAGGCCCCTTGATTTCGCCGACTCGCCGGATTGAGTGGGCTAGCCGCGACGCTTCCCACGTCGGCGTTCGGCTTCCCGAGGTCTGAAGCCGGACGTATTGGGGCGGACGAGACACACCACACCGTTCCAAGTTTGGTTGTCCCACCTTATCTGTTCGTGGAGTTTCTATCGAAGGGATCGGTGAAAGGGCTTGACGATTCGTGCGTGAAGGCTATAGAGCGGCCGCCATTTATAACCAAGCTCCCTCCGCAATTGGCGAAATGAACCTGGTGCTACGAACGAGTCTCTTCGAGTAACGCTCGCGTCGCATCGAAACGGCCGAGTGACTTCATAGCCGCAATTGCGCGTTCGAGGGCCGGCTCGATGTACGGTATGTACACCGAATTGCCCGCCGCTGCTTGCGACGCGTAAGTGCCGATCGCCTTCAGCATTCGCTGCACGGCCATCAACTCGAGCTCGATTCGAAACTCATCAACACTCGGCAACGGTAGCTTCGACTTCGCTTTGATCTCGATAAACCATTCGATCAACTCAAGCACGACTTCGCGCGAGAGGGTCGTGTATGGATCGCTCAGCAGCGAAGCCACATCGTAGCTCGCCGGTCCCATTCGCGCGTCCTGGTGATCGATGATGAACATCTCGCCGTGATGCATCATCAGGTTGCGAGCGTGATAATCCCGATGAGTCAGCACTCGCGGGCGGGCTGCAAGCTCAGAGCATAGCGTCTTGAAATCCTGCCGAACCGCGTTGGCCGTCGCCGAGTCGAGTTTTACCTGCAGATACTTGTTGAAGTAGTTCGCGAAAAAGAATCCCAGCTCCCATCGGAGCTTTCCTTCATCGAACGCCAAATGCGAGCAGATGGAATCGGCCTCCAGAGCCTGTTTCGTGGCGTCCTGAATTCGGACCACAAGCTCGAGCGCGTGCTGGTAAGCTTTGATTACTTCGGCGTATGGGCGATCGTTCAACCAGTCCTGTAGCATAATGTCGCCAACATCTTCGATCAGCATCGCCGCGTCCGTCCCGGAAGTTTCAAGCACCGCCGGTACCGGCAGCCCGGCTCCAAGAAGCAGGGCGGTCACCTCGATGTGAGCGCACGGATCGTTGGCGAAGGTTAGCCGCGCGGATGGATTTCCAGCCTCAGCCTTCGCCAATCTGTCGACGGCGCGTTCAGTCTCGTCGAACGGCGCCCCGTACAGCGCGACGATGACGGTGGCGCCTCGCGCCTCCGCGCGAAAGTACGAGCGCAAGGACGCGTCTCCGGTCAGCCTGGTGACTGCGAGTTCGTCGACCTGCGTATTCAGGTGACGCCCCGCCAGGCGAGCGATCGCTGATGATGGGTCTTTCTCGATTGCTGAAGCCATAAGCATACGCACGCGCGAGGTAGCATAGACTTAGCCTGGGAGCGCAGGCGTCCCCGCCTGCTCCGGGACTTAGGAATGCGAAGAAGCAGGCGGGGACGCCTGCGCTCCCAGGCTAAGTCTATGCTACCACTCAGATGGGAACAATGACGTTCGCACCAACCACTTCGCCCCGCTCAATTTGCCGCGCAATGTCACGCCGTACAACCACTGCACTATCGATCAGAGCGTCAGCAGGAATTCGCACGCCGTCGGCCAGGACGGACCGGCGAACTCGCGCTCCGCTTTCAACCGTAACGCGATCCCACAAGACCGACTCCTCCAAGCTCGCGTCAGGTGCAATCACGCAGTCTTCGCCCACGATCACCGACCCGCTTCGCATCAATCGGAGGTGGGCCTCCAGATAACGGCTCAGAGTGCTCATTTCGTACCAGTCGGCCACTGAGACGTGCCCGATCACCGCTTCGCCCGCTGCTATCGCTTGAGGGTAGACGTGGATGGTCGAATGAGAGAAGCAGTCGCGCGGAATGTACTCGAAGATTCGCGGCGATAGCACCTGAATACCGGTGAACATCAAGGGCGCGTCCCCGGTTGTTGTCGCCACGACGCTCCCGAGGTTGCCGGTGGCTTCGGCGGCCGCGGCTTGCGGCAAAGCAGCATCCGGGAACCCCGCGAACCGCGTGATCCAACCGCGATCATCTATCTCTACTATGCTGAAGTGCTCGAGCGCGGTGTTCTCTTTGAGCACCAGCGTAGCGATTGCGTTTTGTTTGCGATGCTCGGCGATCACTTGGCCGAGATCGATGTTGGTGACGATCTTCCCGTTAATGACCACGAAATCGTCGTCAATCAGCGACTCGCGAACGCGATCCAGCGCTCCTGATGTACCGAGGATTTCGTCTTCGAGCGAGTACTCGATCCTCACTTCCAGCCTGGATCCATCCCCCAGCGCCGCGCGGATTGACTCGGGTTGATGATGGAGATTGACGATTATGTCGCGAATCCCGTAAGAGGCCAGATACTCGACCGAATAGTTGATCAACGGACGGTTGAGAAAAGGTATGGCGGCCTTGGTCCGATCCTCTGTGAGCGGCCAAAGTCGCGTGCCTAATCCCGCTGCTAGTATGAAACCCTTCATGATTTGTCATTTGTCATTGGTCATTTGCCATTTGCCATTTGTCGGTGATCAGTTGTCCAAGCCGCATAACCACGTCTGCGGCTGATCAATGACAAATGACAAATGACAAATGACCAATGACAAATGCCATGACTCTTACTCGAAAACCAAATCTTCTAGCGGGACACCCTGCGCCCTGCAACGCGATGCCTGAAGCTCAGGATAGCTTTCGCGAATGATGTCGTCAGCGGAGAATCCAGCGGCGTCCAACGCCTTCAAAACGCTGACTTCATCGCCTTCGATCTCGATGAAGTTTCCCATCGGCGTTTCATCAAGCACAACCTTTACCTCGCGGCCGTCGAGAGATACGCTGTAACCCGTGCGGTATTTCTGATACCTGAACGACCGATGATACCCCAGCCGCTCGAACAGCTCGATCAGCCGGTTGGGCTCATCGACCGCGGTCTCGATTTCCTCTCTCACTTTGAGCCGGGACTCATGAGTCTCCTTCACAACGCCCTTGTAGGTAACCGTGCCCTTGCCGTTGACTGATCGAACGCGAAGGGCGGCGCCTTGTTTGAAGAGTGACTGATCAGGAAGATCGAGCAGCCAATTGTCTTCAAAGTGGCGGGGCGATTCGAGGTCTAACTGGAGTCCGGCCTTGCGAAGGCGATCGAGGTCGTCGCAAGCGAGTTTGACTTCGATTTCAAGATTCAGCTCTTTGGTCACGGGGGCCTGGCTCATTCGTGTCGTATTATTCACGGTGGCCGCGCAACCGTCAATCGGCGCCCCTGAGCGATGGAAAGCTGACCAACGTGCAAGGGCGTCCGCCGGTGGGCGCCCCTCCTGACTATCGAGGTGTAGCAGGAGCAAGGAAGGGCGCCCACCGAGTGACGCCCTTACAGGCTGAATGCGTTCATCAATCGCCGATTCAGGCACTCTTTGCTGAACTTCCGGCGACCGTCGCCGTCAGCAAGATGCGCGGAAGCATCTCCGATCTCTACGACGGCACTGATCCGGCGGATTTGCGCGGATACCACAAATGATGTAAGTTTCCCGCGTCACGGATTGCGATTGCTCTGAGCAGGAGTCCGTCTTCGATCCGCAATCCGAAATCCGCAACCCGAAACTGGAAGAGCGCCGGCTATGGCAGTCAGCTATAAGCCTACCTCGGTTATCGTCTCAGACTTCTCGGACAACAAGTGTCGCTGGGATGGCGCGAGCGCGCCTCACTACGAGGTGTGGTTTTTGACGCTCAACCATCGCGCGTCTCAGCGCGGCTTCTGGTTTCGGTACGTCGTCGATTCGCCGAGCGGCTCGGGTCACGAGTCGCAGCCACGCGCAGCACTGTGGGCTGCAGCCTTCAATCGCCGGTCGCCCGAACAGAATATCGGCATCAAGCGAGAGTACTCGATCGATCAGTTCGCGTTCGAGGTGCGAGAGACCCCGATCCTAAAGATTGGCGATGGTCTTTTCTCACCCTGGAGCGCGGCCGGGAGAGTTGATAGTGGCGGCCATAGCATCGAGTGGGATTTGAGCTATGTGCCGTGCGAGACGACTTATCATCACGTGTCTCGGGCGGTGGTCCAACTCGCGCGGCCGTCCTCGTTCGTGTGCTCGCCGAATCTGGACACGCGGTTTAGCGGCACGATCGTGGTGGACGGCGAGGCTATCGTTCTTGATCAAGAGCCCGGCTGCCAGTCACACTTGTGGGGGCGCAAGCACGTTGATGACTGGGTGTGGGTCCACTCGAATGCATTCGAAAAGCACCCGGGTACGGTTTTTGAGGGGCTCGCGGCAAGACCGCGCCGCGCCGGCCGTATGCTTCCTCCTATTCAGTCGCTGTACCTGCGTCATCGTGGGGAAGAGCATCGCTTCGTTCGACTGCGACTGGCCGAACAGTGGCAGCGCAAAATGGGAATGGGCTACTGGTCGTTCTCTGCGATGAACACGCGCTTGCATATCGAAGGCGCGGCGCAGTGCCGATTACGCGATATGTTGCAGGCAGAGTACTCTGATCCGGATGGCGAGCGCCTTTTTTGCATCAACGGCGAGGTTGCGAATCTAAAGATCAGGTTGTTCCGGCGGGTCCGCGGAGTGCGCTGGCGGCACGTCGAGACGATTAAGTCGTACGCGACGGCGCACCTCGAGCACGCGTCGCGCACCAGTGATTCCGGGGTTCGGCTGGCTTTCTAAAGCATCGGTAGAGTTCGTGACTCCGTACTGTTTCCATCTCAAGCTAACGGATAAGGAGCTTTGTTGTTTTGGCTGATGCTGCATGCTAGATTAGTCCTCAACAGGTGGAGCACGTTATGAAAGCTAGCAAGCGAGTGGAGCTTGGCGAATATGTTGTCGCCGACCCCGAGATTTGTCACGGCCAACTGACATTCAAAGGCACGCGCATCATGGTTAAGAGTGTTCTTTTCTACGTTGGCAAGGGCAAGGACTGGGACTGGATCTCGGGGCAGTATTTTGGAAAGATCAGCCGTGAAGCTGTTGCCGAGGCGGTCAAGCTGGCTAGCGACGCGCTAGTCGAAAAGACTGAAAGGCGCCGGCGCGTCGCATGAATATCCTGGATGAGGATATTGGTTTGAATCAGCGCCGTTCTTTGGAATCAAGGAAGATTCACTTCCCTCAGATCGGTCTCGAGATTGGCCGCTCAGGGATGAAAGATCGGAATGAGGTCATTCCGATGCTGCACCAGCTAAAGCGCCCAACCTTTTTCACTTTGGATCACGGCTTTTATCATCCTGCGCTTCGCCATCCCGGATACTGCTTGGTTTATCTCGATGTCTGGAATGATGAGGCTGCCAAATATGTCCACCGTCTCCTGCGCCACAGGGATCTTCGAACGCAGACGCAGCGAATGGGCAAAGTAGTGCGCGTGCACCATAGCGGATTAAGCTACTGGAAGGTGGGCTCAGAAGCGGAGGCGATCGTTAGCTGGTGATTGGAGGGAGTATTATCAGTTTGATTGCCTGAATTGCGCCGACCTCATCCTCAAGTCTCTTAAGTTCATCACAACGACGCGGGTACCTACTGAGAACCGCAACTATGCCGTAGATCTTCTTTTGGGAACCCCGTTTCCGTGCTATTGCAATCAGGCGTTTGATCTTCTCAACGTCTCTACGAATCGTCGCGACAACGCGTTGTGAGATGCCGCTCTTGCTACGGTCGTACTTCAGTTCAATCAGGATGCAAGCGACGTCGGTATCGGAAAAAACGCTTTGTTGGCGGCTAACCCTCTTAGCGAGACGCGCCCGGGGATCTTACCACACGTTTTTTCAAACTAACCCCCTCTATTACCCGTCTAAGTGCTATGACAAGAGCTTCACTGACGAGTGGCGCTTCCCACAGGGATTGCGGTAACTTGCTTGAGCCGGAGTCATCAAGTGGATTCAAGTCCCAACGCTCAGCGAGGAAGTTAATCATGAAAAGAGAAACAAAAGGCCCCTCAACGCTTGGATTCGCGGGGCGCCGCGCCGCTTCGGCAGTGCTCGCGCTCACAATCACGGGGGCGCTCGCGCTTAGCGCGATCATACCAGCCGTTGCCGACACCAAGTCGAAGGCAACGACTGCCGGCCTCTCCGCGGATCAAAAGATCATTCACCTGCTCAATCGCATCGGCTACGGTCCGCGTCCCGGTGACGTCGAGCGAGTCAAGCGAATGGGCATCGACAAGTACATCGATCTCCAGCTTCATCCGGAACGCATCGAGGACCCGACAATTGAGCCCAAGCTTGCGAATTATCCGTCCCTCAAGATGAGCCTCACCGAAATACAGGAGAAGTATCCGCCACCGCAGTTGCTCGGGCGGCAACTTGGGTTGCGCCAGGGAAAGAACACTCCGGTCCTGCCTCCAGGCGAAGGCGCGGACGACAACACAAAGCGGGAATACCGTCAGCAGGTGAACGCCTACTACCAGGAAAACAACCTCAGGCCGCCTCAGTTTTTGCTGCAGGAGCTGCAAAGCCAAAAGATCATTCGCGCGGCCTACAGCGAGCGGCAGCTTCAGGAAGTGATGACCGATTTCTGGTTTAACCACTTCAACATCTTTTGGGCAAAGAACGCCGATCGCAACCTGACGACCGATTACGAGATGAGCGTCATCCGTCCTCGCACGATGGGCAAGTTCAAAGACCTGCTGTTGGCGACGGCAAAGAGCCCCGCGATGCTGGTCTATCTCGACAATTTTCAATCGATGTCGCCCGATGCAAAGCTCCCCGACCCGCGTCAGATGCGAAGGCAGGGAGCAGCGCAGCGCAGACCCGGCGCATTAGGCGGCTTCGGCAATCCGGGCCAGAACAACCCCAACTATCGCGACCAACAGGGCAACCAGCAAAACGGGCGCGAGATGCAACGCGATCAGATGACTCCGGAACAACAGAGACAGGCGCAAGCGCCCAACGGGCTCAGGAATCGCAAGCCGGGAATCAACGAGAACTATGCGCGTGAAATCATGGAGCTGCACACGCTGGGCGTCGAGGGCGGGTACACTCAAAAGGATGTGCAGGAGGTCGCGCGGTGCCTGACCGGGTGGACGCTTGATCGGCCGCGTCAGGGCACTGAGTTCGTCTTCCGTTCGTTTATGCACGACAACGGCGAGAAGACCGTGCTCGGCCACAAGATCCCTGCAGGCGGCGGGATCAAAGACGGCGAGATGGTCATCGACATCCTGTCGCATCAGCCAAGCACGGCGAAGTTCATCTCGACCAAGCTCGTGCGCCGGTTCGTGAGCGACACGCCGCCGCAAGCGCTGGTTGATCGGGTCGCCTCTGTGTACACAAAGACCGACGGCGACATTCGCGAGATGCTGCGAACGATCATTACCTCGCCCGAGTTCAACTCGAAGGAAGCTCATCGCGCGAAGATCAAGTCGCCTTTCGAGTTGGCAGTGTCGGCCGTTCGAGCGCTTGGCGCCGATGTGACGGTGCCGCTGCAGACTGCTCAGTTCATCTCGAAGATGGGTCAACCGCTCTACCTGTATCAAGCGCCGACCGGGTATCCGGACAGGGCCGATCAATGGGTAAACACGGGCTCGCTGCTCGAGCGGTTAAACTTCGGACTCGCGCTTACGACGAACAAAGTGCGGGGCGCGGCGTTCGATGTGAAGCGCGCCGCCGGCAACGTTGACATTACTGACAAGCAGCGCGTTATGGAGAAGGCGATTGCGTCGCTTCTCAACGGAGACATCTCGCCGCAGACCCGAACCGTTCTGGAGAAGCAGTTGAAGGAAGGCGTTTCGGTGAAGGGCGAACTCGGCGCTGTTCCTCCAATTCCGCAAGGCGACGATCTGATGGCTGAGAATTCCATGCAAGCGTTGCCGCCAAACCAGGGCGCCGGCAAAGGCCAGAAGGGCGTTGGCAACCCTGAGCAAATGGAACGGCGCTTCGGAGTGCGCGCGAATCTTCGTCCTCAGATCGCGATGTCCGGGGACGACCTTGAAAGCGCGAAGGTGTTCGGCCTTGTGCTCGGCTCGCCCGAGTTCCAACGAAGGTAGTTTCTAGTTTCTGGTTTCTGGTTTCTGGTTTCTAGTTTCTGGTTTGTGGTTTCTGGTTCTTTTGCCCGGAAACCAAACCCCGACCGTGAACCAAAACCAGAAACCAGAAACCAGAAACCAGAAACCAGAAACCAGAAACCAGAAACCGGAAACCGAAGCTTGGAGACGAAATCATGGCAGTAACACGAAGACTTTTTCTCAAATCATCAGGGGTAGCGCTGGCGAGCTTCGCCGCTGCGCCTTCGTTCTTGAAACGAGCGGTGCTTGCTCAAACGGCCGGAGCCGCCGGTAAGGATCACCCGATCATCATCGCGATCTTTCAGCGAGGCGCGATGGATGGAATCTCCGCTGTGATCCCATTCGGCGATAAGAGCTACTACAGCGTCCGCCCGAACATAGCCGTTCCCGAGCCGAAGGCCGGAAACGCGGACGCGGCGCTTGATCTGGACGGGTACTTCGCGCTTCATCCGGCGCTCGCGCCCTTCAAGCCCATCTATGACGAGGGTCATCTGGCGATAGTACACGCAGTTGGTTCGCCAAATAACACCCGGTCGCACTTCGACGCACAGGATTACATGGAAGCGGGGACTCCGGGCAACAAGGGAACTGCCGACGGCTGGCTGAATCGGTATATGCAAGCGAAGAAAGACCCGAAGGCAACGCCCTTCCGCTCCGTGTCCTTTACCGCGAACTTGCCGCGCACGCTGCTGGGACCGGCGCCGTCGATTGCGATGACCAACATCGCCGACTTCGGTGTACGTGCAGGGCAGGGAAACGGGCAGGTCGCAAAAGGGTTTGAGGAGCTTTATTCAACAAGCCTCGGCGATGCGCTCCACGGGACGGGCAAGGAAGCTTTCGAAGCAGTCAAGATGCTCAAGAAGGCGAACCCGCAGCAGTATCAGGCCGCTAACGGCGCGAACTATCCTCGTTCTCCGTTCGGCAATTCTCTGCTCCAGATCGCGCAGTTGATCAAAGCCAACGTCGGCATCGAGGTGGCCTTCACCGACGTCGGCGGTTGGGACACGCACGCTAATCAAGGGAACGCGCGCGGGCAGCTTGCGAACCGATTGCAGGATTTCAGCCAGGGGATCGCCGCGTTGTACAAAGACCTCGGCGATCGAATGCGCAACGTCGTGATTCTCACCATGACCGAGTTTGGCCGGACTATTCGGCAGAACGGTTCAGGCGGAACCGATCACGGTCACGCGAGCTGTTTGTTTGTCGCAGGCGGCGCGGTGAAAGGCGGCAAGGTCTACGGTAAGTGGCCGGGGCTGGCGACGGAACAGTTGTATGAAGGCCGCGACCTGGCGCTGACCACTGACTTCCGCGACGTGTTTTCAGAGATCGCCGCGCGTCACATGGGCGCGAGCAACCTGACCACGATTTTCCCGGGCTTCAATGCGAGTCCGGCAAACTTCCGCGGATTTATTCGCGCATAGAGAGCAAGCTGGCAGCTTGCGATGTGCCGAAGCTGCCAGCTTTTGTTGATCGGTTACCGGCAAGAGGACGTCGCAATCGCCCTCTTGCCGTCGATGCAAATCCCGCCAACCTCCGATGATGAGCTTCCTTCGCACCGCCCTCGCCACCTGCCTCACTCTGCCAATCTGCGCCAGTCTCGCCTCAACGCTTGCTCAAGACAAGCAAACCGATGCTCCGATCAAAGTTCAAACAACTCTGGTAAGCGTACCGGTGATCGTCAGCGATCGCCAGGGAAGATACATCTCGGGTCTGAAGTCCGGAGACTTCAAGCTGTATCAGGACCGAGCCGAGCAGCCAATTGCATATTTCGACGCTGCCGAAGAACCGTTGAACGTTGCCCTGCTAATCGACACAAGCAAGAGCACGCAGCGGGTGTTGGATGACATCAAGAGCGCTGGTGTGAAGTTTCTCAAGGAGTTGAGACCGCAGGACCGCGCTATGATTGTGAGCGCTGATTACGATGTACATGTGTTGAGTCAATTGACCTCTGACCGAAAGGCGCTGGAACGGGCGGTGAAAAGCGCGAAGACGGGCGAGGAATTCGGCACCGTTCTTCGCGACGCAATAGCCGAGGTTATCGGCCGAAGCTTCAAACGGGTCGACGGACGCAAAGCCATAATCGTGCTGACCGATGGAAAGGACGCCGGCAGCCGGATCGGCGAGCAAGCTCTGTTCGATGAGGCAGCCGAGTCGGGCGCAATGATCTACACAGTCTTTTTCGAGACTCAGTTTCTCCGGCGCGGTTGGATTGACGCGACTACGTTTCCGCGGCGGCGCGTATGGGGACGTGATCGCATTCCTCCGCCGAGACCGCGAAACGAGCAGCGCCGCCAACGCGTCGAGATGAAAAACGAGCAAGCGATAAGTTTTCTCGAAAAGCTCGCCGATGTTTCGGCCGGCCGTTACTACAACGGCGAGGCGGCAGACTTGAAGAAGACTTTTAACCTCATTGCCGAGGAGCTTCGTCATCAGTACCGGTTGGGTTTCTATCCCGACAACAGCAAGATCGACGGGAATCGCCATACGCTGAAAGTCGAGGTGAGGGCTCCGGACGCGATAGTGAGAGCGCGGCGAAGCTATCAGGCGGCGAGTCTCACTAATGGGTCTTGATATCAAACCCGATGCGGAACCCGGTTTATTTCAGCCAAAGAACGGTGTTGTAGTCGTCGGATCGTTTGCAGTACAGTTGCCTTATGACAACGGCCTACGATGAAGTTCTCAGCCGCACCAAGAACCTTTCTTCGGAGGAGAGACTCAAGCTCGCGGACACATTGCTGGAGGAAGAACTGGGCTTCGGCATGTGGCAGCAGCGTGCGGACGTTCAAGACGCAGCCACGTATGTGGAAGGCATTCGGGGCGAGTCGATGCGTACCCCCGACAATCGATTGAAGTCGCCGGATGAGTTTCTGAGAGAGGTTGAAGCCTTCGATGAGTGAGCCCGCTTGGCTGGAGCTTAGAAGCGCGCTCGTCGACACTGGAGTCTTCATACTTTGGTATCGGGGCGATGCCCAAGCCAGGCGTTTCTTCCGAAACCAACACACAGTGATGTGCTACAGCAAGGTGGTCCGGAAAGAACTGCTCCGCCCGCCCATCAGCGACGCCGAGCGGGGCCGCATTCGGGCGTTGCTTCGAACGATTAGGTTGATCAACCCTGACCCTCAGATTGCGGCCGCTTACAGTGACCTGTTGGGACGATATCCTTATCTTCGAGATCATCTCGCCGACGCACTGATCGCAGCGTCTGCCTGGGCGAAAAATCTGGCGCTTGTAACCACCAACCTTCGTCACTTCCAGCAGATTCAGGAGATCGAGGTTGTTCCTTTCTAGCCGCCTCGTGGTGATAGAGATTTCGCGGCGTGTTTTAAATAATCCAACTAGGGGCGCAAGGACATCGAATAAATCTGGCTGTCATTCCTGTGTTGCGCGAATACCAACCGGTTGCCGACAATATCGTAACTAAAGACCCCTTCCCAACTGCAAACCAGATGCTCTTTCTTCTGTCGGAGGTCATGTCGCCATAGCCCTTGCTGTCGCTGCCTCATCCCGAAATAAAGTGCCGTACCATCCGCGCTCCACACTGGGCAGTAAGCATCTTTTGCGACAAGGTACGGCTCCGATTGGCCCATTGCGAGAACCCAGATTCCACCGCTCGACTGCGGAGCATCTCTCGATGCACCCGGTCTATCCCAGCATACGGCCGAGCCATCCGGCGACCATCGCAGGTATTCATACTCCGACCCTTCGTGAATCGTCGTGTCAATTTGATTGCGCAGGTCTCGCAGCAGTATCTTCTCCCTTCCATCGGGCGATCTAAGCACAACAGCAATCTTTTTCCCGTCGGGGTGGATTGCCAGCCAGTCGGTCTTGCCCGAGAAGCGAGTCAGCGAAGATGTCTCGCGAGTGGGGATGTTCACTATGAAGACTTCGGAGTTGTCCGCGGAACTACCCGGTGCCAGGAAGGCTATGTTGTCTTCATTCAACCAGCAGGGGTGTCGCGCGATCCGGTCGCTCAATTGCGAGCTGACTTTAGTGTTGAGGTCGGTTAGGTAAAGATGCTCGGTGTTGTCAATGTGACGGATCACGCTGGCTAGTTTATCTCCAAGGGGCGAAATTCGGGGCCACCGATGAAACTCGTCGAATGTGATGTGCTTTGCTTCGCAGTTTGCGCCCAGCGTAGCCGTCATCAGATCGTTACTCAGCCGGAAATACTGAAACACTACCGTGCCTCCGTCGGGCGAAGCGGACGGGGCGTCATACTGGCCAACGCCGACCAATACAGGGGTGGTCGAGCCATCGGCAGTCGAGACCTTGTAGAGTTGCGCAGAGCCTGTTCGCTTTGACGAGAATATTATGGCACTGGCATCAGCCGTCCAGGTGAGGCCGTAGATCTGCTCCCCCTCTCTGGTGATCTGTTTGTGATCGGATGACCGCGACTCTCCCTCGTTTGACCTGTGGACCCTACAAGTCCAGATGTTTCCCATCCCGCCGTTCGGGTCGCTAGTCGTGTAGGCGAGCCATTCACCACCGGGCGCCCAGCGTGGCGTGTAGCCTTCTTCGCTCACTTCGCAATGCTCTTCGTGGTTACTTAAGGGGCTGACCCAGAGAGCCTTGCCGGAAGCCAGATGCTTGGTGTAAGCCACCCACTTTTGATCAGGCGAGAAACCGGCGCCACTGGCATCTTCGATGAACCGGCTGGGAGGGCCGCCAAAAGAAGGAACGATCCAGAGGTCGTGATGGCGACCGCCATCCTTGGCAATGCGAGGAACCGAAAAAACCACCTGGCTGCCATCCGCTGTGAAAACCGGAAGGTCGCCGCTTGGATCCATCTTGTTGGTGATGCGTTGGGCATTGCCCTCAGAGAATTGTCTGATGAACAAATCACTGTGCCCGCGAGTCTCCGCTTCCGACGAAACATAGAGGATGAACTTTCCATCCGGAGAAAAGGCCGGTTTGCTGCTCGAGAACTCCCCGGTGGTTATCCGGTTGTTAATAGTGCCCACCCGCGGTTCTCGGGCAGGGGGCTTGGCGCCGCTGCTTCCATCACGCGGCCAAAGCATCCAGGTCAGGACGAAGATGAGTGCAGCGACAGGCGCGGCAATCCAAAACCATCTGCGAATCTTCAGTTTCGGCTGAGTTATCGAGACCGCCGGTGGCGAAGCAGCTTGATCTGGTTGGGCAGAAACCGGGACCGCCGCATCAGCAATGACTTGACCGACAAACCTGTAGCCCTGGCGCGGAACCGTCTGAACGAAGCGCGGATCCTCTTTGTCGTCGCTTAGCGCATAGCGAATCTCGTGTATCGCGTGCACGAGATTGTCTTCGGTTACGAAGGTGTCTTTCCAGACCGAGTCCATCAGCTCCTGTTTTTCGATAGTGCGTCCACGGCTCTCTACGAGAAATATCAACGTCTCAAGAGGTTTCGATGTGAGGTGAATGCGCTGCTGGCCTCGATACAAGCCGCGCCGCACCAGGTCGAGGGTAAATCCTCCGAAGTGGATTAGAGGCTCTGTATCTTTCTTTTCGGCGATGTTCATATACCCGGCGCTTTTCAGAATACTTCGTAGTTTTTCACCGACTTTTTCAGGACATTTCACCGAACGACGCTGTAAAGTCGGGGCGCGTTTTGAGCAGGCTCCATTATATGCCCTGCCGGGCCGGCGTGGGGAAGTAGATTTGTCAATTGGCCTCAACCGGAGGGCGAACGCTTACCAAAGGCAAAGGAGTCGTCACGTCGTCCGAGACGACGCCCTGAGAGGGTGAAGAGTTCGTAGTTCGGCCTTCAGGCGGAAGTTCGTATGTTAGCTTCTCCGGCGACGCGCTACGAACTTCCGCCTGAAGGCCGAACTACGAACTCTTGGGATGGTTTATGGCCGCTTTTCTAAGGCTCAAATCCAGGAACTGGATAGCATTGGCAAGCTTAATAGCTCTTCTTTTCACCCGGCCTTCGCTTTCTCAGACGGCCGGAAAGGAACGCGCCGGGCTGCCTTCGATCGGAGATTCGCAGGAAAGCAGTCGCTTTATCGTGGCGTTCGAGCTGACTGAAGAAAACGGGTTCAACTTCACCTGGCCGTTTGAATCAATGCGGCCTTCCTCTTACGAGACCGTTGTTATGGTCGTCGAAAAGATGCCGCGGGTTCGAGATGAAACCAATGGCGGCGAATCTGAGCCGCTGATTGCCTCCCGTGATCTGAAGATCAACGGCCGCCGCCAGAAGCCGTATCGCGTCGCTAACAAGCAGACCTTTTTTCTCGTGAAGTTAGATCAGGGGCGGCTTCGATTGCTGCTACTGATTCCGTCGGGAATGAGTCTCGACCCCGAGCACAATGTCGCAAGAATCAAGTTGTATGAGCAATAAACCGATCAACCGAGAAGGAGAATGTTATGAAAAGCCAAAGCAATCGCCCGAACAGCTTGCCATCGATCGCAGTCTTGATGGCTTGTCTAATCCTGACAAGCCCATTGATACTACCAAGCTTTAACAGGCACACAGAATTCACCCGCTCAATCTCGCGGTCAGCCTGGATGACTCAAAGCTCAGACACACGGCCCATCGAGTCTTACGGCAAGCTGCCCCTCAGCTTTGAAGAGAATCGGGGACAGACTGATTCGCAGGTTAAGTTCCTGTCGCGCTCGAGCGGCTACAGTCTCTTTTTGACTTCGACCCAAGCGGTATTTCGATTCCGCAAGCCGGATTTCGGATCTGGGAATGAAGCAACGGAGGGCCGACAGAACTCCGCATCGGCGAACTTGCGGATGAAGTTAGGAGGAGCAAACCCTGCACCGCGTATAGAGGGCATGGATCAACTGCCGGGAAGGGCCAACTACTTCATCGGCGCCGATCCCGCTAAGTGGCGCACGGATATTCCCACCTACGCCAAAGTGAAATACGAGAATGTCTACGCGGGAGTTGACCTGGTCTTCTATGGCAGCGAGCGCCAACTGGAATACGACTTCATTGTGGCTCCCGAAGCCGATTTCAGATCTATCACGCTCGGCTTTGAAGGTGCGGACCGCGTCGAAGTGGACGGCAATGGCGATCTGGTGCTCGACACCGCAGCAGGTGAAATCCGGCAAAAGAGGCCGCTTATCTACCAAGAGGTGAACGGCACGCGACGGGAGATAGCCGGCGGATACACGCTGCTAGATGCTGATGCTTCAATCCGCAATCCGATCCACGAAGGACACGAATGGGCACGAAGTCTTGAAGAAACCACAATCGGCAATCCGCAATCCGCAATCCGCAACTGGCAGGTTGGCTTTCAGGTGAGCGAGTATGACCGCACGAGGCCGCTCATCATTGACCCGGTGCTGGTCTATTCAACTTACCTGGGCGGGAGCGGCGCTGACCGGGGGCTTGGCATTGCTGTAGACATGCAGGGCAACGCTTACGTCACCGGCGAGACAAGCTCACCTGACTTCTTCCCCACGGAACCGGGTGAGATCCCCCCGGACCCGGCGGGTGCAATCTTTGTGGCGAAGATCAATGCGGCAGGCTCGGCGCTCGTCTACTCTGCGGTTATCGGCGGGAGCTTTACTGATCGAGGCTCTGCCATTGCGGTTGATTCTCAAGGCAATGCCTACGTCGCTGGCGAGACCAAATCGAGCGACTTCCCCGCAGTTCCGCCGCCGCCACCCTGCGACCTCTGCCCGCCTCCTTCTGTTATTCCATCTAACGGCTTCGTGCTGAAGCTGAATGCGGACGGTTCCTCACTCGGATACTCACGGCAGATCGGAGGGAGCGGCGAAGACCGTTTCCACGCCATCGCGCTTGGCCCGGACGGCGGCGCCTACGTAACCGGAGAAACAAGCTCGCGCAATTTCCCGGTCACCCCGGGGGCCCTGGGGTATGCTGCTTACCCATCAGACCCACATGACATTCCAGTGGTGAAGCTGAATGCGGACGGCTCCATCGCCTACGCGGCGGTCATCGGCGGCAATACCGGCAGCGGCATCAGCCGCGGCTTTGGCATCGGAGTGGATGAAGAATGCGACCCCGCGACTATAGGCTCGACTACAGCGCGCGACTTCCCGCAAGTAGGAGGCGGCACCCCAGACCCGAGTTCCTACCCATCGGACCCAGAGGAAATTGTTGCGATGAAGCTGAATCCGACGCTCTCCGGGTTCGTCTACTCAAGGGTGATCGGCGGCAACACCGGGATGGGCATCAGCCGCGGCCTTGCCGTTGCTGTGGGGCCGGGCGGGGTTGCTTACCTCACCGGCGAGACCAGTGCGCCCGACTTTCCGGTGACTCCGGGTGCGATTGGGTATGCTGCTTATCCAACAGAACCAGATTCGATTCCAGTGGTGAAGCTGAACGCGGACGGCTCCATTGGCTATGCAGCTCTCATCGGCGGGCACACCGGCACTGGCATCAGTCGTGGCTTCGGCATTGCCGTAGACCAATCCTGCATCCCGATGATCGTAGGCGATACCAGCGCGCGCGACTTCCCGTTGACGCCAGGGCGATTTGGATTTATCCCAACTGATCCAAACGATATCGTCGCGCTGAAGTTGAATGCGACAGGCTCGGCGCTGATCTACTCCGCAGCAATCGGCGGCAACACCGGTAGCGGAGCGAGCCGCGCTAACGGGGTTGCGCTCGACTCCTTCGGCAACGCTTATCTTACGGGCCAGACCTCTGCGATTGATTTCCCCACGGCGAGCTTCGACCACACCTACAACGGCGGCCCGACTGATGCCTTCGTGTTGAAGCTCTCCGCTGCTGCATTCAACATCTGTCTGCTGTACGACCCCACGAAAGCTCACAGGAGGGGCAGCACGATTCCTATTAAGCTCCAGCTCTGTGATGCGAGCGGCAACCTCTCATCTTCCAACATCGCACTGACCGCCCTGAGCGTGCAACTAGTCTCAAGCGCCGCTCCCGGGCCGGTGGAAGATTCAGGCAATGCAAATCCGGATAACAACTTTCGCTATGACGCCAGCCTCGGCGGCACGGGCGGATACATCTTCAACTTGAGCACGAGGGGGCTGGCTACCGGAACTTACAACTTGAATTTCAAGGTTGTCGGCGCCGATCCCACGATTTACACAGCGCCGTTTCAAGTGAGATAGGACCGAAGGAAGAGGTGTTTCATGCGATGTCGAAAGCTCAAACTCTTTGCCCTCTCACTTCTTGCTCTAGTCTGGATAATCGGAGTCATGACCGATGAACATGCGCAGACTTCAGCCATCAAGCAACCGCCGGCTATCCCGAGGACGTGGGATGATGGGGCGATGGCTTCACTTGAACTGCCGCTCGCGTCGAGGGGCGCGCCCCCGGAACATATTCCGAGCGACTACTACTATCGCATGCCGGTGCGACCGATTTACAAGAGCTATCCAATCTATGCGCCGGGCAAAGAGCCTCGCGGATACTTTGAGAAGCTCAAACAACTCGAACCTGAGATTGCTTTCGATCCGGCCAAGCTCAAGACTGTCGAAGACTGGATCAAGGCGGGAGAGCTGGTCTTCAATGCGCCGATTGCTTACGACGCTGACCCGCTGGTGATCTCAACGGTGTCAGACGTGCGCAACCCGGACTGGTATCGGAAGGTCGGCGTGCCGGCGACGAAGGATGGCGTGATGCCTTATGCGCGTTACGTCGTTAGAAAAAAGGGTGTGGTTGAACTGGCCAACCTGGCCTGTGGGATGTGCCACACGCGGTTGATGCCGGACGGTTTATTGATCAAAGGTGCGCAGGGCAATTTCCCGTTTGATCGTGCGATTGCTTTCCGAACGCGGGCCAGTCTGGCTGAAACCAACGACCGGCAGGCGATCCAGACAAATGTGCGGATCATCATGCGCCTGCTTTTCAGCATGCCCTGGATGCAACCCGATTCGGCAGGGTCAAACGAGATATCGCTGGAGGAGATTTTGTCGCTCAATGAAGCAATCCCTCCCGGCGTGCTGGCGCGACACGGATCGAGTCTCTTTTATCCTGTGCAGGTTCCCGATCTGATCGGCATCAAAGACCGGCGCTACCTGGATCGCACAGGCCTGGTGCGGCACCGCGACGTGAGCGATCTGATGCGCTATGCCGCCTTGAATCAGGACGCAGACCTGCTTTCGCGCTATGGTGATTTCAGGCCGCTTGAACTGATCTTCGGCAAATTGCCGGAACCTGAGATGCTCGCACGTTACAGCGACGAGCAGCTCTACGCGCTCGGTCTTTACATCTACTCGCTCAAGCCGCCGAAGAACCCAAACAAATTCGATGCGCTGGCTGCGCGAGGCGAAAAGGTTTTTGAGAGCGAAGGCTGCGCAGCATGCCACACGCCGCCGCTTTACACCAACAACAAGCTGACTCCAGCCGAAGGCTTCAAAGTTCCCGAGGAGCATCGACGCAAATTCGACATCATGCCAATGTCAGTGGGTACTGATCCGAATCTGGCTCTCAAAACCAGACGAGGGACAGGCTATTATAAGGTCCCGTCGCTGAAAGGTGTCTGGTATCGCGGCCCGTTCGAGCACAGCGGTTCGGTCGCGACGCTCGAAGATTGGCTTGATCCCAGGCGGATGAAGGATGATTACACCCCGACGGGATTTCGCGGAATTGGTGTGAAGACGCGCGCCGTGAAAGGTCACGAATTCGGGCTGAACCTTTCAGCAGACGACAAGAAGGCGCTGATCGCATTTCTCAAAACGCTGTGAACGAGTAATAGCCATCGGAGGTGAGTATGCTAGATCAACAGAGCAGGGCAACAGTTCGCCTTTACTGGGATGAGTTCGTCAACAAGAAGAACCTCGGCCTGGCAGATCAGATCTTCGCCGACAACTTCGTCTTGCACGATCCACTCAGCCCAACTCCAGTAATTGGCCGCGAGGTCTTCGTCGAAATGGTGGGCGAGTTGTTCCGCGCCTTCCCGGATGTTCACTACACTTCTGAGGAAGAGATTAGCGAAAGCAACAAGGTCGTGATTCGCTGGACGATGCGAGGGACACATCAAGGGATGTTTGTCGGCATCTCTCCAACCGGCAAGACTGTGACGATGTCCGGAGTGGATATGCTTTATCTAGCCAAGGGCAAGATCGAGGTACTGCGGGTTGAGGCAAACCTATTGACCCTAGTGCATCAGCTCGGGGCGATCCCAAATCTTGATCTTACCTGCTGATAATGCTGATAATGCGACGATCTCCTATAGAAGGTGTCAAATGCGACAAGTAACAATCAAGATTCTTACGCTTGCGCTTTTCGTGCTGCTTGGCATCACCGCCTTCATCACGAGCGGCCAGGCGCAAAAAGACCGCAGCAACGTGCCGCCACTGATTCCCAGGACCTGGGACGAAGAAGCGCTTGCTTCGTTGGAAGTGCCATTGCCAGACCCCAGCTTTTCGCCGGTCGCTATCCCTGCCGATTACTACTACCGCATGCCGGTGCGCCCCATCTACAAAAGTTATCCTGTCTATGCTCCCGGCAAAGAACCGCGTGGCTACCTGGAACAGCTCAGCCAGCAGGAGCCGGAGGTTGTCTTTGATGCGGCGAAGCTCAAGACCGAAGCCGACTGGATCAAGGCGGGAGAACTCGTCTTCGAGGCGCCCATTGCCTACGATAACGACCCAGTGTCTGTAGTCCGGGTGCCTGATATCAGAAATCCGGCGTGGTATGAGAAGGCGAACATCCCAGTGACGAAGGACGGCAGCATGCCTTTCGCCGTCTACGTGATCAGGAAAAAGGGCGTCGTCGAAGCGGGGAGCCTTTCGTGCGCAATGTGTCACACCCGCGTGATGCCGGACGGAACCGTCATCAAAGGAGCGCAAGGTAATTTCCCGTTTGATCGCACGTTGGCTTTCGTCGCGCCGAGGCAAGGCACAATCGAGCAAAATCGACCTGCTTTGCGCCTTCTCTTCGCGACGCCCTGGTTACAGCCCGACCCGCAGGCGCGGCTCTATCAGATATCCCTGGAGGAGTTCAAATCCAACCTCGAGGCGATCCCACCAGGCGTGCTGGCCCGCCATGGGACGAGTCATTACTCTCCTGCGCAGGTGCCGGACTTGATCGGCGTCAAAGAACGCCGTTACCTTGATCGCACCGGGCTCGTTCGCCATCGGGATATTGGCGATCTGATGCGTTATGCGGCGCTGAATCAGGATGCTGACGTGCTCGCGCGCTACGGCGACTTCAGACCGATCGAGGCAATTTTTGGCAAATTGCCTGATCCGGCTATGCTGTCGCGTTACAGCGACGAGCAGCTCTATGCTTTGGCTCTTTACATCTACTCGCTCAAACCGCCACCAAATCCGAACAGGCGAACGCCGCTGGCAGTGCAGGGTGAAAAGGTGTTCCAACGCGAAGGCTGCGCGATGTGCCACACGCCGCCGCTTTACACCAACAACAAGCTGACTCCCGCTGACGGCTTCAAAATCCCTGACGATCATCGCACTCGCTTCGACGTCCTGCCGATGTCGGTCGGCACCGATCCCACCCTCACCCTCACGACCAGACGGGGGACAGGTTATTACAAGGTCCCGTCGTTGAAAGGTGTGTGGTATCGGGGTCCGTTCGAACACAACGGCTCGGTGACCACCCTGGAAGACTGGTTTGATCCGCGACGCTTGCGCGACGACTACGTGCCGACGGGATGGAAAGGCGCTGGGGTGAAGACGCGGGCAGTGAAAGGGCACGAGTTCGGACTGAAGCTTTCCACAGATGACAAACGGGAGCTAATCGCATTTCTGAAAACACTGTGAAAAGGTCGCCACCTAACCGCGCGTACCATGGCCACTCGGTTGAGCTGCCCAACCCTAACCCGAAACGAAAGGAATGACAATCATGGAACAAGCGACGAAACCAGTTGAGGCTTCTGTATCCGACAGGATGGCGAACATGACCACCGGCTACTTTGTCTCCCAGATGATCGGCGTCGTTGCTGAACTTGGCATTGCCGACTTGTTGAAGACGGGCCGCGGGAGTCGGACCAGCTCGCCAAATCCGTTGGCGCGAGTCCGGATGCGCTGTACCGAGTGATGCGCGCGCTGGCCAGCGTGGGCATCTTCAGTGAGGTGGGTGACCGCTGTTTTCAGTTGACGCCTCTGGCGGATTGTCTCAGGACCGGCGTGCCGGGTTCGATGCGGTCGTGGGCACGGGCGGTCACTGCGGATCATTTCTGGCGTACGTGGCACGACCTCCTCTATAGCGTGAGAACCGGTCGGCCGGCGTACGACCACGTGCACGGCATGGGACTGTTCGACTACTTCAGTCGGAATCCGGACACCGGTCAGGTGTTTGACGAAGCGATGACCAACTTTTCGGCGACCGAGATTCCCGCGATCACGGCTGGCTACGACTTCTCCGGTCTGCGGAAGCTGGTCGACGTCGGCGGAGGCCATGGGAGCCTGCTCTGCGCCATTCTGAAGGTGAACCCGACGCTCAAGGGAGTGTTGGTTGACATGCCGACCGTGATCGAGGGCGCCCGAAAGGCCATCGCGGCGGAGGGGCTTTCCGGGCGCTGCGAGGTCGTCGGGGAAGACATTTTTCAGTCTGTGCCGTCCGGGGGCGATGCCTACATGATGAAGCACATCATCCACGATTGGGACGATGAGCGATCGATTCAGATTCTGAAGAACTGCCGGTCGGCGATGGCTGAAGACGGAAGGGTGCTGATCATCGAAACGGTGATCCAGGCGGGCAATCGGCCCGACTTTTTCAAGTTGCTCGACGTAGCCATGCTGACAATCAGCGGGCGCGAGCGCACCGAAGAAGAATTTCGCTCGCTGCTGGAGCGGGTAGGGTTTCGCCTGCGGCGCGTCGTCCCCACGGAGTCTCCCGTGAGCGTGATCGAAGGCGTGCCGGCGTAGAGACTCCGTCTCATCCGCGGCCTAACGAGCCGTTGCAGCCGACGGCGCAGAAAACGCGCCGCGGCTGAACGCCCGAGTCGTTAGGTGGCTGAATAACTCGACTGCTCCGAAATAGGTGAGTGAAGAGAAGTAAATAAGTTCATAAGAAAGATAGGTAGGAGGCTTTGAATGAGCATGGCAGAAATCAAGCATCTGACACTCGCTCTCTTCGCGCTGCTTGGCATTAGTGCTTTTATCAACAGCGGTCAGGCGCAGAAATCAGGCAGTGCCATCCCTCCTACAATCCCGAAGACCTGGGACGAAGAAGCGCTTGCTTCGTTGGAAGTGCCATTGCCAGACCCCAGCTTTTCGCCGGTCGCTATCCCTGCCGATTACTACTACCGCATGCCGGTGCGCCCCATCTACAAAAGTTATCCTGTCTATGCTCCCGGCAAAGAGCCGCCTGGCTATGGCGATTGGCTCAAGCAACAAGAGCCGGAGATCATTTTCGATGCCGCCAAACTGAAAACCGAAGCGGATTGGATCAAGGCCGGAGAAATCGTCTTCGACGCTCCGATCTTCTACGATGGCGTGACCACGGTGGCTGAAGTGAGAGACCCGGCGTGGCACCGTAGACTCGGCGTGCCGCTGGCCAAGGATGGCACGCTGCCTTTCGCCCGTTACGTCATCAGGGAGAAAGGAAAGGTCGAGTTAGGAAATAATGCCTGCGCGATGTGCCACACGCGCGTGATGCCTGACGGGACAATCATCAAGGGCGCTCAGGGCAATTTCCCATTCGATCTGGCAGTGGCCTACGGCTATCGCACGCGTTCTACGGTCGAGCAGGTCCGCTTTGATCAACGTGCGCTGTTTGGCGCGCCCTGGCTGAAACCTGACCCGCTGGCGCGATTGAATGAGATGTCGCTCGATGAGATCGCATCAAGGATGGAAGCGATCCCGCCGGGCGTGCTGGCCCGTCATCGTTCGAGCGCTGATTATCCTCCGGCGATACCCGATTTGATCGGTGTCAAAGAGCAGCGGTATCTGGACAAGACCGGCCTGGTGCGCCAGCGCGGCATCGGCGACCTGATGCGTTACGCCGCGCTCAATAACGAAGCTGACTTCCTCTCGCGCTTCGGCGACTTCATCCCCTTTGGCGAAGATCACCGGAGACTGCCCGATCCAACTACGCAATCGCGCTACAGCGACGAGCAGCTTTATGCGCTGGCGCTCTACATCTACTCGCTCAAGCCGCCGCCCAGTCCTTACAGGTTCGATGGTCTGGTTGCGCGAGGGGAAAAAGTATTCGAGCGAGAGGGCTGCGCGATGTGCCACACCCCGCCGCTCTACACCAACAACAAGTTGACCCCGGCTGACGGGTTCAAAGTGCCTGAAGACCATCTGAAAAAGTACGACATTCTGCGGATGTCAGTAGGCACGGATGCGAATCTAACGCTCAAGACGAGGCGCGGGACAGGTTACTACAAAGTGCCTTCGCTAAAAGGCGTATGGTATCGAGGCCCATTCGAGCACAGCGGCTCTGTAGCGACCCTGGAAGATTGGTTTGATCCGCGTCGCCTGAGAGATGACTACGTGCCCACTGGATTTCGCGGGTTCGGAGTGAAGACTCGCGCAGTCAAAGGTCATTCTTTCGGGCTCGATCTTTCAGCCGAGGACCGCAAGGCGCTCATCGCTTTTCTCAAGACTCTGTGAAATGGCTCGCTCGAAGACAGCGCCCGTATTCACTCCCGCCGCCGGCAGAAACTATCTATTCCACAACTGAAGATTGCGCGTACCGCGAAGTCGTGACATGCTCTCCTGCTGGTTCCTCTAAGAGAGTGACCACACACCAAAGAAACGGAGTTGATGAGGACTACAATGCAAGCAAGAACAGCAGCAGTTCGTGACTTAGTCTCCGCCGAAGAATGGCAAGCGCGCGTCGATCTGGCCGCCGCCTATCGGCTGGCAGCGCTATTCGGATGGGACGATCTGATCTTCACTCACATCTCCGCGCGAGTGCCCGGACCCGAACACCACTTTCTCATCAACCCGTATGGCTTGATGTTCGATGAAATCACCGCATCGAGTCTGGTGAAGGTCGGTCTCGACGGCGAGAAAGCGATGGATAGCCCCTACGCCATCAATCCGGCGGGCTTCACGATTCACAGCGCGGTCCACGCGGCGCGCGAAGATGCGATGTGCGTGATGCACCTGCACACACGTCACGGGGTGGCGATCTCCGCAAAGAAGCACGGTCTGCTTCCGATCTCGCAACAGTCGTTGTTCGCGCTCGCCTCGATCGCTTATCACGATTACGAAGGTCTCGCATTGAACGAAGGCGAAAAGCCGAGGCTGGTCTCGGACCTGGGCGACAAGAACAATCTGATCTTGCGCAACCACGGTCTGCTGACGATTGGCAGCAACGCGGCCGAGGCGTTTCTCGCGATGTACAACCTCGAGCGCTCCTGCGAGATTCAGTTGCTGGCCGAGTCCGGCGGCGCCGAGCTCGTTCAGATAGCGAAGCCGATCCTTGACGGCATCACGGCTCAAGTCAAAGTAGTCACCAAAGGGATTGGCGCCGATCTGGTCTGGCCGGGGCTCTTGCGCAAGCTGGATAAAGTCGATCCGTCGTATCGCGATTGACCTGGGAGCGCCTGGGAGCGCAGGCATTCTGCCCGCCTCTTTCCGCTAAAGGGGCATTTCTTTCCCGCGTAAGAGCAGGCAAGGATGCCTGCGCTCCCAGGGTGCGCTCCCAGGATGACGAATGAGGAAGCTCTTAGCCAGAAGCCTCTTGGTGATCCTGACAGCCCTGATACTTTGGCCGTGGCCCCCTAAGATTGTCTCAGCACAGCGGCGCCCAAACATCATCTTCATCTACGCGGACGACATGGGCTACGGCGATATCGGCTGTTACGGGGCGAAGGCGATCAAGACCCCGAACATCGATCGAATGGCTGCTGAAGGCCTGCGACTCACCAGCTTCTATTCGGTTTCACCGGTGTGCACGCCATCAAGGGCCGCGCTGATGACTGGACGCTACGCCGCGAGAATGGGCGTCGATCAGATGCGGTTGGCGAACGTGCTTTTTCCTGCCGACAAGACCGGCTTGCCTCAGTCTGAAACAACCGTCGCGCGAGCCCTAAAGGATCGAGGCTACGCTACGGCCTGCATCGGCAAGTGGCATCTGGGACGCGTTAGCCCGCATCGTGCGATCGATCACGGTTTCGATTACTACTTCGGTATTCCTTATAGCAATGACATGAACCCGACTCCCATCATGCGCAACGGTGATGTGGTCGAGGAACCGGCGAAACAGGACACGCTCACCCGGCGCTACACTGAAGAGGCGATCAACTTCATTGAACGCGAGAAGGGAAAGCCGTTCTTCCTCTATCTGGCGCACAACATGCCGCACATCCCGTTGCACGCATCGGATCGGTTCAGAGGGAAGTCGGCCGGCGGGCTCTACGGCGACGTGATCGAGGAGTTGGATTGGAGCGTAGGCGAAGTTCTGAAAGCGCTCAAGGAACGAGGTCTCGATCGCGACACAATCGTCTTCTTCTCGAGCGACAATGGTCCGTGGTATCAGGGCAGCGCCGGACCGCTGCGTGGCCGCAAAGGTTGGACCTACGATGGCGGCGTGCGTGAGCCGGGCATCCTGCGTTGGCCGGGGCGCATCCGGGCGGGGCGGGTCTCCGATGAGCCGGTTGCCACGATTGATTTCCTTCCGACTGCGCTGGCACTCGCAGGTGAAAGAAACATTTTCGCTGCATCGAGGCAGCCGTTAGACGGCAAAAACATCCTGCCGTTTCTGCTTGGACAGGAGACGAAGAGTCCGGAAAATATCTACCTTTTCTTTGACGGCCCTTACCTTCAGACAGCGCGAGCGGGGCGTTGGAAAATTCACGTCGCGCGCTGGAACATCCCGCGATACACGGCGGCGTCGGGACAGCAGAAGAACGTGCGGCTGCCGACGCCCGAACTCTTCGACATGAATGTGGACCTGGGTGAGAGCTACGACGTGGCCGCTCAGCAGCCGATGGTTGTGACCGAACTCAGAGCGCGGGTAATAGCCGCCCTTCGAACGTTCCCGCAAGAAATCCAGCAAGCGAATGCGGAACTGCTTGCGACGCAGTGAACCATACTCAATCAAAAAACTGAGTCGTGTGGTCGGTGACGCTTGGAGGTTCAGCCATATCCGAAGTGTTCACCCTGCGTGACGCGAATCCATCGATCTTGGGTCTCTCCGGCAGAGGCAACATAGGACGGTTTACGGGCGGCGCAAATTGATACGGCTGGACCTTATCGTAAATTGGAAGGTTGTCTCCGAATGCGCGCGCGTAGAGCACTACGCTGAGCCCCGTCAAAAAAAGCGTAAGTGGCGCGAACACATCCGTTGCGCATTGCTGGCTGCATCTCGGGCAGTACATAACACCTCGTCGTCACTGAGTGAGCATTCGCATTTTGCTGCAAACAGCTACGGTCAAGCAAGGCGTGAAGTTCGGGAAACGCTTCAGAAGGAAAAGACCAGGACCCGGTGGCATGCTCGTGGTTGGGAAGGGTGGCTTGCCCCCGCGGTGCTTGTTAGCCCCTGTCATCAGAGCGGGGGCAAGCCACCCTTCCCAACCACGAGCATGCAAAAATACTGAGTGTTCCGCAGGTAATCGATTCCCGGTTCTCGCACAGTCTCCGTCGTGGGTGGGAGTCGCTTCTGAGCCGGCTCGATTTTTTTGTTCTTTTCTCAAAGTCAACGATCTAAGAGTTAGTCGGTCTTGTCGCTGAGACCGATACGAAGGCATAGTTCAACGAGTCCGAACGAAACCCGAGGAGAAACAAAATGCATACAGGATCAAATCGATCAATACGTCGGTTAGTCACTCTCGGTATCGCACTGATCTCACTCTGCTGCCTCAGCCCCGAAGCCGCGAGGGCTCAGGACCGAACTCAGTCGCAGCAGCCGCCATTCCGTGGCGGACTCAACCCGGTGAAAGATGCCGACCGCCCACACCCGGTTCGCAACGATGTTGCGCAGGCGGGAGAAGAGATCGTCACGTTGCGCTACTTCAAGATTAAGAAAGGTAGCTTCGACGAGTTTCTCCGCGTGAGCGTTGAAGGTGTGTGGCCTTACTTCGAGAAGCTTGGCAGCCGGGTGATTGGAATGTGGAAGGTCATCACGCCCGCGGGCGTTGATGGCGCGCCGCCGGCGGAGAACAAAGACTACGATGAAGTGTATCTATCAACGCGATACGCGAGCCTCGAGCATTGGAAAGCGTCGCGAGACGGCGTGCTTCACGGCGGGAACGGCCCGGATTGGACCAAGTGCAAAGCGGCGCTCGACAGGCGCGCGGCGTTGACGATTTCATCAAACGTGATCTTCCTCAAAGGGAGCATGGCTCCGGGCGGGCCTTACTTCATGCCGGGGTTGGATGAGAACTACGAGAAGAAGCCGGTGAAATGACAGCGCCTTTGCGGATCTTTGCGTCTTTGCGCGAAACAACAGTAACAAGAGACCGTTTCGCGCAAAGACGCAAAGATCCGCAAAGGCGCTAAGGCACAATCATCGTGACTCCTGACGCGCGCCACGCTTCTCGAATCGGCATCGCGTCGGCGTTATCAGGATGGTATGCTGGATTCGTGAACGTTCTTTCCCGCTTACAGACCCAGAGCATGGCTGACTCTCCATGAGTTCATTCCAGGGAACACGACTTTCTGCCAATAACTCAAATGAAGACCCGATTCGGGAAGAGCTCTTCAGCGTCGAGCGTCTCGAACAGTACGCGGCTGAGTTGGCCGCCGAGCACTCGGTTTCTTCCAGCCCGCGTCGTGGCCGGCACCTTCTGCCGCGATTAGAGGAGAATGGGCGCAAGCTCATCGCCGTTTATCGAGCTCTCGCCGATGCGGTCCAGAGTGAGCGAACGGTTTCGCCTGCCGCCGAATGGCTGGTCGACAACTTTCATATCATCGAGGAACAACTCCGCGAGATTCGCCGCGACCTGCCAAAGGGCTATTACCGAGAGCTGCCCAAACTCCAAAGAGGCGAGCTTGCAGGCTACCCGCGCGTCTATGCGATCGCGTTGGCGCTGATCGCTCACACCGACAGTCGTCTTGACGCTGACACCCTCGCACGCTTCATACGTTCCTACCAGCAGGTGACGCCGCTCTCGATCGGCGAGTTGTGGGCTATTGCGATCACGCTGAGAGTCGCTCTCGTGGAGAACTTGCGCCGCCTTGCGACGCGCATAGTCGCGGCGCGCAACGCGCGAGAAGAAGCGGACAAACTTGCGGACGAACTTTTGGAGATTGCCGGGCGGCAGCCGGACGAGCTGATCGGTCAGCTTCAAGAAGCAATGGGAAAGGCCAGGCGGCTTGATCGAGCCTTCATCGTTCAGCTTACGCAACGGCTTCGCGATCAGGACCCCGAAGTATGGCCCGCGCTGGAATGGGTACAAGACCAGCTTGCCGGCGAGTCGCTAACTACCGAGCAGATTGTCCACGTAGAGCATCAGCGGCAAGCTGCCTCTCAAGCAACTGTCGGCAACATCATCACGAGCATGCGCTTGCTTTCGACGCTCGACTGGGAGGATTTCTTCGAGAGCGTCAGCAACGTAGATCCGATACTGGCCGAAGATCCAATTGGCGCCTACTCGTTGATGGATTTCGCGACTCGGGATCGCTATCGCCACGTTATTGAGAAAATCGCCAGGCGGGCAAAGTCGCCCGAGCAAGATGTCGCGCGTCATGCACTGGAACTGGCCCGGCGTTCACAACAGTCGGCGTTAGAGGATCGTCGTAGAGCCCACGTCGGCTATTATCTTGTTGATAGGGGACGCGCCCAGCTTGAGGCAGAGGTCAACTGTCGCGCGCGATGGTCCGAGCGGATCTTTAGGATCGCGCTGAGCCATCCGACAGGCTCATATCTTGGAACGCTCGCGGCAATGACCGCTCTCTTTCTCGCCCCCTTTCTCTTGTACGCATTTTTCTCGGGCGCGTCCGCGCTCGTTTTGATCGCAATCGCTTTGCTGTTGATCGTGCCCATTAGCGATTTCGTGTTGAGCGCGTTGAACTTTGACGTAACTGTCCTGTTCAAACCAAATCCGCTCCCCAAAATGAACACGGCTTCGGGGTTACCGGAAGCTGGTCGAACATTCGTCGTCATCCCCACCATCTTCACGAGCGAAGAAACAGTGCGCGCCCTGCTGGAGAATGTCGAAGTGCATTTTCTGGCGAATCGCGATGAGAATATTTATTTTGCGCTCCTCGGAGATTTTGCAGACGCTTCACAGGAGGATATGCCCGATGATGACGGCTTACTCGAGACTGCGACCAAAAGCACTGAGGAATTGAATGCCCGCTACAACGAGCCCGAAGCCGCTCGCTTCCACCTGTTCCACCGCCGCCGCAAATGGAACCCGGTGGAAGGGAAGTGGATGGGCTGGGAACGAAAGCGTGGCAAGCTACATGAGTTTAACCGCCTGCTCCGCGGCGCCGGCGACACAAGCTATATAGTAGCCACGGCCGACCCGGCTTTTCTGTCAAAAGTTCGGTACGTCATCACGCTCGATTCCGACACTCAATTGCCTCGCGACAGCGCGCGGCGGCTCATCGCCACAGCGCTGCACCCACTCAATCAACCGCATCTTGACCGCGGAGTGAATCGGGTGACGGAAGGATACGGCATCCTTCAGCCTCGTGTCAGCATGAGCCTTGCAAGCTCTTCGCGTTCACATTTCTCGCGCATCTTCTCTGGTCATACGGGGGTCGACCCATATACCACGGCCGTCTCTGACGTCTACCAGGATCTTTTCGGAGAAGGCAGCTACACAGGCAAGGGGCTGTACGATGTTGACGCTTTCGAGGCCGCGCTAGCCGAGCGCGTTCCCGAGAACTTGCTGTTGAGCCACGATCTTTTTGAGAGCGTGTATGCTCGGGCAGCGCTGGTCACGGATGTCGAGTTCCTTGATGACTATCCGTCGCATTACGATTCGTATGCCAAGCGCCAGCATCGGTGGACGAGAGGCGACTGGCAAATAGCGCGCTGGCTCTTTCGACGCGTCCGGGATGCGCGCAATCGTTCGGTCCGGAATCGACTTTCGATAATATCCCGCTGGAAGATACTCGATAACCTCCGGCGCAGCCTGGTTGCTCCAACGATGCTGTTGTGGCTTGCCGCATCGTGGACCGTCTTGCCCGGCTCGGCCCCGTTATGGACGCTTGCCATCCTGTTTATCCTGGCGTTCCCGGTTTACGCGCATGTGACCAACGCGTTGCTGCTTCACCCGCGTGGCATCCCGTGGAGCAGTCACTTCTGGAGCGTTTGGGGCGATGTCCGAACCAACACCGCACAGTTTGCGCTTTCGTTTGTGTTCATCGCGCACCAGGCGTTTTTGCAGGCTCATGCCATAACACTCACTTTCTATCGCAAGCTCATTTCAAAGAAGAAACTGCTCGAGTGGGTGACCGCCGCGGAGGCAGAGAGAGGAAGCGCGCATGATCTCAGAGCTTTCTGGAGATTCATGTGGCCCGCTGAAGTTCTCACCCTTGGCATTGGTATCCTGATTTCGTTCACAAAGCCTGGCGCGTTCGTCTTCGCGGCGCCTCTTCTCGTTGTCTGGGCGGCGTCACCGCTTATCGCCTATTGGGTCAGCCGCGAGTTGAGGACAAAAGATGAATCGCTCGGAGCATCTGACCAACGTCTTGCTCGACTCGTTGCGCGGCGGACTTGGAAGTTCTTTGAGAGTTTCGCCGGACCGGATGACAACTGGCTTCCGCCCGACAACTACCAGGAAGACCCCAGGCCGGTTGTCGCGCATCGCACTTCGCCAACGGACGTCGGGCTGCTGTTGCTGTCGACGGCGGCCGCTCGCGATTTCGGTTATGTAGGCACTCTCGAGTTGGTCGAGCGTCTAGAGCTGACTCTCGCCGCGATGGAAAAACTCGACCGTTTTAACGGGCACTTCCTCAACTGGTATGACACCAGGACGCTCGCCCCACTCACCCCGCAGTATGTCTCGACTGTAGACAGCGGAAATCTTGCCGGACACCTGCTCGCTCTCAAACAGGTCTGCGTTGAAGTTGCCGACCAGCCGCTATTCGATATGCAGGCGATTGAAGGAATGGTCGACACCGTTGAGCTTATGCGGGAGGAGGCGGCGAAGATCGGCGCCCTTCGGCAAAGCACGGGAGCAGTCACGCTCAAACAACTGCGCGGGGAGATCGAGGCATGCGCTCTGAGCCTCTTGGATGAATCACCGAATTCGTTATCGGCATGGCTCGGTGTCTTCCAGAATCTTTCGAGGCGAGTCGCCGAGATCGAAGACATCGTGAACGCCCTCACGCACGAACACGGAGGCGGACAATTCGAGCAACTGCTCTCGTGGACCCGCTCCTTGACGCATCAACTGCGTGAGCATCGGCGTGATCTCGCGATTCTTACGCCCTGGACGTTCGCCTTTTCGCCGCAGATTGACCCGGCCGTTGTGAGCTGTTCCGAAGAGGTGGCCGCCGCGTTAGCGAACATCCTCGGCTCGCTTGATCGAGTTCCAACCCTCTACGAGCTTCCAGCGGTCTGCGACAAGGCTCGCGCTGGATTTTCCGAGCTTCGCAAGAAGATCGAGGAGTCATCCAGTGCCAAACGCCAAAAGGCGCTCCGAGGACTCGACATCCTGACCAGCCATCTTGAGCAATCCTCGCAAACAGCAACGGCGCATGCCTCGCGTTATGCGGACTGCGCCCGGCGTTGCGAGGATATGATCGGCGCAATGGACTTTCGCTTCTTGTATGACGACGAGCGAAAGGTCTTCATCATCGGTTACAACGTGACCGACGCCCGGCGGGACAACTCGTTTTATGACTTGCTCGGCTCAGAAGCACGATTGGCCAGCTTCATCGCGATCGCCAAGGGTGACGTGCCGCAAGAGCACTGGTTCCACCTGGGTCGCGCGCTCACGCAAGTCGATGGAAGCCGGGCGCTGATATCCTGGACGGCCACGATGTTCGAGTATTTGATGCCGCTCCTGGTCATGCGCAGCTACGCTGACACGCTTCTCGATCAGACTCACCGCGCCGTAGTCGCGCGCCAGATCGAGTACGGCCGCGAGCGCAGCGTCCCGTGGGGAGTCTCCGAGTGCGCGTACAACGCCCGCGATCTGCAACTCAATTACCAGTACGGTCCATTTGGCATCCCTGGTCTTGGGCTCAAGCGAGGGTTGAGCGACGATCTGGTTGTGTCGCCCTACTCGACTGCGCTTGCGGCAATGATCCAACCGCGAGCGGCGCTTGAGAACATGCGGCGGCTGATTCGCGACGACGCGCTCACCGGTTTCGGTTTTTATGAGGCGATTGATTACACGCAAGACCGCCTGCAGCCGGATCAGAAGAGCGTTCTCATCAAAGCCTTCATGACTCACCATCAAGGAATGATCCTGGTTTCGCTCGATAATCTTCTTAACGAGAAAGTGATGCAACGGCGGTTTCATTCAGAGCCGCTTGTGCAAGCAACCGAGTTGCTCTTGCAAGAGCGCATTCCGCGAGGCGTGGCGCTGGTTCGGCCGCGGGCGGAGGAAGTCAGGGCCGATGGACTTCGCAGCACGCCCACTACGCCCGACCCTCGGCGATACGACACCGCCGACCTCCCGACTCCGCGTACGCAGTTGCTTTCGAATGGAGTCTATTCAGTAATCGTAACGACGGCTGGTTCCGGGTACTCGGCTTGCGGCGGGATCGCGATCAGCAGATGGCGCGAAGACGTTACACGCGATAACTGGGGCAGCTTCTGCTACCTGCGCGATCTCCGCAGCGGCGCCGTCTGGTCCGCCGGCTATCTTCCAATGCCCGGCAAGCCGCAATCTTACGAAGTCGCCCTGGGCGAAGACAAAGCGGAGTTCCGCCGCAGCGACGCCGGAATCGTCACCCGCACCGAGATCATCGTCTCGCCTGAAGACAACACCGAGCTGCGCCGCATCCGTGTCACGAATAACACCAATCGCTCCCGCGACATTGAATTGACCAGCTACATGGAACTGGTGCTCGCCCCGCGCGCTGCAGATGCGGCGCATCCGGCCTTCAGCAACCTCTTCGTCGAAACTGAATTCATCGCAAGCGAAAACGGTCTGCTCGCGACGCGCCGCAAGCGCTCGCCGAGCGAGGAAGAAGTCTGGGGCATACACGTTGTCATAGCTGATGGAGAGACCGTTGGCGCGGTGCAATACGAGACTGATCGCGCGCGCTTTCTGGGCCGCGGTCACACACCCGCCGACCCTCTGGCTGTGATTGACGGCCGGCCGCTCTCAAATACAGCCGGCGCAGTGCTCGACCCGATCTTCTCGCTCAGGCAGCGCGTGAGGCTTGCTCCAAGTGAAACTGCTCGGATCACATTCGCCACAGGCATAGCGCACTCGCGAGACGAGGCGTTAAGGCTTGCGGACAAGTACCACAATCCTTACGCGTTCGGACGCGAAGCGGGTTTGGCATGGACTAAGGCCCAGGTCGAGATGCGCCACTTACAAATGGACGCCGATGAGGCTCATCAATTCCAAAGGCTCGCGGGGCGATTGCTCTATTCGGATCCGTCGCTCCGGCCGCGATCACACGTGCTTGCGCTCAACACCAGGGATCAATCGGCACTCTGGCCCTATGGCATAAGCGGCGACTTGCCGATTGCTCTTGTGAGGATCAGTGAAGAGGACGACCTGACCATGGTGCGCCGGCTCCTGCGCGGCCACGAGTATCTGCGCCTGAAAGGCCTCGTCTTTGACCTCGTCGTCTTGAATGATCACCCGCCCAGCTACGTTCAATCTTTGCAGGATGAATTGCAGCGGCTTGTGCGCATAAGCGGCTCGCAAGCTTTGATAGACAAACCGGGCGGCGTTTTTCTTCGCCGCTCGGATCTGATACCTGACGCTGACCGGATTCTCCTGCATTCAGTCGCGCGAGTCGTGATCGTAGCCGATCGCGGCCCGCTCGAAGAGCAACTCGTGCAAAGGCCTGTCGAAGACGACCTGCCTGCCAAATTCATCGCGCGGGCGCCTTCGCGGAAATATCCACGCCAAGACCTCAAGAACCCGGACCTCGAGTTCTTCAATGGACTTGGCGGTTTCAGCAAAGGCGGCCGTGAGTACGTGACCATCCTTGCCGAGGGCCAGTGGACGCCTGCCCCCTGGTTGAATGTTATAGCGAATTCGAAGGACTTCGGCTTCCAGGTATCGGAAACAGGGGCTGGTTACACCTGGTCGGTCAACAGCCGCGAGAATCGTCTGACGCCCTGGTCAAACGATCCCGTGAGTGACCCGGTCGGCGAAGCGATTTATTTGCGAGATGAAGAGTCGGGCGAGGTGTGGTCGCCAACGCCGCTGCCGATACGCGAGACCGAGCCGTATTTGATCAAACACGGGCAGGGTTACTCCATCTTTGAGCACTCGAGTCACGGCATCAGCCAGGAGCTGCTTGCCTTTGTACCTATGGACGCAGGCGTAAAGGTCTCTCTTCTGCGTCTGCGAAATGAAACGGAAAGAAAGAGACGAATCTCCGTTACAAGCTATGCGGAATGGGTGCTTGGACCGGAGCGCAGCCGCATGGCCCCATTGATCATCACCGAACTGGATAGCGATACGGGAGCGATCTTCGCCCGCAATCCGTACAACAACGAGTTCGGGCATCGAGTGGCGTTTGCGGACATGAGCGAATCGGACCGCTCCATCACATGCGACCGCAAAGAGTTCTTGGGCCGTAACAGATCCCACTCGAATCCCGCCGCGCTCGGGCGTGCGAGGCTCTCGGGCCGGGTAGGCGCGGGACTTGATCCCTGCGCGGCGATGCAAGCAGTGATCGAGATGCCTCCGGGCGAAGAGCGCGAAGTCGTAATGATCCTCGGCGAAGGCGAGAGCGTTGAAGAAGCACGTACTCTGGCGGCTAAGTACAAGCAGCTCGCGGTAGCGAGGCAAGCGATCGAGCAGGTCATAGTCTATTGGGATGAGTTGTTGGAGACCGTAGAAGTCAAGACACCGGACCCGGCGATGGACATAATGCTGAATCGCTGGCTGCTCTACCAGGCGCTTTCGTGCCGTGTGTGGGCGCGGTCCGCTTTCTATCAATCGGGCGGCGCTTACGGGTTTCGCGACCAGTTGCAGGACGTGTGCGCGCTCGCCTACGCGAAGCCACAGATAGCCCGCGAGCAAATACTGCGAGCGGCCGCGCGCCAGTTTAAGGAAGGCGACGTGCAACATTGGTGGCACCCGCCGACCGGACGCGGCGTCCGAACGCGTTGCTCGGACGATCTGCTGTGGCTTCCGTTCGTCGCAAGCTTCTATGTGAAGGTCACGGGCGACGAATCGGTGCTGCAAGAGCCGGCGCCGTTTCTCGAAGCGCCGCTACTCTCGGACGGGGAGAATGAATCTTACACACAGCCGTCGGTGTCCACGGAATCGGCGAGCCTTTATGAGCATTGCACCCGCGCGATTGATCGAAGCCTTGCGGTGGGAGAACACGGGCTGCCCCTGATGGGTTCAGGCGATTGGAATGATGGAATGAACCGCGTCGGTCATGCCGGCAAAGGCGAGAGCGTCTGGCTCGGCTGGTTTCTTCACAAAGTGCTCTCGGAGTTCACACCCTTCTGCGATGCGCGCAGGGAAAAACGACGAGGCAATAAATATCGTTTACGCGCGGAGAAACTGAAGCTGGCGCTGGAAGAGAACGGCTGGGACGGTGACTGGTATCGCCGCGCTTACTTTGATGACGGGACGCCTCTCGGCTCTGCGAAGAACGAAGAGTGCCGCATCGATTCAATAGCGCAATCCTGGGCGGTGATTTCGGGCGCGGCTGAGGGAAGCCGCGCGGCGCGCGCGATGACCGCGGTGGAAGAGTATCTGATTCTACGCGGTGATGCGCTGGCGATTTTGTTCACTCCGCCATTCGACAGGAGCGCGCTCGATCCCGGATACATAAAAGGCTACGTGCCGGGGGTGCGAGAGAACGGCGGCCAGTACACCCATGCTGCGCTGTGGACGTTGATCGCATACGCAATGCTGGGCGACGGCGATCGCGCGGGCGAGTTGTTCGCTCTGTTGAATCCAATCAATCACGCTTCGACGCGCGCGGGATTGCATAAGTACAGAGTTGAGCCTTATGTTGCCGCAGCCGACGTCTATGCGAGGTGGCCTCACACGGGACGAGGCGGTTGGACCTGGTACACCGGTTCGGCAAGCTGGATGTACCGGGCAGGCCTTGAATCGATTCTCGGTTTCAAGCTTCGCGGCGATCGGCTGCAAATCGATCCGTGCATTCCGCGTCTGTGGCGAGAGTACGAGATAGTCTACAAGCGCGGTGCGGCGACCTATAACCTGGTTGTCGAGAATCCGCACGGCCTATGCCGGGGAATTGCGAAGATAGAGGTTGACGGAGAGCAACTCGCAACGACTGAGGTCGAGCTTGTAGATGACGGCAAGCAGCATTTTATTCGGATCACACTAGAGATGAGACCAGGTGAAATTTGAGCTGCGACCGATGATGACGCTCGAATGCTGGGTGGTGTGATATTGATGAGTTGCTGACTATCAAGGTTTTTTCAACCCCGCGACCTGCCGTGCTATAGTGACTCTTGAGCGTCACTTTCTTGGCTCTATCTCTATTTGCTTCTTATGCTCCTCGAACTTGATAATGAAGTGTTCGAAGAATCCACGTCTACCTAAAATTACCAAGTCTGGATATTTCTCTGAGTCGGTAAATGCAACAAGCGTGTCTGCACTTCCCACGCCCTTTATTGCAAGATTGACCTGATGTAGATAAGCAGCAAACTCTGGCCCTTCCATCACTCCGACCAGAGGAATACTCTTACCTTGCTTGAGATCTATACGGAATAGTTGAGCAAATGAAGCATTCAACAGCGTAACATCCGCACCGGAATCTACTAGCCCCCATAAGGGCAGTGACATCTTATTGCGCGTAATGCGGACCGATACAATAGGTAGCTGAACTAGGTTGCCCTCTCGGTCCTTATACTTGCGGTAAGGAATAATCATGAGAGCGGATAGACGTAGTACTTACCAAACGGTTGGACTTTGAACAGAGCTGCTTCACTGTATCCATTCGCGTCCGCCTCGGCTTTGGCCTGATAAGGCGTGTCCCCACTCCCTACCACACGTTCCTCGTCTTCAAGGATCGCTACCCATTTATCCTCATAGTTCATGAGATCGTCTTCAAGACTCTTTTTTTCTTCAGGCATACACTAACCTCCGCAGGTATTCTAACCCGAAAGCTCAAAACCGGGTAGCGGGGTCATAGTGTGTTGCGGAAAAAAATAGTCGGATGCAATCAGTCCCGTCCAGGTCATGTGCTTGAATCTCAAATACTCCTATGCGCTTCACTTTGGCTATTGCGACTTTTGCAAAGTGCATTAGAGTCTCAGGGTGACACCGGCGATGGAGTCTGGTATAACCGATCACGTTTGGAGCAGCCCTCTGGGATGGCACCAAAGGAATGAATGTCTACCCTAAGCTGAAAATGGTGAGTGAGGTTCAGCAAATGAGTTGGGAAGATGCGAAAGGCAATTTGGCAGACATTCAAAGCATTTTGGACCTTCGCAACAGGTTGGCTCATTTCAAAGACAATCCGACGCCTCTCGATCTTAACCTTGCCGCCGATTCTCTGCCGGAACCAGAGTTAGTGAGGCTCCTAAGCGGTGACAAGCTGAAGCGACGAATCTCGCAGATTGCTAAATCAAAGAAATGGATTGACGTCCTTTTTGGAGTGAAAAGAACGAGAACAATACGGCTTCAGAAAACATTATTTTGAATCTACCCATATAGATTTTGCATCACTAGCAACACACTAATACCCACTCCCGTTTGGCAGCGCGGCCAATCTCGGCACAATCCAATCTGAAGTTTGAAACAGCCGTTAGAAGAATGGTACGGTGCCAGGACGTGGCCTCGGATTCGATGATCCACGAACCGACAACTACGGAGGCACTCTCTTGACCTGGGAACCGGAAGTTGAAGAGATAAAACGCCGGGAAGAACTGGCGAAGCAAATGGGCGGACCGGCGAACGTCGACCGCCAACACGCAAGCGGCAAACTAACCGTGCGTGAGCGCATAGACCGGCTGCTCGATCCGGGGTCGTTCCACGAGATCGGCGCGCTTGCCGGCCAGGCCACCTACGACGACGGGAAGATGGTCTCGTTTATCCCATCGAACTTCGTGATGGGAACCGGCCGAATCGAAGGCCGCCGCGTGGTTGTCGCCGGCGATGACTTCACTGTGCGAGGCGGAGCCGCCGATGCGCGAGTCGGCGACAAAGCCGGGTACGCGGAGAGATTGGCTCGCGAGCTGCGGCTGCCGATCATCAGATTGGTTGACGGAACCGGCGGCGGCGGCAGCGTCAAAACGCTGGAGACGATGCAGCGCACATACGTGCCGGCAAATCCCGCGTGGGACCTTGTAGTCGCGTTGATGTCCGAAGTGCCGGTGATCGGAGCTTGCATGGGATCGGTCGCCGGGCTCGGAGCCGTGCGCGTCGTCACCTCGCATTTCTCGTTGATGGTCAAAGGCACAAGCCAGCTTTTCGTAGCCGGACCGCCGGTCGTCGAGCGCGGCGTCAACGAGAAGGTGACTAAAGAACAGCTCGGCGGCTCACACATCCATGCTCGTGGAAGCGGGGCCGTCGACAACGAGGTCGATAGCGAAGACGAAGCGTTCATCGCAATCCGCCGCTTTCTTTCTTATCTCCCGTCGAACGTCTGGCAAGTTCCGCCCAGATCAGACCAACGCGACGACCCCGATCGCCGTGAAGGAGAGCTGATCTCGATCATCCCGCGAAACCGGAGACTCGGGTTCGACGTGCGGCGCTTGCTCGGGCTGGTGTTCGATCGCGATTCGGTCTTTGAGATCGGGCGCTACTACGGACGCCCGCTGGTCACTTGTCTCGCGCGGCTCAACGGCTATCCGGTAGGCGTGATGGCGAGCGATCCTCAACAGGGCGGTGGTGGTCTCGACGCGCCGGGCAGCGAGAAGATGACGCGCTTCGTCGATCTGTGCGATACGTTTCATCTGCCGGTTGTGAACTTCGTCGATCAGCCGGGCTTCCTGATCGGAACGGCGGCTGAGCGCGCGGGTACCGCGAGGTACGGCGCGCGAGCGATGGCCGCGGTGTATCAAGCGACCGTCCCGTGGGTATCGATCATTCTGAGACGAGTGTTTGGCGTAGCGGGCGCGGCTCACGGGAACGCGCAGGGTCTGAACCTGCGATATGCGTGGCCGTCGGGTGATTGGGGATCGTTGCCTATCGAAGGCGGCGTGCAGGCGGCTTATCGGCGCGAGATCGAAGCGGCCCCCGATTCTGCCGCTCGCCGCCACGAGATTGAAGAGCGGCTCAACGAACTGCGGTCGCCGTTTCGCACAGCCGAAGCTTTTGGCGTAGAGGAGATCATCGATCCGCGTGACACTCGCCCGCTGTTGTGCGAGTGGGTAGCCACGGCGTATGAGTTGTTGCCTTCGCAACTCGGGCCAAAGGCGCGTGGGTTTCGACCTTGATGACTTTGCGTCTTTGCGAGTCTTCGCGTGCTTTGCGCGAAGGGTATTGCGCTCGAGTTCCGCCGCGTTCGCAAAGCCCTTCTGCACTGTTCGCAACCAACTGGATACGCGCTCAGCTAATGAGCTACTATGAATCAGCCTCGTGGCCGCCTTGCCAGCCTTTTGTGGAGAATACCAATGAACGCAAAGAATGGCGCCGCTCTCTTACTCGCATTTGTACTCGTGCTCGGGTTCGTTCCTGCCTCCCTTGCGCAGGATCCTCAACAGCAATCAACCGACCAACAGGACAAGGACAAGCCCACACCTGAGAAGAAGGCAATTCTTTTGCTGGACCAGGTCATCGGAGAAGCCGGAGGGCTCAAGCTCCCGGAGAATCGCATCTACATTCAGATCTCCGCTGGAGACTTGCTGTGGGATCGCGATGAGCCACGCGCTCGAGTGTTGTTTGGCGAGGCCGGCAACGGCATAACCGAGATGATGCGCCGGACTGATTCCCCAAATGATCGGAATGGCCGGCAGGCGGCCAACGCGAATCGGACCGCGCTCGAATTGCGACAGGAGTTGGTGTTGACTGTGGCCCGGCATAACGGGGAGTTCGCGTCTCAGTTACTACAGGCAATGCCTCCTCCCGCGGTGACCGGTCCAGGCGTGCGGCGGCAAGACTCGCAAACCAGTCTTGAGCAGAGCCTCGTCGCGGCGATCGCGGCCAACGATCCGAAGACGGCGCTTAAGAACGCCCAGGGCTGGCTCGATAAGGGTGAATACCCGTCGTCGCTTCCGAAGGTGCTTTCGCAGCTTCAATCAAAAGACGCCGAAGCGGCGACGAAACTCTCAGACCAGTTGGTCAAAAAGTTGCAGCCCGAGGAGCTGCTCGCTAAACAGGACGCCGTCCGGCTGGCGCTGACTCTGTTGGGCCGCGGGCCGCGCCCGGATAAGAAATCAGGGGACGGCTCGCAACCGGTCGTCGGTACTGCTGATCAGCTCCTGGCTGAATCGGCTTTTCGCGACGTGATGGCGGCGGCGATCACGGCGGCGTTACGTGCGACGCCGCAACCGCAAAACACTCAGGCGCGCGGCGGACCGGGAGGCCTCCGCGGTAGACCCAACAATCCCGGCGCTGGCGGCGCAGCCCCGCCGCAGAGCGAAGCGGAGATTCAGCAAGCCAACGCGCGAATGTTGCTGATGTACTTGCAGAACTTGCAGCGGCAGATCGACAAGTATCTGCCCGAGCGCAGCCTGGCGTTGCGTCAGAAGGTGACTCAGATGGGAATGGACAACGATCAGCGCGCCGCCTTCGGTCAAATGGCCAACCTCATGCAACAGGGAACATCGGACAGCTTGATTGCTGCAGCCGCTTCTGCGCCTCAACAAATGCAGGGTCGGATGTATCAGCAGGCCGCGATGAAGGCTCTCGACGAAGGCAATCCCGACCGTGCGCGTGACATTGCTAACCAGCACCTCGAGGGAACAGCGCGAACCAACATGCTGCATACGCTGGAGCTCCAGCAAGCTGTACGCTCGGCGCCAAACAAGATGGATGAGATACGTCAGACGCTCAACCGTGCGCAGTCGGATGATGAGCGCTTGAAGTTGCTTCTTCAGTTCGCCGGCAACCTGCAAGCTGACAACCCGAAGCTTGCGCTTCAGCTTCTCGATGAGGCGCGAGGCCTGGTTACACGCCGCGCCGCCAACTACGGTCAGTTTGAAGCTCAGGTGAACGTCGCTCACGCTTATGCGGCGCTGGACCTCGCGCGCAGCTTCGAGACGTTGGAGCCGGGCATCAACCAGATCAACGAGCTTCTTTCGGCCGCGGCGATACTCAGCGGGTTTGAAGTGAACATCTTCAAGGACGGCGAATTGCCGCTCCAAGGCGGCGGCTCGTTGACGGGTCTCGTGATGCGATACGGCGCGGAGCTGGCTTCGCTTGCGAAGGTCGATTTCGAGAGAGCGCAGTTGATGACCGAGAGATTTCAACTCGCCGAACCGAGGATCCTTGCGAGGCTCACGATGGTGCGAGGGGTGCTTGGGGTGACTGCGATAGAGTCAGCGAACAACGCCTTTGGCTTCAACCCCGGCGGCGATCAGTTCGGGCGCCGTCCGTAGAGCGGAAATCAAGAATCAAAAATGGCAAATCGCAAATCGCAAATAGAAAATTTTCTATTTGCGATTTGCCATTTTTGATTTGCTATTTTCGATTCTCCGTCTTCTCGCTTGACTCGCCCTCCCTCCCGCCATACGATGGCTCCGCAATTCTTCACCAAAAGGAGCCACCCACTATGGCGCTCAAGAGATTTCAACTGCTCGGTCTCAGTTTGTTCCTGCTGAGCCTCGCCATACCCGCGACAACCGGCAGCGGAGCGAACTCCTATTCGATCACCGGCGCCGTAAGCGATCAACAGAAGAAGCCGCTCTCCGGTGTGATGATCACCGCCTTCGATGCGGTCGAAGACAAGACGATCACCGTCTTCACAAAGGAGGGCGGGCGGTTCAAACTGCCGGGCCTGACCAATCGCGACTACAAGCTGCGGGCGCGGCTGCCAGGCTTCGAAGATGAATTCACCAACGTCGCTTACAAGACCGGTACAAACCCGCCGGTCGCCTTTCGTCTGAAACCGGCAGCTAATCCGAAAATGCAGGACACAAGCGTAGACCGCATTCGCCTCATAAAGTGGCCGAATGAGGAAGCGCGATTGAATTTCCGAATGGCCTGCGCTTACTGCCATCAAGTCGGCACCGAAGGCTTTCGCGCTCCTAAAGAAAAAGCCGATTGGGATGTGATGGTCCGCGACGTGATGTCGAGCCGAATCGGACTCGGCGCTTTCCGCTTGCTTCACAAGGAAACTCAGCAAGCTCTGCCGGGAATGCTATACGAAACCTACAAGCGGGGCGCTGAAGCCAATTGGCCCGCTTTCACTCCGCCGCCGGCGCCATCAGGCGATGCGCTCAACGTCGTCATCACCGAGTGGCCAGTCGGGCACGAAAACAACGCGTTGATGCACGACCTCGATATCGGCGATGACGGATTGATCTACCTCGTCGATATGATTCACGACGCGGTTCGCACGGTTGATCCGAAGACCGGCGAGCGAAAGTCCTACTCGATTCCCGGCGGCGTGAAGGATGGCTCGGGCGACTATCCTCTGCAAGGGCCGCATTCGATCGAGAAGGCTCCCAACGGCGATATGTGGATTACGTTGGCGCTTGGCGGCAAGATGGCCCGCTTTGACACCAAGACGAAAGAGTTTCTGTTGATCGAGAGCGGCGAAGGTGGCAAGCGAGGCGGGTATCCGCACACACTGCGCTTCGACCAGAACGGTATCTGCTGGTACACCGACGCTGCGATGAACGCGGTTTTCAGGCTCGATCCGGCGACGCTCAAGATCAAGCAGTATCAACTGCTCAAACCCGAGCAGGCGTCGAACGTCCCGACGATGGGCGAGACAGGCGGGATCACTCCTTACGGCATCGATATCGCGCCGGACGGTAAGGTTTGGTACACGAAGTTGAACGGGCAGCGCGTAGGAGTGATCGATCCGGTTACGGGCAAGATCACCGAATGGAAGCCGCCCGTCCACGGTCCGCGCCGGCTCGAGGTCGCCAGTGACGGAGTCGTGTGGATACCGGGCTACGGCAGCGGCGACTTCTGCAGCTACGATCCAAAAAAAGATGCGTGGAAGAGGTATCCGCTTCCGGGCAAGGGCGACGACATTCCATATGCGATAAACGTCGATCGGCGCACGGGCCAGATTTGGATATGCGGGGCGGGCAGCGACACGCTGATGAGGTTCGATCCGAAGACTGAAAAGTTGACGGTGATTCCGATGCCGACTCGTGTGACTTACACGCGAGAGCTCGAGTTCGGCAAGGATGGGAGCATCTGGACTTGCAATTCGAACCATCCAGCGCGGCACATCGAAGGCCATCGTCAATCGGTGATCAAGATTGAAGTGACGGGGAGTTGATCCGGCTGACCGCGCGCTGTTAATAGCGATCGATTCCGGTAATACGCACTGCCGAGACCGTGTGAGGACTCTGAGGATGCCACGGGCTTGTCCCGTTGGAGGTTCACGATGGCTGCTACAACGATCGCATGCGACTCGCGAGATGCCACGGGCTTGCCCCGTGGAGGTTCACGCTCGCTGCTAACCGCCGAGTAGCCGTGCCGCCAAACTAGCAGCGAACGTGAACCTCCAACGGGGCAAGCCCGTGGCATCCTTGGCCCAACAACTCGGCCTTGTGTAGCAGCGAACGTGAACCTCCAACGGGACAAGCCCGTGGCATCTTTGGCCCGACAACTCGGCCTTGTGTAGCAGCGAACGTGAACCTCCACCAGGCAAGCTGGTGGCATCCTCGGGGTTTTCACGGGGTCTCTGCCGTTGGCGAAAGTCTCTGACTTCTGACCTCTGACCTCTGACCTCTGACGTCCGTCCTCTAGTTCTTCGCGACGTTTGCCCGAAGCTCGCCAATCGTCTTGCCCATATTGCTGAAATGCGAGAGCAGGTTCCGCGCGAGCAATGAACCTTCCTGCGCGCCGGCCGCCGCCCTTTGAAGGTGCGCAATATGACCGCCTGTCCTATCTTCCTTTGCGAGAGCCGCCGCGAATTCCATCGCGGGATCGCCGCCACCGACAGCAATCGCTCTGACAATCATCCCGTAGCCGTCAATGCCGCCCGTCAGGTTCAAGCCTTGCGAGGCGTCGCCCGCTTGCTTGTAGCTCTCAACCAGATACCCGTAGTCAAACAGTGCGATCGCTGTGACCTTCTTGTCCGATTTGACGCCCAGTTCGGGATGTCCGGGAACGCGAGCCTTCAGACGCGATAGCAATTCACGAGCGACAGCAGCATCCGTCACCGAGTAGCCAACCTTGCGGTCAACCATGGACCACACGCCGTACACCGTCGCCCTGCGAAGCGTTTCCATCCTGACCAGCACCGGCGTCTCCGGTGTGAGCAAGCCCAGGGTATCTTCGACCAGCCGGTTGATATCGTAGTTCTTGTCGACGGCCCGCCACTCGGAGCCGCTCCAGGGCAGCGACCGAGCATTGCCGATGTCGAACGGATGACAAATCAAAGGCGGCCCTGCAAGCGCGGCTTGCTGGAAAACCATTAGACACAGAATCTCAGTTAGAGTTAGCGAGATCGAACGAAGCATCTTTCGGCGCATATTGAACCTCCAGTTAGATTGAATTTCAGAGCCTACGACTCGAAGCTTATCTTCGCGTCCGACCCTTAGACGGAGGCGGATGATGTTTTCTTCACTTTGGCCCAGGTGATCCGAAGACTGAAAAGCTAGCGGTAATCCCGATGCCTATGCGGATGACGTACACCCGAGAATTCGAGTTCGGCAAGGATGGTAGCATACTGGACCTGCAATTTGAACCACCTCGCGTGGCGCGTGTCACCTCGCGTGGCGCGTCGAAGGTCATCGCAAACGGGTGATCAAGATCGAAGTGACGGCGAGTTGATTAAGTTAGCCCGGCGTCGTCAAGTCGACGAGGTTCGTAGAATACCAATATTTTTCCCTCACAAATCCTTCAACCGAGCGTCATAGATGGAACTCGACTCGCAGCGGTTCAAGGGAGTTCCATACTGGTCGAAGAACGTGCTCAACCGGAATTAGTCTCTAGTTTGAGTCTGTACCAGACACCCAGAGCGATGACGATCCTAACACTGTCTGAAGTCAAGCTAGGTTTTATCGAGGATAGCCCTGACGAATCGTTGCATTTGCATCCTATTATCGAGACCATCTTGCTCGCGAAAATCTATCCACGCGAATGCCTTGAGAAAGACTGGTAGCTCTAGTTCTGTGGGCGCGCCGGGCAAAAGCACCGGTACAAGTCTCACTGGCTGCTTGTCACTCCCCTCTCGATATTCAACAAACCGTTGCAGGAATGCGGCCTCTCGGGCGAGGCACAATGGCCAACCTGCCTTTCCACGGTCCCTCTATCCAGTAGTACTCCGTATTCATAAGAGCCATTCTATCGGTTCGGCGCGTCTTTGGGAATGAGGCCAGAAGTCAGAAGTCAGAAGTCAGAAGTCAGAAGTCAGAAGCCAGAAGTCAGAAGTCAGAAGCCAGAAGTCAGAAGTCAGAAGTCAGAAGTCAGAAGTCAGAAGTCAGAAGTCAGAGGTCAGAAGTCAGAGGTCAAAAGTCAAAGGTCAGAAGTCAAAGGTCAGAAGTCAGAGGTCAGCGGTCGAAGGCGGAGGTCGCAGTCGATCAGGATCGCTTCTCTTCGAGCTTTTCTTTCACCCACAAGTTCAACAGAGTCTCGGGGGAGACTCCGCGCTTGTGGGCCGCTCTGCGGATCTTCTTCGACAACGCGTTCTCAACCGGATAGTAAGTAGTTTCGGATTGAATATCGACTTCGAATTCAGCCGGTTTGGTTTTGTCCCAGTACTCGGCGAGGTCGTGGGTATCCCAGAATTCGGCAATCTCCTGGTACGAGCCTGCCTTCGAAAGTGAGCTCTTATTTCTTGCCATACACTCTCCGTTCCGACGCCGTCATGTCCCGAGCGGATAATATCAATGCCTGCCCATCTCTCTTGTGAATGAAGAATACAACTAAGTATCGGCCCGCATCGGTCTGTCCGAGCGCCGAGTACATATTCTCTCCTAAGCGATGACCCTTTTCAACAAAACGAAGGGCCGGTCCATTATCGAATACCTCTCTGACCTCACCCTGCTTGACGGCGTGCTTTTGAGCAATCTTATCGACGAGGTCTTCGAGCCACAGCAGACCGGTGATCTTCAACGCACGTCTCCTTAGAGTATCCTGGTAGTGCTGCGCGACTCTACCAGGACTTCGGACTTCAGCCAAGCCACAGCGTCCCGCTCTTCTCGATGCCTGAACCTGGCAGTCCCAGCGAAAGAGCGGGGGCAAGCCCACCTTCCCGACCTGTGATCTGGGTCAAGTACAAACTGGCGTGTTGATATCCAAGCCAAGTAAGAACAGGAGTGGTCGGAGATCAGACGCGGAAAGCAGACTCAATGCGGTTCGGCAACGCACCATTCGAGCAATCGAATTGTGCCGTAACCGTCGGCGTGCTTATCGAGTATCTAAGGTAGAGGATCTTGAGCGCAGATGGGGCCTCAACGCAACGGAGGTTTCTATGCGCTTCCTTGCCACACTTCCGCACTTCAATGCGCGATACAAAGTTCCAGCCGGCTGCGGCGGCTACATCGCAGCTCGCATCGCCGCCTGGTCAAGATCAGTCTGCTGTGGGCTGCTCGCCGCATCCATGATTCTCGCGACCTGCGCCGCGCCGTCCGCTTCTGCTTACGAGCTTCGAGAGCCGAGTCCTCCCGCCACCGCCCCGCAAGGGTCCTCGGGCAGGAAGACGGTGATTGAAGTTCGAACGTCGCCCGGTGTCTATCTGCCGGGACCGACCGTTAGGGTAGAGGTCTACTCGACGAAGCCCGTCACTCCTCGAGTGCTGGAGTTCCTGCAACGGACCATCGAACAGACGCTTTTGAAGAACGATCCCAGACTCAGGGTGGGGCCGACCGCGGCGGATACTTCGATCGCCTTCACCATCACTGATCACACCGTGTCGCCGGGAGTTGAAACCAGAACAAGGCAGGAGTACCAGTGGACCGGGCTAACGACCGTGACCGATCCCGAGACCGGCGGCGTCGTTCGAGTCGAACCCCAATACACATACGTCGACGTTCCATACCGGGCGCTGGTTCTTGAGGGACGAATGAGCGTCAAGTGCGACGTCACCGACGCCGCGACCGGGATCCTTCTCCACTCAGACAGGTTCGACGCGCTGTACACGGATGCGCGAGAAGTTGGCGCCGGTCCAAGCGCTCCTTCGGTTGACGATCTCAATTTCGTCTACCTGAAACTCGCGGACACCGCGACTGGTCTCATCCTGGCTCAGCTTTGCCCGCGTGTTTATTCGGAGATCGTCGCGCTGTCTTCGGGAAAGCTGAAGGAAGCCAGCAAGCTGTTGGAGTCGGGTCTTTGGAGCGAAGCGCTAACCTCTCTGTCGAGCGTGCCCGCGTTCAAGAACCCAAAGGACGACGCCTATCGCTTTTACAGCATCGGTGTCGCACACGAAGCGCTCGCTTACAAGGCGCTCGACCACCTCGAAAAGAAACGGCAACTGGAGCGAGCGGTTGACAGCTATCGGCGGGCCGTCGAACTGAGGCCCAACGAAACCATTTTCTGGGCGCCGAAGAATCGTGCAGAGTTTGTGCTGTGGCAAACTACCGGGCTGGTGGCTCAGGTCGAGGTTTTCGAAGAAGCGAAGAAGCCTGGTTCCAAAGCCGCGACAAGTCCGGATCGGATTGCCGCCGGGAACACAGGTCTGTTTCGTCAGACCAGGAGTCCAGTGCAGTCCGGCCCGATGCTGATAGACAACCAGACCGTGGTTCAGTGGGTGAAGAGCGGGCGCTCCTCGGATTACATCACCGCGAGCATCAAGCATGCCCCGGGGACTCGGTTTGATCTCTCGGCGGCCGAAGTGTTGAAGCTGCGTCGCGAAGGGGTGAACAACAGCGTGCTCAAGGCTATGGCCGAGGCGCAACAGGGACGCCGGCCTGGTTTCAGCGGCCGGACGAATGCCGTGATTGCCGCTGCGTCTATGCTGTTGTGGTTGCCTTTCCTGTTCGGACGCTGAGCGACGGCAGAAAGCAGAAGGCAGAAGGCAGAAGGCAGAAGGCAGAAGGCAGAAGGCAGAAGGCAGAAGGCAGAGAATTGAAAAATGGCAAATCACAAATAGCAAATCATAGCAAATCGCAAATAGAAAATTTGCGATTTGCTATTTTTTATTTGCGATTTGCGATTTGCGATTTGCGATTTCCTCGCGCCACAAAGCGCCCTGATCGATCCATGCTCGCAACACCCCGACCTGCTCCGCCGTCAGCCGGTCGCCCTTCTTCGGCATTTTGAGCTTGGAGTGCAGACCCGCGACGGCCTGCACCAGCAAACTGTCCGCGCTTTTGCCAGGAAGGATGGCCGGGCCGTGCTCGCCTCCCTGCAAGGCGCTCGCTCGTTCGTCCAGACGCAGTCCCGACTCTTGTTTGGCCGGGCCGTGGCATTTCCAGCAAGTGGCCTCGAAGATCGGCTGAATGTCTTTGGCGAAATCGATCGTGCGCGACGCCGGGGGTGGGAGTTTGGTCGTGTCCAACTCGGCCGCTAGAGCCGTCTGCAGGAAAAAAGCCATGATAGGCGCGGCGGCTATCAGAGCTCCGGCTCCCGCGTTGAACATAAGAAATCGGACAATGGCCTGCACAGTGAGTCGGATTATTGACAAACCATCCTACAATAGTCCACGAGCAAGTTTGAGCAAATGAGTACAAATCAAGAGGGGATCTGCCGAAGCTTTGGCTAAACCCAACCACTAACACGCCAAACTTCGCCGGCAAGTTTCGCCTTGAATACTGCGCGGTGGAGATGCACAAGGGGTGCGATTCAGCACTAAAACAGCAGACCGATATGAATTTGTTCCGCCGTTTCCTCTTTGTTTGGAGTGTGGTTGGCTTGGCGGCAGGATTGCGTGCCGCTGAAAATACCTCGCCCGAGGTGGCCGAAATCAACTTCCGAGGACCACCCGGCAAGCCCTTGCCCGAATGGGTCTCTGGCCTGGACCAGGACGGCGGCCAGTTCTCTACGTCACCGGGTGCCTGGGTGGTCGAACGAAGCGCGCCGCCGGGCCGAGGCAAGCTGGTGATCGCGCTGAACCGGGAGAAAATCGCGGAAGACCTGGCCTTGGGGATGGTCTATGAATATTTCGATGACTCCGATGTCGCCGTGCAGTTGTGGGACCAGGCGAACCGTGTCATTGCCGTTGATCTGTTTTGGAATTTCGTGGCCCGTGGCAAAGAAACCAAGACCGACACATTCATCATCCCGCTCAAGAAATATCCGCACGCGGTCAAGCTTGCCATTCGCCGGGTGTCCGGACCTGTCCGGATTTACGGCCTGCTTCTTTATCCGGTTCTGGGCGAACTGCCCAGTGATCCAAAGGAACAGGAGCAGTTAATGGGCGTGTTCGGCGATCCGCTCAGCCCTACCAATACGCTGCGCGCGGCGATTGGCCGTGTGTCGCAGCGACCACTCCCGGAAAAGGCGTTCATATTTCCTTCACCGGCTGTGGGCGCTAATGGCCAGCCCGCCTCGCTCTACATCACTAGCCCACGCAACTACGGCGTGGTGCCGCGCGTCATCGATTTCACAGGCACTCGGCCAC
>CAZJQQ010000046.1:0-327 GCA_964548075.1 uncultured Clostridia bacterium | reverse complement strand
TCCAAGTGGGCCGATTCCTATTCCCCAAAACCGAAGTAACCGTCGAAGGTCAATCATGGCGCGCAACCACCGCTGAAGATGGCGACCCTCCGAATGGCCGGTTTTTCGCGGCGCTATACCAAGTGGACCCAGAAGGCCATCCGGTATTGCAAAAATACGTTGAGAAAGGAAAAGCGAGTGGGTCTTATCCAGCGCTGTACGAAATCCCCGGTGGCGTTCGACTGGATCGTATCCGATTGCAATTGCAGCCCGATTAACTCCACCGGTGAGAAGCCGGCTGTGCCAGGCGGACTCCCGCAGACGGGCTGATATGGTCGTGAACAGTTT
>CAZJQQ010000045.1:0-62038 GCA_964548075.1 uncultured Clostridia bacterium | reverse complement strand
GAGGGGAGAGAAGGAGGAGAGGAAAACGTGAATCCTGGGCTCGCTCCTGTGTAGGCCGGGCCTGAACAATCCACCCACTGCCGTGGGTGGTATTTTCCGGAGTCTTCATAGACTCTGTCAGAGGCGGGTGGGCGCGAAAATCTGACGCGCACCTTCTCTGACCGGTTCACCGACATTCTGGCCGGTCTGTCACCCCTGGAAGCCGCTTCGTCACAATCTTGTTTTGCAACCGGGCGGTTGACATAGAATGGCCGCGCTACAATCTGACGGTGGAAGTCTTAGTTTCGCCGGCGGGGCCGCACTCGCCGTTCGCACACGACCAATCTCAAGGGGAAACAAGAGAGTCTGCGGTATGTGCCACGTGGCAAAGCCGCGCGTCTTTCGACCAGTTCGAGCGGCGCAAACACTGGAGCCGACTTCGATGGATTGTGCTATTGTGTTTGCACATCAAGAGCAGACCTCAGCGCACAAAGAAGATGACGCGGAAATGAGAGTTGGCAGGCTGTTGCAACGTCGTTGGGTTCGCGCGGTGTTGATCGTCGCCGCGTGGACAGTGCTGGCTTCGTTCCTGACGAGCCAGATGTATCTCGCTTACAGCCGCCGCGATATTCCCATTCGATGGGAGAGAATATTCTTAGTCGAGCTGATCTACGCTTACATCTGGGCCGCGCTTACTCCGTTGATTCTGTGGCTCGCGCGCCGCTTTCCGATCGAGCGATGGAATTGGGTTCGCAGCCTGCTGGTCCATATCGGCGCGTCCTTATTCATCGGGTTTGCAACGAGAGTGCTTCATGACTTGATGCTCTATTCTCTGGTCGCCGATTCCGCGTGGACGTTCTCGCTAAGCAAACTGCTAATGAACGTCTACTTCATGACGGATTACGGCGTTATGCTTTACTGGCTGATTCTGCTCATCAGCTACTCGTTTAATTATCAGCGGCGTTATCGAGAGGGAGAAGTGCGCGCCACGCGGCTCGAAGCGCAACTCGCGCAAGCCCAGTTGCAGGCGCTCAAGATGCAGCTTCATCCTCACTTTCTGTTCAACACGCTTCATTCCATCTCGGCGCTTGTTCACAAGAACGCCGATGCGGCCGACAAAATGATCGCGCGTCTGGGAGACTTCCTGCGGCTGACGCTCGAGAACTCGGGCGCTCAGGAAGTTTCGCTTCAAGAGGAGCTCGAGTTTCTGAAGTGCTATCTCGAGATCGAGCGCATTCGATTCCAGGATCGTTTGACCGTTCAAATGGACATCGAGCCGCAGACCCTGGACGCTCGACTGCCCAACCTGATCTTGCAGCCGATCGTCGAGAACGCGATTCGTCATGGCATTTCTACACGCACAAGCGCCGGACGCATCGAGATCGAGGCGCGGCGCCTGAACGGCACTCTTCAAGTTCAAGTGACCGACAACGGCCCAGGGCTCTCTTCGGATTCAAACTCGGGCAGCATAGTGAAAGCGGGCGTAGGGCTCGCGAACACGCAAGCCCGTTTGAAGCAGCTTTACGGCGACGAACACCGGCTCGACCTTGCCAATGCCGCAAGCGGCGGACTCACCGTCATTCTGGAAATTCCCTTTCGAGAACAGATATCAACGCAAAACTGAACCTGCAGCGACGTTCCTGCGTTAAAGGCCGTAAAGGAGAAGTCGATGTCAGGCTCGGCGTGTATCCGAACATTGATAGTTGACGATGAATCGCTTGCGCGCGAGCGGCTACGCAACATGCTTGCCTCCGACCCGAGGATCGAGATAATCGCCGAATGCGGCAACGGCCAGGACGCGATAGACGCTATTCAACTGCACTCACCTGACCTTGTCTTCCTTGACGTCGAAATGCCGGGCATCGATGGGTTCGCCGTGCTCGAAGCGCTCCCACCAGAGCGGATACCCACAATCATTTTCGTGACTGCGTACGATCAATACGCAGTGCGCGCGTTTGAGGTGTACGCGCTGGATTACTTGCTGAAGCCGTTCGATCAGGAACGCTTCGACAAGGCGCTCGATCGCGCGAAGGCGCAGATATCGAGCCAGCGGAGTGATGCGTTGAGTGAGCGGATTCTAAGCGCGCTCGAGGAGATCAAAACCAGGCCCGTGCACCTGGAACGCCTGGTCATCAAAATGAACGGCCACGTATTCTTCATGAAGGCCGAAGAGATCGACTGGCTCGAAGCCGAAGGAAACTACGTGCGGCTTCACGCGGGTAAGGAGTCGTATCTGCTGCGAGACACGATAAGCGCGCTGGAGTCGCAGCTCGATCCGAAGATGTTCATACGCGTTCACCGGTCTGCCATCGTCAACATCGATCGCATCACCGAACTGCAGCCCTGGTTCCACGGCGAATATCGCATCATCCTCGGCGAGGGCGTTCAATTGACGCTGTCGCGCACGTACCGAGAAAAGCTGCACGACTTGTTGGGAAGACCGCTCTGAGTGTGATCGTGCTCGTCACGATTTTCGGTCAGACCATCACAAAGTCCAACAGCTTCATCCCAAAGTCGTTCTTCCAAGAAAGCAGTCCACCTAAACTCCAAGCTAACAGGCGCGCGTTCGGGCGGGAACGCGCGCGTTGTTAAAGCCCGCGCCAAAGTCGGAGGCGGCAACCTGGTTCAGCGCGGCAGAGCTTGACCCGTTGGAGTTGGTCATGAAAAGGATTGTGCAAGTTCTCACATCCGCCCTCGTGCTGGCGGCTGCAGCATCGCCGGCACAGAGCTTTGACATAACCATCACTCTATCCACAGCGCTTTCGGATGCCGTCGAAGAGGCGAGAGCACACGCGAACCGGGCCGTCCTCCCGCGAGGCGCCGACTTCGCGATTTCGAAGTTTGACAAGCAAATGGTTGAAGCGTTTGGCAAAGCGTGGCGGCGCTCGGGTAACGGTTCTTTGCCTCTGGAAGGTGTGGTGCTCATTCTGCGAATGGCCGATGGCGGCTACAGCGGCAGGGAGATGGGCTCAACCAACGAGCACAGACGGTTCTCGTTTCGCTGGCACCCGGCAACGATCGCGATCGTGCACACTCATCCAAACGCATCCGATCCGAAGCCGCAGGATGAAGACATAGTGGTTGCCAATAAGTACCAGGTGCCCGTATTCACCATCACCAGCAGAGGCATGTACGTGTATGACCCCGGCACCAGGAAGCTCGGCAAAGTGATGAGCAATCTGAACTGGCTCGATGTCTCGAATTGGAGCAAGGGGCTGTTTGCAAGGCCGTAGTTCGGGAGACCAAAGCATAGACTCTAGAGTTGTGTGGTTCGGTCCATAAGACGGAAGGACCATTTTCCATTTTCCATTTTCCATTTTCCATTTTCTATTTTCTATTTGTTACTGAAGGAAATCAGTCACAGGCAAATATCAAATGAAAAATAGAAAATAGAAAATAAGAAATGGAAAATGTTCTGCTCGTCAGTCTTTTCGTCCACTCCGTCCCACAACTGTGTGCCTTCATCCCAAAGTTGTTTCATCCCTCGTCTACCGCACCTAAACTCGACGGAGCACATTGCTGTTCACCCGAGGCGGAGTATGACCGAATCAAATTCTTGAATGGATTAGGCCGCTTCGGCGCATACGACAGCATAGCGAAAGTGAGAGTTCGATAATGCCGAGAAGGCTGACACGTGGTTATTGTCAGCCGATTCAGCGAGCAAAGTATCGCTGAACTAATTCAGCCCGCTCTGGAAAAAGAGAGACATATCTCACGATCAAGGAGAAACAATGAGGCACCTTAGAAAAATGAAACCGCTCGCATACACGGTGGCGCTTCTCATGACATCGGGGTTGTTGCCGCCGCTATTCAGTAACTCAGTTCTTGCGCAATCCAGCAAAGGAATAATCGTTGGAACCATCACCGATCCGTCCGGCGCGGTCGTCGATGGAGCCACCGTAAAGGTCACCAACAAGGCTACGAACATCGCCCGCGAAACAAAGACGTCGGCCGAAGGAGGGTTCCGTCTGGACGCGGTCGACCCGGGATCATACAAGATCGAGGTCACCGCTGGTGGCTTCAAGACGATCTCGCGCGACAGCGTCACGGTGGAAGCAGCGCAAGCCACGACGACTGATTTCGCGCTGGAAGTAGGCGCGCAGACCGAAGTGGTTAATGTGAACGCGGATTCGACGGTCATCCTGCAAAAGCAGGACGGCGCGCGTGCAAGCACAATCGAGTCTCGCCAGATAGTCGATCTGCCCGTGGCCGCGCTCAATCCCGTGAATCTCGTCTTCACGCTTCCGGGCGTAACCGACCCCGGAGTGCTCGCAGGCGGATTCGTCCAGGGCACCGAGTTCAACATCAACGGGTTGAGAGCGCGCGCCAACAACCAGTTGATTGACGGCGCCGATAACAATGACAACTCGATCACCGGCCAGCAGCTTCAACCGGCGCTGCGCGACGGATTCAAAGAAGTGACCGTGCTGGGCGGCGACAACTCCGCCGAGTACGGCCGCGCCGGCGGCGCGGTGATCAACGTCGTCACAAAGAGCGGCACCAATCAGTTCCACGGTTCTGCTTACGACGTGATCGACACAAGCGCGTTTTCGTCGTTGAGCGCGGGGCAGAAGTCAAACGAGGGGCTGACCTCCGTGCCCGTCTACATTCAGAACTCCTTCGGCTTCTCATTTGGCGGGCCGATAAAGAAAGACAAGCTGTTTTTCTTCGGGACGTTTCAGCCGACGCTGACTCGCATCGGGGCCGCAAACGGCTCGGCGGTGATTCCTACACAACAGGGCTTCGACACGCTTCGCTCGCTTTTCGCGCAAGGCGCGAGCGCGAACCTGGATCGCTATCTTGGCGTTGTTGGGAGCCTTCGCGGCTCGACCAACGTGTTCAACGTGCCGCTGGGAGGCGGCCGGCCTGACGTGCAGTTTGGAACGGTGACGGCAGCCGCGCCCGCGCCAATCAACACCTATGACCTTCTGGCCCGCGTCGATTGGACGCCGAGTGAAAGGGACAACGTCTCGGCGCGCTATATCTTCAATGACCAGGTGGTCACCAACCAGTTCCCCACGCCGTTTCAGGGCTTCGCCGTCGATGTTCCCGGGCGCGTGCAGAACTTTTACTCCAACTACACTCGCATTCTCTCGTCGAGGATGACCAACGAGCTGAGGTTTTCGTACGGACGGTTCAACGTATTGTTCGGCGCCCAGGATCCGGCGGCTCTCAACTTTGGGCCGCAGTTCCTGTTTTCCGGCGCTTCCATCAGCGGCGTAGGCATACTCGGGGGTCTCACGACCACCTTCTTCCCACAAGGGCGAGTGTTCAACAACTATCAGATTCAGGACACGATCACTTACACAACCGGCGCGCACACGATCCGAGCCGGAACGGACATGATGCGGCAGAAAGCGAAGCAGTTCGTTCCCTTCAACGCGCAGGGCACGCTGACTTTCTCGGCGGGCGGCGGGTTCCCGGCTTTCGGCAACTTCGTCGATGCCTTCTCGGGAACGCAGGGAACATTCGCGGCGATTACGTTTGGGAGCCCGGTGACTCATCCCAATGCGTTTCAGCAAGCGTATTTCGTCAACGACACCTGGAGGGTCAAGCCGAACTTGAGTTTGAATCTCGGTCTTCGATACGAAAACTATGGGACAAGTTTCGACGTCGTGCAGTTCCCGGGGTTCGCGGGCTTCGATCAACCGTTTGACGCGGTCGCGAAGCAGAAGGCTGACAACAACAACTTCGCTCCAAGGGTGAGCTTCGCATACACACCAAACATCGCGAGCTGGCTGTTCGGCGAAGGCAAGACAGTAATTCGTGGCGGCGTTGGAGTCGGCTACGATGTCTTCTTCAACAATATTCTGAGTAACACCGCAGCTTCACCTCCGAACGCGTTTGGAGTCACCCTCCTGGGCTCGTCCGTAGGCGGCCGGGGATTCGCGAATGCCGGCGTGAACTCATTGCCGGCGACGGGTTCTCCGAATCCGAGAGCGGCGGTGACCACAATCGACCCGAACCTGCGCAACCCGATGACCTGGACCTGGAACCTGGATGTTCAGCGCCAACTGCCGGGCAACTTCATCGTCGATGCGGCGTATGTTGGAACGCGCGGGCTTCGCCTGCTCATCAATGAGCAGTTCAACCCCGGGGTGAATGGCGTGCGGCTGCATACCGACCGCGGATCGATAGTGCCTCGAACAAACGGCGGCGATTCGATCTACCATTCGCTGCAAACGCGTGTCGAGCGCGGGATGAAGAACGGCCTGCTCTTCCGCTTTGCTTATACCTACTCGAAGGCGATAGACGACGTGAACAGCGAAGTCTTCGTCACCTCGGGCGGCGCAAGCAGAGCATCCAATCCATTTGATCGCAGGACCGACCGCAGCGTAGCTAGCTTCGATGTTCCGCATCGCGGGGTTTGGTCTTTCATCTACGATGTGCCGGGTCCGAAGCGCGGGGTTCTGGGACAAGTCGCCGGCCTCTGGACGATCGGAGGCATCTATCGACTGCAGTCCGGAGCGGTCGAGACGCCGTTCGTAGGAGGAATCGATCTGAACGGCGATCTGGAAAATACCAATGACCGCCCGGCTATCGCGAACCTCAACGCGCCTCCGACATCGGTGGCCATACTCGCCTCGTTGTTTGGCGCCTCGTCGCCGACGGGCTACGTTGATGCGAACGGGGATCCGGTGAATCCGGCGAATGTCCGATACATCGTTGATCCGGCGATTCGCAGTAACATCGCGGGCCGCAACATCCTGCGCGGGAACATAACCAACACGATGGATCTGAGCTTGAACAAAGGGTTCAGATTGCCGTTTGAAGGCCACAAGCTCGAAGTGCGCTTTGATTTCTTCAACGTGTTCAACCACCCCAACTTCACCTGGGCGTTCCTGGGAGCCGACAATAGCAACGGCGATGTGACAAATCCGTTCTTCAACAACGTTCGGTTGAACGACGGCGGCATCGGCGGCCCGGTCGGCACGCAGGTGGGTCGCTACGGGCGCATGCAGTTGCGTTACAGTTTTTGAGTTTGAACCACTAGTACGACTTTCTGTCTTCCTCGTGTGAGTACCTCTGGGGAGCCTTCGGGCTCCCCTTTTTTCCCTGGGAGCGCAGGCATCCTTGCCTGCCTCTTCTGGACCAAGGCAGGAGCAGGCAGGGATGCCCGCTCCCTGGACCTCAGTTGCAGGTACAGTTATTCCCAGCCATCGCCCGGTCCGTGATCTGACAAGAGAGGCTTCCGAGGTTCTGGAAGAAAGCAGAGCCCGCACCGGCGCCGCTGTTCGCGGTGGTGTCGGCTGTTATCCGGACTCTGCGAGCTCCCTTCGCTTCATCTATGGTTAGGCTGCATCCGCGCACATTCAGCGTCCCTCGGCCACTGGCCACTACCACTCCGTTGCAGCAGAATATGTAGTCACCGGTGGTCGTGTTGAACAAAACCACGTTTCGGGGGTTGGTCTCGTCGACGAGGCACGCGCTGAACACGGTCACCTGGAAGCTGCAGTTCAAAAAATTCCCGGAGGAATCTGATGCGGTGCAATTCACGGTCGTGGTCCCGGCCGGGAAGGGTGATCCAGTGGGCGGGTTGCAGATAACCGTCACACCCGGGCAGTTGTCTGTCGCGGCAGGCGCGGTATAACTGATCAGCTTGTTGGTGGCTGTCGGACACGAGGCGGCGGCCGCAGTGAAGACGTTCGCCGGGCAACCGTTCACGAAAGCCGGAGGTTGGGTATCGTTCACGGTGACTGTGAAGGGGCAGCTCGCCTGATTGCCGGATGCGTCACTGACCGTACAGAGCACGTTTGTCGTGCCCTTCGGGAAGGCCGAACCCGAGGGCGGACTGCAAGCCTGAGTAAGAGCCGCGCCGCTCGAGCAGTTGTCGCTTACGGTGGGCGCAAACGTCACTACCGCGGTGCATTGATTTGGGTCAGTGGGCCTCGTGATGTTCGCGGGACAGGTGATCGTAGGCATTTGGGTATCATTGACGGTGACAGTGAAGCTGCAAGAAGACGGGTTGCCTGCTACGTCATTCACTGTGCAAGTCACTGTCGTCACGCCCTTCGGAAAGGTCGAACCCGACGCCGGAGTGCACACTGGCGTCGGCGGTGGCACGACTACGCCTATGCCCTTCACACCCGACGTGCCTGGACAATTATCGGTCACCATTGGCGCCGGATAAGTCACTACAGCCGAGCATTGATTCGGATCATTGGGCCTGGTGATGCTACCCGGGCAAGTGATATTCGGAGCCTGTGTATCGTTGACCGTCACGCTGAACGAGCAGCTCTGCCCGGTGCTGGAACTACAAGTGACGGATGTTGTGCCAATCGGGAAGAATGAGCCCGACGCAGGTGAGCAGGTGATCATCCCGCAGTCGCCGGTACTGGACGGCGAGAACGTGACTATAGCGCCGCACTGGTTCGAATCATTGGAACGCGTGATGTTCGCCGGACAGGTGATATTGCAAGCAATTGGAAACGTGAAGTAAGCCACCGGCAAGTCGTGATCGGTTATGCGCTCCGGCCGATTGGGATCATTCCGCAATGACTCCGGGAAATCCGCGTCGTTGCGCGCGTAGTTGATGTGAGCAAATCGCGTTAGCAGATTCGCCGTGATCAGCTCGTGGTCAAGCGTCTGCGCGTTGCCGTCGAAACTGTACGAGTACTTCTGATCCGCCGGGGCAAAGGCGATCAAGTCGGTGAGATCGGGATTGACCAGATCGCTGCTTGCGAGCACTACTTCATTCGCGGGAGCCGGCGTGCCTTTTATTGTGCCAATGCCATCTACATACCCGTCATTGAACTCGAAGACGTTGTAATCGCCGACCGAGACTATGTTCTCAGTCGCTTGCCTTGGCTGTATGAGGTTTGCCAGGAATTCGGCCTGCGCCCGTCGCTTGGTGCGAACGCGATTCCCATCCGTCGGATCGTCAATCCCGTTCAGCGAGCGCAGGTGGTTGACGATTACGGTGATCGGAAAACTCGCGAGCATTGGATTAGGCGCGTTGACGGTCGCGCGCAGCACCAGCGGTGGGCGATCGTTGAGCAGAGCCATCGCTCCGCCGGGCTCCGTGTACATCGTCGTTAGGCCAAACTGCGTCACGTCGATCACGGTGACGCGTGAGGCCTTTACAAGGAACCCAACATCGATGCCGCCCACATCATTGCCCTCGGAAAGATAGCCTTGATAATTCGGATTCGCGCCGCCTCCCGCAACCGTATCGTTGTTGATCTTGGTAGCAAGCGCCTGCAGGGTCGTCAGGTGCTCCATTTCCTCCACGCCGATGATGTCGGGAGAACGCATCACGTTTCGGATCGCTAGTGAGGCTTTGTTCAACCTGTTGTTGAACGCAGTCACGGTCAGCACCACGTCACCACCCGGATCATCAACCGTATCGTAGAACCGCTCAAGGTTGGCCGACGCGACGGTGAACTCATTCGTCGCCGGAACGGGAACCGGTATGGCGCTGATGTTGCCGGAGACCGAAGGCGGAGTTCCAACATCCGGCAATATCGTGTACGTGCGGAAGGCATAATCGAGCGGCCCGGTCAGGTTGGTGACGATTGCGCCCGATGTCACCTCGAGCTGGGTTCCTCCAACCAGCCCGTCGCTGTCGACGCGCAGACGTTCGGGATTAGCATCGAAGCGCGGCACGCAGCACGGGGACCCGGCTGGCAGCGGGTCAGGGACCTCAACTCCGGGCTCGCGGAACGGGCGCGCGATTCCCGTGATCACGCCATAGAAGGTGCCGTTGGAGCTCGAGGTTGCGCTTGATTCGGTAATTGATCCCTGGGTCGGCGCGATGGCGGTCAGCGAATTGACATGCACGCGCATGCCTTCGAATCTCTCAAGCTGCTCGATGGTTCCGGACGGGCTCGTGTCGGCAGCGGTTAGAATGATCGCTGCCGGAAGCGGATTACCTGTCGAAAGCAGAGTCACTGTCGGCGACAAACCGATTTCCGTCACCGGCGGGCTGTTCGGATCCTGAGAAGGAATGAACTCCTGCACGGTGCCCATCACCGCAACCGAGTTGCCAACCGCAACAGCAGACGGCGGCGCGGATGAGGTGAACACGAAGATGCCTTCCGATGTGTTTGGATTGGCATCAGCCCCCGCATCCGGCTCTTGGATGAAGAATCCGTTGGTCTTCACACCTGTGACGACGCCGATTGTTGTTGCTACGTTACCGGCAAAGGGCGACGTGTTGCCGCTGCCTTGAATAGTGTGGATCGGCGTAGCGGCGAAGTCATCATTCGAGATCGTGCCCAGCCCCTGCACGTCGCCCGCGTTCGCGCCGGTAATATTCGAAATGTTGACGAAGAAGGTCTCGTTTGGCTCGGGCGTGGTGTCGCCGTTGACGGTGACGTTGACGGTGGTGGACGTATTCCCCTGCGAGATGCTGCCGGAGCCGTTCACGATGGCGACATAGTCGCTGCCGGCGTTTGCGGGATTCGTCGTCCCGTCGGCGGTGTTAACAGTGAAGTTGACGCCGCCCGCGCCGGCGGCAACAGTCAGACTGACGTTTAAGGCGAAAGTGGTCGTGCCGATGTCGCCCTCGATCTGCGTCACGTCGACGATGTTAAGAATCGGCGTCCCCGTTCCGCCGTTGGCCGTGACCGAGAAATCGTCGATCGCAAGGCCGTGATCGTTGCCGGCGTCATTTATGTCTTTCCAACGAAGCCAAATCTCCTGACCGGGACTAACGGTCACCACCAGGTTGGCCGACTTGGCCGTTCGATTGGCCGCCGCGTTGCCGTCGAGCGCGGCGGCGGTCGCGCCGGTTGTCGGGCTGACAAAGTCCAACGAATCGAAGTCCGTCCACCCGGTCGAAGGCGTATTGGCGTCCGTAATTGCGCCCGGGCTTGCGGTCTGATACTGGAAGTCCAACTGGTGGGCGCTCACATTACCGCCGTTTCTCCACTGTTCGCCTGTGTAGCTGATGTCGAGCGAGGTGATCGTCGAGCCGGTGTTATTGGTCAGCTTGAGAGCGATGTAGATGTCGCCAGGTGTGCCGGAGGCGACCGAGCCAAACGCGCGTTCGGTGCTAGCGCCGGTGCCCCAACTGTAAATCGCACCTGTGTTGCTGCCGCCCGCGTCCGCGCGATAAGTCGTCGGGTTGGTAGGCGTCACGGTGAACTGTGCGTACCAACCGGGGAGTGTAGTGTCGTCTGCCCAGACATTGGTCGTGCCGGTGGTGGCGAGCGTATCGAAGTTCTGGGTGACCGGGGTTCCTAAGGATACGATACTGACTGCGGAAACTCGTCGTAGCCCTACCGAACTCACGATGAACAGCAGCGCTACGGTCAGCCCAACCGCCAGCAGCGGCCATTTCATCTTGAGGGCCGACTCGATCGCCTGCGCGACCCTCGCTCGAGTGCATTTTCCCGACTTTGGAACCGAGCGCTCACGTTTCCTGCTGGGGGTATTAGTTCTTTTCATCTTATGCACAGCCCGACCTGGAACGCGTCACGATTAAGGACGAAGGACCTGATCTATTTCCGTGCGCCACAGACTGGGGGCTACTCCTTTCAACCTGGTCTTGAGTTCTTGCGTGATGGAAGTAATTCGTGCTGAGAAGCTTGGATTCTAGCTCAGATCAGCGGCGGCGCATAGTCGAAAACAAATGAAATCGATGTGAAATCATTGTGAATCGCGAATGCCGCGCCGCTCAAACACACCGACACCGGCGGAGGGTCGATTTAGCACCACCCGGTTCTAAGAGTTCTTTCAAACGTGGCCAGTGCTATTGAGTGTTGCCCCGGTTGTAAGATTATTCTTTCATCAAGGACGACTACGTCCTTTTTCAATTTCATTTTGTCGAAGGATGCGGTAAAACAGCAGTGCAACAAGCCGTCTACAACACAGTCTGTCTGAAGTTCACGGGAGGCCCTTTGATCGAACGGAGAAGAGCTAAGCGGTTTCAGGTGGATTGGCAAGTTCGAGTAGAGTGCGACGACAGCAATGGAGGCAGCTTCATCGACAGCGGAATGCTGCGAAACATCAGCTCCAGCGGCGCGCTCCTGTCTCTCACAAACGCACTGCCGGCGGGAACCCGCCTCGACGTCTACATCAATCTGCCATTGAGAGGGAAAAAGTGGATGAAGTACCCGGCTCGAGTCGTACGAATCGAACTCGGCGCGGCTGCGGTCAGGTTCGACAGCGCGCGTCCTGACTTCGGCGTGCCGCTCGTCCCGATGTGATTCTAAGGCGCGAGTCTTTCAATAATCCACTCGCCTTCGCTACCCAGCTTGTAGCGAAGGCGGTCGTGTAGGCGGCTCGGGCGATTCTGCCAGAACTCGAACACGAACGGCGCCACCCGGTAGCCTCCCCAGTATGGCGGCAACGGGATGCGCTTGCCCTCATACTCTTTCAGCAGTTCTTCCATCCTGCGCTCGAGCACCTCGCGGCTGGTGATCACCTCACTTTGATTTGAGGCCCACGCGCCCAACTGGCTGTCGATCGGGCGGGTGTGAAAGTACGCTTCTGACTCTGAACGCGAGGTCCGGGTCGCCGTCCCTGTAATGCGCACCTGTCTCGAAGGTTCTGCCCAATAGAAACTAAGTGTGGCTATCGGATTCTCGTCCAGCTCGCCGCCCTTCTGGCTTCGGTAGTTTGTGTAGAAGACAAAGCCCAGCTCATCGAAGTCCTTCAGCAGCACAACGCGCGCTGAAGCCACGCCATCTTTCGTCGCCGTTGCCAGCGTCATCGCGTTGGGCAGGATCGGCACGGAGGCTTCTGCCTCCTTGAACCACTTCTCGAATTGCTTGAATGGATTCGGGTCGGCATCTTCTTCGTTGAGCGCCGGGAACTCGTACTGGTTAGGATCAGACATGGATGATTCTCAAAGCGCCTGAGCCTGAACCGCGGTTATTGCCACAGCATCCCGAATATCTTCGGCCTTGCAGCCCCGCGAGAGGTCATTTGCCGGATGAGCCAACCCCTGCAAGATCGGGCCAATGGCAGTTGCTCCCGCCAGACGCTCGACCAATTTATATCCGATGTTGCCGGCTTCCAAATTCGGGAAGACGAGCGTATTCGCACGACCCGCAACCGCGCTGCCGGGCGCTTTGCTCTGGCCTACCGCGGGCACGAGCGCGGCATCAGCTTGCAGTTCGCCGTCGACCAGTAGCTCAGGCGCGCGCGCGCGGAGGGTGCGAGTCGCCTCGATGACCTTATCCACCAGAGGATGAGTTGCGCTGCCTTTGGTCGAGAATGAGAGCATCGCCACGCGCGGCTCGGCTTGAAGCAGAGCTCGAGCGGAGTCCGCCGACGCAATTGCGATCTCGGCAAGCTCGGAGGCCGAAGGGTCGATGACGACGCCGCAGTCAGCAAAGATAAACGCGCCGCCCTCTCCAAACTGGCTTGCCGGAACGACCATCAAGAAGAAGCTCGAAACGATTCTCAGTCCGGGCTTTGGCCCTATGCACTTGAGCGCTGCGCCGACCGTGTGCCCTGTGGTGTGCGTGGCGCCCGACACGGTGCCGTCGGCTCGCCCCTCCCTCACCATCATGTTCCCAAAATAGAGCGGGTCATCCATTTGACGCCGCGCTTCGTCGAGGGTGACGCCTTTGGCTCGCCGCGCTTCGTAGTAGCGGGCGGCGTACTGCTCACGGTCGGACGACCGCCGATGATCGAGTATCGAGACTCCAGTGAGAGCGGCGCCAATCTTCGAGGCCTTATCCCGAATCACATCTTCGGCGCCGATCAGGGTGAGTTGAGCTAAACGCGCCTGCACGCAAAGCGAGGCTGCCCGTATGGTTCGTTCGTCTTCGCCTTCGGCCAACACGATGTGTTTTGGCGCGGAAGCTGCGCGCGCGCGGATTCGTTCTAGCACTTGCATTACGGAAGCGGGCCCCCGGATCTTGGCTTCTAAGGTTCGGACTTCAGCGATTGACGCAAGCTGAAGCTTGAAACTGAATCGAGAGCAAGATTCTAGCCGATTTTCATGATTGGGGCGAGGAAGACGTGAATTGAAAAGGCTGAGGATGAGTTTATTTCACTCACTCCTCAGCCTTTGTGAGTAACCACAGCGCCTCGTCGATGACCTGAGCCAATAACGCGCGTGAACTCTCCCTTTTTCCCGCGCCGTCTCGCGTGAACTCTCCCCGACTCGCGCAAGACCTGGTCCAACTGCTCTTCGACGGGCGCCGTGGTATCCCGCAAACATTCTTTGAGACTAGTCGCTGCCGCCGGTGGTTGATCGCTCGCCGGGCTTGCCCACTTCGCTGAAGAGGATGTCCGTCAGATCAAGCCCCTCGCGGCGATCGATGTCTTGCTGAATCGCCTTAAGCCTCGCCTGTTGCTCTTGAATCCGTGTGGTGAGCTTCGCCAGATCAGCCGAGTGCATGCTTTGAAGTTGCGATTCAAGGCTGACCAGCTGCGCTTTGATTTCGTCCCTTTGCTGGCGCTCGCTCTCGGCGATCAACTGGTTGACCAGGCTCTTTACGTCAGTTCGTACCTGTTCGATGTTGGAGCCATTCGGCGACGCAGGGTTCCTTCCATCGCCTGGATTGATAGGCTCAACGGTCCGATCGCGACGCAACAGATCCGCGTGAAATGAAACGCCGCCCTTGCCGATGCTCACGTCGGTGCCGATTACCGCGAGCACCAACATCGCCATCGCAACAGCACCAAGTGCCTTCGCCCAGAGCGGAGTCACTGACAGTAATTCCTTAAGCGCGGCAAGCATCGACCGCTCGACTGAAGCTCGTTCGGCAACTACGCGCACGACCGGCAGGTCATCGAGCTGCCACTGCTGAAGCATGCCTCGCACGCGCTCGAAGGAATGCAGCTCCTGTTTGCACGCGGCGCACTCGGTGAGGTGTGCCTCGACGCGGCCGCTTTCTTCGGACGTTGCTTCGTTGTAGAGATACGAGACCAACGCCTCGTGCATATCGCAGTTTGGTGTCTTCTGTTTGTCGCTCATTTCTTCACCACCGTTTCTGTACTTTTTTCCACCGGCAATGGTCACACAGCTTCTCGCAGGTGCCCGAGCCGCTTTCTTAACTCCGAGAGTCCTGTATACATCCTCGTCTTCACCGTCGAGATTGGTATCCCGAGTACCTCGGCGATCTCCGAAAACTTCAGTCCTTCGTATTCCTTCATTATGATTACCTGCCGCATCTCCGGCGGTAGCCCCTGCAGCGCGCGACGCACGTGTCGAGTGACCTGCTCCTGCTGAATGCCGCTGCCAAGATCCTCGGTGTCCGCTGCAAGCTCGAACCCACTCACCTCCCGCTGCTCGTCAAGCGAGATCGTGAATTTCGATCGGCTTCTCAGCTTGGTGTTGCATATGTTGAGAGCGATCCTATAAATCCAGGATGAGAACTTCGCCTCACCGCGGAACTTCGACAGATTGCGGTACGCGGACAGAAACGTTTCCTGTGTCGCGTCCTTGGCTTCCTCATCGCGGCCCAGCATTCGAAGCGTGAGGCCGTAGATCTGCCGCTCCCAGCGACGAACGAGTACGTTGAAAGCGTCGGTTTCGCCTCCCAGCGTGCGTTCGATTATCTGAATATCGCTCAGTTCCAAGTCGCTCTCACGCCACTGATCCGAAGATAGACCCCCCATCCGCTTCAATAGTATAGACTGATGCGCTCGCGAAAAAGTTGGAAAATCATTCAGCGTCAGGACTTGGCGCGCTCGAACCTGGTCGCGACATCGCTTATAATCAGACCAGGGCACGTATTGAAGCTTGAAAGGCGTCTGGTGTTGATCGAATTACTGCTGAATGAACTGGTATCGAGCGTCGATGGAGCAACGGGCGCCATCATAGTGGCGGCTGACGGCGAGGCGGTTCAATGGGGCGCATCAGTAGGGAGCGAACGGTTGCGGCTCCGAGGAGCATACGTAGCATTCGTGATGCAGACGTTCCGAGCGGCGGCGACGAGGGCTGGGCTTGGACGCCTGACGCATCTGGTTGTCGAATACAACGGCGCGACCCTGATCGCTCAAGAAATCGACGATGACTGTTCTGTTGTGCTTGAACTGAAACCGAAAGCGAGCGTAGGCCGTGCGCTTTATCGAATGGAAACGGCGGCAGCTAGACTTCGCGATAAAATCACTGTGTAGGTTCGAAGCCGCTAATAGTGCACGTCTACCCTTATCTGAACTCTGCGTACGGTGACGGGCTTCCCGTCTATGGTGGCTGGACGAAAGGTGGATCGCCGTAGCGATTCCACCGCCGCCTCGTTCATGAAATCAACACGCATCAATACCTCTATATCGGTGATCGTGCCGTCCGCGTTGAAGGTTGCTCGCAAGAGAACAGTGCCCATCACTTTGTTTTCCTGCGCCTCGGGCGTGACTATCGCCCTCCGCTGGCGGATCCACGTCCAGGGTCGGTAGCCCCGGAACACCTTGATATCGTTGATATCAATGGCGCTAGGTATGTTTGTTCCGGAACCATCTGGCAAACCGGCGGGCCCTCCACCTCCTCCACCTCTGCTGCCGGTCCCCGTGCCGGCGTCTTTCCCGCCTCCAACTCCCGTGCCCTTGCCGCCGCCAACGCCGCCTCCGCCACCCGGGCCACCGGAGAAGTCTCCGCTCTTGCCGGTGGGGTCTCCAATCGGAGCAGGAGGCGGCGGCGGGCTTGCCGGGCCCACAACCGTTGGGCTAACGGATAGCGAGGGTTCGGGGATGTTGGACGGATTCATGTTGACGATCTGTGGCAGAGGCATCATCGGCGGCGCCTCACCTTTCGACGGGGCTGCCAACGTGTGCTGTCCGCCGCCGCCGCCTCCGTTACTACCCTTCGGCGTCTCCGGTTTGCTTGACGCCGCATCTTCAATCGGGGGTGCGTCGATTAATGGTGAGCGTTCCGGGAATATCACCGTGTACTGAGGTTGTTCAGCGGGTGGCCATCTGAGCATCGCAATCAGCACGATCAGCGCAACGTGGATCACGACGGCGCAGGCCAACCCTAGATAGATTCGTTGGCGGCGCTTTTCGTCTTTCGTGTCCGCAGAAAGCAGATCCCGGATGAAGCCACGAGGATCACCGAATAGTTCACCGATCGCGGCTTCAAGCGCTTGAATCAGTCGCGAGAGTAAGCTCTGTTGTTCGATTAATGAGAAAGGCGGGGCATCGGCGGGGATGGTTCTAACAAACTCCGTTGTCACTACTGAAGCCATTTTGAGGTGAGCCACACAAGCGGAAGGGCATAGCTTACACAAGCGAGGGCCACGATCACTCGCGGCCCTCACCACAAATCGGCGCTACCTCAAGTTGAACTCTATCAATACGGCCATCTGGTAAGCCACCGGCTGGCCGTTCTTCATCGCCGGCTTGAATCTCAACTGGTAGGCGGCCTGTATCGCTTGTTCGTCTAATCCGTCTGGCAACCCGCGAGTTATCGTCACGCGCTTAACCACACCATCCGAACCGATCAACAAACGTGCGGTGACAGTGCCCTGAATCTTGTTCTTGCGCGCATCTTCCGTATATCGCGGCTGTGGGCTGTTCAGTTGTATGGGTTTCTGGTCGACGTTTGTAGCAGGCGCGCCGCTCCCGCCGCCAAGCCGCGGGTCGCCGCCACCAGTGTTGAATCCAGTGCCTGGGCCGTAGCCTCGCCCGTCGCCCGGACCCATGCCGCCACCCTTACCGTCGCCCATTCCGCCGCCTGAACCGGGACCAGCCGAAGGCGGACCCGGCACACCGGTCGGTAGGCCGGTCACCGCGAGTTCATCGCGCTTCGGCTCAAGCCGTGGATCAACCATTACGGTCTCAGGAACTGGCAATGATGGAGGCCGCGGAGTTGGCTCGGGTCGTGGCGCTATGAGTGGAGGCGTAAGAGAAAACTTGGGCAACTGACCCTTCGACGCCGGCGTTGGCGTGTTTCTTCCACCGCCGCCGCCGCCGCCAGCTTTCTTCTCGGCTTTGGGCATCTCGATCTGCTGCGGTTTGAAGTCATCAGGGTTGATCATGTGGACTTCAAGTTCCGTCTGCGCCTGGACTCCGGACCCGCCGAACAGCAGCCGCCAGATCTGTGGCCCCAAGACGAACACTATGAACAATGTACAGAAGGTCAAGATCCCGACTGCCATACCCAACATCATGCGATCCTGTCGGGTCCGACCCCCAAGCCCATCGCCCTTGAAGAGTGAAGTTGTGAATCTTACCGGGTCGGCCGCAAAATCGCGCGCGGCCTCCCGCAGAATCTTAAAAAGTCGGGAAAAAATCGACGGTTCATTCAGGAAGGAGCTTTCAAATAATACTTTCTCTGCCATTTCCTCTCTCCAGAAGCCTGATGCTGCTCTCTACGGTATTGGCCGCACTGGCTCAGAGGTCACAGAGGGAAGGATCCCTCTACACATCCTGTTAATGCGCCATCTTCAGCAACGATTGATTGAGATGGCTTCTCGTATTCTCACTTGGCACTCTCGCCGATGTCAAGGCTAAACGTCTCAAAGCTCTTACGACTTGATGCTAATCAGCGTTCCAATCAAGCGCGTGTCCTGACCGCAAGCCTCCATTCGTAGAATGACTCACGCGGCTCCGGCTTGCACCTTTAGTTTAATACTCACCACCTAATCCTTAGTGCTCCGTGAGTACACCGGGGATGCCCATCCGCGCACCAGACTTTAGTCCGTGTCATTACTGCATCCGTAGAAGAGGAGGTGCACAGACTTAAAGTTGATGCCACTTCGGCAACCGAGCGCTAAAACTCAGCAACAAAGCGCAAGACTTTGCTTAGTTCATTTGATTGAATTTAGGGTCTTCTCTTCAAGCGCGGGACCGTTTTACCTCTCGAAAGGAGCTCATTCAATGCCAAATCAAACTCAAAGGACAGCGATTGAGATCGAAGAACCGAAGGGCAAGCTCGGGGTGTTGCTGGTGGGGCTGGGCGCTGTGAGCACAACCTTCATCGCCGGCGTCGAAGCCATCAAGCGCGGTATCGCCGAACCAATCGGGTCCCTCACTCAGATGGGGACCATTCGACTAGGCAAGCGAACAGACAATCGCGTGCCGTTGGTCCGCGATTTCGTGCCGCTCGCATCGATCGACGATCTGGTTTTCGGCGCGTGGGACATCTTCGAAGAGGACGCCTACGAGGCAGCGCTCCACGCGGGCGTCCTCGAGCGCGACCTTGTCAATCAGCTCAAGCCGCAGCTTCAGGCCGTCAAACCGATGAAAGCGGTTTTCGACCAGCGCTACGTCAAGCGGCTCAATGGCACTCACGTCAAACAGGGTGTGGACAAGATGGAACTCGCTGAACAGCTGATGCAAGACATCGAGAACTTCAAGCGCGCCAACGGCTGCGATCGACTGGTGATGGTCTGGTGCGCTTCGACTGAGATCTTCAAGCAACCCAGCGAAGAGCACGAAGACATCGCATCGTTTGAGCGTGCAATGCGTGAGAACAGCGAGGCAATTGCGCCTTCGATGATCTACGCTTACGCGGCCCTGAAATCGGGAGTGCCCTTCGCGAACGGGGCGCCCAACCTCACCGTCGATGTCCCCGCTTTGACGAAGCTTGCTGTTGATCAGGGACTCCCGGTGTGTGGCAAAGACTTTAAGACGGGGCAGACTCTGATGAAAACAATCATCGCGCCTGGCCTGAAGTCGCGACTGCTCGGGCTGCACGGCTGGTTCTCGACTAACATCCTCGGCAACCGTGACGGCGAAGTGCTTGATGATCCCGAATCATTCAAGACGAAAGAAGAGTCGAAGCTATCGGTGCTCGAATACATCCTGCAGCCTGACGTGTACCCGACGCTGTACAAAGACTTCAGCCATATCGTGCGGATCAACTATTATCCGCCGCGCGGCGACAACAAAGAAGGCTGGGATAGTATTGATATCTTCGGCTGGCTCGGTTATCCGATGCAGATCAAGATCGACTTTCTGTGCCGCGACTCGATCCTTGCGGCGCCGATCGTGCTGGACCTCGCGCTGTTCATGGATCTTGCGAAGCGCGCGGGCATGCGCGGCGTCCAGGAGTGGCTCTCGTTTTACTTCAAGAGCCCGATGACCGCGCCGGGATTGTATCCAGAACACGACCTGTTCATTCAGTTGATGAAGCTCAAGAACACGCTCCGCCATATGAGAGGCGAGGAGTTGATCACTCACCTCGGGCTCGAGTATTACGATTAGCTATCGCCGGGAACCCAAAAGAAGCGGCGGCCACCGACCGAAGGGCGCTCGGCGGCCATCATCAGTGTTAGTAAGCCGCTATGCTTAATAAGTGCTAAGCGGCTTGCTCGGCCGTACTCTTGCGGCGACGCGCGGCCACCGTGATGCCTCCCGCGAGTGATCCCGCCACGATCGTGAATGCAACCCAAAAAATCATCTGCGGAAGGACCGCGATCTGTATGAACTTTGACCAAAAGCTCGGGAACTCAACTCCTGGAGGTCCGAGGCTGTAGTGGGTATCCCAGTCCCCCTTGATCGAGAAATACATGATGATCAGTACCGGGATGCGAGCCGCATAGCCATAAGCGATCAGAACCTTGGCGAGAGCCGACCAGGCGAAAAAGGGAAGAACTGCGCCGCCCACCATCAGGACAAGACCTACGATCTCCTTACCCGGAAACACTATGTTCGTAGCGTCGGCCGGCGCAATCAGAACTGTGCCCCCGAACACCAGCACCGCTCCAATCAAAGCATAGGCGATCGTGCGACCCACCCTAGCCGGAGTTTCGCCTGCGTCCGAAAGCTTGAGCGCGAAATAGATGCCAAACACAAGTGGTAGCCAGACGATGCCGATGATCGAACCGACGCCACCAGCTGACCTGTTGAACAACGCTGTAGGCCAGTGCTGTAGTTCGCCGATCAGACGCAGCAGCGTGACCGCGAGGGTGATCACACTCGGAATGAGGATCAGTTGCTTTACGCTCACGTTCGAATCCGAATGCACTGCCATACGTTTTCTCCTTTGGTTGGGCTATAAGCCTCGTCGCTACCTTACACACCGCATCCCTGCGGCGAAGGGGCGCCAACAGACTACCCTTACCTGTACGGATACAACCTTTTCTTGTGCTCCGCCAATCCCCCCAACGTCGGGGGCTTTGACTTCGACGCCTTAGCGTATATCACAACTGAATGCGGCGAACAATTGTCCTCACACCCGGCGCGGCTTGTCCCGCTCGCATGCTTGCGACGGAAAACATGCGAGTGCTAGTATCGAGGCTCAAATCGAATGACTGATTAGCCCGCATGGCCACCGTGGTGGCGAGATGAGCGGAGGACGGGAGCGAGATGAGAGCAACGCGCAGAGCCAAGATAACCGCCCTGGGCCGCTACGTTCCGCCGAAGGTCGTTACCAACCACGACCTCGCAAAGCGAGTCGATACAAATCATGATTGGGTGGTTTCGCGGACTGGCATCGTCGAGCGCCACTGGGTCGAACCCGGGACGCCTACCTCAGAGCTCGCGGCGCAGGCCGTAGCCGATCTCCTCAAGAATCGCGGAATCGAGGCCGATGAGATCGAACTGATAATAATCGCCACTGTCACACCCGACATGTTCTTCCCGGCGACCGCTTGCGTTGTGCAGAATAAAGTTCGAGCAACTCGCGCGTGGGGGTTCGACGTTTCCGCTGCCTGCTCGGGGTTTCTTTATGCCCTGACAGTTGGCGCGCAGTTTATCGCGTCGGGCGCGCACGATAAGGTCGTTGTGGTCGGCGCGGACGTGATGTCGTCGATAACAAACCCCGACGATCGCTCAACTTGCGTGTTGTTCGGCGACGCCGCGGGCGCCGTGCTGCTCGAACCGAGCGCGGAAGAGGAATTCGGAATTCTCGACTACCTTCACGAGGTGGATGGGTCGGGCGGCGAGTTTCTGTATATGCCCGCTGGTGGCAGCCTTCACCCTGCGTCGCACGAGACGGTTGATAAGAAGATGCATTACGTCCATCAGGATGGCCAGCCGGTCTTCAAGTACGCTGTGCGCAAGATGGGCGAGATAAGTCGCGGGATACTTCAGCGCAATGGACTCCAAAGCACCGACCTTGACCTGTTCATCGCGCATCAAGCCAACCTGCGCATCATAAACGCCGCCGCTGAAAAGCTCGGTCTCGATGAGAACAAGGTGGTCAGGAACATAAACAAGTTCGGAAACACCACGGCTGCTACGATCCCGCTCGCGATTGGAGACGCGATCGACGACGGGAGGTTGACGAAAGGTAAGCTTGTGGTGTTCGCGGCTGTTGGCGCGGGCTATACCGTCGGTTCAGTCCTTTCGCGGTGGGCTTATTGAGAGAGTGAAAGGTTCCAGTAACCACGCAAGCGGCGCGGCTCAGAATGTTAGTGAGCCGCGCCGCTTGTTTTCCGGTCGAGCGTTCTCGATCGAGCAACCTCTCACTCAATAAGAATGGGACGAGTGGCCGCGTGCAGAAGCCGGCGAGCCCGCGACTTCCTGGATGATCTTGACGCCGACGCTTGCGCCGATGCGCGTTGCTCCCGCCCTTATCATCTCCTGCGCTTGTTTCAAGTCGCGAACTCCGCCCGAGGCTTTCACGCCCATCTGGCCGCCGACTGCGCGGCGCATCAATGCGACGTCCGCAGCCGTAGCTCCTCCCGAGCTGAATCCGGTCGAGGTCTTCACGAAATCGGCGCCCGCTTCTTTCGCAATCAAACACGCACTGACCTTTTCATCGTCACTCAGCAAGGCAGTTTCAATTATCACCTTGCAAATGTATCCAACCTCGTGAGCGACCTCGACAATGCCCTTGATGTCTCGTGACACGAGGTCGTGATCGCCGGACTTCAGCGCGCCGACATTGATCACCATATCAAGCTCGCTAGCACCATCGAAGATCGCGCGTCTTGCTTCGTAGGATTTGGTATCCGGCGCGTTCGCACCAAGCGGAAACCCGATCACTGTGCAAACCTTCACGCCGCTTCCCCGGAGAGCGCAGGCCGCTTCGCGGACCCAGATAGGGTTTATGCAGACCGATGCGAATCCGTATCGCACCCCTTCTTCGCAGACTTTCAGTATGTCGTCGCGAGTTGCATCCGGTTTGAGCAAGGTATGATCGATGTACCGCGCGACCTCGCGGGCAGCTTCGCTTTCCGCTCCCGTAAGGCCGAACCGCACGCCGCCCTCGGCAATCAGAGAGTGCATGCGATCCGGGCACTTCACAAAACATTCGTCGTGGTGCAAGCGGCAGTCGGTTGCCGGCGAGGCGCCGAGCCGCGACAGAATAACGTCGGTGACTTGCGAAACTAGATCTTCGATGTTCGGATCATCTTGCATATGACTGCGGCCCACCAATAATCCTGCTTTGCCCTTGCTCTGCAAAAAGGATCAATACCCAAACGAATCGCTGTGACTACGCCAAACCCTGAGCCTCATTGGCTTGTGGCCGTTTCGACCGGGCGGCTGCTCGTGCCTTTACTGCTTCCAATAATTCGTAAGGAACATCCAAGTCGCCGAGCCCGGTCACGATGCTTATATCGGGCTTGTAGCTTCCGTGATAATCGCTCCCTCCGGTGATCAACAATCCGTGGCGCGTCGCAACCTCTGAGTAGCTTGCCCGTTCAGCCGCGCTGTGCCGGCTATAAAACGCTTCTATGCCATCCAACCCCAAGCCCGCAAGTTCACCGACAATCTGGTCCACTTCTTCGCGAGAAGAAGGATTCAACTGATAAGGATGCGCGAGAACTGCAACTCCGCCTGCTTCGTGGATCAGGGCAATCGACTCACGCGGCGAGAGCCGGGCTTTTCCGACGTACGCATCCGCGCCCTTCTTCAAAAACCGATCGAACGCCTCCTGCATACTTGCGACATAACCTCTCTCGATCATCAACCTCGCAAAATGCGGTCTGCCGACTACCTGGTTCCCCGCCAGCTCAACGACTTCGTCATAGCTGATGTCAAATCCCAGCGATCGCAGCCGGCTTGCGATCTGTGGATTTCTTCTATCACGCGCTTCCTGCAACTCGGCGAGTCTGACTGCGAGCGCGGTCGACCCGTCGTCAATGCAATAGCCGAGTATGTGCATAGTTCCGGGAGAATACTCCGCGCTGATCTCAATTCCTGCGACAAACTCGATTCCGAATCGCTCTGCCGCTGCTCGAGCTTCTACGATCGCGGACACCGTATCGTGATCAGTGATCGCTACAGCACGAGCTTGCCGCGCGCTTGCCAACCCGATCAACTCTTCGGGAGTCGCGCTGCCGTCAGAGTGCGTCGTGTGAGTATGCAAATCGACAGTGCCTGCTGACATCGCTCACGATATTATCTGCCGCTGATGAACTCAGTCAATTGATTCAAAACCGCTCGCGACCACCTAACAAATCACGAACGAGGCCGCTTTCGCACCGATGTCACAGAATAGGCTCCCCGAGCCAGTTTCGAGGCACCGGCCACACAACTGGCTCTGGGAGCCTGTTACGTCCTCATCGCAATTTCCAAAGTCATGCCGTTTTATTCGCGAAGCGCTCCGCGAAGAAGCCGATCGCGTACAAACGCCGTGCTGGAAGCGCAGTCTTGAAACTGGCTCTGGCAGCCGCTTTCAAGGATCGGGCAGTCACTCGCGCTTTTAGCTCGCTGCTTTGCGAAAAAAAACGTTGACAAGAATCTGCGAAGCAAATATATACAACAATATGTTGTATAACATTTACGTTAGTATACAAGAGTAGCAATGCTACAGCATCTTGTGTACGAGGTAAAAAATTAACGAAAGGAGAAGCACACTATGGCAACTGCAAAGAAAGGCGGCGCTAAGAAGAAAGCCGCTCCGAAAAAAGCGGCTAAGAAGGGCGCGAAGAAGAGATAGTAAATCGCCGCTACGCAAAACGGGGGTTCTCTGTGTGAGAACGCGGGGATGGGCAACCATCCCCTTTTTCTTTCTGCTCCGTTGTCGTCCACTCACTTTTCGTGAAGTCATCCCGCCGACTGGTGTAAAATCATTTACGCTATGTCCATCGAAAACGACGAACGCCCCTGGGGCACATACGAAGTGATCGCGGAAGGCAAGGGCTACAAAGTGAAGCGCATTGAAGTGAACCCAGGTCACCGCCTTAGCCTGCAGATGCATCAGAGCCGCAGCGAGCACTGGGTGATTGTTATCGGCGAAGCGATAGTCACATTGGAGGAACGTGAGATCCGGTTGCGCACGAATGAGGAAGCGCTCATTCCGCCCCGGACCAAACATAGGGTCGCTAATCCCGGAACAGGCCCGTTGATCTTTATCGAGGTCCAGTGCGGAGACTATCTTGGTGAGGACGACATTACGCGATTCGAGGATGACTACAATAGGACCGGCACAATCTGATAACGGGCGAGCCGGGCGTTCTTTTCCTCATTAGACCTGCACCTCGATCTTCACCGACGTGCTTCGATCACGCCCGCTTTCTTCGCTACTGTAGAGGTCGGGGTCGCCTCCTTGTCGTGTGTGCCATCGCTTATGGACCCACAGCCACTGATCTGGATAGCGCCGGGCGTACTCCTCGATCACCTTCGTGAACCGAGCTGTGTTGACAATGACTTCCTCCTTGAAGTCGCCGGTCCGAATCAGCGGTATCTCAGGCTCGAAGCGAAGACGGTGTTTCCTCAACCGCTCGTCCCAAATCAAGAACCCTGGGACGACCGGCGCGTCAGCGCGCAGCGCGAACACTGCAAGCCCGGTAGTAGAACAAGCCGGTGTGCCGAAGAAGTCGCAGAACACACCTTGATCCGGCAGCGTGTTTACGTCGATCAACAATCCTACATCCTGGCCGCGCCTCAGAATCTCGAGCACAGGCTTAACCGCCCTGTTCTTGTCTATCGTGCGGTTGCCCGAAAGCTCGCGGTAGCGACTGACCATTCGATTCAAGAGCGGATTATCAAGCGGCCGAACCAGGAAGCTCAGCGGGTGGCCATAGACTCCTTGAGCGAACGCGCACAACTCCCAAGCCCCTACGTGTCCGGTCAGCATCAGCACACCTCGCCCGCGCTTAGAGGCGCGGCTGTAATTCTCCTGCCCATCGTACTCGACGAACTTTGCTATGTTTTGCCGTGTAATCTTCGGAAACTGCGAGAACTCGCCCAATAGTCTCCCGAGATTCATGAAAACTCGCCGGACGATAACACGCCGCTCGGCTGGCTCGAGTTCGGGCATCGCGAGCGCGAGGTTTCTATAACCCACGCGCCGGAGCCTGCCGTGCAAGTGGTAGACGGCGATTGCGATCAGTTTTCCCGCGAAGATCGCGCCGTTCCGGGGCAGAAGCAGGAACAGCTTCAGCAGCAACCACGCAGGAACAAACTCTAGCAGATTGCGAAGGGCGCTTCTCTTACTGGCAGGCACGCCGTCAAACTAGCATGGCGCTGTGGGGGTGTCAATTTGACGGCTCCTAAGCCCCCAGTCGATTCTCGCGCCCGTTGTCATCGCGGCGACGAGCAGCCCCTCCGGCGCTACAATCCAACTTATCGTTATCCAAAACAACGTTTACTCTTGTGCCTCATGCATGCCTGGGGTATCCTCTCGGCAGCCTGCCCCTTTCCTGTAGTAACTAAGCTAATCAAGATGGAGCTACAGTTATGAGAAGCCTTCTTCATCAACTCACCTATGCGCTCGCGCTCGTTCTGCTCCTGTGGCTCACTGCGGCTGCGGTTCAACAGCCGGCGCCCGCAAGGCAGAAGGCGCCAAGGCTCACCACCGATGACGTCCGCCCGCCCACAGACCAGCCATCCGCGGAGTCGAACGAGGCTGCGGCAAAGCCAGAAGGCGCGGCCAAGGCGGACGCGGCAGAGCCAAAGACAGGTCAACCCAAAGCAACCGAAGTCAAGGTGAGCGATGAAGAGTCTTCATGGCGAGACCGAGTTGTCAAAGCACGCAACCGGGCGAAGGAGCTGGAGCGCGCCGCCGACGAGGCCGAACTTCGAATCACCGCGCTTCGTAACGAGCTCGGTACGTCAGGCCAGAGCGCCAGGTACCGCAACGATACCGCCGCTGAACTTGGTCAGGCCGGCCAGCGACTGCCAGAGCTTCGAGCCCAGGCGCGCAGCGCCGCCGATGACGCCGCGCAATTGGATGAGTACGGCAGGCAAAAGGGTTTCACCGAAGGCGAAGCGCCGAAGGCGACCTCTGAAGAAGGAAAACCGAACGAGGAGTATTATCGCACTCAGTTCGGCAAACTCACCGAGGCGCTCGAGAACGCACAACGACGCGTTCAGCTCTACGACAACCGCGTCCGTGACCTGAACCAACAGATCTCGACAAACAGCGGTGGCAAAGACAAGAACGGCCGCAGTACTGGCGGCGACAGTTTCTTTGCCGCTCAACTACAGAAGGATCGCGACGAAGCACAGCAGAAGTTGGATGAGGCTCGCGCGGCGCAGACGCAAGCTCAAAACGACATCTATGCTCTCCGAGAGGAAGCCCGGCGAGCCGGCGTGCCGCCGGGCTTGTTCAGATAAGATAGCTATGTCGATGGCCGAGATACTCCTCGTAGAAGACAAAGACAGCCTCAGACAAATGTTGCGCCTGACGCTTCAGAACGCCGGCCACTCGGTCGATGAAGCTCGCGATGGCGCCGAAGCGAGACGCAGGCTCAACGAAAGCCGCTACAATCTTGTTCTAACCGATCTGAAGATGCCGCGCGCCGACGGGCTTGAAGTATTGCGCGCCGCCAAGGCAGCGGATGCGGACACGGCAGTGATCATGCTGACCGCGTATGGGACTATCGATGAAGCGGTCCAGGCGATGAAGGAAGGCGCGTACGAGTTCCTACAAAAGCCGGTCGACAGCCGTCATCTGCTTTTGCTTGTGCAACGCGCACTCGAGGAGACCAGGCTTCGGGCCGAGAACGTCCTGCTCAAAGATGACTATGCGCGGCGCTACGGATTCCCGAAGATAATCGGCGACTCGACGGCGATGCAGAGAGTTGGCCGCGAGATACAACAAGTCGCGTCGACTCCAACGACCGTCCTTCTGCTAGGCGAGTCCGGAACCGGCAAAGAACTGTTCGCGCGAGCAGTACACCATATCAGCCAGCGGCGCGACGCACCCTTCATCGCAATCAATTGCGCCGCGATTCCAGAGACGTTGATCGAGAATGAGTTGTTCGGTCACGAGAAGGGCGCATACACTGGCGCTGACCAACGGCGAGTCGGTAAGTTCGAACTCGCCGCTAGAGGAACAATTTTTCTGGATGAGATAAGCGAGGTTGCGCCTGCCGTACAGTCGAAGCTTTTGCGCGTGCTTGAGGAGCGGAAGATCAACCGGCTTGGCGGCTCAGCCGATATCGAGGTCGACGCGCGGGTCATCGCGGCGACTAATCGCGACTTGAAGGCGACGGTCGCAGCCAAGCAGTTTCGGGAAGATCTCTATTTCCGCCTAGCCGTGTTCCCTGTCAACATACCTGCACTGCGCGAACGGCGATCCGACATAGGTCAACTCGCGGCGTTCTTCGCTGCGAAGTATGGCCGCGAACTGCGCCGCGCGCCGCTTAAGCTGACAGACGAATGCGTCTGTGCGCTCGAGGAATACGACTGGCCCGGTAATGTACGCGAGCTTGAGAACTGCATCGAGCGCGCGTGCATCTTGGCTCGCGGCACTGAGATCACCTCAGCCGACCTCAACATCAGCCCACCTGCAGACTATTCGGCGCGCGAGCAGGCCGCCTTGCTCGACGGCTTTGATCTGCGCGGTTCGCTTTCCGAAGTAAGCGGCCGGGCGCAACGGCTCGTGGAGCGGCGCAAGATCTCCGCAACGCTCAAGGAATGCGATTACAACAAATCGCGCGCGGCCGAACGCCTGGGCGTCAGCTACAAAACGCTCCTAACCCGCATCAAAGAACTCGAGATCGAATAACCATCCTCGGCTGCATACAACCCACCCAAACGCGGCTGCAACGAAGTCAATCGTTACAGTCTCGCTTAGTTCTTGGATAGTTTTCATTATGCGGATAGAATGCAACGCCGACATGAACCACGTTGACTCGAAATCGAGCGCGCCGGACGACGGCGAGAAGCCAGTAGCTCCACGAAAACGATCAAGCGTCGCCCGCTCGGCTGGAGTCGTGAGCCTGGCTGTAATGGCCAGCCGAGTGCTAGGGCTCGTTCGCGAAATGGTGTTCGCATACTTCTTCGGCGCATCGAAGAGCTTTGCGAACGATGCGTACGTCATTGCGTTCCGGATCCCGAACCTGCTCCGCGATCTCTTCGCCGAAGGCGCCCTGTCCAGCGCTTTCGTTCCGGTCTTCTCGGACTACTTGATCAACAAAGACGAGAAGGAAGCCTTCCGACTTTCGAATCTCGTAGCGACCAGTCTCATTGTTGTGCTCGGAACGTTCGTCGTCCTCGGGGTCGTGTTCGCTGAACCTCTCGTCGTGTTCATCGCTCCAGGTTTTCAAGCAGACCCGGGCAAATTCGAGCTGACCGTTCGCCTGACGCGAATAATGATGCCTTTCATTTTGCTAGTCGCGCTCGCCGCGCAGGCGATGGGAGTTTTGAACGCACGCGATCGGTTTGGAATACCAGCGCTGTCCTCTTCTTTCTTCAACATTGGTTCGATCATCGGCGGGGTGTCTGTCGCTGCGCTACTGACTGACCCGACCTTCTCCCACCCGATTCGCGCGATCGTCGACAAACCCACTGAGGGAATCGTCGGGATGGCCTACGGAGTATTGATAGGAGGCTTCTTACAATATGCGGTTCAGTGGCCGAGTCTGCGGCGAGCCGGCTTCAGGTATCGACCGATGCTCAGCTTCAGGGATCCAGGCGTACGACGGATGTTCGGATTGATGGGACCTGCGGTGATCGGCGGCGCAGCTGTGCAGGTGAACGTACTGATCAACAGCAACTTCGCGTCGAACATTCCAGGTACCGGTCCGGTTTCATGGCTCAGCTACGCGTTCCGGCTCATGCAGTTTCCGATCGGCGTGTTTGGTGTTGCGATTGCGACCGCTACTCTACCGGCAATCTCACGAAGCGCTGCGCGAAAAGACGAAGCGGACTTCCGGCATACGCTCGCGAGTTCGATACGCCTGGCGTTTCTGCTGACCATTCCGTCTGCTGTCGGGTTGATCGTCCTCGGTCGGCCGATTATCGCGTTGATCTATGAACGCGGACACTTCGGACCCGCAGACACCGAACACACCGCGTCAGCGTTGGCCTTTTTTGCTGCAGGCTTGACGGGGTATGCCGCGATCAAGATCCTCGCCCCCGCGTTTTATGCGCTTGGCGACGCGCGCACGCCGATGATAATCAGCCTGGCGTCGATGCTCACGAACTTCGTGATGAACTGGTCGCTTGTGAGCGTTATGCAGGAGCGCGGGCTCGCGTTGTCAACGTCGACCGTCGCACTGGGAAACTGCGCGCTGCTCTACTTCATAATGCGAAAGCGCATCAACGGCCTCGAAGGGAGACGGACCGCAATTGCGATGGCCAAGATTCTGTTCGCGTCTGCGGTGATGGGCGCCGCCTGCTGGGCAGTAAGCACCGGACTGAGCCGCTGGCTTGGCAGCGCCTTCATGGCCCGGTTCGCCAACGTCTCAGTATCGGTCGCGGTGAGCGCGGTTTTCTTCTACGTGATCGCTTCTCTTCTCGGGGTTGAAGAACTGAGAGCCGCAACCAGCGCGCTGAAGGGCCGCCTGAAACGAAGGCGCGGCTGATAGGGCAGGCCTTACCTCCAGGCTAGAGTTCCCTCAAACCTCAAGTTTTTCCTTGAGCTGGCCTTGATCTCTCGCTATTCTTTAATCAAACGTTTGATTAACTGATATGGCAAGGCCAAAGGTAGACGACCCTGAAGCGAGAGCGAAGATAGCGGCGGCGGCCGAAGAGCTATTTGCTGCGCGCGGGTTTGACGGCGCCGCGATTCGCGATATCGCCAGGAAAGCAGGGGTCAACGGCGCGATGATCCACTATTACTTCGGCAACAAGGAGGGGCTGTATCGCGCGATGTTAGAAGGCGCCGCGTCAAGCGTCAGAGCGCTTTTGATCGAAACAACCGGCGGGCCCGGTTCAACCAGAGAGCGCCTGGCCCGTTTTGTAGATGCGTATGCCGCCTACATGCTCAGCCAGCCGAACCTTGCCCGCATCCTTTATAGAGAGATCCTGACCGGCGCCAGGCACATTAAACAGATCGCTCAGCAGTACGCAGCGACTAACTACAAAATGTTGAGAACCATGATCTCGGACGGCGTCAAGCGCGGCGAGTTGCGAGCGATAGACGCCGAACTTGCGCCCATCAGCTTGATGGGAATGGTCGTCATCTTTCAGTTTCTTCGGCCGATCATCTCAGTCGCTCTGGGCAAGACTGAATACGACGAGCGGTTCGTCAGCAGAGTTGCCGCTCACACAATCGATCTCTTTCTCTACGGCGCAGTCGCCGACGAGAACAAGACGAAGAAGGGAGCCGAACCCGCTTCGAAGAGAAGTAGGGGCGGGAAGCGCCAGTCACGGGTGCATTCATGAAGACAGGAAGTTTCCGAAGGACGATCTTGTTCGGCGTGCTGTTCCTGATGGTTGTTGGAGCCGCGGCCACCTGGAAATACCTCAGCGGGCGCGCGTCCACCGACAAGCTGGTGCTGTCAGGCACGATCGAGGCGGACGAGATACACGTCGGCTCGAAGGTCGGGGGCCGCATCGCGGCGGTGCTCGTCAAGGAAGGTCAGGAGGTCAAGCAGGGCGACCCAATCATCAGGTTTGATCGTTACGACCTGGACGCCAAGCACGCCGATGCCGTTGCGGCAGTCGCTCAGGCCGACGCGAATCTGCAAAAGACGTTGCGCTGGTTCCGGCCGGAAGAGGTAGCCGCGGCGAAGGCCCAGGCGGAAGCGGCCTGGATGAGCTATGAACAAGCGCGCAACGGTCCCCGCAAAGAGGAGATCGAGATTGCGCGCGCCGACCTGGGGGCTGCCGAAGCCGACTACGAAGTGGCAAAGGCAACGCTCGCAAGAACGGTAAGACTCGTAAGCAACGGCGTGCTGTCGCAACAAGAGTACGACAACGCGAAATCGGCGTACGATCGCGCCGGCGCGAGACGCGAATCGGCGCGCCAGAAAGTGGATCTCCTGCAGGCTGGGACGAGACAGGAAGAGATCGACCGAGCCGACCGCTTGTTCAAGCAGGCGGCAGCTAATCGCGCACTTGTGGAACGTGGCGCTCGAAAAGAGGACATCGACACGGCGAAGGCCCAGTTGGAACGCGCGCGCGCCACGCAAAAGCAGCTCGAGATTCAGCTTCGGGAACTGGAAGTCACCGCCCCGGCCGACGCATTCGTCGAAATACTTCAGGTGCGACCGGGCGAAATCATCAATCCCAATTCGCCAGTCGCAACGCTTGTCGAGGTTGATCGGCTCTGGGTGCGGGTGTACATCCCTGAGCCCGAAGTGGGATACGCAAGGGCAGCTCTAGGCAAGGACGTGCCGATTACCGTGGACACATTTCGAGGCGAGGTCTTTCACGGCCGCATCGAGGAGATCGCGAGCCGGGGCGAGTTCACTCCTCGCAACGTTCAGACGCGCGACGAGCGAGCTCATCAAGTGTTCGGCTTGCGCGTGAGGCTCGACAACGGCGCGCGTAGGCTTTCAGCGGGCATGGCGGCGGACGTGACGATACCGAAATGATGCGCATCACGCATCACTGAACTATGTCAGAGGCAATAGAGATCAACGGACTAACGAAGCGGTTCGGGGAAGTGACAGCCGTCGAAGGGGTCAGTCTTTCAGTGCGTAGCGGAGAGATATTCGGGTTTCTCGGACCCAACGGCTCAGGCAAGTCGACGCTGATCAGGATGCTGTGCTGCTTGATCGCGCCGACCGCGGGCAACGCGCGGGTTGGAGGCTTCGACATACTCACCGAGACCGACGACATTCGCCAGACCATCGGCTACATGTCGCAGCAGTTCAGCCTGTACCAGGACCTGACCGTTTGGGAAAACGTGAATTTCTACGCGCACGTGTACGGGCTGAAAGGCGATAAGCTGCGACGGCGCCGCGACGACGTGATCGAGCTGACTCACATCGGCCCTTTCCGCGATCGCCGGGCCGGCAAGCTGTCGGGCGGATGGAAACAAAGACTGGCGCTGTCGTGCGCGCTCGTTCACGAGCCGAAGATTATCTTTCTGGATGAGCCCACGGCTGGCATCGACCCGGTAGCGAGGCGCGAGCTCTGGGATTTGTTCTTTCAACTTTCGGGCGCGGGCATCACGCTGTTCGTAACCACGCATTACATGGACGAGGCCGAACGCTGCGCGCGTGTCGGCTACATCTTCAACTCGAAGCTGATAACGTACGGTGCGCCCGATGACTTGAAGCAACTGCCCGATGTGACGCCTCCGGATGCGAGGTGGGTTGAGGTCAGTTGTCCAAACACGACGGTGGCGCTTGGTGCGTTGAAGGTCGCGCCGTACGTTCGCGACGCGACGATTTTTGGGCAGTCAATTCACTTGCTGATGGACGCAAGCGAGCGGCTCGATCGAATCAACGCTACGCTCGAGCAAATAGGCATAAGTGGAGCCGAGGTCACTCCTGCGCGCCCGTCGCTTGAGGATGTGTTTGTGACGTTGACGAAACGATTCGCAGCGAATGGAAAGTAGTTTCTGGTTTCTAGTTTCTAGTTTCTGGTTTCTAGTTTCTGGTTATGAGCCGATGAGTCCGAACCAGAAACTAGAAACCAGAAACTAGAAACCAGAAACTAGAAACCATTTAAAGCTTATGTTCAGAGGATTCAGATCAATCTTCTACAAAGAGGTCATCCAGATCAGTCGTGATCCGCTGACGCTGGCGTTGATGTTACTTGTGCCGATGATTCAGCTGATGGTCTTCGGCTATGCGATCAACACCGACGTTCGCAACATCAAGACCGCCGTGTACAACCTCGATCCCGGTCCACAGTCCCGCGACCTGCTGCACGCATTTGAGAACACGGGCTACTTTCAAATCGTGCGCTACGTGGGCTCGGATGAAGAACTCAACAACTCGATCGTCACGGGAACGGTGAAGGTCGGCATAAAGATCCCGCCCGACTACTCCGACCGGTTATTGGCCAACCGGCAGGCGACGGTGCTGGTGCTGATCGACGGCTCTGATTCGAGCATCGCCACGCAGAGTCTACAGGTCGCATCACAAGTTGGGCTGACCGAGTCGCTCGCGAGACTCAGCACCGAACTCGAGGGCTCACGGAGCCGCACGTCGCAGCTTCCAATTGAGATCCGGCCGAAGATGCTCTTCAACCCTGACTCGCGATCTGCGAATTTCATGGTGCCGGGTCTGATCGCGGTTATCCTTCAGATCATCACGACGCTGCTGACGGCTTTTTCAATCGTGCGTGAACGCGAGCAGGGCACGCTTGAGCAATTGATGGTCACGCCGGTGCGCCCGTTCGGACTGATGCTGGGAAAGCTCGTGCCGTATGGACTCATCGGTATTGTGGAAACACTTACTGTGTTGACAGTCATGAGGTTGGTCTTTGACGTTCCGATCAACGGTTCGCTCCTGCTTCTGCTCTCGCTGTCGATTCTGTTCCTGTTCACGGCGCTGGCGATTGGACTGTTGATTTCGACAAAGGCCCAGAGCCAGATGCAAGCACTGCAGTTAGCGTGGCTAATAATGCTGCCTTCGGTGTTGCTCTCGGGATTCATGTTCCCGCGCGATTCTATGCCCGCAGTCATGCGGCTCATCGGGTATCTGGTGCCGGCAACCCACTTCATGGAGATAATTCGAGGCATAGTCTTGCGAGGCGCTACGCTGGTCGACCTTCTTCCCGAAGTTCTAACGTTGATCTTTATGGGACTTGTGCTCTTGGTGCTGAGCGCGCTCAGGTTTCGCAAGAAGCTGGCTTGAGTAGCACAGACTTTAGTTGGTGTCCGATGAGCCGTCTTGTTCTGCAGTCGCAAGCCACAGACTAAAGTCTATGCTACCTGAAAAAAGTGCGGGCGCCGCAGCCACTTCATGCCGCGGCACCCGGTGAGTAATGGAGGAGGATTCACCCCAAGCGACATGCTTGGACTAACAAGTAGGGCCACGCCTATCAGGCGCATTAGGATTCAACGTGGTCCAGGCTCGTTGTTCACTCACACGTCTAATAACGCGGGCGGCCAGGTTCGGTTTCAAAAAAAATGACTAGACCCGTCACAAAAACCTTAAAGTTCTCTAATGCTGTTTTCATCGCGGCTGATTGAATCGCCCAACCCTCGAAGCGACGTTCAGACCCCCTCTAAGGGTCCAACTTTGAAACAGCCGAAGTCGAAAGCGGAAACCGCGCTCTAGATATGCGTTTGGAAAAGCTTCGGGGCGCTTTCGCAGCGCCCCGAACAAGGAGAAGGATTTTCTGTCCTGAACTCAGGTCTCGAATCGGCGGAGAGATCCGTTGCACATCCTTACTCAGCCGGGTCGCGATCTTCGCTCACCCACATGAAACGCATGGGCCGCGATTTTGTTCCCTCCGATGTCTATCAGAGTCTTCGCTTGTGCAAAACGGCCAGTCTTGTCGGGCGGTCCTCCTTAGAAATCACCTGTGTTTCTACTGTTTTTCCGCTCGTCCGACGAGCCGATAACTTGAAGAAACACAGGGTGATTTCTAAGGAGGATGCCCCTACGGGACTGGCAAATCCGCGGTTACACTTCCTCTAGTTACACGGGCGGAGGCCTCTGCGAGTCCTTCCTCGGGCCGGGACGGCTATCTTCTCCAGCCATTTGAGAGCTTCGTCGAATCGCTCGAACAACCGCTCATCTTCGCGAAACGGGCGGCCGTGATAGATGGTGCGACCTGAGACTACGCGTGCCGGATGCTTGACGTGCAGCATCTCGTGATACAGCACGTACTCGACCACGAAGCGCGGGATGGCGGCGTTATCCAACGTGCAGCTGATGATGATCGCGCGATGGACGTGGTCGTGGTGGCCCAGCACGCGCCGCGTTGGACGCTGGCTCCAGGAAAGCTTAGGACAATCGAGCTTGCCATCGAAGTAACGGGTATTCAGATCTGAAAACACCTCCGCCAGATCGTATGCCTTACCGCGTGAGGAGGTCGTAATCTTATATCCGCGCCGGCGTCGAGCGGCCTGCGAGGCATCCAGGATCGGAGGATCCAGGGTGTGCTCTTTATAAACACGCTCGTGCACTTTTGACGCTTTGAGTCGATAGAGCTTCGCAACAAGAATGCACGCCAAGGCAAAGAGGACTTCGCGCGGCGAGCCCCTGAGTATGTCCGACACGCGGGCGAAGACCCGGCCGCGGCGCAGCCTGATGGTCGAAGACAGTCCCGCATAAGGGTAGAAGCGCGCTTCTACCTTAGGTCTCGGCTCTTTCTTTACCAGTGCTCGCAGCGCTTGATCGAACACAGCCTCGAGGTTCTCGTCTGACGTGATAGGGGAGTAGAGATGCAGTTGTTCGTATTCGATCATCAGGGAGGTCCGTAGTCAGTAGTCAGTAGCCCCGGTCCTCAGTTTTACCCTGGTCCCTCGTGCTACGGACTACTGACTACGGACTAAGGACTATTTCTTCTTAACGGTCGGATTATCATCGGGCTCGATGTACTTTTCGCGATAATGGAGAGTGAGCTGTTTGTTATCAGGAGCGCCGTCGCCGTCTATGTCGACATCTACCTTGAGCTTGCGATCCTTGCCCTCTCGCCGCGTGTTCGTAGGTGAATATCCCAGGCTGTATTGGCTCCGCAACATCAGCTCGATGTTACGCATGATTCCTGGTATCTCGCTCTCGAAGGTCATCGGAAAGTAGGCTCCGCCGCTGAGCTTTGCGAAGGTGTTGAGCCCGTTTTGTGCCTGCAAGAACTCCAGCCTCAGTTCCGGCGGAAGGTTGTCGCCGTACTTCTTGAAGAACAGGTTGCCGACGCCGACAATGAAGATCGGCACGCCAGCACTCGAGACTATCTTCATTGCCTTGTCGTAAGTAAGTCGGCTAAACGTGTCGATTCCTCTCGTGACTAATATGACGGCGGAGTGCCCTTCGATTTCCTGCAAGCCGTTGTACTGGCTCTCACCCGCCTGTTCCTCGAAAAGCTGTATCGCCTTGCCGCCCATCAGCACGAAGGCCAGCGAGTCATAGATATTCGCTTCGCTGAAGTTCAACGTGTCACGAGCAGCCGCCATCACCGCCTGAAATAATCGCCCGCTGTCACCGGTGAAGTCCTGCACGACCTTTGGACGCATGCTGTAGGTGACAAGCGCAACATGATCGTCCGGCTTGACGAAGCTGCGCACAAAGGTCGCGGCCGATTGAAAGATCTCTTCAAAGAAGGTCGGGTCGTAGTAGTTACTATACCTTCGGTTTCGATAGTTGTTCTCGAGGAGCAGCACTGCGGTCATCGGACCGTCACCGGGGGCGAAGTTTGTCGTCTCCTGTTTGACGCCATCCTCATAGATCGTGAAGCTCTTCTGGGTCAGATTCGTGTACAACCGGCCGGTCTTCTTGTCGATGACGGTAACATCCACGTTGACGACCTGAGTCGATAACTTTATCGGCGGCTCTTGCTTGAAGTCCTTCGGCAGTGGCGGAAGCGGCTCCTGAGGCTGCTGTTCGGCTCCCTTTTTCTCGTCCGTCTTTTTTTCGACCTTCTTCTTCTCCGGTTGACGCCCGCTTTGAGCCACGACGCTCGATCGCGGGACGGCCGACGCAGTCAACAAAACGGCTAGAAGAGCGGCGACGGCCGCTGCCCTGATGAGCGCTAATGACTTCATAAATCCTCCGGCTCTGGTAAATCGGGCTGGAACTATCCAAGCACGTGCCTCACCGAATCTTAGCAGAGAGTCATTGACATTCAAACTACCGCGGGCACTTAATAAGTGGTTCATAGTAAGCGATGCTAGCGGAGGAGAGTATGGCTGAATTCAGTCCGGAGCTACGGAAAGATCCGATCAGCGGACGGTGGGTGATAATTTCGTCGGCGCGCGCACAGCGGCCCGAAGCTCCTGAGCCGCGGCGTGAAGACGAGACCGCGGAGGCGCGGGCGCGTTGCCCGTTTTGTTATGGGCGAGAGGACCAGACTCCGCCCGAGATATTCACAATCCGCAACAACGGCGAGCCTCCAAACAGCACCGGCTGGCTGACCCGCGTTGTACCCAATAAGTTTCCCGCTTTCGGCATCTTTCCAGAGATCAATCTGCGGCGCATCGGAATGTTTCAGATGGCGACCGGCTACGGCGCGCACGAAGTAGCTATCGAGTCGCCAGACCACGACACCTACCTCGAGCACCAGCCGCTTATTCAGATCGCCCGCATCGTGGACACCTGGTGGGAGCGCCACGTCGATCTCGAGCGCGATCGCAAGTTGAAATACGTGTTGTTATTCAAGAATCACGGCAAGGCTGCGGGTGCCTCTCTCACGCACCCGCACGCTCAGATAATCGCGACGACCGTGATTCCAGACGCGCTCAAGAGCAAGCTTGTGAACGCAAAGGATCACTTCGTCAACGGCGAAGGTTGCATCTGGTGCCGCCAGCTCGATCACATCTTTTATTATGAGAACAAGATCTATAACCCGGACGGGACAGTCCTGGTGGCGATGCATCAACGCGATCGTGTTGTAGCCGAGAACCAAAACTTCGTCGCCTACATCCCGTTCGCCGCGCGCATGCCGTACGAGATTCACATCGTGCCGAAGACCCATCAGTGCTCGTTCATCCAGACTTCACCCGAAGAGCGATCGGAATTAGCCAAGGTGTTGAAGGTGGTGTTGATGAAGGTCTACAAGCTGCTGGGCAATCCGCCATACAACTTCTACATCCACTCGGCGCCGAACTTGAACGTGATGCCGCGAGTGGGCGACTACCGCACGATACGCGAAGACTTTCACTGGCACATCGAGATACTTGTGAGAACAACCATCTGGGCTGGATTCGAGCAAGGCAGTGGCATCTACATCAACCCTCTCAATCCGACCGACGCCGCGCGCTATCTGGCAGAGACGGAGATTGAGAGTGAGACGTGATGCGTGATGTAGCATAGACTTTAGTCTGTGTTCACCGTTGAGAGATTAGGCATAGGGACACAGACTAAAGTCTATGCTACCTCACGCGTCATTCCTGAAGTATCTGCTCCTCTGAAACACTCGATCGTCGAAGTACCCGCGCAGCAGCTCTATTTCATCGCCGGTTGCGCCAGGCAGGACCGTAACGACATCGTAGCGGTAAGGCTCCTGGTAGACCTTCATCAACTGGCGATATCGCCTCGCAGCGCGCGCTATCTGACGCTGCTTCCGTAGATCAACCGCCCGTTCGGGCGCGACGAGTTCATCTGACGTGCGCGTCTTTACTTCAATGAACGCGAGCGTGTCGTCGTCATAAGCGATTACGTCGATCTCGGCCGTTAGCTTCTGGCCGCGCAAGCCACGCCCCAACGGCACCAGGAAGTTCGTCGCGACGATTTGATAGCCTTCATACTCCGCCAGGTAATCGAGCGCCTTCCGCTCGCCGCTCTCACCCAGCTCGAGATGCCGTGCCTGAGCCGCAGGGCTTCGCCGTCTGAACATCGCTTTGATACCGTCAATCATAAGACTCTGACGCGCCGGCCATCCCGCGTTCGCGTAGCTTTGCTTTGACCGGGGCATCTTACCGAATGCCCGCTCCTTGTAAAAGCGCCAAGCCACGGGCTACAGTGAAGCGTTGCAACCAAACATCGAAAAACCCGAGACCGCGTCTGCCGCAATGCCGCGAGAAGGTCAAGCTCAGCTTCCGACGGTTGTCATACTCGGCCGCCCAAACGTAGGCAAGTCGACGCTGTTCAACAAGCTCACCGGCAGGCGGCGCGCCATCGTTGGAGACGAGCCCGGTATCACCCGTGACCGAATCTACGGCCGCGCCGAATGGCGAGGGCGCGCGTTCCACGTGGTCGACACCGGCGGCATCATACCCGATGACAAGGAACTCATCCCAACAAACATCTTGATCCAGGCTCGCACCGCGCTCGACGAAGCATCGCTGATCCTTTTGGTTGTAGACGCGCGCGCCGGGATCACCGCACTCGACGAAGAGCTTGCGGAACTCGCGCGCGTAACTGGCACACCGGTCTTCGTCGCTGCCAACAAGGTGGATACCGCCAAGCTTGAAGCCGACTCGCTGGAGTTCGAACGCTGGGGTCTGGATGCGGTGTTTCCGATCTCAGCCGAGCACGGCAACGGCGTAGCCGAGATGCTCGACGCCGCGCTCGAAATCCTCGCAGCGCCCGAAGTCCACGAACAGCGACGCCAGGAAATCCGGCTCGCAATCGTCGGCCGTCCAAATGTCGGCAAATCGTCTCTCGTTAATCGTCTGGTTGGCGAAGAGCGCGTGATCGTCTCGCCCATCCCAGGCACAACACGCGACGCGGTCGACACCGAGCTCGAGTATCAAGACACTCACTTTCGATTGATTGATACGGCGGGCATTCGCCGCAAAGGCAAGACTGAGCTTGTCGCCGAGAAGATCTCAGTGGTGATGGCGCGCCGAAATCTTGAAGACGCCGATGTCGCGATCTTGATGATCGACGCCATCGAAGGCCCCACGGCAAACGACGCCACCATCGGCGGCTACGCTCACGAAGCAGGCGCGAGCATGATCATAGCCGTCAACAAGTGGGACGCAGTTGAGAAGACAGCCGACACCACCAAGGAGTATGCGCAGAAAATACGCGATATGATGAAGTTCGCGGAGTATGCGCCGATTGTGTTCATCTCGGCAAAGAGCGGGCTACGCGTGACGAAGCTGCTCGAGCTTGCTCGACACGCTCATCAGGAGCGCCACAAGCGAGTCTCAACTTCAGAGCTCAACCGTTTCTTCGAGCGCAATCTCGAACAGCCTCGCGCGACCACGCCGTCGAAGTATCCTTTGCGCGTCCTCTACATGACGCAAGCGGGGACCAGTCCGCCGACCTTTGTGGTTTTCACATCCTCCCGCAGTCCAAAAGCGAAGCTGCACTTCTCCTACGAGCGGTATCTCATAAACCGGCTTCGTGAGGAGTTCGGGTTCTTCGGGACGCCGATTCGAATCAAGCAACGCAGGAAGAAGGGCGAAGCATCGCAGAGTCGCTGACGAGAAGCTTCTGGCTGAGATTGTTGAATGACGACGCTCAAGGCTCAAAGCCAGAGAATTGAAAATTGAGAATCGAAAAATGAAAATTGAAAATTGTAAGGCCGTCCTCAAAACGTCTGGCCAATTTGAAGTTTTCAATTTTCAATTCTCAATTTTCAATCTCGATTCTCCAAGGTCGTCGACCAACCTATGCCTTAGTCGGGGCCTCGTTGCCTGCCTCAATTGCCGCCTTGCGGACATTAACTCGCGCCAGCAGAGCCAGGCCTGCGACAAAGAAGACTACCAGCGACAAGATCGCCACCCGATAGCTGCCAGTAAACTGAAGCGCCAGTCCGAACATCAGCGGAGCAAGCCAACTCGTGCCTTTGTCGCTCACTTCATAGAGACTGAAGTACTCAGCCTCCTGACCCTTCGGGATCATCAACGAATAGACTGAGCGGCTCAGCGCCTGGCTCCCTCCCAACACGATCGCGATCACCGCGCCCAGAATGAAGAACTGGAGCTTGGTCTGCAGCAGACCATACGCGTACACCAGCACGCCCGTCCAGATCACGAGACTAGCCATGATCGCTCGCTTGCTTCCCACCGCCTTCGCCACCCAGTTGAAGAGCAGCGCGCCAAAGAACGCGGCGAACTGCACCAACAGGATCACCTGCACAAGCGTTGACTGTTCAAGCTTCAACTCCTCCGCGCCGAACACTGACGCGAGGGCGATCACCGCTTGAATTGCATCGTTGTAAAGCAAGTACGCGATCAGAAACAACAGCGTCTGTGGATAACGCCGCGCGGTGCTGATCGTATGAACAAGCTGCTTGAATCCGGTCGCGATGAAGTGCTGACCCGGCGGAGGTTCCTTGACCGGGAGCCGGTTCTTCAAAGTCGAAAGAGGTATCAGCGTGAACACCGCCCACCACGCTCCCGACGATGCCAGGCTGATGCGAACCGCCTGACCGGTCGTCAGTCCGAACGATTCCGCCTTTGAGAACAGGTACAGGTTGAGCGCTAATAACAATCCGCCGCCGAGATAGCCAATAGCCCAGCCTACGGACGAGACGCGATCGCGATCCTCGGCGCTTGCGATGTCGGGCAGAAACGAGTTGTAGAAAACAATCGACGCGCCGTAGCTCAGGTTCGCCAGTACGAACAGCCCGCCGCCGAGCATGTAGTTTGTGCCTTCCAAAAAGTACAATCCTGCCGTGGCGAACGAACCGATGTAGGCAAACAGCGCGAGCATCTGTTTCTTGCGATGCGAGTAGTCGGCTATCGCGCCGAGTATCGGAAGGAATACCATCTGGAGCCCTACCGACAGCGCGACGACGTAGGGGAAGAACGAACCGTAGAAGACCTTGATGCCGAGCGGATAGACAAACGTGTTGCCTTCGCCCCCCTGACCCAATGATTCAGCAGCGGCTTTGGCGATGCCGGTCAGATAAGGCCCGAGGAAAACGGTGATTACCGTTGTGTAGAACGCGGAGTTGGCCCAGTCATAGATGTACCAACCAACCTGTTCGCGTCGATTGTTCATGATTCTGAGAGGTGCCGATGCGCGCGAGTGAAACGGCAGGATAAGGTACGGGCCTCGCTTCGAGCAAGCAACTATCTCGCTTCTCCTCTGCGCCCCCTGCGCCCTCGCAGAGGATGAGAAGGAGATCAAGAAAGTAGGAGGGCTACGCGCTGTAGACTGGGTTTGAACATTCCGCCCAATGTGGCGGGTGGAATCCCCAAGTTTCACGCACTGTAATGGGCTTCGAGGATTTACCGGACGTGGCGTTGAAAGAACTTGATGACACTGGGCAGCGCCTCGACTGGAAACTCGTGTCCGCCAGAGTGAATGTAGGTTACGAGCTCAGTGCCGTTCGCTCCGGGTTCTGTTCGCTCGAAGCCGTTGACCCTGGCTCTTGACTGATCGGTCTTCAGGAGTTTTCGCGCCAGCTCGATGCTGAGCTGTTGACTCTGAAATGGAACGAGCGGGTCTTTCTCTCCGGCGATGATGAATACAGGCTTCGGCGCGGCCTTCTCGATAAGCCTGCCGCCCGGACCGGCAGCCGAGCATAACCCCGCAAGCTTGTCGCCCCTCGAATTCCAAAGCACATTCACAAAGCGCCCGCCGTTCGAGTGGCCGAGCACGTACACGCGGTTGGGATTGGTCTTGTACTTCCTTTGAGTCCTTTCGAGCGCCGCATCGAAGAACTTGATGTCGCGATCGCCAACCTCGCCAGGCGCCTTCTGCCAGCCGTTGCGCGCGGCCTCCGGATCCCTGATGCCCACCACGCCCGGGATGCCTTGCATATAGCACACGACCGCTTCAGGCCACAGTTCGTGAATACGAAGGCGGCGAGCCACGTTCTGCGCAGTCCCGCCGTGCCCGTGAAACACAAACACAACGGGAGCACCCGCGCCCGGCGCTGGCTTCGAGTTGGGATACACGATCGCCTGCCGTTCCATGCCATCGATGGTGAAGCTTTCCATCTGGGCCTGACCGGCCGAGAACGCAGTCAGCGCGAAGAGCAAGCCAATTACCATGACGCTCGGCGGTCCAACGCGGACTAAGATGGCTCTCTTGCGGTTGCCGAGGGTTGAGTGTTCCGGACTCTCAATTAGTGATGTATGCTCCCCTGTTACGCGAAGGTTCGTCACGCTAGATAAGAGTGGTCTGGTGTAGGAAAAGTTTGGCAGTTTGCGAGCGCCGGCTGTCCTTTTCATTGTGATTTCCTCTCACGAAAGCAGCAGTTCCAGGTCCTCTCGACCCAGGCTGCGAATCAGGCTGTTATCAGCGTTGATGATCGCATCCGCCAGCTCTCGCTTGGTCGCCTGCAGCTCGAGCACCTTTTCTTCAACCGTGTCGCGTGCGATCAATCTATAAGCGAAGACCTTCTGCGACTGGCCGATGCGATGCGCCCGGTCAATCGCTTGAGCCTCGACCGCAGGGTTCCACCAGGGGTCCAAGAGAAACACGTACTCAGCCGCCGTAAGGTTCAATCCAAGCCCGCCTGCCTTCAAGCTGATCAGGAAGAGTTTGCACTCGGCGTCGTTCTGAAATCGCTCGACTCTCGTCTGCCGGTCGCGAGTCTTCCCATCCAGGTATTCGTACACGATGCCGTCGCGGTCCAATCGGTCGCGAACGATCGCAAGGAAACTTGTGAACTGCGAAAACACCAGCGCCTTGTGTCCTTCGTCAAGCACTTCGCTGATCTGCGGCAGAAGCACGTCGAGCTTCGCGCTGGGCTCGTGTGTCCGGTTCTTGTCTATCAAGCCCGGATGACAGGCCGCCTGTCTCAACCGCAGCAGGGCCTCGAGAATTTGGATCTTCGACTTCTTGATGCCGTCACGCTCAATCAAACCAAGCAGTGAACGGCGGTAATGATCGCGCAGTTCGTCATAGAGTTTGCGCTGAACCGGTTCCATCTCGCAGTAGATGGTCTGCTCAGTCTTAAGCGGAAGGTCGCTCGCGACTTGTTGTTTGGTGCGGCGCAGGATGAACGGCCGAAGGGCCTTCGCTAGCAACACTCGAACCTGTTCGTCAGGGTTGCGGGCGGCTGAGGTATTGAGCTTGAATACCGACGCCGCGCCCAGCAGTCCGGGATTCAGAAACTGAAACAGACTCCACAACTCGCCGAGATGGTTCTCGATCGGTGTGCCGCTCATTGCCAGGCGATGATTGCCGCGCAGCAGCCGAGCTGCCTTGGCTGACTCGGTGTTCGCGTTCTTGATGGCTTGCGCTTCATCAAGAATCACGTAATCGAATTGGACGTCTTTGAACTGAATCGCATCCCGCCGCAGCGTTCCGTAGGTGGTGATGATCATGTCGTAGTCATCAAAGTGTTCGGAGGTCCTCAATCGACCCATGCCCGTGTGATCGAGCACTCGGAGTCTGGGAGTGAACCGCGCTGCTTCTTGAATCCAGTTGAACACCAGCGACTTGGGCACAACCACAAGCGAAGGCGCGACCCGGCCGTTGCTCTCAACCGCCCGAGCCTTCTTCTTGTGCGCTCTCGATGCGCCGTTGTTCGCACGCTCACGCTCGATTCGCCGCGTCTCGAGCAGCGCCAGCACTTGAACTGTTTTTCCAAGCCCCATGTCATCGGCCAAACAACCGCCGAAGCCGAACTGCTGAAGAAAGTTTAGCCACCCAAGCCCCTCTCGTTGATAGCCTCGCAACTTCCCGATGAAGCTCGGCGGAGAATCGGTTTCTCTCACGCCTTCGAACCGTTGCAGTTCGTCGCGCGCGCGCGAGTACGCTGCGTCGAAACTCGCTTCTGGTTGCGACGCCAGTAGCGCGTCCAGCAATCCAACCTGACTCCTTGTGAATCGCACATGATCCGTTTCGGTTGAGCCCAGGCTGGCGAGCAGCCCGTACTTCTTCAACCACGCTTCCGGGAGCAAGCCGAACGTGCCGTCGCCGAGCACCACTGAGTTATCGCCGCGTTTCAACGCCGCGATCAGCTCAGGCAGATTCGCTTTCGCGTCCCCGAAATCAACCGTTCCGTGAAGCTCGAACCAGTCAATCCCCGAAGTAACCTCGATGCGAAACTCGCGCGGCTCGCGATAAATGTTACCTTCCGCTTCGACGTGCCAACCCTCGCTCACGAGTGTCCTAACGACAAGCGGCATCTTTTTCGCAGCCAATGCCAAAAGCGGCTGCGGCTCGTACGAAGAACTCTGCCGGACAAACCCAAGCTGTCTGAGCCGCTCAGCCGCGAACTGTTCAGCCGCCCGGTCGCGCAAGATTATCGTTCGCGTTTCTGATTGAACGATCGCAGTCCTCTTATCGTCTGCCGCCACGACTCTGCCGTCGTAGTTGAAAGACAACTCGCCGCCCACGCGGCCGGGCTGCCAGTGACTCCGTTCCAACTTCGCGATCTTCAGCCGCGGTTGAGGCGCAACCGCGACTGCTTCATATTGCAATTCCTCCGGCAGATCGAGCCGTGGGACCTTGGGCAGTCTGAGCACTTCCTCCAGCAAAACGCTGCCCTTCTCGGCTGGAGCACAAAGCGGACCCTGAGTGCGCAACTGGCTGATCCAGGCGAACGCCTCGAAGTCGTTGAGCCGGGCAGCACGCCCTCGAGCGAACACCAGCGCAGGCGTGAGCAGGCTCGGCTCTGAAAGCTCCATTCGCTCGCCGGCCCTTCGCAGCGACCCGAGGGTCACAAGCTGCCTCTCATCGCGGCGCACTTCGAGCCAGAATTCCCAAGGCTCGCCATCGTCCCAATCAAGCGGGAGCATTTCGTCCCTGGACGTGGCATAGGCTTCATCAGTCTGTGCGGCAGTGCTGACCAGCAGCCGGCACCGCCCCGTCTTGCACATCATTGGCATCAGAGCTTGATCGAGCGGCTCAAACAGCTTGTAGCGTTGCGGCGCGCCGGAATACTGGGACGCGTAGCTGTAGCTGTAAGGTTCCCGGCCGCCCATCAACAGAGCAACTATCTGACGGTCAGGCTCGGGCAGTTGCGCAACGCGACTTGAGGGAAATCCCGTAGTTTTTATCTTGCCCCACTCGCCGTTCCGCTTCATCTCGCGACACGCAAGTGAGATCGCAAGCCCTTGCCCTAGCAGTGTGCTGCTGACATCAACGATGTAGAACAGCTCGCGAGTCGGCGGCCACGGGCGAGCCTGTTCATCGGAGAAGGCCTTCATCGACCGGCTCACCGATTCGAGCTGCTGCTGCCAGACGGGAGGCTTGGGCGCCGGTGTTTCGATACGCCGCTGCCACATCTTCTGAGTTGGTTGCGCTTTCAATCGAGACGCAGGGGTGGGCGTTTCGTATTCGTAGCCCCCGTCGGCATCCTCGTCGTATCCATCGTCCTCTTCATCGAAGTCCATCGGGTCAGACATCGTCAATCGTGTAGGGAGCTGATCGGTTCCGGTGAGATACCCCTTTCGCTCGGCGGCGAGCATAGTGGCCCAGATGTGCTTGCAGAGAGCGTTGTCGTAGTAAGGACACGTGCACCCGACTAGGAGGTCTCGTCCCACTATCTTCAACAAGACGTCATACTGATCACTCCCGCTCACGACAGCCCGTACGAGCTGCTTGTCTCCTGTGGCGAAGTCGACACGGCCTCTTGCGAAATACGATTGCCCGCGACTCCGGACGCGCTCCTTGAACGATGAGGCGAATCTGCTGGTCAGGTACATAAGCGATCAGTGCAAGGTGAGCAAGGATTTCGACGACCAAGCTGCGCTAATCATCAAAGCAAATCGTCAGCGGGATTTCAACACGCGAAGCAACGGAGCAAGTTAGCAATCGACTCGGTCTACTCGCCCGTTTTACTACTCGCCCGTTTTACTTGCAACGTTAAAATAATAAACATATTCTTACGGCGGCCGAGACGATACAATGCAAACAACACGCACAGCATCGAAGCCCGAAGCCATTCTGAGATGGGCGGGGAGCAAGCTACAGCTGCTGCCAGTTTTGGTCGAATTCTGGGAGTCCAAGTTTGAACGGTATGTTGAGCCATTCGCCGGATCTGCGCGTCTCTTCTTCGAGATCGAGCCTGAGGCCGCACTCTTGGGAGACAAGAACGGGGACCTGATTCAGGCGTACGAGATGCTGCGTGACAGACCGGAGGAACTCCACGAAGCAACACTCTCCATTCCTAGGAGCAAAGAAGCGTATTACGAGACCCGAAGGCAGAACCCAGCTAAGTTGAGTGCCCTACAGCGAGCCGCGCGATTCATCTACCTGAATCGCTACTGCTTCAATGGACTCTATCGGACGAATCTTAGGGGACAGTTCAACGTCCCGTACGCGCCGAGCGGGACTGGGAGCATACCGGAGCTTGAAAGGTTTCGCTCTTGTGCGAAGCTGCTGATGAACGCGGACCTTCGATCGTGGGACTTTGGCACCACGCTGCGGTATGTACGACCGGGCGACTTCGTGTACATTGATCCTCCTTTTGTTGTGCAATCCCGGCGAGTGTTCTCAGAATACGGTCCAAAATCATTCGCGAATGCCGATCTTCCCAGATTGGCCCGCCACCTGAAGACCATCGATCGAAAAGGCGCCGTGTTTGTGTTGAGCTATGCTGATTGCCGTGAGGCACGGGAACTCTCCCGTGGCTGGCCGACAAAGAGGTTGAGGGTTAGGCGCAACATTGCGGGGTTTGCAGGAGCAAGGCGTAACGCCTACGAACTCATTGTATCTAACTTGCCGATTCCACGTTAACCAGCCATTCTTTGCTCAGTACTCCTAATGGTGAGGCGCGTCCGATGAAAGGAAAACCAACGAACGATACATACACGGAGTGTCGGTATTCCGATCTTGCTCCGAATCCGCTCAATCCAAGACGAATATTCGATAAACTGAAGTTGGACGTTTTGGAGGAAAGTATCCGCGCTAACAAGATCCTGGTTCCCTTGACCGTCTATCGGGATCGGAAGGACGGAGGCCTATACATTCTAGATGGTGAGCGCCGGTGGCGATGCGCAGAGCGCATTGAGAAGGGCGAAGTGTCTGTGACTTTGCATGGCAAACCCAATGACCTGCGCATCCCACCCGATCTAGAAGATCTCTTATCCTATGAGGCGAGCACCAGCGTTTTGACTCACAGGGTACCAGTCGATTCGAAGGCCCACGAACGGTTGACGAACCTCTCTTCATCGAGAGCCTGGGCTACGGCCATAAACAAGCTGTATGCGCTCTCACGGGAACGCCCCCCGAAGCCGGTTGTTGTCCCGGTCAACATAGTTGATCCACCCTCTCCCGCCGCAAACCTGCTCTATATGTTCCACGTCCACAATCTGCGAGAGCAGTGGGAACTAATGCCGACGGCGCTATCTTTGGAGATATTGATGAAGGAGCTAGGGGCAGATGATGATGCCAAGCTCGCGGAGCTCACCAATCTCTCAGAACCCAACGTTAAGAGGTGCAAGATCCTTCTCAGCTTCCCCAAGAGATATCAGTCGATGATGCTAGAGCCAGACCCGAAGAAGAGACTGAAAGCAAATCTGTTTATCGAAATGCATCCGGTCCTCGATTTGTATGAGAAGTTTGGTCAGCGCGTGTCGCGTGGAAAAACGCGTGACGAATTGACCGACCTCTTTATTCAAAAGTATCGTGACGGCCTTATACCGAGCGTTATTCACTTTCGGAAGATTCTTGAGGCCAATAGTCACCTCGAAGACGCCGGCCGTGTTGATGAAGTTAAGTCTGCAGCCGCTCGTTTCGTGTCTGATCCAAATTCGAAAATCAAGAGTCTCTTTGATCCGCTCGTCGCAGAAGAGAAGGAAGCGCAAAGCGCGGTTCAACTCTGCAAGGAGTTTGTGGTGAAACTTCGCAAACTTAAGGTGCAGCACACAACAAAGCGGCGTACCTTGATTGCCGCCTTAGAGTCGGTTAAGCAAGAGGTGACTAGGCTCCTCGACTCATTGGCTGGGGAGGAGTGACGCTTGGCTGCCGACGCCCTCTCCACATTCTGGGAAGAGAACAGCGATCGTCTCGATACGATAGCGACGGCCTTTGGCAGCTATCAGCCGCAGGCAGTAAACGACACGAGACTCAGACTGTGGCTTCGACAGTTCCAGCCTTCCGACTATGAGGTCGGACTGAGGATAGTCGAGACAGTCGACTTCTATGCATCAGACCGAGTGCACAGCCTTCTGAAGGAACTGCACAAGGATATCCGCACTCAATTAGCGACAGAGGGATTTCGCAAACTCGAAGACATTGTGTTTGTCCCCGTGGGCGAAACGGGGGAGAGTGGGCAGGAAATCCTGACTCGCTACCGGAATGTCAATAGGATCGATAAGACAAATGCTCGGCTTGCTCAGGTGGTTGAACTGCAACAGCTACTATACGACCTAGTCTCCGCGAACCGCACAGCGGCTTTGGTCTTTCTTGATGATTTCGTCGGAACCGGCAAAAAGGTTACAGACTTCTGGAACGACGTACTGAGTCAGCATATCAGCCCAAACCAATCGATGTATTTGGGCGTTGCGGTGGCCTGTAGACAAGGCGTTGAGAAGATACACGCTGAAACTCCGCTACGTGTCATCCCTGTGCACATCGTACAGTCTAGATACTTCTTGGAAACGACGAATCGCTTCACGGCGATTGAAAAGGCTCTAATAGCGGAGTATTGCGAGCAAGTTGGAAACCCATCGCTCGGTGTGGGCAAGCTTGGGTTAATGCTTGCTTTTGTTCACGGGTGTCCGAACAATGTGTTGTCGATTCTTCGCGGCTCGAAGCGGCAGCGACAATGGAAAGGCATCCTCCCAAGATACGAGGACCTGCCGTGATGACAGGTGAGCCCTCTTTCCTCAGGTCAAGCTACTCCCCGCCGTAGTTGATCTGCATCCGCCTAATCTGAAAGCTCGCAAGCGCAAGCACTGCTGCTGTCACGATCAGCAAGCCGGGAATCGAGAGATACGCAGGAGTTGGTTCGGCTACCATCGCGAAGGGGCCTTCGGGTACGGGTACAGGCGAGAGCGAGTGCAGGTAGTGAATGATGCTGATCTTCTTCAGCACCGGCGGAAGCAGGAAGTTGATGAACTCCCATCCGTAGATCAAAAGCGCCGGTATGATCGGATTGCGGAAGAAAAGCCCGATAACCATAAAGGCGGCGCCGTAGCCTACGCAGCCCAGCGCGGTGATTCCAAGATAACCGACCGCCTGGCTCTTGCCCGCCCCGCTAGCTAAGTAGCTCCCGCCCGCCGAGCCCAGCCCTATGTACAAAAACAACAGAGAGCCGGCCGTGCTTATGCCGAAAAGCACCAACGACGCCACTAAACCCGAAAGGTATTTTCCGCAAACGAGCACTTCGCGGCGCAGGGGCGAGAGAAAATAATAATGGAGGCTGCGATCGACCACTTCCCCGCGAAACAGATTCATGAAAATCCAAGCGCAACCGAAGAAGACGATCGTTCTGAGGATCAAGCCCTCATACAGGTTTGCGAAGACGATATTGATCTCGCCGATGTTGTCGTGGCGCGACTGCTGCCAACTGATCTCCGCCGACAATGCCGCCATCAGCAAAATCGGCGTCGCTGCAAGCAGGTAAATCAGGATCGCGCGCTTGCCAAAAAAGTTCTTTCGGACTTCGAGCCGCATTATCGCGGCGATCTGACCGGCCCACAAAGACCACGAGCGTCCGCGCGGTGGTTTCATTTCGGTGATGACTTCGGTTGATGCGCTCACGCCGCTTCGCCTCCTCCGATCAAGTACTGATAGACCGCGTTGATATCATCGTCGACGGGCGCGATAGATTCGACCGTCAAGCCGTCTTCGACAACGATACTATTTAACCGCAGATAGAACGCGTCCGCGTCGCGGGTCTTGATAAACAAACCGCGCCTGTCCTTGTGAATCTTCGCTTCGACAACCGAGTCCTGCTCGAACACCCGGGCGGCAAGAAGCCCCGGGCGATCGCACCGAATCAGTATCTGCATCGGGTGCTCTTCCATCTCGCTGCGCACGCCGTGGATCTCGCCTTCAGCGACGACGTAGCCGTTGTTCAGCAGGATCACGCTATCGCTCATCATATCGACCTCGTGAAGGATGTGACTCGATATGATCAGGTGAAGCCCTTCGGCGGCGAGTTGCCGGAACAGTCGAATTGTCTCAGCTCGCGCCATCGGGTCGAGCCCATTCAACGGCTCATCCAGAATCATGACCACCGGTTCGTGCGCGATCGCCTGCGCAAGCCTCACACGCTGGCGCATGCCTTTGCTGTAAGCTCCGATCTTGAGGTGAGCAGCCTCGAGCAGATCAACCCGGTGCAGCGCTTTCCACGCTCCGTCTAGAGCTTCTTTTTTCGAGTAGCCGTGAACTCGCAGATAGGACTGAATGAACTGGAAGCCGGTCAACGCGCGCGGAAAAGAATCAAACTGGGAGCAGTAGCCGACCTTGCGAAAGAAGACTTCAGGGTGATCGGGTCTGAGGCCCAGCACGCTCACGCGGCCGCGCGTCGGTCTGATCAGACCGGTCATCAAGTTCATCAGCGTAGTCTTGCCGGACCCGTTAGGCCCGACCAGGCTGGTAATTCCCGGCTCGATAGCGAGCGTCACGCGATTCACTCCGAGTATCTCGCCGTAAAACTTCGAGACGTCTTCGAAGACGATCATGTGGTCATCGCGTTTATCGGTCACCGCACCACCTCATACGCCCGGACCTTGCGGGTGAGAAGAAACAAACACAGCGCCAGGTACAAACCAAACATGATCCACGCAGCCGGAGTCGGGAGCACCATCCAGTTCGGGAGTCCCGCGGAGTTCGGCTCGCGGAACAAGCTGTCTTCGATCGTCTTCATTATGACGGTCAGGTTAAAGAGCCCTCCCCACCTTGTCTGAAGCACGCCGTCTATGGTGAACCCAATCACGTTCGATATGATGAACAGGCCGAACAATGCTGCGCTTGCGGCCAATCGCCACTTCACCCACGCCGAGACCGTCACCGACAACAGCGCAAGCAAGGCGATCCAGGCCCAGCTTATGACGAAGATCGCGCCAGCGATCCACAGGTTCCTCGCAGCCCACCCCGCCCCTTCCAGATAAGACTGGAAGAGAAACAGCAACTCGCCCGGAACCCAGGTGATCGCGGAGATCAGAATCAGCAGCACGCTCATCTTGCCTATAACGTATTCGGCGCGCGAGAACGGACGGCACAAATAAAGCGGTAACGCGTTGTTCGCCAGATCACGCGAGATCAGCGGCGGCCCCATCAAAACGGTCAGCAGAAAGGCAAGGCCGTTTTGAAATCCAACAAAGAACTGGAAGAAGAATCCGTTGATCGGCACGAGGTCTCGCAGATCGATCTGGAAGATCGCCATCGCAGTCAGGTTGTGATGCAAGTAAATCAGTATCGCCATCACCAGCGGACACACGAAGCATAAAGCGAAGAATCCCGTGAACAGTTTCGAGGCGAAGACATCGCGATACGCGTGGCGAGGGATAACCAGGAAGCGCGACCATTCGGGCGTCAGCGGTCCCGCGTACGGCTTGTAGGTGTGCTCATAGACCGCCATTATTGCTTCCCCCCGTCCGGCAAGCTGGCAACGTTGCCGTCCTCCATTGCCTTCAGGAAAATGTCTTCGAGCGAGTCGCGCTTAAAGTTGAGCCGGCGAATCTGAACCTTCTGCTCGCCGGCGATGCGATAGAGGTCGCGAATCTCGACGCCGTTCTGCAAAACAAGCTTCAGGCGGCGCTCGCTCGTAAGCGCGTACTCGCAGCCGAGCGTCGCGATAGCTTCAACAAAGGTTTCGCGGTCGCCGCGCGTTTCAATCTCGAGGAATTTGAGATTCGATTTGCGCTCTTCCTCTAGGTTGCAGTAGACCGCGATCCGTCCCTGCTTGACGATCAATATCTCTTCGCAGCACTCTTCGACGTCGCGAAGCAAGTGAGAGGACAACAGTATGTGTGCCTTGCCGCTGTCGCGGATCTGGCGAATAAGCTCGATCATTCGCTGCCGCGCGGGCGGATCGAGCCCGTTGGTAGGCTCGTCGAGAAAGATCAATCGGGGGCCGTGCACAATCGCTTGCGCGAGCTTGGCGAGTTGCTTCATACCGAGCGAGTAGGTTCCAACCTTCCGATAGCGCGCTTCGCCCAGGCCTACGTAGAACAGCGCTTCGTGTGCGCGTTCCAGAGCTGCTTCCGAGGGCAAACCCGAAAGCTCGGCCATCAAACGAACGAAGTGAACGCAAGTCATGTTAGCGATGAACGAGTCGCGTTCGGGCATGTAGCCGATCTGCGTTCGAATCTGTTTTGCGTCGTTACGAATGTCGCGGCCAAAGATGTGAGCTGTGCCGGACGACGGTGGGTGAAACCCTAACAGCGTGTGAATCAGAGTCGTCTTACCTGCGCCGTTAGGTCCCAAGAGTCCGATAGCTCTTCCGCGCAGCTCGCCGCGCAATTCTCTTAGTATCGGCCGTCCGCCAAACGTCACGCTCAATCCGTCGAGATCAATCACCGGCGCCGCCGGCACAAGCTCAGGCGCTTTCGGCAGGACCGCGACCTCGGGCATCGGTTCGGGAGTTTGCTGTAGCGCGTTGTCCATCGAGTTTAGTCGCTCAGTCGTTCGGCTTCATTTGATCTTGGCGCGATGATATTCTGGCCCCCGCGTCCACCCAAGATCAACCTTCTCGCCGCATCTTTGATTCTAATTCCTGAGTGAATGTGATTCCCAAGTCTCAAAACATTACGCCAGCCGCTGGGTCTGAGTTCCCATTGGCTGGCGATTGAAACTTCGCAACCGATTCTCACTCTAACACCGCGCAGACGAACTCCTCCACAATCAGACACACAAGGCGCACACCTTACTTGTGGAACCGAAAGAAACCGGCTTGTGCGCTCCGATCGTGCGGGTTTACGAGGTGGGCATCACTTGATTTTCTTCGCCCTCCCCGTTTCCCGGCCTTCCAGCTCAACTACCAGATAGGCGACTTCTCCTTTTTGATCTTTGACGAAGCTGTAGGTGAGGCGTCGATTCTCATTCGTGAAAAAGTTGGTTGCGCTTTCCGGAAGCAGATCCTGTTTTTCCGAGTTCGACCCTTGTTGCAACCGTAACTTGTCGCCTTCGCGGGTGACCGTGAAGACCACCGCTGGATGCTGATATTGCCCTGTGTACGCATCAAGGATTTTGGGATCTATTTTTGCGACTGTGCGCTCCGGTATTAAACCAGGTATGTAAAGCGCCGCGATGCCGAGCGCAATTAGATTCGGATCCGCGTTATCGCCATTCGTCAAGACAACGACAGAAAATTTATCATCCACGAATCGCGAGATCTGGGCGCGAAAACCCGGCAGCGAACCGCCGTGATGAACCAGCTTGTGGCCTCCCACAGTGCTCAGCTCCCAGCCGAAGCCGTACGGGTGGGTTGCGCCGCTGTTCAATTTGACCGGCGTCCACACCTGGCTGAGGGTAGACTGCTTGAGAATTTTGTCAGCGTAAAGCGCCGCATCCCACTTTGCCAGATCAAGTACGCTTGAGAGAAATGCGCCGCTTGGGCGCAAGGCGAAGTAGGTGCTGGCGTTTTGCAGTTTGCTATCTCTCCAGACATAGCCGTTGGCGCGGCTTTGAATAATCTCGGTCAGGGTGGTGGTGCGCGTGGCGTTCATTTCGAGCGGTGTAAACAGGCGTTCGCTCAAGTAATCGCCCCAGGGCTTGCCAGAAACTTTACGCATAATCTCAGCAAGGGCAAAATAACCGAGGTTGCAATACTCCCACTTCTCGCCCGGCGCGAAGCGCAGCGGCAACGGATAGGCCGTCTTGATGACGTCCGCGTCATCTTGGATCTTGAGCGGGTCGAAACCGGGCGCCTCGCGGACGAGTCCCGATGTGTGGGTCAACAGATGTCGGACGGTAATCTCTTTCCAGGTATCGGGAGTGCCTTCAAGAAACTTGCTGATTCTGTCATCGAGGCTCAACTTGCCGTCCTGAATCAGGATCATGATTCCTGTAGCGATCAGTTGCTTGCTAACGGAGCCGATCTTATAGACGGTTTCCGGTCTGGCAGGAACATTGAGTTCAACATTTGCCAGGCCGTAGCCCTCCGTCTTCATGATCTTCCCGTCCTTTAGGACAGCGATCGATGTGCCGGGAATATGCTGCCTCCGCATCTCGGCTTTCACATAGTCGTCAACCTTATCCGCCTGCGCTACGACAGTTGCAACTACCAAAATAACCAGTGCGAAAAAGGGAGTATGTTTCCTGTGCATGGTTTGTTTTATACCTTTCATCTGTACATTTGCTTTGCAAGTTGTGGCATTCGACTTCAATGCCTAACTCGGCGTTCGACCGCGCCGCAATCCCACTGAAGGAAGCAACCCGTGAGCCGCTCATGATTCGGGTCTTTGCCTTCTCGATTGCGAGCCTTGCCGCCGACAGCCTGGACATACTTATCGAGTATCTGATTAACGGTTGGTATTGGTGCGGTGGCGGCTGTACCCCTTCCGGCATTTCCGGCAGTCTGAGCGCCCTGTGTACGATCACCATGACGGAGACGATAGGCTCGAGATAGTGGCTGTCATACTCCGGTTCAACAATTGACCTACTTACCAGCGCTAGTGACCCAGAGTTGCCCTGGGTCACTAGCATCGGAGTCATTCAACGCACGGAATGTTGGATGATATTACTTAAGCCAAACGATCCCGGCATCCCGATCAAGTTCGAAGGCTTCAATCCAATCGGTCCTTCTTCGCCGTTCAACGCGAACGATATGTGATCACCTTGCGCGTAAGCGTAGGCGAGCACTGGCCCTCCGACCAGCGAACCAAAACTCTTCCGCTGCTCCTCGGGCAACCCGCTGGCAGCACCTCCCACGCGCTTCGCAATGCCGCCCAGCACAGGCGCCAGGTTCTGATAAATCAGCGCCGAGAAGTTGGCCTGCTTGTCTCCCGGCAACGCAGCCACGAACCGAGGCGAGTGCAACAGCGTGTAGCCCTGATCGTGGTACTTCACTGCGCGGTCGATGAGCGCGCGGCTCGGACCGGCAATCAAATAGCCGTTCGAGTAGGCATAGCTGAGCTCGAGACCGAAGTCGAGCGACTTCAGCGTGTAGAACGTTCGGCCTCCCGAATCGGTGCGATCCCACTGGAAGCCCTTCTTGCCTTCGCGGGTGGCAAGCTCGTTCATCTTCGCAACCACTCGCTCGAAGGTCTGCTGCAAGTGCGCCGGATCGTAGACCTCGAACACCATCTTCCACGAGGGCGTCGGCAGCAACGGACCGTCCACCGCGAACGCGAACTCGCCACCAAGCGGCTTCGCGAAGTCGTCTCGAATGTTGAGCCCTGTTTCGTTCTGGAATTCGCCGAGGTGTTCGCTGAACTTCGGATCAACGGCGTTCAACGCGCTCATCAGATCGTCTACCAAAGCGACAGGCTCTTTCACCACAAACGCCGCGACAACGTTGGCGTCGGGTGAGATGAACTCCAGAGCTCCCATCGGCCCGGGCGCCGCCAGCCACGACGCCATTCCGTGACTCGTGTCGGTGAAGCTCAGCGTCGCGCGGTTGAACGACTTGCCCTGGTCTTCCTTGATCTCGGCGATGAAGTACTTCAGATTCGTCACGCCCAGCTTGTCGAGCGCGGCGTTTGTCTTGGCGTCGTCGCCCTTCGACTGAGCTATGAATCTTTGGAGATCGGCCGCGATTATGAACCCTGCTCCGTCGCGATAGATATCGGCGATTCGCGAGCGGAATGAGCCTTCGGCGTATTGGCCCGCGCCGGCAGTTTTCGCGCTCTCTGCGACCCGTTGTAGATACTCGATCTTTGGCGAAGCAGCGAGCACGTCGCCGTTGATCCACACGTACAGATCACTCGGCGCGTCCTGGGCCGTTTTCATTTCGCTCATCGGATCATCGACGAACCGAACACCCTTCTTCGCGTTCACGCTCAGCGTCGACAACTGACCTTCGACATATGAGCGGAACGCGCCCGGATTCTTCAGCGTCGTCAACACCAGCGGACCATCAGGCTCGCCATTGCCTGTTTTGGCAAGCTGCGCGGTCACGACTATCTCATCTCCGATTTGCTCGCCGAACTCGGCGATCTTCGAGATGACCTTGTCCCACTCCTGCTTGCCGCGTGACGAAGCCTGTTCTTTGTCCCACCACTGGCTAAGCTCGGGGTTCTGAGCCAATCGCTCTTGAATGATCTTGTTCGATTCGGCCAACGTCTCGGTCAGATTCGGAATGGCGACGTAGAAGACCGTGTCGTCCGGCGTCATATCGAGCAATCGAGTCGAATACCTTACGCCGGGCCGAGCGACCCGCTCGTCGATTTCTTTGCGAAGCTCGGCGAGCATCTGATTGTAGCGCGCGGCGTCGCGGCTCCAGGCGATCTCGTCCTTGATCGGTACGCGTTCTATGCTCGCGGTCGTCGCGACCTGATCGCCGGGATGCAGCACATCCTGTTTGCCGCCGTGTTCGACGTGGACTTCGCCCTCGACGACGGACACGCGCGAGCCCTTGGTCCCGTTGTTCACCGAGAAAACCGTCCCGATCACCGAGACCAGGCAGTCGTCCGTCTGAACGTAGAGATGACGCGACCGCGTCTGCTTAGCGGCTTGCACGATGATGTTGCCGCGATCCAGGTGAATGGTCGTTCCCTGCGCGCCGTCCGTCACTGAGAATTCCGAGCGCTCTCGCATCTCGATCAGCGAGCCGTCAGGCAATTTCACCACGGCGCCGGCGTCTTTTGCCGTGCGCACCTTGTCGCCAGCCTTGATCTCCTGGCCGACCGCGAGCCCTTGAGTGTTGGCGTCGGACACGAGATACGCCTGGCCGTCCATCGCATGCACGACCATGTGAAACGCGTCGCCGCCGGCGTTGAAGAAGCGCTCGTAGGTCAGCGATAGAACGCCGATCCCTACGATGACCGCCGCGGCGATCGCCCATCTCACAACCGTGCGCCGCGACGCTGATATCTTCGACGCGCCTGGCCCGACTGGGATGGCTGCCACTCCGTATCGTGCTTCCTTGAGCGCCTTGCGGCACGGGATGCATTCGTGGGTATGATCTTCAAACAGAAGCGAGCGGGCCGGCGACAAGCTCCCGCTCAAGTACTCAGGTATGAGCGTCTGGAAATCGCCGCAGTTGCGAATATGTTCGACGTGCGCAGCGGGCGCGCTGGCCGTCGCATGCTCGTTAGACAGCTTCGCCCACACGCGCTCCGCTGCGCTCTCGACCACAGACTGATCCACCCGCTCGCTGCGGATCCCGGCCGTGGCCCGGTCAAGTATCTCGTTAAGCTCTTTATTACTCCGCTTCATGATGTCCCTCCGTGAACTTGGCGATTTCTTTGCGAAGCCTGGTCCGCGCTCGATGCAGAAGCACTCCGATCACCATCTGAGACGTGCCGAGCATCTCGGCGATTTCGAGATTGCTGTGCCCTTCGAAATACTTGAGCACTACGATCTCAGCAGCCTTTGGACCAAGCGTCGCAATGGATCGCCTGATTTGATTTTGAAGCTCGCGATCGACCTGTTGAGTTTCCGGACTTGGCTCGGAGCTATGAGGCGCATCAAACGCGACCTCTTCGATAGACACCGAGCGCGAGCGGGTCCGGCTGCGCAACAAATCAAGCGAGGCGTTAACAGCGGCGCGGTGGAGATAGCTGCCTGGGCTAGGCGACAGGTCGACTTTCTCTTTGCGCCGCACGAGTCGGAGAAAAACGGTTTGAAGAACGTCCTCGGCATCCACGACGCTGCCGGTGACGCGGTAGGCGGCCCGGAAAACGTGGTCGTGGTGTTCTCGATAAAGAAGTTCGACCTCATCGGGAGGACTGGGTACGGCTCTGAGGTGTTTAACGGCTTGCACTCTTTCCTCCTTCACTTCGTCTCCAGCCATAAAACGCCCTCCGGGAAGGATTATTAACATCAACAGCCAGGATTGTCCGAGTGAACAGATAGACTCCCGGGTATCGGCTTAGCTTGGCGTTAGGCGCAACCTCAGTGTCCCCGCGCACAGGGCTCAGCCTGGCCTAGCTCTTTTGGCCGGCGGCGCCGACTAGAACCACGCTCCCGGGTTGCACAGTCTTGATCGCCTCAAGAGCTTGTGGAACCAAGGGCTGAAGATCTTCATACTTGTTGGTTCTTGCGTTTAGAAGCAATACAGCGATTTGAAACGACTGAAGGTTCTGCTGGTGGCGAATACTCTTGTCCACGGTCACAAGCACATCGAAGTTGCCGTCCGCAGCTCTCAGCAGCGCTCCATTCTTGAGGCCCTTGAAGCCCGCTTCATCGACAGTGCTTACTTCGTGACCGATCAAGTCACGTTTCAGGTAGCGAGTTACACATTCATCAAGCAGCAGCTTCATAGTCTGCTAGCAGCTTCTTCCGCGATAATTCGAGTACTCCTTGCGCCTGTTCGCGGGTAACGGTTGGGAACTGGTCCAGGAATTCCTCAAGGCTATCGCCACCCTCCAGATACTCGAACAGGTGGTTGATTGGAACGCGCGTGCCCGTGAACACCGGGACGCCTCCCATCTTTTCTGGATCAACTTCAACTAGCCCGTCTATGTTCATAACCGAACCTCTGGCTGGCATTCTAACACGACTTGGTACGCAATCAGGATCGTTACGATGATAGATCTTCGCGAAGCGCCTGACGTTGTTCGCCATTCAGAGTTGTTTCCGCTTGCAATGTCGGCAGGTCAACTCCCGCAGCCACGGGGACGCGGCCGATGGTGTTGAATTTCATGTACTGAACCGAGCTGACCCTGTTGTCTCCGCGTTGACGCTCGTCAAAAGTCGCCCATATCCGCGTGCCGTCTTCGAGCAGTAGGTACATCCTCTCCGGCAAGCGCCACCACTCTTTGAGTTTCACGTCGCGAACCGCTGGGTCGTCGATCTCGATCAACAGCGTGCAGCCGAACTCGCCTTCGCCGCCAAGCACCTCGTTGTAAGTGTCGATCTCATGCTGGATGTCGGCTTCTTTCACTATCCGCTCGGCCCGGATCATCTCCTGAATCTGGTAGCGCACAGTCAGATGGTTCTCAAACAAAAGCGTCAGGTATTCGCCGATGTGCACGCGGCGCGGGGCCTTCTCTGCGAACATCTTTTCCCGAAAAGCGTCGCGCCCTTCTTCATATGTGAGTCTCGCCGTGAACCGCTGACTTGAGGTTGAGCGATGTATCGCCGAACGGCTGATCGGTAGCAGGGTCGCCGACCTTCTTCAAATAGTCCAGATGGCCGTGGGCGTGTCCGGTCTCGCCTTCGGCGGTGTCGCGGAAGTTGCCGGCGAGCGTCAGCGTCAGCGGGCGCGCGCAGAACACTCCGAGTTACCATTGAAGCTACGGGTCGCGCGCTCCGCTGCACGCCAGAGTTAGCTGCCGCGACATCGATGTCAGAAGCCCTCGAAGACGATCATGCAGCGATCAGGCGAGGTCGAAACGGCCAAGGTTCATTGCCTTGTTCCACACCGCGACAAAGTCGTGCAGGAACTTCTCTTGGGAGTCCTCACATCCGTAGACTTCCGCCAGTGCGCGGAGTTCGGAGTTCGAACCGAAGACGAGATCCACACGCGTCCCGGTCCACTTGACCGCCCCCGTTTTGCGATCGCGACCTTCGAACAGGTCGGAGTCTTTCGAGGCCGCTGTCCACTCCGTGCCCATGTCGAGCAGGTTGACGAAGAAGTCGTTGGTAAGCGCCTCCACCTTCTTGGTGAAGACCCCGTGCCGGGTCTCGCCGAAGTTGGTATTCAGGACGCGCATGCCGCCCACGAGCACCGTCATTTCGGGCGCGGTCAGGGTCAGCAACTGCGCCTTGTCGACAAGCAACTCCTCGGCCGATACGGCGTATTTGCCCTTGAGGTAGTTGCGGAAGCCGTCCGCGATCGGTTCGAGCGCCGCGAAGGAATCCGCATCGGTTTGCTCCTGCGAGGCGTCCATGCGTCCCGGCGTGAAGGGCACCCTCACCTCGTGACCGGCATTCTTCGCACCCTGCTCGATACCGGCGCAACCTGCCAAGACGATCAGGTCAGCGAGCGAGACGTTCTTGCCGCCAGACTGCTCGCTGTTGAACGCGTTTTGGATGCCCTCCAGGGTCTTGAGCACCTTCGCCAGTTCGGCAGGCCGGTTGACCTCCCAGTCCTTCTGCGGAGCCAGACGAATGCGGGCGCCGTTGGCGCCGCCGCGTTTGTCGGAGCCACGGAAGGTGGAGGCCGACGCCCAGGCAGTCGTTACCAGTTCCGAAGCCGAGAGACCGGAAGCCAGTATCTTCCCCTTGAGCGAGGCAATGTCCTGCGCGTCCACCAGCTTGTGATTGACTGCCGGAATGGGGTCTTGCCAGATGAGCTCTTCGGCCGGAACCTCCGGGCCGAGATAGCGCGCGCGCGGGCCCATGTCGCGGTGCGTCAGCTTGAACCACGCCCGGGCGAACGCGTCCGCGAACTGATCCGGGTTCTCCATGAAGCGCCGCGAGATCTTCTCGTAGACCGGGTCGAGCCGCAGTGAGAGGTCGGTCGTCAGCATGGAAGGGGCGATGCGCTTCGACGCGTCGTGGGCATCCGGCACCGTAGCTGCGCCACCCTTTGGCGTCCACTGATGCGCGCCGGCCGGGCTCTTGGTCAGTTCCCATTCGTAGCCGAACAGGTTCGAGAAGTAGTTGTTGCTCCACTTCGTGGGCGTAGTGGTCCAGGTGACTTCCAGGCCGCTGCCGATCGCGTCAGCACCCGTGCCCGTGCCGAAGCTGTTCTTCCAGCCGAGGCCCTGCGCCTCGATTTCGGCCGCTTCCGGATCTGGCCCCACATGTGTCGCAGGGGCGGCGCCGTGGGTCTTGCCGAA
>CAZJQQ010000044.1:22898-66628 GCA_964548075.1 uncultured Clostridia bacterium | reverse complement strand
CTTCTGCCTTCTGCCTTCTGCCTTCTGCCTTCTGCCTTCTGCCTTCTGCCTTCTGTCCTCTGCATTGCTATAATCCGCGCGTGGTAAACGTCGAGATACTCACCATAGGCAATGAGATATTGCTCGGGCTCATCGAAGACACAAACTCGAACTATCTCTGCCGGGTGGTTCGAGGAATGGGGGGCCGCGTTCGGCACATAGCGGTGCTGCGCGATGAGATAGACGCGATAGCCAGCGACCTCAAAGCCTCACTGGAGCGCGGCGCCGAACTGATTTTCACCTGCGGCGGGCTGGGACCCACTGACGATGACCTTACGCTCGCGGGCATCGCACATGCGACTGCACGCAAGCTCGAAATCAACGCGGCCGCGAAAGAGTTCGTCGAGCGCCGGTACCGTGAGCTCGCATCACAGGGTTATGTATCGAGTGCCGAGATGAGCGACGCGCGATTGAAGATGGCACGATTGCCCGACGGCGCTCACTCGATCGAGAACCCGGTTGGCGCCGCGCCTGCCGTGGTGGTTGAGGTAGGTGACACTCGCATTATCTCGCTGCCGGGCGTGCCTGCCGAGCTGAAAGCTATAGTCGAAGGCCCGCTTCAGAGTTTGTTCGCTCGAGTCTTTGGCCGAGGCAGCTATCGCGAGCTCGACATGACGGTCGCGTGCGGCGATGAATCCGAGCTTGCGCCGGCGCTGCGCCGAGTCGCTTCCCTGCATCCAGAGGTCTACCTGAAATCCAGGGCGAGTCATTTCGGTCCCGGAGTTCGCTTCCGCATCGTAGTCTCCGCGTCTGCCACCAGCGCCGAAGAAGCCGAGCGAATGATCGCCAGCGCTGCGTCGGACCTCACACGGACGCTCAGAGCTGCGGGGATTCAGGAGCAAGAGTGAAAGAAGGTGGAAGTCAGAGCAGAGGGGCAGAGGGGCAGAGGGCAGAGATGCGGAGGAGCGAAGGGCAGAGGAGCGGAGGAGCAGAGCAATGCGAGTGAAAGGAGACCCAGCTCTTGAATTTGCCAGCCGTGAGGATTTGAGTGTCTCAGTTTCCAATTTGTTGTTCGCTCTTAGTTGGTTCGTGATCAGCGTTCATAGGGGGTGGCGGCAGTAAAACGTCGTGTCTCATCCTCCTGAAGTATGCCGTGGCGCGGCCGATTGAAACGCCCGCGCAGTAGAGCGTCACGGCTCCCATCACAAAAAGGAAGCAGTGGATCGCCAGGATGTACCGGTACTCGGTACTGAAAGGCGCATGCGTGACCAGGTAATAGAACGGTACGACCAGCAGGATGAGCAGCTCTCGGCCACGGCGAGCGATTGCCATCAGCGCGATGCCCGCGAGAATAAGCGGGAGCATCCATTGAGTCTTGAAGAGGCGTCTCTCGATGCCGCGAACGATGACGCGAGGGTAGCGGGTCCAGAGGGTCGGTGTCTGGCCAATCTCAAACAAATCCACCTTGCCCACTTCAACAACCGGCCGCTCCGATGTTGCTCCGTTGTTGCTTAGCACCAACCGCACTTCATCGGCGTCGCCGCTGGCGAAGGCTATTGGCGCGGGACCACTCTCAGCCATCGCGGCCGCGTTTTTCCCGGGCGTCTCGTTGTCGGGCTCCTCTTTCGCCGGTAGGACGGCCGACGCGAGGACCACTCGTTCGTTTGAACCGATTACTTTTACTGCCGAACGGCCTTGCCTAACGCTCGCTGAAAGCTTGAGCAAGTAGTCGGTGTTCCTGCGCACAGAGATCGGAGCTGAGACGAACTGGTTGTCGAAGTCGGATCCTCCGCCGGCGACTTGAAGAGTTTCTCCGCCCGGGGCAAGCGAGGCTTGGGCGAAGGGTGACAACGTCCTGCCGCCCGATAGCAAGTCAGCAGGGGACGCTGACCAGATTGGTTCCGAGCCGCCGGTACTCGAGATCGACAGCCCGAACGGAGGCGTCGCTGAGACTGAAGGAACCGTTGCTGTGTTGAACGGCCACTCGCGCCTGCGTGATTCGTTAAAGCTGACCATGAAGGCGGCCCGACGCAGCATGACGCCGGCGAACCAAAAGGGGTGCGACCGGATAACGGCCAGGCCTCGATCGAATCGCACGCGGTCACGCTCGATGCCGTCCGGCGTCCACATATGTCCGCCATACTCCGGCCGGTTGTTCCAGTCGACATCTTTTGTCAATACGTCCGGGTCAAACAGCGGCATCCCGAACCTTCCCTCCTTGTCGAACTCCGCGATGCCCTGGACAAGATTGACGCCGGCAGGCAGCGCAAGCGGAATGAGGCGATGGTAGACGACCCAGTTGCGAATGGTGATCGGTGAGATGACGACGACGGTCGCGGCTACGATCAACGTTGAGTATCGAATCCGCTTGCCTCGCTCGAAGAGCATTGGGATGACTACTGCGAGCAGAGGCGCAAGCAACAGCGCATTTGCTCGCAGCCAGCACGACAACCCCAACATCACACCGGCCACTGCTACTGGAAGAAGATTCGGGCGCCTGCTTGCCTTGATGATCAGGTAGACCGCGAACAGGATCGGCAGCACTGCGAGTGAGTCGGGCGACAATCGAAGCGAATAGTACGAGGCGTGTGGCGAAAGAGCCATAAGCAATGCGGCGAGGAGCGCAACAGTCATCGGGAGTAATTCAGCGGCAATGAGGAGCACCAGTACCGCAGCGGTTGCGTCGCATACGATCTGAAGGAAGCGCAAAGGAGGTTCGGTTTCACCGAACAGCTTGAAACTCGCGGCCATCACCATCGAGTAGCCCGGCGGATGGATGATCATCCGCGCATCGCCGGGGTCTATGTGCTCGCGTGGAAAAAGGATCGTACCCTCGTCAAGCATGCGCCGCGCCTCGCGCCGATATTGCACTGCCATATTCCGGGACAAGGTGTCGCCGAGGGACAGTTCCGGAGCGGCGTCCTGCCAGTACAAGAGCCTGACGCCCAGCGCTGTTAGGAAGATGGCCGCGCAGATTACGGAAAGTCGGACTCGCGAAAGACGGGTTCTTGCGAGGTGCGCTGTCAGCCACGTGCTCGCGTTTCTTGTGCCTGACCTCGGCATTGTCGGTTCGTCTAGAGAACGTGATGATTGGTCAGTCTCGGTCATTTGCCGACAATTCGATCAATGTTTCCGACTGATTGCTGCTACTACCCATCTTGATGCCTGGCTCAGGGCCGCGCCAAAACAACCTAGCGTCACGCCAGCCATCACGAACAGAAAATAGTGGATGGCCAGAATGTATCGATATTCCGTGCTCAGCGCCGCTTGCGCGCACAGGTAGTAGACGGGCACGACAAGAAGCGTCACCAGTACAGTCCACCGCCTCGCTAAGGCGAGAAATGCGATTCCGAGGATCACGATCGGAAGCATTCGTGAAGTCGTGAAGAGGTTCCTCTGCAAGGTTCTCACGATCCCGCGCGGGAATCGGGTAAGCGTATAGGGAGTAGGACCAACTTCAAATACTTGCGCGCGGCCGACCTGCACTGCCGGCCGCGAGTTGGCGCTTACATTGTTGCTCAACACCACGCGCACCTGCGTGTTCTTAGCGCTGGCGAACGGCATTTGAAGCACTGTCGCGTTCTGCGCGGCCGCCGAGCCGGTCTCGGCGTCTTCAGGGGCCGTCCCGTTAGCCTCCGCTTCGGCATCGGCAATTGTCGCCAGCGCGCATGCGATTCGCCGGTCCGCGCTGGTTATCTTGAGGGCCATGTTGCCTTGCACAAGTCTGACCGGTATTTCCAGTACATAGTCCGTGTCCCTACTAACTGGGATCACAGCCGATTCGAACTGGTCTCCGTATGCTGAGTCATCGCCCGCAATCTGGAGCGTCTGGCTTTCAAGAACGAATGTGACGGCAGCCGTCTGTGAGAGCGCACTGCCGTTCGCCACAAATTCTTCGGGCGAACTTGACCACGCCGGCTGACGGTCGTCAGTCAACGCGACGGACTGAGGAATTACGGACCCGTTCATAACTAACACGGTCGGCGAATGCGGCCCCGGCTGTTCAATCGCGCTCGCCGTCAGCACTGGGTGGCCGAAGGGCGGTTCGGAAGACACGACTGGAACCACTGCGGTGTTCTGTGGCCATCGATGCGGGCTCGAATCATTGTAGCGCAGCATGAATCCCGCGCGTAGCAACATCACTCCCAGGAACCATCCGGGATTTGAACGAATGACGTCAACCCCCCGCGCGAATCTCACGCGATCCCGCTCGATGCCGTCCGGAGTCCAGAGACTTGCTGCGTAGTCAGGCCGGTCGTTCCATTCCGCATCCTTCATTCTTGTTTCGCGGTCGCTTTGCGGCATCCCGAATCTGCGCTCAGGGTCGTAGTCGCCGATCCCTACGACCAGGTTTTCTCCCGCCGCGATCGACACCGGGATAAAGTGATGGAAGACAACCAGGTTGCGAATCGTGATCGGCGACACGACGAACATCGCCGAGCCTAACAGGAGCGCCGCATAGCGCAGCCGATTGCCGCGCGGAAACAACGCTAGAGTCACCACAGCCAGAAACGGCGCGAGCAACAACGCGTTTGCTCTAAGCCAACAAGACAATCCAATGAGGGCGCCGGCGGCGATTATGAACATCAGCCGCGTCTCCTTGTAGGCCCGGATAAAGAAGTGGATAGCTATCAGCAGAGGCACGACAGCGAGGGAATCAGGCGACAAGACGAGAGAGTAGTACGCCAAATGTGGAGAGATCGCCACCAACATCGCGGCGATCAGCGCCACACGCCAATCTATTAATTCCAACGCGATCAGAAAGACTAGGAGCGCCGCGGCGCCGTCACACACAATCTGCATTAGCCAAAGCCACTCATACGGATCGCCCCCTAGCCGGTAGATCGCCGCCAGCAGAATCGAGTAACCCGGAGGATGCACCAGCATCCGCGCGTCGCCCACAGCCGGGGGGTCGCGCGGGAACAAGATGCCGCCCGAGTCGAGCATTCGCCTGGCTTCTTTTTGGTACCTGTTGAAGACACCACCCAGGGCCGTTTTCCCGCCGACGATTTCAACGTGCTTGTCCTGCCAGTGCAGGAGTCTGACTCCCGCAGCCGATAGGAAAACGACTGTGCAGATGACGGCGAGCTGAGTGCGGGTTAGGTGCGAGCGGGCGCTTCGAGCAAGTTGGTAGCTCGGCCATTTGACCGCTTTAGCTAATACGGCCCTCGGCTTGCCGCGTGCCGCTGAGAGGCTTCCTTCTTCAGCAGCGGCGGCCTCGGCGGAGGTATCAAATTGCATGCGCTGCATCTCTTGGAGCAGCCCCCCAAAGAAAGTGCTCCCGCCAGTTTCAATGCAGGCGCGCGGCGTGAGTTTGACGTTGCTAGACGCATGGCAGAAAAAGATTTGGTGACTTTTCTGTCCTACTGAGCGTCTAAGGACCAGGCCGTCGCGGCAGCATCGGTGATGGTCTCCAAGAGGCTCGCGGCCCAACGGCTTGGCAAGGCTTACGCTGCGGGCCTCTCTTATTTGCCAGAGCGATCGTCTAACAGCTAGTGTTTCTAGCCCTGGTTCCCTACCTGGTTTTTACGACTGATTGCTGAGGAAGTACCTGTCCACCAGCTAACAACGGCTGGCATTATAACACGGTGATTTCAACTTACAACCCGGCTCTGGGCGCCGGCAATCTGAAACGGCTGATCGCCAGACTTGATGCTTGTTTGATCGCGGTCCCGGCACAATTGAGCGTCAGTCCAGCTATCGCAAGAAGAAAGTAGTGTATCGCGAGGATGTATCGATACTCCGTGTGCAACGCAGACTGCACCAACAAGTAATAGGCCGGGACCACCAGCAAAACAAGCAGCGCTTGCCACCGTCGTGCCGCCGCCAGCAGGATGATCCCGATCCCGATCAGCGGAAGCAGCCGAAAAGTCTTATACACATTTCGCTCGATTCCGCGAAGGGCCGGCCGAACAAAGCGTGACCACTGGTGCGGCGTCTGCCCGAGCTCAAAAAGCCCCGCTTCGCCTAACGCGCTTTTCGACCCGACCGTTGAAGAGCCATTGTTGCTTATGACCAACAGTACCTCGCCACGGTTTCCGGTCGCGACAGGCATCAATATGCGTTGATTGTCGGCAAGCGCGGGGGATGAGTGTTCTTCCATCGCGGACTCACTATCATTATCGCCGTCAGTGTCTTCTACTTCTGTCTTGCTTCGAAGTTCCGCTTCGGGCGGTAGCAGGACGCGCGAGGCGAGAGCGATGCGCCGATCCGCGCTCGTAACTTTTGCCGCCATGCGCCCATCCATCAACCTGACCGCGACCCTCAACACGTAATCGGTATTCTGCCGGACGGCAATCGGCGCGGAGGAGAACTGATCGTCAAAACCGGAGTCGTTGCCGGCCACTGTTAACGTTGCGCGATCTTCGGAAAGCGCGCATTCGGTCCGCGGCGATAGGACTCGGCCTTTAGCAAGCATCTCTGGAGCAGAGCTTGACCAGACTGGTTCGCCCGCGATCACAAGCTGGTGACCGAACGAAGGCTCGGCTGAAACAATGGGCGCGATCGCAGTGTCAGCGGGCCAGCCCTGCGAGAAAGAATCGTTGTATCTCAACATCGAGGCGGCGCGGCGAATCATCACTCCCGCAAACCACACCGGGTTCTTGCGGATCACCTCGAGCCCGCGCGCGAAACGGTAGCGGTCGCGCTCGATCCCATCAGGCCTCCACAAGCCCACGGCGTAGTCGGGCCGGTTGTGCCATTCGACATCCTTCCGCCCGGCTTCGTCATCGGTTGCCGGCATCCCAAACCGATTCTCTTTGTCGTAATCGGCGATGCCTTCAATCATCGTTACGCCTGATCCAAGCGAGAGCGGGATGAAATGACCGAACACAACCCAGTTGCGAATGGTGATCGGCGAGATGACTGCGATTGTCGCAAGCACAAACGCCATCGCGTATTTCAATCGCCGCGTGCGTTCAAAAAGCAGCAGAATTGCGAATGCCAGGAACGGCGCCAGTAGCAGGGTGTTCGATCTCAACCAGCACGACACGCCTATCATTGCGCCCGCTGTGATGATGGGCATTAGTCGTGGCTGTTGTTTCGCTCGAACTAACAGAAAGACTGCTATTAGTATCGGCAGCACTGCGAGCGACTCGGGCAAAAGCATGAGCGAATGATGAGCGAGATGCGGCGAGAAAGCTACAAGCAAACCGCCTATCATGGATGCCGCGAGCGGCAGGAGTTGCACAGCAATCACAAACACCAGAACCGCCGCCAGTGAATCGCAGATGATCTGCGCGCGCACGAGATTATTGTCTGAGTGGCCGAACAATCCAAAGACCAAGGCGATGAAGATCGAATAGCCCGGAGGGTGCATAAGCAACTGGACGCTGGCGTGCTGCTGATAGCCGGTTGGATAAAGGACACCGTCCCCGTCGAGCATTCGCTGCGCCTGCTGCTGGTACCGGCTGGCGAGGCTGCTCCGATCCGATCCGATGTTAAGTTGATAATCCTGCCAGTGAATGAGCCGGACGCCGAGCGCGGTGAGAAATATGATCGTGCCCGCAACGATGAGCCGGCTGCGGCGAGTGCGAACGCCGGGACTGGCCACGAGTCGTGACAGCCACGCTCGGGACCGATTGTAAGGATGTGAGCTTTGCGGTTTCTCATCCATTGAATCGAATCGGCCGGCAGACTCGGTCTCTCAGACGATAAGCGGCGCCGTGGCTTGCTCCTGCCAGGCATAGAAGAGAGTGATATAACGCATGAAAGTGCGCGAGGCCTCGGGGTCTCCGGCAGCGCGCCGAATGTGCGCCGCCGCCGCCTCGCGTATGAAGGCCAGCGCCTGGAGTACTTCAGTCCGCCGCGGACGCGCTTCTACCGGCGCATCTTTGGCGATCTCGTCGAGACCCTCGCGGATTCGACGATTCAGCTCACCGATTCGCGGCGACGCTGCGCGGTGTTCGTAAATCAGCCCGCTGTCCTCGGTCTCAATGTTCTTTATCGTGTTCTCGATGGCGGCAAGCATCTCGGCGTCATCCAGATCTCGGAAGGCGCTCGCTCCGATGCCACGTTGCGCATTGACAATCGCGCGCTGGATTCCTTCAAGGGCGAGCAACCCGCGTTCATTGAGCCTTAGATCGCGTGGGCCGGCGGCAGTCTCCTTGCGGCGCAGCGCCATTTCTCGCTGGCTGGCGCTGATGCGGCACTCGATCAAGTAGGAACAGGTCTCGGGGCACGCGAGTTCTATCATTCGCTCGCGCGCACAGCACACAGCGCAGATCTTCGTCCTTAGCGCGGGACACTGTCGTTTGGCTGGCCGCTTATTGCACCGTGGGCACGCTGGCATCGCGAACAGGTTACAGGTGACGAGCGACGGGTGACAAGGATCGAGATCGATGGAGTCGAAATAGGGTCTAGCCACCAAGTTGAAGCTTATACGCGGCCGTTAGCTTTTGATTGCCCGCGCCTTTCTTCGCTTTCACGGGAATGCTCACCCGCGCCTCTTTGAAGTAGCAGAGACTCTCCTTGGCAGCTTCGCAAAAATAGAGGACGAAGTCAGCCCTGACGGTGGCCTCTCCTTCGCTGACCTTGATTGGAACCGTGACCGGGAAGTTCGGATTACTGAAGGTCTGCTCCGCGCCTCCTGTAAGATTCACGACCTGGTTCTGCGGCGCCGTAACCGTCAGCGCCGACGGCGCTTGCGCGTTCAACTTGTAGCCCTTCGGCAATTCGAGTTGTAGGGTAAGGGTCGCGTCGCCCGGCTCGATCGACTGCGCGGGAAGCTCGATCGTGTCACCCACAAACTGTTTTGACTTGCGGGGGCGCAGCTTTTCCAGACCCTTCATCTGAAGCGTCTCGACGCGTTTTGTTTTGAGATCAACAACTCGGATCAGGTGGTTATTCGTGTCGGCGACGTAGAGCTTTCCGAATGCTACGCTAACACCGCCAGGCTCATCGAGCGTCGCGCGGTCGCCGTCACGCATACCGTTCTCGCCGGTCCCGACGAACGTCTCCGAGGTGCGATCCTTCGGCGAGACCCGTTTGATCTTATTGTTGTAAGTGTCGGCCACGTACAGCCAGCCATCGCTGTAGACGACTCCGAGCGGGTGCTGCAATCGGACCGTCGAGCCTTGCCCGTCGCGGTCGCCGAACTCGAACAGGTCCTCGCCGACGATCGTGTCGACCCGGCCGTGCGGGTCCAGGTCCGCGGAACGTATCGAGCTGACCTCGCTATCCGCAAAGTAAAGTTTCTTGCCATCGCTGGTGATGCCCGAGGGCTGTGCCAGGGCGGCTTCAGCTAGAAGTCCGTCGATTCGAGCTTCGCGCCCGCTACCGGCATAAGGCGCGATGCCTCCGGTCTTCGGGTTCATTTGCCACAACTGATGAGGACCGGCCATCGCAATGTAGAGAATGCCGTTTTGTATCGTAAGGTCCCAGGGCGAACTGAGGGGGGTATCTTTGCCCTGGCCGCCAAAGGTTATGCGGCGCTGCAACTGCCCGCCGGTTCCGGCGATCGTTATCACCGTCCGCTTGGCGAGATCGATCGCGCGAATGGCATGGTTTTCCGTGTCGGCGACGTAAAGCATGCGGCCGTCCAGAGCCATGCCTTGAGGATGATTGAACGCCGCAGTATCGAAGCTGCCGTCGGCTAAGCCAATCTGGCCGCTGCCGATCACCTCTTTGACCGATGAGTCGTCGAGCGACACAACGACTATGCGATTGTGATTCGAATCGGCAATGAACAACTGCTTCGACGTTTCGTCCGCGAGCACCTTTCCCGGAAACGCAAGCACGGAGGTTGGCGTGCGTTGGCGTTCGAGCTTCAGATTGAGCGGACGCCGGTCGATCATCTTTTTCGCGTCGAACGTTTGGATGACTTTCGCGATGATCCCGTCGAGTTGAGCGTAGACGCCTTCGCCGCTCATATAGGCAACAACTTTGCCGGCGGGATCGATCAGAAACAGCGTAGGCCAACTGTTGGCTGTATAGTCTTGCCATATCTGCATCTCGTGATCGTTGACCACCGGGTGCTCGATTTCGTATCGAAGGATCGCCTGACGAATATTCTCGGTGCCTTTCTCTGCGGTGAACTTGGCGGAGTGCACTCCGATGACGACAAGCTCGTTCGGATACTTGCGCTCGAGTTTCTTAAGATCGGGAATGATATGCATGCAGTTGATGCAGCAGTAAGTCCAGAAGTCCAGCAGCACGAGCTTGCCTTTCAACTGGCGGATCGACAGGGGCCGCTCGGTGTTGAGCCATTCCATTCCCTCGGGAAACTCCGGAGCGTTCACCTTCCCTTCGTACTCGGGCATCTTGGATTTCCCCTCCTGAATCGCGGCGTGTGAAGCTGACAGGCTCGGCGAAAAGAGACCGGCGGCGAGCGTCAGCGATACGGACAACGTCAAAACCTTCTTCATTGTTTTAGCCTCGGGATTGGCGGTTAATCCACAGGGTCCGGCCCGCCGAATCAAGCACCGGCGATTATACCAGACTGAACAGATCGGCCGATTGAGCAGAGAAGCGATGGCTCCAGCATTCCGTCTGCGAGCCGAACACGGCTGTGGTATGATCGACCCTGGTAACGAGGGAGTCGATTATGTCAAAGTCCACTGGGGCGAAAAGGAAATCGCCGACGCTGTTCACATTATCGAAGAAACAATGGCGGGATTTCTGTGCCGCACTCGCCAGGCCGCCAAAGTCTATTCCCGCTCTACACGAACTGCTGACAAAACCGGGACTCTTCGATGCCCATCCTAAGTGTTGAACGACAGCTCTTGCTGACGACTTCTCTCTTAACACACATCTTTGGTTTGGTCTCAGTGCTGAACCCTCTTGATTTGGAGTGAGCGCGAGATCTTACTGGCAGTAACGCGAGGCATAGGGTATAAACCGGTGTAGGATATCGAAGTTCTGGTGTTGAAAAATGCTAACTTCCTTCTCAGTAAAGAACTTTCGACTCTTTGATTCACTCAGGATAGAGCGCCTGGGCCGGCTGAATCTTGTAGTGGGACGAAATAACTCAGGCAAAAGCGCCCTTCTTGAGGCGGTCGAGTTGTATGTTAGTAATGCCTCTACGCAGGTACTGATTAACCTCGTAACGAATCGCCAGGAAACCTGGAAAGGTCAACCACAAATTGAAGACGAGCTCATAGGTGTCAACCCAATTAGGCATCTCTTCCACAATCATAAGCTCCCTGAATTCGGACAGGCGGGAATAGTCGTAGGACCTATCGGCGCCGAAGCGGAACAGATACATATCGTTATCGCAGCTTACCGCATTGAGAGAAGTGAGGAAGGTATGCCGCACAGAGTTCTTGTCGAGCCAAGTGAACTACCGCAGGATCTATCGGACCTAGAGCTTGCGTTAGTTGCACGAGAGAATGGAAAGGCAAGAAGGATTCTAAGACTTGATCGAGAGCTTGATCAGGAGGCCAGTATCTACCGAAGAAACGCCACACTATTAGGAGCGGCGGCGAGGTACCCTGTAGAAGTCGTGCCAACTCGGAATATGACAGATGAAAAGTTGGCGACACTGTGGGACCAGACGACTCTCACTGGACTTGATGACGAGGTGATTCAAGGTCTTCAACTGCTTGACACAAACATAACTGGGGTTGCCTTCGTAGAAGGCACAGATCGAAGAAATCGTAACAACCGCATCCCGATCATAAAGACGAGCGGCGCTACTGAGCCACTGCCGCTCAAAACGATGGGAGACGGGATGACAAGGCTCTTTCATATCATTGTGGCATTGGTCAATGCCAAGAACGGCATTCTCCTCGTGGATGAGTTTGAAAACGGCCTTCATTGGTCTGTTCAGCCCACAATATGGAAAACAGTATTTCGATTAGCACAAAAGCTAAATGTCCAGGTGTTTGCCTCCACCCACAGCCGCGATTGTATCGTGGGATTTGAAGAAGCTTGGAGAGAGCAAGAGGAAATGGGAGCTTTCTTTAGGTTAGAAGTAAAGCCGGATGTTGGGATGGTTGTTACGTCTTATTCCTGTGAAACGCTGTCAGACTCTCTAGAAACGGGTGTAGAACCTCGGTGACGCCAAGACGAGAGATTCCCTGCAAGCACGAAGGCAAGAGAGTCCTTCTTGTCGAAGGCTTGGATGACTGTCATGTCGTCATGTCTCTTTGTGGCCAGCACAACGTTCCCGAAACTTTCGGCTTGTACGAATGTGGCAATGACGACCAATTGCTGAAGCGACTGAATGCACTTGTTCTACAGCCTGACGCGCCCACGGTTATTGGAATAGTTCTTGACGCCGATACTGGCGTGGACAATAGGTGGGTAAGCATCAGAGCTAAGCTGCGTGATCACAAATATCAGTTCCCTGATGTTCCGGAGGAGAACGGGACAATTATCGAAGCGGACGAGACATTGCCAAGACTCGGTGTCTGGTTGATGCCGAATAATCAGATAATGGGCATGCTTGAGGACTTCTGTTTAGATATGATAGACAAAAAGGCCCGCGAGACTGCGGAGACGGCAGTGGTTGACGCTCAGCAAAAAGGTGTCTGTACTTTTCGGGTGGCCCATCTTTCAAAGGCAATTGTCCATACCTACCTTGCTTGGCAGGACGAGCCAGGTCGCCCTCTTGGGCAGGCAATCACAACTCAAGCATTGCGTCCAGATACACAAACATCCCGTGCGTTCACGGATTGGTTAACCAGACTCTTCGCGGCATAGCGCACAGCGAGATCGAGAGTGTTTTCAGGAGGTCGCTTGGCGAGTTGCTCATCGAAGAGGGCCGCTTGCGGCTGATGATCTTTGATCCGCTGAAGGAGGAGATTTTGCAATGGATACCTTAGATTGCCGGGCCGTTATCGAACGTGTGCTGACACAGTATGGCGAGTATCCCTGCGCCGCCAGCGGACTCGATGCACGCGTGTTGTTCGACCACGAGCACGATCAGTATGCTCTAGTCTGAATGGGTTGGAAGGGCATACACCGCACACATAGCTTAGTTACGCATCTCGAAATCATCAACGGCAAGATCTGGATTCAGGAAGACAACACCGAGGAAGGCATCGCCACCGATTTGGAGGCCGCCGGCATCTCGAAAGACCAGATTGTCTTAGGATTTCGACATCCCGATCTAAGACCGTATACCGAATATGCGGTCGCTTAGAACGCGGCCCCTCTCGTGTCGAGCTTCACTCGATAGATCGCGCTGTTGGCCGCGATGTACGGCGCCGATCAGTCATCGCCCCACGCGCCGTTACTCCAACACCGGTTTCTCTACAGTCAGAGAGAGTTCAGAGTTCAAACCTTTAGTTTGTCGCTCTTCGAACAGGCAAGCTGAAGCTTGAACTCTGAACATCACACCTTGACCAACGCTGCTCAAAGGTCTATAGAGCGTGAGCTATGGATTTCGAAACACTGATTATCGAAGTGAACGGGTCGATCGCCAGGCTTACCCTAGATCGCCCCGACCGATTGAATGCCATGAACGCAACGATGCTTCGTGAACTCGCCGAGGCGGCTCGTTGGTTTGACTCGCAGCGTGACGTGCGAGTGGTGATCGTGCGCGGGGCGGGGCGCGCATTTTCCGCCGGCGCCGATCTCAAGGACTCTTCACGAAGTGAAGCGGACGGCTGGCTCGCTCGTCGCGAGGCCGCGCAAGCCGGGTCGCGGATGATGGACTCCGTCGAAGCTATGAAGGCGACTACGATCGCAAGCGTTCACGGCTACGCGGTCGGCGGCGCGGTGTTGCTCGTCGCCGCGTGCGACTTGAGAGTCGCTGCCGAGGACGCCGTGTTTTCAATCCCGGAAGTTGAACTTGGGATCCCGCTGGCCTGGGGCGGCATTCCTCGTCTGGTGCGCGAGATCGGGCCCGCTATGACCAAAGAACTGGTGATCACCTGCCGCCAGTTCACGCCTCAAGAGGCCAAAGCCCTGGGCTTTGTTAATCGAGTTGTGCCGGCGGACGAACTCGAACAGCACACCGGGAAGCTAGCCGAGGAGATTGCGGCGATGCCGGCAGCCCCGGTCGCAATCACCAAGGAACACGTCAACGCCGTGAGCCGCGCAATGGCCGGACATACGTCCTACGCCGACGGAGACGTGCTGTTGAGCGCGTTCTCTTCACCGGAAGGCGTTGAGGCGCGCAAGGCTTACATCGAGCGGCGCCTGGAACGGAAAGAGAAAGGCTGAGAAAGGCGATCCGATGACAACGCCTGAAAAGGTTGAGAAAGCATCCGGTCCGCTCGTGGGAGTGAGGGTGCTGGACTTTTGCAGCTTCATAAACGGAGCTTACAGCGCGGCGCTGATGGGCGATCTTGGAGCTGACGTCATCAAGATCGAGCCGCTGTACGGTGACCTGGCTCGAGCGTGGGGACCGTTCATAAAAGGTGAAAGCCGCCCCTATCAAACCTGGAATCGCAGCAAGCGAGGCATCTCGCTCGATCTAGCTCTGCCTGCCGCGCGGGATGTGGTCTACGAGCTTGCGAGGCGCGCCGACGTCGTGATCGAGAACTTCCGGCCCGGCGTAACCGAAAAGCTTGGTATCGATTACCACACGCTTCGAGAGATCAACCGTCGAATTATTTATTGCTCATCGACCGCGTTCGGATCGAAAGGTCCCTACCGCGACCGCCCCGGTTACGACCCGATACTCCAATCGCTCAGCGGGCTGGCAAGAGAGAACGCGAATTACGGCGGCCGCGTTGCGATCAGTCCGGTGGCCGCTTCTGACTACCAGGCTTCAATGCTCGTGCTGACCGGCGTGCTTGCCGCGCTGCTTCATCGCGAGAAGACGGGCGAGGGACAGCGGATCGAAACGTCTCTGTTGCAGGGCATCATGTCCATTCAGACTCATTTCTTCTATCAGCCGCTCGAGGCCGAAGCGCAAGGCCGGCCTGGCATCTATCCTTATCGCCTGTTTGAAACAAATGATGGCCTGATCTTCATCGGTGGAGCTACGGACAAATTCTGGCGGATGCTGTGCGAAGTACTGGGCTTGCCCGAACTGGGGGTTGATCCGCGCTATGACACTAACGAAAAGCGCACAGCGAGGTCGACTGAATTGGCCCCCATACTTGAACCGCTGATGCGTCAGAAGGCAACGGCCGACTGGGAGGCGCTGCTGGTGGAAAAGGGCGTTCCCTGTGGCGCGGTCGGAGACTGGCCGGGCTTCTTCAATGATCCCCAGGTCGAAGCGATGGAGATGAATCAACAGACCGATCATCCGCTGATCGGTCCCGCGCGCGTGACCGGCGTGCCGATCGATTTCGAGAAGACTCCAGGAAAGATTCAACGCGCCGCCCCGATGCTCGGCGAGCATACGGAAGAGGTGTTGAAGGAAGTCGGCTACGAAAGCGAGAAGATTGCAGATCTAAAAGCGGCGGGCGTTATCGGAGCGTCAACGCCCTGGGCTTCAACAGGAATCACAATGAAGAGTTCGTAGTTCGGCCTTCATGCGGAAGTTCGTAGCGCGTCGCCGGAGAAACTAACATACGAACTTCCGCCTGAAGGCCGAACTACGAACTCTCCCATTCCGGCGCCCGGGCTCTATTTCTTCGCAACGCGATTGAAGTGAATGAGCGTTGGTGACTTCCTGGTGTATTCAAGCTCGAAGCTTGCGTCCGCTCTCGACTGGTTCTCCGCGAGGCGATACGCGCCTTCCTTGCTCTCCGTAGCGCTTCCTTGAACCCGCGCCAGAAAAGCTTCGGCGTCGGTCTTGCTCACCTGTTGCGCGCCGGACCTGGTTGTGCTGACCGCTTCCAGAGCGTACGACTTCAGCATCTTCGGCCAGTAGGCTCGAAACAGGGAATGGTTGGCAAAGACATCGGCGGAAACGATCTCGTCGCCGACAGCAACGACTACGCCGACGATGTTGCCGCCAGAGAGCCTGCCTGTGAATGCGCGCTCGTAACCGCCGAGCTTCGTGTTGACGCGTTTGTCTTGATAAACGCTGTTCAGGTTTCCGGTCCGAGTGGTCGTAGCGTTCACTGTTACCGTTTCGGCAACGGCGGTCCACACATCTTCTTGACTCTTTTCCGCCTGCGCCTTCTCGCGAATGTTCGGCAAAGCCATCGGCGATAAAGTCATCATGGGCAGCGCTCCCTTGCTGGCGCCCGAACCGGGACCTGCGCCCGCGACGTCGCCGGTGACTCCGGAGTTCTCGCCGAACGCCGCGCCGCCCGACCACCGGCCGTGCTCAACGCAGAACACATCGAGCGGAACCGGAGTGTTCGAGGACTCGATTATGCAGTCGTGACCGACGATGCGGTCCTGCTTTCCTCCCAATATCATCTCTCCCGCAATCAGCACGAGCGCCTTGCCTGACTTGTTAGTCAGCGAGAGCCGGTTTACTTCGGCGTTGTCGCTCATTCGACGGCGGTTGATCGTACGCGAGCGCCCGTCCGCGCCCAGTTCGGTGATGGTGACTTTGCCCGAGCGCAACCCTTCGTCGAGAGTTATGAGGTCGGCGCCGGCGGTTGATGCATCCGCAAGCACTGGAAACACGGTGAGGTTGTTGTGGGTAACCGGGGAGCCTAATCGCCATTCGGGCCGCACCGGGGCGGCGAGGTTTGAGGCTACCGCTCGCACGGTTCGCTTTTGCACGGGGTTTCCGGATTTCGCCTCCACTATTCTGCCCGACGAGGCGCAAGCGAGCGAGAACGCACACAAGACCAGGCCTGTAAGCACTCTTATCGGAGCTCTCATAGGGGTCTCCTTTTGTTCGGATCGAGGATGTGGGCTGGAGAATCGATCTGGATTAAGAACGCGGCGCGCGGCTTAGGCTTGCACGGTTTTGGTGTGATTAGACGCAAAGCGATTAGGTTTGTTCCGAAGCGCTCTTAAAACACAAAGGCACGAAGACACAAAGAAGCACTCCCGCTCGCCTTAGTGTCTTCGTGCCTTTATGTCTAGCCTCTGATGGGCCGGCATTTCCAGTAATAATTCGTGAAGCCTTCCGCCTCATACAAACGGCGGAAGGTCATCTCTACTGACTGGTCGATCTTAACATCGCCGGGATTGCGGTCGGTCATTTGAAGATAAGCACGTCCACCGCCTTCGAAGTCAACCACGCTCATCACCGTCGGCGGATCTGGATCGGCGTTCAGGTAATCAAGTGTGAAGGTGAACAGGTTCGCCGTTTTGTCAGCGAGCCTGACGCTTTCGAAGTTGTCTCTGGCCTGACAGCTTATGCAGACGCGCTGATGCGGGTACTGGACCTTGCCGCAGGTCAAGCAGCGATATCCGCGCAGCCGGTAGATGTCGTCGCGCTTTCTCCAGATGATCGCGGCTGACGCGGACGGAGCCTGGCGGCGTGCGGCGTCGGTTTCGATCAACTCGCGGAACTTCGCATACCGCTCGTAGCTATCAAGGTTAGCTTTGGAAGCGAGATGTCCCTTCACTCCGCGGCGTCCCGCGACTGACTTGGCATTCTCGATCTCTTCGGTCACTTCAAACAGCAACGCATCGCACCCCGATCCGTAGCCGACCACAAGAAGCTTCTCACCCGCGCTCGAGTCCTCGAGCGCCGATGACAGCACGAGCAAAGGCATCGCCGTTCCAGTGTTGCCGACCGTCGAGAACAAGTGATCGGGAACCTGTTCCGCTTTGAGCCCGAGGCTCTTGGCGGTGCCCGCGAGCGTTCCGGCGTCGGGCGCGTAGAAGATCGCCTTGGATATTTCTGAGGGGCCGATCGCGTTTCGCTCGAACAACTCGGACACCGTTTGCCGCACGACTCGTTGATAACCTTGCGTGATAGAGAAACGCTCTTCCCATCCCGACACGAATCGATCGTCGTCCCGGCGCCAGACATCGGTCATCTCATCGACGGTCGAGTGACTGGCGATCAAGTCAGCGATCACCTTGTCTCTTCCAACACCAATCGCGGAAGCGGCGTCGCCGAAGATTCGTTCATTGGCGGACTTGGGCGGCGCGAGCCTGGTGTCGGCCGCCGCGATAATAACGTTGGACATCGATCCGGCCTTTACCGAATCGAGTGCCGCCAAAGTGGCTGTGGTAGCCGATCTCAAGGAGCTGGTGTAGTCTGCCGTTCTAACGTCGTTTCGCAAATCGGTAGCCGTCGCGATCAAGGCCGAAGCCTGCTTCTCGGCGTAAGGCGAAGTGGTAGTCGCGAACATCAGACTATCGACTTCGCGTCCCTCACTGTTGGCCAGCAAATCGCGCACGGCTTCGACAGCCATCGTGATCGAGTCCTCATCGACGTTGGCGACCGCGCGTTCGCCTTCGCCGGCGCGCCCGCCCCACGCGCGAGCGATTTCTTTGTGAGCGAGCCGATAGAAAGGTATGTATGCTCCGAATGAAGTTATTCCAGTCATTGTTATCCAACACGGAGGAGTTCGCCTTCTGACTTCAGATATCGAGTGAAAGGATTGTCTTCATCCAAATCGATAAGATCCAGCGGCCGTCCGAGAGCGCGCTCAGCATCACTCATGGCTCGGAAAAAGACCTCCGGAGGTAACCCGGATACCGCGATGTCAACATCGGAGTCGGACCGCATCTTCTCACTGGCTGCGGAGCCGAATACGTACACCTCGCGCGCGCCGGCAGCCTTAAGGACCGCGGCTGCTCTTTGAATTTGAATCTCTATGCTCGCACTCATCTGCGGTCCCTTCCCGAATCAGGCGCTGTATATCCTTGCTTGTGCATTCTAACAGCAACTCAAACATGGTTGGTAGCGGGTTCAGAATCCTCGGCTATGATGTTCGAGGCCGATAGATCGCGGTGTGCCGCACCTGCTGTACTACTCGATCCTCATTCGCGACGATCAGCAGGTCCAGCACAACGAACTCGTGCCCTTTGCGTTCAAAGCACTCCGCGATTCGGCCTCTAACGGAAATCTCTTCGCCGTTGCGAACCGCGCCCCGGTTTATCAAATCGCTCGCGGTGTGAATCCACGGGCCGAGCTTGTAGTTGCGCACCAGGATCTGGTTCGCCAGACCGAGCAGTGTGAACGGGTGCGCGACCGTCTCTGCGCTTCGGTAGATCGGCAAGCGCTCGTCGAGATTGGCGAGCACGGTGGTATCAGGAAGGATCACCGTTTCGGTCAAGGTTCCCATCACAGTGCCGGGAACAAGCAGCTCGCGCGACGGAACGGGCCGCCCTTCGATGGGAGGCAGCGGCGCCCCAGGATAGTCTTCCAGCCGCGGCTCGCCAAGCCACGCCGATCGATCGTTCACCGTCGCAAGCGCAGTCGCGCAAGCGATCCCGTCTTCGCGCTCAGCCGTAATCGCGATGTTGATCGGATCGGCGCTCGTGTTTACATCAGCTCGCACGATCACTTCTTCGCCGTCGTAGAACGGCTGATGAAACTTGACCTGCATCGAGCCACGTTCGAGCCAATCCAATCCGAATCGCTCGACTATCGGAACGGTCATGTAAGCGTAAACGGTTACGCCGGGAACCAGACCGCCTCGAAAGCCAAAGCTCGCGGCGGTCGCGTCGTCGTGAATCTTGTTCTCAGAATCTGCGGACGTGTTCCGCGCACGCACTCGGTAGGTTAGTACCATACATATGACCATCAGAACACAAAGGCATCAAGACATGATGGAGAGTTCCTTCTCACCCTAGTGTCTCTGTGTCTTCGTGTTTTATCTCACTGATAGTAGCGAACCAACCATTCGGCTACCAGTGCAGGCTTCTGGCCGCCTTCCGTTTCGCACGTCACCGACCACGTTAGCTGTATGCCGCCGGCGACGTCTTCGACTGACTGAAGAGTGAACCTGGCGCGAATTCGCGAACCGGCGGGCACCGGCGAAACAAAGCGCAAGCGATTCAAACCGTAGTTGATTCCCATCTTGAAATCACCCTGAACCTTGAAGGCTTGCGCGGCCAGGTGAGGCAACAGCGACAGCGAGAGAAATCCGTGAGCTATAGTTGAATGAAACGGCGAGTCGGTTTTCGCGCGCTGGACGTCTACGTGAATCCACTGATGATCGTCAGTCGCGTCCGCGAAGTCGTTGATGCGCGACTGGGTGACTTCCAGCCAGTCGCTCGCCGCGACTTCCTGACCGATCAGGCTTTTGAGTTCGTCGATACCTTCGATGATCCGTGTGGGCATGAGTCCTCCGGCAGTGACTGGATTAGGGATCAGCAAAGGTACCCGACTCACGCGCGTGCTTGCAATAGAGTATCAACGAATGGCAGGCGCGGGGGTGTAGCGGGCCAGCACGCAGAGTTACTGCTGCGCGAGATGTCATCCACAAGCCGGGGATCGTCGATCAGGTCGCGCCGATCGAACTCGCCAGTTGCGTAGCCACGCCATCGCGAGGCGCTAACCCGGTCACTCTCCGTCCTCATCGCCACCGAAGCCATCCGCAAGCAACATCTCGTCCGCGGAAAGCTGATCACCTTGAGCTGCCCAGTTACGATTGAACTCTTCGTCAAACTCTTTGCGGCGGCGTTCTTCCTCCTCCCACTCCTCGCGAGTGCGACAAAACGAAAATGCAAAGCCTGAGTCCATGTTGCAGCCGTCCAGATGCCAGAAACCCGGACCTAGCCCTTCCACTGAGTCATCCCCCAGCATCTGACAAAGCTCACAGTTCTCATCAACGATCATCTCCTTCGCGGACATCACCAGAGGTATGCGGCGGCGTTCGCTCTCGATGATAGCCGCTGGAATCCTCCCGTCGAAGTCCCGCTGACGCTCGTCCAACCAGGCCGCTTTGGTTCCTTCCAGCCGCGGCATCTCAGCCGCGGCTTCGATTCGGTCCTGCGCCTGGACACGTTCCCAACACTCGCTCAGCAGGCAGCGCACCAGGTCGTAATAGACCACGCACTCATGTGTGCCGAAGCCCGCGAAGAGGTAGGCGAAGCTATCGCGCGACAACGGCGGCGGGCCTTCCCCAAGCTCAGACCACTGCAACTGGCGGGTGTGCAAATCGAAGTCGATAAAGTCCAGCTTCGCAAGCATCACGTCGCGCGGGCTTTGGTTCTGCAAATCAGCGCGCGGCGTCATCAGCCAACTCTCGTGAATCCGGGCTACCGGGTCTTCGGCTTCTGCTTCGCGCGCCGCCAGACAGCCCTTGACGATGAACTCGGTCAAGGCGGCGCCGTAGAGGACCAGCCGAGCGTTCAACGGCGGCTCGGCCCGGCGCCGACGGTGCTCGTCACAGCGCGAGTTGTATTCGTCCACCGAGGAGACGAACAACCAGTCGTCAGGGACACGATAGAGTAGCCAAACCTCGGTTGCTTGCGAGCCGTCGTGATATCGGACTTCGCCACTGGCTTGCGGGACAGAGTAAGACGACTCGGCTGCGACGATGCGCGCTGCGAGATCCACTACTACGATGCCCGCATCCCAAGCCTCTTCGTTTGCGTCCGCGTGAAACGAAGAGAAAGGCTTTTGATCATCAACTCGCTTGATGAAGCGCTCCAACGCGGCCTCTAGTTCTGCGATCGTCTCGGGCTCAGCGGACAATGCGGCGACCACGGCGTCGGCAACACCCCCGTGCACCGTACCGCTTATTGCGCCCTTGCTGTCCACGATGTTTAGTCTGACTTCGCTCATAAGAATTTGCCGCCTTTCGTAGTCGCGCCCTCCGACAGATCAGAAGCTCAGCGCTCGCTGACGACTCCAACTGAGCCCTTGGCCGTTTGCCTCTTGCCTTCGCTTTCTGGCTCTCGGCAACGAGCCGCGTCTTCGATTCTCACTAACGTATGTGTTGTGAATTGCCTTAAGCCGGATGGGCTTCGATCCCTTGACAGGCGCCTCTTAGATTCCCAGGTATCGGCAGGATACCAAAGTGAGCGAAGAGCGCCAAGGCTCCGGGTGTGCGTCAGAACGCCGCGCACACCGATACACGACAAGCGGTGGGAACGAGACGGAAGAAAAACAGGTCACAGGAAAGTCTTAGATGGCCTTTGATTCTCGAAGAGCGGCGATGTCCTCGCGCTTGAAGCCAAGTTCGCCAAGGACCTCGTCGGTGTGTTCGCCCAATGTCGGGGCACGGCGACACGAACCGGCGGGCGTCTCGCTCAAGCGGAGAGGTGGGCTCGCGATTGGAATGGGTTTCGTGCCGCCCGGGTAATCGACCTCTTCGAGAAGATTTCGCGAGTTGACCTGGGGATCAGCGAGGACTTCGGCCAGGTTGTAACAGGGTCCGCAGGGAACGCGCGCGGCTTCAAGCTCGGCGATCGCCTGATCACGAGTGCGCTCGGCGCACCACTCGGACATCGCCTCGTTGATCACCGCTGAGTTGTTGCCGCGCGAGATGTCATCCTTGCAGCGCGGGTCATCAAGCAAGTCCTCTCTTCCAACCAATCGTGCCCAGCGGCGAAACATCGGGCCGCCGACCGTCGGCACAATGATCCAGCCGTCCTGTGTCCGATACACGTCGCTCGGCGCTGCGTAGTACGCGGTGTTCCCAATCTGCTCTCGGCGAATCCCCATCGTCTTGAGTTCAGCCAGGAGCGGGGTCATGAAAGTCACGCCGGTTGCAATCAACGAAACGTCTATCAACTGACCTTGGCCGGTCTTCTGCCGGTGATAGAGCGCGGTCATCGCCCCGAACGCTCCGTGCAGCGCCGTTCCGTAGTCGGCCCACGAGACAATCGAGCGTACCGGCGGACCGGGGAATCCTGTCAGGCTCATCGCGCCGCTCATCGCCTGAACGACTCCGTCGAAGCCTACGCGATCGGCATACGGTCCATCGGGCCCAAACGCGGAAGCCATCACAAGGATGATGTCGTCTTTCACCGGGCGAAGCGAATCGTAGTCGAGCCCGACTTTCTTCATTACTGCGAGCGGTAGATTGACAACAACAATATCGGCGCTGCCGACGAGACGGTGGATGACTTTTCGCGCTTCGGGATGGCCGAGATCGAGCGTGATTCCGCGCTTGTTGCGATTGATGTTGAGGAACAGGCCGCCCTCTCCGCTTTCGGTCACCGGTCCGAGTTTGCGGTCTTCGCCTCCATCGCGCCGTTCGACGCGGATCACATCGGCGCCGAAGTCCGCCAGCAACATCGCGCAGTAAGGTCCGGCGATGAAGCGGCCAAAATCGATGACTCGAATTCCTTCAAGAGGTCCTGGCATAACGCGCAGCATCGTACCTTTTGAGTTGGGTTTATTCAACTCAGGGAGGCTGCGCCCGAGACTCGGTGTTGCTTGCGAAGAAGCGTTGCTCGAGCGGGAGCGATGAAAAGGGACAATCCCCCCAACCGGCAGGTTGGGGATATTTCACTCCAGCCTACAACGCCACAGCACGCGGGTCTCCCGCAATCCCCCAACCGGCAGGTTGGGGATATTTCACTTCAGCCTACAACGCCACAGCAAGCGGGTCTCCCACAATCCCCCAACCGGCAGGTTGGGGTTCTTTCACGCCAGCCTACGAGCAGACGGGCTGGCGCCCTCTGCAATCCCCCAACCGGGAGGTTGGGGATCTTTCACGCCAGCCTACGAGCAGACGGGCTGGCGCGCCCTCTGCAATCCCCCAACCGGGAGGTTGGGGATCTTTCACGCCAGCCTAAGCACGAATCGAGACTTGCGGCGTTTCCTTAGGCTAGAGTGAAAAATCCCCAACCTCCCGGTTGGGGGATTTGCGGTTACCGGGCCACCTCTCTTGTAGGCTGGACGGAAGCAATCCCCAACCTCCCGGTTGGGGTTTTTACACAATCTCGTTAGAGGTGGGTCGTGATGTTGAAGCCTGCATTGAGCGCGTAGGACCTGCCTCAGGCCTCGATAGGCTACACCATCAGGAACCCACTTCTCACGAAGTGGGTATGCGGCGCCGGCGCGCTTGGTTGTAGGCGACAACATCAGCGACCCACTTCTCACGAAGTGGGTATGTCGAATCCGCCGCCGGGCTGATAGAGTCTTGACTGAGAATCGAGAGCATTGATGAATGAGAAGCCGGACACTAAACCGCTCGAGTTATCAGCACGCACGCGAGCCGCAAATCTCGAACGGATGCGCCGCGAAGTCTTCGATCTGGCGGTGATTGGCGGCGGCATAACCGGCGCGGGCGTCGCGCTCGATGCCGCGTCGCGAGGTTTGACGGTCGCGCTCGTCGAGAAGCGCGACTTCGCAAGCGGAACCAGCTCGCGTTCATCGAAACTCATTCACGGAGGCTTGCGCTACCTCGAGCAATTCCACCTCGGTCTGGTGCGCGAATCGCTTCACGAGCGCAATGTGCTCTCGCGAATCGCTCCTCATCTTAGCAAGCCGCTCGAGTTTCTTGTGCCGGTTTATTCATCGAGTGACCGGTCGCCGCTCGGCGCGAACAGGCTGAAGCTGGCCGCCGGGCTGTGGCTGTACGATCTGCTGGCCGGCCGCCGGAACATCGGGCGGCACCGATGGCTGTCGCGCGAAGCCGCGCTCAAGCAAGCCCCGGCGCTTGAGCCGCGCGGTCTCCGAGGCGCGTTCGTTTACTACGACTGTCTGACCGACGACGCGCGGCTGGTGATCGAGGTGATCAAAGCCGCTGCCGCTCATGGCGCGCTGGTAGCGAACTACGTCAGTGCGCGCGGGTTTCGCAAGGACGACGACGGCGTGTCGAGAGTTGAGCTGGAAGATGCGCGCGATGGGAGTTCGTTCGAATTGGGCGCGAGGGTGGTTGTGAACGCTACCGGCGTTTGGTCGGATGAGGTATCGCGGCTGTCTGACGTAAGGGCGCCGAAAAGACTTCGCCCTTCGAAGGGCATTCACGTGGTCGTGCCGTCTGAAAAGCTTCAGAATCAGACGGCGGTCTTGATTCCGTCGCTTGGCGAGAGGCGATTTCTGTTTGTCATTCCGTGGCAAGGCTGCACCGTCATAGGAACAACAGACACGGACTACGTAGGAAGTCTGGACGACCCACGCGCCGAGGCCGAGGAAGTCGATCGCGTTGTGCAATCAGCCAGTCGCGCCTTCCCGAACGCGCGGCTGTCAACCGAAGACGTGATCAGCACGTTTGCCGGGCTGAGGCCGTTGATCGCCGCGGACGGACAATCGACAAAAGAGCTTTCGCGCAAAGAAGAGATCTTTGAAGACAACTCGGGCCTGATCACTATCGCCGGTGGAAAGCTTACGACGTGGAGAAGGATGGCCGAGCGCGTTGCTGATTTAGTCGGCCGAAGACTCGAGACCATTGATGGAATCCGCCGGCTGCGAGCGCCTCGCCGCTTGACTGAGGATATACTGCTTGCCGGTGGAACACCTCACGGCGACGCGCGCAAAGAAGTTCAGCTAGCCGCCACAGAGTTCGGTGTCGACGCCGCTACCGTCGAGCACTTGATGGGGACCTACGGCGGCAACTATCGTGTGGTCCTCGAATTCGCGAGCGGGTCGGACGAGTTGAAAACGACCTTGATTGACGGTCTTCCGCACATTGGGGCCGAAGCCGTGTACGCCGCGCGATACGAGATGGCAGTGACGGTCGAAGACTTTCTTTCGCGTCGGACTCGCATTGAATTGCTCGCACGCGATCACGGCCGCTCGAGTGCGAAGCGCGTATCAGGTTTGCTCGAACACGAGACGGGTTGGCCGGCCGCGGGCAGAAAGCAGAAGGCAGAAAGCAGAAAGCAGAAGGCAGAAGGCAGAAAAGCAGAAGTCGCAGACACGGAACTATAGAGGCGTGAACTTCTCGGGATGCGCGATCATTGCCCCGAGCATTCTGCCCACCTCTTCATATCCGGCGGTCAACTCGGTGTAAGGTTCTTGCGGAAGGTATCCGCAATCGCGCGCAAAATCGAGCCAGGCTTGCGTCTCAGAAGCCTCCCCATCCGAATCCGCAAGCTTGCTGATGAACATGTTTGGGTAACGTCTTTTTCGAAACCCTTCTGCGATGTTCGACGGCACGCTTCGAGAGCAACGACGAATCTGGTCAGTCAGCGAGTACCGCTCCTCTTTGGGAAAAGTCCTCGACTCACGAAATATTTGCATCGCCAGTTTGTAAGCCAACTGAAATACTTTCAAATCTCTGTGTCCTCTGAGCATGAGTTTGTCCTCCAAGGATTGTCTTGTCTCCCAGGATAGACCTAAACAAATCGACTCGATCAAGGCAACCGCTGTGTCTTCTTGCCTTCTGCCTTCTGCCTTCTGCCTTCTGCCTTCTGCTTTCGGCCTACTGCCTTCTGCTTTCTGCCTACTGCCTTCTGCCTACTGCCTTCTGCTTTCGACGCGTCCACAACAGGAGCCCGAGCGCCATCCAAACGCCGAGCGCGAGATATTCATAGCGCCCGAAGCTGCCGGGTATCGACGGAACCACCTTCATCAGAATCAGCATTGTGGCTATGGCTGCGCCGCTGTACCCAATGATTTTCAACCGGCGGGTTGACGCGACTCCGCCCGCGCCGTTGCAGAACGCCAGGCAGGTCGCAAGCCACCCGACAGCCGCGGCCAGTGAGCCCACCTCCGAAATGGGGACGAGCACGGCTTGTCCTAAGAACGATGCGACTACTGTGAAACAAGCGGCGAACGCTACTGCGATCTTCGGGGTGCGAAAGTGCTCGTCGATGCGCGCAAGCCGGGCGTCCAGCAACCCGCGCCGCCCCATCGCAAACAGCAACCGCGTCGAAGTCAGAAAGTTCCCGTTGAAAATCTTTACCAGTGAAAGCAACACCGCGAACATGATCAACTGCACCAGCGCGCGCGATCCAAAAGCGCGTTCGAAGGCGACCGCCGTCGCGAACCGCTCTTTGGTCAGCGACTGCCAGGGCTGAATCAGCGTCACCACGCCGATGATCGTCACGTAAAAGAAAATCCCGGCGGCAAGCGCCAAGAAAATGACTCGAACGAAATGCCGCGGCTGGAAATCGATCGACGCCTCTTCCGAACATTTCGGCGCGGCTTCGAACCCGGTCATGAAGTAAGGCACGATCTGAAGCACCATCAGCGTCGACACTAATCCTCCGAGCGCGCCCCTGTTGTCCGCGAAAGGCGGCTGCCAGTTTGCGGGGTCTCCGCGAAACAGTCCGAGCGTTGCGAACACCGCGAAGATCGCAAGCAGCGCGAACGTGGTCACGTTCTGGAACCTCGCGCTGATGTGAACGCCTCGATAATTGACCAGCACGATCACAGCCGTCAGTGCGAGCCCGGCCAGCAGATGCGGGAGATAGACCGGATAACCTCCGACGCGATACAGCTCGACGGTGTTCAACTGCGGGAAGACGTAGGACCCGACGCGCCCGATGGCTACCGCTTCGTAAGGGCACACGATCAGGTACGCGAGGGTCATCATCCACCCTGTACCGAAGCTGACGACTTCCGGGAACACCGCTCCGGTGTAAGCGATTTCGCTTCCAGCGTCCGGGATGCGCTCGGTGAGGCGGCCGTAGACATAGGCGATGGGAATCAGCACCAGCCCGCCGATCAGAAATCCGAGCATCGCCCCGACGGCGCCGCCCCGGGTGAGCCAGTCGTCGATGACCACCATCCACCCGACGCCGACCATCGTTCCGAACGCGAGGGTGAAGTACTCTCGACCGCGGAGCGACTTTCGAAGGGCCGGTGAACTCTTAGCTTGCTGTGGTGTGATCAAGTGATGTTCCCCGCGTGCGCAGCTAGTGAACAAAAGCGGCTCGTTGAATTCGTGGACTCTAGTTGCGAGCCAGGAGAGTTGTCAATCGGCCTGGCCAGATGGGGCGGATGCAATCTTTGACCAAACGTCGTCTGCCCCCAGCTAAGCTACGCCTCTGTAGCAAGAAAAGAACTCACACTCCCCTACCAATTTGTAGTATATTGGGCTACCGCGCGCCGCTTCGATCAATGTTCCGTCCTGGGTACCTTGAACACCTTCGGGCAGTCAGAGGAGGTAAGAATGAAAAGGCACACTTTCTTGGCGGCGTGTTTGTTTGTGGCAGCTTGCTTGACATTATTCGGCAAGACGTTAGGCTCGGCGCGCGACGGCAAGGCTCAGCGGCTCGCAAGTGATCCCGTCTCAGCGGCGAAGCGCGTCGTAGTTCACGCGGCGGGGCGGGGTAACCCTTACATAAACTTTGAAGACGGGGTCGAGCTGCCTGCAAGCTACGAAGGCGCGCCCGAGATGCAGAACCTCTTGAAGCAGAACGCCGCCGAGCCTCGCGCGTTGGCTTCGGCAGACTTCGACGAAGACGGTGTACCTGACCTGATCTGCGGATACGCTCGCCCAGGCGGGGGGATCATCACTCTGCATCGCGGCAACGTTGATTCGATCTATCAGAACAGCCCCGAGGCGCAGCGACGCAAAGCAGAGGGACACTTCACCGATTCGGCGTTCCTCTCGCCCGCGCGAGTGTTTGAGGCTTCGATCGCAGCCGACTTCGTTGGCGCGGGAGACTTCGATGCAGACGGGCATTGGGACGTGGTAATCGCGGCTCGCGGCGTCAAAGAGCTTTCTCTTTTGCCGGGCGACGGCAAAGGAGGTTTTCTGAGCGCGCGAAGGGTAGCGTTGCCCGGCGCAGTTACTTCGCTCATCACTGGCGAGATCAATCGCGCAGATGGTCTCACCGACGTGGTTGCCGGAGTCGCGGCTGACGATGGTCCAAAGGTGCTGGTCTTCGAAGGACCGGAGGGCGCGCTCAGGGCGAGCCCTGAAATCTTTTCTTTGCCTGGCGAGCCCAGGGCTCTCGCGCTCGGTCAATTCGACAACGAGTACACGATGGATCTGGCTGTGGGAGCCGGTTCTGAGCTGGTGATTATTCACGGTCGCGATCGAAAACTCTCGCTCGATGACACCAGAAAAACGGAAGTCCTTCCGGCCCGAATTGACAATCGAGCGTTTGGTTTTGAGATTCGATCAATAGCTGCCGGCGATTTCTCGGGCACAAATGAAACCAGTCTCGCGGTGCTTGGTGCCAACGGAACGGTTCATCTGATAGGCGCGCAGAAACAAGTCTCGGATAAGAAGGCGGCGAAGAAGAAGGGAGGCGATGCGGCTGATGCGGAGGTATTCGGTCAGTGGCGGGGAGCCACGCAACTGGTTTGCGGGCGAGTGTCCACGGGACCGGCTGATGACCTGGTTATCCTGAACAAAGACGGTCATTCGCTGCAGATTCAAAAGACCGGACTCGCTGCGCTATCGAGGTCCGCGCGCTCGTCCTCTGTTCGTGTCAGCACGCTGCTCGACTTAGACGGCGAACTCTTAGCGGTGCAGGCGATGCGGTTGAACGGCGATGCTCTCGGCGATCTGGTTGTCCTTCAAGGCGGTGGCAGGGCTCCCGCGATATTGAAGACGACAGCGCCGCAGACTTTCACGGTCAACAAGGCTGACGATCACGACGATGGCTTCTGTGACAGTGGCGACTGCACTTTGCGAGAAGCTATAAACACTGCGAATGCCAACGCTGGTGCAGACACGATAGGGTTTAACATTCCGGGCGCGGGGGTGCATACCATAATGCCTAGCTCAGCGCTGCCGACCATCACCGATCCGGTGACGATTGACGGCACTACAGAGCCGGGCTATTCAGGCACGCCGCTGATTGCTTTGAATGGCATTCAGGCAGGAAATAACGCCAGCGGACTATTCATCACGTCCGGCAATAGCACCGTCAAGGGGTTGACCTTCAACTTTTTTAGCTTCGCTGACATTCATTTGAACACCGGCGGAAACAATATTGTTGCCGCGAGTGTTTTCGGCGATGCGGTCACCAATCCTGGAGGGTGGAATAGCGACTCAGGTGTCGCTGCTCTCGATTCATCTAACAACCTGATTGGTGGCACCACCGCTCCGGCGCGCAATATCGTCTTGAATAATCTCCACGGGGTATTGATTCAACGCACCAACCCAAACGCCACTGCGATCGGCAACCTGATTCAAGGTAATTTAATCGGCACAGATGACAACGGCACGATAGAGATCGGCAATCGAGTTAGCGGGGTAGACCTGGCGGCTTTCAATAACACGGTGGGCGGCCTTGTCGCAGGCGCGCGCAATCTGATCTCTGGCAATCCAAATATGGGCGTCATAGTTCGTGGTTCAGGCAATCTTGTACAGGGCAATTTCATCGGCACTGATGCTTCAGGCGCCGCCAGTCTGAAGAATGGTGTTGGCATTGAACTCACGGGGCCAAACAACCTGATAGGCGGCACCACGCCACCCGCGCGCAATATCATCTCGGGCAATGTACTAGGATTGTGGGTTGTAACCTTTTCCGATGGCTCTCAGGTTCAGGGCAATTTCATCGGCACAGATCTTACCGGGACCGCAATCGTGGGCAATACTAGCGGGGGAATCAGCGTGCAAGCCTCCAATGTCGTTATTGGCGGAGTAACGGATGGGGCTGGCAACCTGATTTCCGGCAATACCAGCGGTGGCATCGAGGTGCGGGACTTCCGGGACAGTCCCGGAAACATAGTGCAGGGAAATTTGATAGGCACGGATGGTACTGGGAATGTGGCGCTCGGAGGGCAGAGCGTCGGCGTGGGTGTCTTCTCTGAAAACAGTTTGATCGGCGGCACAGACAGCCGTGCGCGTAACGTCATCTCGGGGAACAATATCGGCATTGCTATCGGCGGCCTTGGCTCACCAAGATCACTGAGCTCTACTGTGCAAGGTAACTGGATTGGCAAGAATGCCAGCGGGAACGGAGCGGTGCCGAACACATTTGCCGGCATGATCATCAGTGACACCTACGACAATCTGATCGGTGGTCTTGAGCCCGGCGCTGGAAACACGATCCAGTTTAACGGGCGGGTCGGCGTGCTAATCTCTGGGAATACTCACGGCAACTCTCTTCGCCGCAACTCGATTTCCTCGAATGGCGGCCTGGGGATTGATATTACTCTGTTCCCCTTCTCCGCAGAGCCGGACGGGGTGACATCTAATGACCCTTGCGATGCCGACACCGGGCCCAATAACGTGCAGAATTCCCCTGTGTTGACAGCGGCTGCTTCCACAGGGTTAAGCACCACCGTCCACGGCACGCTCAACAGCACAGTGAATACGACGTTCACCATTGAGTTCTTCGCCAACGCCGCGTGCGACCCATCCGGCAATGGCGAAGGCCAGACCTTCATCGGCTCAACTATTGTAACGACCAGCACGGACTGCGGAGCTACCTTCAACATCACGCTTTCAGTTGGAGTTCCATTGGGACAATTCATCACGGCGACCGCGACTGATCAGGCAGGTAATACGTCGGAGTTTTCTCAGTGCGTTCAAGTGCAGCAGGGACCTGTGTTCGATCTCTGCCTCCAGGACGAAAGCAACGGCAACATACTGTTGGTTAACTCCACCACCGGTGAGTATCAGTTCAACAACTGCCGAGGTACAACGCTGACTGGCATAGGGTCTTTGAGCCGGAAGGGCTGCCTCGTGACTCTGCAAGTCAACGGGCCGGATCGCAGGATTCTGGCCAGGATAGACACGTGCTCTAAGACTGGTAACGCATCCATTCAACTCCTATCACAAGGCTCGAGCTTCTCAATTCTCGATCGAAACACAGCGAACAATACTTGCGCTTGCGCGGGACCTGGTTGAAAGCGATGCTTGCGGTCGGTGCAGCGCAGGACTTCGGTTCTCTCGACGATTCCCTTTGTTACGAACTTCCGCCTGAAGGCCGAACTACGAACGACCTAGTGCCAGTCGAATTCGATCTCGGATATGCGCTGTGCTAGAATCCAGGGTCGATCCTGACGCCGTTTATATTGGTCGGCATTATCTTCGGTCAAAACGCAAATCCACTCGGAGCTTTAGGAATGAAAAAGGAATACGTCAGCTACGGAATCATCGGGATAGTAGCCGGGCTGGTGCTCGGTTTCATAGTAGGTAACTGGGCCACTGCCAGTGGAGGCGCGGCGCCTCAAGCCGCGGCCGGCACTGAGTCGACATCGGTCAACAGCAGCAACAGTGGCCAGGCGCTTCCCCCGGGGCATCCGCCGATCGATTCAGGTCAGACCATTCCCGCGCCACCGCTGCCGGCAGGAGCCGCCGGCGCGTCCGCCGCAGCACCCGCGCCGGCGGCTGGTCAAGCAGGAGAGTCGACCGAGCTTCCGTCGCTCGACCCACTTGCGTCCAGCAGCAAAGAAGAGCGCGCCGAACAGAAGTACAAAAACATTCAACTGCTCAGAGGGATCCCGTCGGAACGACTGACGAAGATTATGTTCGCGTTCAAAGCGTCGCTCGGCGTTGATTGCACTTACTGCCACATCAAGGACCAGTTCGAGAAGGACGATAAGCCGCAGAAGCAGACAGCGCGCAAGATGATTCAACTGGCGCGCGACATCAACGCCAAGCTTGGAAGTATGACTCGCGTGACGTGCTTTACGTGTCATCGCGGCCAGACGCGGCCGGCGTCATAAGATCGCCGATTGATGGAATAAGTCAGAGCGAAGATTGATCTCTGATAACCTATGTGTCCGCGATCCGCAATCGAGACAGTGGAAAGCAAGAACGTAAAATCCGAACGCCGCTTCTCCGCGGAGAAGATGCAGAAGGTGAATCTGTTCGAGACCGAACGGATGTTCGCCGACATCTATTGTCTCGAGCCGGGCCAGCAACAGAAGCGCCACGCCCACTTCGGCGCGGACAAGATTTACTTCGTGCTTGAAGGCACAGGCCGGTTCCACATCGGCGACGATGAGCGGGACCTTGGACCTGATCAGGTCGTGCTTGCGCCTGCAGATGTTGAACACGGCGTACGCAACCAGTCGGAAGCTCGGCTCGTGGTTCTTGTCTTTATGGCGCCGAATCCAAACAAGGCATAGTTTTCCTGTTAACCAGCTTTCAGTTCTGAACAGTGGAATCAAATCGACATATAAGTCACCGGGAGGAGTTATGGCATTCGCAAAGCTCGCCTCCGCAAGAAGCCACATGCGCGTGACGGTGTCAGTTGCGACGCTTGCCCTTATGTTTCTGACCACGGCTCACACTAATACCGACGGAAAACGCTGGGCTTCCGAGATCAAACCCGGACGTTCAATCGTTCGCGCCGAACACGGCATGGTCGCTTCAAGCCAGCCGCTCGCGTCGCAGGTTGGACTCGAAGTACTCAAGCGCGGCGGCAACGCGGTCGATGCGTCGATCGCCATGGCAGCGGTGCTGAATGTCACTGAGCCGATGATGACCGGCATCGGCGGCGATATGTTCGCGCTGGTCTACTGGTCAAAGACAGGCGAGCTGAAAGGTCTCAACGCAAGCGGCCGCGCGCCTCGCGCGTTGAATCTTGATTACTTCAAGAAGAAGGGAATCGCGGCCATGCCCGACAGCGGCATGGAGCCCATCACCGTTCCCGGCGCTTTCGATGGATGGGTGACGATGATCGAGAAGTACGGCACGATGAAGATGGCCGACCTGCTCGCCCCGGCGATCGAGTATGCCGAGAACGGTTTCCCGGTGATGGAAAAGGCCGCCGCGGATTGGGCGGATTCGGTTGGCAAATTGAAACGGACTCCCGCCTCGGCTTCGAACTATCTTGTTGATGGAAGAGCGCCGCGCGCCGGCGAGATCTTCCGTCAGAAGAATCTCGCGCGCACGTTTCGCACGCTCGCGCGCGGCGGACGCGACGCTTTCTACAAAGGAGAGATCGCCCGCGCGATAGTCGATTACTGTGTGAAGAACGGCGGGTTTCTCTCGATGCGCGACTTCGCCGAGCATAAGTCGGATTGGGTTGAGCCGATCGCAACCGACTATCGCGGTTACAAGGTGTACGAATGCCCACCGAACGGCCAGGGGCTCACCGCGTTGCTGACCTTGAACATCCTCGAGGGCTTCGATCTCGCGTCGATGAGCACGCGGCCCGATCTTTACTATCACATGCTAATCGAGGCGACGAAGCTGGCGTTCGCCGACCGAAACAAGTACATAGCCGATCCGGCGTTTGCGAAGGTTCCGGTTGCGGAGCTGCTCTCGAAAGACTACGCGGCGGGCCGCAGAGCGCTCATCCATCCCGATCGCGTTATCGAAACGCCCGAGCCAGGCGTTGTGGTCAATCACAGCGACACGGTTTATTTCACGGTTGTGGACAAAGATCGCAACGCGGTCTCGTTCATCAACAGTATCTTTGAGAACTTCGGCTCGGGGATAGTAGCCGGCGACACTGGAATCGTGTTGCACGATCGGGGCGCGGGGTTCTCGCTTGATCCCGCTCATGTGAACCGTCTCGAACCGGCCAAGCGCCCATTCCACACGATCATTCCGTCGATGGTGTTCAAAGACGGAAAGCTGTTCATGTCGTTTGGCGTGATGGGTGGAGCGATTCAGCCTCAGGGTCACGTTCAGGTGCTTACGAATTTCATCGACATGGGCATGAACCTGCAGCAGGCGATCGAAGCTCCCAGATATCGATACTTGAGCGGAAAACGCGTGCTGTTCGAAGACGCGATGACCGAGCCGATCATCAAGAGCTTGATCGAGAAGGGCCATCAACGCGCTTCACAAGCGGGAGCGTCGATGGGAGGCGGGCAAGCGATCATGATCGATCCGGTGAGCGGCACGTTGATGGGAGCTTCGGACCCGCGCAAGGATGGAATGGCTCTCGGGTATTGAGACGTAACGAGTAAGGTCAATGCAATGAAACGAAAGCGCAGCCAGATTGAATCAGAGCTGCGCGAATTGAGCCAGCTACAACAGGCGATTCTCAACGCCGCCAACTACACAATCATTTCAGTATCCCCCGATGGCGTGATACTCACCCTCAACGCCGCCGCCGAGCGCTGGCTGGGTTACTCAGCCGAAGAAATCGTTGGCAAGACGACGCCGGTTATCTTTCACGACCCGAAAGAAGTGGAACTCCGCGCGCGGGAACTCTCTTTGGAGCTTGGGGTCAACATCGAACCGGGCTTCGAGGTGTTCGTCGCCAAGGCGCGGCTTGGGGTCCCGGATGAGAACGAATGGACGTACGTGCGCAAGGATGGCACCCGCTTCCCGGTGCTGTTGTCGGTGACCGCACTGCGCGATGCTGAGGGAAACATCACGGGGTTCCTGGGAATCGGCAGCGACATTACAGCGCGCAAACAGGCTGAGCAGGCGCTGCGCGACAGCGAGAAGCGCTATCGCGATCTGGTCGATAACTCTCTTGGCTTGATCGGCGCTCACGACATGGAAGGCCGGTTCCTAATGGTCAACCCTGCCACTGCGCGAGCGCTTGGATACAAGCCCTCTGAGCTCATCGGAAGAAACATGAGCGAGTTGCTCGTTCCTTCGGTGCGGGAACTCTTCGGCGGCTACCTCGAACGCATCCGGCAGAATGGAACCGATAGCGGTCTGCTCAAGATGCTGACGAAAGAAGGCGAGGAACGAACCTGGGAGTACCGCAACATTCGATACGACGAGCCCGGAAAGCCGTCCTACGTTCTGGGCCACGCGCACGATATCACCGAACGCAGGCGAGCCGAGCGCCGGTTGGCCGTGCAGCACGCCGCGACTCGAGTTCTCGCCGAGTCGACAACGTTCCGCGAGGCTGTGCCCCGTATACTGCAGGCCATTTGCGAAGGACTTGGATGGCAGACTGGCGCTCTCTGGAGAGTGGATCGCCCTGAGAACGTGCTTCGCTACGTTGAAGGATGGCACGCGCCGTCGGTCGCCGTCGAAGAGTTCAAGTCGATCAGCCGCCAGAGCGCTTTCTCACCCGGAGTCGGTTTGCCCGGCCGCGTGTGGTCATCGGCTCAGCCGCATTGGATCGCCGACGTCACCAGGGATGCCAATTTCCCTCGAGCAACCGTCGCCGCAAGAGAGGGGCTTCACGCCGCGCTGGGTTTTCCAATCGTGCTCCGCAACGACGTGCTTGCGGTGATGGAGTTCTTCAGCCACTCGATATATCCCCCCGACGAAGACCTCCTCAATATGATGTCGAACATCGGCAGCCAGATCGGCCAGTTTGCGGAGCGCCGGCAAGCCGAGCGTCAGTTGAAGGAAAGCGAAGAGCGTTATCGCGATTTGTTCGAGAACGCCAACGACCTCATTCAGAGCGCCGCGCCGGACGGCTCGCTCGTCTACGTCAACCGCGCCTGGCGCGACGCGCTCGGCTACAGCGAGGAGGAGGTGGCCAGGCTCTCATTGTTCGACATCATTCATCCCGATAGCCTCGCGCACTGCATGGTGATGTTTCAGCGAGTGATGTCCGGCGAAAGACTCGATCACGTCGAGGCGATGTTCGTGACTAAAGACGGACGAACGATAACGGTTGAAGGGAGCACGAGCTGCAGCTTGAAGGACGGCAAGCCCGCCGCCACTCGCAGCATCTTCCGCGACATCACCGATCGCAAACGCTTCGAAGCCGAATTGGCGCAAGCCCGCGACGCGGCGTTGGAATCCGCGCGGCTGAAGGCCGAGTTCCTCGCGAATATGAGCCACGAAATCCGCACGCCTATGAACGCCATCATCGGTATGAGCGGTCTTCTGCTCGACACGGATCTGACCGGCGAGCAACGCGAGTTCGCCGAGACCGTCAGATCGAGCGCCGAGGCCTTGCTGACGCTCATGAATGACATCCTTGATTTCTCGAAGATCGAGGCAGGAAAGCTCACATTTGAGACGATGGATTTCGATCTGCGAAACGCGGTCGAGGGCGCCGTCGACCTCCTCGCGGAAGCGGCGCAGGCGAAGGGCGTCGAACTATTCTCGATGGTTTCCAGCGACGTGCCAACTCGGCTTCGCGGCGATCCCGGCCGGCTTCGGCAGGTGCTGCTCAATCTGCTCAGCAACGCAGTCAAGTTCACCGAGCGGGGCGAGATCATCGTGCGGCTGACCAAGGAGAATGACGCCGGCTCGAGCGCCCTGCTGCGCTTTGAGGTGAGCGATAGCGGCATTGGAATCCCCGAAGACGCGCAACGAAGAATCTTCGAAGTGTTCTCGCAAGCTGACGGCTCGACTACTCGGAAGTATGGCGGGACCGGATTAGGGCTCGCTATTTCAAGACAGATTGTCGAATTGCTGGGAGGGCAAATAGGAGTCGAGAGCGCGCCCGGGACAGGCTCGACGTTCTGGTTCACCGCCAGGTTTGAAAAGCAGCCGCAGGAAACCTCGCGGCGCGAAGCTCGCGGGTCGCAGTTGGAAGGCTTGCGAGTGCTGATCATCGATGACAACGCGACCAATCGGAAACTGGTTCATCATCAGGTCACTTCCTGGGGTATGCGCAACGGCACGGCCGAGAACGGCAGGGAGGCGCTGACAATCCTTCGCCGCGAAGCCGCCGCCGGAGACCCTTACCGCATTGCCATTCTGGATATGCAGATGCCTGAGATGGATGGACTGACCCTGGCGCGGGCGATCAAGTCAGATCCCGGGATAGCGGGAACCCGGCTCCTGATGATGACATCGCTCGGACGCCGCGACGATGCCGCGATCCGCGAAGCGGGCGTCGAGCTTTGTCTCACAAAACCGGTCAAGCAGTCGCAGCTATTCGATTGTCTCTCCACGCTCGCGGGAGAATACGTGGTCGATGAGCCGCCGCGGCAACGTCGCGCGGCGCACATTGCTCCGCAGCGAGTCTTGCGCGAGCGGCGTGATCAGCTTCGAGTCCTGGTCGCAGAAGACAACATCGTCAATCAAAGAGTTGCGTTGCGTCAGCTTCAGCATCTGGGCTACGCCGCCGATGCGGTGGCGAATGGGATTGAGGTGCTTGATGCGCTCGAGCGGATTCCATATGACCTGGTGTTGATGGATTGCCAGATGCCTGAGATGGACGGCTACGAAGCCGCGAAGGAGATCCGGAAGCGCGAAGGCGATTTGCGGCGCACGACAATTATCGCGATGACCGCCAACGCGCTCGGGGGCGATCGCGAGCGGTGCCTTGCTGCCGGGATGGATGACTACATCAGCAAACCGGTCAGGCAGGATATGCTACGCGAAATGCTCGAACGCTGGATGACGGCAGACGATCAATCGCCGGAGGCTGATGATTCGGCTCCCGTGGATTCTGTAAGCGTAATCGACGCAAGCGTGATCGCCGAACTACGCGGGCTTCAGTCATCGACAGACCCCGACTTTTTCAATCACCTGATTGATTTGTTCCTCGAGGAAACGCCTCATCGTCTGGCGGCAATAAGAGCGGCGCTGGCGAAGGCGAACCCCGAAGCGCTTGCGCACGAAGCTCACGCGCTGAAGGGAAGTAGCGCGCATCTTGGCGCTACGCGAATGGATGCGCTGTGCGAGATTCTAGAAGAGCAAGGCCGCGCCGGATCAATCAACGGAGCATCGGCGCTTCTGTCGGCGCTCGAGGAAGAATTCGCCCGCGTGCGCAAGGCTCTCGAGGCGGAAAAGAACCCGCCTCGCTACGTTGCTCACTGAGCGACTATTGCGCAATGCGGAGCGGCTTCGAGCGAGCCCGCATCTTACAACACTGAAGCGCCTTCATATTGACGCGGCCGTTCATCGGAGCCGAAGATGAGCTTGCGACTAATTGTGGCGAGAGACTATTGCGAAGGCGGAACGAATTTCAAACCGCAAGCCTGAACCTGATCCTTAAATGATGGCAGGCGGATGCTATCAGTTCAAATGTCAACAAAGTCAAGCCTGACCCCTTCTCCCGCTGTTTTTGTAATTTTTCAATCACCTGATTGATTTGTTCCTCGAGGAAACGCCTCATCGTCTGGCGGCAATAAGAGCGGCGCTGGCGAAGGCGAACCCCGAAGCGCTTGCGCACGAAGCTCACGCGCTGAAGGGAAGTAGCGCGCATCTTGGCGCTACGCGAATGGATGCGCTGTGCGAGATTCTAGAAGAGCAAGGCCGCGCCGGATCAATCAACGGAGCATCGGCGCTTCTGTCGGCGCTCGAGGAAGAATTCGCCCGCGTGCGCAAGGCTCTCGAGGCGGAAAAGAACCCGCCTCGCTACGTTGCTCACTGAGCGACTATTGCGCAATGCGGAGCGGCTTCGAGCGAGCCCGCATCTTACAACACTGAAGCGCCTTCATATTGACGCGGCCGTTCATCGGAGCCGAAGATGAGCTTGCGACTAATTGTGGCGAGAGACTATTGCGAAGGCGGAACGAATTTCAAACCGCAAGCCTGAACCTGATCCTTAAATGATGGCAGGCGGATGCTATCAGTTCAAATGTCAACAAAGTCAAGCCTGACCCCTCCTACCGCCTGTACCGCCTGACCCCTCCTACCGCCTGTTTTGATTTGAATATATACATCCAGCCATTTCCAGGCAGACTCCTTATATGAGTCTGGCGCAGCCGGTTCATAGAAGAACTTGTACCGCAAAGCCAGCCTCACCGTATTCGCGTTCATACCGGCGATATCCTCGTATTCCTTTTCCGCCGACTGAGTCGGCGTGGGCGGGTAGAGAGCGATTCCCCTCAGCATTATCTCTTTCTTGTCGCCTCCGATCACCGGTTGCCGCGGACCCGGACAAAAGCTTCTTGTCATCGAGTCATCGCTTGCTTTCCTATTCAATCGGATTGGCGCTCCAGCAGTACTGCGTCGTCCTGGAGCCTAATCCCTTGCGATGAATTGGAGGACGACTTTATTGAACTCCTTCGCCTTTTCAACCGGGGGGTGGTGGCTCGCGCCGCTAATGGCTACCTTGCGCGCGCCTGGAACCTTCGTCGCTAGCGTGTCGGCGACATTCTTCAGGCTCTGCGCATCCCGGTCACCTATGACGACAAGCGTGGGCACGCGGATGTCGCCTAGCCGCTCGATAGTCGCCGGCTCCGGGTATTTGAGGAAGCCCGGGCGCAGCATCGAGAGCGCCTTGAAGTTGTCGAGCATCATCCGCCGCAGGCGCGCGTAAGCCGGGGTGCCGGGGCGGACGGCGGAGTAGAGTCCCAACTTCATGTAGGCGTCGGCCAAAGCCTCCGCGCCCCGGTTGAAGGCCTCGTAAACTTCCTTCTCATCCTTATCCGGCGGCTGCTTGTCGCCGCGCAGTCCCGACCCAACGAGCACGAGCCGCTCGACCCTGCCGGGGTATTCGAGCGCGAAGTCAGCGGCGATTATGCCGCCCAGCGAGAGCCCAACAATCGTTGCGCGCTCGATCTTCAGGAAGTCGAGCAGCGCGCGCAGGTCTTCTATGTGCGAGAAAGGCTTGGCTGGGGCCGCCGACTTCCCATAGCCGCGCAGGTCATAGCGCACGACGCGGTGGCGTTTTGAGAAGTCTGCCATCTGGTCGTCCCAAAGGCGGCTGTCGACAAGCCCGCCGTGGAGGAGGACGACGGCCGGTCCCTTGCCGACCGCCTCGTAGTACAGCTTCGTACCGTTCACATCGGCGAAGCCAGTTGCCCCGGCCCGGTCCTGTCCCGGCACCGGAATGCCTGCCTGCAACGAAATTAACAGGGTGAACGTGAGAATGAGTTCATGGTAGTGAGAAAGCAATGACATGATCTCCCATCCTAGTCCCGAGCTTCCCGTGGCCCCCGGCGGCGATCACAAACTACTGCCTGCCGCTTTCCGAGATGCGTCCAGGGTCGCGACGTAGATTCTACGGCGGCAGGGTGAGTCGGCTTTGAGTCTCTTATCGAGCCAGGTCGAGACCCCGCGCGAGGCGACTTCCGAGTAGTTGAGCTCAAGCTGACTTCAGCCAGAACATCATAGCCCCGTTGTAGCAGCCTCAGCAAATAGCCAGCCTCGATACGCGCGCTTTGACTCATTGGCGGCGTCTTAACGACACCATGAAGCATCGCGAGTGGCTTATGCGTGGAAGACACCGAGGAATTATGCTATGTCAGGTTCGAAATAGCAATCATAGAACTGTATGGGCAGTTCCGCGAGGCGTTTCCGAGTACCTTCTGATCTTTGCGACGTGATCCGCCGGTCTCCCGGCCGCCACTGTAATGCTATGTTTGACGAGTAAGCAGGCTAATAGCCGAGTAGCTCGACTGTTGTGGGAACTTCAAAGCTGGCGGACAAGGTTCTATTGCCGCCACGATTGGACTATTCGAAGCAACCTTTTTACGCGCTCGTCGGCTGGCCGTTGTTTCAAGTGTGTTTGAAACTCCTTCTCGGCCTCATCCAGCAATGCGGCTTCTGCGTACAAAACTCCTCGGGCCGCGTGCGATGTAGTTCTGCTGACCATGCGCTTCAGACTACGCAGCGCGGGCTCTCCAAGTATCTTGCTCCTGCTCTGAGGTCAGGCATGCAATATTGCAATTCCCTAACTCCGAGAGAACCTGGCCACCCCATGTGAGGGGAGGATCAGCCCGGCAAATTTCAATTCAATTTTCAATTCTGACAGACGCCATTTGTTTCTATAATGCTGAGGGCTCGCCCCACTTGTGAGCGACTCCACCACCTCAGATGCGGCCCTGACCCTACATCGCGCTCTTCCTCTTTCAACCCTCGTGTCGCACTTCTTGATGGCGCTCAAGCTGCGGCGACTCACATCGCTTTGGTCCTTAGTCCGCAATCTCAAGAAGAGGGCTTGACGTGAGACCTTCGCGGGTAACCCTGAGGGATGTACTGAGAGGGCGATACGCGAGCCAAATCGTTGCGCAAACCCGAGCCGTTTGTGCTAGCATGCCCCTACCTCGAAGTTGACTCGCTGCCAGCGTTGACCTCGAAGAGCGCCCAGGGACACCAATGACGGTTGATGAGTTCCAGCACGCGTTCGAATCTGAAATCAAAGAACTCCTTGCGCGCATCCAGCAGCGTTACTCGGTCAGCGACGCGGAGGTGACCACTGCCGTGCACGCCTCCGCTAAGAAGTACCTGGCAGACGCCCTGGATCAGACCTCCGGCAATCCGGGGCCGAGCGCCGAGTCGCGTAAGGCCGCCGGCGAGTTTTTATCGTCGCTCAACGCTGATGATCTGTGTCTGGCGACCGCCTGCGCGAAAGGCGACGACGCTGCGTGGGAGGATTTTTTTCGCGACTACCGAAGCTACATGGTGAGCGTCGCGCGCACGATGACCCAGGATGCAGGCGCCGCCGAGCAACTGGCGGATTCGACGTTTGCTGAGTTGTACGGGCTGCGCGAATCCGGAGGCGCGAGGGTCAGCAAGTTTTCGTTTTACTCGGGGCGAGGCTCGCTGCGTGGCTGGCTTCGGGCGGTGGTCTTTCAGTTGTCGGCCGATCATCACCGTCAGTCGAGCCGGTTGGTCCAGACCGAAGAGCCCGAGGACATGGATCGCCTTGCTCACGCGGCTGAGAAGCCGGAGCGCCGATCTACGACGGACCTTGAATACGTGCGCGATCGTTATCGGGATGCAGTGGTTGCTTCGCTTCGACAAGCGATCGCGGACCTTGAAGCGCGCGAGCGGCTGCTGCTGGCTTATTACTATTACGACGAGATGACGCTGCGCGAGATCGGGCAGTTGTTTGAGGTACATGAGGCGACGATCAGCCGTTGGCTAACCAAGGTTCAGAAACGCATCCGCAAGCTGGTTGAGAAGGGTCTGGCGCGCGACCATCGCTTCAATCGGCGCGAGGTCGCGGAGGCCATAGAGCTTGCGGCCGAGCAGATGGACATAAGCGTGGGCGACTACCTTTTGGAGTCGGTTCCGGCGGACCGCAAACGCGAACAGCCGGCCCAGAGCCCGGGCGGCGCAGTCGTCCGCAGATGATCGAAGAAAACCGCGCAAGTGTATTGCGCGTTGACGTTCTAAGGTTGGAGATGAGGGTGAAGGATGAAGTTTCTTGGGCAAACTAAGGATGGGGTGATCGACAACCTGCTTCGAGCTTACGTCTCGCGGCCTACCAGCCCTCATCAGGCATGTCCTGAGTTCGACCCCGATCGGGCGAGTGCTTACGTTGAACGAAGCCTGCCGTCTGCTGCGCGTCTGCAATTCGAAGCGCATCTGTCCGAATGTGCGGGCTGCCGAACGAACGTGGTTGCGCTGGTGCGATTGGCCCAAGCCGACACAGTAGCCCCTCGGTCCCCAGCGCGTGAGGTGGCTCGATCCACGTGGTTCTCCGGTGCGAAGCAGATGTTCGGCGCCTTGTCTCAGCCGCAGTGGGCGATGGCGGTCGCGGCCGTCATAGTGCTCGGCATAAGCCTGCCGCTACTTTTATCACGCAACCAGGCTCGGGATGCATCCCTGGCGATCGAAGAGAGCGACAATCCTCAAAGCGCCGCGGCGGCTGCCAGTCCCAGTGCTAGTCCTAAATCGGGAGAGGCCGCTCCTGCCCTCGCGGCGACTTCTAAGCAGCGCGAGAACAGCGACGAGAAAACTGAGGTACTAGCGAGAAACGCGCCCGCGGCTTCGAAACCCGCTGACGCGGCGTCCGGAATCGAAGCGGGGGCTGACCTCTCGAAGAAAGCCGAGACAAGGAACGCGTCCCTATCAGATGATGAGGCGCAGCGCAAATCACAGGGCCAGTTGTCCCAGGCCCCCGCGCAAGCTGGAGCGGCGCCCGGTTCTCAAGTCGCGAAGAACGACTCGGACCAGAATCGCCAGCAGCAACCGGAGAAAGACGCAGCCCAACAGGCAGGTGAGCCTAAGGTTGCGCGTGGTGATGAGGAGCGCGCCAAAGAAGTCAAAGACAAGACTGAGAGAGCTGAAGACGTTGCAGCGCCTCCGCCCGCGGCTCCGTCCTCTGAAGTGGCCAAAGGGCGCGCAGGGTTGAGGCGGCCGGAAAAGCTCTCGTTGCGTGACAGTACCGGGGAGGCGGTTCGGCCGGAAGAACGAAAGTTCAGCGGCAAGAAGTTCTTGTTTAGAGATGGCGCCTGGACCGACAAAGACTTCGACCCCAACAAGGACCTGCCGGTCGTCACGATCATTCGCGACAGCAACGTCTACAAAGAAGTCCTCAGCAAACGCGCCGGCCTGAGATCTATTATGGAGCGCTTCACCTCGACCGAGCGCGCGATCATCGTGTACAAGGGCACGGTGTATAAGCTGATTCCACAGTAGAGCGATTAAGGACGGCTCTCGTCAGTCGCGCTCGTCATTCAAGAACTCGCTTAACCTTCGATTACACTCTCAACTCACCCCCAGATTTAGCAGAGTCTTGATCTGAACGTCCGACAAACTTTTCAGTTTGTTCAATACCCACTTCGTGAGAAGTGGGTACTTGATGTTGCCGCCTACAACGAAGCGCGCCAG
>CAZJQQ010000044.1:0-22798 GCA_964548075.1 uncultured Clostridia bacterium | reverse complement strand
CCCACTTCGTGAGAAGTGGGTACTTGATGTTGCCGCCTACAACGAAGCGCGCCAGGCGCTGAATACCCACTTCGTGAGAAGTGGGCGCTTGATGTTGTAGCCTACGATCCTATGTTTTCTTGTGAGGGGTCGGGTACGCAGCGGGCCGCATGCGTTTTGTGTAGCAATAACCCACCTCTCACGAGGTGGGTATGTTACTCAGCGGGCCGAATGCGTGATTTGTGTAGGCTACAGCATCACGAACCCACCTCTCACGAGGTGGGTATCGACAATCAGATTAAGACACCGCCGCAGATTTCCATCCACTGAGCACTCCGGTTAGGATATGCTTATATGCACCGCTCCTTGGATCAAGCGTCCAGGTCTCGTGTCCTCGAAAGGATCACTGACGATGAGTGACTACCCGGCCCGTTATGAATCCGACATCCTCTTGCGCGATGGATCGAGTCTCCACCTCCGCCCCATCAAACCCGATGACGTAAGCGCGTTGCTGGAATTCCACGCGCGCCTTTCCCCACGCAGCGTTTACTTTCGTTACTTCAGCCCGCTACCTGAGTTGAGCGAGGAGAGAGCAAAGGTGCTTGCCAGCGTAGACTACAACGATACGTTCGCCCTGGTAGGCGAGCTTGCCGGGCGGCTCGTCGGCGTAGCACGCTATTACCGCGATGAGAAAGCCCACGACCGCGCCGAAGTCGCTTTTCTCATAGAAGACGCGTTGCAGGGCCGCGGCATAGCCACCCGCATGCTCGAACGCCTGGCCGAGATCGCTCGAGAAAAGGGCATAACGACTTTCGACGCTTATGTGCTCGGCGACAATCGCAAGATGATGGATGTGTTCATGCACACGGGCTTCGCGGTCGAACGCAGGCTTGACGGCGGAGTCTTTCAAGTAGCCTTCCCGATCACTCCAACCCCGGAGTACGAAGAGAAAGCTGCGCTTCGTTCTCAGATGGCGGCGCGAGCGTCGATGAAGGCGTTCTTCGAGCCGCAGTCGATTGCCGTCGTAGGCGCGGGGCGCAAGCGCGGAGGAATCGGCGCTGAGGTTTTTCACAACCTCGTCGCCGCCGGTTTTCAAGGAGTCGTCTATCCGGTGAACGAGCACGCTCGAGTTGTTGGATCGGTGATGGCTTATCCGCGAGTCACAGATATCCCGGGCGAAGTCGATCTTGCCGTTGTCGTGGTACCGGCCGAAGACGCCGCCGCCGTTGTGGACGATTGCATAAAGAAAGGCGTGCACGGAATCGTGGTCATCAGCGCCGGCTTCGCGGAGACCGGAGCAGAAGGCCGCGCGCGAGAAGCAATGCTCCTTGAAAAAGTGAGAGACGCCGGCGTTCGGATGATTGGTCCTAATTGCATGGGGATCATCAACACCGATCCGGCCGTGGCCCTGAACGGAACCTTCTCGCCTGTGTATCCACCCGAAGGCCGCGTAGCTATGTCGACTCAGAGCGGCGCGCTGGGACTGGCGATTCTCGATTACGCGCGAAGGCTGAACCTGGGCATCTCGACCTTCGTTTCGGTGGGGAACAAAGCGGACGTATCGAGCAACGACCTGATTCAGTACTGGGCCGAGGATCCTCGCACGGACGTGATCCTGCTTTATCTCGAGAGCTTTGGCAATCCGAGAAAATTTGGCCGCATCGCAAAACGAATCGCGCGCAGCAAGCCCATCGTCGTCGTCAAGTCGGGCCGCTCGCGCGCGGGAGCTCGCGCGGCGTCCTCACACACAGGAGCGCTCGCATCAACGGATGCGGTAGCCGGCGCGTTGTTCCGTCAGGCTGGGATAATACGCACCGACACGTTTGAAGAACTCTTCGATGTAGCGAACCTGCTCGCGCATCAACCCGTTCCCGGAGGCAGCCGCGTTGCGATCCTGACTAATGCAGGAGGTCCCGGGATTCTCGCGGCGGACGCTTGTGAGGCTCACGGGCTTGAACTGCCTATGCTCGCCGACGCGACGATTGGGGAACTCCGGTCGTTCCTTCCAGCGACTGCCAGCGTAGCCAATCCCGTGGATATGATCGCGTCAGCAAGCCCGGAGCATTTCCTCAAAGCTACTCGCGCGCTGCTTGCAGATGAACACGTCGACTCCCTTATCGTGATCTTCATCCCGCCGTTGATAACCGATCCCGAAGCTGTCGCGGCTGCGATTGTAGAAGGAGCAAGGGACGCCAATGGCAAGCCGGTGCTGGCGAACTTCATGAGCGCGAAAGGCGCACCCGCGATTTTGAGCAGCATTCCCAGCTACGAGTTTCCTGAGTCTGCCGCTTCGGCGCTCGCAAAAGTGACTACCTATGGCGAATGGCGCCGCAAATCATTTGGGACCGTGCCAACATTCAGCGATATGCGCGTAGACGATGCGAAGGCGATCGTTGACCGTTCGCTCGGGCGCGGCGGCGGATGGCTCAGCCCGGTCGAGATCGGTGAGTTGTTTAGCGCCGCGGGCATTCCGGTCGCGAAGTCGCGGCTTGTGTCTAATCTCGACGATGCATTGAAAGCGGCTGAGAAGATCGGGTTTCCAGTTGCCCTCAAAGCAACTGGCCCGGCGATCATTCACAAGACTGAAGTCGGCGGCGTCGCGCTTAACCTGGCTGACGAAACGGCGGTGCGACGTGCGTACGACGATATGGCTACGCGGCTCGGAGCCGATCTCACCGGCGTGATCGTCCAGGAGATGGTGGCAGGCGGAGTTGAGGTAGTCGTCGGAGCAACGCTCGACAAGACTTTTGGACCGCTCGTGTTGTACGGCAGCGGTGGAATCCTGGTCGAGTTGCTGAACGACGTGGCCTTTCGCATAAACCCGCTGACCGACACCGACGTGCGCGACATGATAAATGAGGTGAAAGGCACGGCGTTGCTGAGAGGCTATCGCGGATCGCCCGCGGCGGATGAAGCGGCTCTATCGGAGATTATCTTGCGAGTCTCCGCGCTGCTCGAGATATGCCCGCAGATTCAGGAGATGGATGCGAACCCGGTTAAGGTCCTCGAGAACGGCGCGATTGTAGTAGACGCGCGTGTGCGCGTGGACCGGCTGGTCGAACCGCTTCCGACGCGGCGGATCGCCTATTGAGGACCTGCGGATCTATTGGCGTTTAGGCGTACGACCTTGACCGCTAGAGCAGCAAAGGAGTATTAAGTTTCCTGTCTGTTCGATGAGCCTCGGCACCTGGGTTCTTGAGTAACTGATATTCTTCTGACGGCGTTCGGCCTTGAACGAGCGAGCCCAAGAGGCGCGCCGTTCGACTGCGCGGTTGATAAGGAAACAGAGCGAGACGTGTGGAACAAAAAGTAAGCGTGCGAATGTAAGCACGGTTGGTTGCGGACCTGAAGAGCGGATCGAAGACTGCGTGGCGCGTGATAATTCACCTACGGGTTTCATCAACGAACATAGTGCTGAGTACGTGCTTGTACCGAAGGCGTGCGCTGAACTCCGAGCCAGGTATCGAGTGGTTGTGCCCTTCTTCTTCTGGGCAACCCGCGAAGGGGGTACCCTATCACGCCAGCTCGGACCGAGGAGCAAGGTTCAGATCGTTAGCATCTTTGCCAGGCGACCAAAGCTTCTAAATCCGGCCGATCCTCGTATCCTCGTTAGATTCAACGAAGAGCTATTTCGGCGAGCCCGTGCTTCTGAGCCCAGTGGTATCCCAGTCTATGCGGGGTGCCGTTCGTGCATTCATATGAGGAACTCGGAAACGATCCTATGTGCCTTTGGTTTCGCATCGCGGCGACGCTTGATTCCGACTCAACAAACGGTACGGTAGACATCGAAGTGGGCTCTAGCGGAGATTGCCAGACGCCGTTACCGAGCAATCTCAAACACCTTCAACCCGGTGACCTGTCAGATGATGTTATGGACAACACGGCCAGACTCGACTGGTGCGATGCGCTTGATACCCTGCGCTCCATCCGGCGTGCCGTCCATGACAGCGGGCCATGGTTCTTCGGCGGATACAGCCCTTTCCATGTCCTGCTCATCGACGATCGTTCCGCCTGAACGGAGTTACAATACCGATACACGGCGCGCGATATTGCGATCCGCGGTTAGGCGGTGGTGTTCGTCTAAGGAAGCTTTCCAATGAAGAGACCAGCGCGCTACAATTCGTTCTTGACCTCCCAATCCTCCATCCCAAGGAACGCGCCCACCGATGCCAAACCGGCTTATCCAACCGAAGCACATCTCGTTGATTTTGCGCAAAGATCGCTTCCAAAATTTTTTGGATGCAAGGGAAGCACTTTCTTCGTCGGCACTGAGGTGAACGTCGGTCGGTCGATAGCGGACTTGGTGCTCCTGATCGGACCGGACCGTGCCACGAATCATCCTGCGGTGTGCCTCAGTGTTGCCGAGAGCGTAATCCTGGCAGCGCTTCGCAATGGCGGGCCAACGAGAATTGACTTGCTGGAGTTACGCTGTGGCTTTGAGCGCCAAGCACTTCGGCAGGGTGCATTGGACCGGCTATCCCGAATGGGGATTCTATTACGTGGAGAGGGCGGGCGTATTGCACTCGGTTCCGATTGCGTCGAATCTGCAACGATCATCGCTGTCGAGGCAAAGTTAACAAAGTGGCGCCCAGCTCTAGATCAGGCCTTGCTGTATCGGCGCTATGCAGACCGGGCTTATGTCTTACTGCCCGCGAACAATGCTGAAGGCGCAATCAAGGCCAAGGCAGAATTCGCGGAGGCTGGTGTCGGGCTACTCATCGCTACCGATACCGAAATCAACAACGTCGTTGAGGCCGCACCTGGCACGAGCCACGATTGGAGAAGAGATTTCGTTTACTTCCGCCTTCTCGCAAGAAAGGTCATCGAATCTACAAGTGACGTCCGCAATTGATTTAGTCCGCCTTCTGCGCGCGGCCCTCCCGTCAGAGTTTCAGGTCGATGACTATCTGGATGCTGGCGGTCAGGGCGCAGTCTTTCGCGGGAAGTATCGGGGCGAAGATGCTGCCTTGAAGGTTTTCGCGGCGAGCCAAGACCCTAGACGGCTAGAGCGCGAGATCGCGCTTTTACAACAGCTCGATCATCCCAACGTGGTAAGAATTCGCGCGGTCACGTCAGTCAATCTTAGTGGCCAGGTATGTTGGGTGGTTGCATATGAGTTTCTATCCGGTGGTGATTTACGGAACCTACTCTCACCAGCACAACCACCTATAAGTGGAGCGCAACTCTCCAAAATCGGAGACGATATCTCAGCCGCGATCGAAGCGCTGTGGATCAAGCGCATTGTGCATCGAGACATCAAACCAGCGAACATTGTGATCGCCGACCCAGACCGCTACGTTCTAGTCGATCTCGGGTTGGCTCGTCATCTAGATCGATCAACTCTCACGCTGGTCGGGTTTATGGTAGGGACGCAAGGCTACATGTCACCAGAACAGGCTAGGGGTCGCCGGCATCTCACGATCCACTCCGACGTTTTTTCTCTTGGTGTTACTCTTTATGAGTTGGCAAGCCAGCAGCATCCATTTCAGCGCAACCAAGGATTGATAGGGGCAAGAAACCCGTTGTCTCTCTCAACTTTGCGAGGCGACCTGCCGACATCCCTGACCAGCCTGATCGAGCAGATGATGGCGGTTTCCCCAGCGCTGCGTCCGACGGGGCTTTCGTTTCGGTTCAATCAAATGCAGGAGGTTTTGTAGCTATGTACCTTCTCAATCTCGGTTATAAGTGGAATCTGCTCGGTACCGAGGGCGTTCAGGGTGTGGTGATGCTTCCTTCCCGGAACTCTCTAGTGAAGCTGCAACGATCACCTCGGCCCGACTCGCAGGCAGTTCTGTTGGACCCGCAGCTGTATTTGACAGGTCTGAACGCCGCCGATTGCATGAAAGTGTGCGCCAATCTTGCCAGCTTTCCGTGGTTTGGCGTCGAAGCGATGCCTGAGTTTGACAGTAGCGAGCAGAATCGAAGTGAGTGGAACCGATCCATGCGCGATCAAGTCGTCGCGCGGTGGTCGAGGACGGAACCAGACCAAGAGCGCATCAGCGAAGCCTGTATGGAGGCGATTCAAACTCAACTTGAGATGGCGTGCACGCATGTCATCCTCCCCGGTCCACTCATTACGGAACGCGAGGACGAGGCCCAACCCCAAGCCGAGTGGTTGGACACAGCATTGCAAGCGACTCAGGAACTTGACGTCAGCCAGCCGATTCTTGCCACCGTAGCCTTACATGATGCGGTGATTAACGATAGCGCTTTCGAGCCCGCCGGCTTTCTCGACACGATTGTCGATCAGATCACCGCGCGGGAAGGCTTGGATGGAGTCTATATCGTAATCGCTCAATCGGATTTCAAACATCCTTTCTCTACCAGTTTGAAGGTGCTGAAAGCCTATGGCTACTTAACCAGAGCGTTCAGTGCGGCGGGTTACGACGCCGTCATCACCAATTTTGCCGATATTTTCGGCTTAATCTGCACAGCCTTGGGAAGTACGGCTTTGGCGTCTGGTCCCTCGCAATCGCTTAGGCGCTTGTCTATGCTCGACTTCCGCGATGAAGGATTCGGTTTGGCGATTCCGTACTTCTACTCTCACCAAGTCGCCTCTGAACTCGCGACTGAAAGCGACCTCGATATGTTAGTCGCGCGTCGCCTTCTACGACGGATTCAAGACGGAACAATCTACAGCCAAGCGCTGATGGTCGAGCTTTCTCGACCGGGACCCCCGTTGGGCTCAGCTCGCAACTTACCGCCATGGGCAGAGAGCCAGAACAATCTCACCGCCGCGCAGCGTCATTTGGTGTCACGGTGCGCCATCGAGCAAGGGCGCCTTGCGCGCCTAGCGTTACCACAGCGCCTCGACGCGGTACGAGACTGGCTCGAAACGGCGACCGCCAATATGCTCCTCATTCAAGATCGAATTAGACCAACATCGATTAAAGGCACGAAAGCACCGACTGGTGACTGGCTTACTCTTCTTGATGAGTTGACATAATCCTTCCAAGAGCGGCCCCGGGTACCGACACAGGCAAAGAGAGTCGGTGTCTAGTTCATCCCATCTTCGAGGTGTGCTCCGGCTTGATCTTGTACAACACTCGCACTTCGCTGGCTTTGCGCCACGGATACGTATCAGCGCCGATATATTTCTTAGCCATCTTGTCGATGTGCTGATCGGCGCCTTCTTCGGTTATCTCTTCAACGTGACCGCGCACTTCCAGATAACGATAAGGGTTATCCGGGTCCTGTATCGATAGTGCGACTGCGCGGTTGCGTTCCATGTTCTTGTCCTTCCGCCGGCCGCGCGCCGAGTTGACCAGTATGTGAGTCCCGTCGTGGTCAACCCATACCGGCGTCACTTGCGGAGTGCCGTCGGCATTCAACGTCGCCAGGTGTGCGAATGCCTTCTTATGGAAAAGATCGAGGTAGTTTTCTGGAATTACGTCAGCCATCTATTCCTCCTTGAGCGTTGTCTAGCCATCAAACAAACAACAGTGGTGAGCGAGAATCGCATCCATGAGATTTTGACCGAGGCTCAGCGATTTGTGAAGCGGGACGCGTGATGAGTTACGGTGATTTCCTGTGCAGGGTTGTTGTCATGCATCACGGGCCAAGTGCCGCTGCAATCCATATCGACCTATTTTGTCCGGTGTTGTAACCGAGACTTGATCCAGCACGTTTATAAATGGTGTTGCCGGTTGCTTTTCTAACCGGGCTCTCAATTCAACATCTTTGGAGGTTAGCTTAATGAAATCAAGAACGGCGTTTGTAACACTCTCACTTCTGCTTATGTTCGTCTCTTCGGTATCGGCACAAGACGGCGGAGGGCCCAAGCTTTCCATTCCGTCTCTCGAACATTCTTTCGGTTCGGTCAAGGCGGGCACGCCTCTCAACTACTCTTTTGAGATCAAGAACGAAGGAAAGGTGGACCTGGAGGTCAAGAGCGTCAGCCCCTCCTGCGGGTGCACCACGAGCAAGTACGACAAGGTCATCGCCGCCGGCAAAGCCGGGAGCATCACGCTTGAGGTTGCGAAGACCGATGGGTACAAGGGCGAAATAACCAAGACCGCCACGGTCACGACAAACGATCCGGACCATCAAACAATCACGCTGACTCTTCGTGCCACCTTCACTGAGTAGAACGAGGAAGGGGTACTTCCAAAGCTGAACAAACGTGATGCTCCGGGAGCGCGGGCCAGACCCATTTTCCATTTTCCATTTGATATTTGCCATTGACTGATTCTCTTCAATAACAAATAACAAATGGAAAATGGAAAATGGAAAATGGAAAATGGGTCCGCCTCTGGCGTGCGCTCCCAGGGTCGTAAAGTGACTGCCTGCTGGCCGGTTAAGGGAGCCGGCGCTCCCCGCGGGCTGCAAACCCGTTGGGGACACTGCGAAGTGTCCCGGTCGGTTCAACTCCGAACCCGGTCTTCATTCTCGCCGCCTCGCGGAACAGGGCTTACCGTTGGGATTCCGCGGCTAAGATAGCGCCAAATGAATCTCGGCCGGCCGAATCCCGACTTCGCCAACATCCCGCTGTATGAGAGTTCGGGAGACTCTTACTACATCTTCAGCTACGGCTCGCCGTTGCCGTTCAATATCCAGACAGGCTCCGATCGCAACTTCGACACAAAAGCAGTTTCACTGCCTGGGTCTCCCGGGGTCCACAAAACTAATCCGGATCGGTTAAGATGTCTCGGAGCAAAACCACTTTCCAAGGAGAAACTTCATGAAGCGACTCACGGCAATAATCGCGTTACTCATTTTCCTTTCAGCGTCGGCTTGCTTCGGCAGCCCCGCGTCGGGGCCCTCACAGGGTGACGATCGCGGACACACTGTCTTGCAGTTGGGCACTAACAAGATCGAAGTCGACCACGGACGGCCTACTTTGCGGGGGCGGAAACCGGAAGAGATGATACAGCCGGGACAAGTCTGGCGAATGGGCGCGAACGATCCCACCACTTTTTCAACTCAAGCGAGCTTGAAGTTCGGGGACAAGGTCATACCGGCAGGCAAATACATCCTGCAGGCGAAATACGTCGAGGCGAAGAAGTGGAACCTGTTGATCCAGTCGGAAGGCGGGTCGCCTGTCGCCGAGGTCCCTTTCAGTTTGCAGAAGCTCGATAAATCGGTTGAGTCCCTGACCATCACTCTGGAGAAGAAAGACAAGGGTGGCCGTTTGCTCCTGCAATGGGGCACGCTCGCGCTAGCGGCTGACTTTCAACCTTCCGCGATGACCGCGTCCGCGGAAGACAGCGACAAGTGGAACGAGTTGAGCGCCTTTCACGACGTGATGTCTGCGACCTTCCATCCGATGGAAGAGGGCGACTTCAAACCGATTCGCAGTCGCGCCGCCGAGATGTCCGCAAAGGGAAAGCAGTGGGCCGACTCTACGCCGCCCCAGGTGTATGACAAACCCGAAATCAAGACGAATGTGGCGATGCTCGCTCAAGAGTCGAAAGCGCTTGCCGCACTGGTCGCCAAGAAAGCAACCGACACGCAAATCAAAGAGTCGTTGAGCGCTCTGCATGATCGCTTTCACGAAATTGCCGGTTTATGCAACGACGCGAAAAAGCAGGGTCAATAGAGCGATGAGCATCTTCTGAAAGGGAGAGGCCGTTGATGAGAGCAACTGTGTTTCGCTTTCTCCTGCTGATCGTCGCAGTGGGCGTTCTTTTTGTGGCCGCGCCGGCGCAGATTCAGAACGGAACCGTCATCGGCGTGGTCAGCGATCCCTCTGGCGCGTTGATCGCCAATGCCGCCGTTAGTCTCGATCACCCGGTGGCCGGACAACGCCATCAGCTCGTCACCGGTAACGCGGGCGAATTCGTTTTCAACAACGTCCCCTTTGATCAATACACTCTGCGAGTGACGGCTAACGGGTTTGAAGTCGCCTCGCAGCCGGTTGTGGTGCGCTCGAATGTGCCTGTCAAAGTCGAGATCAAACTGACGGTGGCCGGCTCCAAAGCGTCGGTCGAGGTCAGCTCGCCGGAGAATCTGGTCGAGCGCGACTCATCCAGTTCCACCACCACCATCGGTGAAAGCTCCGTCCGCCACTTGCCGCGCACCAGCCGCAACCGGCTGCTGCAAGAGTTAGTCGCCACGGCTCCCGGTTCGGCTACCGAAAACAACGGCCTCATTCACGTGCGCGGTGTCGACGACGGAATTCTGTATGTGATCGACGGCATCCCGATCGTTGATCGGCTCGACGCGGTGTCGGCCAGCCCGATCGACACCGACACTATCAATTCGATGCAGGTCATCACCGGCAATATCCCCGCTGAATTCGGGGGCCGCTCTGCGGCTGTGGTGATAGTCAATCCGAAGTCCGGCATAGATTCACCGTTGGCCGGTGATGTCATGCTGGGCGCCGGGGACTTTGGAACCGAGGAGATCGCCGTGGGCATCGGGGGGCGGCTTAGACGCGATTTCGGCTTCTACCTCAACAGCGCGACGCATCGCTCGGATCGCTTCTTGGATCCGGTTGATTTGGAAAACTTCAACAACAAGGGCGGCGGCGTCAATCTCAGCCTGCGCGCGGAATGGCATGCGACATCGAAAGACACGCTCATACTGAACATCGCCGGCAACGGCTCCGATTTCAACGTCTCGAACGATTCTGAGCAAGAGTCGGCCGGCCAACGGCAGAAGCAGAAGCTGCGCGACAACGCCCAGGCTTTCACGTGGCAACATTTTTGGAATTCACGAACCGTCACGGATTTCGCTTACTTTCGACGCGCTCACGAATCCATACTCGAGAGCAACGAATTAGCGTTGCCGCTGTTTGCCGAGCAGGACAGACAACACACGCGGCACGGCTTGCTGGCCAGCATCACCCACGTGCGCGGAGGACACAACCTCAAGGCCGGGGTCGAATTCCAGCGTGTGTTGCCTCGCGAGTTCTTCGCTTTTTACGTGACCGATGAAGAAGAAGCCGAAGAGCGCGAGATCAGCGACGAGGTTATTACCTTTGACAAAGACGACCCTTTCGTCTTTCGTGACCGCACCGCGCGCAATCAGTACTCGGCTTACGTTCAGGACGCGTTTTCGCCCTTCAAGAATCTGAGCCTGCAACTGGGAGTGCGTTACGATCACTCGCGGCTGCTGGTTTCCGCCCAGCAGTTCAGCCCACGCCTTGGCGCCGTTTATTTCATATCGAAATCAAACACTGCGATTCGTGGTTCGTTCAATCGTCTCTACCAGCCGCCACAGGTTGATAACCTGCTTCTTTCGGCATCCGAACAGGCGAGGCAGCTCTCACCGTTCGCCACTCCCGAGGGCGGAGGCAGCGCATCCATCAAGCCGGAGAAGATGTCGGCGTGGGAGGTCGGGTTCGCGCAGGATATGGCTGGCTTGTTCAAGCTGGACGCCGCGTACTGGTGGCGCAACTTCCTTAACGTCGGCGATCCGAACGTGTTCTTTAACACGACGGTCATATTTCCGAACAGCGTAGCGGAAGGCTATTCGCGAGGCGTTGACGTGCGCCTCGATGTGCCGGAACGCCGAGGCTTCTCCGCGTATGTCAGCTATACCAATCAGCGCGTCTTGCAAACGGGGCCGATCAACGGCGGATTGTTTCTCACCGACGAGTTCATCGACATCGGACCGGGCACCAAATTCATTCCTGATCAGGATCAGCGCAACACCGGCAGCTTTGCGCTCATCTATCAGCATCGCCGTTCGCGCTTGTTGTTGAGTTTTTCCGGCCGCCACGAGAGCGGAGTGCCTCTGGAGGTCGATGAGGACAGCCTGGACGAGTTGAAGGCCGCTCCGGGAGCTGAGTTGGTCAACTTCGACCGCGGGCGAGTGAAGCCGCGAACCACCTTCAACTTCGCGGCCGGTCTGACGATTCTCAAACGGGATCGAGTCGCCAGCTCGATCCAGTTCAACATTGAGAACCTGTTTGACCGGCCGTTCGCCTACAATTTCGGCAATCCCTTCGAAGGCACGCATTTCGGCATACCGAGAAGATGGAGCAGCACGCTGGAGTTCAGTTTCCACTAACTTGTAGTGGGCATCTCCCTGGCGATTAGATCGGTAAGCAATCCGTGCAAATCCGCCGAATCAGTGTCATCCGTGATGGTCTATGCGTTCAGAAGAATCTCTTCTGCTCGTGCCGCATAGACCATCACGGATAACACGGATCGGACGGATTCGCACGGATACCACTCAGTTTCCCTTGCCAAACAGGATCCCGATACGCGATTTGTAGACCAGTCGATTACCGGCGTCAGTCACCCCAACTCCGATCCCAAAGTTCCACACGATGTTCTCCGAGAGCTTCACATCGCCGCCGGGAAAGAATTGGTGGACCTGCTCGTTCCCAGGAAGGAAATCTCCTATCGCCCCGGTCGAGCCGTAGTACTCGAGGCTCAGATCGAACTTCTTGCTCATCTCGTAGCCGAAACGCACACCCGGTTCGAAGTCCCATCCTTCGTCTGTGCCGGGTCCGCGAAGCGCGCGCCCGACGACCGGATTCACATCGATCTGAAACCGCCCGAACTCTTTCTCGATGATCGGTCTCAGCTCCAGAGTCACCGAGTTCTCCTCGTAGACCTTTCGCGGAAAGCCGAACTCGACGCTCATGCTAACGTCGACCGGCCAATGCCACGAACGCGGGACCGACACGCGGGGACGCAAGCGCCAACCGACGTAGTCCAGCGTGTCGCCGCCCGGGCGATGGGCCAGCACAAGGTAGCCGGCCATCTCGAAGTTCTCGGTCACGCCGCGCGTCAATTCGAAGGTGAGGTGAAACTGGTTGTTGGTTGGCGCGACCGGGCCTTCGAACTTGCGAGTGCCTTTGCCGATGTAGTTGATGTGCGTCTCGAGGTTCCACATCTTTTTCGGAACCGTTTCGTACTCGTAGACCTGGATCTCGAACGGGTCCTGCGCGCGGGCTTCCGAAACAGCCGCGAACAGCAACAGGAGAAGAGTGCTGAGAGAGAAGAGAGTCCTCAAGTTTGACCTCCCGAGAAGAACTTCGGACTAAGAGTTTCCACTGGTGAGCGCTAAAGTTCGTAGTTCGGCCTTCAGGCGGAAGTTTGTAGACGCATCGCGATGTTCCAGGTACGAACTTCCGCCTGAAGGCCGAACTACGAACTTGGTCAACGCTGCTGGCGATAAAGAGCGCGGTCGACGACACTCACCATCTCATCGACTTTGAGTGAGCCTCCGAGGAATACGTTGATTCGCTCGGCGTGCGGACGTGAGTCTTTCATCACGTCGTTGTAGCTGACGTACAGCACCTCGATGTTGGGCTGCGCGGCAAGCCAGGACTCGACTTGAGCCACATGCTTGTTGAACATCGCGGCCATCTTGTCGTCCGGCACCGTATCGGCCGGCTCTCCGCGGCGAATGAGCATCTGCCGTTGAGAAGCGAGAATCTCAGGCATCGCGCGCCGCATGAAAATGAGTTTGTAGTCGTAAGCGGGAGGCAGGTGCTTGAGCAGCGCCGATATCAACTTGACCACGCGGCCTCGGGCGTCTTCAAGCCAGGCCTTGTCGTTCTCGATTTGCTTCACGCGCTCGAACTCGAAGTAGCCCTGGGGATTGTCCTCGTCCGCCGCGCGGATGTTGTCGGTCAGCGGTTCGAGCCCGCCGGCCGCGAGCATCTTCATCATCATCGATGTCCCCGAGCGCGGCAGCCCGGAGACGATAGTTATGGTTTCGTTGTTCATCGAATCTACGAGCGCAGTCAGGCGCGAACCATCAATTAGCTCGTCGCCTACTGGCGCCTCCACCCAGGAATGCACTTTATAATTCTTGAAGAAAGCGATAAGGTCGCCCGGGCTCGAAGTTCGAGGCGCCTGTCTATCGCACGAAGCTGGCCGCCGCCGAGCGGACACCGTCTGTATTGAGCACGCTCACTGACACCTGCTTGCCTGGGGTGACAAGGCGTTTCCAATCCTCGCTCGACGTGAGTTGTTTATCGGCTTTCTTCTTTTTCTTTGGATTGAGCGTGTCACGCACTCGCTCGCCGTCAATCAAGATGTCCGCGCCCGGGGAAAATCCTCGGCCTTTCACCACGAGCCGGTCGTCGTCGCCAACCAACAACAAGCTCAGCTCAGGAAACGATAGGTCACGGTTCTCTGCGTCGAGAGTGTACTTAACAAACGCGATGCATGTCTCATCGGTCGTTTGCTCGCCGGGGCCGATGTTCTTTAACGGGAAGTGTGGGTTCTCAGGGTTACTCCTCGAGTTGTTGTAGTGTGCAGTCAGATTCAGCCGCGTTCCCGCCGCAATCGCTATCGGCTCTTTGAACTGATAGAGCCGCTGCCAGTGTGAGTCCCAGTCCTCGACCTCGACGATGCACCGCGCGGCGCCGCCATCCGAGCTCGCCTCGATCTGCATATCGCGCCCGAGCAATTGCATGTGCGGCGCGATTCCCAGCGCGTGGAAGTCTCCACCCGGACCCACCGGTTGACTGGACGCACTCACAGCGTAGTTTGAATCGCCGGCCGGAATCGTGAACGCGTCATTGATCAGCGATAGCACTCGGAGTTGCTTGATGACCGGATTGCGTGCGAAGTACAGACCGACAGCGGTTCGGTCAAGCGCTCCCGTTCCGTGGTGGACGTGGTAGTGAACCTTCAGAACCAGGTTTGCGCCTCTCGGGATCAGCCACCCAGCGCCGCCGGTTTCCAACTCTGATGTCTGGCCCGGCACCCACCAGTACACGGGACTGGTCTTAGTGAACTGCGCGTCGTCCGGACATTGGAACCCTGGCAATGGATCGGCATCGTCAAGCCGCTGCGATTCACCGTTCGCGTCGAGGTAAACGATCGCGTAGTGCACGACGCTGCGTGCCGCCGGCCTCACGTCGATGGCCGCGATGAACCGGTCGCCTCTCAGGTCGGTCGGCAGTGCGAAGCATCGATAAAGATCATCACCGAGGTTGATCTTGAATTCCCGATCCGGCTGCAACACAACGTCGGGCTCGCCGAGCGGCCACGAATCGTCGAACCGAAGCGGCGGAGGCAGGTCCTCGGGGTTTCCTTCCGGCTTGCCCCCGTCTACCCACTGGCTGATTATTTCGCGCTCCTCGGCCGTTAGCCGAGTGACTCCGTCCAGCGCGGCACAGTCATCGATGGCCTTCCACGGAGGCATCACTCCGGACTCGGCCGCTTCTCGGATGGCTTCGGCGAACATCTTTACCTGGCTGTAGGTCACAAGTGAGAATGGAGCGATATCGCCGTCGTGATGGCAGACGTGGCACTTCTGCTGTAGCAGCCTGACGACCTGGTTGTTGAAGGTGACCGCTTCGGAACGCGACCACACCGTGGCGCGCTGGTCAACGCACATCAGCGCCAGGGCGATCAAGATAAATGACAGTGAGATCAATCTCTTCGGCTTCATTGCAGTAACTCGCAGCACCGGGTCGGGTCAAGTACATCAGCTTTTCTAGACCTTAGCCGGTTCACTTGTCAACTTAGTAGCGAGTCGGCGAACGGTCGCCCTGGCGAGTTGTCCTTCTAGTTTCGATGTTGGAGAATGACTTGCGATGAGACTCAAGTACGAAATCGCAAGCAGTCCGGGTAAGAGTGTCATAAGAGTTGCCGGCGGTCTTGGCTTAGTCGCCCTGGTCATTGCCGGGCAGGTTTCGTGCGGCCATCGGCAGTCCGCAAAGGAGCAGCGCTTCGAGATTAAGGGCAAAGTCGTCAGCGTGGACAAGCGAGGCTCGAACGTTACCGTCGCTCACGAAGCGATTTCTGGTTACATGGAAGCGATGATCATGCCCTTCGATCTGAAGGACCGACGCCTGTTGGACCAGCTTGCCGAAGGCGATCGCCTGCAGGCAACGCTGGTGGTTGCGGGCCTGCGATCGTGGCTTGAAGACGTCGTAGTCACGCGAGAGACAATCGATCCGTCCAGCCTCGCCAAACCCGAGACGTGGGTTGAACCAAAGCCGGGCGATGAGGTTCCCGATTTCAAGCTCCTCGATCAGAACGGCAAACGCTTCAGCTTTCATCAGTATCGTGGGCGCATCGTTCTGCTGACTTTCATCTACACACGTTGTCCGCTTCCCGATTACTGTCCGCTGATGACCGACAACTTCGCCGAGATTGAAAAGGCGCTCAAGAACGAGCCCGAGTCTAACCCAAAGACTTATCTTTTGAGCATCACGGTCGATCCTGAATACGACACGCCCAAGGTGCTGCGAGAGTACGCGGCTGCGCACTCCGCTGGCTCAGGTTACTGGGACTTCGCGACCGGAACCAAAGATGAGGTGAAACAAGTCGCAACTTACTTGGGCATGCAGTACTGGCGGGACGGCGATCAGGTTATTCACTCGTTGCGGACCGCGATCGTGGGGGCTGACGGACGGTTAGTGAAACTCTATCGAGGAAACGAATGGAAGCCGGACGAAATGGTCAGAGAACTGCACAACCTCAAGGCTGCAGACGAAGATGCTTCAAAAGACATTCACCGCGGAGTTGGCGTTGTCGAATCGTTCGACCGAGAGCGCGCTACAGTGCAAATCGATCACGAAGACATACAGGGCTTGATGCCGGCAATGAACATGCCCTACGCCGTCAAAGACAAGTCGCTGTTCGATTCGATAGCCCCAGGCGACAAGGTCGATTTCTGGCTCGAGTCAACGCGCTCTGGCTTGATAGTGGTTAGAATCAAGAAGCGATAGTCCCAGATTGCTAGATCAAAACGTCAGCCTCACCGCGAGTTGAATATTCCTCGATCCGCCCCCGCCCAGGAACGGGTTGCCGATTCCAACATCGGGCGTCACTGTGATCGGCAAGAACCCGATGCCCCTCCCCGTCCTGGGATCGATTCCATTGAAGCTCGCATCGACCGAAAACCCCGGCAGCAACGGCGACGAGAAGTTTGGGTGATTGAGAATGTTGAACACCTCAGCCCTGATCTGCAACTTCACTTGCTCGCCGAGCGGAGTCGTCTTGAACAGCGACAGATCAAGATTCGCATAGCCCGGACCTACGAGCGAGTTGCGTCCGAGGCTTCCGAAGTGCTGAGTGCCCGGAACACACGAAGCTGCGCTGCCGTCGCCTGATGGGTCGAGCGTGCACGGGACTTTGAACGCTGAGAGGTTCAGGAAGTTGTCGGGCGAGTGCGTACCAGCAAACGGATCGCCGGCGATGTCCGGGCGAGGAAAGAATTCGCCCGTGCCGTTGTAGTCATCGAACAAGTTCACGTGAAAGGGGCTGCCAGTCCTGAGCGTGAGGATCGCGTTCAACTGCCACCCGTCGCCGAGCTTCGGAAACTCTTTCGACAGAGTCGGAATGTCATAGGTGAGCGCCGCCACGAAGCGATGCCGTACGTCGAAGTTCGAATTAGCGCGCTCCTGATCCGGCCGGTGACTGTTGTCCGGTTGCGTCGCGTTTGCCACGTAGTCTTGCCCATCGGACGCGTTGTCGATCGAGTGCGACCACGTGTAGTTGATCATCGACGTTATGCCGTGACGCTCGCGAATCGTCAGCGAGGTCTGCAGCGCGTTGTAGTTCGAGTTCGAAGTGGTCTCGAGGTTATTCACGTAGAAGAACGTCCCGCCCGAGGGTGCGAACGGACCGTTATCGAAAGGCCGCGCGCTCGAAACCGCAGGGTTGACCGGTTGATTAATGTCGCGATAGCGGAAGAGCTTTGTGCCGTGCGAGCCGACGTAGCCGATTTGAAACACGACGTTCTTGAACAGTTCCTGCTGCAGGTTCAGGTTGAAATTCTGAACGTAGGGGGTGCGCACCTGACGATCGACCGCAAACACATCCGAGTCCAGGAAGTCGGTGAAGATCGGCACGCCGGGTTCTATCCGGGAGACGGTCGAAAACGAAAACAGAATGGGCGAAGGCCCTACCGGATTGTAAGCCGGCCCCGGATTGAAGGTATTGAACGGCAACTGGCCGACGAAGAAATCCTGCGAGAACGCATCGTAGAAGAGGCCCCATCCAGCGCGCACAACAGTCTTTCCTTTGCCGGTCACGTCCCACGCAAGCCCGATGCGCGGCGAAAAGTTGTTCAAGTCTCGTTCGTACAGACGATCGAGTCCGCCGTTGCCGACAATCACAAGGCCGCGCTGCGGATCGAAGTTGCTCAACAAACCATTTTTCTCGCCGATCACGCCGAAGTAGTCGTACCGCACTCCGAAGTTGACGGTCACGTTGCGGCTAAAGCGAAAGCTGTCCTGGAAATAACTCGCGTGCGAGTTCTGAAAAGTGTTGCGACGGGAATCGCCACTTGCTGCGCGGCCGCCGCTGAGCGTGCCGGAAAGAAAGTCTTCAAGCGACGCGAAGTCCAAACGCCCGCGATACCCCGCGTCGAAGAAGGCGTTGACGAACGTGCGTCGAAACTCGTATCCGAACTTGATCGCATGCCGGTCGAGCTTCCACGAAAGGTTGTCGATGAAGTGCCAGTTCGTATCGACTCGCGCTCGCGGAACCGACAGCGTTGCGCCGAGCGACGCGATCGATGAGCCCAGATTCGGATCGTTTCTGATTCGGATAAACGGAAGACCGAAGTCCTGCGGACTTTGAACGCCGGTGTTCATCCCTATCACTCGAGGATCGTAGTTGCCGTCCTCAGGAAAAAAGCCTTCGTCGAAACGATTGTAGCCGAACCGTGCTTCGTTGACTTTCCTTCCCGAGATGATCTTCACGTATGAGAGCGAGAGGAGATGCACGCTCGTCGGCGTAATCGTGTTGAAACCCGGGAGCACATTGCCGCCCAGTATCGCGAGCGGGAACGACTGATCGCTGGTGCCGTAGTAGTAGCGGCCGGTCACCTGGTTCCGCTCGTTGAACGAATGATCGATCTTTCCGATAAAGCTGTCGACGTCGTTGCTTGCGGGCGTAGTCACGAACAGGTTCGGCGTTGGATCAAACAACGCGACCGGGCGGTTCGGGGCTGGCCACGGATTTCGGGTCAGAAGTTTCGCGATGACGGAGTTTTTTGCGCCGCCCAGCGCTGCAATCTCGCGAGGATCGGGCACTCGAGCGACCGAGTTCAAACCTACCCGCTCGCGCTGGCCTTCGTAGCTTGTGAACCAGAATGTTTTGTTTTTGATTATCGGCCCGCCGAGCGCCAGTCCGAATTGATTATTGCGGAACGCCGTCTGAGGATCGGGCTTTGGGTTGAAGAAGTTTCGCGCATCAAGCCAGTTGTTGCGGAAGAACTCGAACAGCGAGCCGTGAAGGTTGTTGGTTCCGGATTTGGTGACGATGTTGACGATCGCGCCGGAGTTGCGGCCGTACTCGGCTTCAAAGTTCGACAGTATCGCGGCCTCCGCAATCGCTTCGACTGGAAGAATCGTCGCCGGCGTTCCGAACACGCCGGCTTCGTTGATCGCCGGCAGGTTTCGATAGCCGTCATTCATATCGGTGCCGTCGAGCAAATAGTTGTTTGAGCGCCCGCGATTGCCGTTGGCGCTGAACAATCCGAACGAGCCCGGGGAATCGGTCGCGCCGGATGGGTCTCCGGTCGCGCCCGGAACCAGCACCAGGAACTTTGTGTAGTCGCGTCCGTTGATTGGAAGATTCACAACTTCGCGCGTGGAAATACTTCCCCCAAGCGTGTTCGTCGTAGACTCAACCTGCACAGCGTTGGCCTGAATCTCAACGCTCTCTGAGCCGCCGGAAACTTCTATCGTAACGTCGGCGCGCCGCTCGCCGGCAATCTCGACTCTTACAGAAGTCACCTTGGCCAAAGCGAAATTAGGCTTGGTGACGCTTACTTCATAAGTGCCGATTGGCAGTTCCGGTATCGCGTAGTTTCCGGCGGAGTCGGTTATTGTGGCGCGCTCGAGCCCAGTCGAAATGTTCTTTGCTTTGACAGCGGCGTCCGGTATTGCGCCGCCGTTCACGTCGGTTACAGTGCCGACTATCGCGCCGCGAAATGTCTGGGTGCCTCCCGGGTGAGCAACAACTAAAGGCGCCGCCGAACCAAATACGATCACACAAGCCAGCGCGACAGCCGATGTGCCACGCGCAAGGCGCGACCAAAGCGGATAAGAGCGAATCATTGAGTCATTCTAGTCAGCGCTCGGCCTCGTTACAAGCAAAGAGGCAGTCAACGTGGGCGAGCCGCACTGCGGCTTAATGCAAAGCGCTGGTGCACCTTGATTGAGAGTCGGCCCGATGATACTCTCGCGCAACCCAACGATGGGAGGCGGCCGATGGCATCTACTCGATCAGTCAATGCGGTGGAATCGACCGTTTCACCACCGGAGGCGCCAGGCGCGCCGCGCGTAGGTAATTACCGCTGGGTGATCTGCGCGCTGCTGTTCTTCGCATCGACAATCAACTACGTTGACAGACAGGTCATAGGAATCCTCGAAAAGGACTTGCGTACCATAATAGGCTGGTCGCCGGTTGATTACGGCAACATTGTTGCAGCCTTTAACGCGGCCTATGCTCTCGGTCTGCTTCTTTCGGGCCGCCTGATTGATCGGTTTGGAACAAAGATTGGGTACTCGCTGGCTATCGTAGTTTGGAGCCTTGCGGGGATGGCAGCCTCGTTTGCCCGCGCACCATTCGGCTTTGGAGCAGCCAGGGCTGCTCTTGGGGTAGGCGAAGCTGCGAATTTTCCTGCCGCCATAAAAACAGTTGCCGAATGGTTCCCAAAGAAAGAACGCGCCCTCGCCACTGGAATATTCAATGCCGGCACGAATGTTGGGGCGATTGTGGCCCCGCTGACCGTGCCCTGGATATTCAACCATTGGGGATGGCAATGGGCCTTTATTCTGACCGGTGCTTTAGGCTTTGTATGGCTCTTGTTCTGGCTGCCGGTATACCAAAAGCCCGAAGAGCACCCCAAACTATCTAAAGCGGAGCTGGGTTATATAAGAAGCGATCCGCCAGACCCGCCTGCCACAAAAATCCCCTGGATCCAACTGGTTCCCCACCGGCAAACCACCGCGTTTGCAATCGGAAAGTTCATGACTGATCCGGTCTGGTGGTTTTATCTCTACTGGATACCGAGCTTTTTGAGAGAGAAGCATGGACTCGATCTCTCTACCGTTGGAGTGCCGCTGATTGCAATCTATTTGATTGCCGACGTTGGCAGCGTCGGTGGAGGTTGGCTGTCGTCCAGCTACATCAAACGCGGCTGGTCGATCAATCGGGCGCGCAAGACGGCGATGTTGATCTGCGCGCTAGCGGTGATGCCGATTATTCTCATGCCCTACGTGAACAACTTATGGCTCGCCGTAGGGCTGTTCGGTCTTGCCGCCGCTGCTCATCAAGGGTGGTCCGCTAATATCTTCACGACCTCGAGCGATATGTTTCCGCGCCGCGCTGTCGGATCGGTAGTAGGAGTGGGAGGAATGGCAGGCGCGATAGGCGGGGCGATAATGGCAGTCGCAACCGGTGTGCTCCTGGAACGCACGGGCGGCAACTACATGATGATATTCTTCGCGGTGGGACCGGCCTATCTTGTTGCCCTCGGAATCATCCACCTTCTTGTGCCGAGGCTTCAGCCCGTAGACGAAGAGGACTTACTCAGGCCCAAACCGCTGACGGCCGGCTCGTTCCTGGGCTTTGGATTTGTCGGGCTGATTCTGGGAGCATTCCTCGGTTGGTGCGTGGGTCTCACCACGAGGCAATCGGGCATGGGGCTTTTGGAATACATGCTTGGGGGCGCGGTCATAGGAATTGTCGGCGGGATCTTAATCGGAAACCTGATCTTGAAGCTAAGAAGACAACAGGAGGCTTCTTGATGACCCTTGATGCTCTCAAGCCAGGTGTGGAAGCGTGGCACCGGTTGGTGGCGCATCGGCAGGTTGGAAGCCGCGATAATTGCGTTTCGTCTAGCTATCGACTGCGCTCACGGCGTTGTTTGGTTGTGGATGGCGGCCGGATATGAAGGTAGAATGCGACCAAGAGTTCGAACTACGAACTCCTTCATAGGAGCGGCGCAAATGTCATTTCAACTTTCGCGGCGCAGATTCGTGATCAGTCTGAGCTCTCTCGCCGCAGCTTCCGTTTTGCCTCAGCGGCTCGACGGCACGCTCGCGCGGCCCTTGAAGGCTGCCCCATCGCGGATGCGCTTCGGTTATGCCGCGATCACCTGGGGCGGGAATGACGTACAGGCGATCAGCGACGTCGGCGAAGTTGGCTTTCGCGGGATACAGCTTCGCTCGCCGATACTCAAGGACTTTGGCGACAAGCCAAAAGCGCTCGCCGAACTTTTGAAGGAACACAAGCTGAAGTTTGTCGCGCTCTCGGGCGGCGGACCTCGCGATGACTCTTACGTCGCAGCGGAAGAAATCGCAACTCAAGTGAAGCACGCGACATTCATGCGCGCTGCCGGCGGTCTCTACCTGCAGATGACCGATTCAGCACGGCCGAAGGATCGAAAGCCCGAGTCCAAAGACTTCAAGGCGCTTGGGCGGCTGCTGACCGAGATTGGCAAGCGCACAGCCGACCTCGGAATCCCGATGGCGTACCACAATCATATGCGCAGCCTCGGCGAAGCTCCGGATGAAGTCGATGCATTGATGGATTCGTCTGATCCCCGATACGTGAAGCTGCTGCTTGACGTGGCTCACTACGCTCAGGGTGGCGGCGATCCAGCGAAAGCGATCATGCGGCATCGCGATCGGATACTCTTCTTGCACATAAAAGATGTTGAAACCATCGCGCCCACCGCGGAGTCCGCGAATCCGTATCGCTTCGTCGAGCTTGGCAGGGGCAGAGTTGATTTGCCTGCAGTCTTTGCGGCGCTCAAAGAAGTCAAGTTTCGCGGCTGGGCAATCGTCGAACTGGACAGCGTGCCCGACAAGGCGAGGACTCCGAAGGACTCGGCCATCATCAGCAGGAAGTTCATTGAGGAAAGACTCGGAATGAAGATATGAGTCCGTAGTCCGTAGTTGATAAGTGCCAAGACATCGTTGACACAATTTGGTGCC
>CAZJQQ010000043.1:0-67421 GCA_964548075.1 uncultured Clostridia bacterium | reverse complement strand
CCGAGAGGCTCATCTTTGTAGCACGCGATATGTCGCGCATACTGGTCGAGTGGTAGCCCTTTTCAGCGAACACGCCGGCGGAGGTCTTGAGCACGTGGACGAGCTTCAGATCGTATCGTGATTGTGGCTCAGCGGGCATAATAAGGCTCGAATAAGAGCTTCGAACAAGTGTTCGATGATAGGATGCGCGCTTCGCACTCGTCAAGGCAGGCTTGCTTCCACTACCTGGGAGCGCAGGCATCCCTGCCTGCCCCTCCCACCGCGACGCCGAGCAGGCAGGGATGCCTGCGCTCCCAGGCTTCTGCTTTCCAGTCGACCGGTGAATGGTAGAATACCGACGCGCGAAATCCAGCATGACCAAACACTCTGATCGCAACCCTCACAGTGCTCTTCAAGACTCGCAGGAGCTAGGCAAACTCGGCTATGCACAGGAGCTCTTCCGCACCATGGGGGGCTTCTCGAACTTCGCGATCTCATTTTCAATCATCTCGATCCTGACTGGCGCGGTGACGCTGTACGGGCACGGGCTCACGATGGGCGGGCCCGCGGAGATGGCTTTCGGTTGGCCGCTGGTTACGATGTTCACGCTCGCGGTCGCAATGAGCATGGCTGAGTTGGCTTCAACTCTGCCTACCGCAGGAGCGATGTACCACTGGTCGTCAAAGCTTGGGGGCAAGGGATGGGGATGGTTCACTGCGTGGTTCAACATAGTCGGCAACATCACCGTGCTCGCTGGAATCGATTACGGCTGCGCGCAGTTCCTTACGCCGCTTCTTGGATTCGATGCGACGACAAGGAATCTGCTGTTGGTCTATGCGGCGATCCTTACTTCGCACGCGCTGATCAACCATTTTGGCATTCGGCTCGTCGCGTTGCTCAACGACTTCAGCGTGACGGTTCACATCATCGGCGTGATCGCGATCGTTGCGGCTTTGTTCATCTTCGCGCCCAAACAGCCTGCGAGTTTCTTCTTCACAGCAGTAACCAACAACCCGCAAGGCTCGCCCTACTGGTGGGCATTCATTGTCGGTCTGCTGCAAGCGCAATGGACCTTCACCGGTTACGACGCATCTGCAAGCGTGTCTGAAGAGACGATCGATCCGCGCCGCCGGGTGCCGTGGGGTATGGTGATGGCGGTGGTCGTATCGAGCGTCGCCGGTTACCTGTTGCTCATTGCGCTTACCCTCGCAATCAAGGACATTCCCACGGTGCTCAACGCAAAGGATTCCAGCGGCAACGATGTTCCGGCAGTGATCACGATCTTGCAGACTGCGCTCGGCGAGCGAGCGGGCGCATTGTTTTCCGCGCTCGTCGCGATGGCGATGTGGTTCTGCGGACTGTCGGCAGTCACCTGGTGTTCGCGAGTGGTCTATGCCTTCTCACGTGACAACGGCATGCCCGCTTCCAGATTGTGGAAGCGAGTCAGCAAGAACCATCTCACGCCCGCGCCGGCGATCTGGCTGTGCGTTGCGGTGGCGTTCGTAGCTGCCGTCTATAGCGGGGCATATTCTGTGGTGACCTCGATCAGCGTGATCGGGCTATACTTCTCGTACACGATTCCAGTTTTCCTGGCGCTGCGAGCAAGACGCGCGAACGGCGCAGGCGAACGAGGGCCCTGGCATCTGGGTCGATACAGCTCGATGGTCAACGTGATTGCTATTCTCTGGGTTGCGTTTATCAGCGTTATTCTCAGTTTTCCCGATAACGGGCGCGCGGGAAAGACTATAGCGGCCGTCACTGTTTTGCTTGGGTTGTGGTACGTGTTGAGGGAGCGGCATAGGTTCGCCGGACCAGCCTGGTCCGCAACATCTCTCACCGCGGACGCAGGGGACGCAGAGGTTGCGCCGCGAAGGTGATCATCTCTGCGCGACCTCGGCGTCCTCGGCGTCCTCGGCGTCTCTGCGGTTAGTTTCAATCGTGGCATCGTCATGCACCTCAACGAGCTGACTAAGATATTCGCGCTCGCCAACGAGTTCAAGGAAGGCGATGTGTGTGTGGGCGGGACGCGCGACGACCACCTGCGCACAGAAGCGCGCGAAGAACTTGCTTCACTGCGCCTCGGCGAGATAACCAACGCCGTATTCGTTGAGGACCAGGTCACCGAAACGCTTCATCGCTCTCTTGACTCGGAGCTTAAAGACACCCTCGCTCGTCTGAATGTGGGCGACCTTAAGCGAATCTTGCTCGGAACTGATGCGGCGGCGTGGGCGCGACTTTATCGTGACGGTCTCGCCAGCGAAGTGATTGCGGCCGTCGCGAAGGTGATGACCAGCGACGAGCTTGCTGCAGTCTCGCGAGCCTTGTTCAACCCGCTGCCAGGCGACGGAATCGCGATTGGCTCACACCGGCACTTCGGATCTCGCATTCAACCCAACAGTCCAGGAGATGACCAGGAGGAGATTCTCTTCTCGATCCTCGAAGGCCTGACCTACGGCTGCGGCGACGTGATTATCGGCCTCAATCCGGCAAGCGACGACGTGGACACTATCATCCGTCTTGAAGAATTGCTTTGCAGTGTAGTCGAGAGGCTCGAATTGCCAACGCGCTATTCGGTGCTATCGGACATCGTGAAACAGACCAGCGCCCGGGCGCGAACCCGCGTCGATGTCGGATTTCAAAGCCTGGCCGGTACCTCAAAAGCAATCAGTGGAATGGTTGGGCTTAATGTCGATGGGTTGCTCGATCTGGCGGGCGGATTCGACGGTCTCTATTTCGAAACGGGCCAGGGCTCAGCCGTTACCAATCAAGCCGCGGAAGGAATCGACATGGTAACGCTGGAAGCTCGCGCGTACGGCGTAGCTCGATATCTGCGCCAGCGGACCGGCGCGTGGACGATCGTCAATGACGTCGCTGGATTCATCGGGCCCGAAGTCTTTCGGACTGGCGATCAGCTTCTTCGCGCGTGTCTCGAAGACACGATGATGGCTAAGGTGCACGGGATCACGATGGGGCTCGACGTCTGCGCGACATTTCATATGGGCATCGATCCACAGGAATTGCAGCAACGCACCGAGCAGATTGTTGACTGCGCGGCGCCCGCTTACCTGATGGCTGTAGCCGGAAACGCCGACCCGATGCTTGGCTATCTGACGACTTCGTTTAGAGAGCATCCCCGCATTCGCCGCCGCACAGGCAGGCAAGTTTCATCGGCGATGAAAAAGAGATTAGTAGCGCTCGGCGTGATGAACGAATCCGGCGAGACCGCCGGACGCGGCGCAGAATCGCTTTACGCCATTTATCAGAGGGCGGGCGGCGACACGCGAACGTTTGTTACTCTGCGCGAGGAGGGAACCAAGAGAATCTCTGCTCTCGCGGAACGAGGATTTGATCTCGGTTCAGATAGCGATGCGGGTCCTTCGCCGGGGGCTGGAGTCACGTCCCGAATCGATGCGATCTACTCCCACGCGCGGCGAGCGCTCTTCGCGACGCTCGACGATGCTGTCATCAGAGATGTCTGCTCTCGCAATCTTCGTGTGAGAACAAAAGCATCTGATCGCGATACCTATCTGGCTCACCCGCCTGCAGGAGAAGTGATTTGCGAGCAAGACGCGGCTCGCATTGTCGCGCTCTACCCCGTGGCCCGGCCGCGCGTTGCGATAGTGATCTCGGATGGATTGAATGCGAATGCTCTGAATGAAAACCTGCGGCTCGTTCATGCACCTCTGAGGCAACAGCTTGCCCAAGCGGGCCACCTCGTCGGTGACGCTGACATTGTGATCGAAAACAGCCGCGTGCGAGCTGGTTACCACGTTGGCTTGCTTCTTGATGTCGAACTAATCGTTCACTTTATAGGCGAAAGACCGGGCACCGGCATCGACACGATGTCCGCTTATCTAACTTATGGTCGAGATGCTGCTGGCCGATCACGATGGGGCCCGAACGTTGACCACTCGTGGACGACTGCGGTTTGTGGCATTCATCATCGGGGCAAGCGGCCGGACGTGGCAGTGGAAGAAATCGCGCGATTAGTGAACCGGATATTCGAGCAGCGGTGTTCAGGTGTTGCGCTGCGCTGATGCGAAGCGTTAGCCCAGGATATCATCAACATCGAGCTTGAGCCCCGGGATTGTCGTTGATGCGAGTCTCTTGCCGCGCTTCAGTCGCTCCATCTTCTGGTACTTTCCGTTCTTTGGTTCGCTGTGAACCTCAATGAAGTCCTTCGGCAAGATGATCAGCCACGCTTCCGGAATTCCCGCTCGTGCGTATAGCGGCAGGTTCACATTGCGATCGTACTCTACAGAAGTGTCAGCCACTTCGATCACGAGCAAGACGTCGGCCGGCGTTGGGTGTGCGCGACGATAATAATCTCGGCGGGGCTTGAGCAAGCTAATATCCGGTTGGGGCTCAGAGTAATCATCGACATGAATTGGCCCTTGAACGCGGACAATCGCCGCGCGCCCGATCTTCTCCATAACAACGGAACTCAACTCGTCTACGCAACCCTGGTGGGTGCTGCCAATTGGACTCATTTCCACGACCTCGCCTTCGATAAGCTCAACGCGGTCTCCTTGAGAAAAGACACCAGCCTGAGACATCCGGTAATAATCATCGACGTTGAAGTAGCGCTTCTGAAGTTGAACTGACATACCTTCATCTATCCTGGGTGCGCGATAAGCCTGAGGCTTTCCAGCCGAGCATACCACACGTTTCCGGCATCCGGTTATGCTAGGATATCGGTCAATGACAAGAGACGTAATCATAGTAGGCGGCGGAGTCATCGGATGCTCGATCGCCTGGAGGCTCGCGCAAGCAGGCCTGAAAGTCACCGTCTTCGAGCGCGGCCGAGTCGGGTGCGAAGCTTCACGCGCAGCCGCAGGGATGTTGTCGCCTCAAGGCGAATCGCAGACCGCCGGACCTTTTTTTGATTTGTGTCTTCGCAGCCGCGCGATGTATCGGAGCTTTGCCGAAGAACTCAACGACGCATCGGGCATCGATGTCGAGTACAAGGACGAGGGTACGCTGTTCGTCGTGCTACGGGACGAAGACGACGAGGAAAAGACCAGGTGGGCCAAGTGGCAACTCGAAGCGGGTCTCCCGCTCGAACACGTCTCGGCAAATGACATCCGCAAGATCGAGCCCGCTGTCACGGAATCGGCTGCCAGAGCCATTTTCCTGCCAGAGGAACATCAGGTTGAGAATCGGCGCGTGATGGACGCGCTCGAAGTTGCGATGAAGCGGGCAGGCGTCGAATTGATCGAAGGCGCGGACGTCACGGCTCTCGCAACCGAGCACGGCAGTGTCACCGGCGCCGTAGTTGCCGCCCAGCGTGTTGACGCGGGCGTGGTCGTCGTAGCCGCCGGCACGTGGTCGAGCCGGCTGCTTGAACCACTCGGGCTGAACGTCAAAGTGACGCCGGCTCGCGGCCAGATGATCGCGGTGAGAGGCGGGACGTGTCCGATCAACCGCGTGCTCCATTCAAGCAGCGTCTATGTTGTTCCGCGACGTGACGGCCGCGTCTTGATCGGCGCGACGGTCGAGCAGGCGGGTTTTCAAAAGGCTGTCACTGTCAGGGCCGTCAAACACTTGCTGAGCGCCGGCATGGAATTGGTCCCTTCGCTCGGAGAGTTCGAAGTAGTCGAGACGTGGTCGGGGCTCAGGCCTGATACGATCGACCATCTGCCGATATTAGGGGCAAGCGGTATCGATAAGCTCTTGCTCGCTACCGGTCATTTCAGAAACGGGATACTCCTCGCCCCCGTCACGGCTGAACTTGTTGTGCGTGTTATCACGCGCGATCACGTCTCAGACGAGTTGAAGCCTTTCAGTGTCGCAAGGTTTGACGCGCGATCAGTCACGCAAAGCGGATGAAGCCTTATGCCCTGGGGGCGCAATTCATCCCTGCCTGCCTCTAGCGCGATGCCAAGCAGGCAGGGATGCCTGGATCTCGGGGCTCACCAGTCGCGCATCCCTATGAGGATCGGAATAGTCACACACTACATGCCGCCACACATCGGAGGGATCGAGCTGGTAGCCGACTCGCTTTTTTGCGCTTACCTTGCCGCCGGTTTTGAGGCCCGGTGGGTTGCGGCTCGCGAGCCTGCTACCGCGGCGGCTCGCGAAGAAGGGCGCATAAGAGTCGGCTGCTGGAACGGCTTCGAACGAAGGCTCGGTGTTCCGTGGCCCGTTCTCGGAGTCGAGGGAATGCGAGAGCTCGCGAGGCTGGTTCGGTGGGCGGACTTGCTGCACGCCCACGACTGTATTTACGCAGCAAGCGGCGCAACCGTTCTGCTGGCTCGCCGGTCGCGCAAGCCGGTGATCATCTCGCAACACATCGGCTTTGTGAAGTATCCTTCCGCGGTTTTGAACGGCCTGGAACATCTCGCAAATCACACGCTGGGGCGCGCAGTCCTTCGCAGTGCCACACATGTAGTTTCCTGCACCAAGGCGGCGGAACAGTTTGCCGGACCGCTCTTGAAGGGGCGAACGGGAAAGACTAGCTTCATCCCGAATGGAATTAATACTAATCTCTTCAGGCCGCCGGCACCGCACGAGCGCTTAAGCGCTCGCGAGAACTTGAAGCTCCCTGAATCAGCGCGAGTCGCCTTGTTCGTCGGTCGACTGGTCGAGAAGAAAGGCGTCGACGTTTTGGCTGAACTTATTCGAGAGATGCCGTCGCATCTTTTCCTGGTTGTGGGTGATGGTCCTTTGAGAACGATGGTCCCGGCGCACGCCAAGAACGTGGCGTGGTTCCCAGCAGTCGCCCCGGACGCGATGGCGGGAGTGTACCGGGCGGCAGATGTCTTCTTGCTGCCTTCACACGGCGAAGGATTGCCTCTGTCGGTTCAGGAAGCGATGGCGACAGGCTTGCCGGTGATCGTCTCACGCGATGAAGCGTTCACCAGGATGTTGGGAAATGAAGCGGCTTGCCTCGCGACTGAGCGAACGCTCGCAGGATTCCGAGAGGCACTGGAGAGGCTGGCCGATGATGCCTACCTTTCTGGAAGCCTTGCGGCTCGATCGCGTGAGCTTGCCGTGCGCGAGTGGAGCCTTGATGCTATGACTACTCAGTACTTGGATTTGATCCGCAGGGTTGCCGTGAAGGAATAAGTCAATGCAGGCGCGATCATACGACCACCTATGGAGCAGGACTTGGGGAGACATTCAGCACTTTGGGCCCGTTCATCGCCACGCGCGGGAGAATCTCGTTCAAACTGTATCGATGCTTGATGTCCGAACGATACTGGATGTTGGCTGCGGCTCGGGCGAGAACCTTGCGGCACTCCGCGCGCGCGGGCGATACGAACTTGCGGGCGCGGACGTCTCTCAAGAGGCGCTAGCGATCGCCAACCGACGCGTGCCCGATGCGCAGTTGTTTGTCCTCGACGTTACAAGCGAAGCGCTGAACGAGCGGTTCGATCTTGTGATCAGCATTCAAGTCGTGGAGCACCTCAGCGATGACGAAACCGCCTTTAGCAATATGGCCAGGATGGCAAGCAAGTTTGTCTTCATATCAACCATACAGGGGCGCATGCGCGAATCAGAAGGCAGGATCGGTCACGTGCGAAACTATTCCGGCGCGGAGCTTCGGCGCAAGATCGAGCACGCAGGATTAGAAGTGGTGGAGATGAGCGCATGGGGTTTTCCATTCTACTCGCCGGTTTATCGTTCGCTCTCAGAGCTGCTCCCTGGTGGTCCGCCGGCAGGACAGTTGAATGCGGTAGGCAAGGTCGCCGCTCGTCTACTCTATCACCTGTACCGCTTGAACTGGCCCGGAAGAGGCGACGTAATCAACGTGCTGGCCAAATCCCGATTATGACTCGCGGCCCGAACAAATTTGGCGTCTCAGCTTACGACATCGCAACACGAGACAAGATACCTGTGGTCAAACGGCTGATGGCGAGCGGCAAGGATGGACTTGCGCTCGACATTGGAATCGGCACAGGGTACACGACTTGTGCGGTGTTCGGCGACCGGCCTACTGCGTGCGTTGACCTCCATGCTCCGAACTTGGAGTACTACCGGCGCACGACTGCCGGCGATTCACAGCGGGCTCTCTTCGTGATCGCGCCGGCTACGCGGCTTCCGTTCAAAGAGGGGGTCTTTAATTCCATTCTGTGCAGCGAAGTGCTCGAACATCTTGAAGACGACGACGCGGCGGTTTGCGAGATAGCTCGTGTCTTGGGGAGCGATGGAAGAGTCGTGATCACCGTGCCGTACACGGGACTTGGCTTCGCCGGTTTCCTCGAGCTGTGCGGGATCAAGACCGTGCATGATTTTCCGGGGCCGGAGCACCACGTGAGGCCGGGCTATGATGAAGGATCGCTGGGAGAACTTTTTAGCCGCCACGGGCTGGTGATCGTCGAGCGCGAATACTATCTTCGCTTCTTCACCAAGGTGATCGTAGATCTGGTGAGTGTCGCTCACATCCTGTATCAGCGAGTCGTGAATCGCCGGCGCGCCTGGACGTGGTCTGATGCGGCGGGCTTGGAAGGTGGCTGGGCATTCCGACTGTACACATGGGTGTTTCCTGTTTTGTGGGCATTCTCTCGGCTCGACCGGATACTCAGTCGCAGGCGAGGTTTCGGACTGGTCGTCTCTCTCAGAAAGGAATAATACAGACCAAAGGCCGTGCTACCTACGCCTCAGGACCAGCACGCTTAGAAAGAAACTCGATAGTATGATCTGACACCCGACTATCAGCGCGGTTATCGAAGGGATTATGATTCTCAGCGTCTTTGACGGATCAAGCGGGCCAAATGATTTTTCGTCCCAGAAGCTCACAGCATAGATTGAACCCCCCAGCCCTGCCAGCACTAGCAACACTCCCGCTACGATGCCTCTCTCGAGGCTGATGATTCGAAACAGCTTGTTGAGTCTTGGATCTTCAGGGAGCAGGCCCTCGCTTATCGCGAACACCTTCGTGAATACAGCGAAGACCATCGCTTGAAACCCGATCACAACCGCCACCGCGGCGTACAACAGGGTCTGAACGTCGAAGCCAACTCTCCCGATGAATATTGGCCCGCTGAGCAGCCAGGACCCCGCGACCAATCCGCCCAGCATCAGCAGCAATCCGGGAAATAGGAACAACCATCGCGGGCTGTAGAGCAGCAGGAACCTGAGGTGACGCCAGCCGTCACGCCAGCGCCGCAGATGCGGACGGCGGCTTCTCCCGTCTGGCCGCAGCGTGGTCGGAACCTCGGCAATGCGCATCTTATGCAGGCTGGCTTTCACCACCATCTCGCTCGCGAACTCCATGCCGGTGGTTCGGAGGTCCATCTTCATCACCGCGGCTTTCCGAAATCCGCGCAGCCCGCAATGAAAATCTCCCGCCGGACTGCGAAAGAACAGACGGCCGATCGCAGTGAGCACGGGGTTGCCCAGATACCGGTGAAGAGGAGGCATCGCGCCCGGCGCAATGCGCCCCTTGAAGCGGTTGCCCATAACGAGATCATAGCCGGCTCGCAGTTTCTCGACGAAGGGGCTCAGATCGCCGAAGTCGTAACTGTCGTCGGCGTCACCCATTATTATGAACCTGCCACGGGCCGCACTAATCCCGCCCATCAGCGCGTTGCCGTAGCCTCTCGCCTCAACGGTCACTACCCGCGCACCCATTCGCGCGGCGATGGCCAGCGAGCCGTCGGTACTTCCGTTATCGGCCACTATGATTTCGCCGGCGATTTTGAGTTCGCCGAGCGCGCGCCGGGCTTTCGCAATGCAAACTTCCAGTGTTTCTGCTTCGTTCAAGCACGGCATAACGACTGACAACTCAGGCGACTCTGGGCCGCCTTCCGGCTCGCCTGAGATCGAAACGGCAGCCGTGATGTCGGTGTTCGATTGAGGCCCGGAAGTCATGATTTAATCCGCCATGAACGTTGGAGAATAAGCGTCAGAGGATGTTACCACACCACGCGCCTGGGCGTTCCAGCGCTCGTTTCACTTGCTGGTTTTCCACCGAGTGGTGTGCTAGAAAGCTTCTGTTCCTTCATCCACCGAGCAGCGTTGAGGATAGGCATGCAACAAGAGAACGAGGCCGCACCGCCCCTCCCCAACAAGCCATCGAAAAGACCCGGTCTCAACCTTCGCCGCAAAAACACCCTTGTCGCAGCGATTGTTCTCATAGTCGCCATATGTGCAGTCGTCCCGTTCTACTTTTCGCGCTTCGACGAGGCGCCGGGCGGCGCGCGCGTTCGCCGGCTGATAACAACTCACGATTTGTGGATGCACCTGCACACGATGGAGCAGTTCGACAAGGTGCTCCGCTCGGGGGTGATCTACCCGCGATGGGTGCCTGACATAAATCACGGCTACGGCATCCTGACGCTCATCTATTATCCGCCGGGTTTCTTTTACTTTACTTCCGCGGTCAACGCGGTTTTGGATGATTGGATTATCACGCTCTTCGTCATATCGGCGCTTGCGCTGGCAGCCTCGGGGCTGGCGCTCTATTTTCTGGCGCGTACCTTTTATGGGAGACTGGCGAGCACGGTTGCGGCAGTGCTTTACATGGTGCTACCGACGCATATGCTCGACCTGTATTGGCGAGGGGGCTTGCCACAGTTCATCGGGTACATCTTCCCGCCCCTGGTCATTTACTTTGCTTACAAGCTGGGACGTGAGGGCAAGCCGCGTCACTACGCGGGGCTTGCAGTGTTCTACGGTTTGCACTTGCTGACTCACCTTCCTGTCGCCTTGATGTTCACCTACGCGCTGGCTTTCTACGCCGTGGTCTGGGCGACTAAGGAAAGAGATTGGAGAATCGGGGCTCGTCTGGCGGGAGCGATGACGTTAGGTCTGCTGCTGAGCGCAATCTACTGGCTGCCGGCAGCGCTGGAGGCAAGGTACGCTTACGAGTTTGCTACCGCCATCTTTCCGTATCATCGAAGCTACATCACGCTGATGCCGGTTTCGGATGCGAGCCTCTTTCCAGAGTTCTATCGCGTGCTGAACCCCCTGTTCGCGCTCAGCGTGCTGGCGTTGGGGGTTACGCTTATAGTTTTGAGAATCAACAAGCGCCGGGACCAGCGAGCCGATGCGGTAACGCGTCAATGGACGCCGCTTGGCATGTGGATCCTCATGTCCATCGCCGCGACTTTCATGTGTACGTCATTCTCAATCTACGTATCGAGGCTGCTTCCAAAGATTCAAGTCACCGTGCCCGCGTGGCGGTGGCTGGCGATTGCAGGGATGTTCGCATCGCTGCTTGTGGCGGCGGCTATTGATGTGTTGAGAACGCCCGGTGCTTTCGGACCAAGAATACTCTGGGCTTGCCGGGCGGCCCTTGTTGTTGTTGTCGCCGTCAACGTCTGGTTCTCAATCAGATGGACGATCATACGGCCCCTTTCAAATCCAACGTACTATCCGGCTTCCACCGCTTCCAGTGTGGTCGAGTCGAGTTGGACTCCGAAAGCCTCGACTCACCCACAGGAACTTGAAGACACTCAAGTGGTGTTGCTTGAACCAGAAGGCGGAGTTGTTGAGATATCGAGATGGGAACCGCAAGACCGTGAGATTCAGGTCAGGCTCGACAAGCCTACTATCGTGAGATTGAAGACATACAACTTTCCCGGTTGGACGGCTCGGCTCGATGGCAAAGTGGTACCGATGCTGAGCGACAAGGACGGAGTGCAGCAAGTCGAGGTGCCCCCGGGAATACACAGGATTCAAGCATCCTTTGTTAATACACCTCCGCGCACCGCGGGCACCGTGCTTTCAGTCCTGGCCCTGGTGCTGATACCGGGGCTGATCATCCTCGATTATGTGAAAGGAACGGGCGGCGCTCCGAACCAAAAGACAAGGTCTTAGTTCGAGGCGACTGGTTCTCAAAAAATGTTAGCCTGGAAATCAAAGCTGGGACCATCCCTGACCAGGGCGCTGATGGCGATCGCTGCGGTTATCATAAGTACCGTCGCAGTTATTCCTTTCTACTTTTCGCGATTCGAGCGAGTGCCTGGCAGCGACAAAGTGCTCAGGCTAATCGATACGCACGACTTGTGGATGCACCTCTTCATAGTGGAGCAGTTCGACAGAGTATTGAGATCAGGAGTCATCTACCCGCGATGGATTCCAGACATCAATAGAGGCTACGGGCTCCTGAACATGATCTACTACCCGCCCGGCTTCTTCTATCTGACATCCGCTGTTCATACAGTGGTTGATGACTGGATACACACGATCTTCGTCATTTCGTCTCTTGCTCTTGCCGGGTCAGGCCTCGCGCTCTACTTTCTGGCGCGAACGTTTTACAGCAAGCCGGCGAGCGTCATTGCCGCGCTCCTCTATATGCTGATTCCCTTCCACATGCTCGACCTGTATTGGCGAGGAGCGTTGCCACAATTCGTCGGGTACGTATTCTTGCCATTGATCATTTATTTCGCTTTCAGGCTAGGCAGGCAAGGCAGGGCCCGATACTACGCGGGCTTGGGTTTAACTTTTGGACTCTACCTGTTGACCCATCTGCCAGTTGCCTTCCTGTTAACCTACGCGCTCGGCTTCTATGGATTAGTTTGGGCTGTTAGAGAAAGGGATCATCGAATCGCGTTACGGATCGCTGGAGGGGTGTTCTTAGGTTTGTTGCTGGGCGCGATCTACTGGCTTCCGGCGGCGGCTGAGGCAAAGTATGCCTATGAGAATGCCTCTGTTCGCTATCCGTACCATGAAAGCTACATAACCCTGTTGCCGATCATCGAGGGGATACCTTATTCCTCATTCTGGAAGCTTCTCAACGATGTGTTTGTGGCGCACGCGGTCGTTTTGGCTGCTCCCGTTTTGTTGTTGTTTGCGTTGCCAAAGCAACCAACAGAGGCGATCGGTGCGCAACAGAAGCCAGGTGAGAATTCAGGGCCGTCATCACACCGATGGTCGCCTGACAGCATGTGGATAGTGATGAGCCTTGGCGCCGTCTTCATGTGCACGTCATTCTCGATATATGTGTCGAAGTTGCTTCCGCAAATACAGGTCGCCGTCCCTGCCTGGCGTTGGCTGGCAATCGCGAGCGGGTTCACGGCTCTGGTAGTGGCCGCCTGTGTCGATCGTCTCCGCAATCATCCGCAGTTGAGTTGGCGCAGATTGTGGGCTTATCGCTTGTTGCTTGGAGCGGGACTGGCTTTTGCACTGTGGGTTTCCGTGCACGGTATCATTATTGGCGCGCTTTCAAACCCGACCTATCATCCCAAAGCAGGTCGGGTGGGAGATCTCATCGAGCCAAACTGGACTCCGAAGGCCGCTTCCCGTCCAGACGACTTGCCTGATACTCCTCCCGTGGTTATCAGACCTGACGGCGGATCGAGCGAAATAATTAGTTGGGAGCCACAATCTCGGCGCTTAGCAGTAAAGGTGGACGTGCCGAGCGTTGTACGTTTGAAGACGTACAACTTTCCTGGCTGGACCGCACGAATCGACGGGCAGTCCGCGGCGATATCCAGCGACAGTGACGGGGTACAGATCCTACATGTTGAACAGGGAGTTCATAACATCGAGGTGTCGTTTGGGAATACGCGGCCACGCACACTGGGCGCTGCACTCACAAGTGTGGCTCTCTTCATGATGGCCGGATTGATAGGTTTTGAGTACTTCAGGAAGCGTGCTAAGTAGCTGGAATCAGTCAGGGATAAAATAACCTCGAGGGATTGGACATCCGAGCCGCCAGAAGACGGTAGCATCTACCTGACCCACCGTTCGGGCACCCATACCTCGAACATAACTTTGTCGCCCTCGATGATTCGAACTTTTAGCTTGGCAAAGTTCGCCTCGATGATGCGCACCCTGGTCTTGTTCGGAACGGTGAAGACCCTGCCCGATTGAATCAGTGTTTGCGCGCTGTCGCCTCTTGTCGAGATCGCACTAATCAACTCATCGAGAGCCTTCTCATCGACTGCTACCATTACCGACTCGCGGCCCTGAAGATATAACGTTACCTCCGAGCCAGGGGAGTGATCAGTTGCTGTTCGACTGATCGACCCATCTCCGCCAGCGCCGGCGCCTGAGTCGCGTCGCATCATGATGATTGAGACAATCGCGAGAATAGCAACAGCCAGACCGAGGAGCACGAGCCAGGTCCATCTCCTTTTGATCCAGGATTCCTGGGTTGGCTGAACCTCTGTTAAGGTCCCTTCGTCTTGCGCTGATCGCTTTCTTTCTTCTTCAGAGACTTCCATATCAAAAGCCGGGTAGAGCGGGCACGAGCCGAAAAAGAGCCGTGAGGTTCCGGTCCACGAACGCGGATTCAAAGATATCACACTATCGCCGGGAGTCTAATGTGTCGTGATGCGAGGGTGGTCGACAGGTCGGGCCCGAGTCTCCTGAGACGAAAAGGTTCGCCCGAGGTGATTCGCGCGAACGACTGTGAGCGTCGGGCTAGACCTGCGGGGCGCGATCCTTCGGCGTCTTTCGGGCGAGACACACAATCGAAACCCCAAACGGAAAGTTCATCCAGCGAAGAAGCACGCGCTCGAGCCCTAGAATCGCAATAAGAAGCGAGTTGAGCCAGCCGGGCAAGATCACGTGCGAGGTCTTTGCGTGAATCGACTTCTTCGACACGCTCTGCGCAAATCGCATGAACAAGATCGGGAAAAAGAGGAACGTGATGTAGTAGGTAATCCGCTCGACCGCGAAGCCAGCATTGGTTAGCTTGTTACGCAACTCCGAAGCTGCGTACCGCCGCCGATGATGCAGCGCCTCGTCATGCTCGCTCCAAAGGAAGCCGTACGCCGGCACCGTTATTACAAGCACGCCGCCATCCTTTGTCACCCGCAACAGCTCATCGAGTCCTTTAAGATCATCGTCGATGTGCTCCAACACGTCCAGTGCGGTTACAAGATCGAACGTCGAAGCGAGGAACGGAAGCGCTTCAACGTGAGATCTTACGAGCCCATCGATCCCTCGGCTCCTGCTGAAGTTAAGAGCCTCTTCCGAAGCGTCGCTGCTGAAGGTATCGCCATACTTCGCCAACACCGAAAAGTTGATGCCGGTTCCACATCCGACGTCGAGTATCGTTGGACGAGTGAACTCACGCGCGATCTCCTGGACGAGCGACTCGAGCAGCCGCCGGCGGGCGACGAACCACCAGTAGAAGCTCTCGACTTTGTACATCTCGGCGTACTCACTGATGTTCATTGATCGACCGCTCCCAGGCGTTGCAAGAGAAGAGTTCCCGCCGTCGCTCTGCTAAGGCCCGATTCGGGACTGACGCCGAGGTTGCCTGACCCAGAACAGAATACCGGTCGAGTCGAGAGGCCCAGTTCTCAAGCATCGTTGAACCTTATTTGGCAGGCCCCGCTTCGTCAAGCCGAGCATTTGTCGTACTCGACAGCGTTTGCGGCAAGCAGCGGCGTTTTTTGCTCCCTCGTGCTCCGGTGCTTGACGTTGCCTTGTTGCCTAACGTAAGGGTCTAATCGAAATGCGGTTTCTTGCTTTTGATTTTGCGAGCGGCTATCATACTCCGCGCATACAGGCCAAGGCCTCTTGAAACCGGCGTGGCGCTTAAGACAAACGGTCAGGAATCGCTTCAAAGAAAACAAGGATTCTCATTACGCTCGCTTTTGTGCCGGGGATGTAGGACACGCTCATATGACGCTTGAATGCCCCAAGTGCAAATCTCCCGTTGCTCGCGAGGGGCAGCGCTTCTGCTACCGGTGCGGGCACGAGTTGAACGCTTATTACGATTCACTGAAACTGAAAGTCAAGACATCGGGAGCTAATGATCCGCTGTGGGGCGCCGCCTCTGGCGCCGAAGTCCCGGCGGAGGCTCCACCCACCGCGCCCAAGATGCCGGTGGGCACGGTGGTCCTCGATGCAAACGCCTTCGACACCACGATCGAGACTCCGCCTGAGACGCCGCCGAAGGCCAGCTTGAGGATACTGCTTCCGACCGGCGACGTGTTCGACCGGGAACTCACAATCGCAGAAACTCAAATCGGTAAGGGACCGCGCAACGACATCGTGATAGCTGATCCCGCCGTGTCAACGGCTCACGCGATGGTTCGCCTCGAAGGCAGTGTGTTTACGATCAATGACATCGGGAGCCGCAATGGCACGTTTGTCAACGGGGAACGAGTCGCCGAGTCGCACCAACTGAGTCACGGTGACGTGATCGGAATCGGGCTCACGAAGCTGACCTTCCGGCTGAACGACCACAGCGAAACGGGCGCGATCGAGCGCGACAGTGTAGCGCCTGCTTCCAGACCCGCTGCGCCCCCTCCCTTGACTGAAGAGTCGCTCGCACTCGCGGTCGTGGCCGCCGCTCTTGCCACAAAGGCCGATGTCGATCGGGTACGCACTGATGCCAAAGGCCGCAGGCTTTATCACGCGCTGATAGAAGAGCGACTCGCAAGCGAGGACAGCCTGCGCGATTTGATGAGCCGGACGTTTCAGATGCCGGTTATCGATCTGAGCACTTCGCCGATTGACGAGGCAGTGGTTTCGGGGTTCCCCGCCAAACTCGCGCGAGAGTATCAAGTATTCGCCGCTTCAAAAGAAGCGGAGGCGATAATCCTCGCGGTTGCGGATCCGACCGATGTTGGAGTCGTCGAACGAGTAAGGCCTGAGGTCCGTTCACCGCTGAGCATCCGCCTCGCAACGGCTAAACAGATACGAGAACAGGTGGACCGGCACTACGGGCCTAAGCTTATCGGCGTGCTGCCTTCGGGCAAGAAGCTCGAATACTTGATCGACAAGCACGAGGTGGAAATCGGAAAAGCCGCGCACAACCACATTACGCTGACCGATCCGACAGTGAGCAACACTCACGCGATCGTGATCGCTCGCGAAGCCGGCTACGCGATTGTCGATCTGGGGAGCCGCAACGGAACCTTCGTCAACGGCGAGCGGCTCGGTTCTCAAGCGCACACGCTCAAACACGGCGACAAGATTCAGTTGGGGCAGACAGTGCTCACATTCCGGAATCCAGGCGAGACGGCGGCGAACATTACCGCAGTGCTATCTGGCGAAGCTCTCGAAGAAGTGAGAAGACGCGCGGGAGTTACGCCTCCCGAAGGCGGGAAACGCGATCGTGGAGGAAAAGAGAAGGCCGCCGGTCCTTCGTTGGAAGCCTCACCCCAGGCTGCAGCGCTGTTAGAGATCCAGCCGCCTGGCGGCGTAACTCCGGCGCAAGCTAACCCGGATGCCGCAGAAACGCCTGAGGATGAAAAGGCTAAGAAGAAAAAGAAGAAGAAAAAGAAGGGTAGCGACGAGCGAATGAGGGCCGCCTACATTTCCGGATTGAGCCGAATCGTGGCTCAGGTAATAGCCGTGCTGCTTTCCGTTGGCCTGGCATTGTATTTGGTAGACCGGAATACTAAAAAACCCACCATCGAAACCACTCAGAAGGGCAAACCTAAAGTGAAGCCTCCGCTTCCAGGGGCAGGCACGCCGTTCCAGGGCGGCACGTTTGAAGCCTCGGGCGCCGTGTACGTTCCCGGAAGCAACGGCGTCCTTATGGTGGACGACGGCAGACCGGGCGAAGTTCTGTGGATGCAAGTTGACGAAGCGGGGCGGCAGGTTGGCCCGGTAAAGCTGATCCCCCTCGGCGTGACGATCGATGATCCGGAAGGCATAACATCCGACGGAAGCTACTTCTACATCATTGGCTCCCAGTCTCAGCCAGACGCGGGCGATCGGAATGCATTGGTGAGATTCACCTTTGATGCGGCCAGCCAGAGTGTGCCGAAAGCAGAAGCACTGACCAATCTGCGCGACTTCTTGATCACCAACGTCCCTGAACTGAAAGGTACCGACCAGACGGGCAGCGAAAGCGGTCTCAACATCGAAGGAATCACTCGGGACCCCAAAGGTGTTGGCCGCTGGCTGCTCGGACTGCGCTCGCCACTCGGCAAAGATGGAAGCGCTTTCCTCGTGGCCATCAAGCTGCGCGACCCAGCCGGCGCATTCTCGGTGGACAATCTTGAGCTTGCCGAACCGAATGCCATCCCGCTGAAGCTGGAAGGGCTCGGCGTCCGCGACATTCAGTACGACTCGGAGGCGAACTCATTCCTGATCATTGCCGGTGCGCCCGAACATCTCGAGAAGAGCGACTTCACTCTGTGGGAGTGGAACGGCAGCGTAGAACAATCCGGATCCGACTCTGCGCTTCGGAGGGAGCAACCCCTCGACCCGAAGTTGAAGCCCGAAGGCATAACCTACGTCAAGGTCGGAGGGCGCAAGTTCGTACTGGTTGTTTGCGACGCCAGTACCTACTTCAAGCTCGACTACGCCGAATCACAATAGCCCGCCACTCCTGCGGTTTTTTTACAAAAAAGTGTTGCGCGTTACCCTTCACTGTACTAAGATCATCCGCGTCCCCTTCATTTAGAAACCTGCTTGCTTCAATTTGGCCGTGCCCCCTACCGGGAATTCTACTCAGGCCTCTTTCGTCGAGTTGAGCTATTCGTCAAGCTTGGAGTTCAGGCTTTAGGTTGTCTGCTCTCGGCGCCGATCAGCCTGAATGCAGGACTCGGAACCTCGTGGACCGGACTGTCCAGTCTCCGGGAACAGGACGCGCCGTGGAAGCGAGTACACTCACAATCTCAGGTCTAAACTTATGACCAGTCTGAACAGGACGCCACTGACTCTCACTCAGAATCGAGCCGCCAAAATACTCATCATCGACGATGAGCCCAACGTTCTTTCGGTGCTCTACTCTCTGCTGAGCGGCGCTCATCACTGCAAAACCGCCACCAGCGCGATTGAAGCAGTCGAATACCTGAAGGAAGAAACGTACGACCTGGTTTTGTCGGACATAATGATGCCAGGAATGAGCGGACTCGAGTTACTGGCCGAAATCACCAGGCTCTCCCGCGACACCGTTGTCATACTCATTTCAGGTAATCTCAACATCCAGAGCGCGATTGAAGCCATGCGTCGCGGGGCATTCGACTATGTCACCAAGCCCTTCAACCTTTCCGATGTCGAAACCGCCGTCGCCCGCGGGCTTCGGCACCACTGGCTGCTAAAGGCTAACCAGCAATATGAACACCACCTCGAGCATCTCGTCGATCTGCGCACCAACGAGTTGACCATCGCAAACACGAATCTGAACTCGACTCTCGAAAAGTTGTACCTGAATTATCGCGCTACGCTCCGCGCGCTCGCGGCCGCGCTTGAAGCGCGCGACGTCGAGACCAAAGGACACTCTGACCGAGTGGTTTCTTACTGTCTGAGATTGGGCAAGCAGATCGGGCTGAACGACCGCCAGCTCATCACTCTCGAGAACGGCGCGCTGCTTCACGACATCGGCAAGATAGGCGTGCCCGACGGGATCTTGCTCAAGCGAGGCGCGCTGACTGAAGAGGAATGGAACTATATGCGGCGGCACGTCGAGTACGGCGCGCAGATAATACGAGGTATAGATTTTCTCGAAGGAGCTTCCGAAATCGTCGCCCAGCACCACGAACGCTACAACGGTAGCGGATATCCTAACCGGATGGAGGGCGATCAGATATGCCTGGGCGCTCGCATCTTCGCGGTGGCCGACGCCGTGGATGCGATGACTTCGGACAGGCCTTACCGGGCTGCCCGGTCTTTTGACGACGCGGCCGAAGAATTGATCCGGTGTTCGGGCGCGCACTTCGATCCGTTCGTGGTCGATGCATTCACCGCGGTGCCGCTGGATGGATGGCGCGAGATACGCCAGCTTTCAACAGAGCCCGGATTGGTGATGAAGGACGCAAAGACAGGTGTCGATATCCGCTACTCGGTCCTTACGATGTCGGGAGATCGACTGGCGGGCGAATGGAGCAGATGAAAGAAATTTATGACCTTCTCCTTCACAAAGCGATTCTTCCCGACGCGCGAAGAACAAGCGCACGGCTGCACGCTCATCGACAAGATCGCGGCTCTCGCGCAGTCGTCGGCCGACCTCAACATAGCATTGCGCTGCGTGGCGGACGAGATCGGCCAAACACTCGTTCTGGCGCGCGCAGCTATTCTCCTTCGACATGAAAGCGGCATGAGGCTAGCGGGAGAGTATTGCGCGAGCGGCATAGGCCCGGTCCAGAGGGAGAAGCTTCGACAGCTTGACCTCGATATCACGCGGGAGCTTGGTACGCACGTATCCATCACCGAGATAGCCGACGCAGGATCAGACCCCCTGGTGAGCCGGCGGCTCGCGCCCGCAGCGAACCGGGCGGAAGGATTGGCCGTCAGCTCAATCCTGATCGTGCCCCTTGTGATTGATTCAGAAGCCGCCGGAACAGTGCTTGTATATCAGGACGGCAAGCGGCGGTGGTCTGCGCAGGACAAGCATCTCGCTCAGGCAGTCGCCTCTACGCTTTGCCTGACCATACACCACTTCCGATCACAGGAAAGCGCCCGGGGCGCGGCTGACCGCGAAGCGATTACAAACCGGCTGCTCACAGCCATCAGGAGCACGGTCGGCGTCGATGAGATTCTGAAGGTCGCCGTCGACGGTATCGGCGTTACCTTGAAGGTGACCCGAGCCGTGATCTACAAGCACGGCGGCGGCGAAGTGAACAGGGACTCCTTGTTCACCGCCCGGGCGGAATACCGATCGAACGCGCTGGTTCCGAGCCTGCTTAACACCGAGCTTGACCTCGAAGGAAGCCCGCTGCTGGCCAGGTTGCTTTCAGGTCAGGTAATAGACGTACCGGACACCAGTCAGAGCGACCCGATCGTGCGAGCGATGTCCCTGCGGCTCGGCGTGCGCGCGATGGCGATTGCTCCGATCAGCTACAATGGACATACCGCAGCCATGATAGCGCTCGAACAGTTCGACAATCCGCGGCTGTTCTCGAAAGACGAAATCAAGCTCCTGGAACTGGTCACGGAACAAACTGCGGTGGCGCTCTATCAGGCGGAGCTGTATCGCGAAGCGCAAGAGGCGGCCCGGCGCGACGCGCTGATCAGCAAGATCAGCTCAGCCATTCACAGCTCGCTTGATTCGGAAGCGGTCCTGCGGGCGATCGTCGACGAGCTGGGCGTAGCGCTGTCGGTTTGTCGTTGCAGGATGGCACTATTCCCGAGCCCGCTGCCCGAGATGGTGCCAGTGAACCACGAGTACGTGTCCGAGTGTTGCTCCGACCGATCCTCCGTGTTGCAAGAAATACAAACGGTAAACAACCCTTTCTTGCAGTCGGTTCTCTCCCAGGAGAGTCCTGTGGCCGTCGGCGATCCCGCAAACGACCCACGCTTCGCGCCTTTGCGCACTCGCCTCGAGGCCGGCAGCGTTAAGTCAATTCTGACGACTGCCATTCGCGTCGATGGAAAGCCAATCGGCATACTGAGTCTCCATCACTGCGACCAGCCTCACAAATGGACGCGATGGGAATCCGACCTGGTCAAATCGGTCGCCCATCAGGCAGCCGTAGCCATTCGGCAGGCCGAGCTCTACCGCGAGGTGCGCGAATCCGCCCAGCGCGCCTCTCTTGCAAATCAGATCGTCGCATCCATTCGCCGTTCGCTCGACCTGAACGAGACCTTGCAGGTGGCCGTCGAAGAAGTCGGCCGCGCTCTGGGAGCGAATCGTACTTATTTCCGCAAGCTGGTCGGCACTGAGGGCGTCGTCGTAGCCGAGCACCTCAGCGATCCAGGCTTATCTGTGAGCCATGTGCGTGCGTCAATCAATGACTACATAAGCACCTATCTAATCGAAACCCGCCGCACCCTGATCATAGACGACGTACGTGCATTCGCGGCCGCGTATCCGGACCTTGCATCCACCGTTCCGGTATGGCAGGTCGAGCCGATGAACCTTTCGCAGATTGTGTGTCCGATATTTGTGAATGGCGAGTGCTGGGGCGGACTCTCAATCAATCAAACGGACCACATTCGCAAATGGACCGCCAGCGAAATAACGCTCGTTGAAATGGTGGCCGCCCAGGTGGAAGTCGCAGTCAGTCACAGCAATCTGTTTCAGGAAACCAAGCAGGCGGCCGAACGCGAGGCTTTGATCAGCCACATCATCCACGGCATCAACCAATCAAACCGGTCCGACGAGATATTCCCGATCGTGACGCGCGAGCTCGGTGAGCACCTTGCAACAGACAAGATCGTAGTGATGCGGTTTAACGAAGCGCGCGGCTTGTGGGCTGCGGAGTGCGAATACGTAGAAGGAAAAGCGCGCAAGCCGGAGAGAACCTATCGTACTGAAGATGTCGAGAGGTTCTCCGCGCTGGCTGAAAACGACGTCATAGTCTGCAACGACGCCGAAGATGATCCCCGCTTGGACGGTAAGCTCAAAGCGATTCTACGTGCGGCAGGCACTCGCTCATTCATGTCGGCACGGCTCGAGTACAAGGACGGGACCCGGCTGGTGATCACCGCGATAATGAAGTCCAGCCCGCGCCGGTGGACCGCCGATGAAGTTGAAGTTGTGCGAGCCGCTGCCGATCAGGTGGTGATCGCGCTCGAACGCGCAGCGCTGTTCGAGCTGGTCTCGGATGGCAAAGTTCAATGGGAAGCGACCTTCGATGCGCTCAGTGACGGGATCTTCATCTTCGATCAGAACGGCGTGCTCAAGCGCATCAACGAGGCGGCTGCGGCGTTTGAAGGCTCAAACGTTCGCGAGTTGATTGGCCGGCGCTGTTGCACGCTGCTTCAAGGCGTCGAAGGTGAGACGTGCCGCGTTGCACAGGTAATGGAATCGGGAAGGCCCGCCACATTCGAGCTTGTGCCCGGGCGGTTGTCCCGGCCAGTTTTGGTTACCATCTCTCCACTCACAAATGGCTCCAGTAGCCAAGCTGGGGGCTCTGATAGCGCGGGCACAAACGGAGGTCACGACGCTCCGCGCGGTGCGGTCTGCATCGTAAGGGACCTGTCCGAGCTGCGAGCCGCCGAAGCGGTTGCGCGCGAGCAGCGCAGCTTCCTGGTCAAGCTGATCGAGCACGCCAACGATTCAATACTCGCGTTTTCGCCTGAAGGCCGTCTGATTTGGTTCAACGAGCAGTTGATCGCGCACAGCGGCTACTCACGGCAGGACCTTGAAGGCGCCGATTATAGGCTATTTGTTTTCGGCGACCAGAAAAAACTCGCGATCGAGAGATTCACGCGTGCGCTGAAAGGTGAAGCCCAGACCTTCGAGGTGACCGTGACGAGGAAGAGTGGCGAGACCCGGTTGCTGTTGATCACTTACACTCCGATCTACGACGTAGGCCGCGTGACCAGCGTCTTGTCGATCGCTCGCGACGTCACCGAGGAGCGTCTGGCGAGCGAGCGAGCAGCCCAGGCCGATAAGCTGCGCGCGCTGGGTCAACTGGCTTCCGGCGTCGCGCACAACTTCAACAACATACTCGCGGCGATTCTGGGGCACGCTCAACTGATCAAGCGCGACTGCCATGATGAAGCGCTGTCGCAGCGCATGGAAATCATCGAGCATGCCGCATTGGACGGCGCTCAAACAGTAAAACGCATTCAAGCGTTCGGGGCGCAGCAGAACGAATCGGTGAATGAAGTCGTTGACGTCAATCAGCTCGTTCAAGATTCGACCACGCTTACGCAGGCCAGGTGGTGCGACGAAGCCCAGGCTCGCGGACTGCAATACGACGTCGAACTGGACCTGCAACCAGTCCCGTCCGTTCGAGGCTCCGGTTCGGAACTGCGCGAGGTCTTTGTCAACATTATCCTCAACGCGCTGGACGCGATGCCGCAAGGGGGGCGGCTGAAAATCGCCAGCGAGACCAAAGGCGGCTTTGTGCAAGTGAGCTTGACCGATACCGGAATCGGGATGAACAGCGAGGTCTGCGATCACATCTTCGAGCCGTTCTTTACGACCAAGGGAGTCATGGGCACCGGGCTTGGGCTCGCAGTCAGCCACAGCATAATCGAACGCCACGGCGGCCGCATTGAAGCGCGCAGCAGTCTGGGAAAAGGCACAACGTTCACCATAATCTTGCCGGCCGGCGAAACGGGAATTCGAAAAATCACCGGCCCCCGGAAAGCCCGCGCGAAGACTGTAAACGTCCTTGTGGTAGACGACGACCAGCGGGTGCGCGAGGCTCTGGTGGGCATGCTGAATATGGCCGGGCACCACACCGATCACGCCGGAAGCGGCCACGAAGCTCTTGCCAAGCTCGAACAAAACCAATTCGATCTGGTGTTCACCGATCTTTCAATGCCCGAGATGGACGGCTGGGCCGTAGCAACCGAAGTGCGCCGGCGCTGGCCCGGCGTCAAAGTCGTATTGATAACCGGCTACGCCGTGCCACCCGAGATGGTCGATAGCAACCGCGCACTTGTCAGTGAAGTACTCTTCAAACCAATCCGCTTTGACGACCTGAGCTCGACATTGAGCCAGGTTCTTTCTTAACCATCGAACGCTAACCGAATACTATTGATTCGCACTCGGCGGCGGGTAGTGGGTCAGGTTGGGTTCAGAGTACAAGCTTCAGCTTGCTCTTTGGTCGCGGGAGTGTCAGAGGCAAGCTGAAGCTTGTACTGTGAACTCAACCTGACCCACTACCCGGCGGCGACCATGCTTGTCGCCGTCAATCCGCGCTTGCTAGAATCCCCGTTGTGAAACCTCACACTGCCGCCGGCGTTAAACAGGGCAACGGGGCGCATTCGTGATCAGCCCCAGGGCAGCCTGTTAGTTCTCAAGGAAAGAGGATGCATAGGTATGAAAAGGTCTCCGACGATTTCGGTCAGCGTGCTGCTGGCAGCTATGGCGCTCAGCTCACTGGCCTTCGGTCAAGCTGGCGGTGACGTTCGCCGCCGCACCATTGCCATAACCTACTTGAAAGACCCCGTGACTGTGACATTGGCCGGCACGACTCTCCGTCCAACCGCGCGCGGCGAAGCTACGGTCGAGCGGTGGAGGAAGCGAAATGAGAGCGAGATAGATGTCACAATCGAGAACATGAATCCTGCCTTCAACTACGGGGCCGACTTTACGACGTATGTGTTGTGGGCCATCACACCCGCTGGTCAGGTCGATAATCTCGGAGAGTTTCGTCTCTCAGGCAGCACCGCCCGCTTGAAGGCGGCGACTCCGCAACAAACCTTCGCGATGATCGTGACCGCCGAGCCTCATTATCTGGTCAAGCTGCCCTCGCGCATGGTCGTGCTCGAAAACCTGGCGCCGACATCCAAGAACGTTCAGGTGCAAGCTTCTGAGATTTACTTCACTGGTGACTCGGGCAGGTACTACACCGACACGTCAGTGCCCGGGCTGGCCGAGAGAGATTACAACAAGACGCCGATGGAGCTCCTGCAAGCCAGACGCGCGGTGCAAATAGCGCGACTGGCTGACGGCGAGCGCCACGATCCCGCCGACTTCAATCAATCGGTGAACTTGCTCAATCAAGCGGAGGCTGCTTTTCGCCGCGGGGCGAAGGTTCATGACGTGGGCCTCATAGCTCGCGAGGCGATAACGATGGCCGTCCGCACCCGGGACATCGCTGAAGAACGCGCCCTGGCGGCGGAGCGCCGAGCTGAGATCTCGCGCCGCGATGCCGAGGTGCGCCGGGCGACCGAAAGCGCTTCCGACCTCAGCTCGCAGTTGTCCGATACTCAGTCGCGTTTGAAGGCTTCCGAGATGGCGCGGGTGAATGCGCAAGATCAGCTCGATCGCGTGATGCGCGAAGCTGCCGACGCGCGCGCTGAGAATCGATCGCTGAAGTCTGAGAACGACAGACTTCGTGGGCAGCTCGATCGCCTGAACCAGGACCTTACAGACGCCCGCGGCCGCATCTCCGATTTGCAATCACAGAACTCAACCTACACCGCGAAGCTGAACGAGACTTCGTCGCGAGTAGAAGCGATGGAACGCGCCGAGCGCGACAAGCAACAAGCCGAAGCTCGCCGCCGAGACTTCGCGGCGTTACAAGCGGGAGTCGCTGCCCTCGCAACCGTGAAGCCGAGCGGCAACGGGTTCATCGCTACTCTTTCCGATACATTCTTTGTGCCGAACCAGACGGCTCTGCAACTGAAAGCGAAGACGAAGATGGACTCGCTTGCCAATCTCATCGCAGAGCATCGTGACGCGGTGTTCACAATCGAAGGCCACACCGACGCGCGCGCGAACGCCGACGGATTTGCGCTCGGCCGCGCGCAATCGGTGGCCGATTATCTGGCAGCGCTCGGAGTGCCAAGGAGTAGTTTCAGAGTAGAATCGCGCGGCGCCACTGTTCCGATCTCGACTCGAAAGACCGTGGCAGCTCGCGCGATGAATCGTAGAGTCGAGCTTGTTTTTGTTGGACCCCAGTAATCGAGTGAGGTCAGATGGCGAAAACCAAGCGAGTCGGGCAATGTGTCAGAGCAAGTATCATCGGTGGCTCACTTCTCCTTTCTTTCACAAGCACGGCGATTTGCCGGCAAGAGACCGCGGAGCAGTTTGTCGAGAGAGTCAAGAAGGCAATCAAGAATGACGAGTGGGGCCGTGCTCAAAGCGGTATCAGGCGCGCGTTAGCACTCAAGCCTGAATCGGCTGAGGCGAATCTTATTGCCGCACAGGTCTATTGGCATGAAGGCGCGCGATCAATGGCGATTGACTTTCTAAATAGGGCGATAGAGACTCAACCATTCTTTCCGGAAGCTCACTTCCTCCTTGCACAGTGTCTCAAAGATAGCGGTAAGCTGGAAAAGGCGCGTGAAGAAGTGAACCTGGCTATGAATCAAGGGACGCCGCTCTTTCCTGCTTATCGTTTGCTTGCAGAGATCGATCTTGCGAAGGGTGATTTCGACGCAGCCATTACTTCGCTTGAAACGGCGCTTCGTTTTTCGCCTGGTGGTGACGCCGAAGAGACGGCAACGCTGAGAGAGCAGATAGAACAATCGCGTGAGTTTGTCGAGAAGCTTAAGCGGTTTGCCGCCTTTGAAGCAGGTCAGAAAGCGCCCGACATCGTACGCCCGTTCCAGCTCAATTCTGTGCAACCCAGGCACGCAGAGGAAGCTCGCGCGCTAAAAATCCAAGGAACCGTTTCAATGGGTATCCTTATCAATGAGAGCGGTGACGTTGATTTAGTGCTGGTGCTTCGCGGGGTTGGATACGGCCTTGATGAACGGGCTACGGAGGCGGCGCGCAAACTCAAGTTTTCGCCAGCAACGCGGGACGGCAAGCCGATACCCTATTGGATGAAGCTGAGCGTTGAGTTCAACCTGAGGTGAAGTTCCCGAGTCATCTTCGGAAATAGATGCTTGCATTCGAACCGCCGCCTTCACATTGAAATGTGTGCCGCAAAGAGCTTATGCTTCGGGAAACGAAGCGAGGTGACTCGATGTATTGCCCGAAATGCGCAACCGAAAACGGCGACGACACGAAGTTCTGCCGCTCGTGCGGAACCAACTTGAGCCTCGTGCCTCAGGCTCTGACGGGACGCCTTCCCGAAGCGCCTTCAGGCAGAAGGCGACACCGACACCGAAGCCGCAACCACGAAGACGAAGGTCCGGCCACCGTCGCAAATGGAATAACCAAGGTATTCAGTGGGGTTGGGTTTCTGCTCGTCTCCTTCGCTTGCTTCTTCTTCGCGCCTGCAGGCCGCATCTGGTGGTTCTGGATTCTCATCCCCGCATTCGCCATGCTGGGTAAAGGCGTCGCCGAAATCGTCAGCGCGAGGTACGGTCCAAATCTGACGCAGGGGGTGGGCTATACGGCAGTACCAGTCGCAGCTCGGACTGGAGAACTTCCGCCTCGCGATGAAGTCCTCTTCCCGCCCGCCAGCGTTACGGAACAAACGACGCGACAACTCGACCCTACAACCGACCCATACCGGCATCGAGACTCGGATACACATTAAGCGAGTGTCGCTCCGATCACTCCCGGCGCGATTTGCTCATGGTTGAAATCCGTTCCCAATGAGTCTAACCTTCCAACGTACCGATCTTGTCGGTATCTCGAATTCTAGATCTCACGATAGCTTCCCGGGCTGAGTCTTCATCTCTAAGACGATGTCTTCCCACGACAACAAGGACGTTCTGCGAGAATGGCGAGAGTCCGCGCCTTATTGGGCAAAGCATGCCGGAATTGTTCGAGCTATGTTCGCGCCTATCACCAGCGCGCTAATCGAAGCCGCCGCAATCAAAGAAGGCGACTCTGTCCTTGATGTCGCCGGCGGCGCTGGCGAGCCTTCGATCACAATTACCGAAGCGCTCGGCCATTCAGGCTTGGTCAACTTCACAGACGCGGTGGCCGAGATGGTTCGCACCTCTCGAAGCGAGGCGCGCCGTCGGCAGTTAACCAATATCGAGTTCACGCAGTGCGTCGGCGAGGCTTTGCCGTTTGTGACCGGCACGTTCGACGTGGTTGTTTGCAGACTCGGGGTTATGTTGTTCCCGGACCCGGCATCTGCAATTCTGGAAATGTTGCGGGTGGTGAAGCCGGCTGGACGCCTGGCATTGGCAGTGTGGGGCCCGCGCGCCTCAAATCCGTTCTTTCACGTGGTAGCGGATATTGTATCGCGCTACGTCGAGTCTCCGCCTGAGGAGCCGGATGCGCCTGGAGCTTTTCGTTTTGCCGGGCGTGGCAAGCTCGCCGGTCTGCTCCGAGACGCGGGCGCGATTGAAGTGAACGAGCGCCTTCTCGACTTCACTCTCGAGGCGCCGCTAACACCGAAGCAGTTTTGGGAGGTGCGCACCGAGTTGAGCGACACATTACGCGCAAAGGTAGCTGCGCTCTCGTCGGAACAGGTTGCCCGGATGGCTCGAGAGGTCGAAGAAGCCGGGCAGGCTTTCTCCGAAGCCGGCCGGATGAGATTCCCTGCCGAGGTGCTAATCGTGAGCGGGAAGTAGCATAGACTTTAGTCTGTGTCTTCGTGTTCTCCGCGTAAGGCGTGAATGGGTGCAGAGGGGCAGAGGAGTATTGGTAAATCTCTTGATTTTCCATTTTCTATTTTCCATTTTTTATTTGCCATTTCCTATTTGCCAATCCCGGAGTCCATCGAATTGAAGAAATGACAAATAGCAAATCGAAAATGGAAAATGGAAAATGGAAAATAGAAGTTGAAAATGGAAAATCAAGAGATTTACCAATGCTCCTCTGCTCTGCTCCTTTGCCCCCCGGCTCCTCTGCTCCTCTGCTCCTCTGCTCCTCTGCTCGCTCTCACCTGGGAACATCGATGCTCGCGATCACTTCCTCAAGGATTTGATCGGGTGACGTACCTTCGATCTCAGCCTCAGACCGTAGCACTATGCGATGGCGCAGCACGGGCTTTGCGATCTCTTTCACATCGTCGGGCGTGACGAAGCTGCGGCCTCTAATGGCGGCCAGCGCCTTTGAGCACAAAAGCAAAGCGACTGCTGCACGCGGACTCGCGCCCCACGAAACGTTCACGGCGCTACGCGTCCCGCGAATGATAGAGACTATGTATCGCTGAACGCCTTCTTCAACCGTTACGCCGCGCACCTCCGAGCGGCAGTTGAGGACTGCCGCTGCGTCGGGAATCGGGCGTATGTCTACGTCTTCAAGACGGCGCGCGTTAAAGCCCGCGTTCCAGTTCGCAACGACGCGCAGCTCCTCATCGGCGCTTGGGTAGTTGACTATGATCTTCAACATGAAACGGTCTAGCTGAGCCTCGGGCAGCGGATATGTTCCTTCGTATTCGATCGGGTTCTGTGTCGCGAGCACCGTGAACAGTGGCGAGAGCTTGTGCCCTTCGCCGTCGATGGTCACCTGACGCTCTTCCATCGCTTCAAGTAGAGCCGCCTGCGTCTTTGGAGGCGTGCGATTGATCTCGTCGGCCAGCAGCAAGTCGGTAAAGACGGGGCCGTGTCGCAGTGTGAACGTCGAGGTCGCCATGTTGAAAATGTTCGTGCCGGTTACGTCGGCGGGCATTAGATCGGGTGTGAACTGAATACGGCCGAAGTGCGAGCCGATAGCCAATGACAGCACCTTGACCAACAGAGTCTTCGCCGTGCCGGGCACGCCTTCGATCAACGCGTGCCCTTCGGTCAGCAACGCGATCAGGACCTGTTCCACCACTTCATCCTGGCCAACGATGGCCTTCGCTACTTCGCTCTTCAGGTGGGCTATTATGGAGCTAACAGAATCAGACAAGCGCTTGACCTCCCATTCTCGTTTTGTTTTGATCTCCTTGAAGGGCCCGTAGACTCCCAGACTCAGCGACCCGTTGGACAGTCACAAAGAATAGTCTCTCGAACCCAGCGCCGCAATGCTAACCCGAACGGCTAGTTACCGATGGTGATTTCGCAACGAGCTATTCACTTCTAATAACAACCTGCATGAATCAGTTTCCGGCGTCGTGATTTCGTCTAGATCGGCATGCTGGATTCCCGCTTCGCTGTTGATGTGGCGCCTCAGCAAAACAATCTTAAATTTCCAGAAAGAAAATTCTTGCACTCATCACCGAAAGATGGTACAGTCCGCCCTGCTACAAATGCCCTTCCCCACTTGGGCTTGTACGCCCCGTAAGTTTGCAGGGTTTTCCGGCTGTCCTCCTCACGGACCGAGCACAATTCACGGAATGATAAAGTTCGGGACTTCCGGTTGGCGCGCCATTATCGCCGATGAATTCACGTTCGAGGCCGTACGTCGCGTCACGCAGGCAATATCGGCGTGGATCGTTGAGCGCGCACCCGGCTCCCAGGTCATCGTTGGCTACGACACCAGATTTATGGCCGAAGACTTTGCAGCACAAGGAGCGCGGATCATGGCTGCCAACGGGCTTCGCCCACTGTTGTGCGATCGAGCAACTCCGACTCCGGCAATCGCTTTCGCTGTTCGATCGAGAGGAGCCAGCGGCGCTATTAACTTCACGGCGAGCCATAATCCGCCGACCTATTGCGGGATGAAGTTTTCGACCTCCGATGGTGCGCCTGCTCTGCCGGAGGTCACGCGTGAGATCGAGCGACACATCCGGGACCTTGAGACTCAGGAGGTGCCGATTCCGGCCCCGGATCAACCGGTCGAGAGCCTGTCGCTGGTCGATGACTATCTGAACGACCTTGCTACCAAGATCGACCTTGGGGCAATCGCAAGCGTTGGGCTCCGCGTCGCCTACGATCCGCTTTGGGGCACGGGTCGCGGTTATCTCGACAAGGCGCTTACTGACGCGGACTGCGACGTAGCTATGATTCATGACTACCGCGACGTCTATTTTGGCGGGCGTAGTCCGGAACCTGACGCAGAGTATCTGCACGAGCTGCGCGACAAGGTGTTGACGGGCGGCTATCAACTGGGCGTATCTACGGACGGCGACGCTGACCGATTCGGAATCATGGACCGCGATGGCTCTTTCGTGACACCGAACCAGATAATCGCCCTGCTGGTCGACTACCTCTCCGAGTCGCGCGGATGGAGAGATGCGGTTGCGCGGTCGGTTGCAACAACACATCTTGTAGACCGCGTGGCTTCGCGGCGCGGAATCGAAGTGATCGAGACGCCCGTCGGTTTCAAGTACATCGGGGCGCTGATAGCCGATGACAAAGTCTCGATAGGCGGCGAAGAGAGCGCAGGCCTTTCAATCCGAGGACATCTCCCGGAAAAGGATGGAATACTGGCCTGCTTGCTGGTCGCCGAAATGGTCGCCAAGCGCAATGTGTCTCTGGCGGAGATGCTCGAACAAGTTTATTCGGATGTAGGCAAGATCGTAAGTGGAAGAATAGGCGTCAAGTTGACGCCTGGGTTGCAGCAGGGATTGGCTAGCAAACTCGCTGAAGGCGCAGACAGGTTCGCTGGGCGCCGCGTCGCATCGGTAAATCGAGTTGATGGAGCGAAGTTCATTCTCGAAGATGGGTCCTGGATTCTGATGCGTCCATCCGGGACCGAGCCGTTGGTCCGCATTTACGCTGAAGCTTCTAACGAGCAAGAATTGGAGGTGCTACTTGAGTCAGGTCGCAAATACATTTTGGGATGATAGAGTCGAGAGGGTTGGCGCAGCCGTAAGGGCGAGTCCGGTAGCCAAACGACGGGTACGCGCTCGCCGTCTCGTAGACGCGATAATCCTAACGATCATTCTCGCAGCCGCGGCGACTTGTGTTTCAGTCTACTCTCGGGCTCGCGGGGAGCTGGATGGTGCGCTGGTGAAACATGAGGCGGCGGGCGAGAAGGTCGAGGACCTGACGATCAGGGTCCAGAAGCTGGAGCGGGACGTCAAGCAATTGCGCACCGACTCGAGGGTGCTCGAGTTATTCGCCCGGCAGAAGTTCGGCTTCGTTCGATCGGGCGACGTGGTAATCAAGGTTTCGCAAGATCAGACTGACGCGGCTACAAGCGCGACAGACGCGCGGCCAGTCCGGGTGGCAAACTTGACGCCCCGATCAAGCGAGGTCTATACTGACGCTTCGAATTGATGTTCAAACGATTGCGCGGGGTGGAGCAGTCTGGTAGCTCGTTGGGCTCATAACCCAAAGGTCGCGGGTTCAAATCCCGCCCCCGCAACCACATAAGAATCGGGTGGAAAGTTGGGTCGGAAAATGGTTTCCGGCCCTGTCCTTTTTCAAGACCCTTTGGGTACAGCGGATTCATGCGAACGGTAGCGCGTTCCCTGCTCTGGACACTGGCTGATCGATGGCCGCTGATCCACGAGTCGCAATCTAGCGTGGTAGTTTCGATTGCAACGCGGTACCGGACACAGAGTCACCTGCGCAAGTTTCATATGAATCCTGTCAATTTTGACAGTATTCACAGAGGCCCTCCCCATATAACATAGCTGGGTCACTTGCAGTCACCTACCGTCCTATGCCCGGCAGTCGCGAAGGAAGGGGTTGCCAGGCCGGGAGGCGTGGCGAAATCAGGGATAGCCTAAGGCTTGTGCCAGTGTGTCTATCAACTCTCAACGCCCAATCGAACGGGCATCAAGTGACGGGTCGGCACGTTCGTGAGGCGTCTTAGCGAAAGGGGATTCCGAATGCGAAAAAAGAAGGTCGAAGCACCTCTTAAACATGAACCCATAAGGTCGATATACTTCCACGAACGCCCCGGAGAGCTTCCCTACAACTCTTCCGAAGTAATCGCCCTCGCCGACTCGCGATTCCTGTTTTGCGACAACAACATCAGTGATGCGCTCTTCGAAATCCAGGTAACCCCGGACGGAGAGATTGCCGGTCCGTTTGTGCGGCACCCGATCAGAGGGATTCACCCCCAGGCCATTGACGATCTGGAGTGTATGGCCCTGGCGGAGGTAGACGGCGAGCGACTTCTTTTTTTCTGCTCTTCGTTCAGCCTGAAAAAGAAGGACTTGAAAGCAAAGAAGAAAAGCCAGCGAGGCAAGTCAACCGAGTCTAGGGATTCGCTCATTCGGGCAAGGATTGGAAAAGAAGGAAAGCCTGAGGGTGAAGTCATTCCCTGCTTCCGCTACTGGCTAATCGATAATGCTCCGGTGTTGGGCAAGTCAACGAAATACCTACCTGATGATGGAGGGCTGAATGTCGAAGGGCTTGCCTGGGACCCCCCTAACAACGCGCTGCTGTTCGGGCTGCGCACGCCGGTAAAAGATGGAAGACCGATGGTGCTTCGGGTGAGAATCAAGGACCCCCGCGGTATATGGAACCTCAGTAATCTTGAGATGATGCCACCGATCACGCTTGGCGTAGAGGGCGCGGACGGCAGCCAGGGGATTCGCACAATCGAGTATGATTCTTCGCGCGGCGCCTTTCTGGTCGTGATCGGCAATGCGGTAAGCGGTTCGGATGTGCCCTTCCAGCTCTACTCCTGGGACGGAAATGAGAAAGGCGTCGTCCGCCGCTTCAAGGGTGTGACATTCCACCGTAAGATGAAGGTTGAGGGAGTCACTTACGGGACCATTGGCGGACGTGGGGTTCTCTTCTTTGTCGACGATGCCGGAGGCTATCAGTTCCTCTGGGACGATGACCCCCGCTTGCAATTATCAAAGTGATTTGAAGGCCCATATGGAGCGGACGTAAAGCAACGAGGAGGAGTGACCCGCCAGGCTGCTCTGCTACCTTTTCACCGCCGGCGGGCGCTGCTGTGGACTGGAGGTTCCGTAGCCCGGTTGAGCCGGAGCTTTCCCGCCGCCTGCAGCCATTTTCTCAAACACCGATTTGTCCATCGCCTTCAAGGCTGCGTCCTCCGGTTTGATCCTGCCTGCCTGGACCAGGGTCATCAAAGCTTGATCCATCGTCTGCATACCCTGGCCAGTTCCCGATTGCATGTAAGACGCAATCATCGAAGTCTTCCCTTCGCGGATGATGTTGCCAAGCGCCTTCCCACCCAGTAACACCTCGACCGCCGCGCACCGCTTCCCGTCCGACGCCTTTACCAGTTGCTGCGCGACGACTCCCCGCAAGCAGTCCGCGAGCATTGCCCGAACCTGGTTCTGCTCGTCTGAAGGATAAGCATCGATCAGCCGGTCGACGGTCTTGATCGCGCTGTTAGTGTGCAACGTGCCGAACACCAGCAGCCCGCAGGCCGCTGCGGTCAACGCCAGCGAGATCGTCTCCAGATCCCGCATCTCGCCGACCAGAATGATGTCGGGATCCTGCCGGCCGGCGACTCGCAGAGCGCTTGCGAAATCCATCGTGTGCGCGCCAACCTCTCGCTGCGTGATCAAGCACCGCTTGGGTTCGTGGATGAACTCAAGAGGGTCTTCGACGGTCAGAATGTGCGCGTCGCGCGTCTCGTTGATGTGATTCACCATCGCGGCCAGCGTCGTCGATTTGCCCGAGCCGGTCGGGCCGGTCACGAGAATCAACCCGCCCGTAAATTCAGAAAGCTTGCGCACGATGTCGGGCATGCCGAGGTCGGTCAACGTCAGGATCTTCGATGGTATCAAACGGAACACCCCGCCGATGCCGCGCTGCTGATGCAGGATGTTGGCTCGGAACCGCGCGAGGCCCTCGATCTCATAAGCGAAGTCGAGGTCGAGATGTTCCTCGATCCGCTGACGTTGCGCTGGAGCGAGTATCTCGTACAGAAGCTCCTTCGCCGCCGCCGGTGTAAGCGCATCGTTTTCGGATCCAACCATCTCGCCGCTTATGCGAAACATCGGCGGCCTTCCGACTACGATGTGCAAGTCCGAAGCGTCTCGCTCCGGCATTTCTCTAAACAGACTGTCGATTCTTGGCATCTCTCACTCCATTTGGATTTTAGGTTTGGATTTTGAATTCAGGTCTCGGAGTGATCAGACAATGTCCTCACGCGGCCCTAATCCGTAATCCGAACTCTGCAATCCGAAATCGCTGCCTATCTGGCTCTGGGAGCCGGATTCACCGCCGGCGCCGGTTTGAGGCGCGGCTCCATCGCCTTCGGCTCGTGCGCGTACGTCATCGCTGTCTCCGGCGTTATGCGGCCCGCCTGCGAGAGGTCGAACAGCGCGTCGTCCATCCGCTGCATGCCGACGTTGCGGCTTGTCTGCATGACCGAGCTGAGCTGAAAGGTCTTGCGTTCACGAACCATGTTGGCGACCGCCAGATTGCAGAAGAGCAGTTCGCATGCAAGCACCCGCCCCTCGCCGTCCGCGGCGGGAACGAGCTGCTGCGATACGATTCCCTTCAGCGATTCCGACAACATAGTGCGGATTTGCGCTTGCTGGCCGGCAGGGAACGAATCGAGGATGCGGTCCACAGTCTGGGCAGCGTTGGTTGTCATCAGCGAGCCGAAGACCAGATGGCCCGTCTCAGCGGCGGTGATTGCCAACGCGATCGTTTCCAGGTCGCGCATCTCACCGACCACGATCACGTCCGGGTCTTCGCGCAGCGCCGCCCTCAGTGCATTCGCGAACGATAGCGTGTGCTTGCCGACTTCTCGCTGATTGACTACGGCGCGCTCGATCGGATAAACGAACTCGATCGGGTCTTCGACGGTGATGATGTGAAGCGGCTTCTCGCTGTTGATCAAGTTCACGAGCGTCGCGATCGTCGTCGTCTTGCCCTGGCCGGCCGGACCAGTGATCAGCACGAGACCCTGGTGATGCTTCGTCAGCAGGAGGACGCTCGCAGGAAGTCCCAACGCTTCCGGCGAAGGGATCACGTCGGGGATCACGCGGAAGGTGCCGTCGATTCCGCGGTGCTGCCGGCAGATGTTCGCGCGGAACCGTCCCACACCCTTGACCTCATAGCTGAAGTCCAAATCATTGGTTTCAAGAAAGCGCTTTCGTTGCTCTTCGGTAAGGATCTCGAACAGCAGCTCACCGACCTCTTTCGGCGGGCTGGCCCGTTCGTCGAACCGCTCGAGGCGGCCGTTACGGCGGACCTGGATCGGCGCGCCCGAGGGCACGTGAATATCAGATGCCTTCGACCACACCGCCTTCGACAAAATCTTGTGCAAGCGCGGCTCCGAACCGCACGCCATGCTCTCGGCGAGACCTGAAAGAATCATCGGGTCAGCCGGGGACTCGGGCTCTGCTGCTGCGCCCACTGCCGGCGCGTCGCCCTTGTCCTTTGGAGCTCCGCGTCGGCTGATCACGGGTTCAATCGAGCGAAGGTTCAGGCGAAATACACTAGTGCCTCCGGCGTCCCGGACGTCCATCGTGTCGCCCTTCAGTAGCAGCGTCGGATCATCGCGATCATCGAAGAGAACGTAGAGAGTGTTGGCGTCAAAGCGCACCAATCGGATCAAGTGACCCGACGCGATGCGATCCCGTATCAGCAACTCGCCGTGCTTCTCGAAGGTCTTGTACTGCCCCGAAGCAGTGCTGTCGGTTCGTTCGATTTCAAATTCATCCCCAAGAGCCGCGCCGGCCGTCCCACCGGCATCGTCCGGCTCTCGTTCAAGGGCGGACCCTGTGCCCGGAGCCGGAGCCGCTTGACTCTCGCTTTCCCACGGTACGGCCGCTCCCTCGGTGCGATCGTAGGTCACCAAAAAACTCGCAAGGTCGAGCTTGAGCAGCGTAACACCATCGCCGCTGATTACGCTCAGCTCGTCACCGGTGAAGCTGGCGGCCACGCGCGGCGGCTCTCCTGCGCCGAGCGCGTCCTTCTTGTCATTGACCTTGAGAAACGACAGCTTGAGGCCGCCTTTGAGTTCGCACTGAAAGAGGCTCTGGCCCGCCGCGTAAGACGAGACTCCGGCCTGGCGCTTTTCGTCTTCCATTTCGATCTCAAGATCGGGATCGCGCATCGCCGAGTAAGCCTCCCTGTCGTTCACCTCCCACATTTTGACGGCGCCGTCGCCGCCGCAAGAGGCCATTCGCGTTCCGTCGTGCGAGAACACCGACTCCGCGATGTAGTCGTAGCCGCCGATTACCTCGCGGACGAGCTGGCCGCTTTCCGCCTGCCAGATGCGAACCGTTTTGTCGGCTCCTGCGGTTCCCAGATGAACCCCGTCGGGCGAGAAGTTGACTGCGTTGACTGCGCCCTCGTGCGCCTGAAATGAATAGATCGCTCGGCCCGACTCGCTCTCCCAAAAACTGACAGTGCCGTCCTTGGCTGAGGTCGCCACAAACCGATCGTCGGGCGAGAAGCTCGCATAGAGCACCTCCTCCTTATGTCCCTCAAGCACAATCGGCTTGTCTTTGCTGCCGAGCCGCCAGACTCGAGCGAGGTGATCGCCGCCGGCCGACAGCAATCGATCGCCGAGCGATGTGAACGCCACGTGCCACACCCATCCTGTGTGCGCTTGAAACCAGCCTTCCATCTTCTTCTCTCGCAGATTGAAGACGCGAACGGCGCCTTCATCGCCGCCCGAGACAACGCGTGCGCCGTCAGGCGAAAAGGTGAGGCTGGTCGCGTTTTTCGGATGGGCTTGAATGGCGCCATGCAATTCGCCGGTCTTGACGCTCCAGATTTTGATCGACCCATCGCGAGCGACTGATGCGACGGCCTGGCCCGAGGGCGCAAAGGCGACATCGTTGACCCACTCGCCGTGTTCCATCGTGTGGAGTAACTGCTGCGTGCCAACCTCCCATAAGCGAACGGTGCGATCGCCGCCACCGGATGCGAGGAAACTGTCGTCGCGGGAGAAGGCAACCGCATTGACGTCGCTGCCATGACTGCTCATCGTTTTCACTAGATTAAGATGCATCGGCATAACGAATCTCTCATCCCGTCGAATCGTAATCGGCGTTTGGAAAGTCGAGGCGTGGGTGCGGCGTAGAAACGACTTCCGTTTGGGGATCGATGAACAATAGGGGCAGAACCGTTGGGGTTCGAGCTACAGGCTTCGATTCTCGACTGGAACGGCGAATCGTGAGGGCCCGCACCGGTCAACGTTCAAGCGGTACTAATCGATAAGCTAACGATACAGTCAGCAACAAATAGGGTCAATAATAATTCTCCAGAGCCGACTTCCGCTTGGCCAACCGAGCATACCCTGCAACAATGCGGTTGCCGGTGCAACCAGGCATTCGCTTGGATCTGGATACCACCTTAACCCGTGGTCTCAATTCAGGGCGCACCCCAGGAACCGGCCTCTCCACTTTTCGGCTGTTACCTTGGAGAAGTCACATGACCGAGTTCGATCCGGCGCATCGCAACTTCGTAAGCTACATCGACAAGTCGCGCGAGTACTACCTCGCGCGCGGATACGGCAACCCCTACCGCTGGGCGCACCACGAAAACGCACCGTTCGCACCGCTCGCGAAGCCGCTCAATCAGAGCCGGGTCGCGCTGGTCTCGACCGCGGCGCTCACCCGGGAGGATGCAAGCCTGACTGAAGTCTACGGCGCGCCCACGGAGCCGCCGCCGGTCGCGCTCTACACGGACCACCGCTCCTGGGACAAGAAGGCTACGCACACTCGCGACGTCGAGTCCTTCCTACCGATCCTGCGGGTCGCGGAGTTCGCGGCGGTCGGGCGCATTGGCAATCCCTCGCCCCGCTTCTACGGCGTGCCAACGGACTTCAGCCAGCGTCGGACCGTCGACAAGTATGCCCCAGCAGTCCTCGATCTCTGTCGCGCTGACGCCGTCGATGTTGCGCTTCTCGTACCTCTCTGACCGGTCTGCCATCAGACCGTGAGTCTGGTCGCTCGACACCTTGAGACGAACGGCATTTCGACCGTCGTAATCGGCTCTGCGAAGGACATCGTCGAGCAATGCGGCGTTCCCCGCTTTGTGTTCACGGACTTCCCACTCGGCAACCCTTGCGGTAAGCCGGATGATTCAATGATGCAACGAGCAATTGTTGGTATCGCGCTCGATCTCCTTGAGACTGCGCGCCACCCGCGCACCACCGTGCAAACTCCATTCTGTTGGGACATCACAGGCGAGTGGCGCGGCACCTACATGCAGATTCCCAAAAACTCCGGAAAATCTGGACCATCCACCTAAACGAGCCTTGCTCGTCTCGGAGACAGCCCCGCGAATCGAATGCCAGACTAGGCGAACGACAAGGTCTTCTCACCCGGTCGAGGGTTCCAGAGCGTCTGACCCGGACCCGGAGAGGTCGCCTTCCAGCAAACGCCCAAGCATCTCGGTCGCCGGAATCCGCTTGAAGATAATTCTGAGGACCGCCGCAACCGGCGTGGCCAGAAACGCCCCCGCAATTCCCCAGATCATCCCGAAAAAGATCAGCGCCATCAGCACTGCTATCGGGTGCAACTTGAGCGAGTCGCCCTGCAGTCTCGGCTGCACGACGTTGCCCATAACGAACTGAATCGCCGCCGGCAGGGCGATCGCCAAAACCTTCGCTGCTGGCGACATATCCGGGCTCAACAGTATCAGCGGCATTGGGAGCAAAGCCGCGACGATGGATCCGATGTTAGGAATAAACGCCAGCAGAAACGCAAGAAACCCGAAAACGAATGGAAACTTGACTCCCAGCACCGCGAGCACAATCGCTATCAACGCGCCGGTCGTTCCGGCTACTAGTGCCATCGTGCTGATATAGCGCCTCACCTGAAGCTCGATCTTGCCGAGAAGGCTGTCCGGGGATACCTCCTCTCTGCGGCCCGTCAAGATGAAGATCATGAAGATGATCACCATCACTCCATTGGATATGAGGTGGGTGACTTCGCTGAACACCGTCGAAACCAGATATGATGCGGACTCTTTCGGAACCTCAAAGAACCAACCGGTGTTCGGGTCCGATTTGAAGCCGAACTTTTCAAGGGGAACCATCCGCGAGATTCGTTCAGCAAGCTGATTGAGCTCGTTTTGATAAACCCCCAGATCGCTCGCCATCCTGCTAACAACAGTGGCTACCAGCAGCCCCACCAAGAAGAGCATCACCGCTCCAATCAGAGCGGTCAGCACAATTGCAATCCCCCTCGGCACGCGCAGGTAGCGCACCTGCAGATCGATCACCGGGATGATGCAGTAGGTGAAAAAGATTGCGAGCAAAAGCGGAACCACCGCCGCTTTGAGAAGGTAGAGAACGAACCCCAAGGCGATCAGGGTGAGAATCACCAGACAGACTTGCTCCACTCGCCCAGACGGCTTGTCATCTCCTGGCTCGGTGACTTGGCTGCTCATATATCTAATAAAGGACGAGGCGCTCTAAGCCGGCGCACCCTCATCGCTTCCCTTTCGGTCTTCGGGCGCTTCTTCCGCGTCCTTGAAACGATCCGCTGGCGGAGTGTACCAGTCCTCCTTGGGAACAACCACGGGAACTTCCTTATCAGCCCGGTAGGCGGGGGTCATGATCTGCACGCCATACTCGTTGAAGAGGTCTTGAATGTTCTTGTGCAGGTTCGAATATAGTCTTCCCATCGCCTGCGGCTGGTCGGTGTAAGCGTTCAGTTCATAAGTGACGCAGAAGTCGTCGAGCGATTTCTGGTGTACGAACGGAGGAGGTTCGCGGAGCAGTCCGGGGGTTTTTTCGGCGGCCATCAACAGCATCGCGTGGACCTGACGCCAGGGCGCGTCATAACCTATCCCCGCAGTCGTATGAAGTATGAGCCCTTGCGTGCGCGCAAGGGCGCTGTAGTTTATCACCTGGTTGTGGGTGATCATTGCATTGGGCACGCTGACGATTTCGTTCTTGGGCGTCCTCAAGTGTGTAGCCTGAAGCCCCATCGCCACTACATCGCCGGTGAATTCGCCGATCTTCACCCGGTCGCCAGCCTTGAACGCTCTCATATAGGTTACCGTCAATCCGGCGACCACATTCGACACAAACGAAGTGGAGCCGATCGACACCAGAACGCCGAGGAATATCGAAACCCCCTTGAACGCGTCCGACCCCGATCCCGGTATATAGGGGTACGCGATAGTCGCGGTAAACGCGATTGCTAGAATTTTGCTTAGCTTATAAGTCGGCGCGGCCCAATCCCGATCAAACCCTGTTATGTCGATTGCGCCGCGCTCAACGCTTCCGAAGAAAGCTCGCATCAGCTTGAGCACATACCTGGTTATCAACACCAGGATAAAGATGAAGAATAGCTTTGGAACCTGAACGCGTATGGCTTGCCAGATGGTCTCGATCGGCCGGATCACGAAAGCTAGAAGTTCGCCTGCGAGACTGCGCGTCGAGGGGAAGAAGCTGAACACCAGCCCGATGTAGAAGTAGAGCAATGCCAGAACCGCGGCCAGCCGGATGAACCTTACCAGTGCTAGTATCAGCGCGCTCATCTGATCAGGGCTGATTACTTCGGACTTTTGGAGCAAGGTCGGGACTATCCTGGTGTGGGACCACTCGACCAACGCTGATTGTATCCTGCGATAGAACCTGTGAATCAGGAAAATGGCGAGAATCAACGACAGGGTTGCGAGCAGAGCGAACAGCGAGCCTTTCAGCAGGTTCCGTTTGCTGTGATCGTGCCGGTATCTGTCGATTTCGGCTCGGATCAATCTAGAGTACAGGCTGGCAAGCTCCTGGCGGCTCTGACCCTCTGCCTGCGCGTCCAGATCAAAGACCGACATCAGTATGTTGTCAGACGAAACGATGTCGCTGCTTATGTCCGATTCGATAACGTTGATCGAGGCAGGATTGAAGTACGGGTCCGAGGCGAATCGCACGATCCTTTCTGAAATCGCAGTCGCTCGAAGCTCCGCGCCGGCCCCTTTGATTCCGCGGACGCGGAGAACGGTCTGTCCGTCGATGAGCACGTCGGCTGTTTGACCTTCCGGTTGCGCAACGTCTGATTGCGCGAAGACGACCTGCCCGCCGACCCCAAGGATCGAAAGGCACAGTGAAAGCAGCACGGACCTTAACCTTATTATCATGCTGGCCAGCAATTGTACCCACAACGGCCCGATCTCAATACTGTCAATTCTGACAGTAGTGCGGGCAATAAATTACAAGACAGCAGTCTTCATCAGTTTCCACTTTTCAGCAAGCCGCGCATAACTAAGCTTGAATCTGAAAACTGGCCACCTCACCTGACACTTTTTCTTCTAACCCCTGTCAAAACTGACAGTATCGGGCGCCGTCTCATCGCCAGTACAATCTGAATTGTGATGAGAAGTGACTCTAGCGCGCACACTTGGGTCACGCGAGGTCACGAGATGGCAGAACGCCGAGGTGATGACCGCACGGGTCAAGAAGGCTTCGAACAGTATGACGGCATCTAACGAGTCATTTATTACAGCACCGAACGCGCCGCCCTATTTTCACGTCCTGGCCAAACCCACCGGCGCGATCTGCAACCTCGATTGTAAGTACTGCTTCTTCCTGTCGAAGGAGATGCTCTATCCCGGCAGCCGCTTCCGAATGGCTGATGAACTACTCGAGACTTACATTCGCCAGACTATCGAGTCGCAGAGCGCGCCGGAAGTCAGCATCGCCTGGCAGGGCGGCGAGCCTACCTTGATGGGCCTCGATTTCTTCCGCCGCTCAATCGAGTATGAGAAGAAATACAAGAAGCCGGGCCAGAGCCTTCAAAACACCATGCAGACCAACGGCGTGGGGCTTGATGAAGAGTGGTGTGATTTCTTCCGCGAAAACAATTTCCTGATTGGATTGAGCCTCGACGGAACGCGCGAGATGCACGACGCCTATCGCGTTGACAAAGGCGGACACGGAACATTCGACCGCGTGATGAGCGCCGTGAGGCTGATGCAAGAGCACAAGGTTGAGTTCAACATCCTGACGACCGTTCACGCCGAAAACGCCGGCCGTCCGCTTGAACTCTATCGCTTCATGCGCGACGAAGTCGGAACCAAGTTCATTCAGTTGATCCCGATTGTCGAGCGAGCGACCCCTGAGCTTATCACCATTGCAAACAAGGGCTGGGGAGACACTCTCAAGGATCGCCCGCTGTACACACAGACGGGAAATCTGGTCACCGAACGCACCGTGAGTTCGGAGCAGTGGGGCCGGTTTCTGATAGCGATCTTCGACGAATGGGTGCGCACGGACGTCGGCAACGTTTTTGTGCAGATGTTCGATGCGGCGCTGGCTTCGTGGGTGGGCGCTCCAGCGGCGATGTGCATCTTCGCGGAGACCTGCGGCGATGCAGTGGCCCTCGAGCACAACGGCGACGTCTATTCATGCGATCACTTCGTCGAGCCTCGGTACCTGCTCGGCAACATTCAACAGCAACACCTCGTTCAACTAGTCGGCTCAGACCAGCAGCGGAAATTCGGCGCCGACAAGCGAGACACGTTGCCGCGCTACTGTCTTGAGTGCGAAGTCCGTTTTGCGTGTCACGGCGAATGTCCCAGAAACCGGTTTATCGAAACGCCCGACGGCCAGGCGGGACTCAATTACCTGTGCGCGGGCTACAAGGCATTTTTCAATCACATCGATCGGCCGATGAAGATCATGGCCGGACTTCTCCGGCAAGGACGTTTCGCCGACGAGGTGATGCAAGTACTTGCGGCAGAGGAAACAGCGCGGTTGCAGGACTCAGGTCTCAAAGCAGGGCGAAATGATCCGTGTCCTTGCGGCAGCGGCCGAAAATTCAAGCGATGTCACGGGCAGGCCGGCACGATGGCGAAACAGGTCACTGAGCGCACTTTGCCGAACCAGGGACGTCGCCGGTGAGATTAATTCTTTTTGAGACTCATCTAAAAGGAGGACAAATGAAGATCACATTCCAACGAAGCATCCGAGTGGCAGGTTTCTTCCTGCTGATGGCTCTTGTATCGGGACAGGCCCTGGGACAGGAGCGCGGCCAGTACTTGCCAGGGTTCAGAGGCTTGAACGGCAGCGCACAACCGCCGCCCGGCTTCACCTATGCGAACTACTTCTTTTGGTATCCAACAGATACCTTCAAGGGGCCGAACGGCGACAAAGTCCCGATCGATTTCAGTCTCAACATCTTGGCGGATATGAACCTGCTGGCATACACCCCCAAGGCAAAGCTGTTGGGCGGGACATATACGATCTCGGCGGCCGCTTCCATTCTCAACACGCCGGTGACGATTCCGCGACTCGGAGCTAATCTTGGCGGCGTGGGACTCGGTGACACCTACGTCGAACCATTAAGCCTCGCGTGGAACCTTTCGAAGGGCAACGTGAGAGTAGCCTACGGCTTTATGGCCCCGACAGGGCGGTACAACACAGGCGCGACGGACAACACCACATCCGATTACTGGGGACACGAAATCTCATTCGGCGGAACCATCAACCCGGACAAGGCTAAGATGTGGCAAATCTCGATGTCGAGCGTCTGGGAGTTCCATCAGACGAAGCGCCACGAAGACGTCAAGGTGGGCAACAACGTGACCTTCGAATACGGCGTCGGGAAAACCTTCATTAAGAACAAGGGCAAACAGGTTTTGCAATTCGGCGTGGTCGGCTACGCGGAGTTCCAATTGACCGACGACAGCGGGAGCGATGTGACACCGATCAACGCGGGGAACAAGGATCACGTGTTCGCCCTGGGACCGGAGTTTGACGTGATTCTTCCGCCGCAGAAGTTCAATTTCATGATTCGTGTGTTGCCGGAGTTCGCCGCGCGCTCCAGAACTCGAGGGCTGACGTTCGTCGTCGCCTTTGGCAAGACCTTTTAGTTTGGCGCCAGGACCAGTGGATTCCGATCAGAGGAGAGTAATCGAATGAACAAACGCATGACGGTGATGATCTTGGCTTTGATATTACTGATCGCGGCTCCCTCCCCCGCGAAAACGAAAGAGCAGAAGCAGGCCGAAGTCCGAACGGTGGCCGACCAGACACTCGCCCAGCTTTACAAAGCGCGGCCCGGGGTTAGGGCCATCATCAAGGCGGCCGCCGGATATGCCGCCTTCAGCAATTTCGGCATGAAGATCCTGCTCGCCGGCGGGGGAAAAGGACAGGGTATCGCCTTCGACAACGCCACGAAGAAAGTTACCTATATGAAGATGCTCGAGGTCCAGGCGGGCCTGGGGATGGGAGCCAAGAAATTCCGCACGATCTTCGTGTTCGAAACAAAGGCTGCGATGAACGGTTTCATCAACACCGGCTGGGAGTTCGGCGGTCAAGCTACAGCCGCAGCCACGACGGGTGACAAGGGGGGAGCCTATCAAGGGGCAGTCTCGGTGATGCCGGGCGTCTGGATGTATCAGCTTACAGACAAGGGCCTCGCCTTGGAGCTGACGGGCAAAGGCACGAAATACTACAAGGACGACGATCTGAACTGAAGCTGGAAAAAAGGAGACCATTCACATGAAACGTAAGACTGCAATCGCAATACTGATTTTGGCTGTCGCTTTTGTAGGCGCACTTCCCTCTCGCACATTGGAAGCATCGGCCTCCAATTCGTCACCTCAGCGAGAACGAAATGTCATCTGGCGCAACCCCGGTGACGTCTCGCGACTCAATCTCGCCTGGGCGGAGGGCGGGGCGGCTGCCGCGCCCAAACCGCCATTCACCTTCGTCGCGGAGGACGAGGGCGGAACCAATCCTAAGATCGAAGTGAAGGACGCGCGCGGCGTGGTATGGGGAGTCAAGTGGGGAGAAGAGGTCAACTCCGAAGTCTTCGCCGCGCGGCTGGTATGGGCGGTCGGTTATTTCGTCGAGCCGGCCTACTTCGTAGCTGGCGGAAAGATAGTCGGCGTGAGAAACCTTGATCGAGCCAAGAAATACGTCGGGGCCGACGGGTCCTTCTTCGACGCGCGATTCGAAATGAAAGACAAGAGCATTAAGAAACTGAGCGATGAGCAGAGCTGGGCGTATGACGACAACCCCTTCGTCGGCACAAAGGAGCTCAACGGATTGAAGATCATGGTGATGCTCCTCTCGAATTGGGACAGCAAGGACCGCCATCAAGCCGGCAAGTCATCGAACACCAAGATATTCATCGTCCATACGCGCGCCGCCACCGAGAACCGCTATGTGGTTTCGGACTGGGGCGGCACGATGGGTAAATGGGGCGGCCTCCTGCGTCGCGGCAAATGGGACTGCGAAGGCTACGCGAGCCAGAGCGACGATTTCGTAAAGGGAGTGAAGAAAGGAATGCTCGAGTCGGACTACTCGGGGCAGCACACGGATTCGATCAAAGACAACATCCCAGTCGCTCACGCCGCCTGGCTGCTTGGCTATCTGGGAAAGCTGTCGGATGCGCAGATCCGCGCCGCGTTGAAAGCGAGTGGCGCTTCGGCAAGCGACATCAGTTGTTTTTCCCGCGCCGTCCGTACTCGCATCTCGCATCTGCAGGCTTACGCTGCGGCAAAGTAAGTACCAGCAGATGAAGACAGATCAAGAGGGGCATTGGCCATCGGTATTTTCACCGTCAGCAGCAACGCCTGCTGTAAGGAGAGATGAAAGGAGAGATGAAATGAAGCGAACGATACTTTTCTTAATGGCTCTGTGCTTGATAGCACAGAGCACGATACCGGCGAGCGCCCGTTCTGCGCGCCCAGCCCAGGCCCAGCAGTTATCAGCCGAGCAACTCGACAACCTGTTGGCGTCGATCGCGCTCTATCCCGATCCGCTGTTGGCGCAGGTGCTGCCAGCCTCGACCTTTGTCGAGCAGATTGATCAAGCCGCGCGATGGCTCCGGGCCAATCCGAACAACATCGCCGGCATCGACAAGCAGTCCTGGGATGTCAGCGTCCGGTCGATCGGGCATTACCCTCAAGTGGTTTACATGATGGCCGAGAAGATGGACTGGACAACTGCTCTGGGTCAGTCGTACGTGAACCAGTCGACAGACGTGTTCACCGCAATCCAGCGGTTGCGCGCGCGAGCCAAGTCCGCCGGAAATCTGGTAACCACCAAAGAGCAGCAGGTGATCGTCGAGAAAGAAGTGATCATGATCGTGCCGGCTCAACCCCAGGTGATCTACGTCCCCACCTATAACCCGCAGGTCGTATATGTCCAGGCGCCGCCTCCCTCGGGTCCTTCGACCGGGACTGTTGTCGCGGCCACCCTCATCGCCTTTGGCGCCGGACTGGCTATCGGGGCCTGGCTCAACAATGACTGCAACTGGCACACGCACACGGTCTACTATCACGGGTGGCACGGAGTCGGCTGGGTAAGCACCAGTTCCCGTTACGTTCACGTCAACAGCGTGTATGTGAATCGCAGCTACAGCACAGTGCGCGTCAACACTGCGGTCGTAAACCGCAACGTCAACTACAACAACATCAACCACTACAACAGCGTCAGCCGCAACGTCAACTACAACAACGTCAACGTGAATAACGTCAACCGCAACAACGTCAACGTAAACAACGTCAACACCAACAACGTGACAAAGAACAATGTCAACAACACGACCAAGAAAAACGTGAGCGCGAATAATGCGCAGGTGAATTCTTATCGGGGCCAGACGGGGCAATCGGCCGCAGCTTCGACACGGCCGGCTCAGTCGAGCTCGGCTTTTGGTGGACGATCGAGTGCCAGCACCACCCAACGGCAGAGCCAGCGCGGGCAGGCGAGCCGGCAGAGTGCGCAGCAATCCTCCCGCTCAGGAGGCGGGGGCCGTTCCGGAGGAGGAGGAGGGGGGCGTAGCCGACGCTAATGAATCGTTGCGTAACTGCGATTCCGCAACCCGCGGGCATCGTCAGCGCTTGTGGAATTCACGCGCTGCGTTGAAGTGAAAGGAGATCATCACGATGACTAAGAATCAAAAGAAGCGAACGATTGTTGCAACCTGTCCGACGGTCGTTCTGGCACTGGTAGTATTGTTCACCGGCCTGACGTTCCGCATCCCCAACGCGAGCGCGCAAGCCGGGACCCAGACCACCTTCGCTACTCCGCAAGAAGCGGTGCAAGCGCTGTCGCAGGCGATCAAAGCAAAGGACCGCGACAAGCTTCGTCAAATCTTCGGCGCCTCAATCAAAGAGATATTGACCGGAGACAGCGTGCAGGACGCTAACGACTTTGAGGACTTCGCCCACGCTGTGGCTGAAAAGACTGAGATTGACAAGAAGAGCGATACCAAAGTGATCCTTCTTGTCGGCAATGAGAAGTGGCCGTTTGCGATTCCGATTGCCAAGGTCAAGGACCGCTGGGTCTTCGACACGAAGGCGGGCATCGAGGAACTGCTCAACCGAGGCGTCGGATCCAATGAAGATGACACCACGCTGGTTTGTCAGGCCTACGTCCTGGCCCAGTGGGACTACTTCGCCGGCGACGACCAGGATGACGATGGCGTCGCCGAGTTCGCACAGCGGTTTGTCAGCTCGCCGGGCAAACGCGACGGTCTCTACTGGCCTACCGTGGCGGATGAAGAACCGAGTCCCCTCGGACCGCTTGTAGCCTACGCCCGCCAGGAGGGCTATGCGGCCAAAGGCGGCGGAAAGAGTGACGAATCTGTCCAAGCGTTCCACGGATATTTTTTCAAGATACTCACGGGTCAGGGGCCTAGCGCGGCCGGCGGCAAACACGGGTACATCATCAACGGCAATATGATCGCCGGATTCGGCCTGGCTGCTTACCCGGCGACGTGGGGCAAGTCCGGCGTCATGACATTCATCGTGAACCAGGGGGGACGCGTTTATCAGAAGAACCTGGGCCCTGCGACAGCACAGATCGTCAAGGCCATGACCGAGTACAACCCTGACGCGACATGGGCTCTGGCACTTTCCATCGACGAGTAAGTGCGCATCAGTGCCCATTGCATAGTCACGGGAACTAAAAACTACAAACAAAAAGGAGACGGTATCAATGACATTAAAGGAGTACAAACCCGGAACCGCTTTCACCGGCGTCATCGGACGCACGTTCGATGTTTCGTCGCCCGCGTGGCCTGAACCGCTGCGCTCAAAAGAGGGCGCGCCAAACGTGCTGTTCATCGTGCAGGACGATACCGGCTTCGGCCAGATGGGTTGCTACGGCAGCCCTATCAAAACGCCGAACATTGATGAGCTGGCCGCCAACGGCCTGCGCTTTAACAACATGCACACGACGGCGCTCTGCTCGCCGACTCGCTCGTGCGTTCTGACGGGGCGCAATCATCACTCAAACGCGATGTCCTGCATCACCGAAGGCTCGACCGGCTATCCCGGCGGCAATGGCAACATCCCGTTCGAGAACGGTTTTCTCTCGGAGATTCTGTTGCAGCACGGCTACAACACCTACGCCCTCGGCAAATGGCACTTGACGCCTGCGGATCAGATCTCGGCGGCGGGGTCTTATGAACGCTGGCCGCTGGGCCGTGGCTTCGAGCGCTACTACGGATTTCTGGGCGGCGACACGCACCAGTATTACCCGGAGCTGGTTTACGACAACCACTCGGTCGAGCCGGAGAAGACCCCCGAAGAAGGCTACCACCTGACCGAAGACCTGGTGGACAAGGCCATCGGGTTCATCGCCGACTCGAAGCAGGTCGCGCCGAACAAACCCTTCTTCATGTACTTCTGCCCGGGCGCGGGCCATGCGCCGCATCACGTTCCGAAGGAGTGGGCCGATCAGTACAAGGGCCAGTTCGACGACGGGTGGGATGCGTATCGCGAGAAGACTTTTTCACGGCAAAAAGAGTTGGGCATAATTCCGCAGAACGCCGAGCTCTCACGTCACGATCCCGATGTGCAGGACTGGAACACGCTCGCGGACGGAGAGAAGAAGCTCTACGCCCGAATGATGGAAGTCTTCGCGGGATTCCTGACCCACACCGATTATCACTACGGACGATTGTTCAACTTTCTGAAGACGATCGGCGAGTGGGAGAACACGCTGATCATGTTCATCTCCGACAACGGCGCCAGTTCCGAGGGCGGGCCTACGGGTTCGGTGAATGAAAACAAGTTCTTCAACAACGTGCCGGATGACCTTCAACAGAACCTGCGGATGATAGACGAGTTGGGCGGGCCGACAACGTTTAATCATTACGCCTGGGGCTGGACCTTCGCGGGCAACACGCCATTCCGCCGCTGGAAGCGCGAGACTTATCGCGGCGGCATCAGCGACCCGTTCATCGCCCACTGGCCGAAGGGGATCAAGGCGAAGGGCGAAGTGCGCACACAGTATGCCCACGCCATTGACATGGTTCCGACCGTGCTTGAAGCGCTGGGCATCGAATCTCCGGCCTCCATCAAGGGCGTCACGCAATCGCCCATCGAGGGACTCAGTTTTGCCCATGCCCTAGACGATGCGGACGCGCCCACCAAGCACATCACCCAATACTTCGAGATGATGGGGCATCGCTCGATCTATCACGACGGTTGGCGCGCGGTGTGCCCGTGGCCGGGGACTTCCTTTACGGAAGCGGGCGCCTTCTTCGGCGCTCCGATAGATAAGGACAAGCTGACCGAACTGGATGCGAAGCACTGGGAGTTGTACAACATCGCCGAGGACTTTGCGGAAAATCACGACCTCGCCGCCGAGAACCGCCCCAAGCTGATCGAATTGATCGGCACCTGGTACGTCGAGGCTGGTAAGTACGACGTGCTGCCGGTTGATAGCCGCGGCGTTCTGCGGCTTGCCGATCCGCGTCCGCAGATCGCGGTTGCACGGACCAGCTACGCCTACTATCCGGGCACCCAGATGGTGCCAAGCAATGCCGGCCCGAATGTCCTGAACCGGCCCCACAGCATCACGGCGGATGTCGAGATTCCCAAAGGTGGGGCGGAAGGGGCGCTGCTGTCGGCGGGCGATGTCCAGGGCGGCTATTGCTTCTACGTGCAGGGCGGCAAGCTCCACTACGTCTACAACTACGTCGCCAGCCATTTCTCTCACGTTGAATCGGATGTGGCTGTTCCGGAGGGACGCCACAAGCTGCGCTTCGAGTTCGAGGTGACCGGTAAGCCTGACATCGCCAAGGGCAAAGGCGCGCCGGGCCGCGGGCAGCTCTACATTGATGACAAGCTGGTCGGACAAGCCGACATTCCGCTCACCATGCCCTTAGCCATCGGTCTGGCTGGAGGCATCGTCTGCGGCGCCGACTCCGGGTCACCAGTGTGGGACAAGTACGAACCGCCGTTCAAATTCACCGGCACGCTCTTCAGCGCGACCGTGGATGTCAGCGGCGAGTTGATCAAGGACGACGAGGCCACGCTGCGAATGCACCTGGCTCGGCAGTAGCACATCAGGACCGGCAGCCCAACCCGGGCTGCCGGTCACAGGTCGCATTGCCTTTGAAGCCCGCGCCCGCGAAAGCAACTTGAGCGACCTTACTAGTAATTGAATTCAGCAAGAGGAGATCAAAGAAATGACATCGAAGGTCGAGACCGGAGTGAAACTCATTAGCGCACTGATTCTTTGGGTGGCTGTGTTGGCTGCGACTCCCGCGTTGGCGCAGGACAAGTCGGCCGACACCAACATGCAGATACTTCTCGACAAAGTGAAGGCCGACAAGAAGCTCGTGGTTGCCTCGAACATGGGCCTAACCGATGCAGAGGGAAAAGCGTTCTGGCCAATCTATGACGCGTATCAGAAGGAACTACAGGCCATCAACGAACATCTGGCCAAGACGATTCTCGCTTATGCGGACGCTTATAACACGAATGCGCTGAGCGATGATCTTGCGAAGCGGTTGAGCAATGAGGCGCTGGTCATTGACCAGGATGAACTCACATTGCGCAAGACATACGCGGCCAAGCTCGATCGGGTGATACCGGCGAAGAAGGCAGCGCGTTACATCCAAATCGAAAACAAGATCCGAGCCGCGATTCGTTATGAGATGGCGGCCGGAATCCCGCTGGTCCCGTGATGCCCGGCTACTGTTCTCCTCTATCGATACTATTCGTCGCTCAGCACGATGACGCGGTCCTGCGCCGAAAGTGTGACCGGCGCCGACTTGTCCGGGTTCAAGTGCACGCCGAACGCCCGGTCCAGCGCGCCCGCCTCGGAAAGGAGCCGGTATCCTATGGCCGTCTGTCCCTTTCGCCGCGCCGCCTCCAGCACAGTATAGAAGTTTACTGACCGATCGGGCGTGATGTAGTCCTTAGCAGGTTTGAGATATATCTCTGGCCCTCCCGGCGTGAGAAGCTCGACGAACACTGGCATCACATCCTTGTTTTCCGCGATCTGGGTCATGGCCAGGGCCACCAGCCGCTCGCTGATGATCACGTCGTCGGCGCTGGTTACTTCGGCGAGATCCCGGTTTCTGACATCCAGGATCTCGCTGACAATCGAGAACTTCTGGCCCGTCTTCCGGGCGATATCTCGCAGATAAAGCAGTGACACCATCGTCGTCGCATCGGCGATCTGGATGTCGGGGGCATCCGTAGGGCTCAGGATGACGATGTATTGATATCCGCGATCGGCCAGCCTCTCCAGGGTCGGAAGATCGTTGGGATTGCCCCTTTCGAACGTCACCTGCATACGTTTATACTGGGCGGCCCCAGCATCGGCCTGCATCTGCTGGGGCTCGACGGGTGCGAGGACGAGCACCTGCGAATCGGGAGGCAGGTAATAGTCCAACTGCTCCAGGATCAATGGGCCACGGCGGTTCCAGCCCAAGATCAAGAGACGCTCCAACTCCAGCGCGGAGGACGATTCGTCGCGAATGGCTGCTGAGTCCACGCCATAATTCAGTGCGCCTGACGAATCGATGGCGGCGCCACCTGTCTGGATGGCAATCACCTTGTCGCCCGCCTGGATGGCAGCCTCCGTCGGCGGGTTGAGCTGGACTCGTCCATCGTGGTACTGGAGGCCGATCAGGGTCGAATTCCGAAAGCGGAATAACGCCTCACCATAGCTGATCCCCACCAGACCCGGTTCCTCGAGAAAGTAGATGGCGGCGCCCTCGAAGCTGAACAGCTCTCCGTAGACCACCGACAGGCCCGGCTGGCGGCAGGTTTGGGCGATGAGGCGTGAGATCAGGCCGTCCACCATGAAAATCTGGGATTCGTCACCGCCGATCATGCGGGCAATCTGCAAGTTGGCCGGCCTTTGAATGGCCGCCACGATGTGATATCGATGAGCGCGGCGATCCCGATCTCTGGCCAGCGCCATCAGGGTCTTGGCCACCGGGAGGTCGGGGTACTGACCTCCCGGTGAAACGATGATCACTGCGCGCGCCGAACGAGGGCTCACGATCTCCAGTTCGTCCAGGTCGAGCGGGCTGCCACTTCGGCACACCACGCGAGTGCCCATCGTGTCGGGCGCCTTCGTGCGGATCTCTTCCTCCATCTCCACCTTGTCTTTGTCGGCCAGGATCGCCACGCACGCGCTGCGTCCAACCGCCGAAGATCCCCGCTTGGCGCGCAGATGGCGATTGGCGTATGCGAACTCCGACACTATGGTGAATACCTGGGGCGACCAGCCGAGGATGACCGCATGACCCGTCTCGACGACCCGCGACCGTCCTCGGCGGAGATCGCTGAGCCGGCTCTCCAGGCCGTTGGCCAATATGCCGATCAACGCGCTGGCGATGAAAATGCCGCCCAGGGTGGTGACAAATGAGACGAACCGGAATGACCACCCGATGTCGCCGGCCATCGTGCCTGTATCGATGGTGCGCATCGTGACCTGCCAGACTGCCTCTGCGAAGTTCAGGCTGTCCGTAGCGCCTTCCGGCCTGAGGGGCGTGAGCACCAGGATTAACGTGGCAACCAGAATTAATAGGAATGTGACGGCGAACAATGCACTGATCAGGGCTCCCGTGCCCCGCGACATGAAGTTATCGAACCGGTAGCGCAGCCGGTCCCCGATGGTCGCTTTCTTCATTTGACCTCCAGAACTCCATTCTAGGGATACTGCGTCCGAACCTCTTAATCGGCGGTTACGAGGCAGGATAGATGCCGTATTGGGAGTAGTCAATGGTGGGATCGCCAGGAAGACATATCAGGACTCACGGTCAGTTTTCCGATTGGGCCTGTCACGATTGGGCCTGTCAATTGTGACAGTATTCCTGCGACTCGCCCTCCGGTACAATTCCCTGGCAGGGTGCCGAAAAAATGCTTTCTGCCATCAGAAGAATCTGGGCCCTGCGATCGCACAGATCGTCAAGGCTATGACGGAGTACAACCCTGACGCGAGTTGGGCGTTGGCCGCTTCCGTCGGCGACTAGAGTCCCGAGGCCAACCGGAAAGACATGGCTACAAGAGTCAAGCCACGCAAGCGCCAGCACGTTACGCAGAGTAGCAGTCGAAGGGTCTGGATTCCAGGCAGTATCGCCCTGGCTCTTGCCGGCGGTGTGACCTGGTTTTTGTTGCGCGATTCGGGACGTTCTATCAGTCCCGCGGCCGGTCAGGAGAGTGGTTCATCCTACCTTGATCCGAGAGCGGCGTTCGGCCTCACCGTCGCCAATTCGGGTACCGCTCGAGATCCCGCGCCGGAAAAAATGGTCTGGATACCAGGCGGTGAGTTTTCAATGGGCGCGCTCGATCCTACCGAAACCCTCTGCGGCGGCGACCAGCCGATGGATGATGCGCGGCCGATCCATCGCGTCTACGTGGACGGCTTCTGGATGGACACGACCGAAGTGACCAACGCCCAGTTCGAGCGCTTCGCGAAAGCCACCGGTTACGTAACGGTTGCCGAGCGCAAACCGACGCGTGAAGAGTTTCCCACTGCGCCGCCCGAAAACCTGGTAGCGGGTTCGGTGGTCTTCGCGCCTACGACTCAAGCCGTCCTTTTGAAGAATCATTACCAGTGGTGGACCTATGTTCCGGGAGCGAGTTGGCGTCATCCGGAAGGACCTCAAAGCGGCATCAAAGGCCGCGAGAATTATCCGGTCGTCCACATTGCCTATGAGGACGCGCAGGCTTATGCAAGGTGGTCGGGCAAGCGGCTGCCCACCGAAGCGGAATGGGAGTTCGCCGCGCGTGGCGGAGCCGCGGGACAGTTGTACGCCTGGGGCGACGAGTTGAAGCCCGGCGCGAAGTGGCAGGCAAACATTTATCAAGGCGAGTTTCCCGTGCGCGGAGGCGACACCGGCGAGGATGGTTTCAAGGGCATAGCTCCGGTCGCCCAATTTCGGCCGAACGCTTACGGACTCTATGACGTGGCGGGCAACGTGTGGGAGTGGTGCAGCGATTGGTATCGCGCGGACTACTACCCGGCGCTCGCGGCCGAGGAAAAAGTGACGCGCAATCCGAAGGGCCCATCGGCGAGTCTCGATCCCAGCGAGCCCCAGGAACTGAAACGAGTTCAGCGCGGCGGTTCGTTCCTGTGCACGGACAAGTATTGCACCCGATACATGGTCGGGACACGGGGCAAAGGTGAGATTCGCTCCGGCACAAATCACCTCGGCTTCCGCTGTGTGAAGGATGCGCCGGGGCAGACAGTCGCACAGAACTGAGGATGATCCCAGAGGTTGAGGATTCGCTTGGATCACCGGCTCGGCCACGGTGGCGTTCGGCCCGAATCTTTACGCCGTCCCCGTCAGCGCGCTGTGGCGGGCGGCGGCGAACGAGTGACGAGGGAGCACTGATAAGCGAAGAGAAGGGACACGACGAGGAAGGCCACAAGCCGAAGACGAAGATGAGAACGACTCGCGCAGGCGATGAGGGGGTCGTCGCGAAGCTCTGATACGAAAGGATAGGTCAGATCACATGGATCGCATGATTTCCGCTCCGCTCTCGCGGCCAGTTGGCTGGCCGGCATGCTGCTGATGATGGAAATCGGGCGGCGAGTTGGACTCCGCCACCTGACCAGAGATCCCGAGAAGGGAATGGCCGGCCTGGGCGCGATTGAAGGCGCGATGTTTGCTCTGTTTGGTTTGCTGATCGCCTTCACGTTTTCCGGGGGCGCTTCGCGGTTGGACTCGCGGCGGCAGCTCATCGCCGACGAAGCCAATGACATCGGCACCGCCTATCTGCGCCTCGATTTACTCCCCGCCAGTGCCCAACCTGCTCTGCACGTGTTGTTTCGTGACTACGTAGACTCGCGGCTGGCGGTCTATCGTAAGCTGCCGGATATTGACGCGGCCAAAGCGGAGCTCGCCCGGTCCGAAGAGCTTCAGCGCGAGATTTGGACGCAGCCGGTCGCCGCCACGCGTGGACCCGGCGGTCACGTGGACGCTGCCAAGCTGCTGCTCCCGGCGCTGAACCAGATGATTGATATTACGACCACGCGAACGATGGCGGCCAGGATACATCCTCCGTTGATCGTCTTCGCGCTTTTGTTTTTGCTGGCGCTCGTTTGTTCCCTGCTGGCTGGTTATAGAATGGCGGGCAGCAAGCAGCGCCGTTGGCTGCATACAATGGCGTTCGCGGCTGTCGCGGTGATTTCCGTTTATGTCGTCCTCAGATCGAGTACCCGCGGATGGGATGGATCCGCATTGACGCGTATGACCAGGTGCTGATAGATGTACGCGAGAAGATGCAGTGAGCAGAAGAGCGGGTGAAGCGTCTCGCGGATTCTTCGTGAGCCTATTACTACCAATGAACACCACAGGACACAGCATCGAAGACCTCGACTACACTCCCAGACGGAAGGTGAGAGCAAGCATTCAACATCAACCCGCATACCTGTATCTTTTGACAGTAGTTACTCACGGTGGAATCACCTAACATATCTTCGCCCGTGGCTAGCTCCGCTGCGAATCTGCCGTAGCTCGACCGAGACCAGATCGCTATGCGCACCGCGCCTCGTTTCGCGCAATCACGGTGGATTTCTTGCGACAACCGGTTGTAAGCTTCGCCATCCGCCTCGGTCTTAGCGAAGCTGAATTGGCGCGGATCGCCGGGGGAGGTCTTATTGCAAATGAACGACACTCAACAGCCTGGCTCACTTGATCGTCTTCTTGGGATCTTCGGCGATGTGCGAGCTGGGGAGGGCGGCACCGTCCTCCTAATGTCTCTCAATGTATTTCTGTTGCTCGTCGGCTACTACGTCCTGAAGACCGTCCGCGAGCCCCTCATCCTCATGGCGGGCGGCGCTGAGCTCAAGTCCTACGCCGCCGCCGCCCAGGCCCTGACCCTCATCGTCTACGTCCCCGTATACGGGTGGGCGGCGTCGCGGCTCCCGCGACAGCGGTTCCTGATGGTGGTGATACTTTTCTTCGTTGGCTGCATCCAGCTTTTCTTCTTCGCCAGCCGGATCGGGGTCCCGCATCTGGGCTTCATCTTCTTCGTGTGGGTGGGCATCTTTAGTCTTACCACGATCGCCCAGTTCTGGTCCTATGCGAACGAGATGTATGCCCGCGCCGATGGGGATCGCCTCTTCCCGCTTATCGCGGTGGGCTCGGCGGCCGGCGCTCCATTGGGGGCGGCTCTCGCCGAGCGGCTCTTCTCGCTCCATTTGAATCCGTTTCTCATGATGGAGATCGCGGCCGGAATCCTGCTGTTGCATCTCGGGCTGTACCGGGTGTTGGGCCGCCGCGCCGCTGCCGCTGGAGCGCCGCCGCAGGAGAAGATGAAGGCCGGCAACGGTTTCGCCCTGGTGCTAAAGAGCCGCTATCTGAGCCTCATCGCTCTCTTCCTTGTCCTCCTGAACATCGTCAACACGGTCGGCGAGTACATCCTCGGCCAGGCGGTGGTGACGACGGGCAACGCCCAGGCCGCGGACAATCCAGCATTCAACAAGGAAGCATTCATCGGCACGTTCTACGGCAAATACTTCTTTTGGACGAACGTGGCCACCATCCTAATTCAGGCATTCCTAGTGTCGCGCATCGTGAAGAAGTTCGGCATGCGCGGCGTCCTGTTGGCGCTTCCGATCGTGGCTTTCGGGGCCTACGGGCTGGCTTCAGTCGGGGCAGCGTTGTCGGTGCTGCTCTACGTGAAGATCGCCGAAAACAGTACCGACTACTCGGTCATGAACACGGGCAAACAGATGTTGTGGCTGCCCACGAGCCGTGAGGAAAAGTACAAGGCTAAGCAAGCCATCGACACCTTCTTCGTGCGGAGCGGCGACATGCTTGCGGCCGGGGTCGTGTTCCTCGGCACGCACATGCTGAGCTTCGGCGTGGCGGGCTTTGCTCACACGAACATCGCGGTCGTGTTGATCGCCATCGGGGTCGCCGTGCTCCTGCTGCGGGAGTACCGCCGCCTGACTGCGCCGCCGCTCGCATAGGAGCCGAAATCCAGATGAAATACCCCCGCTCGTTCAGCGTTCAGTCGAAACTGATCACCGCCTTCGTTCTTCTGACCCTGGTGGCCATCGGCGTGGTGTCCTGGATCGGCTATGTCAGCGCCCGCGCGAGCCTTCGTGCAGCCTCCGAGCGCGAGCTCATGGGCTTGCAGCGATCGAAGGCCGCGCTGGTCCGGAACATTCTCACGTCCGCACGCAACGGGGTCCTGAGCCTGTCGGCATCGCGGATCGGAACGGACGCCTCTCGGGAACTGTCGGCCGCGTTCCGGCAGCTCGCCAGCGAGCCCGTCACGCCTGAGATGCAGGCGGAAGTGAAACGTTTCTACCGAGAAGAGTTCGAGCCGGCGCTGGAGAACCACTCGGCGATTAAGGTGCCCGAAGAGAGCCTGCTGCCGAAGACGTCGATGGGCATGTACCTGCACTACCACTACATCGCGACCGGGCCGAAGCCGTACGGCCCGAGACGCGTGAACCGCTCGGCCACGGACAAAAGCGCCTACGGGCAGGCCGTGGCGCGGTGGTTGCCTATACTGCAGGCCCAAGTCGATCGGCTCGGCCAGGAAAACCTCCTCCTGGTGGACCCCGAGACCCTCTTCGTGTTCTTCAGTCTCGAACAGTCCTCCATTCTGGGCACCAACCTGACGTACGGCCCCTATGCGTCGAGCAACCTGGCGGAGCTCGTGGGGAACCTGCGCAATTCGCAGGACGTGGACGACTACCGGGTGGCCGATTTCGAAGCGTATCGCCCGGCACTGGGCAGCCCCAAGGCTTTCGTCGGTTCGCCCGTCTTCGACGGTCCGCGCATGAGCGCGATCATGCTGCTCCGCCTGCCGATCGAGCCGATCAGCGAGGCGCTCTCAGGCAATCGGCAATGGGAGGCGGAGGGCCTGGGGAAGACCGGCGAGGTCTACCTGCTCGGCCCCGATCAGACGATGCGGACCGATTCCCGCTTCCTGATCGAGGATCGGGCCGCGTTCCTCGCGACATTGCGCCGATCGACACTCACGAGTCGTACCGTCGACGCCGTCGACAGGCTCAACACGACGATCCTCACCATCCCAGTGAAGCATGAGGCCGCGACGGCGGCGCTTCGGGGCGAGAACGGCGTGAAGGCGCTCAACGACTACCGCGGCGTCCCGGTGCTGATGGCGTACGGGCCCGTCGACATGGACTCGTTACGGTTCGGAATGATCGCGAAGATCGACGAGGCCGAGGCGATGGCGCCGCTCGGTGTCTACGCGAAGCGCGTTCTCGCCTGGGGCGCCGGCCTCTCGTTGCTCGCCACACTCATGGCGCTGCTGCTGGCCCAGGTCCTGACGCGGCCCATCACCGCGCTGGTGCGGGCGGCCAGGCAGGTGAGCCAGGGCGCCCTCGACGTCAAGGTCGAGGTGATCGCCACCGACGAGTACCGCGAGCTGGGCGAAGCGTTCAACGAAATGGTGGCTAGTATTCGCACCAACCGGCAGGAGCTGGATCGCCAGGTGCTGGAGAACGAGCGGCTCCTGGTGAGCCTCCTGCCTGCGTCAGGCGCGGCGCAGGTGCGCGACGGCAATGCGGAGGCGCGCCAGTCGTTCGCGGACGTCACCGTAGCGTACGTCAACCTCGTCGGGTTCGAGTCGCTGTCACCCGATCTCGGTGAGGACGACTCGATGGCCCTGCTCAGCGACATCGTGGCCGCGTGCGACGAGGCTGCTGAGCAGCACGGCGTGGAAAAGGTCCGCACCATCGGCTCCTCGTACCTGGCCGTCTCGGGGTTGTCGGTGGAACGCCCCGATCACACCGCGCGCATGGTCGATTTCGCTCGCGAGGTTGTGCGCATCGTAAAGCGCTTCAACGCCGAGCGCGGCGTGCACCTCGTCGCCGAGATCGGCATCAATGCCGGACCGGTCATCGGCGGCCTGGTAGGCCGGCGCAAGTTCATCTACGACCTCTGGGGCGACACCGTGAAGCTGGCCAGGGAGATCGAGTCCGACGGCAAGACGTCGATCCGGGTCACGCGCCCCGTCTACGAGCGCGTGCGCGATTTAGTCCCCTTCGGGTCGGCGACCAGGACCGATGTGCGCGGCATGGGCCCGGTCGAGCTGTTCTCGCTTCTGGACGAGGCCACCGCATGAACGAACTCCTGAACCACGTCCAGGAGCAGTGGGCATTAGCGCTCGGCCTGGTGGTTGGCTTTCCTGTGCTGCTCGTGGCGCTCAATGAGTTGGCGTTCGCCCTTGCGCGGGCGGGTCATCCCGTAGCCGCGTCGGTACGGTTCGTCCGCACATGGGTGGTTCCACTCGTGGCCCTCACGCTTTTTCTCCAGTGGGTCTTGCTTCTGCCAGGAACGAGCCTCGCGGTACGGCTCACAGAGACGTTGTGCTTTGCAACCGTGATCGTCGCCATCATGGGGTTCGTCAACAACCTGGTGTTCGAATCGGCTCGGCAAGGCACCTGGCAGAGCAAGGTCCCAAGGTTGTTGCGCGATCTGCTGCGCCTGCTGCTGGTCGCGATCGGCCTTGCGATGGTCTACTCCATCGTCTGGGGGCGGGAGATCCAGGGTGCTGTCGCGGCCCTCGGCGTCACTTCGATTGTTGTCGGCCTCGCTCTGCAGGAACCGCTGGGCAACTTGTTCTCGGGCCTCGTGCTCCTGATGGAGCGCCCGTTCGAGGTGGGCGAAACAATTGAGGTGGGCAGCGTCTCGGGGGTGGTGAAAGAGGTCAACTGGCGGTCGGCGCACATCGAGGCCCTGGGCGGCGCCACCCAGGTCGTCCCCAACTCGACGCTGAACAAGGAGACGATCCTGAACTTCTCGCGGCCCCGGCCCAACCGCATGGAGTTGATCGACGTCGGGTTCAGCTTCCAGGATCCCCCCTACAAGGTACGCCAGGCCTTGCTCGAGCTGCTACTCCAGACCGAGGGCGTCCTCAAAAGCCCGAAACCGATCGTCGCGACGCTGAGCTATGAAGAGTTCAGCGTCAAGTACCGCTTGGTCTACCGCACGGCGGAAAAAGACCGGTGGCCCGTCAAGAACGAGCTGGTCACCCGCATCTGGTACATGGCGAAACGCCACGGGTTCACGATGCCCTACCCCGTGTACGTTGCCCTGCAGCACCAGCAGGAGCGCCCCTTCAGTGCGCCGCAGCCTGAGGCCGCCGACCTTCTGGGCCAGTTCCCGCGTCTCCCGGAGATCCCTCCCGAAGACCATGCCCGGACTCGGCCGCTGACCTTCGGCGCCGGCGAGCGGCTCTTCGACGAGGGCGATGACCTCGATGGGGTGTACTTCGTGGTGTCAGGCGCCGTCTCGCTACAGATGGTCAGGGATGGCCAAGCGAGCGAGATCGCGACGATTCAGGCGGGCGAGTTCTGTGGAGAAACGGGGATGCACGGCCATCAGGCCGCGGACATGCGGGCCGTCGCGCTGGAGGACACTGCGGTTGTGCTCATCGCGCCGGACGTGGTCCGGCACCTGTTCGAGGCGAGTCCGCGGCTGGCACGCGACACCGGGTATACCCTCGAGGTCCACCGCAAGGCGCTCCAATCCGCGCGCACCGCACTCCGCGAGCACTGAGGCGCCACCGCCAGTAGAGTATCGACCTGAGGCTCGATTACACGCTGCAAGAGCACGAGGCAATTCCAGAAGGGCTGGGATAAATGAAACGTTCCACACGCAATATTCTCCTTGGGCTGGGTTTGGGTATCGCGACTGGGGTGTTCCTCGGCGAGCGCGCCGGGGTTTTCAAGTTCGCGGCCGACGGCTATGTTCGGCTCCTCCAGATGACCGTGCTGCCCTACGTCATCGTCTCGGTGATTGCGGGCTTCGGCAGCCTGGACGTTGCGCAGGCCCGCCGTCTCTTCCTGCGGGTCGGGCTCCTCACGATTGCGCTGTGGGGGCTGACGCTCAGCCTGGTGTTCTTGATGCCGCTTGCGTTCCCCACGGTCGAGACGGCGTCTTTCTTCAGCACCTCTCTCGTCGAGGAGGCGCCCCCTCTCGACTTCATTTCTCTCTACATTCCGACGAACGCCTTCCAATCCCTCGCCAACAACGTCGTGCCCGCGGTCGTCCTCTTCAGCGGTTTCCTGGGGATCGCTCTGATCAAGATAGAGAAGAAGGAACCGCTGCTTGAGATCCTGACGGTTCTGGAGAAGACGCTGTCGCGCGCGAACCACTTCGCGGTGCGGTTGACGCCGATCGGTCTGTTCGCCATCGCCGCCAACACTGTGGGCACGATCGACACCGAGCAGGTGGGCCGACTGCGAGTCTTTCTGATCGGCTATGGAGCGATGTCGATGCTCCTGGTTTTCTGGATCCTGCCCGGGTTGGTCGCGTGTCTGACTCCGATCCCGGTGCGCCGCATTCTGCAGTCAACCAAGGATGCGCTGATTACCGCATTCATGACTGGCGATCTGTTCGTCGTGCTTGCCGTCCTCATCGACCGCTCGAAGGAACTGCTCGAGGAACACGGATTCCCTGAGCCGGAGGAAGGAGCGCCAGCCGACATCATCATCCCTACGTTTTACAATTTCCCGCACGTGGCCAAGCTGCTCTCTCTCAGTTTCGTGCTCTTCGCCGCGTGGTATTCCGATACCGTGGTGTCGATAGCTACTCGCGCGCAGGTCGCCCTAACAGGGATCGTGAGCCTGTTTGGCAGCATGAACACAGCGATGCCCTTTCTTCTGGATCTGGCGCGCATCCCCTCGGACACGTTCCAGCTCTTTCTGGCTACTGGAATCGTCAACTCGCGTTTTGGCACTCTGGCCGCCGCGATGCACATGGTCGTCCTGGCGCTGGCCGGGACTTACGCATTTACCGGCAAGCTTCGCTTCTCGGCGCCACGCATACTTCGCTACTGCCTGATCACGGTGGTGGCGACCGCGGTCACCATGGCGGGGATAACGCTGCTGCTCCGGGTGACGGGTCAGGGGGGCTACGACAAGGACAAGCTGGCGTTGGGGATGCAGTTCCTTCATCCGCCGTCGCAGGAAGCCGTGGTCCTGAGCGAACTGCCGAAGGAGCCGCTCCCGCTCCCGCGCGAGGGCGCCTCATTGCTGGATGCGGTGCGTGAGCGGGGGCGTCTGCGAGTGGGCTACATCGGATTCGGATTGCCGTACAACTTCGTGAACGGCAGTGGCGACCTCGTTGGATTCGACATCGAGATGGCTTACGCCCTGTCGGAGGAGTTGGGTCTCGGGCTCGAGTTCGTTCCCGTCTCTCCCGATCAACTGCCCGAGACCCTGGAAAAGGGCCTGTGCGACGTGGTCATGGCCGGGGTGATGGTGACTACGCGCCGGGCCAGCCGGATGGACTTCTCGCCACCCTACCTCGATGAGACGCTGGCTTTCATAGTCCCGGACTATCGCCGCGCGGACTTCGCGAACGCGGATTGGATCCGCAAGACTCCAGGTCTCCGAGTGGGGGTTCCCGACCTGCCCTATCTCCTCATGCTGATTCATCGGGAGTTCCCGGGCGTGACCACGGTTGAGCTCCCCTTGAAACTGGCTAGCCTCGACGACTTCTTCGAGGCGAGGGGCGAGCCCGTTGACGCGCTGGTCATGACCGCTGAGCGGGGATCTTTCTTTTCGCTACTCCGTCCTGCCTTCTCGGTGGCCGTCCCTCACCCAGTCATCCTCAAGATACCGCTGGCCTATCCAGTGGCGAGGCATGACATCGAGTTTGCGCGATTCCTGGGATTGTGGATCGACCTGAAGAAGAAGGACGGCACGATCCAGTCGCTATACGATCACTGGGTCCTCGGACAAAATGCGCAGCCCCCAAAGGAACGATGGTCGGTTCTGCGCAACGTGCTGCACTGGGTAGACTGAGCAAAGAGCATTGATTTGATAGTTTGAAGCCTCTTGCAAAACCCCCAACTTCAGTTGGGGGATCGTTAAGTTCAGCCTACGTGTGTTGTGGGTGACGCTCGTCTGTTCGTCTCTCCTCTCCCGCGCGCCACTCGCGCCGCGAGTGGCGCGCGGGAGAGGGGCTAATCACCGCGGAGGGGAGAGGCGCCGTCGAGCCTTAGGTTGAGATGAAACATCCCCCAACTGAAGTTGGGGGTTTTTGCAAGAGTCTCTGAAAATTAAGCGCGAGCATAAGTTTTGGGTTGGGTAGATCAGACTCGGCGAGGTATACTGTTCAGCTTCTCATAACGAACTGTCAGTTTTGACAGTATTTAGGGATCCCCGCCGCTGGTATAATCAAACCTGATTGTACATTACAGTCTGGGTTAGAGCGTGTAGCCGCAACGAGCCGCCTACTTTTCTTCAGCTATCAAACGCTGAAGGTTGAGACAGAATGAACTGCCGCCTTCTAAGTAAGGCACGAGGTTTCTCTTATGTTTTCCACACTATCAATAGGCCCAAGCATGAATCCGAGACTCTTCTCCATCGCGAGAGCAAGAAGAGTAAGCAGTTTGCTTATTTTCACGGTGCTGTTTCTCGGACAGGCCCTGCTGCTCTCTCCCATTTCGCGCGCAGCGACTCCCAGACCAATCCAAACTTCTCGTAAAGAGATTCCTCTGCCAACTCCGCGCAGTCACTACGAGCAGTTTAAGCCGGGGGCTTCGGGGCTTCCGCTGTTGATGGACCTGTTAAAGGAATTCAACCCGGAGATTCAGAAGGTGCTCTTGGACTTTGCGAAGGCCTCCGGGCTTCAGGATGTCTCAACCGCCGAACTCGAATCCGAGCTTAAGAAGCTGCAGAGTCTAGCCGAGTCCGCCGGGATAAAGGATAGACCTCCGATTTCAAAAGAGCAGGCATTGTCACTGCTAAAGCACGTCAATTTTGATCCTGTTCGTCCTCTGTTGTTGGAGTTCTTTGTGCACCAGTCCAAAGTCCTGGACATCATACCCGCGAGCGCCGCCTCGATGAGTCCCATCGTGCACGATGCGTTGCTGTACTTTCTGGATCATCTTTCGGACGATCGTCTCTTGGACAAACTGGTCAGCCTGGCTTTGCTTCCTCCTGGTACTTCCCGGGGCGAGTATCTCAAAGAATTCGTTTCCAAGGTTCCGAGTCTTCAGAAGATTGGTCAGATTCTGGCCAGGAATCCTGGTCTGGCGGCCGACTACAGGAGCGCGCTGCAGGACCTCGAAAATGGAATTCACACGATGACGCGCGACGAACTGGTTCAGTTCATTACGGAGGATGTCGGCAAACCACAGATCGACAAATATCAGGTACAGTTTGCGGACCAGATGCTTGCCGAGGCAAGCGTTGGAGCGGTGATTCGCGCCAAATTGACTCCACCAGGAGCTAATGCGCCGAAGGAGGCGATTTGCAAAGTCGTCAAACCTTACGTTCTGGTCTGCCTTCCGGAAGACCTGAAAATCATCGATGGTCTGGCCGTGTATTTCACCGCAAATCACGATTTTTATCAGCTCGGCTCGATGCCCCTGGCCGACATGTTCAAGGAGATCAGCAGGTCGTTGACCGACGAGATCAACGTGACGGACGAGCAGAAAAACTTCATTTACGCTCGAGAGTACTATAAGGGCAGCAAGAAGGTGGTCGTGCCGGAGGTATTTCCTATCTCGACCATCCACGTAAGCGTCATGGAGTTTATCCAGGGTGAGAAAATCATCAACGCGTTCAAGGGCGACGCTAAACAGCGGGCCATCATGGCGCGACGATTGACCGACTTGATGACTACCGACGTCATCTTTTCGTCCAAGTCGGAAGCTATTTTTCACGGTGATCCGCATCCCGGCAATGTCTATCATGTGACAGGCGATCCCAAGAACCCGTATATGATAGCGTTGCTTGATTGGGGCCTAATGGGGAGATTCCCACGTCAGGACCGGATCGCTCTGCTACAACTGATGCTCGGCGTTCAATTCAGAGACTCCAAGCGCCTGCACAAGTACGTCGGAACTCTACTGGAAGGTGGTCTGCCACCCGACCCTGAAAAGATCAAGAAAATCGACGCCGTAATCGCGGAGATCGTCAAACCAAAGCCGGGACGTGGTAGCTTTGACGCCCTATCAGAATTGCTTTTCGGTTTGATTGAGCAAGGGTATGCGACCAAATTTAGCCTGAATCTTTTTATCAAGTCCCAGGTGACGATCGCGGGAGAGCTTGTTGAGCTTGATCCAACCCTAAGCCAGGACGACTATTTAACGAAACAGGTAACCGCAATCGTCAAGAAGGAAATGCCAAAGCGAATGCTCTTGCTTCCCGCCTGGAACTACCGCGGCTATAGAAGCTTGCTTTCCAACGGGGATGTAATGAGCCTGGTCCGTAGCAGCAAACCCAAGAAACCAAAAGAAGCGAAGGCTCCGTCCCCGAAAACCGTTTCGATGCTGAAACCCCAGGTGCAATACTGAATTGCTTGATCAGATGAAAATCAGGTCCATCTCGATAGGAGTGAACGACTATGGAAACAAAAGAAATTATCGAGGAGGCCCACCGCATCGCGAAGCCGTTTCGCGTCACCGACGGCGCCGGATTCTCCCTGAAAGACATTGACCCCGGCGACACGCAGCAGTTCACGAACGAAGACAAGCCGCGAGTTAAGGAAGCGCTGACGATGGGCGTCGAGGCGCTGGCCGAATTGCAGGACAAGCTCTACGCGCAGGACAATCGGGCACTGCTCCTCATCTTCCAGGCGATGGACGCCGCCGGCAAGGACGGCGCCATCAAGCACGTAATGTCAGGCGTCAATCCGCAGGGTTGCCAGGTCTTTTCCTTCAAGGCGCCTTCCGCCGAGGACCTCGACCACGACTATCTGTGGCGTTGCATGAAGTGCCTGCCAAACCGCGGCGACATCGGCATCTTCAACCGCAGTTACTATGAGGAAACGCTGGTGGTGCGCGTGCATCCCGAAATTCTCGACAAGCAGAAGATTCCGCCGGAGTTGATCACAAAAAAAATCTGGCAGGAACGCTTTCAGGACATCCGTTCCTTCGAGCGCTACCTCAGCCGCAACGGCATCGCCGTCTGCAAATTCTTCCTGCACATCTCGAAGAAGGAGCAGAAGAAGCGATTTCTCGAACGGCTGAACATGCCCGATAAGAACTGGAAATTCTCCGGCTCCGATATGAACGAACGCGCTTATTGGGACGACTACCAGAAAGCGTACGAAGATATGATCCGCAACACGGCCACGAAGCAGGGCCCGTGGTACGTCGTGCCGGCCGACAACAAGTGGTTCACGCGCCTCGTGGTGGCCGCCGCCATCATCGACACTCTGGGGTCCATGGATCTCGCGTATCCAAAGGTCGGCCCGGACAAGCTCAAGGAACTCGCGGCGGCCAAGCAGATGTTGTTGGAGAAATGACGCCGCAAAAGGAGCTTGGGAAGTGGCGCCTCCACCGACCCCGCGTCGGTGGAGCGATGATTGATAAGCTAGCGCGAGCCGTGAGGAGCGACGCCGCCGCCGACCCCGCGTCGGTGGAGCGATGACTGATAAGCTAGCGCGAGCCGTGAGGAGCGCCGCCTCCGGCGACCCCGCGTCGGTGGAGCGATGATTGATAAGCTAGGGCGAGCCGTGAGGAGCGCCGCCTCCGCCGACCCCGCGTCGGTGGAGCGATGATTG
>CAZJQQ010000042.1:0-67586 GCA_964548075.1 uncultured Clostridia bacterium | reverse complement strand
AGTCTCTTGCTAGCTGATGGACATTCCCTCGATTCAAGTAGGCCTCCGCCAAGCGGGGCCTGAGCTCGATTGCTTTGTTACAATCCGCTATAGCCCCGCCCAGGTCGCCTTCCTGCTGGAGCGCGGCGCAGCGATTGTTGTAGGCCGGGGCAAAGCGCGGGTCCAAGGTGATTGCTTTCGTGTAATCGGCAATCGCCTCATCTAGATTTCCCTTGTCGTGCTGCGCCCGTCCGCGGTTGAAGAAGGCCACCACATAGCTTGGATCAAAGGCTATGGCTATGCCAAAGTCGGTGATCGCTCCGTCCAGGTCTCCGTGGGCGTAACGAGCCATAGCGCGATTGGTGTAATCCACAGTCGAGCGAGAGGTTTGGGCCGCGGCGATTGAAGCGCCACCAAGAAGAATCAGAATCGCTAATGCAAGACAAAGCCGTGGCATATCGGTCTCCAATAAAACGCTCACTTCCCGCAACGCTTCATGGCCGCAAAGAACCGGAAGGTTCGTTATGGGTTCGAAGCGTTAATCCGAAACGTGTTGTAATACTGGCCGATGAAAACCCACGGGGTCCCGCGGGGACCGGTATAGCTGTAAAGGTTGGACACGCCGACAAGGGGAGCGGCCGCGTTAGGCGTGATGGTCCAGTTCACGCACTTACTGTTGCTGACTGCGTTGCAAGTGACTCTGGCCAAGCCGGTCGCAGGGCATCCGCCGGAAGGACACAGCGTCCCGTCCAGCAATCCCGGCCTCACCAGCAGTTTGTAGAGGATGCCTCCGTAATCGAAATTAACCCCGAGCGAGCAGTCGCCGCTTCCGTTGACTAGGCTCGGGAAGGGCACGATGTTTTCGTTCTGGTCACGACAGACGCTGTAGGCCTTCTGGATGTCATAATACCCGGCGGGTGGCGCCGCGGGCTGCGAGTTGTCAATGCCTTGGTTCGGCGTGATCCACAGCGTCCGCCCCGATTGGCCACTAAAACCGAGCAACCACTGCCCGTCCGCGGTGATCGTGCTACTAACGAGGAGGGTCGCTCCTTTGCCGTTGACCGTGGTGTAGGTCGCTTGGCCCGTGGTGTTGTAATCGTCACTCCTCAGAAGGAGTTGCGCACCAGTGACGTCGAAGTCGTAAACGGTGGTTGTTACGTTGATGGCGGAGCTGGGCTTCTGTGTGGCTGCGGCCCCTTGGGTTGTCGCTGCGTGTAGCGGCACCATCGCTCCGATTGACACCATAAAAGCTGCCAGCACGCCGGCCAACAGAATTCTTTTTCTATGCATGGGAAATTCTCCTTGTTGAAAAACGTCACGCCAACGAAGAACGGCCCTGACCAGCAATCCGGCGCCTTTGCCGTTCTCGCTTTTTTCTAGTTCATCCCTTAAAGCGAGGACTTCAGCCGAATTGCATCATCATCGCGAAATTTCTTTTGGGGAACGCTGGTAATTATGGTGAAATAGCATTCTCGGAGGCCACATTTGGAGCGCGGCGGCAGCGACGCCGCACTCCAAAATTACCGCCATGGCAGCTCTACCAAATGAAGTGACTCAACTCTTAATCAACTGGAGCAAAGGCGACCAGGCCGCTTTAGATGAGTTGATTCCGCTAGTGCACGCCGAACTGCGACGGCTGGCCAGGCATTACATGGCCCGCGAGAGTCCCGGTCACACCCTGCAAACCTCGGCGCTCATCAACGAGGCATACATCCGTCTGGTCGATCAGCAGAACATGCCGTGGAAGAACCGTGGGCACTTTTTTGGAGTAGCAGCCCAGGTGATGCGACACATTTTGATCGATCACGCGCGCAGCCATTGTTATGCGAAACGAGGCGGAGGGGAGCGCAAAGTTCCGCTCGATGAGGCGATGATAGTGAACGACAAGCGCGCCGAGGAGCTGGTTGCTCTCGACGACGCGCTGAAAGCTCTTGCGACTCTCGACCCCCGCAAGAGCCAGATCATCGAATTACGATTCTTTGGCGGCCTGAGCATCGCGGAGACTGCCGAAGTGCTGAAGATTTCGCCTATGACCGTCACACGGGAGTGGCGCTCAGCCAAGGCCTGGTTGCGTCGTGAAATGAACAAGACATGATGCTTTTCACTTGAAATTCTCGCTTGTAGGAGATAGGAACGGCGAATATCGGCGACGGCGTGAGCTATGACTTCTGAACGTTGGCAACGAGTTGACGAAATCTTCCAGGCCGCCATTGAGCTGAGGGCTGAGGAACGCCCTGCTTTCGTCGAGCGCACCTGCGCCGGCGATGAGGAACTGCGACGAGAGGTTGAATCGCTAATTACCGCGGACGAGCAAGGGTTGAGCTTCGTCGATGAGCCCGCCTTTCAAGTGGCCGCAAGCCTCCTGGCAACTGGTGAACCCCAACTGGCGGAAGGCCAAGCCATCGGGCACTACGAAATCATCGGCCCGATTGGCCGAGGCGGCATGGGTGAGGTCTACCTCGCCAAAGACAAGCTACTAAATCGGCGAATCGCGCTTAAGCTCTTGCCCGCGGATTACACCAGAAACAAGGACCGCCTGCGCCGGTTTCAGCAAGAAGCGCAGGCTGCATCGGCGCTTAATCATCCGAACATCCTGACGATTCATGAACTCGGCCAAGTGAACGAACAGCAGTTCATAGCGACCGAGTTTGTCGAAGGCGAAACGCTCCGTCAGCATCTGAAGCAGGCGCCATTAACTCTGTCTGAAACCTTGGATATCGCTGTTCAGATAGCGAGCGCTCTTTCAGCAGCGCATCGAGCAGGGATCGTGCATCGCGACATCAAGCCTGAGAACATCATGCTGCGGCCGGATGGCTACGTGAAAATCCTTGACTTCGGATTGGCGAAACTCACTCAGCAAGAAGAGCGATCTCCTAAACCAATCGAGACCGACAAGACAGAGACATCCTCTGGTCTGGTGATGGGTACCGTGAAGTACATGTCGCCTGAGCAGGCGCAAGGCCGGCCGGTAGATCAGCGAAGCGACATCTTCAGCTTCGGTGTTGTGCTTTACGAGATGCTCGCCGGCCGCGCTCCATTCGAAGGAAAGACCGCAAATGAGTTGATTGCCGCCATAATGAAAAGAGAACCACCGCCGCTGACTGACACACCTGAGGAAGTACGGCGCCTCATTGCGAAGGTACTCCGCAAAAAGAAAGAAGAGCGCTATCAAACGATCGAGGAGTTGCTCGTTGATCTGAAAAGCCTGAAAGAAGACAAAACAGTTACAAGTGTGAGCGCTCAAACCGCAGCACGGAAGATAGACGGTTCAGTGCTGGCAACCAGCGACGCAGCGGGTGTCTCTACGGTGTCAACTTTCGAATACGTCGTAAGTGGAATCAAACGCCATAAGACCGGCGCCGCCTTGGTACTTGCGAGTTTCGCCATCGTCGCCTTTGGCACGACCTTTGGTCTGAATCGGCTTGGAAGCAGGCCGCGTTCGTCACCCAATCAAATGCGAATCGAGCGCATTCCCGATACTGAGAAGGCCGGGGGCGTCGCTGTCTCTCCGGATGGTCATGACATCGCCTACACCACAAGGAATGGTCTGTGGGTCAAGCGACTCGGAACTAGCAGTAGCCAGCAGATTGTGCAGTCGGACAAGGTTGTCTGCCCGACCTACTCACCAGATGGCGAAGATATCTTTTACGTGAGTAACGACGTGCTTTATAGGATTCCAGCCCGAGGCGGCGAAGCCACAAAGGTACTCGCAGATGTGGACGGGCATCGGCCCATCAGCTTTGCGCCTGACGGCAAGCAGTTCGCTTTTACAAGATACCAGGATGAAGAGACATCGTTGTTACTGGTGGCGAACGTGGATGGCACTGGTGAGCGCGTACTAGTCTCGCGGAAGAAACCCGAAGATCTCTATTCACCAGCGTGGTCGCCCGAAGGAAGTCTGATTGCGTGCGCTGGGTTGTCCGGGACGACCCTGAGCGTGTTCGGCGTTCACGTCGCGACGGCAGAGGAAGAACAGTTCAGTTACAAATGGAGCGCCATCGACCGCATCGCCTGGCTGTCAGATGGCAGCGGCCTCGTCGCGTCAGCCATGGAGACGGATGCGGCTCCTAAACAACTCTGGCGCATTCCATATCCAACCGGGGAGCCGCGCAAGATCACGAACGATCTCGAAGGCTACGTTGACGTTAGCCTATTTGCTGACGGTAAGAGCCTCGTGACCATTCAGTCTGCACGACTAAGCAGCCTGTGGATTGCGCCCAAAGGAGATCCCACTAGTACGAGATCCATCCCGTTCGGGGAGCGTAAACTTGCCGGGTCTGTGTCCTGGACTTCTGACGGCAGGATTCTCTGTCTGGTAAATACCAGCGGCGGACGCGATATCTGGATCGTGAATGCGGACGGAACGAATCCAAAACAACTGACTGCGAATGCCGGTAAGAGCCTCCAGCCGAAGGCTTCGCCGGATGGCCGCTACATCGTCTTCGCTTCCGACCGTGGCACATCAGGCGCTTCCCACATCTGGCGGATGGACGTGGACGGCAGCAATCCTATTCAACTGACGCATGGCGATGGCGACGGCGAGGTTCAACCCACCGTTTCGCCGGATGGGCTTTGGGTGGTTTATTCAAAGGGCGGAGTAGACACTAGCATCGAAGAGAAAACCTTGTGGAAGGCGCCGATTGACGGAGGCGAGCCGATGCTGTTAGCGAATACTCCGTCCAGCGGAGCAGCGGTCTCTCCTGACGGAACGCTAATCGCCTGCTGGTACAAGCAGGATAGAACCTCTCCGTTCCAGATAGCGCTAATCCCTCTCACAGGCGGATTGCCAACAAAGGTCTTTGATGTGCGCTGCGCCAGCATCGTTCCGCTGCGCTGGACACCTGATGGTCAAGCTATCAGTTACGTCGACATCTCAAACATTTGGAGTCAACCAATCAGCGGCCGCCCACCAAAGCAGCTCACCCAATTCACTTCCGAAAAGATCTTAGGCTTTGACTGGTCCAGCGACGGCCAACTTGTCTGCTCGCGGATGCATGACTCTAGAGACGTCGTTCTGATCAACGATTTCAGGTGACGAGTGAAAGGAGGGATTGCGCATGTCTCCAGACTTCGAGAAACGGGTAGTTGGAATAATGGCTAGCCGCAAGCTCAAAACGCGTTCGCCGCTATCAATGATCTTGGTGGTTCTTTTCGTTGTTCTTGCTGGCTTTTGGCAGAGCGCGCCAATTAGCTGGCTGGTGTCGATCGCATCCGCTCAATCATCCACAGCCATACTTTACGGCATGGTCTTGGACCCAGAAGGAGCGGTAGTTTCGGGCGTGGATATCACAGTAACCAACGTCGAGACCTCGCTACGAAGGGCGACTATGACGGACAAGGCGGGATACTTCGTCATGCCCTTGCTCTCGCCTGGTCACTATGTTGTCACAGCCCAACGACGAGGATTCGCCACTGTTCAAATTAACAATGTCGTCCTGCGCGTCAATGATCAAGTGGCGCTAAAGATTCAATTAAAGGTGGGACAGATCAGTGAATCAGTCACAGTTGAAGGAGCATCCCTTGTTCAGACCGAATCCGCTGCGGTGAGCACGGTCGTTGATCATCAATTCGTAGAGAACCTGCCGCTCAACGGGAGAAGCTTTGGTTCCTTAATTGAACTTACCCCAGGGACAGTCCTAACGAGGTCCAATGGCGCCGAGCAAGGACAATTCAGCGTCAACGGACAACGCGCTAATGCCAACTACTTCACGGTCGATGGGGTTAGCGCCAATGCGGGTAACGTTTCCAATCAGGCCCTTGCAGGAACTATTCCGACATTCAATGTTCTTGGAGGCTTAAACAATCTCGTGTCGGTTGATGCGCTGCAAGAGTTCCGCGTTCAAACCTCGACCTACGCCGCTGAGTTCGGCAGAATGCCGGGCGCTCAGGTGTCGGTTATCACTCGCTCTGGGACAAATCAGTTTCACGGCGACGTTTTCGACTACTTTCGCAACGATGCGCTCGATGCTAACGACTGGTTTGCGAATAGCCGTGGACAGCGAAAGCCTGCTTTACGACAAAACGATTTTGGCGGTGTCATAGGTGGACCAATCGTGAAGAATAGAACGTTCTTCTTCTTTTCGTACGAGGGCTTGCGTCTGCGTCAACCACAATTTGCAATCACATCATCTCCGACGATAGCGGTCCGTAGCGCCGCACCAGCCCCGCTCAAACCTTTTCTCAACGCGTTCCCAATTCCCAACGGTCGAGACTTGGGCAACGGATTCGCGGAATCATTTGCCGGCTATTCGAACCCATCTACTCTGAACGCTACCAGCATTCGGATCGATCACAGAGTAAGCAATGGAGTTAGTCTGTTTGGGCGCTTCAACTACGCTCCTTCCGAAAATATTCAGCGAGGCCTCCCGCTGAATCAATTGGAAACGAATCAGCTTAATGCAACGACTCTGACGCTAGGGTCAACTCAAGCCATCTCATCGCGAACCAGCAACGATCTGCGAGTGAATTACAGCGGGAACACCGGGGCAGGGTTTTTCTCGCTTGATGATTTCCTGGGAGGAGTTCCACTTCCAGATTCAGTTATGTTTCCCCCTTCCGCAAATCACCGAGAGTCTTTATTTAATTTTGGTTTGGGTCCTGTTAGTTACGTCCTGGGCCTAAATGATGTCTCAAGTTCTCAGCATCAATTGAACGTGGTTGATAACTTTCTGATTACCAAAGGAAGACATCAGCTAAAATTCGGTATTGACTATCGTAGACTTGCACCCAACTCGTCGGCGCTCGGCGAGACTGGAATTGCGGTAGTTGCAGTCTACGCCAGTACGAACGCAGTGATCTCTAATAGCCCATCATTTGTCGACGCTCAGGTTGCCGCAGATCGGTTTCCTCTGTTTACTAATTTTTCCGCTTACGCGCAGGACACATGGAAAGCGACGCAGCGGCTGACGCTTGGTTACGGGTTGCGATGGGAAGTGAATACTCCTCCCACAGATAGACGTGGGAACGATGCCTTTACGGTGAGCGGATTGAACGATCCGGCCACGATGACTCTTGCGCCAATAGGCACTCCGTTGTGGAAGACCACTTACGACAACTTTGCTCCGCGGATTGGTGTTGCGTATCAGGTTTCTCAAGCCAAGGGACGCGAGACCGTTTTGCGAGGTGGCTTTGGAATATTCTACGATGTCGGTACTGGACCAACAGGCAATGCGGTCATTGGCGTCACTGTCCCCTACTTCAGAGATCAGACATTTCAGACATTTCCTTTTGACTTCAACCAAATTTCGATTCCTCCTGTCAATTTCAATCCCAGCCCTCCGTACGGTCGTCTCTTTGTGTTCGATCCAAGTCTCAAACTCCCGCGAACATACGAATGGAATGTTTCTGCTGAGCGATCTCTCGGTTCAAATCAAACTATGGCGGTGTCATATGTCGGGGCGGCGGGTCGTCGTCTCCTGCGCAAGGAAGTCTTACGCGGACCTTCGCTTCCCAATCCGAATTTCACGCAAGTTGTGGTTACGAGAAACGCCGCAACGTCGGATTATGACGCGCTACAGCTCCAGTTCCAACGCCGCTTGTCGCGCGGATTACAAGCCCTCGCTTCATACACGTGGTCACATTCGATTGATATCGCTTCCGCAGATTCAGCATTCAATGTTTCAACCACAAAGATTGATCCGAGAATCGACCGCGGGTCATCCGATTTTGATGTGCGTCACTCAATCTCCGCCGCTGCCACTATTGATGTTCCCAGGCTGTCTTTGAATCACTTGGCACAGAGATTTCTCCGCGACTGGTCCGTTGATGCAATCTTCAGAGCACGCACGGCCACGCCGCTAACGGTGATTATTAATCGCGCCCTTTTTGGTGTGCCCGCGGTCGGGACTCGCGTAGATCTGGTTCCCGGAGTGCCGCTCTACGTCGATGACTCTAACGTAGCGGCTGGAAGCCGTCTAAATCCGAAAGCGTTCGCTGTGCCGCCGGTCGGTCGGCAGGGAACATTGGGTCGCAATAGCGTGCGTGGATTTCCTCTCTCTCAACTGGATTTTTCATTCCGGCGCAAGTTCCCATTGGGCGAACAGCTCAATCTCCAATTGAGAGCCGATCTCTTCAATGCGTTCAATCATCCGAATTTCGGGGCTCCGGCCGGTTTGCTCAGTGACCCACTTTTCGGCCAGTCAACTAAAATGTTGCGACGCGAACTCGGCGCAGGAGGCGACGGAAGCTTTAGTCCCCTCTATCAGATTGGCGGCCCGCGCTCGATTCAATTAGCGTTGAAGGTGCAGTTCTGAAGTTTCCTAAATCGAGGCTTCTGAATTCTCCACCCAAACCGCTCCATCCTCGAAGTACTCCTTCTTCCAGATTGGAACGATCTTCTTCAAACGATCGATTGCGTAATGGCAGGCTTCGAATGCGATCTTGCGATGAGCGGACGTTATGATAATGACGACGCTTGATTCTGTTGTGTCGATGCGGCCAAGACGATGGATAATGCCGACACGGTTGATTGGCCAGCGCTCATGCACCTCGCGCCCGATCTGTTCCATTGTCCCAAGCGCCATCGGCTCGTAGCCCTCGTATTCAAGGTAAAGCGTCCGCCGGCTTTTGGTATTGTTGCGGGCGACTCCATCAAAAATGACCACCGCGCCCGAGTCTCCCTCGAGGAGTCGGGCTCGCAGATCCGCGATGTCGATAGGCTCGCGGGTTATCTCGAATATGTCACTGCTCTCACCGCCGCTCACGGGAGGAAGCACGGCGAGACGGTCGCCGTCCGAGAGAGGATGCGACGGCGACGCGTATTCCTCATTCACCGCGAACAACAAGCTGCGCTCCATGCCGGCGAGCCTCGGATGTCGGGCCTTAAGCAGGGCGAAGGCGCTTTCGACGGTCGCGGGAGCTTCAAGCGTCAGGTCGAGGTTCGATGATCCGACCCACTCGCGAGCCTGACCGAATAACAGGGCGGTGATGCGAAGGGTGTTCGGCATGATTTCGGCTGAGTCGTCCGTAGTCCGTAGTCGCTCGCCACAGGAGTACAAGGCTGCGGACCACTGACTACTGACTACGGACTATTTCCACATCCTCGATTCTTGCGTCCCCGATCTTGAACGCTCGGAGCTCAACGCTCGGCTCGAGTGAAATGATAAAGTAGAACGCTTCGGGGTAGAAAGCCATCTCAACATCAGACTGCGAAGGATAAGCCGGCGTGCGCGGGTGAGAGTGGTAAACCCCAAGCAAAGCCTGACCCGATTCGCGTATGCGCCGCATCGCCGCGAACAGCTCTTCGGGTGTCGCGAAGTACCGGGTCTCAGGCTTGTCGGCGTCGTTGCGAAGCTGATGAATATCGGTGATCAAACCGTTGCCGCCGCTGAGCAAGCCGCAGCATTCGGCAGGGTGCTCGCGCCGCGCGTGTTCCTCGATCGCAGCAGCTATCGCGTCAGTGATTTGAACGAGCCTGTCGCTCAACAATGAGCCTCCGCTTCAAGTGTGTCGCAGATTCTATCACACGCTGGCGCATGCGTTAGCCCACGGGCGATCAGAGTGTGAAGGTCACTCCGAGACTGTAGCGACAGTGTACAGAATAAACCGCAGAGGGCGCAGGGTTACGCGGAGGAAGAACCTCTGCGTAACCCTGCGCCCTCTGCGGTTTATTCTTACCGGCTTCTCAAAGCGGAAAACCGGGCTGCGATTTCATTCGATTTATCTGCTCGGCGTGTCTGAACTCGTGCGCACCCGCCATTAAGACCCACTGATAACTGTTCAAGTCTCCGGCAAACGGGTGCGGATAAGTGAGTTCGCTCAGATCATATCCGTCGAGCTGTTCCACATTAGCCAGCATCCTCTCGCGAGAAGCCTTGAGTCTTGCCAGCGATTCGTCTATCGGTGAGTGCGAATGGGGCGCGACGAATTCTGGCGCTTGAAACTTCGCGTTACCCATCCGCGCGAATACCTCGTCCATCGAATGGATCACCGAGGCTTCAGGCGAAGGATCGGGCGGCAGGCTGCTGGCGCGCGCGTGCTTAAGCATGTTTGACGTGAGCTTTGCGTTGGCTTCATCGACCATCGAAACGTGATTGAGGACGTCGCTGACCGACCACGCGGTGTCCTCCGCTTTGTGATTGAGCTGCGCGTCGCTCAACCCGGAAACGGATTGAAGCAGTTTCTCCCTGTTGTGCGAGATCCTATCGACTAGTTCCTGAAGCTTCTTTGACAATTGCATAAGCACTCCCTTTCTCTGACTGAGGTTCGATGCTGACAGTTACCACACCGCCGAAGACGTTGAATAGAATAGTAGCGTGCAGGGCGGCGTCGCAACTCATCGCGCTTATGGTTCAGAGTTCAAGCTTTAGCTTGCGGGCCTGCTTGTCGGCAACCTAAAGTTTGTACTCTGAAGCGGCTCAAGACTGAAGCTTACATCAGAAAGACCATCGACATCGGCATTCAGAAATCAAACACAAAGACACCAAGACGCTAAAGGAATTTGACGCGAGCGTGTTTACTGCGGATCACTAGCTTGCCCCTCCGTTTGCCATAGGAGCCTCAATGGTGGCAACTCGACGTTGCAACGCGAGGGTCGGAAGAATAGGATTTGCACAGGGTTCATCGCAGAATCGGCAATCTGGAGCAAAGGAAAGTCCCAGTTTATGAGCGCTCTTTTGGACATCGAGAGTTCAGCAGCAGTCCCGGCTGTGTTGCCGCATATTGCGCGCGTGACACTTCCTGAGTACGCCCCGAAGGTTCTGTCCGGCCTGATGTGCTTTCCGGCGGCGCGGCTCGATTCGGCGTCTCTTAGGGTATTGTTCCCAGACTTCAACTTCGGCATTGACGCCGCCGTTGTTCAATTCGCGCAAGATAAGGACGCAGGCCAGATTCTCATAAAAGTGGCAATTGCTGCGAATGTAGAAGCCAACATAGAGTTCGCAGGGAGATTGACCGAACACGAGTCAGCATTTGAGATTGCGCAAGTCTCATTCCGGCTTGCGCCGACGAAAGACTGCGCGCGGGATGATTTTGTCGCGTCTACTCTCAATGCTGCTTTAGCCTTGTCGCAGCGAGTGCACTTTCAAATGCCAGAGGCGGGTCTCGATCTGGCCTTAGGCTTTAATCTACCGCTCATCGAGATCAGCCGATTGTTGCAAAGCCGCCAAACGAGCTATTGGCTGATGGTCATAGAGCGGGCGACCGGAATCCAATTCCATCTTCCCTCAACCGCTTTTTCAGGAACGGACATTGCTGCGACCATTCTTGTTTTTCGCGCTATTGTAGATCGCGTATTTGTCTACCATTGCCTCGATCCGCTCACAATTGAGATTGAGGCTAACGAAGCAGGCCGCGAACGACTGAGATCGATCGAGGAATCAGAAGTGCAAACGTTTGGACCTGAGCCGGTCAGTAGGACCTTGTTGGGGCTCAGTATTCCGCTGGGACCACTGACTCTGAAAATAAATGACCCGTACGTTGAGGATCTCGATCGCGTGCGCCAAGAAATCGGGCGTGGCGATGGACGCCCGGTCCCTGTTTTGATTAGATCGCGGACAAATCAGGCGGTTTACGAATTGCCGGAAGCACCTCGCATGCCCTTGAATCCCTGGGATTCGCGTATTCAGTCGCTGATAAACTTGGAACGAGACCTCGACTCGCGACTCATCGCGCGATATCACGCTCTCGCCGCGTCAACTCTAGACGGCTTCAGCGAAGAAGAAAGAACCCGCGTGACTCGGCGTGTTGAACTGGATGAAGAGACCTTCCTTGATTGACAAGAGAGAACAACCGGACAAGTGAATGTCGTTTGAGCACCCGCCACCAGGAACATCGCTCGCATTAGACAACGATGTGTTCACGCATTGGAGAAACCGACACCAATATGTTCTGGATGCAATCACTCATTACCAGTCGGAGTTCAAAGTGCCGCCAGCGTTGACCTCCATTACCATCTTTGAGGCCCTGCATGGTATTGAAGACGATATAGTCAGGAAGGGAGGTTTAGCCGAGCCCTGGCAAGAAGCAAAACGCAGGATCGATGAATTGGCGGTGAACTGTATTGTATTGCCACTCAACGAAACGGCGGCCGCTATTGCCGCACACATCTTCCCGCGCTACCTTCCGAAGCTTGATCGAGAACGACGGAAGAAGGCTTGGGCTGATATCTTCATCGCCGCTATAGCGGTCGCGCATAACTACGGCCTTGTTTCGCACAACACGAAGGACTTTGAGGTGATAGCCGACTCGCTGCCCGACGGGCGGCGACTGTACCTGACCGTTTGGAAACCTTGATTTGAGACGGGCACTGTTTCCCGGCCCTATTAGTTATCTCGGAGAGAGCCCCGGTTCGGTTAGTCACTAAGCCCCAACGACACTACAAAGCGTGCACTCGCTTTGGGAGCCTTGTCCGTATTGCCCTGTGGACGCGCTTTGTAGAAACTGCCGCGTCTACGTGCCCGCACTAGAATTCCGTGTGCCCTTCGAGCTTCATTTCAGCAATCAACCACGAGGTACCTTTCCCTATGAGAAAACTTCTCGCATTCGCGTTCGCGCTGCTTCTGCCCGCGAACTCTGCGTTCACTCAAACGTCAGGCATCAGGCCGGACGAGAAACCCGACGCCAGGCTTTCAAAGTTCACCGCGGCGCAGTTACTCGAAGACTTTCAGATCGCGCGGCGCGCGCTCGAAGAAGGCCACAGCGGGATCTATCGTTACACTCCGAAGGCGAGGCTCGACCAGATCTTCGATGAAGCCGCGCGGTCGCTGGATCATCCAATGGACGCGTATGAGTTCTTTCGCGTGCTGGGCCCCGCGGTGAATGCGATCAAGTGCGGACATACGGCGGTCGTTTTGCCAGAGGATTTGCGCGCGGAGTTGAACGATCGGGCTCCGCTGTTGCCCCTTCGGGTGCGCGTCATGGCAAAGAAGCCTTACGTGTTTCGGGACTATTCGAGCACTGACCATCGCATTGCGGGAATGGAGATCCGCTCGATCAATGGCATGTCTGCGACAAGAATCGTTGGAACGATGATGCCGCGGCTTCAGGCGACGGGGATGTTGAGACTTCAAGGCAAACACGTATCGGCGACCTGCGGTTCGCAACCCTGCTCATCTCGATGTTAGGTTTGAAGAGCCCGTACGACGTGGCTCTTCGGGACGCGAAGGCGAAACGCGAAGAGGAAGTGAGACTTGAAGGCGTCCCGTCGCCGAAGCTGCAGGAGATCTCCAGAGCGGCGTACCCTCTGGATCAACGATCTGGGCGGGCGGCCGAAATCAAGTATCTTGATCAAGATAAGTTGGAAAACTGTTGCTGTCTTACTTGATCGACCAGCCCTTCAAGTACTACGAGGATCTGGTTGCCAACAGCGACACGTTCAGCTTCATGAAATACACGAATCAGCCCAACTTCAAAACGCCCGAGAAGATGTACAGTCGGGGCGCGGACGGCAAGATCCATCTGGTCGGTCATCCGAACTGGGGCATCAATCAACCGAGCAAGCCCACGTTCACCGGCAAGGTCTACATCCTCATCAATGGCGGCAGCTTTTCCGCAACCTCCGAGTTTTCCTCGCACGCGCATTACCTCAAGCGGGCGACGTTTATTGGAGAAGAATCGGCCGGTGGCTACTACGGCAACAGCTCTGGATTCTCGCCGCTGGTGAAGCTGCCCAACACTCAGCTTGGAGTAGTCGTGCCTGTGGTGACCTACTACATGGCAGTGACCGGATACAAAACCGCTTCGCACGGAATCGTCCCGGACTATCCCATCAAGCACACGATAGACGATTTGATTGCCGGAAAAGACCGAGACATCGAGCTGGCGCTCAAACTCGCGCGGAAAGACATTCAGTAGGACCCGGTTATTTCTGCCTCCGAATTTCCGAGAAGCCGGTGTTCAGGATCGGATACTCTTTCCAATCCTTGTAATCGTAATGCCACCACTCGGGCTCGTAGACCGCGAATCCCTCCGGTTCCATCGCGGTGCGCAGCATGTCGCGCAATCGGCGTTGCTCATCGGTCCCGCCCGTATAGTTGATGTGAGATCGCTCGGTCATCTCATCATAGCCCGACGGCATCACGACTTCTTTGCCGGTCTTCAAGTCAAACAAAGACAGATCAACGGCGCAGCCTCGATTGTGACGCGAACCCTGAGCGGGATCAGCCACGAATTCTTTTTTGTCAGCAGGCGTCGCGTCCCAGAAGATCTTGGTCACCGACCACGGACGGTAGCCATCATGAATGATCAAGCCGTAGCCGTTTTTGCGAAGAACCTTGTTCGCTCGCGAGAGAGCTTCGGCGGCGGGACGTTGAAGAAACGCGCGTGCTTCTTTGTAGACCGGCCTCCCGAGAAAGTTGTTAGACGTTGCGTAGCGGATATCGAGCTTGATGGTTCGATCGAGTTTGACGAGCTCGACGAGGTCCGGCTTCCGGAACGTGCCGGTTTCTTTCGGCGGTTCCTGCGCATGGCTCGCGAACCCGACGCTCAGGATCGCGACAAGAAGCGCGCCTGGCAAAGCGAGCTTCACAGCACGGTGAGTTGGTGCGAGATTCTTCATTTCCCTCTTTGTCCCGTCATTTCAGGGTCCGAGTCTCGGTCTACTCGGCGCATTTCCTCTTCGTCCCCTGCGGTTAATCTCCTGCCGCTCCAAGAGAACCGCAGAGGACGCGGGACGCTGAAGCTTCATCCGATTACAGACTCTAGCCTGCGTAGAATCTCCTGCTTGGGAAACGCGCCGACCAGCCGATCGATCTCCTTGCCATCCTTCAACACCAGCAGCGTCGGGATGCTGCGAACGTTGAAACGCGACCCGGTCATCGGGTTCTCGTCGGTGTTGAGCTTGGCTACTTTCACGCGGCCCGCTAGCTCGCTCGCGAGCTGCTCGATTGTAGGTGCGATCATCCGGCAAGGTCCGCACCACGGCGCCCACATATCCAGCAGGACTGGAAGCGGCGAACGTTCGACTTCTTCCGCGAAGTTCGCGTCGGTCACTGTCACCGGATGAGCCGAGACCGTAAGCGGACTCTTGCATTGGCCGCAAACAGGTTGAAGCCGCTCGCGAAGCTTTTCAACAGGGACTCGGTTGTTGGCCCCGCACGAGGGACAGGTTATGACTCTTGCTTCAGTTGGCGTACTCATAGATAGAGTCTAACCGACGTTTCAGTATTCCGGCCACGGCGCGCACTCTTCCGAGCAATCCTGTGGTCAAGGTTTCGATTGGAAACGCCGGATCAGGTCCGCAAAGCGAGGGTCTGATCGAAGGTTGGCCAGCCTTGAATCAAATCTGATGGGTGTTATCAATGAAGCGCGATCCTGCAGGGCTTTCTCCAGGTATTCAAAGGCTTGATCATTCTCTCCAAGCGCAGCGTAGACCTGTGCAAGGTCGACATGATCCCATCTGTCCTGGTCCGGGAGTTTCTTCATTCCGTCGCAGAGCTTAAGAGCTTTGTCACGCTTCCCCCACACCGCATAGAGATATCCGACCTCCCGCAACCTTTCTTGTTTTTGGACTATCGGAATGCCCTTTTCAAATTCTGCCAGTGCTTCCTCATACATCTTCTTCGTTATATATGCATCCGCCAGAAACCTGTGAGTTGTCATAAAGTTCGGATCCATCTCGATCGTTTTTCTGAGTTGTGCGATGGCCTCGTCAGTTCTCCCTGAGCAAGAAAGAGCAAACCCGACAGTCGCATTGATGATAAGCGATAATGGATCAAGCTCCTGCGCTCGTCTGATCTCCGCTAGGGCCTCGTCACAGCGACCCTGTACATTCAGGAAGTTGGAATACCAGTGATGGGCCGTCGGATAATTCGAATTCAACTCGATGCTTCGATTGTATTCTTTTTCCGCGCCCGGATAGTCATCTTCAATGGAATCCTTAATGTGAGCCATCGTGGCGTGAGCTTCGGCAAGCGTGTCATCAAGCTCTAGAGCCTTCGCTGTCGCCGCCTTTTGCTTATTCATCCAAACTTCCTTAGGCAGTCCGCTCCACAGGGAGAACGCATAGGAGTCGGCCAGGCCAACATACGCCTGCGCATAGTTTGGGTCCAGATCAATCGCCCGTTGAAAACACTCGATGGCCTTCTTCATCCCTTCCGGGGTTCGTTTGTTCCAGAAGTAACGGCCCCTTATGTACAGCTGGTAGGCATCAGGGTTTTCGGTGTCGCGTTTCGCGAGGAGTTTTCTCTCCTCGCTGGTCAATTTCAACGCCAACACGCCTGAGGCGCGCTCTGCGATGGCGTCCTGGACATCCAGGATGTTAGTGAATCTCTCTTCAAATTTGCCGGCCCAGAGGGTCCTTCCATCTGGGATGCGCAAGAGGCGCGCCGTAACTCTTATTCTATCGTCTACCTTCTGAATGGTTCCCTCAAGGACCGCATCAACTTGCTGTTCCTGACCGGCGGCTACCGCGTCCTGCTCGAGGGCGGTGTACTTTCGCACCGCGCTCATTGGACGAACTGTGATTTCTCTGATGCTGCTCAATCGAGTAATCAGTGTCTCCGCCATTCCCATCTCGAGCATCTCATCGCGGGCGCCGGCGACGAGCGGCTTGAAGGGAAGCAACGCAACGGACTTGATCGGAGCACGCTCGCTGTCGGGTCTTGGACCATTTCCGATGAATCGATATAGCCCCGCCGCAGCCAGCCCAATTAGCAGCACCGAGGCGCCTATTGCGGCTAAACGTCCCCTGCTGTTGGTCGCCCACCAGCTCGACTGCGGTCCGTCGGTAGCCGCGGCTGAGATCCGGGCCGGTTGAACGTCGCTGATTTCTCGAGGTTGAGTAAAAGCCGGTCCGCTCGACGCCGTTTCGCCGTCTGGGCTCGCATCGCTCACTACTCTGACGTCGGCGACAAACCGATAACCTCTCCGCGGGACCGTCTGAATGTACTGATCCGCATTGGAGCCTTCGCCGAGGACTTTCCTTAACAGCGAGACGTTATTGGCAAGGTTGACCTCCTCGACACACGTGTCGGGCCAGACTCGCTTCATCAAATCGTCTTTTTCAACCGTGTGACTGCTGTTCTCAACTAGCGCCAGAAGGACGTCAAACGCTTTGGGAGTGAGTGGTAGAATCCGGCCCTCGCGCAGCAACAGACGTTCTGCCGCGTCCAGACGGAAGGGACCGAACTCGTAGAAGTGACGTTCCGAATTCATCGTAGCCCACCTTAACTGCGCTTAAGACTCTCTTAAAATAATACTGATCTTTTACTAATCAGCGTTGGGCGCTCATCCGCCGCCCGAGCTCCGCGAAACGTGGATCTGAGCGGAGGCTGTCCAAGCTCGGATCGCTTAGCCAGCCAAAACCCAATTCTCGCTCCTTATAAGCCGTTTCAAGCCATCCGAAAGCCTGATCGCTTTCGCCAAGACCCGCATAGATCAGCGCTATGTCGGGCGCCGAGACGTGTCGTCGCTTGTGTAGCTCTATCAGATCTTTGAGAATCTTTTGGGCCTCGGCTCGCTTACCTGTTACCGCGTAGATGTAACCCCGAAGTGATACAATCACGGGCGGGACAGAGTTAGCTGAGAGCAACCTGGCCTTTTCGATTGCTCGAATCGCATCTTCGTGCATTCCCTTTTTTAGATAAGCCATTCCGAGAAATCCGAGCGCGTGGATGAAAGTTGGGTCCATTTCAAGCGTCTTCCGCAATTGCTCGATAGCTTCGTCGTACCGACGGTTGAGGTAATAATGCTGTCCAAGAGCTGTGTTGATTATGAGCGAAAGCGGATCAAGCGCCTGCGCTCGTTTTATCATTTTCAGAGCTTCATCTGGTCGCCCGGCACTGGACAGCATACCTGAATAACGGTGGTACGCTGTTGCGTAGTTGGGATTCAACTCAATGGCTTGCTTATATTCTCTCTCCGCCGCTGAGTTGTCGCGCTCGCTGTAAAGGACAAAGCCGAGCGAGGTGTGAGCTTCACCGAGCGTGCTATCTATCTGCAACGCTTTAGTCGCGGCTGCTCTTGCCCTCCGGATATTCTCCTTGTCCGAAAAGTCGCTGTATTGGTAGAGCATAACGCAGCTGTCGGCGAGACCCGCATGAGCTAGCGCGTAACTTGGGTCGAAAGCAATGGCTTGCTCGAAGTGCTCGATGGCCTTCGTCATTCCGTCTACGGTTCTCTTGTTCCAGAAGAAGCGGCCCTTAAGATACTCATTGTAAGCCTCGGAATTGTCTGTATAGCGTTTGGCCAGCACCGCTCTCTCTTCGCCGGTGAGCTTCGGCACAAGGCTTTCGGCTACCCGCCCCGACATCGAATCTTCAATCTTAAATATACTCGTGAATCTGTCATCGAACTTCTCTGCCCATAGTGGCGAGCCATCCTCGACCCTCACAAGCTGAACTGTAATCCGGAGGTTTTCGCCGTCTCTGCGTATGCTGCCTTCGAGAATTGCTTCGACGCCAAGCTCTCGCCCAATCCGGCCAGGGTCTGTCGACTGGTTGTTATACTTGAGGATGGAGCTTGTGGGCCTCACTTTGATCTCACGCAGGTTACTCAGCCTTGTAATTAGCGAATCGGCAATTCCAAGTCCTATGTATTCATCGCCCTCTCCGCCTAACTGCCGGAAAGGGAGCACCGCAAGTGACTTAATTTGCACCTGGGTCAGTTGCCCGGACGGCTTTGGGCCGCTCATCGTCCACAGATAGAGGGCCGTAACCGCGATACCGAGAAGCACCATGCAAACGATCAGGACTCGCTTTTGCCGGAACCTATTTGCCCACAATCTCCCGGGCTGTTCTACGGGAGCGTCGGCCAGGGCTTTGTCCAGTTGTGCGCTGCTGCTTACCCGTTGTTCTATCGCGCTTGCTCTTGGGAACGATTCGTTAGTGTCCTCAGGTTGCAGCTTTCTGACGATTGCAACAAACCTATAGCCTCTGCGCGGGACGGTTTGAATGTACTGATCCGCATTGGAGCCTTCGCCGAGGACTTTCCTTAACAGCGAGACGTTATTGGCAAGGTTGACCTCCTCGACACACGTGTCGGGCCACACTCGCTTCATCAGATCGTCTTTTTCAACCGTGCGACTGCTGTTCTCAACGAGCGCCAGAAGGACGTCAAACGCTTTGGGAGTGAGTGGTAGAATCCGGCCCTCACGCAGCAGCAGTCGTTCTGCTGCGTCCAGACGGAAGGGACCGAACTCGTAGAAGTGACGTTCCGCATTCATCGTAGCCCGCCTTAACTGCGCTTAAGACTCTCTTAAAATAATACTGACCTTTTACTAAGAGCTTCCTGAGACTTCAGAACAGACCTTGAAGTATGGTCCGTCGCGCAGTGAGCCAGTGATGGTTATTCGATTCGGAACTTGAATGCCGGCCCATCTTACTGCAAAGCCGTTGACGTGGCAAGACGCCCGTTTTTGTGGGTTTCGCTGAGGCAATGGGCAGACTTGCTGCGAGAGGCCGCAGCAGATGGGGACTCACTGGCTCACTTGATTTCATTTGGAGGAGTCATGCGACGAGTCTTCTGTCTGACGGTCATTCTCACGAGCGCCGCGGTTTTGGTTTGCCATGCTCAAACACGACGTTCAGGGTCCCGATGCCTAAGCCTCTCGATTGTTGAACACCGCCAGTCCGGTTCGCTGCTGTCGTCGGCTGCGGTCTGGAAAGCGATCACCAGAGCTTTTGAACTCTCCGGAAGCGGCACTCTGAATGTGGAGGTCGGCTTTGGGGTGATACAGAACAACGACGGCTGCTTTGAAACGACCGCTGTAACTCGAGGCGAATCGGGGATGTGGCGGGCGACTCTTCCCGCATCAACAGTAGCGATCTTTCACACTCACAGGAACGCAGTGAGCCCCAGACCCTCGGAGCAGGATACTCAAGAAGCGGACAGGCTGCAAAGGCCCATTTATGTGATCAGCAATCGCGGATTGTGGGTCTACGAACCGGAGCCAAACACAGGAAGCAAGGGACGCAACTCGTTGCAAGCTTCAAACCTGAGGTGAGCCGATGATCATGCATGAAGGGCTAGACCAGTACGTTCGCCGGATCCTGCGTGAAAAGCAATTGACTCTTTCGGAGGTTGAGCGACGCGCGGAAGGTCACATCAGCGATAGTTATGTGTGCAGCATTTCAACAGGCAGCATAAAGAACCTGACGGTGGACAAGCTTAAGGCGCTGGCGCGTGGCCTCGGTGTTGCCGAGAGTCAGGTATTCGCGGCCTGCGGCGTGTCGCTCCCAGATGGCGAAGAGTTTTCGGACACCGGGTTCGGCAAACTCTTCTGCAAGTACAGAGATCTGTCGATTGAACACAAACGGCGGCTTGACACGTTTCTGGAAATGCTGGATCGAGAGATCGACCGTCTTCTGTTGCTCAACGATCTCCGCGAGGAGCAAGACCCGCCTCTTCCCCGGAATTGAGAAACACTCTGTCGGTGATGAATGACTCTTTCCCGCAGTGCTCAAACGGCTAGCTGCTCAAGGCCGAGGCTGAAGTGAAACAACGATAGCGATGCAATGCTGGTCGTCTATTCGTCTGCAAAGACTGCGTTGCGCCGCTATCCTGTTTCTATGCGATAAGCCTATTTTCCCTGCTTCTTATCGTACTCCCCTTTCGTCATCACCTTGATTGGATCAAGCTTTTTGCCCGCGAGCTTCGAGTTAACACCCGCAAGCTCTTTCCCGATGATCGCTTCGAACGCTGTGTTCGCATCAGCGATCTCTTTTTCGAGCACCGGGATCCGATCGAGCACCGACTGCGTGGGACGGCCGCCAAACTGGGTCACCCATCCGTAGAGCTCAACTATTCGCTCGCGTAACTGTTCCTCGCCGGTGATCGCGCCTTCCTTGGTCGCAACAAGCGTCTTGTGTAACCCATCCAGCTTGTCGGCGAAAGCCTCAAGCTCTTTCGCGATCGAGTCGCCGCTCTCTAACTTCTTAGCGCGATCCTTCGCCTTGTCGCGCGCATCTCTTCACAAAGCACAAAATCCATGTGAGGGTAAATCAGGGTGAATCGTTAGGAGGAGATGCCAGGATTTCACACTGTTGCAGCATTTGATCCGCAAGCTCCTTGAAATGGCAGATAACCGCATCACATTGGGATGCCTATCCGCCGCTCCAGGTCGGCAAAACGCGGGTCGGACCGCACGTTGTCGAAATCCGGATCGACCTTCAGAAAGGGGATTGCGAAGTTACGTTCTTCGACTCCCTTTCGGAGCCACTCAATAGCACGGTCGCGGTCTCCCAGCACCGCGTATATGCGCGCGAAGTCCAACGGAGGAACATAACTTTTCTTGAGCTGCTTCTTCAGTCGCTCCAGTTCAAACCGGTAGTAACCCGCGAGACCTGAGACCGCAAATGCTCTGGCAGAGAGCGCGTCATCGGGTCCCGCGCCGCCCAGCAGCACGGCCAACTTCTGGTATTCAGCAACGGCTAGCTTGTCGATGCGCGCGTAAGCGTAGACCCTGGCGAGGTACCGAACTGCAAGGGGGAAGTCAGGTCCCATGTCCAGGGTCTTCCGAAGTTGGGCGATCGCATCCTCATTCCGGCGGGCGTAGAAGAAAAGCAGACCGGCGTCCGCGTTGAGGAGGAGTGAGACTGGGTCGAGATCCAGGGCTCTTGAGATCTCCAGCAACGCCTCATCCGTTCGACCCATCGCCGCAAGGTAGAACGCTCGGCCATGATGCGCCGTAGGGCTGTTAGGGTTCAGCTCGATACCGCGCTCGAACTCCTTATCAGCGCGCGCCCAGTCATAGTCGTAATGCAGAGAGATGAAGCCCATCTGCGAGTGAGCTTCACTCAACGACTCATCCAGTTCCAGCGCCCGCGACAATGCGGCCTTTGCGGCCGGAAACGCCTCGCTTGGCCGAAGAACGCGCAGGTGTCCAAAAAGAGTGTATGAGGCGCACATTCCGCTATAGGCCAGCGCGAAGTCGGGATCCTTATCAATCGCCTCCTGAAAGTACCTGATGCTTTTTCTGACGCCATCCGGCGTTACCTTCTCAAAGAAGAAGCGCCCCTTCAGGTAGAGCTGGTAAGCTTCCGCGTTCTCGGTATTGTGTCTTCCAAGCAGCTCGCGTTGCTCATTGCTGAGCTTTGAGACCAGCGAAGTCGCAACCTTTTCGGACAGCAGATCCTGCAACGAGAGTAAGTTTGAGTGCGGCTCATCCGATCTATAGGACCACAGGGCCACGCCGTCCCTTACCCGAAGCAATCGCATGGTCACCCGAATCTCGCCAGTCGATTTCAGCAAAGTCGATTCGAGCACCGCGTCCACGCCCATCTCTCGCCCGGCCGCCAAGGGGTCCTGGTCCAGTTCAGTGTACTTTCGAACCACTCCCAGCGGTCGAACAACGAGCTGTCGGACCGTGCTCAGCTTGTTTATCAGCGCTTCGGTCATGCCCAGCTCAAGGGCCTCGTCCCGCTCCTCTCCGGTCAGCGGCTTGAACGGCAGGACAGCGATGCTCGTTTGAACAGCGTCTGCGCGCGGTTCATCCCAGCGGGGCGGTTGCCCCGCAGACCTGCTTGAAAGCCATAGACTCAATACTGAGATCAGGAGGATGATGACTGCTACAACGATGAGGCTGGCGAGGACCGGCCTAAGGCGGCCAGATAAGACCCGCGGCGCGGATAGAGCCTTGCTCGCACCACCCGTTGAAGCTTCCTGCTCCTGAATCACGATAGTGGATTTAGCATATCTTTCCACGATCAGGTTCTCTCCCTCACCGTCTAGTTCCTCTACGTCTGCGGTAAACCGGTAGCCCCTTCCAGGAACAGTGACGATGTAGCGCCGCTCATTTGGGCTTTCACCCAGTGCTTTCCTTAACGCGGAGACGTTTTGAGGCAAGTTGGCCTCTTCAACATCGCTATCGGGCCAGAGCATCTCCATCAATTCGCTTTTTTCAAGCACCTCGCCGTGATGCTGCACTAAGACGAGCAGCGTATCGAAAGCCTTCGCCGCGAGAGGCTCGATCTCTCCCTCGCGCATCAGTACACGCTTTTCCGCGTCAATGTGAAACGGGCCGAACTGGTAGAAGCGTGTCGGCAGCGTGCTCATAGTCCTCCTTAGAAGATTCAGAAAAAATATGTGCGCTCCTAAAGACATTTAGGGCGCGGTTAGCCGATGATGCGGCCCGCGTTCGGGATGTAAGCCGTGAACGAAATATTGCCCGGCGGGGAGTATACCCGAACACTAGTACAGCGGCCAAACCTCGGAGGTGCTGTGACAAAGAGAAAGACAGAAATCACCGTCGAGACCTACGAAGTTCTGATCATACGTCGTCACGGCAGCCGGAGCCGAAGCTAGTGTGCAGGCTGCGGCAAGCACGTAGCCATAGTCAGTTTGAATGACGCCAGTAGCGATTCACGCGAAATTTCCGCAAATGCGAAAAAGGAAGAACGGATAGAAGGCGTGTGGCGAGTCACCATTCGTAACTGTCAATCCGGGAACCACGTCGTTACCTTTCGCGGGATGGAGACGTTCATTCGCGGTGGCTCATTGGTGGACACCAACGCGGGCCCCACCGACCACACGCGGTCCCGGTTTCGGTAGATTGCGATACGCCGGTGGGGGGCAGTACACCGCCACCTTCAGGTTTCCTAGATAACCCCGATGGCACTTTCGCCGCAGTACGAAGGGTAACAAGAACCATAAATTTCTCCAGATAGCCCGGCTCAAACAGCTGAAGTTCCAAGTGTTCCGACTCGGTTTGATTCCATTCAGGAGATGGTAATTCAGGAGGTTGACATGCGACGTTTGGTTCATATCTCGATTCTCATGCTTTGGTTCGCGGCTTCGGTCACTAACGCGCAGACGCCGCGCGCCGCGTTAAGCTATCTTGATCGTGCCGACCGCAGCTATGCCAAGGGAGAGTTCCGCCGAGCCATCGAGGATTACACAACAGCGATTGTTTTCGATCCGAACCTTTCACCGGCCTATGTTAATCGTGGAATAGCGCGAGTCACTCAAGATGAAATTGACGCGGCAATAGAAGATTACACTCGCGCTATTGAAATCACCCCGACCTTGGCTGTTGCGTTCACGGCTCGCAGCGCAGCGCGACTTATGAAAGGCGACTTTGATGGAGCGATCGCCGATAGCAATAGGGCCATACAACTGAATCCTCGCGAGGCTTGGGCTTACAACAATCGGGGTAACGCCCTTTGCAAAAAAGGAGATATAGAAGCGGCTCTCACTGATTTCAGCAAAGCAATCAGCTTGAACCCTCGGCTCGCCGAAGTGTTTTGCAATCGCGCGGCTGTGTATTGGTGGAAGGGGAACTCTGACGCGGCGATGGAAGACGCGCAGCGAGCCCTTGCAGCAGATCCACGCTTTGCCAAAGCCTATCTCATACGAGGCACGGTGTGGAATCTCAAGAAGCAATTTGACAAAGCAATTGCAGAATTCAGCAAAGCGATTGAACTCAACCCGCAACTCGCCATTGCTTTTTACAATCGCGCCAACTCGCATCGAGATAAAGGCGAGTTGGAGGCAGCGATTGCCGATTACGACAGGACCATAGCGCTCGCCCCAGGTTTGGCAGAGGCTTACGCGAACCGAGGGTTCGCCCGGCTGCTTCAACGTCGGACGGGGATTGCTGACGCAGACTTCGCCAGCTCGCTCAAGTTAAGCCCGCACCTCAAGGCGGACATCATAAGACGGGCTGGAGAAATAAAGGCGCGGCTTGGAATCTTGCCTTGACCATCCTCCGCTAACGTTCCGACGGAATCATCAGAGCGCCGGAGTTATTTCTCCTGCTTCCTGTCGTACTCTTCTTTGGTCATTACCTTGATCGGATCAAGCTTCTTACCCGCGAGCTTCGAGTTCACTCCAGCAAGCTCTTTCCCGATGATCGCTTCGAACGCTGTGTTCGCATCAGCGATCTCTTTTTCGAGCACCGGGATCCGATCGAGCACCGACTGCGTGGGACGGCCGCCAAACTGGGTCACCCATCCGTATAGCTCAACTATTCGCTCTCGTAACTGCTCTTCGCCGGTGATCGCGCCTTCCTTGGTCGCGACAAGTGTCTTGTGCAACGCATCGAGCTTGTCGGCGAATGCTTCAATCTCCTTCGCGATCGAGTCGCCGCTCTCTAACTTCTTAGCTCGATCCTTAGCTTTGTCGCGAGCATCGGTGACCGCATCGTCGACAAACGCGAGCCGCTCCTGCATCCCGTAGAGCTTCCAAACAGTCTGCTGTTGAAGCGCGCGATCGGCGGCTGAATGCGGAGACTTCGGATCGGCGACGACTTTGACTTGTCCCGTGAACGTGTCTTTGTCCTTGATCAGCTTGACGGTGTAAACGCCCTCCGGAACGGACGGCCCTGTCAACGAAGGCCCTGCCAGGCTCGGTGAAGGCGGAACCTTGGGCGGCTTCTGGCGCATGAACCACTGGACGCGATTGAGGCCTTTTCGCTTGCCCGCCGGAAGCGTCGTCATCAACTTGCCTTCAGCGTTGTAGATTTCGATTTTCATATCGCCGAAGACGTGCCGCTCTTTGAGGTAATAAGTGATCGTCGCAGACTCCGATGGATTCGAGCCGACGAAGTCACCATCGCCGGGAAAGTCCTGCGAGCCGACAGAAACCGTGATCGCCGAAGGCCGCGAGTCCATTATGTAAGCGGCCGACTCGAGAATCTTGGAGCTGAGTTGCCTAAGCGGAGTTATGTCGTCGATGATCAGAATCCCTCGCCCGTGAGTCGCCAGGATCAGATCGTGCTCTCGCGGATGAATCGCGATGTCGCGCACGGCGACCGGGGGCAGATTGCCTGTGAACTGAGCCCACTGCGCGCCGCCGTCGATCGAGACGAACAATCCGAATTCGGTTCCGACAAAGAGCAGATCGCGATTGACCCGGTCTTCGCGGACCACGTGCGCGTAACCCTTGATCGCTTCGGACGCCAGAGCCTGCCACGTCTTGCCGAAGTCGGTAGTCTTGAAGACGTAGACCTTCATGTCGCCGGTCTGATGGCCGTCAAACGTAACGTAAGCGGTTTCGCGATCGAAGCGGCTTGGCTCGATGCTCGAGCACCAGGTGTTCTTTGGCAAGCCCGCAATGTTCGCGACCGTGTTGGCCCACGTCTTGCCGCCGTCGCGCGTGACCTGCAAGTTCCCATCATCGGTCCCGGCCCATATCGTCTTTTCGTCAAGCGGTGATTCGGCCACCGCAACGATCGTGCAGTGATTCTCGGCGCTCGAGTTATCCAGCGACAGCCCGCCCGACTCTTCCTGTTTCTGCTTCGCGGGATCGTTCGTAGTCAGATCATTCGAGATGCGCTCCCACGACTCGCCTTTGTCGATCGAACGAAACAGAAACTGCGCGCCGATGTAGATCACCTTCTTGTTAGTCGGGCTCAGCCCCAGCGCCGTGTTCCAGTTGAAGCGATACTTCGGCTCACCCTGTTTCGGAAGTGGCTTGACCCATTTCACCTCGCCGGTCGATTTGTGAAACCGCAAAACGTTGCCGCCTTGAAACTCGCTGTACACGATGTCCTTGTCTAAGGGATCAGCCCAAACAAAAAACCCGTCTCCGAATCCGACGTTGCGCCAGTCCTTGTTTTCGACTCCGCCCGGGCTCTGCGAGGGTCCCATCCACGAACCGTTGTCCTGCAACCCGCCGTACACGTTGTAAGGCTGCTCCATATCGAAGCTCACGTGATAGAACTGGCCGGCCGGAATGTTGCTGCAAAACTTAAACGTGTTTGCTTTGTCGTTGGACTGATACACGCCGCCGTCTGTTCCAACGTAAACTTGAAACGTGTCCTGAGGGTTGACCCAGATCGTGTGATAGTCGCCGTGCGCGCGGCCGCCGCGTTGTGTGAAAGACTGCCCACCATCGGTGCTCACGCCGACGTTGAAGTCCGGTTTGTAGAGCCGATTGTAGTCCTTCGGATCAACCAGTATTCGCGCGAAGTAGAACGGCCGTCCGGTTACACTCGGCGAGGAACTCATCTTGGTCCAGGTCTCGCCGAGGTCTTCCGAGCGGTACAGCGCGCTCTTCTTCGCCTCGACGATTGCGTAGACCACATTCGGCCGTGTTGGCGCGACTGCGATGGCGATTCGCCCAAGCTCGCCTTCGGGCAGGCCCTTCGACAACTTCTTCCAGTTCTTGCCTCCGTCGGTACTCTTGTGGAGCCCGCTGCCCGGTCCTCCTGAATTGAAGAAGTAAGGCGAACGCCGAAACTGCCACATGCCCGCGTATACAATGTTGGGCTCCTGCGGATCGATAGCGATGTCCGAGCAGCCGGTGTCCTTGTCGATGTACAACGCCCGCTGCCAGGTCTTGCCTCCGTCGGTAGTCTTGTAGACCCCGCGCTGTTCATTGCTGTTCCACAGATGCCCGGTCGCGGCGACATACACTACATCGGAGTTTTTGGGATCGACTACGATGCGCGCGATTCGCTCCGAGTCTTCGAGCCCCATGAACTTCCAGGTGTCGCCGGCGTCGGTTGTCTTATACACCCCTGTTCCCATCGACACGCTGTTGCGAGTCCACGACTCACCGGTGCCGACCCAGACGGTTTCGGGGTGAGCCTGATCTACGGTGACCGCGCCGATCGATTGAGCATACTTGTCGAATACCGGCTTGAAGGTTGTGCCGGCGTTGATTGACTTCCACACGCCGCCGCCGGCGCTCCCAACGTAGAGGATCCGCGGGTCGCTGTTGACGCCGTCGATGGCGGCGATGCGGCCGCTGGTGGTTGCGGGCCCGATGTGACGAGCTTCAATGGCGCCGAAGCTGTTTGAATCGAGTTTGACCGAGCTCTGCGCGGCGACGTTCGCAGCGAGCACGGCCGAGATCACCAAGCAGTACAAAGTGAGCCGAATTGAATGAGAGCGCATAGTTTAGATTCTTCCTTTTTGCTTTCGTAATACCCCACACGGCAGTGTGGGGATCGTTCAAGTCCAGCCTACATAGGGCGGCACCCGAGGCTCCCGTTTTTTCTTTCCAAAATACCACCCACGGAAGTGGGTGGATCGTTCAGTGCGGCCTACAACCGAGGCGGCCCGACCCTTCGGTTTTGGTTATCTCTCTCCCCTCGGGCCGCGAGGGGAGAGAGGGATAGAGGGAGAGCAAAACGGGAATCCCGGTGCCGCCCCTGTGTAGGCTGGGCTTGAACAATCCACTGCCGTGGGTGGTATTCAGCCGGCGTTCGCTGCACGATCAGCCTACCGGCCTGACGGCTTCTTCTCCTGACTCTTCTTCGGCATCTTGAAGATCGAATCGTCTACCGCTACGTTCACCTCGATCTTCTCGATGCTGGTCCGGTCATCGAGCTCTCCGTTGATTCTGGTCTCCCACGCGTGGGCGATCATCACCCCGGCGACTGCTTTGTAGTCGCTGTACACGGACTCCACGTCGGTCATCTTTCCATCTTCTTTTTGCTTCTCGGTCTCTTTCAACACGAGATAGTTCTGCGCGTCGAGGTAGAGGTACCTTACGTCGCCGTCCTTCAACGTGACCTTAAGCTTGTACACCGGCGATGCTTCCAACTCTTCCTTGCCCGCAAGCTCAACTGTGTTTCCTTTTGCTTTGTAGTCCACCAGCGGGCCGTCGATGTCGCCGAGGTCGATCATTTCCTTGGCGTCGTAGCCGGTCAGCTTCTCCGGCTCCATCGCGCCCTCAAAGGGGTTTATCTGCCAGGCTGTCTCGCCATCGTAAGCCTTCACCAACGCTCTCCCCTGGAAAAGGGCGTCGCCTCGCACCATACTCGGCCGCTTGTTTTGAAGTACGAGCGGGAGGGTCATCCCCTCGGCGTGTATTGTCGCGGTAAAGCGCATGGTTTTGATGGCTTTCAGTTTATCGAGCCCGCCGCGAGCGTCGATGTTCTTCTTGATCAACTCGTCGACGGTTTGAGCCGAGGCTGGGATTGAGAGCGCGGCGCAGGCAAGGAATGTCAGGGCGATTGCTTTTCTTATCATCGATGCTCCTTCTACTCCTGGACCGGCGGCTTCTTTTCTTCGGGCTTTGGTTTCTCTGCGAGCTTTACCGGCATCTTGAACAAAGAATCATCAATTGGCACGTCCAGCTCGACCTTCTCGAACGTGATCTGGTTTGCGGTCTGGCCTTTGACCTTGGTCTCCAGCGAGAAGGGGAACATGAGTCCGTTGACCGGCTTGTAGTTTCCCACGTACTGATCGACCTCGATCTCCCCGCCGGGGGTCTTTCGCTTCAAGCTGACCTTCAGCTCGAGATAGTTCTCGGCATCGATATAGATGTTGCGAACGTCGCCGTTCTTGAGCGTGAGCTTCAGATTGTAGACCGGAGTGCCTTCCATGTCTTCCTTGCCGACAAGCTCGACCTTGTGGCCCTTCTCTTTGTAGTCGACCAGCGGGCCGTCCATGTCAGCCTGTTCTTCGGCTTCTTTCAGGTCATCGCCGGCGATCTTCTCGGGATCAGGTGAACCCTGAAACGGGTCTACTTTCCAACCGCTCTCACCATTATAGGCCATCGTCTGAGACTTGCCCTGGAAGGTCACGTCCACTCGAACCATACGGGGCCGCTTTTGCTGGATGACGAGAGGGATCTCCAGGCCCTGCTGGATGATCTTGGCGGTGATCTTAGCGCTTTTGATGGCCCTGAGTTTTTGAAGGCCGCCCTTCGCGTCGAGGTTTTTCTTGATCAACTCGTCGACGGTCTGAGCCGACGCCTGCACGCACAAGAGAAAGGTCAGAGACAGGATAAGAGTGAGTGCTCTTCGGGTCATGAATGTTCTCCTTGTGGACGGAATGCTTATTGAATGAAGTTGCGTTTTTTATACGCCTCGAAACCAGGTTTTGTTTCTCGCTGTTCACGGGCGAGAGTGAAGTATACGCCTTCCAAATAGGCGCACCAAACAAAGTGAAGTATAGCAGGGGTGAGTCTTGGTTAACTTGCTCACTCGACAGCATGAATGTAACATCGGGCTCGAATCTCCAGTTCAAGACGGGTCTGCCTCGAGCTGCACTGCGTTAAAAGCTGTCGTCAGTTATCATGCTGGCTCTTGAGGGCGAACGATGCCGACCGAAGCCGACACATGTAGAAAGTTTGTCGTTCCGAAGCTGCAAGCCGCAGGTTGGGATGATGATCCCCATTCGATAGCGGAGCAGCACTCGATCACGGATGGACGAATCGTTCCAGTCGGCAAAGGCTTCATACGCAAGCCACCGAAGCGTGTCGACTATCTCCTGCGATACACCCGCGACTTCACGCTCGCAGTCGTTGAAGCCAAGGTCGAATACAAAGCCGCCGCAGATGCTTTGCAACAGGCTAAGAATTACGCAGAGATGCTCGGCTTGAAGTTCGCTTATGCGACAAACGGACGCGACATCATCGAGTTCGACTTCTACACAGGCCTGGAATCGGAGCGCGCCGACTATCCGAGCCCGGACGAGCTGTGGCTGCGTTACCGCACCGGCAACGGTATTGAAAGCACAGCGGTGGCTGAGCGATTACTCACGCCTTTCAACCACGTGGTAGAAAGGGCGAGCGTTACTACCAGCAAATCGCCATCAATCGTGCAGTCGAAGACATTCTGCAGGGCAAGCGCCGATTGCTTATCACAATGGCGACTGGGACAGGCAAGACGGCAGTCGCGTTCCAGATCTGTTGGAAGCTGTGGAACGCGCGTTGGAATCGCACCGGCGAGCACCGGCGGCCTCGAATTCTATACTTGGCGGATCGAAACATCCTCATCGATCAACCGAAGGACGGGATCTTTGCAGCGTTCGGCGACGCGCGGTGCAAGATCGAATCCGGCGAGGTCATACAGAGCCGAGAGATGTACTTCGCCATCTATCAAGCGCTCGCGGAGGACGAGCGCCGTATTGGTCTTTTCAAATCGTTCGGCCCAGACTTCTTTGATCTGGTCATCGTGGATGAGTGTCATCGCGGCAGCTCGCGGGAAGACAGCTCGTGGCGCGTCATCCTCGAATACTTCGAGCCCTCAATTCAGCTCGGAAGGTGTCGGCCAAGGAGTTGCTCGCCAACAACTGCAACCTCGACCGCAAGAACCCACGGGGAAAAGTCGACTTCGAGCACCTTCCGCCGGAACAACTCGCCGATGATATTCTCAAGAAGGAACAGCGCATCGCCGAGTTGATGCTTGAGATCAAAGCCGTGCTGGCCGAGAAGCCGTAAAGAAAAAGAAGATGAAGAAGAAAGTTGCAAAGCCGAAGTCTATGAAACGAGTCGAGCCCGGTGAGTACGGCGACATGCTCAGCGGGGTTGTCGATTTGCTTGAAGCCGCACGCCGAACGGCCGCACGTAGTGTCAACACATTGATGACCGCGACGTACTGTGAGATCGGCCGGCGTATTGTCGAGCATGAGCAAGCGGGCCAGGCGAGGGCCGAGTATGGGCAGGAGCTACTTGTCCGACTCTCTTCAGATCTAATGTCCCGTCTTGGGCGAGGATTCTCCCAGCAGAATCTGGAGAACATGCGGCTTTTCTATCTTGGCCTGCCACCAGAACGAGTTCAGCAGAAGCTGTCCGCCAAATCAGCCGCCAGGGCTGATGAGATTTCCCAGACACTGTCTGGGAAATCGGTAGACCCGGCCCGCGACGACATTTCCCAGACACTGTCTGGGAAATCTCAGGGTGAGGCAGAGCTTGTGATTCGTTCGACGCCATCTAGAGGGGCTGCCCATGCGAACAAGAGGAATCGAGCGACACCGTCGCTCAAATCATCGAACTACGAGATCCAACAGATTCGTTCGACACTGTCGAACAAATCCCTAAGATCGATTCACCAGTCGGGGTCTGGGAAATCCGAGGGAGGAATTAGCCTGACACCGTCTGGCGAATTGACGCTCGCTGACCTCGCCCGCGCCTTCCCTCTCCCGTGGTCGCACTACGTTCTGCTCGTCAGGCGCTCTCGTTCCCAGGAGGCCCTCGACTTCTACCACACCGAAGCGTTGCGTGGCGGTTGGTCTGTGCGCCAACTCGCGAGGCAGATAGACAGCCAGTTCTACGAACGCACCGCTCTGTCGCGGAACAAGGCCGCGATGCTCATCAAGGGCGCGCAGCCAAAGCCAAACGACGCCGTGAGCGCCGACGAGGAGATCAAAGACCCTCTCGTGCTCGAGTTCCTCGGGCTGCGTGATGAGTACTCGGAGACCGATCTCGAAGACGCGCTCATACGACATCTCGAATTATTCCTGCTTGAACTCGGCAACGACTTCGCATTCGTCGGCCGCCAGCGCCGCTTGCGGATCGACGACGAGTGGTATCGCGTGGACCTGCTCCTCTTCCACCGCCGGCTTCGCTGTCTGGTGGTGATTGATCTCAAGCTTGGGCGATTCACGCACGGTGACGCCGGGCAGATGCATCTCTATCTCAACTACGCCCGCGAGCATTGGGTTCAGCCCGGCGAGAATCCTCCGGTTGGCATCATCCTCTGCGCAGGCAAGGGCGAAGCGTTGGTGCGCTATGCAACCGAGGGCTTGCCCAACAAGATGCTGGTTCGCGAATACCTCACCGCGCTGCCTGACGAGAAGGTGCTCGCGGCGGAGATCGATAAGACTCGCAAGCGGCTGGAGGGCGGACGATGAAACAACCGTGGCCAACAGTCAGCTTGGGTGAGGTTCTGACACATCGTAAGGAGTTCATCGTCATAGACGATCTCCAAACGTACAAACGAGCCCGCGTTCAATTGCACGCCCAAGGCATTGTTTTGCGTGACGAAGTTCCGGGTGCGATGATCAAGACGAAGAAGCAGCAGCTATGTCGCGCTGGCGAGTTCCTTGTCGCCGAGATCGACGCGAAAGTTGGGGGCTTTGGAATTGTCCCTCTTGAGTTGGAAGGAGCGATCGTCAGCGGTCACTACTTCCTGTTCGACGCTAAGGACGACCGGCTCGACCGCCGCTTCCTTGGTTGGTTCATCAAGACGCGGACGTTCAGGCAACAGGTGGCAGCCCAAGGATCAACCAACTATGCCGCGATTCGCCCGGCGGACGTTCTCGGTTACGCTATGCCTCTGCCGCCGTTAGCGGAGCAGCGGCGTAACGTGGCGCGGATCGAGGAACTCGCCGCCAAGATCAGAGAAGCCTGCTCCCTGCGTCAGCAAGCAGCCGACGAGGCGCAAGCACTCGTACGTTCCGCTGCGTCTGCGACGCTGAGTCATTTCCCAAGTCGCGGGCTTTGTCAGCGGTGCTTTCTGAGAAGCCGCGAAACGGATGGTCTGCAAAATGTGACAACGTGGAGTCGGGGACTCCGGTGCTCACCCTTTCTGCCGTCACTGGGTACCACTACCGTCACAACGCGTTCAAGCGAACCTCCGAAGTGACAAATGAGGCCGCCCATTATTGGCTTCAGCCCGGCGATCTGCTGATAACTCGGAGCAACACTCCAGACCTTGTAGGCCATGTCGCCATCTACGACGGAGGTCCTTCACCGTGCATTTACCCGGACTTGATGATGAAGCTGAAGATCAATCATCAACTAGCGGACGCACGTTTTGTATGGCACTGGCTTCAAACCCAGACTGTCCGAAATTACATCGGGCGCCACGCAAAGGGGACCAGCCCGACGATGAAGAAGATTTCACAGGGTATAGTGATGGGGATACCCTTCCCTGTTGGGACCCCGTTGTCGGAGCAACGTCGCATCGTTGTGCACGTCGACGAAATGCAACGGACGCTGGACGTGCTGAAGAAACTACAAGCCGAGAGCGCGATTGAACTCGACGCCATGCTCCCTGCCATACTCGACCGGGCCTTTAAAGGAGAACTCTGATCTGGCCACACAACGCTACTACGTCACGCCACGCCCAATCGAGATCTTGTTGAGCGGCGACTCCTACGCTATCTGGTCTCCGTACACCTCGTTCGAGGCAGCCAATGCACTGCTCGAGGCATTGAAAACAGAGCAGCCGCATGTCTGATTCCGAGGAGAGCAGAGGTATTTGAAGAAACGGTCTGGAGGCTCACAGGCCTGAGAGGCAACCTATGTCGGACAATACTAACGTGAAAGAAGACGCGAAGCAGCTCATCGAGTCACTACCGGACAATATCACGTGGGAGGACATCGTGCGCGTTGTCTTTGAGAGGCAGATGATAGAAGAAGGGATTGCCGATTCGGAGGCCGGCCGGGTTTGGACGAGCGACCAGATTCGCCGCAGGATCGGGCTCTAACACGGTTACTGTCTGATCGCCGCTTCGATCAGCTCGATGCGTTGATCCGGCGCCTCGCCGTGGCGGGCCGCTTTTTCGATCAGCTCAATCGTGTCGAAGCCATCGACTACCTTTCCGAAGATCGTGTACTTGCCATCCAGATGCGTCGCCGCGCCCAGCACGATGAAGAACGACGTCTCCGCCGAATCGGGATCGCTAGTGCGGGCCATCGACAAGGCGCCGCGAATGTGAAGAGCCGTGTGGCTGAACTCGCCCTTCAGCTTGTGAACCCATTTGTCCGCCGGATGTGGCTTATGGTCTGCGCGAGTCGTGCCGACTCCGCCTTGAATCACGAATCCCAAAATGATTCGATGGAACGATGTGTGATCGTACCAACCGCTTTCGACGAGCTTCAAAAAGTTGCGAACGTGTTCGGGGGCCAATTCAGGGTCCATCTCGAGCGTTATGTCGCCGAGACTGGTGCGCAAGAGCACCTCTTTGCGCATCTGGGCAATACTCGCATCCTTATACGGTTCGAGCTTCTTGCGTTCGATCTTGATGCTGACGATCTTGATTGGAGTGACCGTCACGTGGTTGCTGTCGGCGGGCGCGAGCGAGATTTGATCGACTATATCGATGCCTTCGGTGACCTGGCCGAAAGCCGAGAACTGGCCGTCGAGCTGCGGTTGAGGCGAAGCGCAGACGAAGAACTGAGCGCCGCCGCTGTTCGCCTGACCCGGAATGCGCACGGTCGAAACCGTGCCGCGAACGTGCTTGATGTCGCTGAACTCATCGACAATCTGGCTTAAGGCGCCCGCGCCCCAGCGCTCGCGAGGTGCTTGTGGATCTTTGAGCTGAGGGTCGCCGCCTTGAATGATGCCGCGCGGAATCACTCGGTGAAACGCGGAGCCGTCGTAGAAGCCGGCCCGCGCTAGCCTGACGAATTGCTGCAAATGCTTGAGAGCTTTGTTGGGAAAGAACTCGAAGCGTATGACGCCGAGATCGGTTGTGATGACGGCTTCGAGCTGGGCGGCTTCTTCTGCTGTAATAATCGCCTCAGCCTGAGTTGACTGAGCGTCTCGCTTTTTCTGCTGGGCTAAGGCAGAAGCGTAAAGCGTCAGCAGAGTCAGACAAAGCAGTAAGGTTGTCGGTTGCCGCATTGTGCGTTTCATCGTGCTGCTATTTATATAAACTCAGGGGGCAATCGCACAAGGATCTGTGGCATTGCCCGCATCAACGCCAGGTTTCGCGCAAAGAAGCAAAGGAACGCAAAAGCCGCAAAGTTTGCGGCGAACGCCGCTTGATGCTCGTGTCTAACCCAGCAGGTGCCGTTTGATCGCGCGCCCGATGAAGCGCAGCTTCTGGTCGAACGGGAAGCGGCCGAGGTTTACTCTTACGATCCCTTTCGTGAACTCGCTCTTGCGGCTGTAATCGACATTCACATCTACGATCACCGGCCGGCCTCCTCGAGAGATCTTCAGGGCCTCGTCGAGATCAGGCATGCGCGCTCACTCAGCGCCAGTCACTGCGCCAAGCGTCGGGCCGATTTCGAGGTTGAGCACCAGGTCGGCAAGATAATCGAGATCGGTCGGCTCGCGATTCAATATCACCATGCGCGACCCGTTTTGCTTCGCAACGGCGGGGAACGACGCGGCGGGATAGACTACAAGAGATGACCCGATGGCAAGAAACAGATCACAGCTCTTTGACTCGGCTTGAGCGCGTCGCATCGGTTCAAACGGCATCGGTTGTCCGAACGAAATCGTCGCGCTTTTGATAAAGCCTCCGCATTCACACACCGGAGGTTCTTCCTTCACCTTGAACGCGGCGAATACATCGGCCAGTTCGTAACGCTTCGCGCATTCGAGGCAAGCGGCATATGTCCCGTTGCCGTGCAACTCGATGACCTGTTCGTCGGAAATGCCAGACCGCTGATGGAGCCCGTCGATGTTTTGAGTGATTACACTCGAGACTCTTCCTTGGTCGACGAGTTGCGCGATTGCCCGATGGCCGCGGTTCGGCTCCGCGCGAGAAACGGCCTCGTCAACGGCGATCTTTCGCCGCCACGTTTCTCTGCGCGCTTCTTCCGATGAGATGAATTCGCGAAAGTCGATTGGCTGGTACCTGGTCCAGATGCCGCCCGGACTTCGGAAGTCAGGTATGCCGGATTCGGTGCTGACGCCCGCGCCAGTGAAGACGACCGCGCGCTTGCTCTCGTCAAGCATCTTTCTTAGTTCGTCGATAAGGGCCGGTTCATTCATCTGTGCTTGGAAGCCGCGTCGGTTCCTGTTGTTCTCACGCGTGTCGGATGTGGTTGTGAAGAATATCAGAGGCGACAGGCTTCTGAAACATCTTCGCGAGTGAAGATGTTGTATCCGCGTAAATCCGTCGGATCAGTGTCATCCGTGATGGTCTATCGACACTACCGTGGCGATTCTTCTCCGAACCATAGACCACCGATGAAACGGATTCGACGGACTAGCACGGATTTTCTGAACCGATCTGATCGCTAGCGAAATGCCCGGTACAAGTCACTGGATCCCTGTGGGTGGCTGGCTTGCGACTTCAAGATCGGGTTGACATCATGCGCCAGCAACGAAGGAAGGACTCAATGTCTAATCGAATGCAGGCTAGTGATCGCGAGTTGAGAGACCGGGCCGCGAAGGTGATTCCGGGGGGAATGTACGGCCATCAGAACGCCGCGTCGCTCCCGGAGAGTTTTCCGCAGTACTTCACTCGAGCCGAAGGATGCCGGTTGTGGGACAGTGACGGCAATGAGTACATCGACTACGTCTGTGGCTTTGGGCCAAATCTGCTTGGCTACCGCCATCCCGAAGTTGAACGGGCGGCGGCGGAACAGGCGGCGCGCGGAGACTGCATGACGGGTCCTGCGATATGCCTGGTCGAACTCGCCGAGCGCTTCGTGGATCTGGTCGAGCACGCTGCATGGGTTCTCTTCTGCAAAAACGGAACCGACGCGACCACCTGGTGCGTGACCATCGCGCGAGCTCACACCGGAAAGCGAAAAGTGCTCAGGGCGCGGGGCGCGTATCACGGGTCGTCGCCGTGGTGCACACCCAGGCCCGACGGAGTGCTTCCCGAGGATCGCGAGCATCAAATCCTTTACCAGTACAACGACGTCGCGAGCCTCGATGCTGCGGCTGAGTCAGCGGGTGAAGACCTCGCGGCTATTCTCGTTTCACCCCTGCGCCACGACGCCTTCCGTGATCTGGAGCTGCCCGATCCCACCTTCGCGCGCCGCGCACGAGAGTTGTGTGATCAGACATCGGCTGTTTTGATTCTCGACGAAGTGCGCACGGGATTGCGGCTCGCGCGCGGATGCAGTTGGGAAGTGCTGGGTGTGCGTCCGGATTTGTCGGCGTGGGGTAAGGCGATCGCCAACGGCTATCCGCTGTCGGCAGTGGCGGGCAGCGAGCCGCTTCGCGATGCTGGGCGGCGCGTCTACGGAACGGGCTCGTTCTGGTTTGCCGCTGTGCCGATGGCGGCGTCGCTCGCGACACTTGAGATCGCGAAGCGCGACGGCGTAGTCGAGTACATTCGGCGACTCGGGGAGAAGCTTCGCGAGGGACTCGCGGCTCAGGCGAAGTCACACGGAATCGGGCTGCGTCAAACGGGCCCGGCTCAGATGCCGATGATGTTGTTCGACGACGATCCCGAACGCGCGCGAGGGAACTTCTGGACTTCTGAAGCTGTTAAGCGTGGAGTGTACTTGCACCCCTGGCACAACATGTTTCTGTGCGCGGCGCATACGGAAGCGGATATCGCACGAACGCTTGAAGTAACCGGGGAGGCGTTCGCCGCTTTGAGCAAATCAGGTCTATTGGTGTGAATTGCAACGTGAGAGGCGTCCTGGGAGCGCAGAGTTCGTAGTTCGGCCTTCAGGCGGAAGTTAGTACCCTCTCGCCGGGGACTAGCATACCAACTTCCGCCTGAAGGCCGAACTACGAACTCTGCGCTCCCAGGGACGGCTGACTACTAGCCCCTTTGCCCGCGTGTGCGCCAGACCCAGCCGAACTGCGTGTTGCTCGGACGCGGCGACTCTTGATACTCCTCGCGCATCTGGGCGATCTTGTCTCCTTGAATCGCCTTGCGCTGGGCCTTCACGTCAATCTTGTAAATCCGCGCGGCGTTCAGCCCGAATATCTTCGCTTTGATTTCAGGGGTGAGCTTCTTGTAGCCGTACTTTTCGGCGACATCGTCACGAATCTGGAATCGGCGCAGCTTCTCGATCTGCTGCTGCGGGCTGCCTCCCCAAATCGAGTCGGTGCCCCAGATGATGTGATCTTCGCCGCCGGGGAGATTAAGGACCTGCCCCAGGAAGTGCATCGCAGGCTGGTCGCCTCCGCCGTAGCCCCCCGACAGGATGTTCCAGGTGCTGCCCACCTCGAAGTATACGTTCTTCAGGTTGTTGCGCTTCACGATGTCGATCAGCTCCGAGCACCACGGAATGTACTGCGGTCCGGCCTCGGCGCCTTCTCGGCGACGCCCTCCTCCTGCCGTGGGATTGAAACCCGAGTGATAGATGATGAAGTTGATGTCGGGAAAATCCTTCGCGACTTTCTCAACGTCCTTCGGATGGCAATGCTCTTCGTTGAACAAGCCGAGCGGCAGTCCTTTGTGGACGCAGACGTTCTTGATGCCAAGCTTGCGGCTGCGCTCCCAAAAGGGATAAGCCACCTTCTCGTCATCGAGCCAGAACGGCCCGTCGCCGATCAACGAGCCGGTGTACATCTTCCACGAGTTGATCTTGAGGACCTTGGCCTGGCGCTCCATCTCCTCGAATTCGGACTTGCCCATGTTTGGGCGCAACAGACCGTGGCTTATCATACGCTGGGTTCCGCCAGCCATCCGGTTGATGTCGTTGCGGGTCTTGACCATTTTGTCAGGCGGCAGAATGTTCTCGCGCCACTCGGCAGTCGGAACGCCGCTTATGATCGCCATGGTGGTGTCGCTGTCCATGAACATCTCTTTGATGTAGTGGGATTCATTGAGCAGCGCCAGTCGCTCGGCGGTTGAGCTTGCTTGCGGGCGGAAGTTGCGCAGGAAGTCGGCGGCTTGCTTGCCGGCTTCGGTCGCTTCAAACCAACGGCTCTCGACGTCCACGTGATGAGTCTGATTGTCGAAGATGAACTCGGTCTTGGGCCACTTCTCGGCGTAGGCGGCCGGGTCAACCGCTTCGACGGCGTCCACGTCATAAGTTTTGCCGAAGACTTCATTGTAGGCGAGCATCGCGACGGCCATTCCGCCGGTGGTCTGCAGGAAGCTGCGACGCGAAAGGCCGAGCTTCTTCGCGCACTGATCCGTCATTTCAACGATCCGCGCTTCCCAGCGCTGCTGCTGGGGCGACTGCGGCGGAGGGATGAACTCTTCGTTTGAAAAGATCTCGGTTGGTATGGGAGATTGAATGGGCTTATCTTCGTCGGCGAAACATTTGCGAGTCCACATGGTTTGTTCCTTTCCGCTGAGTCGGTCAGCGATCGCTAAAAGAAATGGGAATGCAGAGCGGAGCCTGCTTATCTTAACGATGTCCTAGTTGACGGTGAAAGCTACCGCGTCTATGCCTCGTGGCGCAAGCCTACGGCGTGCCCTTGGCCGCGCGGAGAATCGAAACTGCACTGCACTGCCACCGTTGCTTGCGTGCGTTCGGACAAGCCTTTAAGCTGGAGACCCTTGATCATTCCTGATGACGGACGCACTGCTGAAGGAGGCCTTGTGATCGGCCGCACCCTCGCTCACTACCGCATCACGGCCGCGATCGGCGCGGGCGGCATGGGCGAGGTGTACCGCGCCATCGACACTAAGCTCGGCCGCGAAGTGGCCCTCAAGGTCCTCCCAGCCGAGATGGCCTCGAGCCCGGAGCTGCTGGGGCGCTTCCGGCGCGAGGCGAAGGCCCTCGCCGCCCTCGACCACCCCGGAATCGTCGGCGTGTACTCCGTCGAGGAAGCCGACGGCGTCCACTTCCTGACCATGCAGCTCGTCGAGGGCCAGCCGCTCGACCGGCTCATTCCCGAGGCTGGGCTGCCGGTGGAGCGGATCCTCGAGATCGCCACCGCCCTCGCCGAGGCCCTCGCCGCGGCCCACGAGAAGGGCATCGTGCACCGCGATCTCAAGCCCGCCAATGTGATGGTCACGAAGGACGGACGCGTGAAGGTCCTCGACTTCGGGCTTGCAAAGGTCACGGCGCCCGAGGAGGCGACGCCGTCCGACCCGGAGCTGTCGACCGCGATGATGAAGACGCAGGAGGGCATCGTGATGGGGACGGCGGCCTACATGTCCCCGGAGCAGGTGCAGGGCCGGACGGTGGATCACAGGACGGACATCTTCTCGCTGGGCGTGATGCTGTTCGAGATGGCGACCGGGAAGCGGCCTTTCGGGGGGCCGAGCTCGATCGAGCTCCTGTCGTCGATCCTCAAGGACAATCCACCCACGCTGACCGAGGTCAAACCTGAGCTGCCGCATCGCCTAACCCGGATCATCGGGCGCTGTCTCGAGAAGGCGCGCGAGGATCGTCTTCAGACCGCGGGCGACCTTTACGACGAGCTCCGGGTGCTGCGCAAGGAGATGGACTCGGGCCTGACGGCGTCCTTGCCCGAGAGATTGCGCCAAGCCCATTCTCGCACGTCGCACGTGACCGCCGCCGTAACCCAGGCATGGAGACGAAAACCGGTTAAGGTAGGCGTTTTCCTGGCGCCACTTTTGATCGTGGGATTTCTGTTAGCTCTGCGTATCTGGCATCCGCCTTTGCACCAACCCTTACCTGAAGCTAAAACCTGGTACGATCAGGGCATCGTCGCAATGCGCGTGGGCACCTACTATCAGGCGAGCAAAAGGCTGGAGCGGTCAATCGAATTAGACGATCGGTACGCTCTCTCGCATGCTCGATTGGCCGAGACTTATCTTGAAATAAATAGCACGGAAAAGGCACAGGAGGAAGTGCTGCGCGCCATGTCGCTGGCGCCAGATAGCTCCGCGTTGGCGAGCGCGGATGCGGCCTATTTGGACGCGGTCGCTGCCACAGTAAGAAGGGATTTTCCCGCCGCTATTGGTTACTACCAGAAGATCCTCGATCAGGCGCCGAACAGTGAAAAGGCAAACGCGTACGTAGACCTCGGTCGCGCTTATGAAAAGAACGAGAACCCGGACAAAGCTATAGAGTGCTACCTGGAAGCAACCAAACGCGACCCGCAATCGCCGACTGGATTTCTGCGCCTGGCGGTCCTCTACAGTCGCCGCCAGGATTCGGCTAATGCAGAAGTCGCATTCAAAGAAGCCGCGAAGCTCTATCAGACCATGTCAAATGACGAAGGACGGGTTGAAGTGCTCTACCAGCGTGGCGCGCTTCTCGCCCGTACCGGGAAACTGCCTGAAGCCAGGGCGCAGTTGGAACAAGTGCTTGAGATATTGAAGAACGTTGACAACAAGTACCAGTTGGTGAGGACCCAGTTGCAATTAAGCCTCGTCGCTCGCGATGAAGGAAACCTCGAACGCGCCAAAGATCTGGCAACCGAGGCGATACGCCTGGCGCAGACAAGCAACATAAAGAACATCGCAACCAACGGCTTAATAGATCTTGGTTTGGCGCTTATGAGTCGAGGAGACTTTGACGAAGCCGGCAAGTACTTTAGACAGGCGCTCGATCTAGCCCGGCAGGATAAAGCGCGGAGCAGTGAGGTGAGGGCTATTCTGTCTCTGGGCAGGCTAAACCAACAATTGAGTAACAACGACGAAGCCATATCTCAGCTTGAGGAAGCACTGAAGTTCTACAAACCCGGCGGCTACCGCAGAGAGACTTCGATTGCGTTGACCGTGCTGGGACGCGCCTATCAGGAAAAAGGCGAGCCGGAAACCGCGCTCAAGATCTTCGAGGAGCAACTCCAACTTTCCAGGGACTCGGGCGATCAGTCGGGCGTGGGGGATTCACATATGAACCTGGCCCTGCTGCGAGGCACAGATCAGGAAATGTATCCCGAGGCGCTTTCCCATCTGGACGAGAAGGTCAAAATTGATGAGGCGCGAGGTGCGAAAGTTCAACTGGGTTTTGATCAAATGAATCGCGGCCGCTTTCTCTGGCAATTGGGGCGCTACGCGGATGCACGTGCGGCTCTGGATTCAGCTTTTGAAATAGCAAACCGGCCTCAGGCGAACTACAAGGCAGCGCCGGCCTGGGTACATCTGGCCCGGGCGCAGATGGCTTTGAGCGAGCGTAACTACTCCGAAGCGAAAAAGAATGCTCAACTCGCCCTGGACGTGTCGGCTGAGTTCCCGGATGTGATTCTTCAGGCAAAGTGTTGCATGGGTCGCGCGGAAGCCTTTTCGAGCGCGCTTCAAGCGGGGGAAAAGTCCTGCGAAGAGGCCGTAGTCATGGCGAAAAAAGTGAACGCACCACAACTGATCTCCAGCGCGCTGCTGGCGCTCGCCGAGGTTCTACTGATCGGGAACGATTCGAAAGGCGCCTTGGAAAATGCCTTGGAGGCGCATAAGATGTTCGCACGTTCCGGACAGCAGGACTCAGAATGGCGCGCCTTACTTATCGCCGCCCGAGCGAGCGATCTAACGGGAAACAAATCCGCGGCGCGGGACTACGCATCACAAGCTGATACCTTGTGCGCTGGTCTCGAGCAGAAATGGGGCAAGGAAGCCTACGAAGGCTACTTGCGCAGACCAGATATTCAGAACTATCGCAATCAAATCGCTCAAATCCTGAATCGGCAGGTTTCGCGGTAAGCCGGCGGCTTGATTTTGCCGGAATCTTGCCGGAATGTGCCATAGGTTACGCCCGCCGGAAACCGCCTGAAAAATCCGAGGGACGCCCCCGCGGAGATTCACGCAAACCTGCTACAACGATCGCGCTGCGACTCTTCGGGACGCCACGGGCTGCCCCTGGCATCCCTAGGCAATACTCGATCGTGTGATGCGCCCCGCCTGCGTTGCCGCCGGCATCGCAAAGAAAATGGCGTTGCTACCGTTTCTCTTCCGACGCGATCCGTTGCCTCAAGGTCTCGCCTAATTCCAAAATGCGAGGGATGCGTTCGACACCACCCTTCGCATTGGTCTGGTGAACCAACTCTGAGATTAAGTGACGAATCTCTTTGCGTCGCTGAATCAAATCCGCCTGCGCGCGGCCGTTTACTTCCAAACGATGAATCCCCTCACGCAGATCATCAGCAAGAGTAAGGATCTCTTGAAACGGACGCGGCAACTGCGGCAGATACTCCAGCCCGTGACAGCCGGCGCAGAACTGCGGCCAGCGGAACGATTCCGAAGCCGCGCCGATGCCGTGTACGCCGTGACATTCGGCGCAGTCGAGCCGCGCAGCGTTAGGCCGAGCCGCGACGTGACGGCTGTCCTTGAAAAACTCGAACGGCTGACGATGACAGGCGCCGCACATCTCGAGCGTGGCGCTCGCATCCGGCCTTGCAATGAAATGACCGGCGTGAGCTTTGCTCTTTTCCGATTGCGATGAATCGCCGCCGTGGCAACCATCGCACCCGACGCTCATCCGGCTGTGCGTACTGGTTTGATAGATCGACACGACCTGGCCCGCCTTGTCCTGCAGCCGGCTATGGCAGTTGATGCAACCCTCTTTGCTTTGGGCGGAGACCGGAACCGCTCCGTGAAAGAGCGCCGCGCCACTCAGTCCCAGCCAAAACCAGAAGACTATCATTGATAGATATCGCTGCTTCGAAGCGGAACTCATAATAAGCACGATCATATACGGCGCTACTAATCCCTAACAGTATTCCGTTTGCCGCAAGCTCGAATCTGAGCCTGAACCCGCTTGCCCATCAACAACTGCGATAGTATAGTTCCGCGCAAGTTCATTCCGGAAGGGAGATGAATCAATGCTAACAAGAAAAGCAGTCACCGTAGCCGTTACGATTCTGTTGCTGTTGAGCTTCGGTCCGGCCTCTTACGCGAAGGGTTGGGCCTATCTGGGCGAGGCCCACGTCGATGGCAAGGCTGACCACGACAGGATCAAGGTCGGGAGCAAGGAAGGACGGTTCCGAGCTCTTCAAATCAAAGTCGATCGCGCGCCCGTCGAGTTCCGCCACGTCGTGGTTCACTATGCCAACGGGACCAACGAAGAAGTTCAGGTCCGGCAGAAGATCCCCGCGGGCGGCTCGACCCGTGACATTGACCTCAGAGGCGCAGACCGCGCTGTCGAGAGCGTAGAGATTTGGTACGAACGCGCGAACTATGGATCGAGGCAGCCGCGAGTGCGGCTGTACGGACGCTGAGTCGAAGCGGGCTCCGATCTGAGCGCAGAAGGAGCATTGCGGAGAGATTTTCCATTTTCCATTTTCCATTTGCGATTTGTCATTTGTTATTAGTTGTCTCGCGTTTGCCTGCAATAGCAAATGACAAATGGCAAATGACAAATGGAAAATGGCAAATGGAAAATGGAAAATGGAGGTATGAACCCTCTCAACCATGAAAATGCTGCGCCGAGCCGCTGGAGGTGTCAGATGAAGATTCCAGCCGTTGCTTTGAACTATCGCATCGTCCTTTCGATTGCCGTGTTTGGCTTTTTGCTTTGCCACGCGTCGTTATGGGCCGATGACGTCTCATCGGCCAGCGTGGCCCAGGCCGAGGGCCTGTTCACCGCGACTCAAGCTGCGAGGGGCGCCGCCATCTACGCTAAGAGTTGCGCATCGTGCCACGGGCCGAGTCTCGAGGGTACAACGTCCACGCCGCTGGCCGGGCCTCGCTTCACGAGCAAGTGGGCGGACGGCAAACACTCGGTGGACGATTTGTATTTTGTCACTCGCACACAGATGCCCTACGGTGCACCCGGCACTCTCACCAACCAGCAGTACATCGACGTCGTCGCATTCGTGCTTCAGAGCAACGGCTATCGAGCCGGCAGCAAGGAGATGACGGCAAACTCGGCTTCGCTGAAAGTGACGACGATTTCGCCTCAAGGCCGCCCAGGAAGCATCGCGAGCAAGGTGGACGTCGCCGCCGCGACGTCAGCCGAACCGGTCAGCAATGCCGCTCGCCCCGTGAACGGCAAGCCGACTCAAGCCGAGTTGAACGCGGCGGCAAGCGCGACCGATTGGCTGATGTCCAATCACGACTACGGCGGACAGCGATTCGTCGATCTCAAGCAGATAAATCGCCAGAACGTCGCCTCGCTCAGACCCGTCGCAATGTATCAAGCCGTCGACACAAACCCTTTTCACACAAACCCGGTCGTGTCGGGCGGGCTGATGTACATCACCGTTAACGACTCGACGATCGCGCTGGACGCGGCGACATTGAAGGTGAAATGGCGCAACGACCGCCGGCCAAAAGGCAAAGAAGGCTGGCGGTTGAATCGCGGCGTTGCCATCAAAGACGGGTTGGTGATTCGAGGAACTCACGACGGGTACCTCGTTGCGATCGACGCCGCAACCGGCAAGATCGCGTGGGAGCGCGCGTTGGTGGACATGACCAAACACGAAGGCGGATTCACGATGGCGCCCGTGGTCTTCGAAGACCTGATCATCATCGGTCCAGCCGGAAGCGAACTGGGGGTTAAGGGCTGGGTCGGCGCGTTCAAGCTATCCAACGGCGAGCCGGTCTGGCGATTCAACACCGTGCCCGATGACGGCGAGCCAGGCTCGGAGACGTGGGAAAAGGCGGACGCCAAGCTAAAAGGAGGGGGCGCCGTGTGGGCGCCGCTGTCGCTCGATGTAGCGCAGGGCCTTGTCTATGTCCCGGTTGCTAATCCAGCGCCGGACTTCTACGGCGAAGCTCGCCCGGGTAAGAACTTTTACACCTGCTCGATGATCGCTCTCGATGCGCGCACAGGCAAACTCAACTGGTTCTACCAACTCGTTCCTCACGACGAGCACGATTGGGACACGACGCAAGTCAGCCCGCTTTTCTCGACGACGATAGCGGGCAAGACCCGCAATCTCGTTGCTACGTCGGGCAAGGATGGATTGCTACACGTGCTCGACCGAGAAACGCACGAGCAGGTTTATGAGGTTCCGGTGACAACCCGGTTGAACACAGACAAGCCGCCGACTCGGGAAGGGCTGCGCGCCTGTCCCGGTGTCCTGGGCGGGGTGCAGTGGAACGGCCCGGCGTTCAACCCCGGCACGAACATGCTCTACGTCAACGCGGTCGATTGGTGCGGCACGTTCAACAAAGCTGCCGACGCCCGCTACGTTGAAGGCGCTTTCTACATGGGCGGCGGCGTGCGCGCCGATCCGCCGGACAAATCGCGAGGCTGGCTGACTGCGGTGGACGCCTCGACCGGCGCGGTTCGATGGAAATACTTATCACCGAGGCCGATGCTCGCGGCAGTGACGACTACTTCGGCGAATCTGATTTTCACCGGAGAGTTGCTGGGCGACTTTATGGCGCTCGACGCGAAGACCGGCGAGGTGCTTTACCGGTTCAACACGGGCGGGCGGATGAACGGTGGAGTGATGACGTACGCGATCAACGGCAAGCAGTACGTTGCGGTCGCCTCAGGCGCGGCCAACGGGTTCTGGGCAGTGCCGCCGGGTTCGGCGACGATCATCGTGTTCGCGCTGCCGAGTGATTCGGCCGGGCGTTGATTGAAGGATTCGTTGGCGCCTTGGTCTTTGCTGCCGTTCTATGATTCAGTTTCGACGAATCGTCTCTTCGATAACGGTCATTGAAAACATGGCCGTCTCTGGTAGCATAAAAGAGCTTGCTCGACTGAGGCGGCGTTACGGTGGGCGGCGCTGGCGCAAGGTGAAAGGCTCGGCGGACGTCGAGTTGCTCACCGGCGAGGTTCGTTTCGCAGAATTGCATTGGTACGAAGCGCACGGGATCGGAAAGAAAGAAATAAAGATCAAGAGACTACTGAACTGAGATCATTTCATGACTTTCGCAATTTGCCTGGACAATGAAGGCTACGAAGCAGCGTTGGAGCTTCGGAAGCTCTATATAGTGGCTCCCCCGGAAGCTAACGACCCGGAGGGATACCTCCGAATCATCGATGAATCCGGCGAGGATTACCTCTACACCTCGAACGGGTTCGAGATAGTCGAGTTGCCTCCGCGGATCGAGCGCAAGCTGGTGGCCAGCTTGAGGTGATTCGTCTCGAATTGCAGTACGCGCGTCAGCGCTACCGGCCGGTCGCGATACCTTACCGACATTGCAGCAATCACGGAGGCTATTTCATGAGCACGCGTGTTTACACTCTTCCCGTCGAACAGACGGAATGGCATATCCCCGGCTATGGCGCGGAGACGATCTTCAATTGGGAATACGACGAGGGCCGGGACAAGCTCTTGGCCCTTTATGAGAAGGGCAAGAACAACCAATGGAACTCGAACACGCGCATAGACTGGACCGCCGAGCTGGACTTCGACGATCCGCTCGGCTTCCCTGATGAGTACTCTCCGCTGTCGGGTTCGGACATCTGGGCCAAGATGGATCGCAAAGAGAAGGGCGTCGTAAAGCACCACTATGAAGCCTGGCGGTTTTCGCAGTTCATGCACGGTGAGCAGGGCGCCTTGATCTGCACGGCGAAGATCGTTCAGACCGTTCCGGACATCGATTCGAAATTCTATGCGGCCACTCAGGTCATGGACGAAGCTCGGCACGTTGAAGTCTATTCGCGGTATCTTCATGAAAAGCTGCAAATGGCTTATCCGATCAGCCCGCCGCTGAAGACGCTGCTCGATCAGGGCATCAGTGACACGAGGTGGGACGTCACTTATCTGGCGATGCAGGTGATCATCGAAGGGCTCGCGCTTGCCGCCTTCAATCTCATACGCGACATGGCGACGGAGCCTCTCGGGCGGGCGATCAACGCTTACGTGATGCAGGACGAAGCGCGTCACGTGGCGTTTGGCCGTATCGCCTTGCGCGATTATTATCCGCAGCTCACCGAGAAAGAACGCGACGAGCGGGAACAGTTCGCGGTGGAGGCCTGCTACCTTATGCGCGACCGCTTTCTGTCGGAGGAAGTCTGGGAGCGGCTGGGCATGGACGTCAAAGCCTGCACAGGCCACGTGCTGGCGTCACCGCTGATGACCGAGTTCCGACGCAAGCTGTTCATCCGCATTGTGCCGACGTTGAAGGACATCGGATTGTGGGGAGCGCGGATTCAAAAGGCATTCGTCGATATGGGCGTGATGGATTTCGCCGAGACTAACCTCGACGAAGCGATTGCGCACGACGAAGCGGTGGCCGTTGAATTCGACCGCCTGCGCGCGGCTCGCGACGCATCGGTGCAGCGGGTCATTGCCGAGGCATGACGTATCTCTCGAAAGCTGTCAGGATGGAAGGTGGGCTCAGACTACTAAAGCACCTTCAGCCGGTTTCTAGTAAAGGGTGCCGTGCTGTGAAGGAAACGAACGTCATTCGGTAATCGCGAAGGTCTGCCCCTTACCGTCAAGCGTGATCAAGAAGCGATTGAGCACGTTGCGCCCAAGTAGCACATTGCCACGCACAGTAGAGATGCAACGCGCCGATGCGACGAGAAAGCCTTCAATCGTCATCCCCACGTAGTAAACAGGGCGCTGCGAATACGTTCCGTCGTAACCGCGCGTCCACAAGTTCCCTTTGGGAGTGAGACAGAGTTGAGTCACTAACTGCTCTGGTATTACCGTCACGTCAGCGCCAGTATCCAACTTACCCTGCAACGGAACGCTTTTGGCACCACTGACGGGATGAACTACTGTCACCTCCGCAATCGGTGCTGGTGGATTGAAGCTGGAATCATAAGCCGGCATCGCTAGGCGACTACCTCGGGCGAGGGCAGATCGTAAACGGTCGGTTGGCGTTCGACGCGCGCGATATAGAAAGCCGCATCACCTAATCGTTCGTACATCCGCAGCGCCAACTCCTCATCGTTAGCGCCGTGCCCAACGACCCGGCCGCGATAGAGCGCGACAAATTCGCCTTCATAACGACCGAGCAGCTGAGGCAGTTTTCGGCGAAATGCCTGTGCCTCGGCTGCGAATGGCTCGGCTAAGCATGTTTGTTGTTTGTTTATTGCAGCCATTTCAATCACCTCGCGCCAATAATAGCATGCACACTGACGATTCCCCGGAGCCAATCAGGGGGAGCGGTCATTCGCAGCTTTCCAAAGAGGATCACGCAGAGCGCGCCTAAGCACTTTTCCTACAGCGCTCTTTGGGATCTGCTCGATGAACCGCACTGACTTGGGGACCTTGTAACTCGCAAGCCGTCCGCGCGTGAACTCTATCAACTCGTCTTCGGAAGCTTCTCTGCCCGGCCGCAGCACGACAAACGCGGTTACCGCTTCAACCCATTTCTCGTGAGGCGCGCCGACCACCGCGGACTCAAGCACGGCCGGATGAGCCAACAACGCATCCTCGACTTCGCGGGGGTACACGTTGTAGCCGCCGGTGATGATCATATCCGACGTGCGATCGACCAGATATAGATAGCCGTCTTCATCAAAGCGCCCGACGTCGCGAGTGCGCAGCCATCCGCCTTCGACAAACATCGCGGCGTTCAGATCGGGCGCGTTAAGGTAGCCCTTCATCGCGAACGGCGCGCGCAGCGCAATCTCGCCTTGCTCGCCAGGCGTGACGTCGTCGCCCTTGTCGTCGATCAACCGGATTTCGCAATCGACCGAAGGCCGTCCACACGCAACCAGCCGCCGCTCAGCGCCCGGCCCCACGTGGGCTTCCTTGTCCAACCTGGTGATGAATAAAGGCGCTTCGGTCTGGCCGTAGTACTGAACGAATCGCGGACCCCACAGCTCGAGCGCTCGCTTGATCACCGGCAGCGGCATCGGCGACGCGCCGTAGACTATCGTTCTCACCGACGAGATGTCCGCCTTCTCGATATCCGGGTGAGCCAGAAGCATCGCCAGCATCGTTGGCACCACGTGAATCGAAGTAGCTCGCCACCGGACGATCGCATTGAGAAACTCCGCTGGCTCGAATCGCGCAAGCACCGCGCTGCAAGCGCCCTTCATCCAGTAAGGCAGCAGGAAACAACCGCTCGCATGAAACAGCGATGCCGCATGAAGCATCACGTCATCGGGTCCAATGTCGGGCAGGTTTATCGACGTGTTATTGCAAACCGCCGCATAAGTCGCTTGCGTGTGCTCGGCCGCTTTCAATCGCCCGGTTGTGCCGGAGGTGAAAACCGTCAGGAGTACGTCGTCGGGATCGGCCGGTGTTTGCGGATCATCGGACGAAGCTGACGAAGCCTCGACGAGCAAGTCAGCTCCGCAGCGCTCGGAGCCCAAGCCGAGGAGCTTGACCCCTGCAACTCGTCCACCGAGAGCCTCAGCCCGCTCAGCCAGCTCGGCGTCGTAGATCACCAGCCGCGCGCCGGTCTCGCGCAGCATGTGTTCGTGCTCGTCAATCGAGAGCCGCGCATTCAACGGCGTGCGAGCAGCGCCGGCTTTCACGCACGCGAAATCGACCGGCATGCTGTAGAGGCTGTTGTTCGCAAGAATTGCAAGCCGGGAGCCTCGGCTGATGCCGTTAATGGCGAGGACGTGCGCGAAACGATTTGAAAGCTCGTCGACCTCAGAGAAGGTCAACGATTTGTCTTCGAACAACACGGCGGTACGCTCGGAAAAGAAACGCGCTCCACGTCGAATCAATTCAACAGTCAGCATAGTTCCTTTAGCGGTTCGACGTCTGGAGCACAGCCCGGTATTGGGCGACTTTCTCGGGCTTGCCCCACGCTTCGTAAAGAGCAACGAGGCGTTTCACAGTCTCTTGCGTGAGCCTGTTTCGTTCTCCGCGCTTTGCCTTTAGAATCGTGTAGCTCTCCAACAAGAGCGGTTCAGCTTGGTCATACCTTTGCAACGCAACCAGACAGCCTCCAAACACGCTCCCGGCCTCGGCAATTCGCCAGTCTCCGCTCGGCAAGGTTTTACGCCGAATCTCCAGGGCTTCGTGAAGCAAGAGCCCGGCGCTCTGAGGTATCGCCCTGTCGGTGAGCAGTTGACCCAGCCCTATCAGCGAGAGCGCGATGTCAGGGTGTCCTTCCGGCAACCTCTTCCGTCTCAGCTCGAGCGCCTGGCGATAAAACGGCTCGGCCGCTGCGTAGTCGCCTTTGTCGTGCAGCAGCCGCGCGAGATTATGCATGGCCTGCGCAACATTTGGGTGTTCCTCGCCCTTTAGCTTACGATGAATAGATAGAGCCTCGCGGTACAAGGGCTCAGCCCCCGCGTAGTCGCCTTTGGCTTTCAGCAGCACCGCCAGATTGTTGAGGCTCAGAGCGACATCCGCGTGGTCCTCACCCAGGAGCTTGCGCCTCATTGCCAGCGCCTCGCGGCAGAGGGGCTCGGCAGAATCGTAGGACCCCTTCGCGTAGAGCAACACCGACAGGTTGCTCAGGTTGGTGGCTAGGTCTGGGTGCTCTTCCCCGAGCACCTTGCGGAATATCGCTAGTGACTCGCGGTACAGCGGTTCGGCCGCGTCCAAGTCTCCTCTCGAGTGCAGCAGTATCGCAAGGTTGTCGAGGCTGATTGCCACGTCGGGGTGCTCCTTGCCCAGCAGCTTGCGTCGCATGGTTAACGCTTCGCGGTGCAGAGGCTCGGCTGTCGCGTAGTCTCCCTTCTTTCGAAGTAGCTCTGCCAGATTGTTCAGGCTCTCCGCCACCTTCGCGTGTTCCTTGCCTAGTAGCTCCCGCCTCATAGCGAGGGCGAAGCGAAAGAGCGGCTCAGCCTCTTTGAAATCACCCTTGCTGTCCAGCACTATAGCCAGATTGTCCAGGCTCTCGGCCACGTCTGGATGTTCCTGCCCCAGGAGCTTCCGCTGCATCGCGAGGGCCTCGCGATAGCGCGCCTCAGCCGTCTTGAGGTCGCCCTTTCTGCGCAGAACCTCGGCCAGGTCATTGAGGCTTTTGGCAACCTCTGGATGTTCCGCTCCCAGAGCCTGACGCCTGATCTTGAACGCCTGCTCGTGTAGCGGCGCTGCGCTGTCGTACAGCCCAAGACTCTCGTAGACCCGGCCGATCGTGGCCATCAACGTGGCCTGCACCTTCGGTTGGTTATTCAACTCTGTCGTGATTCTAGCCGCGCCTTTGTCCAGAATCTCTCTCGCGGTTATCGTGTTCCCCCGGGATCGGCCGGGGTCGGAGACTTCGAACAGACCAACCAGAAACTCCGAGACGCGCCTGGCAGTCTCCGCCTCGGTCTTCGCGCGAAAGGTCTCCGCAGTGGCTTGTTGTTCGGCCTTCTCTGCTCGACCCAGCAGGTGCTCGGCAAGCTGACGTTGCTGTCGTTCAGCATCGCGGGCGCGTTCGGCTTCGCTGCGCTGCTCTGCTGCCAGTCGCTCGGCGGCGATGGCGCGGTCGCGTTCGCTCTCGGCTTCGGTGCGCTTATCGGCGGCGAGTTGCTCGGCAGTCAGCGCTCGATCGCGCTCGCGGGCAATGCGGACTGACTGAACCGCCATCGTGATGCCGAAGCCAATCACGATCGTGAAGATCGTCACCGCCATCGCAGCGCCCACCTTATGCCGCTTGATGAACTTGCCCCCGCGATAGCCGAACGTGTCTTTTCGTGCGATGACCGGCAAGCCCTCCAGGTGCCGCCTGATGTCTTCTGAGAACTGCTCGACGGATGCATATCGCCGTTGAGGCTCTTTGCGGAGCGCCATCAGCACTATGTTGTCGAGGTCGCCGGCCAGCCGCCGCCGTAGTCTCTCAGGTGTCTCGTCTCGGTTCTCACCAATCGACTGGGGTGTAATTGTGATAGGACTCGGATCATCAGATCCGCTGATCGGGTCGGTTCGGCTAACGGCGGTGCTCGGTCTTTCTGGCTCTACCTCGGATATGACCCGCTCCACTTCTTGCGGAAGCCGATTCTTGAAATGATAAGGGCGGTGTCCGGTGAGCAGCTCATACAGCAAGACCCCCAGCGAATACACGTCAGCGGCCGTGGTGATGGGCTCGCCGCGCACTTGCTCGGGGCTGGCATAGTCCGGCGTCATCGGCCGCTGCCCTATCGCTGTGGCAGTAAGCGTACCTGCGTCGGGTTCGGGATGCAGCATTTTCGCGATACCGAAATCGAGCAGCTTTGGCATGCCGTCCACAGTGACCAGAATGTTGCTGGGCTTGAGATCGCGGTGGACCACCAGATTCTGGTGCGCGTAGTGAACAGCAGAACAGACGTTCCGAAAGAGTTTCAATCGATTGATTATTGAGAGCTTGCGCGCGTCACAATATTGGTCGATGGGTTTGCCCGCGACGTGCTCCATCACGAAATAGGGCAGACCCTCTTCGGTTGTGTCGCCGTCGAGCAGCCTTGCAATATTCGGATGATCAAGGTTGGCCAGAATCTGGCGCTCGTGGCGAAATCGCCGGAGAATCTCGTCCGTCCCCATGCCACCTTTGACCAGTTTGACCGCAACCTGTTTCCGATATTGATCGTCGGCGCGCTCGGCGAGGTAGACGGCGCCCATCCCGCCACGGCCGATCTCGCGGATCAGTTTGTAGGGACCGATGCGGCGGCCTGCTGCCTGGCCGGCTTGATCACTTGTTACCGACTCCGCCACGCCCTGGATGGCCCCCTCAATAAAGCTTCCAACCTCTGCGCCTGATGCGAGCAGGGATTCCACCTCGTCTCGCAAGGCGCGATCGCCGGCACACGCTTGCTCCAGAAAAGCGGCGCGGTCATCCGGCGCCTGGTCGAGCGCCGCGTGGAAGAGCTCTTGAATCTGTTGCCAACGTTCAGGGGTCATAGCATCACTTATCCTTGATCTCGCGATACAGCCACGCCTTGGCCATCTTCACCTCCCGTTGCACGGTTGTGAGCGAAACGCCGAGGACCCCGGCGGTTTCTTCATAGGTAAGCCCGCCAAAATACTGAAGCTCGATGATTCGGCTTTTCCTGTGGTCGAAGGCGGCCAGACTCGTCAACGCGTCGTCAAGCGCTACCAGATCGCCGGCTCGTTCGCGTGACAGATCTATTGCCTCATCCAGCGCTACCTTTCGCGCGCCCGCTCCCCGCTTAGCGTAACGATGTTTTCTTGCGTGGTCGACCAGGATACGGCGCATCACTTGAGCGGCGATGGCGAAGAAGTGAACCCGGTCCTGCCAATCCACGTCGATTTGAACCAGCCGCAGGTAGGCTTCGTGAACGAGCGCGGTGGGCTGGAGAGTGTGATCCGTTCGCTCGCCTCGCATGTAGTGCTCGGCCAGCCGGCGCAGCTCGCGATAGACCAGCGGCATCAATTGGTCAAGCGCGGCTGCATCGCCGTTGCGCAAGTCCGCAAGCAGTTGGGTCACATCCTTTGGCAAGGATGAAATCATACGCCCTCCCGCGCCAGCCTTCGATCACTATTTCAGGGAGATCATGTGAGCACCGCCCGAAGAGGCAAGTCAATAGGCAAGCGCTCAGCCATGTTCCTTCGCAACACTGGAATTGACATGGATGTTTGCGGCCGATTTTCTCGCTTTAATAGATGGGCTCGCAAAAACCGCCCGACAAATTACAGATGTCGTAGTTCGGTCCGATCATCAGCGTGACTTGATTCAGACTGGAGGCTGGCCGCGCATGCAGAGATTCTCTGCTTGATTCACGGCTAGCTCACCGGTCCTGGACGACTGACGACCGGCCGGACCAGGGAGAAAAAGCCATGCCGACGAGATCACTTGCTCATGTTTGCCAGCTTTGTTTGCAACTCTTGTTGTTGATGTTGGCCTTATCCAGCACCGCATCAGCTCAGGGAACTGCGTTCGGCTATCAGGGCCGCCTCACCGACGGCGGAAACCCCTCAAACGGAATGTTCGATATGCAGTTCAAGTTGTTCGACACTGCTACTGTCGGCACAGGCATGCAACAAGGCGCGACCATGACAAACCCGATGGTTCAGGTGACGAGCGGAGTGTTCACCGTGCAGCTTGACTTCGGCTCAAATGTGTTCGATGGTTCTGCGCGCTTTCTTGAGATCGGCGTTCGGCCGGCAGGGAACCCTGACCCTCACACTGTGCTGAGTCCGCGCCAGGCGATCACCTCGACACCCTATGCTATCCGCGCTATGACTGCCGCCCAACTCGGAGGATTCTCTGCCACCGGGTTCATCCAGAACAGCACTACCCAGCAGCCCGACACGAGCTTCAACATCAGCGGCAATGGGACGGCAGCCGGTTCGTTATCGGCGAGCGTTGTCAGTGCGGGAACACAAGTAAATGCGGGAACGCAGTACAACATCGGTGGCAATCGTGTGTTGAGTATAAGTGGAGCAAACAATCTGTTTGCTGGCGTGAACTCGGGGACAGCAAACACAGTGGGAAGCAACAATTCCTTCGTTGGCGATTCGGCGGGCATGTCTAACATTGATGGTGATGACAACGCCTTCTTCGGCGCTGCAGCGGGTTTGTTGAATACGGATGGTAGCAACAATGTATTCGTTGGCAGATCTGCGGGCGCGTCAAACATATCAGGTGAGAAGAATACATTCGTTGGAGGCTCGGCTGGGTTTGCACATCAAACAGGCTTTGGCAATTCGTTCCTCGGTTTTAATGCTGGCCTCAACACGAATGGCAGCAACAATGCGTTCTTCGGGTTTTCTGCCGGTCGAGATAACATCACAGGTAACTTCAATTCGTTTTTTGGGAGCAGTGCTGGCCAGTCAAACACGGTTTCTAATAACTCGTTCTTTGGGTTCCTTGCTGGCGTGTTAAACACGACGGGTAACTCCAACTCGTTCTTCGGTTCTGAGGCGGGCAGGGCGAACAATACAACCAGCAATAACTCGTTCTTCGGCTTTGCGGCGGGTTTGAATAACATAGCCGCTAACAATTCTTTCTTCGGCAAGGATGCGGGCAAGGCGAACACAACAGGCACTGGCAACTCGTTCTTTGGCACGAGTGCGGGCTCAGCAAACATGACAGCCAACAATAACTCGTTCTTCGGTTTTGAGGCGGGCTTGAATAACACGGCTCTTAACAACTCGTTCTTCGGTAAAGATTCAGGCAGGGCGAACATGTCAGGCAATCTCAATTCATTCTTCGGTTCTTTTGTCGGATTGTCGAACACAACGGGCAGTGAAAACTCATTCTTCGGCTCGAATGCCGGAAGGTCAAACACGACGGGCAGAGACAATTCTTTTTTTGGCACTTTGTCTGGTTTTAATAACACGGTTGACGGCAATTCGTTCTTTGGTCGGCAGGCAGGCCTTAATAACACAACGGGCGTGATGAACGCCTTCTTCGGTAAGGATGCAGGCAATCAAAACTCGGAAGGTAGCCGCAATTCGTTCTTCGGCTTCGAGGCGGGCAGGAATAACATCGGTGCCTTAGGCGGTGGCGATGGCAACCGGGACTCGTTCTTCGGTGCTGAGGCGGGCAGGCAGAATACTGTGGGCACAGACAACTCATTCTTTGGTGACCAAGCCGGAAGAGAGAACACTAATGGCTTTGGCAACTCATATTTCGGTTCGGATGCTGGCAGCCAAAATACAAGTAGAAATAATAATTCGATCTTTGGCACTGGAGCTGGAAGGAACAATCAGGGCGACAACAACGCTTATTTCGGCTCTCTTGCTGGCGCGGGTCCCGGGACACCCGGCGGCAGTTCGGGCAGCAGCAACTCGTTCTTCGGTACTTCTGCCGGTAGGGATAACACTTCGGGCAGCCGCAACTCGTTCTTTGGCACTGACGCCGGCACCGCTAACCAAGATGGTTTGGAAAACTCATTCTTCGGCCATGATGCTGGTGAATCAAATGTTTCGGGCAGCCAAAACGCATTTTTCGGGCAAGGGGCTGGCTTCCGAAACACTAGCAACAGCAACTCGTTTTTTGGGTACCTTGCGGGCAATCAAAACACGGGAGGCGACAGCAACGCATTCTTCGGGCGCGATGCCGGTCTTCTTAACACGACAGGAAGCCTCAACACATTCGTAGGACACGATGCCGGCGAACAGAACACGACGGGCAAAAGGAACACAATGATCGGCGCAGGAGCCAATGTTCCCACAGGCAGCAATCTTGAGTTTGCCACCGCCATCGGCGCAGGCGCGCTTGTCAGTACCAGCAACACAGTTGTTTTAGGTGGTTCACCGGACACCGTTGAAATCCCCGGCTTTCTCAAAGTCTTCAAACTCGGCGCGGGCGGAGTGCCGTTGTGTATTAACGCCTCAAGTGCGATTTCTAATTGCTCATCAAGCCTGCGCTACAAAACCAACATCGCGCCTTTCGGTTCAGGCTTAAATCTGGTCAACCGTCTGCGCCCGATTACTTTTGATTGGAAGGAAGGCGGGATGCCCGATTTGGGCTTGGTCGCCGAAGAGGTTGCGGAAGTTGAGCCGCTTCTCGCTACCTACAACAAAGATGGGCAGATTCAAGGCGTGAAATACGACCGCATCGCGGTTGTCTTACTCAACGCGGTCAAAGAACAGCAAGCGCAGATTAGCGAACAGCAAAAACTGATCGAACAACTGCGACTGAATCAAAACCACGTTCGGCTTGAGAGTTTGCGAAACACCCTCAGCGGCACAATCATCACTAACGCAAAGGGCGAAGCCGCCGTCACGCTGCCGGTTGATTTCGCATCCTTCAGCGGCGACTTCCGCTATCAACTCACCGTGATTGGTCAGTTCGCGCAGGCGATTGTTGTGCGCGAGATCAGGAACCGCAGCTTCACCATCAAGACCAACAAGCCTCGCGTCAAAGTCTCGTGGCAGGTGACGGGCGCTCGCCACGATGCCTATGCCAACGCGGATCGCGATGCAGTCCAAGAAGACAAGCCGAAAAGCACGACCCTGAATCAATAGCGCTTGCTCGTTCGTGAGTTGATAAAAATGAAACCGCTAGCCGGAATAACCCTGCGACGATTACTACTCGTGACCAGCACGCTGCTGCTCGTCGTCTCAAGCGGCTGGTTTGCGCGGCCCGCGCTGACGCAACAGTCGGGAGGACCCTTCACGATCAACCCGTCCGTCCTCTCCGGCGGCGGAGGCACAAGCTCAAACGGCAGCACCAGCATCACCGGCTCCATAGGGCAGGCCGTCCTTGGAAGGTCATCCGCCGGTACGTTCTCCCTGGACGGGGGCTTCTGGCAGGCGGCCGCCACGCCTTGCGCCGCACCTGCCATCACCTCACAGCCTTCTGCCCAGGTAATCTGCGCCGGCCAGCAAGCCGGTTTCTCCGTAACCGCTTCGGGCGCGGGCATCAGTTATCAGTGGCGCAAGAACACCGTCAATCTCACCGGCGGCGGTAACATCAGCGGCGCAACATCGGCGACGCTCACCATAAACCCCGCCGCCGCCGGGGATGCTGGTCCATACGATTGCGTTGTGTCGGCGCCGTGTGGAAGCTCTGCAATCTCAAATCCGGCCACCTTAACCGTCAACGGCTACTCGCTCTCTTCTCCCAGCGCCAGCTTCCCCGGCGCGGGCGGCATCGGCAGTTTCAACGTTATCACTGCCGCGAGCTGCGCTTGGACTGCCGTGAGCAACGATGCGTGGATAACCATCACATCCGTGGCAAACGGGACCGGCAACGGCACGGTCAATTACTCAGTCGCGGCCGCCGCTACTCAGCGCATCGGAACGATTACCGCCGCCGGGTTGACGCACACCGTCAATCAGATGGGACCGACAGCCATCACTCTCAGCTCGTTCACGGCAACCGGATACGACAACGGAGTGATGCTCGAGTGGGAGACCGGGTTTGAAGTCGACAATCTGGGATTCCGAATCCATCGCGAATCGGCAGGGAGGCGGGCTCTGGTGAATCAGGAGCCAGTCGCAGGATCGGCTCTGGTAGCCGGTTCCACGGCGCTCACTGCCGGGCGAGCCTACGCGTGGTGGGATAAGGCAAATGCGGATTGCGGATCGGGGATGGCGGATTGCCGGAACGCGCAGTACTGGCTCGAAGACCTGGACCTGAATGGTCAGTCAACGTGGCATGGACCGTTCTACGTCAAGCAGCTTGGAGGCAAGCCCCCGGCTCAGTCTCAAGCCGCGCTCTTGAGCAGCATTGGAAGACAAGACGACGATAGAACGCGCATTGTCGAACCATTCGCTGAGTTGGTGAGGGCAAATCAGCCCGCGTCATCGCCGGTGTCGCTTCAACAAGCGAGCCTGGCTTTGTCTCGCGCGGCCAAGATCAGCGTGAAGCAAGCTGGGTGGCATCGAGTCACTCAAGCTGAACTCGCCGCCGCGGGCTTCGATGTGAAAGCTGACCCGCGAATGCTGCGGCTGTTCGTCGACGGAAGGGAGCTTCCAATCGTCGTTGCCGGAAAAGAGGACGGACGCCTGGACTCGAGTGATGCGGTCGAGTTCTACGGGCTTGGTTTGAACACTGCTTCGACGGACACGCGAGTCTACTGGCTTTTGGCCGACTCTCAGCGAGGCTTGCGAATCGCGGATGAGGTGTTTGCGAAAGGGTATCCATCAGGCGAGAGCTTCCCGTTCACAGTCGAGCGGCGCGACCGCACGATCTACTTCTCGGCTTTGAGGAACGGGGATGAAGAAAACTTCTTTGGCGCGGTGATCACCGGCAACGCACTCGATCAGCGCCTCACCTTGAACAACATCTCGCAGACCGCGAGAGAGCCGATGATGATCGAAGTTGCATTGCAAGGCGTAACCAACCTCGCGCACCAGGTGAGCGTCACGCTGAACGGCTCTTCGATCGCGCGAGTCTTGTTCAGCGGACAAGAGAAGGGGAGAGCCAAGATCGAAGTGCCGCACGCGATGCTGCGCGAAGGTGAGAACGTTGTCGCGCTGCAATCGATCAACGGCTCGAGTGATGTGAGTCTGGTTGATTTCATTCGCATCACGTATCAGCACAGCTATCGTGCCGAGAACGAATCTTTGAGCTTGACGGCTAAGTCCGGCGAGATGGTGACGATCGATGGCTTCTCGACGAAAGACGTTCGAGTTTTCGATGTGACCGACGAACGTGACGTTCAACGGCTGGCGGTTTCGATCGATCAAACAAAGGAAGGCTACTCGGCAACCGTCACAGCTCCGAATGCGAGCGGGGCCGCCACGAGCGGACGCAGGCTGCTTGCTTTGACCGGCGCGAGAGTTCATCGCGCGTCGAGCGTCCGGTTGAATCAGCCGTCAAATTGGCGCAGCGCGAACAATGCCGCGGATCTGGTGATCATCACCGCGCGAAACCTCATCAGTCCGCTCGATCCTTTGAAGAAAACGCGTGAAGCCGAGGGCTACAAAGTTGCGGTGGTCGATGTTGACGACCTTTACGATGAATTCAGCTTCGGGAACAGATCGCCGGGCTCGGTGAGAGACTTCCTTTCGCTGGCCAGAGCAAGCTGGCAGCGTGCTCCACGATTTGTGTTGTTCGCGGGCGACGCGAGCTACGACCCGAAGAACTATCTGGGGTTTGGCGAGAACGACCTCGTGCCGACGAAGCTGATCGACACTGCTTACATGGAAACAGCGAGCGACGATTGGTTCTCTGACTTCGACGGCGACGGCGTCCCCGATGTGGCGACGGGCCGTTTGCCTGTCAGGTCTGCCGAAGAGGCCATCACTGCAATCTCCAAGATCATCCGTTACCAACAAACCGAGCAAGCGAGTTCGGCATTGCTGGTGAGCGACCAGAACGACGGGTTCAATTTCGAACAGGCGAGCTCGCAGCTTCGGGTGTTCATCCCTCCGAGCGTAGCGGTTGAGGAGATCCGCAGAGGCCAGCTTGATCCCGGAGAGGCGAGAGCGCGGTTGTTTGAAGCGCTCGCGAGAGGTCAGAAGCTTGTGAATTACGCGGGGCATGGCTCGTTGAACCAATGGCGAGGCAGTCTGCTCGATTCGGATTATGCAGGAGGACTGACAAACGGAGATCGCCTGCCGGTTTTTGTGATGATGACCTGCTTGAACGGGTATTTCCACGACGCTCTGATAGACTCGCTCGGCGAATCGTTGATGAAGGCGGAGCAGGGCGGCGCGGTGGCGGTGTGGGCATCATCGGGCCTGACTCTCCCGCAGGCGCAAGCGCTGCTCAATCAAGCGCTGTATCGCTCGATGTTCAACGCCAGTATCTTGAAGCAACCGCCGACACTGGGAGAAGCAATACGCAGCGCGAAGAGTGAGATTTCAGACATCGACGTCCGCCGAACGTGGGTTCTGCTCGGCGACCCGACATTGAGGTTGAAGTGAGCGCTCGGGCACGGCGCCTTAATCTGATTGTCCGCCTTATGTTGAAAGCCAATTATTCAGCTTTGCCGGAGCCGGGCTCTCCAGCAAACGCCGAACGCAGTCGAGTTGCTGCAAACGCCAGCGCGTTCCGGCCCTGCTCCAAAACGCCTGCCATACTGAAAAACCCGTGAATCATTCCGTTGTAGCGCACTAGTTCCGCGGCAACCCCTGACGCTCGCAGCCGCGCGGCGTACATCTCTCCTTCGTCTCGAAGCGGATCGAATTCGGCTGTGATCACCAGCGCCGGCGGCAAGCCAGCCAGATTCGCTGCTTGCAACGGACACGCGTACGGATTAGCGGCGTCAGCTTCACTGTTCAAATAGTGATTCCAGAACCAGACCATATCATCTCTGGTGAGGAAGTAACCGTCCGCGTTTTGCTGATGCGACGGCGTGCCGGGCTTGTAATAATCCGTAACCGGATAGACCAGCAGTTGGAATATCAGCACCGGCCCGCCTCGGTCACGCGCCATCAGAGCTACAACAGCAGCCAGATTGCCGCCCGCGCTGTCGCCGCCTACCGCCACCCGGTCAGGATCGCCGTTGATGAGCGTTGCGTTATTTATTACCCACTGCGTAGCGGCGTAACAATCGTCGGCGGCGGCCGGGAACTTGTGCTCCGGCGCGAGACGATAATCAACTGACACGACTATGCACTGGGCGGCGTTCGCAAGGCTTCGGCAAACCGGGTCGTGAGTCTCGAGATCGCAAATGACCCAGCCGCCTCCGTGAAAGTAGACCAGCACCGGAAAAGGTCCGCTGCCCGCCGGCGCGTAGATGCGCACGGGAATTCCTCCGTCGGGGCCGGGGAGCTTGCGATCTTCGACTTGGTTGACTGGTTCCGGATCACCGCCGAGTTGAGCGAATGCGAGCACGGCCTGTCGCGCCTCCGCGACGGATTGGCCGGTAAGCGGCGGCGCGCCGGACGCGGCCATCTGGTCCAGGAGCGCTTGCGCTTGTGGGTCGAGTGGCATCGGTTACCTCCGTTTGCATCATCGTTGCGGGAAAGCTTGCTTCGCCAGCCGGTCAATCAACCCTCGCAGGTAACGGCGCAACTCTTGTGTAGAGACTCCGCCTGGCGCGATCAGATCGTCACCCAGTTCGATCTGGCTGAGCACCCAGCCCAATTGGGCAGGCGTCAGTCCTCGGTCCTTTTTCGTCGCCGCGTTCAGCGCGTCTTCCATCCGATAGCCAGCCATTTCGAGCGCGCGCACGTCCACGAGGTCACGGATTTCTGAGCGCGATAGCAACGTGCAGAGCTTGTTAGCGAGAATCTCCTGCGGCGGGTCAACACGAATGCCGTTAACAACAGGCTTTTCGGACACCGCTTGCGCGACGTATTCGCGGACCAAATCGATGACGATGGCTTCGCCGCCACGCCGCAACAACACGCGTCGGAAATCCGGTGATGTTTGAATCGCTTCGAGCGTCCCTCGCAACTCGCGCGCAACTTCAGAGGCGACGGCCATCCCTTCAGTCATTGCGTCATCGAGTGTGAACAGGTCGAGGTCATGAGTCTCCCGATGTCCTAGATGGAACCCGGCGAGTGCCCCGCCGCCGGTTAGAAAGAAGCGCTGCTCACGCTGGAAAAATGCGCGCAGAAAATCGTGTTGCAGTGCGCTGAGCTTGCTATCTGCCAAGCAAGCCTCCTTCCTGCCAATGGCCGAGCAAGAACTCCCAGAAGCCACGACGCCGTCCAAGTTGCGGCGCAAGGGCGGGCCATCGTCGCCAAACCTCGGCGGGTGAAGTGAATTGCCAGACGTCTGTGTCGCGCGCTTCGCGCAGCAGTTTCGCCAGAAGCCGCGTCTGTTCCAACGTCGAAGCGGTCTGCAAACGCTCTCGGAATTCAGCCACGGTCATCGGTTCATCCCAGAGAAAATACGGAATGGAATGCGGAGAACCGAGGTCGGTCGAAAGCATCACTCCATGTTCAACCTTCATGACTGTCTATGCTCCGTACTCTGAATGTGGATTGGCAATTATAGCAAGGAACCTTCCGGGTGTGTGCCTCCGCAGTCCAGATGACTCCTGGGTTCGTCAACGCGTCGTCGCCTTCTCGGCGCCCAGTCCGGTTGAAGCACGCACCAGCAGTTCATCGTACTTTTCCTCTGCCCGAGGTTCCCGCCCCGACAAGGTCCCAAGAATAGCTCCGAGAAATCCAAGCGGGATGCTGAGGATTCCAGGATTCTCGAGCGGGAAGATCGCCGGCGATTGAATCAGGTGACGCGCCGCGGCAGTGACTCCGGGCGCATCAACTCCCGCATCAACTCCCATGATGCTCGGGCTCAAGATGATCAGGAGGATCGACGCCGCAAGCCCTGTCCCCAATCCAATGACGGCCCCGCGGGTGTTGAATCGCCTCCAGAATAGAGACAGCACGATCACAGGCAGATTGGCTGACGCGGCGACGGCAAAGGCCAGCGCAACCAGGAAAGCCACGTTGGCGTTAGGCCCCAGCAGGATTGCGACTGCCATCGCGATTGCTCCGACTACGAACGCCGTCACCCGCGCGACTCGCACTTCTTCGCCCGCGCGGCGTTCGGTCCCACGATGAATAACGTTCGTGTAGAAGTCGTGCGCAAACGAAGTCGATGCGCTGATGGTCAGGCCGGCCACTACCGCGAGAATGGTGGCGAAAGCTATGGCCGAAATAAACGCGAAGAAGAAATCGCCGCCCAGCGCTTGAGCCAGCAGCGGGGCGCTCATATTCGTGCCGCCGCCGACCGCGATCTTGTCACGGCCGACGATGGTCGCCGCGCCAAAACCCAGAAAAGTCGTCAGGATGTAAAACGTCCCGATCAGCGCCATCGCCCACACGACGCTGATGCGGGCAGTCTTTGCATCGGGGACGGTGTAAAAGCGCACAAGGATGTGAGGCAGGCCGGCGGTCCCGAAGATCAATGCCATGCCGAGCGAGATCAAATCCAGCGCGCCGTAAGGCGGTTTGAACCGCAGACCAGGCTGGAGGAAGTCTTTCGTGACGGCGACGCCGTTTTCCTGATAGGTCACACTTCCGATCGCCTCGAAAAAGCTCCCGAAGCTGAAGCCAAAGTGTGCAAGCACCAGGATGCTCAGCAGGATCGTCCCGCTCATTAGCAGGATGGCCTTGATGATCTGAACCCACGTCGTCGCGAGCATACCGCCGAAGACCACGTAGACGATCATCAGCACTCCGACACCGATGACCGCGGTCTGATAGTTGATGCCCGAATCTTTGAGCAATAAAGCGACAAGCGCGCCGGCCCCGACCATCTGCGCAATCATGTAGAAGATGCTAACGGTGAGAGTGCTGAGCGAAGCCATCGCGCGCACCGGTCTTGGGCTTAGGCGATAAGCCAGAACATCGGCCATCGTATACTTGCCTGCGTTGCGCAATGGTTCCGCGACAATCAGCAGCACCGTCAGATACGCTACAAGCCACCCGACCGAGTACATGAATCCGTCATAGCCCTGGAACGCGATGATCCCGGCGATGCCCAGGAACGAAGCCGCGCTCATGTAATCCCCGGCGACGGCGAAACCGTTTTGCCAGGCGGTGATCTGACGGTTCGCGGCAAAGAAGGCATTCGCTCCGCTCGATCGGCGCGCCGCCCAATAGGTGATCACCAGCGTGATGCTGACAAAGACCAGGAATATCAAAAGGGCCATCGTCATGGATTGTCCTCATTGCCGATTGCAGATTTGCGATTGCCGACTGTTTGGTGCTTGGAGCGCGTCGTTGAATCGGCAATCGCAAATCGGCAATCGGAAATCTCGATGATGCCCTTCTCCATTTTGTCGAATCGTGACGCCGCTCGGAGATAAAGTGCCGCAATAATCCACGCCATGAAAAACTGGGAGAGCGCGAACAGGTAGGCGATATTCACCACACCGAATACTTTTCTCGCCATCAGTCCCGGCGCATATCCCACAAGCACCGGGAGCGCGAAATAATAGACGATGAAGAACAGCGTCGCCGGGACGATGAACCTCAGCTTGGCCTTCAGCATGTTTTTGAATTCCGGCATCTGAGTAACCCGTCGCCACTCGACGGGATCGCTGTCTTCGTCGGCAGTCAGCTCGTGCGCCGGCTTGGTCCCGAGATGACCGAGCGGAGCGATATCGGTGGCCGCCCCCACGGTCGGGGTCAAGTCATCAGCGGCAGGGTCTGGCTTCTCATCGTGTGCCATAGCGGTTGTCCTCTATAATTGTGTAAGAGCCAACGGGCGACTGCGTGGCCGCGAGAGCTTATCAAAGCGCTTGGTGCGGGGGCAACGATGCTAAGGTGGACTACTCGAAGCAATGCGGCGCGGGTTCCGAGCAGAGGTAATGGTCGAAACTGGCATTCGGTCAACTGGGATATTATCGACGTGTTGCTGATCGCCGACGAAGCAATGATCGGCCTGGTCCACGGGCCGCCTTAACAATACACAACCAAGGCCGCCGGAACATTCAACTCCGACAGAGTCGGCGTGAGTTTGGGCTGTCGCGATCTTCGCGTTCTACAAACATTGAACTCCGCTCGGGTTGCGCGCAGTTCTTGGACTGGCTGGTAGCACGCTTCTTTTCAGGTCTGGGCAGACTCTACGGCTTGATTAGCTGCTGCTTCCCGTCCTTGTTCGTCATTTTCAAGGAACTGTCCGGACCCTCCGCCTTCAACGTGATATATGTCGTGTCCGTTTCGCCGGCGAGCCCGAGCCCTGCGCCTTCCACTGATGCTCCGAGTTTCACCTCAGGCCGCCCGTTCGGATCGATCAGCCGAAACATCACTGTTTCCGGGTATCCTGTTCTGCCGTCCGGCATCTTGAACTTTGGATCTCCTGCGTGAATCTTGATGCTTGCTCGAACTCTTCCCTGATCGTCGACGATCTCGAGCGCGCTGCCGCGGAGCACCGGTGTTGGGCTAGCCGACTCGACGCCACGCGCGTCGACTCGACGGATCTGCGCCAGAAGAAACATCGCAAGTCCGAGATTGATAACCGTGAGGGCGATCAGAATTCGTTGAGTCTTCATACCCTTTCCTCCTTGAGCGGAATCGCTTTACCTTTGACGCGTGAGGGGCCGAGAATCTTCCGTTGCAAGTTTGGCGATGTTTTTGCGGTTTTTGCGGATCTTTGCGTCGTTGCGCGAAACCCGTCTCCGGAAACTCGTTTCGCGCAAAGGCGCCAAGGTCCGCAAAGACGCGAAGAATACGTCCGACTAACCGTGGGCGCCGCAGCTCTCAACGATGATCTTGCTTGTAGTGCAACGCCAGCAAATCGGCGCCGAAATCCGAGTTGAAATCTCGCCAGACTGTGTGAATGTGGTTGGCGTTGTTCTGAACGTTGTCGTATTCGACCAGAAACGACGGGCCCTGGATGCGATAGTAATGCGGCTGGCCTTTTTCGAACCCGCCGGCCCACACAAAGAAGATGTTAGCTAAGCCCGCCGCGCGAACTTTGTCCAATCTGACTGCGGCGATATCCGGCGCGTGCCTCGAAGCGTATTCACTCAGAAGAGTCATCAGGATGTCTTGCTGCTTCTGACCCAGCTTGCTGGTCTGAAGACCGGCGGGCTTGAGCGGTTCTGCCTTTCTGAGATTGGTGGACAGGATGTCGGCTGGAGCGCTTTGGCTTACGACCGCCTGAGCGCGCTGCCGGTCATCGAGCGATTTGATCAGCAGCCGCGCCAGGTCTTCTTCGGGAGCAAGCGCTCGCAGACCTTTGCGTGAGCCCTGCAGGACTTCAGCCGGATTCGCGCCGAAGAAGGCAGGCGTCGAAGCAATGTGCTTGCCATCGACGAGCGTGAAGTTCAGCGCGACGTGATGTCCCTCGACTCGCCACCCCCACGGTTTGGCCGACCGCGCGTCGCCGAAGATGCTCAGGAAGTAGAGTTCGGGGTCGCGTACTGGTCCCTTGCCTTGCTCGAGCTCGCGCAGGATCGCATCGAGACTCATGATGGTCGCAGCCCTTATGAGCCCGCGCTGGCCGAGACCTGCGCCCATCAGGGCGTTACCCAAAAGACGTTGAGCCGGGTCGAGTTCCTTGAATGGAATTCCTTTGCGCGCACGGGGAATGAAATGCCAGTCGAGCCGCTGCTCATCCTCGAACGCGAACGTGGTCTTCGCGCGCTGGCCGGCGGACAACGAACTGATGAACGCGTCCGCTGCCGCGCTCATCATCGAGGCGGAGTGCGAACCATTGCCGGATGGCGCGTCGGGGTGTTTCATCGCAAGCGCGGGCGATTCTAACAAGGAAGCACCCGCGATGCCGAGCGTCGATTGCAGGAACCCGCGCCTGCCTTCGGTTCTTTTGTCGTTTGATGGGTTAGTCATTCGGCGTCCCTCTCTAAGAATAATTCATTATCACCTGTTCGCTTGTTGTATTCCTGGGTGCAGTCTTTGTCAATCTCCGGAGGGTTGGGTGACGGCCGCCTTGATCGATGAAGCGCGCTACAGTTTGAGCCCGACCTTAAGGTTCGAGGATGTTGTTATCACCAGGAATACAAGTTCGGGCCGCCAATCCCGTAGGGATGACCTGTCTAGTGTGCCGAGCATGTTCGTGAGCTTGGAGGTGAAAGTCCTCTACCCAACCTGA
>CAZJQQ010000041.1:0-72508 GCA_964548075.1 uncultured Clostridia bacterium | reverse complement strand
TGGGACAAAGCAGTCTCGGATTGCGGATCGCCCAGTGCCGATTGTAAGAACGCCCAGTACTGGGTTGAAGACATCGACCTCAATGGTCAAAGCAACTGGCACGGGCCTGTCTCGCCGCAGCTCGTTGGAGGAGCTCCTCCAGCGCAGAGCGACGCCGCGGCTCTCAGCCGCATCGGCAAACCCCAGGCTCCTCACGCAAGCACGCCCGTTGAGCGCAGAGCATTGGCTCGCCTGAATCCAGGCCAGGCAGGAATTCAGCCCATTCCATCCGGCGCATCCTCAGTGAAAGTCTCAGTGCGCCGCGAAGGCTGGTACAGGCTTTCGTTAACAGAGTTAGTTGCAGCAGGACTCAACCCGAACGCCGACCCCGACCATCTGCAGATGTACGTTGATGGCGAGCAAATCCCGATCAATGTGATAACCGGCGATAAGAACCAGCTATCGGCCATCGAGTTCTACGGCGTTGGGCTAGACGCCGCCTACACCGATGCTCGCGCGTACTTGATAGTTGAAGGCAAAGAGAAGGGGTTGAGGATAGAGCAGGTCAAAACAGACGCGCATCCTTCCAGTGCTCGCAGCTTCAGCTACTCGGTAGAGCGGAGAGACAGGACTATTTACTTCTCGGGCCTGCGCAATGCAGAGCGCGAGAACTTCTTTGGCCCGGTCGTCGGGCGAGAGGCGATCGTTCAGTCGCTCACATTGCAGCGCATCGATAGAACGGCTAACACTCAGGCGCAGATGGAAGTATCGCTGCAAGGAGTGACGACGATTCCCCATCGGGTCTGGGTGAATGTGAACGGCTCTTTTGTAGGGGAAGTTGTGTTCAACGGTCAGGAGCTAAAGGCGGCCAGCTTCTCGCTCCCGCCCTCACTGCTGAGAGAGGGAGACAACGCAGTGCAGCTTGTGGCGCGGGGCGGCCCGGCTGATGTCAGTCTCATTGACTATGTTCGGCTCAGCTATCCGCGCACTTTTACCGCTGAGTCTGATCAACTGCGCTTCGTGGCAACTGAAGGAGCGGCGGTCACCGTAGACGGCTTCAACAGCGCCGCGATTCGAGTATTCGATGTAACCAATCAGGACCGGGTCCAGCAGTTGGTTGGGAAGATCGAACAGGGAAAGAACGGCTACGCGATAACGGTGGCGTCTGCGGAAAAGGGTGAAAGAACACTGCTCGCCATTGCAGGACAAACAGCAGGCGGGCAGGCTCGAGTATCGGCGAGCGTTGTATCGGACTTGAGGAGCAACAACCACGCAGCGAATCTGCTGATCATAACCAATCGAGACTTCTTCGCTGCGCTCGAGCCGTTGAAGAAGTTGCGAACGAGTCAGGGCTACAAGGTCGAGACGGTGGACGTGGAAGCGATCTATGACCAGTTCAGCTTTGGCAACAAGTCGCCTTATGCCGTGAGAGACTTCCTGTCATACGCGAGGGCGAACTGGAAGATAGCTCCGCAGTATGTGCTGCTTGGGGGCGATGCCAGTTACGACCCGAAGAATTATCTGGGCTTCGGGGACTGGGACGTTGTGCCGACCAGGCTCATAGACACCACGCTGATGGAGACGGCTTCCGATGACTGGTTCGCGGATTTCAACCAGGACGGAGTGCCTGAGATGGCAGTGGGAAGATTGCCGGCGCGAACCAAGGAGGAAGCGGATCGTTTGGTCGCCAGAATAGTTGGCTATGAACAATCGAGCCCGGCAGCCGAGTTAACGCTGGTTGCGGATGCCAACGACGGATACAACTTTGAAGCTGCAAGCTCACAGCTAAGAGCGTTGGTGCCGGGCGACGTGCGGGTTGTCGAGATTGCCCGAGGCCGAATGGGGACCGAGGCGAAGGCTGCGTTGATAGATGCGATCAACCGCGGGCAGAAGATCGTCAACTACACCGGTCATGGCAACGTGGACCAGTGGAGAGCGGATCTGCTGACTAATGCCGATGCAGCGCTGCTCTCAAATCAGAATCACCTGGCGGTGTTTGTGATGATGACCTGCCTCAACGGGTATTTTGATGATCCGGCGTTGAGCAGTTTGGCGGAAGCGCTGATGAAGTCTCCGGGAGGAGCGGTGGCGGTATGGGCTTCTTCGGGAATGACGATGCCCGATGAGCAAGCACTGATGAACCGGGAGTTCTACCGGCAGTTGTTCGCAAATAAGGGCATAGCGCTGGGCGACGCTGTCAAGAGAGCGAAGGGTGCTGTCAGTGACGCCGATGTTCGCCGTACGTGGATTCTGCTGGGCGACCCGACAATGAAGGTGAGGTAGGCAGCGGTGCGCCTGCGATTCCAAAGGTGAGAATTCGTGGTCAATCAATAACGGAACGAGACGTTCTACTGGGCGAGCTTTGTTGAATCGGGCGAGTGGGCTAATCTTGAAGCCACACGATGAGCGCACCGGTTAACCAAAGAGCTTCCTGGACGAAACGACTAAAGCGATTAGTAGCGGCGCCGTTCGTCTTTCTGGCGGCGGTCATCATTCTGCTGGAAGACTGGTTGTGGGACGACCTGGCGCGGGTTGCAGCGGCGATCGGGCAGTTGCCAATATTCCGCCAGATCGAAGCGTTCATCGTCAGGCTTCCTCCTTACGCGGCGCTTGCCTTTTTCGCAGTTCCGTCGACGCTACTAATACCCGTGAAGTTGATCGCGCTCTACTTCGTCGCTCACGGACACGCGATAGCGGGTTTGCTGACGGTTCTGGCCGCCAAGATAGCAGGCACCGCCCTGATCGCCCGCATCTTCACATTAACCCGTCCGAATCTCTTGCGCATCGCATGGTTCGCGTGGCTGCACGAAAGGTTCATCGCGTTCAAAACAAGAGTCTACGCCGCCATCAAGGCGACTGGAGCTTATCGAGCCGCGCATCAAATGCACCTTCGCGTGCGTCTCGCATTGAAGTTATGGATGGGCAAGCGCAAGGGCTTCTTGCGAAGGCGGTGGAACGCGGCGCTCAAGCTATCCCGACAGACAAAGGAATAAGCACGCCGAAGCAAAGCGAAGGGGAAGGGCATCCTGCTCACCCCAGCTCGACCAAAGGTCGATTCAGGTCGAGTCTCCTTCAAGATAGGCGATAACCGGCCGATATGTTCAAAGTCTCGCCAGTGATGTTCCCGCCCTCGTCAGACGCGAGGAACGCCGCCATCGCGGCGATGTCTTCCTCTTCAACCATCCGCTTTAGTGCAGTCGGCTCGACGTATTGACGCACGACCTCTTCATACGGAAGCTTCATCTCTTGGGCGCGATTGCGAATCACTCGTTCGATACGCGGGCCTCGCACCGGGCCTGGAGCAATGGCGTTTGCCGTTATGCCGTAGCGGCCACCCTCCTCTGCAAACGTCTGAGTTAGCCCGATCATGCCCCACTTCGACGCGCAATAGGGGCTCCGGTAAGCGTAGGCCTGAAGCCCCGCGATTGACGTTATGTTAATGATGCATCCGCTCCGCTGCTCTATCAGGTGGGGGAAAACGTGCTTGGCGCAAAGAAAAGCTCCCGTCAGGTTGACTGCAAACGTACGGTCCCAGTCTTCGCGGCTCACGTTGGGAACCAGCGCAGTCGGCCCGGCGATCCCAGCGTTGTTGACTAGAATGTTGATCTGCCCGAACCCGCTGAGCGCGGCCGCAACCATGCGCTCGACATCCGCTTCATCGGCCACGTCGGTAAGCACTGCTATCGCACGCCCCCCGCTTTCCAGAATCTCCTTCTCAACGGACCTGATCTTCTCTTCGGTTGGACCCGCCACTACGACCGCCGCGCCCTCGCGTGTGAACCGCAGCGCGATGCCCCGGCCTATCCCACCGCCTCCTCCTGTTACGATTGCAACTTTGCCTTCGAGTTTCATTCGACACTCCTAATTTTTCGGCTTCTTGTATGCGGACGCCACACATGCGGCGATTTGCATCGCCGCCTATGATAGCCGATCGCGCATTGGCAGGGTAGCTGTTTGAGATTACGCGGCTGCTCGCCCCGAAGCGGCGTATTGCAGGTGAATGCCAGCACGTTTTGGCGTGAGGCCTGGTGACACGATTTGTCTTTGCTCTAATGGCAGTTTGTGTAAAGGCCAGTCACAGGCTGAGCAATGCACTCGCGCAACAACGTCGCTAATGCGCAAACTCTGTGGACATTTGCGGTCGGCCACCACACCGGTTCTCGTCCGGGAAAACGCCATCGCGTAGCGCTGCAACCGGGTGGGGTAGTCGGGCATCAAACTTGCTGAAAAGCTGACTGCCGCAACCCGATTAGGGATTGGGCGGCGGTGGTTGAAGAACGAGAAAGAAATGAGTTGGCAATTGAACAAGTCAACCTGGAGAGATGAGGACAGACAGGAGAGTGAGGAACGGGCGCGGAAAGAGAGATTGAAAATGGTTAGCAACGGTCAAAAGAGAAAGCTGATTGCCCTCGATCCTACAACAAAGAGCGCGGTAGCGGAGCAGTTCGACGCGGGACTTCGTGCTCGCGTGGTGGGCCAGGATCGAGCTGTTCGCGCCATCACGTCGCTGTATCAAGTCTTTCAAGCGGGGATGACCAATCAAACGCGTCCGCTGGGGTCGATGCTCTTCCTTGGCCCAACCGGATCAGGAAAGACCCACGTGGTCGAGGCTGCCGCCGAGATTTTGTTTGGTGACCGAAACGCGGTGATCAAGATCGACTGCGCGGAGTTTCAGCACTCGCACGAAATTGCCAAGCTGATCGGCTCGCCGCCAGGCTATCTGGGTCACCGCGAGACCACGCCGCTGCTGACCCAGGAGAATCTCGACAAATATCGCACCGAACGCGATCCGTTCACGCTCGTGCTCTTCGACGAAATCGAGAAAGCCTCGGACGCGCTGTGGCAATTGCTTCTGGGCGTGCTCGACAAGGGGACGCTGACGTTGGGTGACAACCGCCGAGTCGACTTCTCACAAGCGATGATCTTCATGACATCGAACCTCGGCGCGAAGGAAATGAGCGAGTTGATCACCGGCTCGATAGGGTTCGCGCCGGCAACAGGCGGAAAGCTGGCGGCTGAGGATCTGGATCAGAAGATCTATCGCACGGCTTCGGAAGCTGCGAAGAGAAAATTCTCGCCCGAGTTCATGAACCGAATAGATAAGATCGTGGTCTTCCGCAGTCTCCGGTATCCAGAGCTGTGCCGGATACTGGATCTCGAACTGAATGGGGTCCAGCGCCGCGTGGACGAAGGCGCCGGTGAGCGGTTCACGATTTCACTGACCGAGACCGCCAGAGAGTTTCTACTGAGCGAGGGCATCGAGTATCGCTACGGCGCGCGTCACTTGAAGCGCGCCATCGAGCGGTTTTTGGTCAACCCGATTGCGAGCCTGTCGGCGACGGGGCAGGTGCGGATCGGCGACGTGGTTGTGGTCGACATCAACGAGGAGACGCAGAAGCTGGCGTTCTATCGAGACGACTCCGACTCAGCGCGGGCCGCGGCCGCAATGGAAGCAGTTCACGCGATGAAGGCGAGCGAACAACCGCGAATAGCCGCCTGAAAACAACTCGCCACAGGTTAATCCGAAAGGCTGGCACGCCTGAGCGTGCCGGCTTTTTTCTTCTTGGCTCTGCCGTGCTTACCCAACCGCCGCCAATCCAAACTTAGGTTGCCGGCGAACTATTTCAACCAGCTGTGCCGTCTCGCGGGAATTGCGCCGCGCGGTCAGCATATGATCGGCCTCGCGTTTTGCTACTTCCAGCAACGCATGGTCGCGAACGATGTTCCCGATCCGGAATGCCGGCAGACCCGATTGCCGAGTGCCCATCACCTCGCCGGGGCCGCGTATCTCCAGGTCCTTTTCCGCTACCTTAAAGCCATCGCTGGTCTCTTCCATTATCGCCAGACGCTCGCGAGCTTCAGGCGAGCGCTTGTCGCCGGCGAGCAGTATGCAGTAGCTCTGCTCCTCCCCGCGGCCAACTCGCCCTCTCAGCTGATGAAGCTGCGAGAGTCCAAACCGTTCAGCGTGTTCGACGATCATGATGCTCGCGTTCGGGACATCGACGCCAACTTCGATCACCGTCGTTGACACCAAAATGTGAACCGCTCCTTTTCGAAACTCGTCCATCACCGCGTCTTTCTCTTCCTGTTTCATCCGCCCGTGAATCAGCCCAACTCGGAAATTGGGAAAGACGGAAGTCTGTAGGTGCTCCGCCATCTGAGTCGCATTCAGCAGGTCCAGCTTCTCTGACTCTTCGACGAGCGGATAGACGATGTAGGCCTGGCCGCCCGCGCGAATCTTCTTGTCGACGAACTGGTAGATCTTCCGCCGCGCTTCTTCGCCCCGAACCCTGGTGATCACTTCCTTCCTTCCCGGTGGCATCTCGTCGATGATCGACAGATCCAGATCGCCGTACACGCTCATCACCAGCGAGCGCGGGATCGGCGTGGCGGTCATCACCAGCACGTCGGGGTTGTAGCCGCGCTTGATCAACTCCGCGCGTTGAAGCACCCCGAAACGATGTTGCTCGTCGATCACCACGAAGCCGAGCTTGTGGAACTTGACCGCTTCTTGAATCAAAGCGTGAGTGCCGATGGCCAAATCAACCTCGCCGGCTTCGATGCCGGTATGGAGCTGGCGCTTGCGCGAGGTCGTGAGCGAACCCGTGAGCAACTCGACTCGATAAGGTGTTGCCGCAACCATCCGCTTGACGTTTCTCGCGTGCTGTTCCGCGAGGATTTCGGTAGGCGCCATTATCGCAGCTTGATAGCCGTTCTCGATCGCGACTATCGCAGCCTGAACGGCGACGATGGTCTTGCCGGACCCGACGTCTCCCTGAAGCAGCCGGTTCATCGGCCTTGAACTGGTCATATCGGCGACGATTTCGCGAAGCACTCGCTTCTGGGCGTTTGTTGGTTTGAACGGCAAGATTGCGCGCACCGCATTGCGCACGCGGTCGTTGACTTCGATGACGGTGCCCTTTGGCGATTGCTCGCGTCCTTGACGGCGCAGCCCTATCGCGAGCGACAGCCAGAAGAACTCCTCGAAGATCAACCGCTGATGGGCCGGCGACGCGAACTTGTTATAGATCTCAAGCGGGGCATCGTCGGCCGGAAAGTGAACCTGACGCAACGCCGCTGCTCTTGGGATGAGCTTGTTGCGGGTGAGCACTTCGGCAGGAACGACCTCTTCGATCTGTGAAGAGTCGAGCCGCTCGAGCACGTGATGCACGATCGAGCGAAGCTGTTTCGTTCGCAGCTCGCCGAGCTTGCGATAAATCGGAACACGCCTGCCGGTATGAATCGGGTCGGCGTCTTCGTCATCAAGGGCGAACTCGTAGTCGGGATTCTCAACCTCGTAGAAGCCTCGCTTGCTACGCTTCCACTGGCCGTACAACAACACCCGCCGCCCTTGCTTGAATGTAGTTTGAAGATAACCCTGGTTCCACCAGAAGGCCCGCACCTGCCCCGTGCCGTCTGTGCCTGAGATCTCAAAGATCCGCAGCTTCCCGGCCTTCACGGGATACGTTCCGGCGATCCGTACCTCGACCTCGATAGTCGCCCACATCCCGTTTTGCAAGTCGCGAATGCGCGCAAGGTTCGAGCGATCCTCATAGCGCATCGGCAGGTAATGAATCAGGTCCTCGACCGTCGCTTGCTGTGCGTTAGCGGCTGACATCGAGGCGGCGGCTCCTTGCGCGAGCTTCTGCGCGGTCTTTATCGCGACGCGGGGGATCTCGTGCAAATGCAATTCATAAAGCGGTGTAGATAGCTTGAGCAAGGGAAAGCCTCGTGGTGAGCACCCAGGAACCCGGTTAACGAATGGAATTCTAGGAGAGCAAGCCCCGACGGTCAAGAAACCGGACATCTTGGAGTCAAGATTTAAGACCCTCCACCGGCCATGTGTCGGTGGAGGCACGATTGGACGCCTATCGCGGCGTCGACGGACTCGAGGGCGGCGCAGGTCGCCGCGCGTACCAGTCCCTGTGATCCCTTCATTGAAACTCGTTCGCTACCTCATCCGAAGGGGTGTTGGTACAATCACGGACATGACTAAGAGGATCTTGTTCTCAATCACACTTATTGTCCTTTTGTCGCTGGTTGTAGTTGCCGAGGCAGCGACGCCTACAATGCGGCTTGATTACTACCACACCGGCAACGCGACGCAGGAAATGTTCAGCGTCGAGCGGGTAGCGATCGAGCCTCTCCCGTGGCCCGGCAATCCGCAGAAGAACATCGACGAGACAAACCTGGGCAAGTACCTGTTCGAAGTCCGCGACCGTACGACGAATCGGCTTCTATATTCGCGCGGGTTCGCCTCGATCTACGGAGAGTGGGAGACGACCGATGAAGCTAAGAACGCGAATCGGACCTTTCACGAATCATTGCGATTCCCGGCGCCGCAAGCGCCGGTGCAGATCGTGTTGAAGAAGCGCGACTCGAACAACGCATTCCGCGAGATATGGTCCACCATCGTAGATCCCAAAGACATGTTCGTCGACACTTCAAAGCCCGCCGCGCCCGGCCCGTTGATCGAGATTCAGAAGAGCGGCGACCCGGTTGAGAAAGTCGACTTCCTGATCCTGGGCGACGGCTACACGGCCGCCGAGCGAGGGAAGTTCGAAAAGGACGCGCGCCGGTTGGTCGAGATTCTGTTCGCGGCCTCGCCCTACAAGGAGCGGCGAGGAGATTTCAACGTGTGGGCGTTGTGTCCGGCCGCCGAAGAATCCGGGATATCGCGGCCCTCGACTGGGATTCATCGAGCGTCGCCGCTGGGCGCAACCTACGACGCGTTTGGCTCTGAGCGATACGTTCTCACCTTTGAGAATCGCGCGCTTCGCAACGCCGCCCAGTTTGCGCCTTACGAGTTCATCGAGATCATCACCAACTCGCGGACATACGGCGGCGGCGGAATCTTCGGCTCGTACAGCACGGTGGCTGCCGACAGCGAGCAAGCACCCTACGTATTCGTTCACGAGTTCGGGCATCACTTCGCCGGGCTTGCCGACGAGTACTATACGTCACCGGTCGCATACACGACGCCGGCGGCCAAAACCGAGCCCTGGGAGCCGAACGTGACGGCACTGCTCGATCTCGCGAACTTGAAATGGAAGGACCTGGCAGCGCCGGGCACGCCGATTCCCACTCCGTGGCAAAAGGAAGAATACGAGAAGCACTCGCGCGAGTACGGCACGCGCCGCGCGAAGATCCGCGCGGAGAATCGACCCGAAGCAGAGATGGAAGCGCTATTTCGTGAGAACCGCGATTTCGAGATCAAGTTCTTCGGCGTCGAAAAGTATGCCGGCAAGGTGGGCGCATTTGAAGGCGCAATGTACGAAGCGAAGGGTTACTACCGTCCCGAAATTGACTGCATTATGTTCACGCGCAGCCCGTCATTCTGCGCCGTGTGCCGGCGCGCGATCGAGCGGGTCATTGATCTTTACTCTCGGCCGTGAGCGGTTTGACAATCCTCCGACCAACCTCTTCGATCAAATGCAAAAGGAGCCGTTGCGGTCACCGACTGCAACGGCTCCGAAGTAGACTTCGCTATTCGGCCTAATAAGTCAGCTTAAACGCGAATTGAACAAGCCGCGGGTCGCGCGTGCTGGTGACCTGTCCAAACGTCGTGCCGCCGAAGGCCGTGCTCAGACCCGAGAAATTCGTGTGGTTGAACACATTGTAAGCCTCTGCGCGGAACTGCAGATTCATCCTCTCGGTGAACTTGAAGCGCTTGCTCAAGGTCATATCCCATTTCTGGTAGCCGGGTCCGACAATGACGCCGCGCGGCGAGTTGCCGGGCCGGCTCACAGTGTTGGGTACGAGCGAAAAGGCCAGCGGGTTGAACCACTGCAGGCGCGTCCGCCCGCTGGGTATTATAGAAGCCTTGGCGATTTGGTCCGGGCGTCCGCCGGATGCGCTGGTGCCGAGGAAGCCGAGCCCTCCCGGATCAGTGCCTGCGGTCGTGACCGTCAAGGGCGAGCCGGCGACAAAGCTGCTGATGCCGGAGAACTGCCAGCCCCCCAGCGTCTTGCCCAGGAAGCCATTCTGAGTGCGGTAGAAGGGCAGCTCGTAGATGTAATTGACCGACAGAATCTGCCGTCGGTCCAGTTGCGACGGTCCATAATCCGCCGCGCGGTTGTAGAAGTTCTGCGGTGCGGTGCTGCGGTCGCTCTGGTTGTCCGTCAGTGCATGCGAATACGTATACGACAGCCTTACAAGCGAGCCCCCCTTGAACCTCTTGTCCACCGAGAGCTGCATCGAGTTGTAGTTCGAGTTGAACCAGTTCTGGATCGTGTTAACCGCGATAAAACCTTTGTACGGTCTTATGGCATTCAGCCTGGCGGTCGAGGTTCCCGCAACAATGGGGGTCCCGAGTGTCTGAAGCCCTGCTGCGATCGCATCCCCCGGCGCTACCTCGTTCTGGTCGACGATGCCCGGCAGGTGCGTTCCCTTTGAGCCGTAGTAGCCCAGGGCGACCATGAAATCCTTCCCCATCTCGCGTTGCACATCGAGGCTCCACTGCTGGATATACGGCATGTCACTGCTGTTGGGTGTGCCGCGAATCGTGGCGATCGGCGCGGCTGAAATCGACGGCAGCACCGACGCCGGGTTGTTCAGCACCGTGTTGCTGATCCCGACATTATTCACATAAGGCGGGTTGCCGAAGATGTTCTGCTCGAGAACCCCTACCAGCGTCACGTCATAACTGATGCCGTAGCCCCCGCGAATCGCCGTCTTGCCGTCCTTGAACGGGTCCCATGCGAAGCCGAAGACCGGAGCGAAGTTGTTGTTGCTTTCGGGCGCGATCTTGTCGCCAAACGGCGAGTTCCCGCCCGCGATGATGATCCCGTTCAACCGGTCACCTGAGTTCGGGATGACGTTGCCATTCGCCGGATCGATCTTCACTGCCTTCGTCGGGTCGTAACGGCTCGGATCGAAGTTGGTCAGTTGGCCTTTCTTGTCGATTGGCTGGCGGAACCGCGAATAGCGCAAGCCGAAGTTCACTGTCAGATTCGGCTTCAAGCGGAAGTCGTCCTGAAAGAAAAACTCGTACTGTCGTGCACGGATATCGGGCGTCAGGTCCTGGTCCGCCTGGGTAAACGTTGACACGTTGCCGAGCAGGAAATTCGCCCACTGTTGCATCGTGGTTGTAGCTGCGCTACCGGCCGGACGCGGCGTCGTCGCAAACTGGAACGACCCCACGTTGTTTCCCCCCGCGTTTTCGGTCTTCTGGTAGTGGTTGATGCTCGTTCCGAACTTGAACGTGTGCATTCCGTGAACCCACGTGATGTTGTCCCAGAAATTGTGGTTGCGGTTGAAGTCATCATACGGGCCGAACCCGGCAACGCCCCCATAGCCCGGTGAGATGCTTGGAATGCGTCCAAGCGTTGACGCAAACGGAAGCTTGACGGCCGCCGCAACATTCGGGGAGTTCTCGCTGAGGGCCAGCCCGATCGGACGGCTGACGATCGCGCCGTATGAGAAGGCATAACCGGCTTCGTTTATCAGCGACGAGGTCAGGGTCTGCACGCTGCGCGCGACCCAGCTATAACCGGGGGAGTCGGTCTTGGTAGTCGCCACGCCAGGCACCGTCAGCCCCGTAAACAACCCGCCCGGCTCCTGGGTCGGAATCGTATCGTGCAAGTAACGCACAGCAAGCGTTACCTTGGGGCTGAAGTTGTGGTCGATGCGCACCAACTCCTGACGGTGATTGAAGATGTTTTGCACGTTGCTGATGAGCGTGTTGGTTCCTGAATTCGGCAGCGCAACGTTGGCGTAGATGTCCTTCAAGTAAGCTGCTGCCGCCGAGTTGAAGTTCGTAATCTGTGTAGCCGACTGCGTGCAAGTGGTGCCGGCAGCGTTGACCGCCACGCAGATGGGCGCCGAGAAGGTGCCCGCGCGTTCAGCAGCGCTTGGAACCGTCGCATTAAAGGTGGCGTAGGTGATGACGCGGCGAAATTCCTGTGAGAAGAAGAAGAACGTCTTCTCCTTGCCCTGATTGTAGTGACCCGGAATGTAGACCGGGCCGCCGATGGTGTAGCCGAAGTTGTTATAGCGCAGCACCGGACGCGGCGTGCGCTCCTTGCCGGCGCGTGGATCTCCACTCGCCACAATGACATCGGGCGCTTTGGCCGTCGGGTCGGTTGTAAACCTGCCGGTCAGGTTGTTGAAGTAGGTGTTGGCGTTCAGGACGTTGTTGCGGAAGAACTCATAGAAGTTGCCGTGGAAATCGCGCCCGCCAGACTTGGTGATGACGTTCACGTGGCCGCTGGCGTTGCGTCCGTATTCGGCGCTGTAGTGATTGCGCAGCACCTTGAATTCCGCGATTGCGTCTACGCTCGGGTAATTCAACAGCGTCAGGTTCGAGCCGCGATCCACGTTGTCGGCTCCGTCAATCGTCCAATTATTCTGGCTGGTGCGGCCGCCGTTGATCGATATCGACACGGTGTTGGTTTGACCGAACGGGTTGGTCGTCCCTATGTAAGCCTGGTCCGTCATGGTAGAACTGACGCCCGGCAGCAAGGTCACGAGCTGAATGAAGTTTCGGTTGTTGAGCGGCAACTCGCGCACTTCGAGGTTCGAGACGAGGCCCGACGCGGTTGCCGTCTGTGTCTCGATCTGAACCGCACCGGCCGTCACGACTATCTCTTCGTTCACAGCGCCGGGCTCGAGCGTTGCGTCAACGGCAATTCGATCGTTGACGTTCAGCTCGATGTCGGTCTTTTTGAATTTCTTGAAGCCCGCAGCCTCGACCGTCACCGAGTAGTTGCCTGGGGGCAGGAACGGCGCTGAGTAGCTCCCTTCGTCATTCGCATTGATCGTGCGAGCGACGACGTTCTTGTCGGTATTCTTGATCGTTATCGTTGCACCAGGTACTACAGCCCTGTTTGAGTCTTTGACTATTCCAACGATGCTACCCGTGATGTCTTGCGCCGCTGCCGGAATCGCGCCAAGCGCAAGTCCAAGCAGCGCCAGCATGCTGATCGCTTTCTTGATTCTAGCTGACATAAGGTTGCCTCCCTCTTTTCTGATTATTCCGACCGTTAACGCTCATCGGAGATTCCACTGTCGAAGTCCCCGCTTGGGCGTCTCTCCTATTTTCGTTTCGTCCTTCTCAGTAGAGAAGGTACTTCTGCCTGATGCGAGCGAACTGCGCCAGCCCATCCTGCCAGGTCGCGGCTATCTGGGAAGCAGTCTTTCCTTCCTTCACAGCCGCAAGCGCAGCGCGATTGGCCAGCAAGCGAATGTAATCGTCAACCTTCCACGTGCCTGAATGGAGCAGGTTGAGCTGATAGGCGATCTCAACGCCAGTAGCCACCGGGCGGAACGCTCCGCGATCGGTGACCACGACGTTCACCCCGCTGCATTCCTCATTCGCAAACTTTGATGATTTCGGCGTGAATTTTACAGGTACAAACCTGACGCCCGCCAGCCCCGCCCGATTGAGTGCCTCCGCGAGCTTCTGACCGTCGAGCCACGGCGCCCCGATCAACTCGAACGGCGTGTCCGTTCCCCGCCCTACCGAGAGGTTCGTCGTTTCCAGCAAACCGATGCCCGGATAGAGCAAGGCTTCAGTGAGGCTGCGCATGTTCGGCGACGGATTAACCCACGTCAGTGCGGTGCCGTCGAAGTGGTCCGCTCGACGCCAGCCTTCCATCTTGATCACCGTCAGATCCGCGTCGATCTTGCGCTCGCTGTTGAACAGCATCGCCAGCTCGCCGATGGTCATTCCGTAGCGCACCGGAACCGGGTGATAAGAAGTGAAGGAGAACGACGGCTGCTCCGTCAGTTCGCGATCCGCGACCGGGCCCTCGATATCGTAGCCGTTAATGGGATTCGGGCGATCGAGCACCACGAACCTGATCTTGTTCTTCGCCGCTTCTTCCATCGCGTAGCCGCAGGTCGTCGTGTAGGTGTAGAAACGCGCGCCGATGTCTTGAATGTCAAACACAAGCGTGTCGATGTCTTTAAGCGAATCCGTCGATGGTCGTCGCCTGTCTTTCTCGTAAAGACTGTAGACCGGAAGCCCGGTCTTTTGGTCGCGCGTGTCGCCGACGTTGCTGTCTTCGATTCCCCTCAGGCCGTGTTCGGGCGAGAACAACGCGACCAGCTTCAGGTTCTTCGCCGACGCAAGTACGTCGATCGTAGAGCGGCCGGCCCGGTCGCGGCCGGTGTGATTTGTTATCAAGCCGATACGCCTGCCTTCGAGCTGTTTGAACCCGTCGCGCTCGAGCACGTCGATTCCAGTAAGCACCGGATGAAGCGGCCCCGATGGAACGGTGCGAGTGATCACCGCGCGCGGCGCATCGATGAAGGTTGATGGCGAATTCAGGTGCGACAACACGGGTGCATGCGGAGGTTCGGTGATTGCGCCCGCTACGATCGAAGCTACGAACGACCGCAGCCGCGTTACGTCGCCCTTGCCGTTCGGATGTACACGATTAGTCAGAAGAACGACGAAACTTTCGCTGGCGGGATCGAGCCAGATGCTAGTCCCGGTGAATCCCGTGTGCCCGAACGTTCCGACTGGGAATAGGTCTCCGCGATTTGAAGAATACGAAGTATTGATGTCCCAGCCGATACCTCGCATCTGAGAGGTAGGCAGAGTCTGCGCGCTGACCATTCGCTCGATTGAGTACGGTGCAAGAACCCGCTTGCCGTTGTACTCGCCTTTGTTGAGGATCATCTGGCAGAAGATCGCGAGGTCATCAGCGGTCGAAAAGAGCCCTGCGTGTCCGGCTACGCCGCCCATCTCGTAAGCTCGCGGGTCGTGAACTTCGCCTCGCATCCATCGGCCTTCGCGATTTTCGGTTGGAGCAGTTCGCTCGATCCGGTCAATGAAGGCAAAGCCCCAATCGCTGAAGTCAAGATTTGCCGATCGGGCTCGATCCCTAGTGATTTTCACAAGTTCTGGATTATTAAACCAAGTGTCATTCATCCCAAGACGCTCGTAGATGTTTTCGCTCGCGAACACATCGAGTCGCTTGACCGAAACACGCGAGATGATTTCAGCAGCGACAATGAACCCGACATCCGAGTAAACGAATCGCGTTCCGGGCTCGTAGCTCGGCCGAAGATCATAGATCAGTTGAAGCGGGTCGATGCTCTTCCCAACATAGTCCGCGATCTCGTTATCCGGAGGCAGCCCCGCGCGATGGGTCATCAACTGCTCGACTGTGATCCGCTCTTTGCCGTTCTTGCCGAACTCGGGAACGTACAGGGCGACCGGATCAGCAAGAGAGACCTTGCCGCGCTCAATCAGAATCATTATCGAAGTCGCCGTCGCGACGATCTTCGTCAGCGAAGCGAGATCGAAGATCGTGTCAACCGTCATCGCTTCGCGCTTAGGTTCAATCGCACGATCACCGAACGCCTTGCGATATACGATCCGGCCTTTGCGAGCAACGAGCACGACTGCGCCGGGGGTTCCTTTGCGCGCGATCGATTCGAGCACCGCTTCGTCGATCTTTGCGAGCCGCTGGCTGGACATGCCGACGGTTTCGGGAGTTGCAGTCGTGAGTTGTTGTGATGCCTGTTTGGGAGTGCGCTTTTCGGGTCGTTGTGCAAAAAGAGAAGACGGAAGAAGAGTGACAAAAACAAATGTAGTCACCAATGTTCGAATCTTAGGTACGCGTGTCCAAATTCTTTCGCGCAAAGACGCAAAGGACCGCAAAGCTCGCGAAGGCTTAGCGGGCTTTGCGGTCCTTTGCGTCTTTGCGCGAAGTATTCCGGTTGCCTTCATGAATCCCTTCTGGAATGACGCTGCCTCAAGTATTCCCTTCCACCCGCGGCGCTTCAATCACACCGCGCTCAAATGTCACGCTCGCCGCATACCCCACAACAAACGTCACCGTCGAGCCGATCAGCACATACCACTGCCACGATACGTTGAGCCGCGCCCAGACAAACATCATCACCGCGATGCCGGTGATCACTCCGGCAAGCGCGCCCGCCTGCCTGACGCGCCGCGTGAATGTGCCTAAGAAAAAGAGCCCCAGTATCGGACCGTTGGTGAACGAGGCTATCGACAGCACCGTGTCAACAATGCGCCGGTCTTTGCCGATCACAAACAGCGCCGCCGCTATCTGCACCGCTCCCCATACCGCAGTTATCACGTGGGATACGCGCATATAATGCTCTTGCGAGCGGTTGGGCGCAAACAACGGTTGATAGAAATCCGTGATCGAAGTCGATGCCAGCGCGTTGAGCGATGACGACATGGCAGCCGCAAGCATCGCCGCGATGACCAGCCCTATGACTCCACTCGGGAGCTCGTTCACTATGAAGTGAGAAAACACCCGGTCCGCGCTGATGTCCGCGGGCAGCGTTTGATAGCGGCTATAAAAAACAAACAGCATCACGCCTATGAAAAGGAACATCACGAACTGAACGAATACTATGACTCCGCTTGCCAGAAGCGCCTTAGCGGCCTGCCGCGCATCCTTGCTGCACAGATAACGCTGCACCATGTACTGGTCAGTGCCGTGCGTCGAGGTCGTCAGAAACGCCCCTCCAATGACCCCGGCCCAGAACGTGTAGCTGCGCGCGATGTCCGTCGCGAAATCGAAGACCCGAAACTTGCCGGCCTCGGTTCCAACAGCGACGACTTCGCCCCAGCCTCCCCGGATCAGGTTGAGCAGTATCAAGCCCGCGATTATCGCGCCGATGTTGTAGATCACCAACTGGATGACTTCTATCCAGATGACCGCGGTTATGCCTCCGAGATAAGTGAAGACGATCATCACCGCGCCGATTATCAGAATCGATTTCCAGTCGGCCCAGCCCGTGAGCGCGACCAGCGGTATCGCGGTCGCGTATATGCGAACGCCGTCCGATAGAGATCGCGTGACGATAAACAGCGATGCCGCGACGCGCTTGACCGGCCCGCCGAATCTGCGATCGAGAATCTGATAAACCGTAAAAAGCTCGCCCCGAAAATACAGGGGAATGAAGATAGCTACTATCACCAGTCGCCCAACCATGTAGCCGACGACCAGTTGCATGAAAGTGAAGTTGCCGCCTTCGCCGCGAGCATTAGCGGCAAAGGCGAAAGCCGGGACGCTAATGAACGTGACGACCGAGGTTTCAGTCGCAACAATCGAAGCGGCAAGCGCCCACCAGGGCACGTCGCGATCTGAGAGGAAATAATCGCGCAGGTTTTTCTGCTTGCGGCTGAAGTACCAGCCGAGCAGCACTACTCCGGCAAGGTAAGCGACGATTATGATCAGATCAAGCGCGTGAAGTGTCATAAGGAAGAGGCAGAAGTCTGATCCCGGATACTACTAGCTTCTTACATCTGACATCTCACATCTCTTTTGAGCGAGCTTCACCGCGCCGATGGCCGGTGGATAAAGCGGAGGGCCGATCTCGGCGCGAGGCGCAACACGCGAGACAGCTTCGCGCAACGGCTCCAGCACGAACTCGCCCGATCTGAAAACGCTTCCAACGCACGCTACTCGAAATGCGCTCGAATGCAGCCCCAGCTTGTCGATCACTGATGTGGCGAGCCGTCCAAGCTCGCGTCCGGCAGCGGTCAATATCTGACGTGCAACCGCATCGCCCTCGCGCGCAGCCTCATCCACGAGCTCGGCCAGCGGGGCGATGTCCACCGGTTCCGTGTCGCTGTTGTAAATGACCCCCGGCAAATCGCTCGGTTCAGCGACGCCAAGCCTGTTGCAGATTCGCTCGGCCAGCGTAGTAATGGGCGAGCGGCCGTCAAACGATGACACCACCGCCTTCAACGCCCGCTGCGCAATGTAATAGCCCGATCCTTCATCGCTCAGAGTCGGTCCAAACCCGCCCGCCCGCGCTGTCCGTCCGTCGGGGTTGACGCCGATGGCGATCGAACCGGTGCCCGCGATCACAACGACTCCCGCCTTGCCGTCGAGAGCGCCTTCCAGGGCCGCCCGCGCATCAGTGACCAACTCGAGCCCGCCCAGGTGCAGCGCTTCATCCAGCGCGTCCTTCATCGTGTGATAGTGAATCGGATGATTGATGCCTGCTATCGCGGCGCACGCGGAGTCGATGTTACCGAGTTCGATTTCCGCCCGGGCGCAGGCGTCGGCGACGGCCTGCTCGATGTGCAGGACGGCTTCTTCCAATCCGATTCGCAACGGGTTCGCGCCGCCGCCGAAGCCTTCGCCGGCGATCCGGCATTCTGAATCGGTGATCACCGCGTGAGTCTTTGTGCCGCCGCCATCAATGCCCAGGAAGTATTTCTCCCGAGCGGTCGCGCGCTCGTCAAGCACGAGGGGACCAGTTGATGATTGGGTCGGGGCTGTTGTTGTATCGGCCGTGAGGATCTTTGACATAAAAGCTACTCGTTACGCTCCGAGTCAAGGTCTCGGATTTCCTCTCTCATTCAAACATTCAACAACACCGTGCGCGCCAGGTGGCGAGGTGCGTCCGGGTTCAAATTGCGAGCCGCGGCCCGCCAGTAAGCCAACAACTGTCCAATGTGCGCGTACACCGAAGGGTGGAAGCTCTCGAATTGCGAATTGCGAATTGGGAATTGCGGGGCATCGATCACCAGCACGCGCGCGCCGGTTGCATTGATTTCAGCAACCAATGTGTCGAGGTGGGGCCGCTCTGCCTCCACCGGAAAGATGATGACCTGGTCGGTCGAGTTGAGCGTCGCCTTCGGTCCGTGGCGAAACTCGAGCGTTCGATAGCTAAAGGCTGTGTCCAGCGCCATCTCGGTCAGCTTCAACGCACACTCATCGGCGAGCCCTTTCATCGAGCCAGAGCCCAGGAAGAAGAACCGGCTGATATTGTGGTCCTCGGCGAGCGGGCGGATCACCTTCTCCGTCGACTGCATGGCATCGTCGATCAGAGAAGGGATCTCTCTAATCCCGGTTGCGCGCCGTCCACCGGTTGCGCCATCGACAAGCAGATACAAACCAACGAGGATGCACGTGAACGCTTGAGTCATCACGACCGACTGCTCGAGGCATTCTTCGAACATGATCCCGGCGTCACAAACGTTTGCAACCTCGTTGCCTTCAGTTGTGATCGCGAGAGAACGCGCGCCGTAATCCCGCCGAAGCCGATCGACTGCGAGCTTCACCTCGGTGGTGTCGCCGCTTCGAGAGATTGCTATGACCAGCGGCTTCGCGTCTCGCACAAGATAGTGCTCGGGAAAATGAGCGAGCTCGGATGAAGCAATCGCGGCGACGGGCCTTTCGAGCGTTTCACTCCAGGCAAAGGAAGCGCAGATTGCGAGGTGATGCGACGAACCGCACCCGGTGATGATGATGTCGGTGTAGTTCTCTAGCGGAAGAAACTGGTCGAAGATGCGACTGCGCTCCTGGGCGAGTTCGACAGTTCGCTGACAGGATGCGGCTTGATGATAGATCTCACTAAGTGTGACGTTGAGCGTGAGGGGCTCGTGGTCTTCCTCGTACATTGCTCGCCTTTCAAAACCTCTATGTCCCTTATAGTCGGAAGTCGGGCGCTTGTAAAACGATTTATTGTTATGGTTATGATAACTAAATGTTTTGGCTGCGTTCTGTTTGCAACAGTGCGGGTATGATCAGAAGTTGAGCTTCAGCGCCAACTGAATTAGACGCGGGTTGTTGCTGGTAGAGTTGATACGTCCGAAGTCGCCGAGGTCGGCGGAATTTATTATGCGGCCAGTGTTCCGATCAATGCTGGACGAAGGCACGGCGTTGAAGTTGCCGATCGGATTTGCAAAGTTGACGTGATTGAAGAGATTGAAGAACTCGGCACGCATCTCGATGTTCTTTGATTCACTGATCGGAAATCGCTTGATGACGGAGAAGTCCACGTTTGACTGTCGCGGCCCGCGCAAGACATTGCGCCCGACGTTGCCGATGTCTGTGCCGAGAGCGTTTGCGATAGCCGTGCCATTCGAGCTTGGGATTGGCTGGAGCTCCTGAACAACAGGACGGACGAACGCGAGCGGGTTGAAATAGTATCCCGCCGGGAGATTAGTCATCGCCGTGCGACGGGTTGCGCCGGGCGCCCAGCTTGGCCGGGAGAGTCCGCTGTTCGGCCCGAAATAAAATGAGCCTGCGTTTGAATCCACGATGTCAATTGGCATGCCGGACATCGCTGTTATGATCCCTGCCATCTGCCAATCGGACAGCAGCAGCCGTCCGGCGGTTGACCTGGCCGCGAAGGCCGGGCGCGGCAAGTCCCACAGATAACTTAAGACGAAGCGGTGCGTGCGGTCGAAGTCGGAGACGCCGCGGTTCGCGCGGTCATCAAACTGATTGCCGAGGATGTTCGACGAGTCAAAACTCTCTTGGCCTGAGGCGTTGTCGAGCGACTTCGCGTAGGTGTATGAAGCGAGCAGTTGCAGCCCTTTCGAGAGCCGCCGGGTCAGGCTCATCTGTAGCGAGTTGTAAGCCGACTCGGCGGTGTACTGAAACTGCTGAAAGCCGGCTAAGTCCGCGCCTTGATACGGGGCCCGGAGTGTGGCGTTGGTGGGCGTGTTGGTGGTAATCACTTGTCCGGTCACGGCATTGACAATCGGCTGTTGCGTGCTGGCAAGCCGCGCCTGGTTGATGCGGACCTGGCGGAACAGGTTGTGCCCGCGTGTGCCGACGTAGGCGACCTCGAGCAGCAGGTCCTGCCAGAGCGCATACTGAAGGCTGGCGTTGTACTGATGAAAGTAAGCCGTGCGCAGACGGCGATCAAAGCTACTGCTGCCAAGGGTGACGCCGGGGATGAACGCGGGGAATTGATCTTGCGACGGCAGAGGGAAGAAAGGATTCTCCAGAGGAACCCGTACGCCATTCGCCGGACTCCGGCGAATGACGTAGGTCGGTGGTGAGTTAATCGTGTTGATTAGGTTAATCGCGGAGGGCCGCGAATAGAAGATGCCGTAGCCGCCGCGCAACGTCAGGCGCCCCGAATCAAAAGGGGAGTAGGCAAAGCCTACTCGCGGGCCAAAGTTATTCGGGTCAACGCTCGTGAAGACGCGCTTGCCGACGTTCGGCACGTCGGCCAGGTCGTATTGCGGGATCACATTCCCTGCCTGCACGAACCCACCGACGGGAGGGCCGACGGGGTTGCCGCTCGCGTCCACCTCCATCCTCGGTTGATAAAGCGCCGGGTCGAAAGTCGCCAGCGTGCCCCGCGTCTCGTAAGGCGGAAGGTCCAGCTCGTAGCGCAAGCCGAGATTGAGGGTCAGCTTCTGCGATAACTTCCAATCGTCCTGTAGAAAGAGGCTGTAGTCGGCCGCGCGCATGAAGCGTGTGATGATGCCCTCAGCATTCACCGAGCTGGTGGCCAGGCCGAGCAGGAAACTGTTGAAGTTCTGGAAAACTATCGCGCCGCGCCGGTTGCCATTCGCCGTCACATTAGTCCGGTAAGAGATGATCCCGCCGCCCGTGCGCACGCTGTGACGCCCACGCGTGATTGAGAGAATATCAACCAGTGTAATCGCGGAGTTGTCGAACTTAAGGTCTACGAGCGCACCGCCATTGCCGATGGCCAGTGCCGGGCCGATGCGAATCAGCCCCAGGCCCGGATAGGCGCCGGCGTTCGCCCGCTTGATCCCCACGTCCGAGTCCTTCACAGGGTGTCGCCCGAAGCTGTCCGTGCGGACGACGCTGTAGCCTAAGCGCGCTTCGTTGACTGTCCTCGCGCCGAAGGTGTGGATGTTCTGAACCGAGAACAGCCGGTTGTCATTCTTCTGGTCCGCCCCGAAGCCTGGAACATTTGTGCCGTTCCCGGGAAGGGCAGAGAACTGCGGCGCGTTCGAGAAGAAAAACTTCATCGCCAGCCAGTCTTTTTCGCCGGCCCGGTGATCAACATTCGTGTTGAATTGGTCCTCGCGGTAAGTGGAGATGGCCGAGCCTGAGTAGCGCCCGTCGGCCTGCGGCGTGGGGATCAGAAATTGGCCGTCGGGCAGTTTTATGTTCAGGAGGGCCAGCGCCGACGTGTGGATGGATGTCGCGGGCAGTCCGTTCTGAAACCTCGGGCTGAAGGTTGCGAGCAGGGTTTGTTGTGAACGGTCGTCGGTTAAACCCGGCGCGATGAGAATGCTCGAGGTCAAACTATTGTCCGACGCGCCGTTGCGCTCGCGCGTGCCCTGATAGGAAACGAAGAAGAAAGCTCTATCGCTTTTGACGGGGCCGCCGAGCATACCGCCGAAGACATTACGCTTGAGCACGGGTCGCTTCACGCCAGCCGCTTTCAGGAACGGGTTATTAGCATTAAAGGCGTCGTCGCGGAAGTATTCGTAGGCGGCGCCGTGAAACTCGTTTGTGCCGCTGCGCGTGACCGCCTGCACGCTGCCTCCGGCGCCGGAGCTTCCGTATGCGTCCTCGCCGATGGAGAGAATACTCGCGTTTTCAGAAGATCCTGACCGAAAGCGGCTTGCCTTCATTCATTCGGCGTCCGCGAGGTCAGGACATCTCGGCTGCATGCGGCCAACTTGCGGCCCGTCATCAAGCTACCGCGTGACGCATTGGGTTACTTTGGGTCTCAGTCAATGTCCCGCGTCAGGGAACGCAACCAGAGAGCCCTCCGCGCTGGACTACAAGCACCGGAGGAATGGCGTGTCTATCCCCGGATACTGCAACCCGGCGAACCACTTCGATGCTAGGACGGATCAGTGCAGCCCGGAGGTCGCCTTCTTGTTTTATCGCCTTTGGCCCCGGCGAAAAGAAACTCTCGATGCCGTTAGAGGTTTCCGCCGCGGCTCTCGCGTTACTCATTGAGGGACTGCAAGACGCCAGTTCCTCGAAGACGGACGAGGTCCTATGAGTAACCCAAAGCGCACTTGCACGACAGGTATTCGCCTTGCTGCTGGTGCTGGCGAGTCGGCGACACCGCGCGTTCGCGCATAAAGGACAGTTCTTCTGTTACGGGCTTGCTGGTTTTTCTCAATCTCCAAGGAGGCAATCTGGTCAGGAACGCGGCAAACCAAAAGTCGGTGTTTGAAATCATACGCGTCGCACCGCCGGATCCCGACCGGGTACCAGCCCGGTTCAATTGGCCGCGATTGTTTGCTGTTGACGCGGGTGAAACGCAAGAGTACGATAGCCGTTGGCATTTCCTTTGGTTACTTACGCGGCCGCGGAAATCCGCCCAGTCGCCAACTAACGCCTCTTGCGCCGGATCAGACAATAGGTCTTTTCGGGCACTTTCACCTGAAAGGGAGTGGTAAATGGGGAAACTCATCTCTGTTCTGATCGTCTCAACAATCACGCTGTCGGCCATGACGGATGCAAACGCCTGCGGCGATAAGACCCTTGGCGTTGGTCGTGGTATCAGGTTCCAGCAGATCCAACGTATGCTTGCGGCGCGGCACCCTTCCACGGTTTTGATCCATACGCCAGCCATCCCCGCGGCAAAGGCTCCTAAACTTAAGGATTATTTGATCAAGATTGGTCACAAGGCCCACATCGTCGAGCATTTTTCTGATCTCGGCGAAGCCGTGAAGTCAGGGCAATACGACCTGGTTCTAATCGACCTTGCCGATGCAGGTAACCTGCAAAGACAGATCGAATCCTCCGGTTCAAGGACGGTGGTTGTGCCTGTGGTGTATAAGCGCACGAAGGCCGAGGAAGCCGCTGCGGCCAGGCAGTACAAAGTCGTCGTGAAAAACCCGACTCATGGCGATGATTTTCTGGCAGCTGTATATGAGGTGATGAAGTCAAGGGCGCCTCAGAATCAACGAAAGAGCTAACGCCCTAACTATATCAGAGAAGGGGACCCGCCATGAGCGCGAGACCGCTTACTGCCACCTTTATCGGTTGCCTTGGCGCCTTGTTCCTCCATGTGGCGTTACCTACGACGGCCTGCGGGCAGGCCTGGTTGCCGCTAAAGAACGAGGGTCAGGTTACGTTCACTTACCAGAGTATTCGTGTCCGCGACCATCTCGATTTCACCGGCAAGAGGTTTGACGCGGGGGCTATCCGCACGCACACGCAGGTCTTAAGTTTTGAGTATGGCTTGACCAAAAAACTGGCTCTGGATGCCGACATCACCCACGTCACCTCCAGGTATGAAGGCTTCGTAGGCCCTCTGGGGCCCCACGGCCCCCCTGATACCGGCTCGTACCATCCGACCTTCCAGGACCTGCGCCTTGGCGTACGATACAACGTTTATAACGGCGCAGTCGCATTGACGCCCTTTGTTGGTGTCGTGGTTCCGACGCATCACTACGAGACCAAAGGCCATTCCGCCGTCGGACGCGATTTGCGCGAGTTGCAGATGGGAGTGAACGTGGGCCGAAACCTCGAAGGGGTCTTCCCACGGAGCTATGTCCACGGGCGCTACTCATTTGCCATTGTTGAGAGTGTCGAGGAGTTGAATCTCAATCGTAGCAATGCGGATTGGGAAATCGGCCATTTTGCTACTCATCGGCTGTCGCTCCGCTTCACCGGAATGTGGCAAAGAACATATGGGGGAGTTGATATACCCAAGGACCACGATCTTCCTCATTACCATGAACTTCATGATCGGGCGGCGAGGTCCCGCTTCATCCGACTAGGAGGCGGAGGCACCTTTGCTCTAAGCAAATCGCTAGACCTGCACGCCGACTACACCAGGCCAGTTTGGGGGATCAACACCCATGTGGCGAGAGGCCTTTCCCTGGGGATGAGTTGGAGATTCTCGAGTGGCTTCAACCTATAGGCAAGTTTAGAGTTCAACCTTCAGGTTGCTGTTAGCAATGCGGGCAAGCTAAAGCTTGAACTCTGAACCCTACTGCAGTCCCTCTATCAGAATCAGCTCCTGAAGTGCGGTCCAATAGGTATAGACGCAGGACCGGCCGTCTGGGGTTATCAAGATGCCTCCCGGTTTCGCCTCGAGACCGATCAACCCCACTGAGTTTGAAGGGACGATCTTTTTCCAGAGGCGTCGTCGCCCGCTTGTGATCTCAACTCGGTGCACCTCGGTTTTGAAATCGCCGGGTCCGCGCACGTAAAGGGCACGCCCATCGGCGCTCCATTGAATAGGCTCCCCCTCGTCTGATTCGAGGCCCGAAATTCGAGTTGGGACCGTCCCATCCAGCGGAACGAGGTAGTATCTTCCTTCGGGACTCCAGGCAACCACGCGTTTGCCATCAGGTGAGACCCGGAGGGCCACCATCCCTTCATCCATGTGCATAAGCGGGCGCGTCTCGCCGCTTTCCGTGTCCAGAACATAGGACCGTAGAAAGGCATCGTCCTCCGTTCCCAGAGCCGTAAACAGGACTTGTCGCCCGTCAGGGAACCAGGAGGCGTAGTGGTATTCCCTGATGCCGAGATTTGGCATCGTCCTCGGCTCTCCACCACCGGTCGGCAGCAGCACAAGCTGCGGGGGCGATGTCTCCCGCACCGCAAGGGCCCATTTCCCCTCGGGCGATAGGGCCAACGCTCTCCCCTCCCCGAGCCGAACCGTCTCAGAGCCATCGAGCTTTCGCACGTACACAGAAGCAGCATCCACCCCTCGTCCCCATTCATGGAAGAGCAGCGTCTTGCCGTCGGCAGATAGATCGGCAGAAGTGGACCAGGCGAAGGGCGTCAAAACTTCTTCTTTCGTCGGGTCACCAGAGAGGACCACCATACTGGCGTGGAAATTCCCGATGACTCCCAGCACACGCCCCTCACTTGAGATGTCGAACAGTATGAAATTAGCCTGCCCCTCATAGACGATTCGCTCCCTGCCGGAAACCGTGACGGCATGGATCTGGTGCTTCCCAATTACCCTGTTACCGCTAAACCATATCTCGTCGCCCGCAGGAGACCAGGCAAGGCCCTGCACAGACTTCCACCCGGTTGAAACCAGGGAGGTGTTCTTGGTCGTGAGGTCAAGAACTGCAACCGATCCGCTGTTGTTGCCGATCGGGTGTTCCAGGAAGGCGACCTTATCGCCCTGAGGTGACAGGCGGGCATCGGAAATCCATCCCGAGGACCTGTATAGAACATCGCCAACTGGATATTCAAGCTGGTGCGCCCCCGCTTCTTTACGCACGATGGCGAGTGTCTTCCCGTCCGGAGCCCAGTCAGCCTCGTCCACACCGTCCATCAGCCGCCGAGGCGTACCACCTGCCAGCGGCACTACAGCCAGAGTCCCATTGCTGCTGATACTCCAGTTAAGCGCTGGATTGAGCAACACGGCCATGTCCCCGGCGGAAGAAACGCATTTGATGCCGGCGGGGCCAATCTTGAGTGGACGCGACTCAGAACCTCGTAGGTCAGTGGTGAATAGTTCCATCGGTTCCCCGTCGAAACCGGCGCTGTACACCACGGTTTTGCCGTCAGGTCCGAATCTGGCGCTCGTGATGAAGCCGGACCTGAAGGTGAGCAGGCGAAGGTTTGGCGGCGGCGCTTCCTCTTTGGTTCGCTTGCCGGGGACAATAGAAATTACGGCTATGGCAGAGACCACTACGAGCAGCGACCCGAGGCCGACAGTCCGCCAATGACGCGCCATTACGCCTGTCAGAGATTCGGTCATTACGATAGAAGGTGGAGTTCTTGACTCAACTCGCTGAGTCTCCACTTGGGTCTCTTTCTCGTCGAAGGCAAGATCTGTAGCGTTCTGGCGGGTTGCTGCGGGAGCCAGGCTCCCTAGCTTCGCATTCAGTGCGATCCCCTCCTTGAGCCGTTGTAGATCGCCGGACAACTCGCGTGCGGTTGGATAGCGGTCGCCCCGGTCCTTGGCCAAAGCCCTTTTCACCACGCGCTCTAGTTCGACGGGCGCTTCCGGCGCGTAACGTGTCAGCGGCTGCGGCTCATCCTTCAGAATGGCGGCAATCACATCACTGGTCGTAGCGCCATCGAACGGAGCTCTCCCCGCTACCATCTCGTAGATCATCACCCCGAGGCTGAAGATGTCCGTGCGCGAATCGACCTCCAGCCCGCGTGCTTGCTCCGGGGACATATAACGAGGCGTGCCCATGACAATACCGGGGGTTGTTGTGATGGCGGATTGCGCCGCTTCCTCAGATTCAATCTCGATCGCCGGGGCTTCTGTCAGCTTGGCAAGGCCAAAGTCCAAAACCTTGACGTAGCCATCGGTCCGCAGCATTATGTTTTCCGGCTTGATGTCGCGGTGAACTATGCCTGCCTTGTGCGCCGCTTCGAGCGCGCTCGCCACCTGAATGGCTACGTCGAGAGCTTCTTGCAGCCTCAACTTTGCTGCCGCCATCTGCTGGCGCAGAGTCTTACCCTCTATGAATTCGGTGATGATGAAGGGCGCATCTTCTACTTGGCCGACCTCGTGAATGGTGATGATGTTCGGGTGATTGAGCGATGAAGCGGCGCGGGCCTCACGCTCGAAGCGGCGCAATCGGTCGGGCTCTGTTGTGAACTGTGCGGGCAGCAGCTTCAACGCTACACGCCGGCCCAGCCTCGTGTCCTCTGTCAGGTAGACTTCTCCCATCCCGCCCGCGCCGAGCAAAGCCATAACTCGATAGTTTCCGACAGACTGCCCCATTGCTAGTCTCGCGTGACTCTCGGCGAGCAACCCGGCAGCCAGGTCCGGGGCGAGCGACTCGATGAAGTTGTCCGACGGATCGTGAGACGCGAGTAGCGATTCGACTTCGCGGCGCAGGCATTCATCGCCCGCGCAGTCATGAGCCAGGAAGGCCGCACGCTCGCCAGGCTCTCGCTCCAGCGCGGCGTGGAACAGATCATTGATTTGCTGCCACTGTTCGTTCATAGTGACAAGTGACGAGTGACGAGTGACAAGCCCAGAGAAAGAGTCTAGCCTTATCTATCTTTCCTGGCTCATCACTTCTCACTTCTCACTTTCTCTCAAGTTTTCTTCGTAAAGAGTTGAGCATCCTCCGCAGTTCCGAAAGAAAGATGAAGAGTATCATCTATATCTGCTCTGTTGCAGTAGCACAATTCAACTGCAATGATGAGTTGAGTCTCCAACTCTGCGACGGAACCTTCTGCATGAGAAATGAATTGTATAAACTCACCTGTGGTATGGCGTGCTTGTCCTTCGGCAATATTGGAAGGGATAGAAACAGCCGCCCGACGCATCTGCGAAACAAGGCCATACTTCTCTTCAGCAGGAAAACTTTGAGTTATCTGATATATTCGCTTAACCAAAGCGATTCCCTTCTGCCACACGAGCAAGTCTCTATAGCCACTTGTTTTTGACTCGTCACTTGTCACTCGTCACTCGTCACTCGTCACTTCTCTACTGATCTCACGGCGGAGCCAGGCTTTGGCAAGCGTCCATTCGCGCATGACCGTGCCCGGCGATACTCCCAACACCTCGGCCGTCTCCTCAATGCTCATCCCGCCAAAAAAGCGCATCTCAACTATCTGGCTTTTCCTCTCGTCAATCTCTGCCAGAGCGTTGAGCGCATCATCGAGCGTCACCATGTCTGCCGCTCGTTCCTCAGACACGATCATAGCTTCTTCAAGCGAAACCTGCCGCGCCCCGCCTCCTCGCTTGGCGTAGTGGCGAGAGCGGGCGTAACTAGCCAGGACGCGCCGCATCAAATGTGCAGCGATGCCGAAGAAGTGAGCGCGGTTCTGCCACTGCACACTCCTCTGATCAATGAGTTGCAGGTAGGCCTCATTGACGATGGCCGTAGTTTGCAACGTGTGGCCGGGACGCTCTCGGCCCATGTAATGATGGGCCAGGCGGCGGAGTTCTTCATAAACCAGAGGCATCAGCCTGTCAAGAGCCGCTTTATCACCGTTGCTCCAATCCAGCAGCAGTCGAGTAACTTCATCTGGCGAGGGTGATGTCATACCGGCACATTCGTATGATGGACTAACCGTAGGACGGGCAGATTATAACACTGTTTTTGCTCCACCCAACACACACCGTGAGCAGGTCCGCCGCTATCTCAAGGGCGGGCGCGGCGAAGTGATTGCCGACTTTATCGTGGGCACGGAGCAGCGATTCGGCTTCGCGGCGCAACTCTTCGTCCTCGCCGCAAGCCCCATCGAGGAAGGCCGCCCGCGCTTTAGGCTCGATCTCTAGAGCCGCGTGGTAGAGATCACCGACTCTATGGTGACGCTCAGGAGTCATTCTCTTCCCCCTTCGCTCAGCTCTCTATAAAGCCAGGCTTCGGCCAGGCAGTCGCGCCTCACCGTGCGACATCTGACCGTAATCGACTTGTCACACGACGGGCATATCTGCCGGCCTTCGCCTCGATGGGACCACTCCATTGTTCCGACCGCGCGAAACGAATCGGGCGAAGTCTCATTCTTATATGATGGCTAAACCTCAGGACGGGCAACCTATAACACTGTTTTTGCTCCACGCAACACACCCGAATCAAGAAATTCTCGATCCCGTTAGAGGTTTTCGACCCGGATCGCACGTGTGTAGATGGGAGCAGCCGTGATACTCGCTCCGCAGGATAGGAAAGGTCGAGATAAGCAGATAAGTGATGGGTGATAAGACCGCGCGCCGTAGTGATGAAGAGTGTTTCAAGCAGACGGCGCCAAACAGAGGAAGCAGGAGAAATCAAATGATGCAACCAAACAACCCTCAGAATCACGCGCGACATCAGGTTGGATTCATAATGGCGCTTATCATTTTGATCAGCGCCGCCTCTCTGGCGACAGGTCCAATAAGAGAGTCTTCTGCACAAGCAGATGCTCGGAGTTGGAGCTATGCCGGCAGCCCACACATGAACGGGCCGGCTTCGCGAGTTTCCTCCTTCAACCAACCGGTCTTTAGCCAGACCACCGCTACAACCGCAGCAAAGGCAGGCTGGCGCTTTACCGGTTACATGCGCCCAACCCGCTACTGGCATACAGCGACACGACTCGAAAACGGCAAGGTCCTGGTAGCCGGCGGCGCGGGGGCGAATGGGCGAGGGGGCGAGGACGCCTATAACCAAGGCGACTTCGTTATTGTTAGCTCGGAACTATATGATCCGATACAAGGCATGTGGAGCTTTACGGGCGAACTGAGGCATCGCCGCTTAGGGCACACGGCTACGCTGCTCAAAGACGGGAGGGTTCTCATCGCGGGGGGCGCGGACTATGGCAGATTCAGCTACCTCAATAGCGCAGAGCTGTACGACCCGGCTACAGGAGAGTGGCGCCCCACTGCGAGCTTCAACAGGATTGAAGGGTATAACTCGGCTACGCTGCTTGCAAATGGAAAGGTCTTAGCCGTGGGTCGCTCCTACCCCCAGGGCCACAGCGCCGAGCTGTATGACCCCGTGACCGAAACGTGGCGATGGACCGATCACCATCCCGCGTCCCACTACGGCAGCGCCGAGCTGTATGACCCCGTGACCGAAACGTGGAGCATCACCGCCGCTCCCAGCGTGCTCGGGATTGCGGTACTCCTCCCCGACGGCAAGGTTCTGGCCGTGTCAAACGAGAGCGAGATCTACGACCCGGCCACAGAGAGGTGGAGTAGCGCGGGCCACTTCAACGTAATCCGCGGGGCTAGCACGCTGACGCTGCTTACGAATGGTAAGGTGCTGGCCACGGGGACTGACGAAAGTGGCCCCGGTGCGGAACTCTACGATCCGAGCACAGGGGCGTGGAGCGTAACGGGCCCTCCCTTCGCAGGGCTCGGCAGGGTAACGCTGCTGCCTGATGGCCGGGTCTTGATGTCTGGGGGCTATACATCCCAAAACCTTGCGAGCGGCGAAGAGATTTACGACCCGGACACAGGGCAATGGAGCCTTACCGATCGTCTCAAGGCGCCCCGCTTTGGCCACACGGCGACCCTGCTCGTGGATGGGAGGGTCCTGGTGACGGGCGGCTTTGACGGGGATATTGATATCGGCGGGATATATCGCGCAAGCTGCGAGCTCTATGGCCTGATCCCAATTCTAAAAGTCACGAGCGCTTCGGTCTCCGGCAAGAAGCTGTTCCTGTCGGGCGAGAACTTTATGGTGGGCGCCGTTATCCTGCTCAACGGTGAAGAGGAGAAGACGAGAAACGACGATCAAAACCCGAGTACCATGCTGATCGGCAAGAAGGCGGGCAAGAAGATCAAGCCAGGTGACCGCGTGCAGGTGCGAAACCCTGACGGCACACTCTCCGAAGAGTTCATTTTCACGGGTTCCCAGGACTGAGCAATTAAGTGATGGGTGATTAGACCGCGCGCCGTCGTGATAAAGAGTCTTTCAAGCAGACGGCGCCAAACAGAGGAAACAGGAGAAATGAAATGATGCATACAAACAAACAGAAGAATCACGCGCGACATCAGGTTGGATTAATAATGGCGCTTATCATTTTGATCAGCGCCGCCACTCTGGCAACAGGTCCAATAAGAGAGTCTTCTGCACAAGCAGATGCTCCGAGTTGGAGCTATACCGGCAGCCTCAAGAGGATACACCTTGGTAACTTTGGTATAGCTGCGACGCTATTGCCTGATGGGAAGGTGCTTGTCGGCGGAACCCCAGGGGAGTTGTACGATCCATCCACCGGAACGTGGAGCGATAGCCGCACGCTCAAGGTGCAAAGAGCAGACTACACGGCGACGCTGCTCGGGAACGGCAAAGTGCTCGTCGCAGGGGGATACGACCTTTTTATCAACAGTGACGACGAAGCCCCTGAACTGACGAACACCGCGGAACTGTATGACCCGGCCACGGGCAAGTCGCTTTTCACCGGTAGTCTCAACGTTCGCCGCGTTGGTCATACAGCTACGTTGCTACCCAACGGCAAGGTCTTATTCGCAGGCGGGGTTGGGGCCGCATCTTCCGCGACTTCCGCAGAGCTGTACGATCCAGCCACAGGCCAGTGGAGCTTGACTGGCAACCTCAGCGGGACCCGCGTTCGTCATGCTGCGGCGCTGCTTCAAAATGGCAAGGTTCTCGTCGCGGGAGGGCTCCTCCTGGAGGGCGGCCAGGCCGTATACACGGCCAGCGCGGAAGTATACGACCCTGACACTGAGACCTGGAGCAGCACCGGCAGCCTCAACACGCCGCGCGGATTTCACACGCTCACGACGTTGCCAAACGGCAACGTCCTGGTGTCCGGAGGCGAAGTAAATGCCTTCCCTTTTCAGCTTAACACTGCCGAGATCTACAATCCGGCCACCGGGCTGTGGAGCACTACCGGCACCCTCAACACGGCACGCCTCCATCACACTGCGACGCTGCTATCCACCGGCCAGGTGCTGGTCGTGGGAGGGGTGACGAGCACGGGAGTAGTGTCCAACAGTGCGGAGTTGTACGACCATGCTACCGGCACATTCAAGACAACTGCCGACCTCAACACGGGCCGATATAATCACACGGCAACGCTGCTCAACAACGGGAAGGTGCTGGTCGTCGGAGGGTATGACCGAAGTGAGGACCGAAGTGCCGAGCTTTACCACCCGGAAAGGCTAGTCCCCGCCCCAAGAATAATCATGGCATCGGTCGCAGGCAAGAAGCTGATCGTGGCCGGCGAAAACTTCGACCCGGGCGCGGTGATTCTGGTTAACGGAGAAGAACAGAAGACGCGGAATGATGAGCAGAACCCACAGACCATGCTTATAGGCAAGAGGGCGGGCAAGAACATCAAGCCGGGCGACCGCGTGCAGGTGCGAAACCCTGACGGCACACTCTCCGCCGAGTTCATCTTCACGGGTTCCTAGGACATTCGCATAAGTGATGGGTGATAAGACCGCGCGCCGCCGTGATCAAGAGTGTTTCAAGCAGACGGTGCCAAACAGAGGAAGCAGGGGAAGTGAAATGATGCATACAAACAAACAACCCACAGAATCACGCACGAGGCCGTGCCGCTTTGGTGCTGGCGCTTATCGGTTTGATTAGCGCGACTTGTCGGTCCGCCTACCTATAAAAGATGGAAGAATCGATTTTGAAGTGCAACAGGAAAGGAGCACGCCATGAAAGTTCTAACACATAATTCCCGAGCAGCTCGATTAGTTAACGCATGTGATTCAGGAACTGTTGTTAAAAATCGAGTCCGTGCACTGCTGACCTTGCTGAGTTTGGTGAGTTGGATAATCTTACCTTGTTATGCTTCGAGTCGGCCCGCACCGTCGGCCTCTGCCGTCAGCGAATCCAGGTCAGTAGGACCGAGGTATTCCGTCTCGGAATCTGATTCCATCCAAACGACATCCGACTCTCCGCGTCCGGTCAACGTATGGACCAGTAATGGACCGGAAGGAGGAGAAGTCTATTCACTGGCCATAGACCCGGTCAATCCAAGCATCATCTATGCGGGGAACAGCCAAGGTGTATTCAAGAGCACTGATGGAGGCCGGAGCTGGGGCTCATCCAACACGGCCCCCATCTTCGACAGTAAGCTGATCATTGATCCCAGCAACACGGCGACCATTTATGCGGCAAGTGAAGGAACCGTCTTAAAGAGCACCGATGGTGGCGCAAGCTGGAGCAACCAGGACATAGTCACTCTTTGGGTAGCATGGGTTTATGATCTAGCAATTGACCCCAGGAGCACTTCTACCATCTACGCTGCCACTTCCAGGGGTGTGTTCAAGAGCACCAATGGAGGCGCGAGCTGGACTGGCGTCCTGACCGACTTTCAGCCCAGCCGGCTTGCGATTGACCCCGTAAACACAGCAATCGTCTATGCCGCAGGATTCCACGGTGTTTTTAAGACTACCGACGGAGGCGTAGCCTGGACCAAGGTGGGAAAGGGCCTTCTCGAAGATTATTATCTCCAAGCGATCGCGATTGATCCCAGCAACTCGAACACTATTTATGCAGGAACATACCAAGGCGTGCTCAAGAGCACCGATAGTGGCGCGAAGTGGACGAAATTTGAAAACGGACTGCCCAAGGCTTATGTCCAAACGCTCGCGATTGACGCTCTCCACACGGCTACCATCTATGCGGCGACTGGCAGTGGTCTGTTCAAGAGCACCAATGGAGGCACAAGCTGGAGCCTTTCTAGTAGTTTGCCAACCTTTGATATCGCCATTGATCCCAGCAATCCAGGTAGTCTCTTTATAGGAACTGACGTCGGCATTTTCAAAAGCCCGAACGACGGCACAATGTGGAGCAGGGCCGACCGCAGCGGCTTGGGAAGCGCCGTTGTTAATTCGCTCGTAATAGATCCGCGCGACCCCGCTACCGTTTATGCAACAAGCCCTGGCGGCCTGTTCAAGAGCACCAGCGGCGGAGCGAGCTGGAATAGCACCGGTCTGTCCCTCGCGCCTGTCCGCTCGTTAGCGATTGATCCCAACAATTCGAATATCATTTACGCGGCGTCCTTCGTGGGTGATGACGGGACCGTGTTCAAGAGCACCGACGGCGGCGCAAACTGGAGCGAATCCATCGACGGGCTGAAGAATGTCGAGGAGGTGGTAATTGATCCGCTCGACTCGAAAACACTCTACGTTGGGGCTTACGATGGAGTATTCAAGAGCACCAATGGGGGCGCAAGCTGGACGCGAATCAGCACCCTGCACGCTGCCAATCCTCTCGTTATCGACCCGGTCAACTCGAGCATCATTTATGCGGCGTCTCTTGTATTTGATTATTTTGAGGGATTCTATTACTCCATCCTGTTCAAGAGCATAGACGGCGGCGCAAGCTGGAGCCAATTACCAATTACCATTGATGGACGTATTGCCCTGGCGATTGATCCCAGTAATCCGAACACCGTTTATGCCGGCAGTTACAGGAGCATCAACGGTGGTGTAAGCTGGACGAGTTCGTCAGTCTATGGCTATGTCGTGGCGCTTGCGATTGACCCTGTCCATCCGAAGACCATATATGCGGGAACTGGTAGTGGTGTTTTCAAGAGCACGGATGAGGGAACAAGCTGGGGTGAATTCAACGGCGGCATGACCAAACCCAATGTCAATGCGTTGGTGATTGACTCCACAGGGACCTTTCTGCACGCGGGCACCAACGCAGGCATCTTTCATTATGAATACGGTGCGGGATGCGCCGACTCGATTTCGCCAACCACCCAATCCTCTGATCCCTATCGCCTGGCTGGCACCGTCAATGTCACAGCAGGAGATGAATGCGCGTGGACGGGCATAAGCAACGCCAACTGGATCAAGATTACCGAAGGCAGCACCGGCAGTGGAAATGGCGCGGTCAACTATTCAGTGGCAGGCAACATCAGCATGAGTCCTCGGATCACCACGCTCGTCATCTCCGGGCGCAGCTTCACAGTGACTCAGGCAGGTCTTGCTCTCCTGATCTTTAACGCTTATGTATCTGGTAAGCAACTGGTTGTAAGGGGGGAAAACTTTGAGATAGGAGCAGTGATACTGCTCAACGGTTTGGAGCAGAAGACCAGAAACGAAGATCGGGACCCGAAGTCCATACTAACCGGTAAGAGGGCGGGCAAGACGATCAAGCCCGGCGACAAGCTGCAGGTGCGAAACCCTAACGGTGCCCTATCGCAGGAATTTACTTTCACTGGCTAACAGTGGGCTAAGAATCGAATAACAAACGCGTCGCGACAGGTTCTATCACTCCTCGCCTGTCGGCACTCATCGTCTTTCAAGACATTGGATACGGAGAGGAGTACCGAGAATTCATTAACTGAAGTGTATTTAGCTGCAGGTAAGAAACCCTAACGGCACGATGTCGGAAGAGTTCATCTTCACGGGTTCCCAGGACATGAGCGTAAGTGATGGGTGATAAGACCGCGCCCCGTCGTGAGCAAGAGTGTTGCAAGCAGACGGTGCCAGACATGGGAGGCTCCGCGGAGTTGTACGAACCCGACACGGGTCTGGAGTTGCGTCGGCAGCCTCAAGTGGGTGAGCAGTTCGCCAGTCTGTGAGAGTCAATTGACAATCACGCGGCTGCCATCTACATTAACAACACGCAGATCTCGCGATTGTGAACCCGCGAGTTACAGAGTAACCACAATTGGAGTTTAGATTTGGGCGGCTATCGCTTTCTTGGGTGCGGCGATAGAGCATACGTCCGGTTAAAGCACACCGACAAAAATAGGAGGTCGTATGAATCTAAATCGGTTAACAATTATCGGTTGTTGCATCGCGCTTTTAACGCCGGCACTCGCCACACGCACAAGAGCGCAGAGTGATGAAAGCGTGGATGTCAAGACCAGTATCGCGAAGGTAACGATATTTGGTGGATCAACCGTGATTCCGTATGCCGGCGCTTTGCTTTCGAAGGACAACGAGGGCGTTTTCATGACATTTTTCACTTCGGGGCTAACGCCTGGGAACGTCGTCACCCTCTGGTGGGCCTTTTTTAACAACCCGAAGAACTGTGCGACACCTGACTGTAGCGCGGCAGATCTGGCTAATCCTAATGTCAACGCTTCGCTTCAATTTGCGGGAGGCCGCATCGTTGGCATAGAAGGGTCGGCGAGCTTTGGCGGATTTCTTGCGGTGGGCAACAACACAGGATTTGAAATTCGGCCAGGAATGCCGAACCCCGCGCCGGGGTTGGTAAAGCCGAAAAAAGCAACGATCCATCTTGTCGTTCGCACACACGGTCCGGCCAGCACGGATCCTACAGTCTTATCGCAGCAACTCACGTCATTTGGCGGGGGTTGTACCACGCCGACTTCGTGTTCAAATATTCAGGCTGCAGTCTTTCCGGACTAACTGAAATTGAATTGGCGTTGTTGTTCAAAACGGGCAGAAAGAACCGGCGAACAGCAACGCCCTTCTTGCCAACAGTGCGGAGCTATACGACCCGGCAACGGGAACGTGGATCAACACCGGTGATAGACCGCGCGCCGTCGTGATCAAGAGTGGTTACTGATCTGGCCCAGTTCGCTGCCGGAGTAGGTCTGGGAGGAATGCGAGTGCTCAAGTTTCAAGCAGACGAAGGATCTGTCGATAACTTGAAGCTCCTGGTCCGATGCGGTTTCAGATTGTGGCTCCGCCAGATGTTGCTGATCGTTGATTTACTGACTTCTTGATTGTCGGCCATCAGCCGGCAACTCCATTGAGTCGGTAAGGTCTTAATCACAGGGGGCGACGACCAGCGTTATTGGTCGCCGGATACGATCCTTTCCAGCGCCGAGCTATACGACCCGGCCCCGCCAATCCCCGTTCCAAGAATCATCGGCGCATCAGTCTCAGGCAAGAAGCTGATCGTGGTTGGTGAGAACTTCGTCTCTGGCGCGGTGATTCTGCTTAACGGGGAAGAACAGAGAATGATCGCCAGAACCCGCAGACTACGCTGATCGGCAAGAAGGCAGGCAGATGGATCAAGCCGGGCGACCGCGTGCAAGTAAGAAACCCTGACGGCACTATCTCTGTGGCGTTCACCTTCACAAGCAATGTTCTTGGGACCTCACTATCGGATCGCGTACCCTGTTGCTTTTTACGGAACCGGCCGGTAGGCTCCACCAAGCGGGATTGATTCCAATCCAATTCTTTATGGAACTCAGGCTGTTGAGAACCTTTAAAGCCGTAGCCGAATCCGGCTCATTCACACATGCAGCATCGCGTATACACCTGACTCAAGCCGCAGTCAGCGTTCACATGCGCCAGCTCGAAGAAGAAGTTGGCGCGCCGCTGTTTCTGCGAGTCAACAAGAAACTCTACCTGACCGAAGCCGGCCGCGCGCTGCTTGGGCATGCCGAGACGATCATTCGCGCTCACGACGACGCGAAGGCTGATCTCGCAGCGATTGGCGGCCCGTCGCGCGGACGCTTGCGGATTGGCGTGGCGTCCACCGCGATCACTGCGCATCCTTTGCCTGAAATCCTCAGCGAGATCAAACGCAAGTACGCGCTGCTCGACTTGTCAGTGGTCGGAGGCACCAGCGACAGGATTATCGAGCAGATCCTCGCCGGCAGCATTGACGCCGGGTTGGTGTCGCTCCCGGTCGAAGCATCAGACGTGCTGACCGAGACGCTGCGAAGCGACCGGCTGGTGGCCGCGATGAGCCCGCAACACAAGCTGGCTCGCTCGCGAGTGATCACCGCCGAGGAACTCTCGTCCGAGCAGTTGATCCTCGGAGAAAAGGGCGGCAACACCCGGCGCTTGATCGACCTGTTCTTCGAAAAAAACAAGCTTGATCCCAAGATCGTGATGGAGCTTCAACGCACGGAGGCGATCATCAAGATGGTAGAGCTCGGCTTCGGCGTAACGATTCTTCCGCGCGGTTCGGTTGCGACCCACGTGGCGCGAGGAACGCTCCGCGCAGCGCCCGTTCGCGGCCTGGATGTGAATTGGGAATTTGGCCTCGCCTATCTGAAGAGCGAATATCTTCCGCCCGCGCTCGATTCGTTCCTCAAGCTATGTCGCGCGTACATAGGCGGTGAAGGCGTCGCGGGCGAGTAGGCGCTCTCCTTGGCGCGAGCTGAAGGTGAACTCCAGATCATCTCCCTCGGTACGACTCAACAGGTTCGAGTATATCGGCAGGCAAGGGCGAAGTGAACTCCATCCAATCTCCGCCTGCTGGATGGTGAAAGGCCAGACTCGAGGCGTGCAAGCAGAGGCGGATTTCGAATTGCGGATTTCGAATTGCGAATTGCTGAGTCTCACTCTGGGCTTCCGGTTTCAATTCGAAATATGAAACCCGAGATTCGCAATCCGCATACATTTCATCACCGACGATCGGATGCCCGATGTGCGCACAGTGTATTCGAAGCTGATTCGTGCGGCCGGTGACCGGCTCTAACTCTAGAAGCGTGGCCCGCCTCAGCCTTTCAAGGACTGTGAATCGAGTCTCCGCGGCCTTCCCGCCTTCCATCACGCGCCAGCGAGGCCGTTGGTCCGGATCACGGCCGATGGGCGCGCTGATCGTGCCGGCTTCTTCTTCAACTTTGCCGTGCACCAACGCCAGATATCGTTTCGCTACCAGCCGCTTTCGAAAATGCCGCGATAGTACCGTGAGCGCGCGAGGCGTCTTGGCAATGACGATCAGGCCTGAGGTCGCGCGGTCAAGTCTGTGCACCATCCCGGGCCGTATGAGCGAATGCGGCTGCCCGTGCACCGCGGTCCAGGGTTCCGGGTTGCGGGTTCCGAGTTCAAGGTCCGGATCGATTTGATGGTTTGCGGGTTCCGATTTTAACTCGGAACCGGGAACCCTGAACCCTGAACTCCTATAGAACTCTTTGTTCAAGTGATAGGCAAGCGCGTTGGCTAGCGTGCCGGTCTTTACGCTCATAGTCGGATGGACGAGCATTCCGGCCGGCTTGACGACTACGATCAGGTGCTCATCTTCGTGAACGACTTCGAGCGGAATCGGCTCGGGTGACATGGAGGTGGGAGCGCCGTCATTGAAGGACACATCAACCGCGTCTCCTGCAAGGATGTGGTAACCCGCCCGCGCGACGGCTCCATTCACGAGACAGGCGCCCGCTTCAATCAGGTTGGCGATGCGCATTCGGCTGAGGCTCCCGAAGCGCGACGCGAAAAACTCGTCAAGCCGGCGGCCCGCGTCCGGCTGTTCGATTCGAAACTGAAACGAATTGCTCATTTGTTATTGGTCATTATTGGTCATAGGTCATATAGGTCCTATTGGTCAATAACCAAGGACGATTCCAAGGACAATTCCCGCTTCCTCACGAACCAGGCCGTCGGGGTCGAATTTCAGCGCGCCTTCCGCGATCGGCGCTGCGCGCTTCGGGTCGAGCTGTGAAAGCGCCCACAAACAGTGGCTCCGAATCAGAGGCTCGATGTCATTGTTAATTCGCTCGATCAACGACGGCACTGCTTTGGTTGCGCCCACGTTGGCAGCGACGACTGCGGCGTTACGAAGCAGGCCTCGACGCTTGGGGCGTGTGAGTGGTGTGCCACGGAATCGCGCTCGAAACTCGTCGTCGCTTGCGATAGAGAGCACCTCAACCAGATCGATCCGCGGACCAACGCCCGCCTCCGGGTGGAACTCGGGCCAGCGCGTGTCCGCGGCAAAACGATTGAACGGGCAGACATCCTGACACACGTCGCAGCCGAAGACCCAATCGCCAACGGCGGCGCGAAGCTCGCGTGGAATCTCGCCTTTGTTTTCAATCGTCAGATAGGAGATGCACCTACGCGAGTCCAAGACATACGGAGCTGGGAAGGCGTCCGTCGGACAAGCGTCTATGCAGCGGCGGCACGAGCCGCAGCTAACTTTGATCTCGCGATTGTCGGCGGGAAGCTCGAGGTCGAGGAGTATCTCCGAGAGAAAGAACCACGAGCCGCTTCGTGGCTGGAGCAGGTTCGTGTTCTTGCCGAAGAACCCGAGCCCCGCGCGCGCGGCCACTGCTCGCTCCAGAAGCGGCACTGCGTCGACAAAACATCTCGCGTGGATCTCGCGGCCGGCAATCTTCTCGATCCTGCCGGCAAGCGCCTTGAGCCGCGGCTTCACGACATCGTGATAATCGAGTCCCCAGGCGTATCGTGCCACCCGACCAAAGCGATGTTCGTGCTCAAACGGAGCCGCTGCAGTTGCGTAGTCAACAGCAAGGGTTATCAGCGACTGCGCGTAAGGCACGAGCCTGCGAGGGTGAGCGTGCAGCTCGGGTCTGCGAGTCATATAGTCCATGCCCGCGGCATAGCCTTCCCCGCACCATTTTCGAAATGCGTTGTCGTCGCGTTCAAGTGGCTCGACCGAAGCGATGCCGGCGACTTCAAAACCGAACTCTCTGGCGGTGTTCTTGATTTGGGTGACAAGCTCGCTCACGAGGGAAGGCTATCCATCGCGTGAGCGAGGTGTCAATCACTCCGAACGAGGTTCAACTTGGATATGCAATGACATAAAAGCGAACAGGGTCTGTTGCAGACCCTGTTCGCTCTAACGGTGTTCGTTGTGCCTCGCTGATTTACCAGCGGCGGTTGCCGGCGTACTGGCGATAACCGACTTCGTATCCTCGACGGAATCCGTCGCGGTACGCTGCGTTGCCGGACCTGTAGTGGCTCGAGTTATTCGGAGTGGGATTCCTGCGGTCCCGAGCATCCTCCTGGCCTCGGTCTAATCCGTCACGATAGCCCTTCTGCACTTCGGCGTTGTTGTAGCCTCCACCGTAACCACCGTAGTTTCCGTAGCCACCGTTTCCGTAGCCGCCGTTTCCGTAGCCGCCGTTTCCGTAACCACCGTTGTTTCCGTAGCCGCCGTTTCCGTAGCCGCCGTTTCCGTAGCCGTTGTTTCCGTAGCCGCCGTACTGCGGGTAGTTTCTGGGATACGTGTATCCGCGGCCTCTCGATCGCTCCCGCTCACGCTGCCACGCCAACTGACGCGCGCGTTCAATTTCGCGTTGGCGCTCAATCTGCTGGCGGCGGTTCCAATCTCCGCGGTCACCATCTCGTCGGCGGTCACTATCTCGTTGCTCAGACCGCTCGACCCGCTGATTACGATCCCAACGATTATTGCGATCCTGAGCCTGAGCCGTTGTCGCCGTAACCATTCCGATGCTGAACATGAGCATCAAGGCGAAGACTGCTCCCGTGATTACGCTTTTAGCTCGACTTAATCTCATATCACGTCACCTCTCATTCCGTTTACTGATAGTATCCATCTTGCCAACACTCCGTTTCATAGGATTACAAGCACGCGCCAAAGGTGGCCTGCCCGGCTTGAGTCTTTCGTTTATGACCTCCGCCTTGCGCGATCGGTCCAACCTTAGGTACAGCAGCCGAAGCCTCTCACTGCTGAAGCTTCTTCAGAATATTGGCCGCGTTTTGATTGTGCGGGTCGAGCTCCAGAGACTTCTTGAAGTTAACAGCAGCAAGCTCTTTATCTCCGATCGCCAGGTAAGCTTCGCCAAGGCTGTCGTAAACGTTCGACGACTGTGGGTACAACTCGACGTTGACCTTGAAGACGGCAATCGCCTGGGCGAATTTTTTGTCTCGCATCAGCGAGTACCCCAAATCGTTGAGTCGAGCCTCCTGGATCGCGGCGTTGAGCGGCTTCTCTTTCTTGATCTTCTTGTAGCCTTCTATCGCTTCGCCGAGCTTTCCGGTCACCAACTGTTCATATGGAACCATGGCGTCCTGCGACATTCGCGGGGCTTCGGCGCTTTCCTCGGTGAATTTCAACTTGATCTTGTCGATGCTTCCGCCAGGGCTCTTAGCGAAAGTGTAGCTGATCTCCGCGTCCTTTCTCACAAACTCGTTTTCGGAAACAGGAAAGAGCTCGAACTTTGGCGATGCCGTCGGCTCCCCAAAGAGCCGGCCGCCCTTTTGAGTCACTGTTAGAACTCGATCCGGATTAACCAGAAAGCGGCCGGCGTAATCATTGAGTCTGGCCGCGTCAACTGAAACGATTTCGCGCGGCTGCGGAAGGTAGTCCTCCCACTGATATTCCTTTGCGATACCTCGGAGGATTTCGTTGATGATCTGGCCGTTGTCAGAGTTCACCATAACGACCGCGCCGTAGCCCTTATCCTTATGAACAAGTAGCTGCGCTCGGAACCCCTCATCGGCGCCCCCGTGACCGAAGTACGTCGCGGCTCCGTGCTTCTCGCTAAAGAAGCCCAACCCAACCGGGCCCGATGGCAGGAAAGGCACCACCATCTTTGAGGTCATTTCTTTTGTAAGAACCTTGTTGGATTTGCCCACCAGGGAGAGTTGAGATTCGATCGCGAACCTGGCGAGGTCCGTGGGTGTGGTCCAGAGTCCGGCCGCCGCCATCTCCGGATAGACGTGGATCTTTCCGGCGACAACCTTCCCGTCGCTGCGGTATCCCGACGCTGCCTTCTTCCTTGTGTCATCGGGTAGCGGCTGCTGGTAGGTGCTGCTAGTCATCTTCAACGGTCCGAGTACCGTTTCCTGGGCGATCTGAGGATAGGGCTTCTTCTCGATATCCATGATGGCTAGCTGCGCGATGGTGACGCCGCCACCTGAGTATCGGAATTTCGTGCCTGGCTCGAAATCGACACGGACCGCAGGCGTATTCGCCGGCGGAGCGCCGTCCAGGATCTGAGACAGGGTCGGTATCTTTTCGTCGGGCGCGTATCCGGGAAAGCCGTGGACCGTCAGCCCGCCCGTGTGACTCAGCAAATTCGCCAGCGTGACTTTTTTCTTCGCGGTGAATTCGTTATCCGGAAGCTTCCACGTTGTCAGCTTACTGTTGATGTCTTCATCGAGCGCGATCTTTCCCTGCTCGACTTTCTTGAGCGCTGCCATTGCGGCTACCGGCTTGCTAATCGAACCAGCTTGAAAAAGCGTCTCGGTGCTGACTGGTTCGTTGGTGTCGATGTCCTTAACGCCGTAGGCCTTCGCCCACTCAATCTTGAAGTTGTTGATGACCGCTATGCTCACGCCCGGGACCTTGTAGTGCTTCATGCGCTCCTGGATGGTCCAGGCGGGATCACCCTTGATCAGGACTGCGGGCAGCAGACCTTTTTCTACCCGTTCGATTCGAGGCTGAGCGGGAGACTGGCCGAATACGACTTGAGAGAAGGCAAGAACAAGCGAGATCGTTCTGAAGAATACTGCTTTCATATCTCCTCCGTGCTTGGCGGTATTGAAGAAGGTTGGCACACGTGCTTGCGAAGAACAATACGCGACCGCAGACCGAGAGGTTGCCGTGAATTGCTCTCGCCCCTGGAGCGTGGGTCCGCGGACAGGTTGTGACTGGTGAATATTGAGCTTCTTCTGGTATAGAAGAAAGATCATGAAAGTAAGAACCCTCTGCTTGCTGATCCTTCTTTTGCCTGTAGCGTCGCCGCAATTCTCCGCTCACGCCCAGAGCTACACAGGTTCAATTCGCGGCACGATCACTGATAGCTCACCGGCGCCACTATCGAATGCGGCGATAAAGATCGTTCAGACTGAAACCAACGAGTCGCGGACAGTTCGAACCGGGGACCAGGGTGAATTCACGGTCTCGGCGCTGCCGCCCGGCCCATACCGAATTGAAGTCGAACAGACCGGTTATAAAAAGCTCTCTCGGCTCGTCGCGCTCCAAGTCAACCAGGAATTGCGGGTGGACATATCGCTTGAAGTGGGCCCAATAAGCGAGGAGATCATAGTCACCGCGCCGGAGACCCAACTCAGAAAAGACTCTTCGGCGATTGGAACAGTCGTCGAGAACCGCCAGATCACCGGGCTGCCGCTTGACGGGCGAAACCTCCTCGACCTGACCTTGTTGGTGCCCGGAGCGGCGCCCGCTGCCCAGGGCTCAGCCAGCACCGTGCGCGGCGACTTTGCGCTGAGCATCAACGGCGCGCGCGAGGACTCGAACAGTTTCCTGCTCGACGGCGTTTACAACATCGATCCAAAGCTAAACACTGCGGGCGTCACCCCGCCAGTAGACGCCATTCGCGAATTCGAGATGCTGACTAGCACGTACGACGCCTCGTTTGGCCGCAACGCCGGCGCGCAGGTGAACGTCGTTCTGAAGTCCGGCTCCAACTCGCTGCACGGCGCCGCCTACGAGTTCTTTCGCAACGGTTCTCTGGATGCGCGCAACTTCTTTGCGCCCGCTGGTGAAGACGCGCCCAAGTATCAACGAAATCAGTTTGGCTTTGCGCTGGGCGGTCCGGCAGTTAGGAACAGGACGTTCTTCTTTGCCGACTACGAGGGCACGCGGGTGCGCGAGGGAATCACTCGCGTCACAAATGTACCTACTCTCGCAGAACGCAACGGCGACTTTTCCCAGAGCCTTTTCCGAGCGCCGATCAATCCATTCACTCAGCAGCCGTTTTCTGGAAACAAGATCCCGGACCTGTTTATCAACCCGGTAGGCCGTGCGATCGCCGCGTTGTACCCGGCGCCCAATCGCAACGTGCCGTTTGCGAATTTCGTCTCATCACCGGCGCTGCGAGGCAACAACGATCAATTCGATGTTCGGCTGGATCATGCGTTGAGCAAATCGTCTGAGCTTGCAGCGCGATACAGCTTTTCCGACAGAGAGCTCTTCGAGCCGTTTACTGGACCAAGCTTCCCCGCTGTCGCCGGATTCGGCGACAACGTGCCGCGGCGTGGTCAGAACTTCATGATCGCCGAGACGCACATCCTCTCGCCGGCGCTGGTCAACGAAGCTCGCTTCGCATTTAGCCGCGTGGCGGCAGTCGTGTTTCAAGAGAACGCCGGAACGAGCATCAACAAACAGGTTGGGCTGCCCGAGCTTTCAAAGAACCCGAGAGACTTCGGGCTCAGCTTCATAACGATCTCTGGCTTCTCACCGCTCGGTCATGAATACAACAACCCTCAACAGAGCGCCACAAACATGTTTCAGGTGCTGGACGGGGCGAGCTACACGCGCGGCAGGCATCTGATGAAGTTCGGATTCGATTTTCGCGCTGTCCAGCAGAATGCGTTTCGCGATGTTCAATCGCGCGGGTTCCTGACCTTTTCGAGTCAGGTCCCGATCACCGGAAACGCTCTCGCGGATTTGTTGCTGGGGCTTCCGGCGGTTACCGGAGGAGCGCGGCTGGACAACGCTCAGCACCTGCGCACCGAGAGCTACGGTTTCTACGTGAACGACGGCTTCAGGATCAGACCGAATCTGACTATCTCGGCGGGGTTGCGCTACGAGTACAACTCGCCGCCGGTTGATGCCTTCGATCGCGCGAATCTTTACGATCCGGCAACGGGGAGTCTGGCGGCGGTGGGGACCAACGGGATTCCACGAAGCGGCTACGCAAGCGACAAGAACAACTGGGCGCCGCGTGTGGGTCTTGCCTGGACGCTCGGAAGCAAGGGCGAAACCGTAGTGCGCGCGGGCTACGGCGTGTACTACGACCAGTCATCGCTTGCGCCGAGCGAAGGACTTTACTTTAACGCTCCGTATTTCGACTTCAATCTGTTCTTCTCGCTCCCGGGTTTGCCGCTGACGCTTAACGATCCGTTCCCGAGCTTTTTCCCGTTTCCGCTGCCCAAGTCCGCCTTCGCGTTTCAGAGTGATTTGCGAACGCCGTACTTGCAGCATTGGAATGTGAGCTTGCAGCAAGCGCTTGGCAAGAGCCGGGTGGTTGAAGTCGCTTATGTTGGGAGCAAGGGAACAAAGCTGATAACCGCGCGGGACATCAATCAACCGAGGCCAAGCCCGGCGTCACCTAATCTCCGCCCGAATCCTCGGTTCGACGACATAACCTTCGAGGAGTCGAGCGCGAATTCGAACTACAACAGTCTGCAGGTGAGGTTTCAGCAACGGCTGGACTTCGGACTCTCGATCTTGTCGTCTTACACGTGGTCGAAGTCGATCGACAATGCGTCGAGTTTCTTTTCGAGCGCGGGCGATCCGAACTTTCCGCAAGACAGCTTCAACACAGCCGGCGAGCGAGGTCGCTCGAATTTCGACGTAAGGCATCGCCTGTCCGTAAGCTACGGTTACGATTTTCCGTGTGGGAAGAGCCGGACGTTTATTGCGAATAGTGGGTTACTGTCCACGCTTCTCGCGGGCTGGCAGACCTTCGGCATCGTGACTCTGCAGAGCGGACGGCCGTTCACGGTTGCGCTGCTTTCGGACATCGACAACAGCAACACCGGCCGCTCGACGCTTGGCTTTGGCGCGAATGATCGCCCAAACGTCGTTGGCCAAGCCGAGCTTTCAAACGGCACGCCCGACCGTTGGTTCAACACGTCGGCATTCGCGTTTCCGGCTTTTGGGAGTTTTGGGGATGCGGGTCGAAACATTCTGGACGGACCGGGCTTCGTGAACGTCAATGCGTCGTTGATGAAGACGACTAGGTTAAGAGAAGGGCTCGATCTGCAATTCCGCGCCGAAGCGTTCAATCTGTTCAATCATCCGAACTTCAACTTGCCGGATAACTTTCTTGGGTCGCCAACCTTCGGTCGCATTCTGTCGGCTCAGGGCCCGAGGCATATTCAGTTTGGAGTGAAGCTGTTGTTTTGAGGAGATCGTACCCGACTTCATCAAACCCCACTATTCTTTACACTGAAGGAAGGTTGTCGTAGCCGTGCCAAAGGATTTTGTCATAAACGGGATTCTGATCACGTTCAGTAAGAATGTCAGGGTCAGTAAGAATTATCTTTGGCATGCTGAAGACCGTCAGTTTGAGGATCGCAGCACAGGAGTGCGGCGAAGCGACTCGCTCTATTCAGCGAAGGTTGACGTTTTTGAAGACCGGACCCGAACGTGGTTTCTCGACTGGGCTGCGAAGCTCGTTCACGGTGATCTGATTGACGATGGAACATCTCCTGGCGACTACGTTGCCATTTCTGTGGCGCTCGCGTACATCGAAGGAATAGAGCACTACCGGCGAGGCAGAGAACCGGACCCAAACCGCAAGGGCGCCGCGGGTAATTGGTTTAGAGCCAGCGCGGGACGCATATTCCCCACAGCGTCCGAAAAGGCAATTGAAATGCTATACAAATCAACTCGGTGCGGGTTGTTTCACTCCGGCTTCACTAAGGATCGTGTCTACATCTCGCACGCTCACTATTCTGTGGCATTGGAAAAAACTGCCGACGGCAAGTTACACATCGATCCGGCCCGGTTTGTTCAGCATGTATTGAAGGATTTCGACGCTTACGTTCATGAACTGCGCGCGAACCCTTCAGGTGCATTCGCGCAAGAATTCGAAAAACTTTGGGACATGCGATGGGCGAGTTCATGAATCGTTGTCTCAAGAGTGAACAAGCATCGAGTATCCTCCTTTATGACTCGAACAGTCAGCGTTGATGAAGCTCAACACCAGCTGCAAAACTTGCTCGCGCAGGCTTTGGCCGGAAACGAAATAATTATCACGGAGCACGGCAAACCGGTTGCGCGTCTGGTTCCCGTTCCAGTCGCTGCGGCCAAGAAGGAGCGCGTTGCGGGTCTAAATCGAGGCACAATCTGGACGAGCGAAGACTTTGACCAACCTCTACCGGATGAATTCTGGCTAAACCATGAATGACATCATCAAGGTTGCTCGATGCGCGGTTCGATTTCAGCCAAGAATCCCTCCGGGGTGACGATCTTTAGAAATCTAAATCTCTTTTGAAACTTGCGTCCCTCTTCCTTCTCCCACTTCATCAGATCGAGCAGATCATTGTCACGGCTCACAAGGTAGTCGGCTTTCATCGCAACCGCCAGATTGATGTAAGGCTCGTCTTTCGGATCACGTCGATATACAAAACGCTGTGGAACTTGCCGGATGAGAGTAGCCCGCTGAGTCAATCGCTCAAAGATAGCTTCTACGGCAACGTCGGTGAGTTTGCGGAGACTGGCGCGCACATCGGGCCGACTGAGCACATAACGCGCTTCGGCCAAGATCAGCTTGCTCACATAGAGTGTGATCTTTCCTTCGTCAAGCAGGTTGAGAATACGGCCGGCCGGCCCCGTCTCGTTTGCTGCCGCCTGCACAAAGACCATACAGTCAACGACGACTCCGGGCGGCGAGGCGGGCTGGCTCATTCGTCTTCGGTTGGCCTTTCTCGATGGAAATCCTCGCGGGCTTTCTCGACGAGTGCAGCTAGCTCGTCGTCGGTCACCCCGCTTTCCTGAAAGCCTTCGCGCACGGGCGCCAGGATCTCTCTGAACGGCTTCTGAGCCAAAATCTTTGCCTCAAGTACCATTCGGGCATAGTCTTCGGCAGTTTGGTCATTCTCTCGCGCTAGCTCTTCCAGCGCGCGCATCGTACCAACTGGCAGCCCCGTGATCTCTAAGCGTTCGGTCTCACCCTGTGAACTCATAGTGGCACCTCGAAAAAATTGTACGGACCTGCGGCAACGAAAGAATACCCGGCCCTGCCTCGTTGAGCAATGACGGGCCAAGCTTATCGCACGCGTGGCTCACGGATAGAGCAACCGAGCCGCGATTGACAAAGCGTTACCGCTCGCGGTAGCGTCTCGTTGTGCCAAAGATTCGCCGGGGTGGTTACATCTTCTTCTCCTGGAAAAGTGACCATACGCCTCGGCATGTGCACGTCTACCGGGACGGGGAGCTTGTCGTGAAGTGGGACCTCGACAACAAGCGGGCGATGAAGGGGAAAGCTTCGCGGCGGATTCTGAGATTGATCGAGAGACTTGAGTCCGAGGGATTGCTATGAAGATACGGTCGGTCAAACACAACAATCGGAAGAAGGCGTTCGAAATCAAGGCTTCTAATCGAACTCTACAATTCCCTTACTCAAAGTTGGACCTTCAACCGAGCGGCGACGATCCGATTGACCGGGTGTACGTCGACAAGGAATTGGGCAGTGAAGGGTTCACTTACGAATTAAGGTCCGGCAAGAGCGGGACGGTTCACATCGAGCAGGTGCTCGAGTACAACCAAGACCCCGGGTACTTACGCGATGTTATTCTCTACAAGCTGACCGTCGAGGCGCAGAAACGGCTGGAGAAAAGCACTCTGTCCAAGCGCGAAATCATTCGCAGACTAGGGACATCGGCAACGCAGTTCTATCGCCTGCTGGATCAGAAGAACTATCAGACATCCGTCGATCAGGTCTTATCGCTGCTTCATGTGCTCGATTGCGATGTCGATCTGGTCATTCGAGCAAAAACCCCTTCGCGACACAGGGCGGCATAAAAGATAGTTGAGGGAATACTCCAAATGAAACTCTTAGGTGTTTGTGGTTTTGTACTTACGATCCTCACTTTTCCTTGCGCCAATGCCCAAACGAAGTGGTACTTGAATACGGAGCAGCTCACTGGGCCGGTGCATACAGTACAGATCGAGTTTGCCGAAATGACCGTGGTTGATGGCAAGGAAATCGAGTTTGGACGAAGGCCCCATCAGAAAGTCGTCTACGATCGAAGCGGTAACGAAATTGAACGAATCAATTTCAGGCGGGACGGTTCCATCGAGAATCATTCAGTTCAGCTTATTGATGCCAACGGGCGCATCGCCGGGTGGCAGGAGTTGGAGCCTCGAGCCGATGGGGGCCAGCGATTGTCCAGTCGATCAGAATCGGTATATGACAACCGGGGCAATCGTATCGAAGCTATCGTGTATGACCAGGGAGTTGAGTCCCACAGAACAAGCGCCGCCTTTGATCGCGCCGGACATATGGTAGAGGAAGTAATGGTTACAGACGGCGGCGCGTGGAAACAGACCAGGAAACTCACTTATGATTCTGGCGGCCGGCTCATCAGGACACTCGTCGACATAAACGGCACTCTACAGTTGATAGAGCAGGCCTACGACAGTTCGGGTAACCTTGTTAAGTACAAATATTCAGGTACCGATGGTCGGAGCGACAGCGAGGCCAGATATGCCTACGACGAACACGGCAGGGAGAAAGAACGAAACGCTGAGGACTCAATCTCGAAATTCAAGATGATTTCTTCTTATGACAGTGGAGGTCGAGTAAGCAGGCGAGTTACTTATTTCGAGTATAAGCGGCCAAATATTTCAATGAGCCACGCTCCCGAACCTGGAACTGTCGAGTTTCGACATAACGATGACGGCCAACTTGTTGAAGAAAGCGTCTATTCACCGGAAGGGGCGCTCAAGCGCAGGACAACTAATGATTATGACAAAGGTAAAAGGCTGCGTTCTCAGGTGTATCGGAACAGTGATGATGTAGTAGTCACCGAGGTTAACTACGAATATGACAGCTTGGGAAATCGTGTTAAGAGAGTCACGGTAAGCTCAGACCAGGCCGGCAAGCCTGTAGTTGACGTTGAACACCGCGTGATAACCTATTACGACGGTAAGTGACTGTCTCGCTATTGTCTTTCTTGTTCTCGAAGAAATCATGTTAGTATCCAACAAATTCAGAGCGAAGGAGAAAGTATGAAGAGAACGATGATTTTGCTTTCGAGTCTTGCTTTAGTTCTCGCCTTTGTTCCGGCGTCTTTGGCAGGCCAATCGAAGGACGGAAAAAAAGCGGCGAGCACGCCCGAGACCGTTGTCTACGACACGGCTTCAGCATTCGAGTTTCTGAAGACACTCGCCGGAGATTGGGAGAGGGCGAGCGGCGATCACGAACACGGCAGCAGCTCACGGGCGGTGAGCTTCAAAGTAACGGCGGCCGGCAGCTCAATTGTGGAGACGTACAACGCGGGCCAGCCGTCCGAGATGGTCTCGATCTATCACATGGATGGGAACCAACTGCTGCTCACCCACTACTGCGCGCTCAAGAACGCGCCGGTCATGAAGTTCGAGAAGAGCGATAAGCCGGGCGAGATCAAGTTTGCGTTCCATGGCGGAACGAACTTCGATCCGAAGATTGACGCCCATGTCCATCAGGGCGCTTTCGAGATCAAGGATAAGAACACGGTGGAATCGAACTTCGTGGCGTTCGCTAACGGCAAGCCTCAGCCGGTAGGCCACGCGATTCTAAAACGCAAAGCGTCGGAATAGCGCACGCACTGCGAGACAATCGAACCGCGAGGGACGCGCAACGGAACAGGTTGGAGTTCGTAGTACGGCCTTTAGGCGGAAGTTTGTATCTGGTCACAGTCGGGCCAGCGTGCTACAAACTTCCGCCTAAAGGCCGTACTACGAACTCTTCGTTGTTTCACCGTGTTGTTTCGGATGACATGACGACTCCTCGGATGGAGGATCGCGTGACTCAACCAGTCTCGCGAACGCGGGCGGGCGCGGGAGGCGAGTCTGTCAGGTGATGCGTTGTTTGCTCAGTGACAGACGCCGGTGGGGTCAGCGGGTCGGCGGTCGATAGTTCGGTTCTTGCAAGCCTGATGCGCTCAGGCGGTGAGTCAATCAGGTCCCTCTTACCACCCTCCAACGAGTGGTCTGGAACGTACTGCTTCGGAACTGTGAACAACAAGGCGTTGACGATAAGACCCAGGCCGATCAGGAAAGCCGTCACGCCGAGCCCCATCAAGAAGAACATATCCTTCTCATTTAGGCCCCACACCAGGAAGAACACGGTGGCGCCCAGACCGATCGCGCTTGTGACGACGCCTTGGCGGATGCCACGCAGACGCCTTTCCTCTGGGGACTCCAGGAACTTCTCGATTTGAGGAAGCACGTCTTCCGCTACTTGTTTGAGATCGCTGCCGGTCTCGAGCTCCCTTATTCTGTCCGCGATGGCGTGCCCGATCTCGTCACGCGCCGAAACCGCCGACGCAGTAATCGCATCGGGTCTTTCGAGAGTCGCGCGCACGGCGCGCAAGTCCGTGCCGCAGGCGCGACAGAACTGGCTGACCTGGCGTTCTTCCGATCCGCAGCTAGGGCAAAACATTCTCTTGAACTCGCTCTTTGATCTCCGGCCGCTTCGGCTGAATTCTACCTACCCGCAAGATCAAAGCAAGCCATCTGCGTTTGATTGCGGACCAGCAGGCGCCCATCGGCAATCGCGGGATAGTTCCAGCTTTTTCCTTCGAGCGCCGAAAACCTCGCCACCTCGGTGTGCTGGTCGGGAGTCGCCGTGACGAGCGCCAGCTCTCCCGTGTCGGTGATGACAATCAGATGCCCGCTCGCGAGAATCACCTGGCCGTAACCGTAACGGCCGCCCTTCCAGCGTTGCGCTCCGGTTTGAACGTCTACGCATGCCAGAATGCCCTCATCGAGCCCGTACGCATTGCCCTCGTACAGGACTGAGCTATTGAACTTGTTCTTCATCGAAGAGTTTTCCCAGACCTTGCGAGCAGTCAATCCGTCACCGCTGCTCGTGATCTCCACCAGCGCGGCGCCCTTGCCGTAGCCGGAGGAGACGAAGAAGCGATTTGCGTCGATGACAATCGGCTGCGAGCAGTTGATGCCCATGCCGGTGTTCCAACTCGTCTCCCACAGCAAGGAACCATCTTCGACCGCGAGGCCGACGATGCGAGTGGCGGTTTCGACCAGGATCTGCCGCTTGCCTGCAAGCGTCACAAGCATCGGAGAAACGTAAGCCTGTGTGTCGTTGAGCGACTTCCAAACGTGCGCGCCCGTGAGTTTGTTGTAAGCGACGACAGATTTGCCTGACCGCCCGCCTGGAAGAACCACTACTTTGTCATCGACTATCAGCGGAGCCGCAGCCATTCCCCATGGAAGATTCGACGCCCCGTTGTCCGTGAGAATATTCTTGGACCAGTTCACCTTTCCGGTTCTTGCATCGAAGCAGCGAAGATCCCCTTCTGCGCCTAGCGCCCACAGCCGGCCGCCTTCCCATGTGGGAGTTGCGCGCGGGCCGTCCCCGCCCATCGACTCAATGAACTCGGCATCGGAGCCGTGAGTCCACAACTCTCGTCCGGTCTCGACGTCGTAAGCGGCCACAATTTCATGGTGTCGACGCTGCTCGATAGTGAAAGCCATTCCTTCTGCCACGACGAAGGACGCGTAGCCGCCGCCGATCGGTTGCTTCCACAAGAGAGGCAGTCCTTCTGCCGGCCAGTCGGTACGAATCGGCGCTTCGTCATAACGACCGTCTCGAGCGGGGCCGCGAAAGTTGGTCCAATAGCTTCGAGTCGATTTCATCGCAGCAGCGGCCGGCGCAGGCGTTGATTCGTTCGCGTTGGCGTTGGAAGTTCCGGGACTCTGCGGCTGTTGATCTGGGGTTGAGGGAGCCGCCGGCGCGCTTGTCGCCCTCTCTCGCTCCTGAGCACGCTGCCGTTCGAGCTCAGCGAAGTGCGCTTCCGAGCCCGGTACAGGGCCTTGGATGAAAAGACCACGGCCGAAAAGAAGAAAACAATACGCTGCGCCCAACGCGATTATGGCAAACGAGCCGAAGACTCTCTTTCCAAACTCGGTGTCCCTGCGCATCCAAAGCAGGATCAGCCCAAGAGGAGGCAGAAGGATCGCGGTAAGAATGACGGCCGTCAGCGACCGGTACCACGGAGTTGGTGTAGGAGTTGATTCCATGATTACTTCTTCACAAAAACGCGTTTCGCTTCGAACGATCCTCTCGGATCATCGAAGTAGTAATCAACGGTCAACGTCCCGCCGTCGGGTGACAGCGTCCATTTGCGCATGGTCTTTCGGGTGACCGGGCCATTGGGAGAATCAGAAGTGACGACGTCCTCGATGACCGCCCCTCGCCCATCCGGCAGCCACATTGCTTTGCGCTTACCTTTGGCGCCCGCCTGCGCTCCGGGAGGCGCAAAGTCTGTCTCTTTGCCATCAAGCGTGTACGCTTCATTGATCGTCTGCTCACCCTGCAGAGTCTTTAGTTTGGCGTCGACTTTGATTTGATCGCCGGTGTGAACGACCATGAGGGTCTGTTCCAATCCGGGTGGGTTGCTAAAGCTGCGATTCACATCCATCACCCATGTGCCGCTGAAATCGGGCTTAGAAAGAGCCGCCGCGATCTGCAAAAGGCAAAGGATCACGACTGCGCAACCGATCACGAGTTTGGGTTTCATACAGTAGTAGTTCTCCAACTATGGTTCGTAGTTCGGCCTTCAGGCGGAAGTTTGTAAGCCACGTCGTTGTGAAGGTCGCCTACAAACTTCCGCCTGAAGGCCGAACTACGAACGCTTACCGGCCGATGCAGTACAGATTCTTTTCTCCACGAATGAAGATCATTCCATCAGAGATCGCAGGAGACGCATACACTGGCTCCGCGATTGAGTTGGTTGCGATCACCTCGTGTTTCGGCCCGGCTCTGATCACAAACGTGTCGCCGTCTTCGCTGGTCAGCAGTATCTTGCCGTCGAAAGCCACCGGCGATGCGGTGAACGTAGCCGGTATCGGAATGCGCCCGCCTTCGTAGACTATCTTTCCGGTCTTGGCTTCCAGACAGGTGATGATTCCCCGGTCCGACAACAGGTACAGGTATTCGCCGTAAAGAATCGAAGAAGGCACATAAGCCGTGCCCTTGTCGTACTGCCAGGCGATGTTCTTGCTGTCGCTGAGATCGCCCGAAGCGCCGAGCGTGATTGCAAGCGTCTTCTTAACCGGAAATCCCGCGTAGACGAAAACCATCCCGTTACCCGCAAGCGGCGTAGCGATTGCGTTGCTCGCGTGGCCTTTGGTTCGCCATAGTTCTTTGCCGGTTTTCGGATCGTAAGAAATGATCAGCTCATTTCCGCTGGTGATCATCTCCGTGCGCTGCGGGCCGCGAACGATGAGCGGCGTCGACCAGCTTGCCTGGACTTTGCGAGGAGTCTTCCACACTTCCTTTCCGGTCTTCTTGTCCAGCGCGAGGATGAACGACTTCTCGCCGTTGTCCTCATCGCATTGAAGGATGACCGTGTTCTCGAACAGCACGGGGGACGTGCCGGTTCCCATCCCGAACGTCGCGATCTGACCGGGTGAGACTTTCCAGATCAGCTTGCCGCTGAAGTCATAACAGTACAAACCCTCCGTGCCGAAGTATGCGAAGACGTAATTGCCGTCGGTAGCCGGAGTGGGCGACGCGTAGCTGGCCTTGCGGTGCCGGTCATCGTAAACCGTGCCTTCGTAGGCCGTTCGTTCCCACAACATCTTTCCAGTGACGCGATCTACACAGAGCACTTTGAATATGTGTTTGCGATCGGCGCCGATGCTGTCGGGATGCTTGTAGGGCTTTCCCTCGTCCTTGTGTTCGACCGCCCTGGCTCCGGGAATCACGTCGCCTTCGATGTCGGTGGTGAGAAAGATCCTGTTATCCCAAACGACCGGCGATGAGTGACCGCGGCCGGCGATCGGAGTTTTCCACTTGATGTTCCTGGAGTCGCTCCACTCGGCCGGCAGGTTGGTCTCGGAAGACACGCCGTTGCCTTCGGGACCGCGCCACTGCGACCAGTTGTGTTTAGGCGCGGCGTCGGATGTGAAAGGTCTGACGACCCCGAAGGCCATCAGGCACGCGGTCAGTGTTAGGAGCAATAGCATTTGTTTGCGTTTCATCCGTGTAGGGACTCCTGGCGAGATGTAACGGGATTATTTCTTCGCCGGCTCGAAGGCCAATTTGCGTTTCAGAAAATCAAGCGAGTACTTGTAAAGATTCGGCGGCCCGATGGCGTGATCTCGATCGGCGAAGATCTGAATCTCGAACTCCTTCTTGAGCGCCGTCAGCCTATCGCGCAGCAGATAGGCCTGGCTGACCGGAACGTTGATGTCTTTCTCGCCGTGCAGGATCAGCACCGGGCATTTCAACTTCTCCATTTGCAGAACGGACGACCGCTGTTTGATTGCTTCTTCGGTCATTCCTGTTTCGGCTTTCATATTCTCGCGAATGCCTTCCAAGCCGGTCTCGTCATACTGTCTCTTAAAATCGTAGACGCCCCCGCCGAGGACGGCCGCCTTCACGTCGTCCAATTGCACAGCCAGCAGCGACGCAGCCATCCCCCCGCGCGAATAGCCGACGATCCCCATCCGTTTACCATCAACAAAGGTCTCACGCTGCAATCGCCGGTAGCCTTCAGTAAGCACCTTGATAGTCTTCGGGCCGACGTAGTCCCCCGGGCCTTCCGATCTGCCGTAGCCGGGTTGCGACACCGCAAGGCCAGCGTAACCGTTACGGGCATACGTCAGGCCGTTGGGAATCCAGTCGCGCGCAGTGGTCGCGTGTCCTGGGATCAATAGCAAACCCGGAAACGGTCCGCCGCCTGGAGGCTCGAAGGAAACAGCTTCGACGTTCTTGCCGTCTACGGAGTAGTCGCGTTTGCAAACCTTGACGCCGGACTCTTGATGAACAACGCAGCCATCCCTATCCATCGCTTCGATGAGCTTTGAAAAGTCAGGCCGCTGCTGCGCACTCGTGCTTGAAGCGAAGAGCAGAAACGAAACTACAATTGAATTGTATCGGGCCCTTCGCATCATCGTCAGTTGTTCTGCGCCAGGCTAGCTTTGTTGCTAATGCAGAACAGATTCTTCTCACCCCGAACAAACAGTTTGCCGTCGGCGATTGCGATCGAAGTTCGGCTCGGCTCACCGATTGAATTCGTCCCCAGCACTTCGTGCTTCGGACCCGCCTTGATGACAAACGTGTCGCCGTCATCGCTCGTGAGAAGGATCTTGCCATCGAAGGCCACCGGCGATGCGCCGTAGAACTTCGTCGCAATCGGCACGCGTCCGCCTTCGTAAACCACTTCGCCCGTTTTAGCGTTCAAGCAGGTGAGTATGCCGGCATCGCTCATCAGGTAGACGTAGTCGCCATACAGAATCGGCGAGGGAACGTACGAGGTGCCTTTGTTGTAGCGCCAAACGATCTTGTCTGTTTCGTCAAGATTTCCCGAACCTCCCAGCCTAATCGCGACGATGGTTTTCGACGGAAATCCCGAGGAAAGAATGACCAGTCCGTGGCCAACCACCGGCGTGGCGATCGCGTGACTGTGGAGCCCGTTGGCTCGCCACAGTTCCTTGCCCGTCGCGGGATCATAAGAGATCAGGAACTCATTGCCGCTCACAACCATCTCGGCGCGCTCCGGGGTTTTGGCAATGACCGGCGTCGCCCAACTGCTTTGTACCGGGCGGCGCACGCGCCAGACTTCGCTGCCGGTCTTCTTCTCCAGCGCGGTCATGAACGAGTAAGTGCCGTCGAATTCCTGATCGCACAGCAGGATCACCAGGTTCTCGTACAGCACCGGCGATGTGCCGACGCCCATCCCCATCGTAGCGATGCCGCCGAGAGTCTTCTTCCAGATCAGCTTGCCATTGAAGTCGTAGCAGTAGAAGCCTTCCGATCCGAAGTAGACATAAACGTTCTTGCCGTCGGTAACGGGCGTGGGCCCCGCGTAGGTTCCGCGCCGATGCCGATAATCGTAGACCGGGCCTTCGTATGAAGTTCGCTCCCACAAGACCTTGCCCGAGTCGCGGTCGAGGCAAAACACTTTGAAGGTATGGAGCTTGTTGGAGCCCGTCCAATCAGGGTGCGTGAACTCCTTGTCGCGCATCATGTGTTTCACCGGCTTGTGATCCGCGGGCGCGGGACCGCCTTCAATCGCGGTGGTCAAAAAAACCTTCTTCTCCCAAATGATCGGCGACGAAAAGCCTCGGCCGGGAATCGCGGTCTTCCAAAGCACGTTCTTTGTCTCGCTCCATTCGGCAGGGAGGTTCTTTTCGTTGGAAATGCCCTGGCTGTCGGGGCCGCGCCATTGCGCCCAGTTCGAGCCTGAATTGGCAGGCTTTGTCTTTGCCAGCCCGGAAAAACCTGAAAGAACCATGCAAGTCAACGATGAGTAGAGCAACACTGTCAGAATTCGTTTCACGTAAGAGATCCCTCCCCTGGTTTGTTTTGATCCGTGCAAATCCGTCCGATCCGCGTCATCCGCGGTCTATGCTTTCGCTGAATCGGCGTGCTCTGAATCGGCGTGCTATTGACGCATAGACCATCACGGATGACGCTGATCCCACGGATTTTCGCGGATACCACCTGATCGCTCAAACCGTCTCATTTTGCCGCCGAAGCAGATCCGCGATCTGCAATTGCAAAGACATTGTGCTGGCCTCGCACAAAGATCATACCGTCGGAAATCGCCGGTGTCGCCATCAACACCTCGCCCATCTGGTTTGTCGCCAGCAGCTCATACTTCGCGCCTGCTTTCACGACAAAGATCTCGCCGTCCTCGCTCGATAGATAAATCTTGCCGTCAGCCGCTACCGGCGATGCGCTATACGAACCGCCCTTGTCGCCGATGCGTTGCTGATAAAGCCGCTCACCGGTCTTTGGATTGTAACAGGCCATCACTCCCTGATTCGCGCAGGTGTAGAGATACTCGCCGTAGATCAGCGGCGACGGCATGTAGGTCCCGCCGCGTTGCATGCTCCACGCCACGTGCTGATTCGACGTTTCATTCGGCTTGAGCGAGATGTCTCCCGTGGCGCCGGCGCGAATCGCGTATATCGGCTGGTTCGGACGATAGCTGTTGCAGATGAAGATCAGCCCGTGACCGGTTATCGGCGTCGTCGCGGTGACTTCGGGATTTCCGATCAGCTTCCAGAGTTCTTTGCCGGTCATCGGGTCGTACGCTCGCGCGGCTCTGGTAGCGTTTGTTATCAACTCGACTCGCGAGGGGCCTTCGTAGATTGTTGGAGTGCCCCACGATGGAATCTCTTCGCGCGACGTCAACCAAAGCTGCTTGCCGTCCTTCAAGTCATAAGCCGCGATGAACGAGTTCTTCTGAACATCGCATTGCACTATAACCATGTTCTTGTAGATGATCGGCGAGCTGGCCGTCTGCCACTGATAATCAGGATCGTAGAACCACCCGGCGTCAAGAATGCCGAGGTCTTTTTTCCAGATGAGCTTCCCGTTTACGTCGTAGCAATACAAACCCTCCGAGCCGAAGAACGCGACGACGTACTTGCCGTCCGTGGCCGGTGTCGAGCTCGCGTGAGTAGATTTGATGTGACGTTTGATCTTGGGCACGCCTTCACAGGCGACGCGATCCCAGACGATCTTGCCCGTACGCTTGTCGAGAGCATAGACATGCCAGCTATGAGGCGAAGTGTCCTTGTCCGAATCGACGTCACCGTACAGCCCGTGCCGAAAGTACTCGCCGCCCTTACTGCTGACGGCCGTCGTAACAAAAACTTTGTCTCCCCAGACCACCGGGCTGGCGTGCGCAAGCCCTGGAATCGGCGTCTTCCAGAGAATGTTTGTGCCCTTGGTTGCGTCCCAGGTCGTAGGCGTAGGCTTGCCGTCTGCGACCCCGGAAGCATTCGGCCCGCGAAACGATGGCCAGTTCTGTGCTCGCGCGGTAATGGCAATGCTCGCGATGACGGCGATGAGAAGCACAAAGCTACGCGCGCTCTGGGCTCCGTTCATAGTGCGCTTGGGAAACATCAAACCCTCCTGACGAGCGTTTGTAGTTCGGCCTTTAGGCGGAAGTTTGTACCAGCATTGACCGCTAGTACGATTCTACAAACTTCCGCCTGAAGGCCGAACTACAAACTATTTCTGCTCGACTCGCTTGAAGACGAAGTTCGCGCCACCCTGGCTCAACGCGAACCCGATGACTTTGTCGCCTTCTGTGTTAAACGTGATCGTTGCCTCAACCTCGAGGATCGCGAATTTGTTCTTGCTAATCGCCGACGTCGTGAACCAACCCTGGCCACTCACCCTGCCAGCGAGCTTTCCGTCTCTGATCTCAACAGTGAGTTCGCCAACCTGTTCGTTCTTATACAAGCCGGCATAGCTCTTCAGGACTTCGGGATCAACGGTGACTTCGGCCGCGACCGCGCCTGCCTTTTTCAACAGCTCGATGATCTCCTTGTTTCCGACTGAAGAAGCTCGCCGCAGCGCGTCGTTCAGAGTCTCGGGTTTTACGCCGCCCTTCTCGACGACCGCTTTGACGATCTCGACGTTGCCGTCTTGAACTCCTGTCATCAATGCCCGCTCAATCCCGGCAGCGCCTTTGTCTAACAAAAGCTTCACCACCTGAGCGTGCCCGTGCGACAGCGCCCACCCGAGAGGAACCTCTCCGTAGAAGGTGTCCTTCACGTTCACGTCCGCGCCGCGGTCGATCAACAGCTTCACCACCTCGACGTGTCCCTTATCGCAAGCGTACGACAGAGCCGTCGCGCCATAGCGCGTCTTCGCGTTCACATCCACGCCCGCATCGAGAAACGCTTTGACCGCGGCGGCGTCACCCTTTCGCACCGCTGCAAAGAATTCTTCGTTTTTATCCTGTGCGCTCGCGGTCAACGGGCATAACAGCACGAGAGTCAGTAACATCGTTCGTCTTGTGAGCATCGTTCGCTCCTGAGCGTAGCGTAGACAGGCCGGTCTGCGCGCGGTTTCGAATTGGCTCGACCCGAGGTCATGCGCAGACAGAACAGTCTACGCTACTCCTAAACAAATCGAGGATTATTAGTGGGCACAGTGAACTGACGCGCTCGAAGAGAGAAACGCCGCCCCGGTTCAACAGGTTCACAGAATCCCTGCTTGACGCGCCTAACCGCAACATAATATCTTGAGATTCAACGAGTCAAGGCTAATGTCAGTGGAGAAACTTGCTTCGTGCGGATTCGATGAGCGCGAATTCAGACCTATCTGTGAAGGGCCAATCATGAACGCCATTTTTCCGAAGTACCTATCCTTCGCACTGATGTTGTTCTTTCTTGTTCCGGCCGGGCGCGTTCGATCGGGAAGCGATTGGACGAACTGGCGAGGCCCGGCGCGCGACGGCGTCTCGCTCGAAAAGGGTCTGCCCACTCGGTGGTCGCCAAAAGGCGAGAATCTTGTGTGGAAAGCTCCCTACGGCGGACGTTCGACGCCGATAGTGATGGGCGGCCGCGTTTTCCTGTTCAACTCGGCGGGTGAGGGCGAGACGATGCAGGAGCGCGTCATGTGCTTGAACGCCGACACCGGCAAGCTCTTGTGGGAGCACCGCCTCAACGTCTATGAGAGCGACGTGCCTACGCGCCGAATCGCGTGGTCATCACCTGTCGGCGATCCGGCGACCGGCAACATTTACGTCCTGGGCGCTTGCAACGAGCTGACTGCTTTTTCGAACGACGGGAGAGTGCTGTGGGGACGATCGCTGACTGAGGAATTCGGCGCCTGGACGACTCACGGCGGGCGCACCGCGTCTCCGATCATCGAAGGTGATCTTGTAATCGTAGGCACTATCATCGACGGCTGGGGCGACACCGCGCAGCGCAAACATCGCTTCTATGCTTTCGACAAGACGACAGGCGAATGCGTCTGGACCAGCGCGCCGGGGGGCCGTCCTTACGACACCGTTTATCCAACGCCGATCGCGGCGACGATCAGCGGCACTCGGATGATCATCGTCGGGGGCGCTGACGGCGCGGTGTACGCGATGAAGGCCCAAACCGGAGAGCCGGTGTGGAGCTACGCGATCACCAAGCGCGGAATCAACAACTGCGCGGTGATCAACGGCACGACCGTCTTCGCTTCACACAGCGAAGAGAACCTCGATACAAACGAGATGGGTTTGATCGCTGCGATCGACGCGACGGGGAAGGGCGCGCTCGGCAAAGCTAACGTCAAGTGGTCGGTCAACGGCATCCGGGGCGGCTACTCTTCGCCGATCATCGACGGCGGCCGCCTTTACCAGATCGACGACAGCGCGAACGTGTTCGCCTTCGACATCAACACCGGCAAGGAACTCTGGAAGCATACGATCGGCACGCTCCAGCGCGCGTCGCCGGTGCTCGCCGACGGCAAACTCTACGTCGGCACGGAGAACGGAAAGTTCTTCATCCTCAAGCCGGGACCAGCCGGTTGTCAGGTGCTGGATCAAGATGAACTCGAGCCGGGTGTCAGCAACGTCCAGCTCAAAACGGAAGCGGGCGATGATTTGATCGCAGCCAACGAGCAGATACTCGCTTCGGTGGCCGTCTCGCGCGGGCGCGTCTACCTCGTTTCAACCAAGGCGATTTACTGCATCGGCAAGAAGGCGCCCTCGCCCGCGCTGCCTCCTGTGACTGAGACTGTCGGGAATGCGCCGGCGGACGCTGCCGTGGCCCACGTGCAAGTGGTCCCCGCTGATTTGTTGATGAAGCCGGGCCAGATGGCAAAGTTCAAGGTGCGTCTCTTCGATGATCACGGGCGGTTCATACGCGAAGAACAGAATGCGGCGTGGTCGGTCGAAGGCGTGAAGGGCGCGGCTCAGAGCAACCAGTTCACCGCCTCCGCAGATGCTGCAATTCAAACGGGGACCGTGAAGGCGTCAGTCGGTGGAGTGACGGGGGTCTGTCGCGTGCGCGTGATCCCGGGGATGCCCATCAGCGAGAATTTTGAATCAACGCCGGTAGACGCTGTTCCCAAGTACTGGATCAGCACCGGAGGCAAATACGTTGTGCGCGAAGTAGAAGGCAACAAGGTGCTGGTGAAGAACCCCAACCCGCCGGCTTTCAAGCGCACTCGGTCGTTCTTCAGCCCGGCCGATTGGTCGAACTACACTGCCCAGGCCGACGTCCTTGCGACGGAAAAGCGGCGTCAAATGGGCGACGCCGGGGTTGTGGCCCAGCGTTATGAGCTGGTGATCATGGGTAACAGCCAGAAGATCGAGCTGCGCTCCTGGCAGGTCGAAGCCACTCGCACAGTCAGGAAGCCGTTCGTGTGGAAAGCGGACACGTGGTATCGCTTGAAGCTGCAAATCGAGAATCTGCCCGACGGCAAGGTGCGAGCTCGCGGCAAGGCGTGGCCTGCGTCCGAGCCCGAGCCTGCGGATTGGACTCTCGAGCGCGTTGAGTCGCCTGGCAATCGTCAGGGGAGCGCCGGAATCTTCGCCGACGCGCCGAACGAGATCTTTATCGATAACATAAAGGTGACGCCGAACAAGTAGGTTTGTAGTTCGGGCTTCAGCCGGAAGTTTGTAAGGCGACTCTGTGCAAGATAAGAGATACAAACTTCCGCCTGAAGGCCGAACTACGAACACGGAGACTTATGAAGAAACGCAATGTTAAATTGCTCTTATTCGCCTGCGCGTGCGGGTTGTCGCTCGCGATCGTCACTCAGCTCGCCGTTGCGTCCGATCCCGGCAACGGCGACTGGCCGATGTGGGGAGGTACGCCAGACCGGAACATGGTCTCGAGCCTGAAAGGAATGCCGACAAGCTGGGACGTGAAGACCAAGAAGAACGTCAAGTGGGTAGCCACTCTTGGCTCGCAGAGCTACGGAAACCCCGTTGTGTCCGGCGGCATGGTCTACGTCGGCACAAACAACGAAGCGTTGCGCGATCCCAAGCAGGGCGGCGACCGCGGCGTGCTGATGTGCTTCCGTGAATCGGACGGCGAGTTCATGTGGCAGCACACCAACGAGAAGCTTGCCGCCGGGCGCGTCAACGATTGGCCGTTTCAAGGCGTTTGCTCTTCGCCTCTCGTCGAAGGCGACCGGCTCTATTACGTCACGAATCGCTGCGAGGTGGTTTGCCTCGACACCCAGGGCTTCCGCGATAACGAGAACGACGGGCCTTACAAGGACGAGAAACTAACCGGTCAGGCCGACGCCGACATCGTGTGGAAGTACGACATGATGGAGGAGGTCGGCTCGCAGCCTCACAACATGTCCAACTGCTCGCCGGTCTCGTACGGAGACATGCTGTACATCTGTACCTCGAACGGCCAGGATGAAAGCCACGTCAACATTCCTTCGCCAAAGGCTCCGGCCCTCATTGCGATGAACAAGAAAACCGGCAAGAAGATTTGGGAAGACAACTCGGTGGAGGATCGCATCCTTCACGGGCAGTGGTCTTCGCCCTCAGTCGGCAAGATCGGCGACGTGGTTCAGGTTGTTCACGGGCAGGGCGACGGCTGGGTGCGCGGCTACGACGCGACGACGGGAAAGAAGCTCTGGGAGTTCGATTGCAATCCCAAGGGGTCGGTGTGGCCGAAGACGCGCAATGAGCTGATCAGCACTCCAGTGATTTTCGACAACAAAGTCTACGTCGCTAACGGACAGGACCCGGAACACGGTGAAGGGGTCGGCCATCTCTACTGCATAGACGCGACCAAGCGCGGCGACATCACGCAGAGCGGCGTTATCTGGCACTACGATAAGATCCGACGGTCAATCTCCACGGCAGCGATATACGACGGGATGATTTTTTACCCGGACTTCAGCGGCTTTTTGCACTGTCTGGATGCGAAGACCGGGAAGGTCTTCTGGGTTCATGACATGTTCGCGGCGGTGTGGGGCTCGCCGATGGTCGTGGACGGCAAGGTGTATCTGGGCGACGAGGACGGTGACATCGCCATTCTGGCGGCAACGCGCGAGAAGAAAGTCATTGGTGAAATCAACATGGGAAGCTCGGTTTACTGCACACCGATCCCGGCTAACGGCGCGTTGTTGATCGGGAATCGCAATCAGTTGTTCGCTCTCGCAGAAAAGAAATGAAAGAATGTTCGTAGTTCGGCCTTCAGGCGGAAGTTCGTATTCGAGGAATCAAGGATCCATAAGTATACGAACTTCCGCCTGAAGGCCGAACTACGAACGACTAAGGATGCAGCCATTCGATTTTCAAAGCCGGACACGATTGATATTCGGCGAGGGGTCGTTTGAACGGCTCGGCGCTCTGGCGTCGGAACTCGGCTTTCGCCGCTTGCTGTTGGTCGCTGACCAAGGGATTCTCGCCTGCGGTTATGTAGAACAGGCAACCAGGATTCTCACCGACTCTCGAGTCACCGTATTCACCTTTCACGATTTCGATTCGAATCCAAACACAACAATGATCGAGGCCGGGCGCCGCTTCGCCGCCTCGCTCGAGATAGATTCGCTGATCGGCCTAGGCGGCGGCAGCTCGATGGATACGGCAAAGGCTATCAACTTTCTGTTAACCGCCGGCGGAACGATGCAAGACTATTGGGGCTACGGGAAAGCTCGCGCGCCGATGCTACCGATGATCGGCGTACCGACAACAGCGGGCACGGGCAGCGAAGCTCAGTCCTACGCGCTCATCGCTGACGATGAGACTCACGTCAAGATGGCTTGCGGTGATCCGGGCGCCGCTTTCAAGATTGCGATCCTCGATCCGCGGCTGACGGTATCACAGCCTGCCGGCGTTACCGCGACCGCGGGTTTTGACGCGATCTCGCACGCAGTCGAAACCTACGTCACGACTAAGCGCACTGCCGCCTCGGAACTTTTCTCACTCGAAGCGTGGCGGTTGCTTGAAGCTAATTACGAACGCGTGATCGCGAACCCTCAAGACATCGACGCGCGCGGCGCTATGCAGCTTGGCGCTTACTGGGCCGGACTGGCGATCGAGAACTCGATGCTTGGCGCGACTCACGCTTGCGCGAACCCGCTGACGGCGAACTACAACACCGAGCATGGGGTGGCGATCGGGTTGATGCTCCCTCACGTTGTTCGGTGGAACGGCTCGGCTGTCGGGGATCGCTATGATCAACTTTTGAAGCACGCCTCTGTGACACTGGATCGAGGCGATGCGGCGGACTCTCTCGCCGGAAGGCTTGAAGAGTTGTTGGCAATCGGCGGGATGCCGCGCGGATTGAAGGCGGCAGGTGTGCCTGAAAACGATCTTCCGCGCCTCGCCGAAGAAGCGGCCGGTCAATGGACAGGACAGTTCAATCCACGGCCGTTCGGCGCCACGGAAGCGCTCGAGCTTTATCGGTGCGCCTATTGAGCGCGCGTAGCATAGACTTTAGTCTGTGTCTGCAACCCAATAGACGAGATCTCCATCGGACACAGACTAAAGTCTATGCTACTTCCGATCCGAACTACGAACTTCTCAGAAGGAGGATCAGCGTTGTTGGTCACGCAATCATACAGAAGGGTTCTTTCAGCGCTTCTTCTGCCGGTCTGCATTCTGCTTTTCGTCTCGCCCTCGAAGTCGCAACTTCCACCGGAAACATGGTCTCAGTTCCGAGGAAGCCACCAGTTGATCGGCGTCTCGGTTTCAAACGTGCCCAAAGACCTCAAGCTGCTCTGGACCTATGAAGCAGGCGAATCGATCGAGTCCTCGGCGGCCATCGTCAACGGCGCGGTGTACGTCGGTTCGCAATCTGGCGAGCTTGCGGCGCTTAGCCTCACGGACGGCTCGGTGCGCTGGAAGTACAAAGCGACCGGACCAATCGGCGAATCCTCTCCGTGCGTGAGCGGCGGAGTCGTCTTCATCGGCGATCTCAACGGAACGCTCCACGCGGTCAGCGCACGCGACGGCAAAGCGATGTGGACGTTCAAGACAAACGGCGAGATCAAGTCGTCACCGGTCGTGGTAGGCGATCGAGTGTTGATCGGTTCTTACGATGAGCATCTCTATTGCGTCTCTGCTTCGAACGGTTCGCTGATCTGGAAGTTCAGAACCGGCGGCCCGGTGCATTGCACGGCGGGCGTCTCGAACGGGATGGCCCACATTGCCGGTTGCGACGAAACGTTTCGCGCAATCCGAATAGCCGATGGCAAAGAAGTGTTCCACATCGCGTCGGGCGCTTACACCGGAGCGTCGCCCGCGATGGTAGGTCAAAAGGCGTTCTACGGCACGTTCAACAACGAAGTGCTTGCGGTCAACCTTGCGACTCGGCGAATCAGTTGGCGCTATCGGAATCGTCAGCGGCAGTTTCCGTACTATTCGTCCGCCGCTGTCGCCGAAGGCAGAGTCGTAATAGGCGGACGCGACAAGATGGTTCATTGCCTGGACTCAACTACGGGCAAAGAACTGTGGACTTTCATGACGCGCGCTCGAGTCGAGTCTTCACCGGCGCTTGCCGATGGAAGAGCGTTCATCGGTTCGAACGATGGGAAGTTCTACGTGCTGGACTACAAGACGGGCGCGAAGGTTTGGGAATTCACCGCCGGCGCGCCGTTGTCAGCGTCGCCTGCGATTGCGGCCGGCCGAGTTGTGATCGGATCAGAGGACGGGCGACTCTACTGCTTCGGGCAGTGACCTCGTCTGGTAGAAAATCTGCGAAAGGGCCAACGAATCCCCCAACCGGAAGGTTGGGGTCCCCCAACCGGAAGGTTGGGGTGCTTTCACTTCAGCCTACTGGAGATGTAGCAGCGGCTCCCTGCAATCCCCCAACCGGAAGGTTGGGGATCTTTCAAGGCTTTGCCTTTCGCGATGTTCGAAGGTTGACGTGAAAGATCCCCAACCTGCCCGGTTGGGGGATTTGCTAGATCGCGCCCGCCGCTCTTGTAGGCTGGACGGAAGCATCCCCAACCTCCCGGTTGGGGTTTTCCCAGGTCACGACCGTTAGCGATCAAATCAGTCACAGAGTATGATGCGGGACATGGGCATGGCTTTTGAAGAGTTGGAGAAGCAGGCTCGATCTCTTAGCGCGGAAGAGAAGGCGACGCTGGCTCGCATCCTCATCGAAGATCTCGACACCGCCATCGATCTGAACGCCGAGCAGCTATGGCTTGAAGAGGCACAACGCCGCTATGAACGCCCCGGCGACGAGGTAATGCAGCGGGCGCGCGATCGCGTCAGGTAGTGGGATTGGAATATGAACTGCTATTCCGGCAATTCTTCACGCGCCGGCTCAGGTAACCAGAAGCTCGCAACTAATCCGATCCCATATACCAGAAACGCCACCGCTGCGGCTCCGTAGGCTAGGTGAGCTGCCGGAGTGCTGCCAGGCATCACTGCCGCGAACTGCGTTGTGAGCAGCGCCGCCGAAGTTCCTACCATTCTTCCGCCGACGTTCGCCGCAAAGCTCTCGCCTGTTCCTCGAAGATGCGTCGGATACATGCGCGGCAAGTAGTTTCCCCAGAAGCTCAGTTGCGCAACCGTAAACAATCCCGCAAAGAAGATGCCCCACTTCAGCAATGCGAGATCGTGCACCGCAGGATAAAGAAACACCAGCGGAACGATGATCAATCCGGGAATTTGAAACACGCGGAGCAGCTTGCGGCGCGACACGATTCGAATAGCCAGAAACGCGAGCAGGAACCGGCCCGCTAATCCGCCAAGCTCTTGAAGCGTTTGAACGCCGGCGACCGTCGACTGAACGATCTTCTGCCGCTCGGGAGGCGGCACGCTGCCGTCGACTTGAACCAGCGCGGGAACGATCTGTGGAAGTTGCTGGATCGCGCCGAACGCAGCACCGAGGCTGCACGCAAAGATCAGCGCGCTTACCAGAGTAGTTCGCCGATACAGAGGCCTGAAAATCTCGGCAAAGCTCGGACGCTTGAGAGTCCCGGCGGCCTTCTTCTCTTTCCACACCGGCGACTCGGGCAAGAACGGACGAATGATGATCAGCGGAATCGCTGGAATCAATCCCGAGATCAGCAGGTATCGCCACGTGTCGTGAACCCCGTGAATCGCCGGCAGCGAAAGCGCGATCTTCGCGATCAACAGCGCCATAAGACTGACCATGAACCCGCCGAGCGAGGAAAACGCCTGGGTATAACCGATGACCGTTTCACGGCGCTTCGGCTCGGGGAAGAGTTCCGCGAGCCACGCGACTGCGGCGACGAATTCCACGCACACACCGACAAACGTCGTCGTGCGCAACACCAGCAACATTGGCAGCGAGGTCGCAAACCCGGCGCCCAGCGCAGAAAACGCATACACCAAGATGCTCCACGTTAAGATTCTCCTCCGCCCGAGTCGGTCCGTCAGATAGCCGCCGAGCAGACCAAAGATTCCTCCGCACACTGCCGGCACATAGAACATCAGATCGCGCCAACGAGTGAACTCCGGTGTGCCGAACGTCAACCCTCCGAGTTGTTCGAGCGCCGGCCGCAGGATCAGCGGGAGCATCAGCAGCTCGTAGGTATCAAAGGCAAAACCAATGACTGCGATGATGCAGATGAGCCATTGAATTCTGGTTAGTCGCGGAGAGCTTTCAGCCGGGGCCGTAGAAGTCATAATGGGCAAGCATTCTTTGTGAAGTCTGACCATACGTCAAGCCACGTGCGGCCCTCCGAATCAGTTTCCCCCGGCGTGTGAGCAACGCACCCCGGTTTCGCAAGCGGAGGGACCCCGAGGATGCCACCAGCTTGCCTGGTGGAGGTTCACGCTTGCTGCTACACAAGATCGAGCGGGACCAAGGATGCCACGGGCTTGCCCCGTTGGAGGTTCACGCTCGCTGCTACACAACGCCGAGTTGCGGGACCAAAGATGCCACGGGCTTGCCCCGTGGAGGTTCACGCTCGCTGCTATAACCGCCGACTAGCCGTGACGTCAAACCAGCAACCAACGTGAATCTTCACGGGGCAAGCCCGTGGCATCTTGCGACTCGCATGCGATCGTTGTAGCAGCAAGCGTGAACCTCCAACGGGGCAAGCCCGTGGCATCCTCGGAGTTCTCACACGGTTTCGTGCGCGCGTCGTACGCGCAAAGGTCTGACGTACACCCCTGGCGGTACTGTTCACTGGCGGTACTGTTCAGTTTACAAGAAGGCCAAGAGGCATTAATCTTGAGCGCGAGAGACATGGCTGCAAGGGAAAGAAGGCAATATGGCAAGAAGTAAGCAGCAAGAGGTTCCTCTCCGGAAGAAACTCGACGATCTTGTAGAGTCCTTTGAGACTCACGACATGGGTGAGTACTGGGATCGAATGCCGGAGGCATTTTGAGGTCGAGATAAAGAAAAGAACTCACCTCGTCGCGATCGACGAAGAGATCGCCGACCAGATAACCGCGATTGCTAAGTCAAAGAAGACCTCCTCGGAAACCTTGGTCAACTCATGGCTGAAGGAGAAGCTTCAGAAAGCCAGTTGAGCAGCGCCTCTGTGTGATTAGATTCACTGCTCTAGGTACGGACCTTTGGTTCGCCGTCGGACGGCCATTGCCAGACTCTCGCACAGGAACTATGTCGCTAGACCCAACCATTACGCGATCCCCCGTCATTCTGTTTCTTGGAGCGGGTGCATCCGTACCTCTTGGCAAACCCGTTACGATCTCGAGTCCAGCATTGGAGAATATCGTGTCAAATAGAGGTTGATAAACGTCGAATTTGAGGCCAATAAGAATGACGCCGGAGCGACTTGCTGGCGAAATCACGTCCGACGCGGATGCTTCCTTGTTTTCGGCACTCATATCAGAAAGAGGGTGTGATTTGGTCTTGAAAGCAGGATGGCGAAGAAAGCGAAGGATGCTTGACGCGGCCTCAACTTCAGCCATTGCTATGACTACGAGGCCGTAGTTCTTATGGCAAAGGCGATAACGGAAGAAGCCCAAGTCGCGCGTAAAGAACGTGACCTGCTTTGAGTGGTGGAGGAATCGCAGGATCTCCTGCTCATCATCCCAACTAGGGAGCCCGATCTCCACACCGATCCTCCGAAAACGAACGCGCGAGCGAGCCAGCAGATCTGCCTGTTCCCTGGTGATGTTGTGATCAAGGACTATCACGCGGCTGGCCTGGCTCTTGCTGCTACCTCTCTAACTACGCCACGACGAACGAGACTTAGCGCCTCTTTCACAGCTTCGACCGTGATGATTCCGTAGTACTGATCGGCAATGGCTTCGGGCGAATATCCTCTCCGTGAGAGTTCGACTGCATTATCCGAGTGCCCTTGAAGGTTAGCCGCCCACCACACCGGCGGGTGTCAACCCCGAGATGCTTGCCAATCTCAAGTCGCGCCATAATGCGTCCTCCTTAATGCGTCCTCCTTCTAGCGACAATCTATCTCAGAAACAGCCCAGTATCCAAGGGTCGAGGTTGCTTTCTACCTTGAGTCGAAGAAATAGCGCTTCAGAGTGACTGCGCCCGGTTTCGCAGTTACCAACGAGACTACGACTAACAACACCGCCGAGATGATCGTCATCGGAACGACCGGCATCAATCCAAACACCGCAGTCCCGCCCGGTGTGCGCGACAGGACTTCAATGCCCGCCACCGACCAGGCTACAACCGGAGGTCCCGGCGCCGGCGCTGGGACAAGGTATTGAAAGACGGCGACGGCTGCTACCGACAGCGCCGCCCAAACCGTGCTCGCGAGCGCGCCCCACTTTGTGCTCCGTTTCCAGAACAATGCCGCAACCAGAAGCGGCGACAGAGCCGCGTAACCCGAGAACGCGTACTGCACGGCCAGGTCAAAGATGTTCTGCGGGGCTCGCAGCGCTACGGCATACGCGACGATCGTTATGAGAATAATGAACAGCCGCCCGGTGTGAACCTGAGCCGCTTCGCCAAAGCGTTTCTTCCCGCCATAGAATGCAAAGACATCTTCGGTGAACATCGTCGACAGCGCAAGGATCTGAGAATCGCTCGCCATCACCGCAGCCATGATCCCTGCACCCAGCAAACCCGCCAGCCAGATCGGTGCGTAGCGCTCCAACAACAACAGCAACACGTCGTCCGCAATCATCTTCTCGCGCAACGCGTCGCGCTCGTCAGGCGTAAGGCTCGGCCCTTCGACGGCGAGCGCCCGCCTCGCCTCGATCTTCTGCTGAATCTGCGGAACGTCGTTCATTCGATTGGCCATCACTCCCAGAAACACGCACGGCATCCAAAGCGCAAGCATGCAAAACGGATAAAGGATCACCGTCTTCTTGAACTGATTCATCTTGCGGGCGGTCAGGCAGAAGATCGTTATGTGCGGAAATGCGATCGACGACAGCGGTATGAATGTGTAGCTGAAGAAGAACAGCGGCGAGACTCGTTCGCGCGTCAGTAGCGGCGCAGTGCCGGGCGATGCGAGCAGCGCTTCCGCAGACTGGCTAAACCCACCCATCCCGACTCCGATCACAACAAGCGCGATCGCTCCAAAACACAAGAACAGCACGGTCTGAAAAGTGTTCACCCACGCCGTCCCGCGCATACCGCCAAAGAAGACGTAAGACATCACCACCATCGCGACCAGCGCGCCGCCGAACCAGAAGGGCACCCGTCCCCCGCTGATTGCGCTCAGCGCCGTCCCTCCGCCCATCACGCCGATGATGATGTACGGAATGAGGAACGCCGCCTGAACGACGAAGATAACCGTGCCGATGTGACTGCACTCCCAGCGATCGCGAAACATCTGCACAGGCGTTATGAAGCCGTATTTCTTGCCGAGCGCCCAGACTCGTGTGCCTATGAAGAAAAGCGAGAGCGGAATGATCAGCGCCGACGATGAAGCCATCAATCCAAACGTCACGATCCCGTTGTTGAAAGCGTGTCCCGACGAGCCCAGGATCGCAAACGCCGTCATGTTGGTGCCGAACAGCGAGAACAGAAAAACGTAGGGTCCGAGCGAACGGCCCGCGAGAAAGTAGTCTTCGGCCTCTTCGCGATGGGCCGATCTTCTAAAGGCAAAGATGCCTATGTAGAGAACGATGACCAGGTAAGTGAAGACAAAGATCGCCGGAACCAATGCTAGGTATCCTCCCTCTCAGAAGCGACGGGGAGAGGGGGCGATACGGCGAGGGGGCGATCGCCCCCTCGCCCACTCGCCTCGTCTCCCCCTCTCTCCTCTCCCACTCGCTCTTCCAACTCCGTGGGCCACGCGTGTATTACCAGCAGCCACATCACAATCGCGATCACAACGGTGTAGCACGCGTGATAGAAGAGCCCGATTGGAATGAATCCGAAGACGAGTGGACGCGCCGCGCGCCAGAACCAGAAGTCCTGATGCAGGACATAGAGAGCACCAACGACGATCAGCAGCAGTGCACGCTTCATTCGAAATTTGGCCGCAACCGTTGGCAAAATGCCTGCGTACTATGGCACAGCGCCGAGGAAAATTGCAACGCTCCCACACGGTTGCTACAATGAAGGGGTGTGATTAAAAGTGGGACTTGGGCCATAATAACGGCAAGCCTTCCAGGAAGA
>CAZJQQ010000040.1:59379-72560 GCA_964548075.1 uncultured Clostridia bacterium | reverse complement strand
CGAAAGTGTACGAAGCGCTTGCCACCGCCGACGGACTTGGCAGCTGGTGGGCTCCGCATGCTACTGTCCGAACCGGCTCTTTCCCGGCCGAACGTGTGAGACATTGACGCATCCCAGAGCCTATAATTAACTCTTATTTCAGACAGGTGCTCGAATGACTATGATGTTGGGTTTCAACCGGCAGGGTGGTCTAGCACGCAGCGGTGCATCATCGGTTTGCTGGTATGGAGGCCTTCGTGCCCGCCGAGATCAGGATGGATAAGTCCGCCCGCATGCTCTTCGCCGCAGTGATGGTCGCACTCGGCATCCTTGGCTTGATCTACGGCGATTTCGCACTGGTCTGGCAGCGCATACCCATCGCGCGCCTGCCGGGGCGGACGGCCATCGCCTATGCCTGTGCGGCGCTCGAGCTGGGGGTGGGCCTCGGCCTGCTCGTGAGGCGCACCGCCCGGCTTGCGTCCGGCATCCTGTTCGCGTATCTGGTGCTCTGGGTCGTGTTGCTGAAACTCCCGGCCGTGGTGCTGGTGCCGCAGATGGAAGCCACCTGGCTGGGCTTCGGCGAGATCTCCGTCATCCTGGCGGGAGGCTGGATCCTCTTTGTCGAACATGCGGGACCGTGGGAACGGTCTCATCTTAAATTCGTCGTCGGCACGAACGGGGTGCGCAACGCCAGACTGCTGTTTGCCCTCTCACTGCCGATGATCGGGTTTGCACACTTCGTGTATGGACCGCAGACCGCTGACATGGTACCCGCGTGGCTTCCTTACCGTCTGGGTTGGGCTTACCTGACCGGCGCCGGGAGCATCGCCGCGGCCCTCGCCCTGTTGTTCAGGGTGTGGCCGCGCCTGGCGGCCACGCTGGAATCGGGCATGATGGGCGTGATCACGCTGCTCGTCTGGGGCCGCGGGGTCGCGGCGGCGCCGACGGACCGAGTCCAATGGACGGGGTTCTGCATCTCCTCGGCCTTCGCCATCGGTTGCTGGGTGGTCGCGGCTTCCTACGGGTGCGCCCCGTGGCTCGCCGTGGGCAAGGCGGCGAATGCCGCGCCCAATGCCGGCGTGACTTGAGTTCGGATTGGAGACGAAAGGAGTGAGAGACGTGATGACCACCTATTACGCCGCTCTTCTTCGCCCGGGCGCGCTCTGGAATCCAGACAAGACGGTTCGCGAGCAGCCATTCTGGGACGAACACGCGCGCTTCATGGACTCACCGGTCTATCCGCCTCGGCTTCGACGAACCGACCTGCTGTTGAGGTGCGGCAAGACCCGGAGAGACCTCGAAGTGAAGTGCCGTTTCAAGAAAACGATTCTCTGGGTTGCGGCGTTTGGTCTGGCAGCGATGGCGCTTACGAACGCGCTTGCCGGCGCCTGGCAGCCGGGATCGCGCGCCAGCGCCGCCGGTTTCAAGAACGGCTCACAGGACTTGAACTATAGCCAAGCTCGCAAAGCGATGCGCGGCGGCAAATGCGACGAGGCCGCGAAGATCTATGAACGCCTCGTCGAGCTCGACGCCAGCGACTTCAAAGCGTGGCTGGGGTTGTCGTTCGCTTACCTGAAGCTGTCGGATTATGCGCGCTGCTTTGACGCCGCGAGCAAAGTGCTAACGGCAGAACGGTCCAATGCGCGCGCATATGCTCTGGCCGGCGTTGCGTTGTTGCGGTTGGGTTACCTGAAGCAAGCCTCCGCCGCGTTGCAGAACGCGATCAATCTCGATCCAAAGGAAGCTCTGGCGTTCGGCGGCGCAGCCGAGGTCGATTACTACGAGGGCCGCGTCAACGAGGCGCGTCGGTGGTCGCTCTACGCGCACAACCTGGATCCAAACGAGCCCGATTATCTAGTTACGTATGCGCGCGCGTCGTCGCGGGCTGAAGACTTCAAAGAGGCAGCGGACGCTTACGAACGTTTTATGCGGATCGCGCCGGAGCGCGACGCCGAACGGCGCGACCGGATCCGCGGACTCATATCGTTTTATCGGCAGTTGAGCGGCTTGCGGATCCATCAAGTCGCGGGCGCCGAACACGCGGACGCGCCATTCTATCTGGGCAGCGACCGCCGTCCCTATCTGCGAGTCAGGCTGAACGGCCGCGATGCTCTGTTCGTCATCGACACCGGGAGCGGCTTCACCGTTGTCTCCAGAGAGGCGGCAAAGCGCTTCGGCGTCCAGGAGATCGCAAGGGGAGGAAAGTCGCAGGGCGTGGGTGGGACCGGCAAGTTCCCAATCGTCTACGGCCTCATTCGGTCGATCGACATCGGGGCAGTCACCCTGCGAATGGCGCCCTGCTTCATCCGATCGTTTCACGGCGACGCCGGGCGAGCGTCCAACGAACGCGCCGACGGCTTCATCGGTCTGTCGATTTTGTCTCGCTACCTGACCGAGCTCGACTACGAGGAGGGAAGGCTTCGACTCGACCGCAGAGAGGGCAGTTCATTGCCTGAGGCGGGGCCCGGAGTTACGGTGGTCCCATTCCGGACGACCCAAAACGGGTTGATCAGCATCGAGGCGGAAATCGAGGGCGCGAACACGATCAACGCCATTCTGGATTCGGGCGCGAGCTCGATGGTGATATCGACCGCGGCTGTGGACCGGTTCAAGCTGCACGGTCAAGTAATCAAGGGCGAGACGAGGACCGTCACTGGCGCCGCGGGCGTAACCCCCAACGTGGCCTTGTTGCTTATCTCGAATTGCAGAGTATCAAGTACAGAGCGAAGCAACCTTCAGGCGTTGATTATGGACTTGAAGGCCATAAACGAAACCTCGGGCTTTGAGCAGAGCGCAATCTTGGGCGGGGATTTTCTGCGTGATTGCCGGCTAACGATCGACTTTGGCCGCGGGCAGGTGGCCTTCAGCACAACGCCGCATGGGCGACCCAATGACTTATCTTCGTCAACCTTCTTGTCACGCGACTTATCTTCGTCAACCTTCTTGTCACGCTTGACCGGGTTGAATCGGTAGCTCCGCCTGCGTCATTCTTCTGCCCAAACATGCTCTTGGCCGTCTGAACTTGCGCGACGGACGCGCTCGCTCGAATCTATACTCGATTCACATGCTGACGCGTCGAACCGCTGTGCGGCTGAAGATCGCTCAAAGCGCAAACTTCGAACGCTGAGGAGAAGGAACGCAGTGATACGAAGAACGGCCTTTATCGCACTTTCCGTGGCCGCGATTCTGACCTGGGGATCCCAACTGCGGGCAGAGCCGGATGACGGGATCGCGTATCCTCTTGGTTATCGCGCGTGGACGCACGTGAAGAGCGCATTGATCGGTCCCCAAAGCCCCATCTTTGCAAGTTATGGCGGCATCCACCATATCTATGCGAACGAAAAAGCGATGGAAGGCTATCGTACCGGGCGCTTTCAGGATGGTTCGGTCATTGTCTTTGACCTTCTCGAAACGCGAGAGAGCGCAGGGGTCACAGCCGAAGGCCCGCGGAGATTCATAGACGTGATGGCCAAAGACAGCAAACGATATGTGGACACCGGAGGCTGGGGATATGAGGAATTCAAGGGCGACAGCCAAACGGAACGAGCCTTAACCGCGGAGGCCAGGGCCGCGTGTAACAAGTGTCATATGCAGCAAAAGAATCGCGACTGCGTATTCAGCGCATTTCGCAAGTGAAAGGGGAGGTTATGAGCGCAGACTCCACGGCGGTTTCGTTGGTAGAGTTGAAGGCTTATCGGGCGATCCTTTGGGGCGGGTTGATAGCCGGGGCCCTCGATATTACGGCTGCCTTCGTCAATAGCGGTCTGCGGGGAAGGAGCCCGATGTGGGTGCTGCAATCAATCGCCGCCGGGTTGCTTGGGTCAGACTCCTTCAAGGGCGGCTCTCGAACGGCAGCGCTAGGGGGCGCATTGCACTTCCTGATAGCGTTCGTCGCCTGCGCTGTCTTCTACCTTGCGAGCCGCAAGCTGGAGTTTCTGACTCAGCGGTTCATTGTATTTGGCTTGCTTTACGGCGTCGCCGTCTACGCTTTCATGTATCTGGTTGTGTTGCGGCTCGCTTTCCCCTCCAGGATCTCGTTTACGCCGGCGGCGGTCGTTACGGGTTTGCTTATTCATATGTTCTGCGTTGGGCTGCCGATCTCGATTGTCATCCACCGGTACTCAAGATAACACAGACAGTCATAAGAGAACGTTAAGATGAGAGTTAAGCGGAACAATTCGCGCGAGACGGTTCGGGCATTCCTGGCAGGTTCCCTTTTGTTGTTAATCGGGTTGGGTTCGGCCTTAGCGCAAACCGCTGGCAGCGATCTCAAAGGCGCCCTGGAACCGCTCAAGCCGGCGACTGTTCCAGCGGTGCTCGTCGAGTTGTTTACTTCCGAAGGCTGCTCTAGTTGTCCACCCGCCGACAGGCTGCTGACGGATCTCGATCAGAATCGACCGGTCACGGGCGTACAAGTGATCGCTCTCAGCGAGCACGTCGATTATTGGAATCGGTTGGGTTGGAAGGATCCGTTTTCGTCCGCCCAATTCAGTCAACGGCAGGCCGACTACGCGCAGTCGCTTGGCGTCGGAGACTTCTACACTCCGCAGATGATCGTGGACGGTCGGACCGGGTTTGTCGGGAGCAAACGCGCGGCAGCCCTTGAAGCGATTGCCAAAGCGGCCCGCACGCCAAAGGCAAATGTAAGCCTGGCGTTCAAAACGCTAACCGCGAACTCGATTGCGCTAACGGTTCAAGTCGAGGATCTTCCAGCTATCTCGCGGGGTGACCAAGCTGACGTGATGCTGGCGATCACCGAGAGCGGCTTGATGAGTAAGGTGGCGCGAGGCGAGAACGCGGGACGCGAGCTGACCCATTCTTCGGTGACGCGCAAGCTGATCAAGATAGGCGACATCGACGGCAAGACCTTCAGCGCTCAACCTAGCGTTCGCCTTGAGTCCTTTTGGAAACGCCAACAACTCAAGATTGTTGTCTTCGTGCAGGAGCGAAGCAGCCGGCGAGTGCTTGGCGCAGCGGCAATCAAGGATGCAACCGAGTGACTGAACGGCCACGCGTCACCCAACGGTGATAACTTTTTTGGCGGCGTTGAGTCTGCCGCTTCGAGCGAGGGTTGATGATCGAGACATCGGAAAAAACTGATGTGACCTCACTTGACTGCGTCGTTCGCTTGGACGATGTCGCCGCGGTTGAAGTTGGTCCCGGCTGTTTTCGCCGGGATTTGCCGAGCAATATCGGCGTGCGTGTCTGGGTAGTCGATATAGAGGCTGGGAGCGAATGGCCTTATATCGACGAGCACGACACAGGCGAGGGTTATTACGTCGTGAGCGGCGAAGTAATCGAGGATGACCAGCGGATTGGCGCGGGCGCCTATGTATTGTTTGCGCCAGGCAGTCGCCACCAACCTCGAACGGAGACCGGCGTACGTTTGTTCGGCTTCAACCTTGTCGCCGCTTGACGGCTGAGAGCCACAAGAGATGAGGAGATCGCGGCGCTACTTTGCCGCCGGACCAACCACCGGCAATTCGCTTCTCTTGCTCCAGTCCTCGAACGACCCGTCGTACAAACGCGCATCGTAGCCGAGATATTTCGCGACGAAATAGACGACAGTCGCTTGCTGTCCGATGTGGCAGTAGCTCACTATCTGGTCGCCTTGCTTGATACCCGCATCGGCCAACATCTTTCGGAGTGTCGGCGCGTCCTTCAGCTTGTTCGCCGAGTCAGCAAGACTGGTGAATGGAACATTGACCGCGCTCGGGATGTGGCCGGCGCGAGGCATGCGGCCGGCGCTTGCGCCTGTGTAAAACTCAGGCGTTCTTGCATCGACTATCGCGACCTTGGGCTTGTTCAAATTGGCGGAGACCCAAGCCGCGTCCACGATCAGCTCCGGACGAGGATAAGGCGTGATCGTTCCGCGGGTGACCTGAGACGCGTCGGTTGTCACTGCACGTCCTTCGGCGCGCCACGCTTCGAAGCCGCCATCAAGCAGCGAGGTCTGGCCGCCTAATCCGAGATAGTCCAGCGTGAAGAAGACTCGAGTTGATGGACTGACATAGTTAGTCAGAAAGCAGATGACGATGCGCGAGTTGTTTGAAACGCCCAGGTCTTCAAACGCCGATTTGAGCTTCTCCACCGGAGGCATTTCGAGTGTAGATCCCGGAGCAGAAGACGAGATGGCCGACATCTCTACAAATCGCGCTCCGGGGATGTGACCGGCGTCGTAGCTTGCACGCGGACCCACGCTAATGATCACGAGCCCTCGGTCGTTGAGGTGCTCTCCAAGCCATGCGGTGGCAACAAGAAGCGGGTTTGAGTCTTTACCGGGAGAGGCAGCGTCACCTGGTGACAAAAACATCGCGGCGACTGCGAGCACTGCCGCTGCCAGCACTACGAGCGATGAATAACTGACGAACTTGTTCTTCACTGTTGAATTGATGTTTGGCATGGTTTCCTCCTCATGAATGCGTTCCTGGTTCGGGGTTCAGAGTTCAAGCTTCAGCTTGCTGCCACGGTTTATCCCGATCGAGTCAGGCAAGCTGAACCTTGAACTCTGAACCCTAACTATGAACTCTCTCACTCGCTGCGCAACGCCAGCATCGGATCGATCGACGTCACGCGGCGAGCAGGAACAAAGCACGCTGCCGCCGCGACGGCGATTAACACTAACGCCACTGCCATGAACGTGACCGGATCAGTGGGCTCTACAGCGAACAACAGCGCCGACATCAGCCGTCCCAGCAGCAGCGCTCCGGCCACCCCCACCGATAAGCCGACAAGCACAAACGACATCCCTTGCCGCATAACCATCCCGAGCACCTTCCCGGGAGTCGCGCCGAGCGCAAGTCGAACGCCGAGCTCGTGGGTACGCTGGTTCACCGACAAGGCCATGACGCCGGCTATCCCCGCGGCGGTTATGACTAACGCGAGTCCCGCGAACATCGCGAGGAGAATGGCGGTCAGGCGAGGCGAGGCCACCGCGTCGCTGCGAACCTGCTCGAGGGTTTGAACTCTGTCTACAGCCGTATCCGGATCAACTTCGTAGACGGCTTCGCGCATCAGCTTCGCGATGCTCATCGGATCGACAGCGGTGCGCACAAGGAGATTGCCGGCGAAGCCTGCTTGAGCGAGAGGAACGTAGATCTCGTCGGCCGGTTCGCGATCCAACCCGTACTGTCTAACGTCGCCAACAACTCCCACGATGGTGAGCCACGTTTGACCGCGATCGAAGCTGACTCGCCTGCCTATCGGGTCTTCATCGCCCCACCGATGCCGCGCGGTCGCCTGATTGATCACTGCAACGGGCACCGCCTTATCTTTGTCGCCTTCGATGAACGTGCGTCCGCGCACCAGAGGTTGGCGAACCGTCTCAAAATAGTCCGTGCTCGCCGTCCGGAAATCCGCTTGCGGTGCAAGCTCGCCTTCCGGGATCAGATGGCCTTCGATCTGAAAGCCGCGAGTGAACGGGCCGTTAGTTATTCCAAGCTGGTTCAGCGGATACGTCGAGCACAGAGCGGCGGACAACACGCCGGGCTCGGATCGGGCTTTGTCGAGTGTGCGCAGGAGGGCAGCGAGCGTCTCTTCGTTGGTGTTGAACTTGGACCAGTTCAGGCTGATCCTCATCGCCAAGAGTCTCTCGGGGTCAAAACCGGGATTCACATGCTGGAGCTTTATCAAGCTTCTCAGCATCAGCCCGGCCCAGATCAACAGGATGAATGACACGGCGACTTGCGCGGCGATCAATACGTTCCGCATACGTTGCCGCCTGAGCCCCGCGCTCGAGCGACCCCCGCCTTCCTTGAGCGTGCCGGTCAGGTTCTGATCGGATGAGAAAGCGGGCATCAGCCCGAATATCAAACCGGTTGCGACGGAGACCAACAGGGTGAAGAGCAGCACGAAGCCGTCGATTCTGATTTCGCTCGCGCGAGTCGTGAACCTTGCCGCGAAGCTTACGAGCAACTGCAGGCCTCCTGCGGCTAACAACAGCCCCAATGCTCCGCCAGCGAATGACAGCAGGGTGCTCTCCGTTAACAACTGCCGGATCAGCCGGCCGCGCCCCGCCCCCAACGCCGAGCGAATAGCCATCTCCCGCTCGCGACGCATCAGCCGCGCCAGCGTAAGATTTGCAACGTTGGCGCAGGCGATCAACAAAACGAGCCCGGCCGTTCCCAGCAATATCAGGAAGGTCGGCCTGGCGCGCCGCGTTAATTCTTCCTGCAGGGGAACGACGTTGGCGGCATAACCTCTATTCGCGGGATACGAGTCGGGGTATTGTTTCTGCAGGTTGCCTGCAAGCGTGCTCAGATCTGCCTGGGCCTGCCCGACTGGAACGCCCGGTTTCAGACGGCCGAACACGCTCATCATCCGCGCGTTTCGATTCGACATGAATTGTTCGGACGAACGGGTTGGGCAGTGCGATGTCGGCATGTAAACGTCTTGCTCGTTAGGGTACTGAGGTATGGGTGGAAGCACACCGATTACCGTGTGCGGCCTGTTGTTCATCTGGAAGCTTCTGCCTATGATGCCCGGATCGCCGCCATTGCTCTGCCGCCAATACTGGTAGCTGAGCACGATGACGGCGTCGGAACCATGCTCGTCATCGCCTTCTACGAACGTTCTGCCCAGGAGCGGCTTCACGCCAAGCACGTCAAAGAAGTTCGCGGAGACGACCCCGGTCTGGACTCGCTGCGGTTCCTGGCCGCCGAGAAGAGTGAAGCTCATCGTGTGATGCTCGACGACCGCGTCCAGGGTTTGATTCTGCTCGCGGTAGTCCTGCACTTCTTTTACGGAGAACGGCACGTTGTTGACGTTAGCGAGCGGAGCCTGCTGCTGGACGATGACCAACTGGTTCCCGTCTGTGTACGGCAGCGGTTTCATCAGCACGCCGTAGATCACGCTAAAGATCGCTGTGTTGGCTCCGATGCCCAGCCCAAGCGTCAACACGGCGACGACGGTGAATCCCGGATTGCGGAACAGAATCCGCGCGCCGTAGCGAACGTCCTGCAGCACGGATTCGGCTAGCGGAGCGCCCCGAACATCACGGCATTCCTCCTTGAACTTCTCGACACCGCCAAACCTCACCAGCGCCTCGCGGCGGGCTTCGGGAAGGCTCATTCCACGCCTGACGTTTCCTTCGATCTCCATCTCCAGATGGAAACGCAGTTCCTGATCCATGTCCTGCTCGGCCTTGTCCTTGTGAAGAAGAGCGCGCACGTAACTTGAAAGTTTCCTGAACATCGACGCATCCTCCGGCAATCAATTTTGACAAGGTGAAAGAGAAGCGAAGTTTGCGGCCGCCCCGTCTCACAAGCTTCTCTCAATTTCGCCTACGTAGTTTGCAAAATACGATCAACGGCCGCCGAGAGCCTTTCCCAGTTTTCGGTCTCCTCGGTAAGCTGCTTTTTTCCAGTTCGAGTCAGCTCGTAGAACTTCGCCTGCCGGTTGTTGTCCGAGCTTCCCCACTCAGATTTGATAAGACCCTGCTGCTCCAGCCGGTACAGAGCCGGGTAAAGCGAGCCCTGATTGATCACCAGCACATCCTCGGTGACCTGCTGTATCCGCTGTGATATGCCCCAGCCGTGCATGGGCCCCAGAGCCAGCGTCTTGAGTATGAGCATATCGAGCGTGCCTTGTATCAGGTCGGTCGGTTTTCCCATCGCAAGCCTCCTAGATAATCTAGAGGAGAGGATGATAGGGCTCCTTCCTGTAGATTGTCAAGGGGAGCGAGCAAGCGTCGGGCTGGACGCCGGATTCAAACTGGATTATTGTCTCCCAGACCAGTGGAGTGTAAGCCCGCACGCTGACTCTCAGTTGATCAGGCTCAAGGAGCGACTCTCATGAATCGAATACCGTGGCGAAGCGCAACCCGTATCGCTGTCTGGAAAAAGCTGACCGCCCTTTGCTTGCTGGCCCTCTTAGTCTCGTCTTCAAGCTATGCCCAGCAAGCCGGGGCGAAGCGTCCGTTGACGCACGCTGACTACGATAGCTGGCGCGCGATTCAGGGCCAGTCGCTCTCGCGCAATGGAAAGTTCGTCGCTTATGCGCTGGTGCCTCAGGACGGCGACGGAGAAGTGGTCGTGCGCAATCTCACCACTGGAGTCGAGTGGCGGCATTCGAGAGGAGCTGCGCCGGTGAATCCCCCCCAGCGGTCGCCAGAGGCTGAGCCTGGTCCTGGTCCGGGTCCTGGATTTGGTCAAGGGCCCTTTGCCGGCAGACCGTTCTTCACCGCTGACAGTCGCTTCGCCGTGTTTCAGATTCTCCCTGCCAAGGCCGAGACTGAAAAAGCCAAGAAAGAGAAGAAGCGGCCGGAGGAGATGCCAAAGAACGCGATGGGTATTATGGACCTCAGCACCGGCGAGGTGACTCGTGTTGATCGGGTCAAGAGCTTCCAGGTTCCCGAGGAAGCCGCGGGCTTCATTGCGTATTCGCTCGAAGCCAAGGTCGAAGAACGGAAGCCCGAAGACCGCAGGCCCGACACGGCGGCCGCTGCGCCAACCAGAGGTCGCCGCGATCCGAGGAGGAAGGAGTACGGTACTGATCTGGTGCTTCGCAACATGTCCGACAAGACCGAACGCACGTTTCCGGATGCGCTCGAATATACGCTGAGCAAGGACGCGAAGAGCCTGGTATTCGCGGTGTCATCAAAGAAAGAAGAGACCAACGGAGCGCTTGTGATTACTACCTCGACGGCCGATATGCCGGTTGCGTTGCTCACAGGTAAAGGCAAGTACACAAAGCTCACCTGGGATGAAAAGCAAACGCAGCTTGTTCTACTGAGCGATCGCGACGATGCCGCGGCAACGCAGCCTCGCTTCAAGCTCTATCGCTGGGACCGGAAGGCTGCCACGGCGACCGAGCTTGTTTCGACCGCTACTCCGAACTTCAAGCCCGGTTACGTCATCAGCGAAAGAGGCGCGATAACCTATTCGCAAGACGGCGGCAAGGTCTTTTTCGGCGTCGCTCCGCCTGCGGAACCGGAAAAAGATGAAAGCGAAGATGCGGCGGCATCCGCCTCATCTGAGGATAAGGTCTCGGTTGACCTGTGGCACTGGAAAGATGACTTTATCCAGCCGATGCAAAAGGTGCGCGCCGAACAAGACAGAAACCGCTCTTATCGCGCCGTGTTTCACATCAGCGACAACAAGTACGCGCAGTTGGGCGATGAAACGATGCAGGGCGTCAATCCTTCGAGCGACGGACGATGGGCTCTGGGCTCCGATGATCGCGCTTACCGCATTCTCGTAGGCTACGACGACGAAAGTAACGCAGCGGATGTTTCGCTTGTCAACACTGCGGACGGCAGCCGCAAGCCCATCCTGAAGAAGCACGCCCGCGGTTTCACGTGGTCGCCGGGCGGACGTTACGCATTGTTCTACGACGGGAAAGACTGGAACACGCTTTCGATTCCCGATTGCAAGATCGTCAACCTGACGCGAAACCTCGGCGTGAACTTCTGGCGCGAGGACCACGACTCGCCCAGCGTTCCGCCGTCTTACGGTAGCGGCGGTTGGACATCGGATGACAAGTACGTGCTGCTCTACGATCAATACGACATCTGGCAAGTCGCGCCTGATGGATCGAGCGCGAAGAATCTCACCGACGGCGTTGGCCGAAAAGAGAAGATCGAGTTCCGCTACTCGAGGCTCGATCCGCAGGAGAAGGGCATTGATCCTTCGAAGCCGCTGCTGCTGAGGGCCGAGAATGAGTGGACGCGAGACTCGGGATTCTATCGAGACAAGATCGACGGCGGAATGCCCGAGAAGTTGATCATGGCGGCGAAGAACTTTAACCCGCCCTCGAAGGCCAAAGACGCCGATGTCTACCTGCTCACCGCGTCAACATTCAGTGAGTTTCCGGATCTGCTGGTCACCTCGCCGACTTTCAAAGATCTCAAGAAAGTCAGCGGCGCGAATCCACAAAAGGCCCAGTTGCTGTGGGGCAATTCCGAGCTGGTCAGATTCAAGAACATCGACGGCGTTCCGCTCTCTGCGATGCTGATCAAGCCTCCGAACTTCGACCCGAACAAGAAGTATCCGATGATCGTGTACATCTACGAGACGCTGTCGGAGAACGTGCATCGCTTTGTCGATCCGCGTCCCGGCCACAGCATCAATCCATCGTTCTACGCGAGCAACGGCTATCTCGTGCTCGAGCCTGACATCGTCTACACGATCGGGCATCCCGGACAGAGCGCGATGAAATGCGTGCTGCCTGCGATCCAATCCGTGGTCGACAAGGGCTTCGTCGACGAGAAGGCGATCGGCATCCAGGGACACAGTTGGGGCGGCTACCAGATCGCTTATATGATCACCCAGACGACGCGTTTCAAAGCGGCCTCTGCGGGAGCGCCGGTAGCCAACATGACCAGTGCATACAGCGGAATTCGATGGGGCACGGGCCTGCCGCGTCAGTTCCAGTACGAGCACACTCAGAGCCGCATCGGCGGAAACTTGTGGGAAGCGACGATGCTGTACCTCGAGAACTCGCCGGTGTTCAGGGCCGATCGCGTGCAGACTCCGCTGATGATGATCCACAACGATGCCGACGACGCGGTGCCGTGGTATCAAGGCATCGAGTACTATCTGGCGCTGCGGCGCTTGGGCAAGGAAGCTTACCTGTTCAGCTACAACGGCGAGCCTCACGGGTTGCGCAAGCGGCAGAATCAGAAGGACTACACGATGCGCCTGCAGCAGTTCTTCGATCATTTCTTGAAGGGCGCGCCCGCGCCTGAATGGATGGTCAAAGGGATACCGTACCTTCAGAAAGATAAAGAGAAGGAAAAGTACAAGGCGACCGCGGACATGAAAGAGAAGGCCGGGAAGTGAGGATGCTATCAAGCGTAAAAGGTGCGAAGACTGGGAGTCATGGGTTAACTCGTACGTCAAATTAGGACAGCGCCCGAGATTGAAATCGTGCTCTGTCCGGTGCTACATTCAGGGGAACCGCAAATCACGGAGAATATGCGACCATGGCAATAAGTCTAACTGAAGACATTCGCTCGGTAACTGACTTGAAGCGGAACGCACAAAAGATTCTGGACCAGCTACACAAGACCGGTCGACCTGTCATCCTCACGAAGAACGGTAAGGCGGACGCTGTCCTGCTCGATGCGAGGACATTTGAGCAATACCTGAAGGCTAGCAACCTGGCGAGACTACTTGCTCCCGCTGAGGAAGACGTCGCCGCCGGCCGCGAGAGTGAAATGGGGCAGTTTTTGGAAGAGTTCAAGCATGCCCACGGAATTCCAA